>NZ_LFCW01000005.1:0-860650 GCF_001306465.1 Frankia sp. R43 | reverse complement strand
CGCGAACAACTCGACCTTTGACTTCGGCGCCACCGACCGGCCCTTCTCCACCGCCGTGCACGCCGATCATCGGGCCGTCCCGGACCCGCCGCGCCGAACTCGGCAAGACGGCCCACACCCGGCCTACTGGCCGTCACCCACCGTCATCGCTCCAGGTGGGGCCACAACTCACCGAACCAGCCCGACCGACCCTTCCAGTGGGGCCAACTCTCGCCGGAAGGTGGAGCCACTCGAATCTCTCAAAGCCAGACGGGGCCGGTGACGTCGGCCCGGGTGTGGTCCGAGCGTCGCCTGAAGGTGGCTGGAAGGGGCGCGTACGCCGGGCACCGGGCGAGTCGTCCGGCTGGGAGTTCGGGCGATGGAGCGGACGTCCTGGCGGCGGCGCCGGCCACCCGGCCTGCGGTGACGTGGACGGGGCTGCCCGAGCGGCGGTGGCCGGGCGGCTTGCGCGTGGCCAGGCCCGTGTGCTTCATCCTGCCCCGGTGGGACCTCTGTATCCCTGTGCGTCCGGCCACTCCAGGTCTCGTTCCGGCTTCGCTGGGAGACGGTAGTGGGGTGACCGATGACGACGACGACTGGGCACCGCCACCCGTGCCGGACGGAGACGGCGACCCGGTGGCCGCCGTGGACGAGGCGTTCACCGAGGCCGAGCTGGCGCTGGTCGCCTTCGAGTGGCTGCCGGACGACGATGAGCTCGACGCGGCGGCGACGATCCTGCACCACACCGACCAGGCCCGTCAGCGACCGGACACGCCTCTGCGCAGAGTGCTGCACCAGGCGCTCGGTGAGACCTACCCGCAGCTGACCGCCTGGCGGCCGCGGCCGCACTACCTGTACGCGGTGGTCAAGACGCTGCACCAGCTCGCGTCCGACCGGGCGGCCCAGGAGGACTCCGCGGCCCTGCTCGTCGGCTGGGACAGGCTGATCGTGCTGCTTCGTCAGGTGATCGAGTCGGCGGGTGGCGCGGGCGGATCTGGCGGTGCGGGTGGCGCGCCGTCGGGTTCTGAGGGGCCGGGCGCGCGTTCATAGTCGACGTGACGACTCGGGTACGGCGGGGATCTTCAGCCGCTTCCGCGACGGAAAAGGGAAACCAGGTGGTGTTGGGAGCACTCCTCACCGAGTATCTGTCTCGTGTCCATTCCACGGCAGGGGTCCACGTCCAAAGGCGATCGTGTGAGGGGTGAGCGTTCCGGGGGCGGCGCCGGCGACCTCCCCTTCGTCGTCGCCCTCGACGACTCGGACACGCCCTACGACGTCGTCGACGCCCTCGCGCTGGCGCCGTTCACCAACGGGGACCAGCCCTGGGCCCGCAGCGTGCGCATCGACCGGCTGCGGCCCGGGGCGAGCCTGCTGCCGGTCGGCGCCGAGATCGTGCGCACGGTGGTGGAGGACTCGCGTGACTCCCGCCTGGCGACCGGTGACGGCTGGACGGTCCGCGCGGTGCGCTGGCGCGGCGGCAGCGCCGAGGTCCTGGTGACGGCGGTCAGCGAGGAGCTGGCCCGGACGGTGCTGGACGGCGTGGTCCGTCAGGCGGCGGCCGAACCCGGCACCGAAGGCACCGTGACCATGGGGTTCTGGTACCTCTCCGCCCAGCGCGGCCCGACCCGGATCATCCGCCGCGCCGCGACGACGGACTGGCCGTCGATCCGGCGGAACTATCCGGCCTCCTCGCTGGAAGCCCTCGACCGCCTGATGACGATGCGCCCCGAATCGCTGGTGGGCCGTCTGATCCTGCTGCACGGGCCGGCAGGGACCGGCAAGACGACGATCCTGCGTGCGCTGGCGCACGAGTGGCGGCGCTGGTGCCAGGTTGACTGCGTCCTCGACCCGGAGGCCCTGTTCGGCGACCCCGGCTATCTGATGGAGGTCGCGATCGGGTCGGACGACAGCGACGACGACGAGGCCGCCAGCGGGGCGAGCATGGCGTTGGAGGCCCCGGCGGGAAAATCCGAGGATGGCACCGGGAGTGCCAGAGCCGCGCTCGCCGACGCCGCCGATCCCGATGTCGGGAAGTCCGGTCCCGACGCCGGGGAGCACGACGAGGGCGACGAGGACGACGAGGGCGATGAGCACGACGAGGACGACGAGGACGACGAGGACGACCGGGACGACGGCGGGGCCGAGGCGGAGGCGGATCGGCCGCGGCGCCGCTGGCGGCTGCTCGTGATCGAGGACTGCGACGAACTGCTGCGCGGTGACGCCCGAAGCGTCTCCGGGCAGGCGTTGTCCCGGCTGCTGAACCTCACCGACGGTCTGGTCGGCCAGGGGCGGGAGGTCCTGGTCGCGCTCACGACCAACGAGCCGCTGGCACGGCTGCACCCGGCGATCGTCCGCCCGGGGCGCTGCCTGGCGCAGGTGGAGGTCGGTGCGCTCCCGCATGAGGAGGCCGTCGCCTGGCTGGGAGGCACGACGGGCGTCCTGCCGTCGATGACCCTCGCCGAGCTGTTCGCCCTGCGGGACGGGCGGCTGCCCGCGGCCATACCGGACCGGGATGGTCATACCGGCCTTTATCTGTAGTACGTTCTCCGGTGGCGCGACCTCGGGTCGCGCCACCTTTTCTTTATGCCCTGATGTTCCTCTTCCGGGGTATGGTCATGGCCTTTCATGATTAGTCCGTAAGGTGAAGAAGTGGTGTCGGCTGCGGTTGGGGTGGCCGGTGGGGGCGCCGATGGGAGCGAACCCGGTCCATTTCTGGTGATCGCTATCGCGCAATTCTCTGGCTGAATTCACCGTCGAGCGAATCAGGTAACACGCCTGGTGCCGTCCCTGTGGGACGGAACAGGTGTCGATCGACTACCATTCCAATCGCGGGAACGGCATTTGGGGATGCTCTGTTCTCGCTGAATCATCGATCGATAAAAATGTGGGGGGTTGGTTCCGGGGTCCGACCGAGAACCGCAGGGGGAATCACTGACAGCGCCGCATCGTGTGACGCCGCATGCGGACGGGGCCGTGGGCCCCCGTGTACGCATGACCTGGCGCAGCGGCGGAGCGCCGTATTGCGGAGGCGTCGCGAAGCCGGCCGGGTGGGCCGCGCGGGCGGCGAACACCTGAGAGCAGCAGGTCCACAGTTTGTCATGCCCATTTCCGGCGGACGTCAGCCGCCGATCAGGAAGAAACCAACCGCGGACCGGGGCGGCGCAGTGTGCCCTGCCGCATCACCGTCTCGGACGTCATCGTCCGCCGTCGCTCGATACCGCCTGGCCATTCAGTGCCCGGGCGGCCCCAAGGAGCTTGAGAAGATGCGAATCTTTGTAGTTGGATCCGGCGTGGTGGGTACGGCCACCGGTAAAGGTCTGCTCGAGGCCGGCAACCAGGTGACCTTCGTCGACGTCGCGCCGGAGCGTGTTTCCCTTCTGCAGGGGCTCGGCCTGGACGCACGGGCCGAACTCGATCTCCGGGCAGAGCGGGATTCCTTCATCTTCCTCACGCTGCCGACGCCCAACGTCGGCAGCCGTTATGACCTGTCGGCGTTCGTCGCCGGCACCCGCGGGGTCGGGCAGGCGCTGCGCGTGAGCGGTGGCCGTCATACCGTAGTCGTACGCAGCACCGTCGATCCGGGTACTACGGATGGCCTGGTCGGCCCGTTGCTGGAGCAGGAATCCGGCCTTCGCCAGGGCGACGGATTCCTGCTCGCCAGCAATCCCGAGTTCCTGCGTGCCGCCTCTGCGGCCGAGGACTTCCGCTGGCCGTGGATGACCGTGATCGGATCCCGGAACCGGCGCGTCCAGGAGCGGCTCGCGGAGCTCTTCGCCCCCTTCGGCGGGAGTCTGCGCATCTTCGACGACCCGATGACCGCCGAGTTCGTGAAGTGCGCGCACAACCTCTTCAACGCGACCAAGATCTCGTTCTGGAACGAGATGTACACGGTCGCGGATCGGCTGCGGCTCGACCTCGGCGCGATCGCGGACACGGTCTCGCGGTCGGCCGAGGCGTCCTTCAACCCCGCCTACGGCACCCGGGGTGGGGCACCCTACGGCGGTGTGTGCCTGCCGAAGGACACCATGGCCTTCCTCGGGTTCGCGGCGGGGGTCGGAGTGGACATGCCGATCCTGCGGTCGGTCATCGAGACGAACTCCAGATTCGTCGACCGGACCGACCGGACCGACCGGGGCGACTTCGACGGGAGCGAGGGGACCGACGGCATCGACGTCGACGACGTCGACTACTTCCGGGAGCCGCTGCCCGGGCGTTCCGGCGCCGCGGACCGCGGGCTGGGCTCGACCGGGCGTGCGACCAGGGCTGCGGTGCTGGCCGCCGAGGCGGGGGAGCGCGGCGTCCGCTGGTCCACCAACGAGATCCGGGCGGCTGACGAGATCCCGCGCCACGCCACGGACCCGTTCGGACTCGAGCCGACGGACGGTACGCAGCGATGAGGACCGTGCTGCCGTGGCTGCTTCTCGTGGCCTTTCTGCGACCGCTGATGGAGATCTTCATCCTGGCCGCCGGTGAATGGTGGTTCCACACGACCTTCCGGCAGAACCGGGACCTCTTCTCCCGCTACATAATCCAGATCACCACCGTCGGCCGGGAACAGGACAGGGTAAACGAGATCATTCGGGAGATCCGGTCCTACCCGATGACGATGGACTACGAGATCTGGGTGACCAACGAGCCCGGCAACGGGGATGTGTACCCCGACGCCGACCGGGTCATCACCGTCCCGACCGACTTCAGCTGCGTGGCGCAGTACAAGGCCCGGGCGCTGGAGTTCAGCCGTATCGTCCGCCAGCATCTCGGCTACGACACGGCGGACACCAAGATTACATTCCTGGACGATGACACCTCACCGACCTGGGAATATCTGGAGACGGCCTATGCGGCCGACTACGACATCTGCCAGGGGGTGACAGCGCCGCGAATCGACTACGGCCGGGGGCCGTTCGCGCACTTCCTGCTGAGCCACATCGACGATCTGCGCTTCCACAACTGCATGACCTACTGCTCTTCGTTCCAGGGAATTCTGGGCCGCCCGCTGTTCGTCCACGGTGAGGGCCTGACCATCACCGGCCACACCGAGCGGACCGTCACCTGGGACTGGCGGATCTTCGCCTCCGAGGATCTCACGTTCGGCTGCAACGCCGCCGCCGCCGGGCTGCGGTGGGGCTTCTTCCACGAGTACATCCAGCTGACCTCCCCGTGGACGTGGAAGGCGTACTTCAAGCAGCGCCGCCGGTGGATGTGGGGGAACATCCACGCCATCGTGAACCGGGACGTCCTGCCGCTCGGCGCGGCGATCCGGATCGCGATCCGGTATTTCCTCAGCCTCTTCACGTTCCTCGCGTCGGGTACCGCGGTCGTGCTGATCCTCACCGACGTCATCGAGGTGGCCGGCTGGGCGCACTCGCTGTTCTGGTGCTCGCTCGTGGTCTGGCTGGTGAACTTCGGGCTGAGCGGCTGGGTCAACGCCGGGCTGCGCCGGCCCGGCCAGAGCAGCGCGAGCTTCTGGACCAACCGGGTCCTGCAGACGCTCGCCGCGGTCGTACTGGCCCCGATCACCGCGACCTTCACCATCGTCGCCCTCATCACCACCCTCTACATGGGCAACCCGCGCAGCTTCGAGGTCATCGCCAAGACCGCGGCGACCAGCGACCAGCGCGAGCGCGACGGCCGCGACGGCGACGGCCGTGACGGCCGCGATGACCAGATCACCGCGCCGACCATCCCGACAGCCCGGGGTGCCTCCACCACGGATGACACCCAGCGGATTCCCTCGACGATCGGGGAGCGGCTCCGTTGACCACGAGATCCCCGGCCCCGGCCGCCGGCCCGGCGAACGATCCGCTGACGGCGAACCGCGCGCTGGCGGCGGCCCTGCTGCGCCGTGAGCGGTCCCGCAGGCGCGGCGTCCACCTGCTCATGGTGGTGATGACGTTGCTGTGCGCCGTGACGCTCAGCGTCACCGTCGGGCGCCAGTACCGGGAGCTGCAGTCCACCAGCGAGTTCTTCCACCGGCATGCGTACGTGCCGTCCTACGACCCGCTCAGCAACGTGATCCTCGGCCTGCCGCCCAACACCGTCGACGTGCGGGACAGCGCGCCGGCGCCGGACATCCGCGGCATCACGCTGCGCCGGGGCGAGATCTCCCTCGTCGCGGGGGGTGAGCTGGTCCGCAGTATCCCGCTGGCGGGCCCGGTGACCGGCCTGCCGGATGTCGTCCGCGCGGTCGACGATCCGTCCTGGATCGACCAGGACGGGCACGGGAAGGTCACGCTGCACGCGGCGCTGATCGTGTCACCGGGGGGGTCCCTGACGGTGACCGCGCCGGTCACGGATCTGGTGATGGCGGTTCGCCGTGGGGTGCTGCTCGGCGTCGACGGCGGCCGGCTGACCCTCAACGGCGTCAACGTCCGGCCGGACACTGCCGGTGGGGACGTCAACCGCCACGCCGTCGACGAACGGCGCCCGTTCATCGTCGCCACCCACCAGGCACATCTCGCGATCACCCGCAGCCATCTGAGCTACCTGGGCCGGGACTGGAACAGCTCCTACGGCGTCGCCTGGTCGGACGGCTCCACCGGGAGCATGACCCATTCCGAGGTGGACCACAGCTTTATCGGGACGTACACGGACCACGCCCGGGACGTGTTGATCGAACAGAACTGGTTCCACGACAACACGCTCTACGGCGTCGACCCGCACAGCTATTCCACCAACATCTCCGTCCGGCACAACGTGAGTGAGCGCAACGGCCGGCACGGGATCATCTTCTCGGACTTCGTCACCGGCGGTGTCGTCGAAGGCAACATCACTCGGGACAACCGGCTCAACGGCATCATGATGGACGCCTCCAGCACCGGTAACCGGATCATCGGCAACACGTCCACCGGGAACCGGGGCGACGGCATCGTGCTCGCCTCCTCGCCGGACAACGTGCTCGCGAACAACATGGTCACCGGCAACCGGGTCGGCATCCACGCTCGGGGCGACCGTGCGAACGTCCAGGTCCGCGGGAACACGGTCGAGGGCAACCAGCTGGCCAGCCAGGGCGTCGAGCTGGCCGGAAACGCCGTGCGGGACAACGGCGACCAGTGGCGGCCGCGGGTCCTGATCGGGATCTGGTCGGCGGTGCCGCTGGTCGTGGTGCTGCTGGCCGGCGTGACCGGGCTGGCGCGCCGGCGGCGGGACCGGATGAGCGGCCGCCCGGCGCTGGCTGTCGGGACCTGACTTGGCCGCCGGTGGAGGCACGCCGACCGCGCCCGGCCCACGGGCGTCCGACCAGCGATCCCCGGGCACGACGTTCGCCTATCCGGGCCTGCTCTACCCGCGGGTGACCGACGCGCGGCCGCCCACCGCGGCCGCGCCCGTCGGCACCGGGCCCGCTCCGGCCGTTCCCGTCGCGGACACGCCGGACAGCCCCGACCAGGCCGGCGGTCCCGCCCGGCCCGCCGGTCCCGCCCGGCCCGATGGGCTGGACACGACGGACGGGTCGGCTGGTCGGCTCAGAAAGTTCCGGCCGGATATCGAGGGCCTGCGTGCGGTCGCGGTGATCCTGGTCGTCCTCGGCCACTCCGGACTGGCCCTTCCCGGTGGCTTCGTCGGCGTCGACGTGTTCTTCGTGATCTCCGGCTTTCTCATCACCCGGCAGCTGATCACGGAAAGATCCGCCCGCGGACGAATCTCGCTGGCCGGGTTCTACGCCCGCCGGGCCCGCCGGATCGTGCCGGCCGCCACGGTCGTGATCGTGGCGACGATGCTCGGCGCCTGGCGGTGGGTGTCGCCGCTGCGCATCCACTCGACCGGTGTCGACGCGGCGCTGTCGGCCGTGTCGGCGATCAATATCCGGCTGGCCCAGGCCGGCACCGACTACCTCCGGGCGGAAGGCCCGCCCTCGCCGTTCCAGCATTTCTGGTCGCTGGCGGTCGAGGAGCAGTTCTACGCGGTGTGGCCGTTGCTGCTCGTCGTGACGGCCGCGCTGGTCGGCCCGGCCCGACGGCGGCGCACCGGCCCGGTCGCGGTGCTGCTGCTCGTGGTGGTGGTGGCGTCGCTGACCCTCAGCGCGGTCCTCACCCCGCGGTCGGCGCCCTGGGCCTACTTCGGCAGCCACACCCGGGCCTGGGAGCTGGCACTGGGCGCGCTGGTCGCGTTGGGAGCACCGCGGCTGGGCCGGCTGCGGCCAGCCCTGTCCGCACAGCTGACCTGGCTGGGGCTCGCCGGCATCCTGGTGGCCGCCTGCGTGTTCGGCGAGGACACGCTGTACCCCGGGCTGGTGGCAGTGCTGCCGGTCGCGGGGTCGGCACTGGTCATCGCCGGCGGGTGCGCCGCGCCGCGCCGCGGCGCCGAGCTGCTGCTGCGCCGGCGGCCGTGCCAGCTGGTGGGACGGGTCAGCTACTCCTGGTACCTGTGGCACTGGCCGGTGCTGGTTCTCTGGCCGCTGGCCTCCGGGGAGCCGCTGCGCACGGGTGAGAAGCTCGCCGCCATCGCACTGTCGCTGGTGCTCGCGGTCCTCACGTACCACCTGGTCGAGAATCCGATCCGGCGCAGGCCGGTGCTGGCCCGGCGGCCGGCGCTGGGGCTGGGGCTCGGCCTGGTCTCGTCCGGTGCCGCGGTGCTGGTCGCGCTCCTCGTCGCCCAGGCCGCCGCGCTGCCCACGGGCGGCCCGACGGCGACCACCAGCCTGGCCGCGGCCGTCGGGGCGACGGTCGGCCCCGGCCCGCTCAGCCCGGACGGACCGGCCGCCTCAGGTGCCGACCCGGCCGCCCCAGGTGCCGACCCGGCCGGCACGGGTGCCGTCACGGTGCGGTCCGCGGCGCTCACCGGGCTGATCGAGCGGTCGCTGGACCTCGGCGACCTGCCGGGGGGCCTGCGGCCGTCGCTGGAGCAGGCCCCGAACGACTACAAGTCGAACCGGTGCTACACCTCGATCACCAGCGGCACCCCGACGGACTGCGTCTACGGCGACCCTCAGGGCCGGCGGACGGTGGTGCTGTTCGGCGACTCCCACGCCAACCAGTGGTTCAACGCGATGAACGAGGTGAGTCGGCGGAACGGCTGGCGGCTCGTCCCGTACACAAAGGGCGGCTGCCCGCCGGCGGACTACCCGAACTTCGTCCTGGAGACCCTCAAGCGGGTCTACACCGAGTGCAACACCTGGCGTGCCGACGTGCTGGGCCGGATCAGGGCACTGTCGCCCGACCTGGTGGTCATCGGCTCGGAGGCGCGGACGGAGGCGATTCGGGTCGGGCCCGGGGGCATGACGAAGGTCGTGCGCGACCTGCGCTCGACCGGGGCCAAGGTCGTCCTCATCGAGGACACCCCCTACCCGGGCTTCGACGTGCCGGACTGCCTGGCCCGGAACCCGACGAACGTTCGCAGGTGCATTGTTCGGGTCGCCGGCGCGAAACTGACCGAACCGCAGCGCGCCATCGAGATCAGGGGTGCGGCGGCCGGCGGAGCGATGCTCGTCGACCCGGTTCCGTGGCTGTGCACGAAGGACGAGTGCCCGCCGATCATCGGTGACACCATCGTGTACTACGACAAGAGCCACATAACCGGGACGTATTCGACCGCGTTGGCATCCTATCTCGGTCCGGCCCTTGTTCGGCTGGCCGGCTGACCTGACCGATCCGCGGGTGTTTCACCGGCGATACTGAGCCTTTTCCGTCTCACGGTGCACGGCCAGCGATGCCGCGGATCCGAGTCGACGATGGAAAAGGCTCAGCCGGGCGCGGCCTGCACCGCCCCGGGCCGCCGTCAGGCGCAACATGTGGTCCTGCGCCCGCGGGGAACGGGTGACGCCCAGCGGCAGAAGAGACAAAACGCGGGTCGGGGGAGAACGCGGTGAGTGCAGGGTCGCGACGGAGCGTGCTGCTGGCGGCGCTGCTCGGTGCCGGTGCCGGTGCCCTGGCGGGCTGTGCGTCCGGTCCGCGGCACGGTGATCCCGAACGTGCTCCCGAGGTGCCGCTGCTGGCTCCGGCGACCACGCCCGTCGCCCCGCGTCTGCAGAGCTTCTTCGGGCCCGGGCTGGTCATCCGCCGGCACGGCTCGTACGGCCTGGAGCGGGTGGCCGTGCGGCCGGCCGGCGCGGGCTGCGGGTGGAGATACATCCGGGTCGGCTACCCGGCCGGGTCGGCCAGCCAGCTGTCGGTCGAGCGCGACGGTGCGCCCTCCGGCGGCGCGCAGGCCTATCTCCTTTTTCGGGACGGCCCCCGCGACGACGTCCACCTCAGCTACCGGGTCCGCTTTCAGGAAGGTTTCCAGTTTGCCCGGGGAGGCAAGCTGCCAGGTCTTTTCGGTGGTGACCACGTGGCTGGTGGGCACACTCCGGACGGAACCAACGGATTCTCCACGAGATACATGTGGCGCGCCGGTGGAAAAGGGCAGGTGTATGCCTACCTGCCGACATCGACGGATTACGGGACGACTCTCGGCCTGGGCACCTGGGAATTCGTCCCGGGGCGCTGGGCGGTGGTGCAGCAGCGGGTTCGGCTCAACACCCCGGGCCTGGCCGACGGTTCGGTGGTCGTCTGGGTGGACGGCCGCGAGGTCTTCCGCCAGGACGGAATGCTCTTCCGTACCACTCCGGCGCTGCGGATCGAGGGGGTCTTCTTCTCCACCTTCTTCGGCGGCGACGACCTGAGCTGGGCCAGCCCGATCAACCAGTACGCGGACTTCGCGACCTTCGTGGTCTCGGACCGCTTCATCGAGGCGGCTCCCGCCGGGCTGTGCTGAGACGATCCTGGGATCCCCGCCGACAATTAGTGCAAGGGCGACAAAGGGGGTGCAGGGCCGCCTGGCGACCCGCAAGAAGGAAGGATTGTGGTCGTCGCGACGACCACAATCGTCCACTCTTGCGACTCGCCAAACCGGGCTACCGGGCTACCGGGCTACCGGGCTACCGGCGGCCGCGGCGGCGGCTGTCCCTGCTGTCGTTACCGGTGTCTCCGAGCGTGACCTCGTTGCCGGTCACCAGCCCCGCGCGGCGCAGCGCGTCGGCAATCGCGCCGTCGGTTCGCCCGCCACCGCGCTGGCCACCGCCGCCGCCACCACTGCCGCCACGCTGGCCGCCGCCGCCACCGCGCTGGCCGCCACCGTCGCGCTGGCCACCGCCACCGGCCCCGCCGCCGCGACGCTGGCCGCCGCCACCACCGCCACCGCGCCCGCCGGCCGACTCACCCGAGGATCCTCCGGCCGCCTGGCCGCCGTCCCGCCCGGCGCCACCGCGGCCGGCCCCGCCTCGGCCGCCACCGCGACCCGTGCGCCGCTCGCCCTGGCCACCGCCGCCGGCCTCCGCAGTGCCCGGGGCGGCGTCGTCCAGCCGCAGGGTGAGCGAGATCCGCTTGCGCGGGATGTCGACGTCGAGCACCTTCACCCGCACGATGTCACCGGGCTTGGCGACATCCCGGGGGTCGCTGACGAAGTTCTTCGACATCGCCGAGACATGGACGAGCCCGTCCTGGTGCACGCCGATGTCGATGAAGGCACCGAAGGCCGCGACGTTCGTGACGACGCCCTCCAGGACCATGCCGGGCGTCAGGTCGGCGAGCGTCTCCACGCCTTCGGTGAACTCCGCGGTGCGGAACGCCGGCCGCGGGTCACGGCCGGGCTTCTCCAGCTCGGCCAGGATGTCCGTGACGGTCGGCAGACCGACGGCGTCGTCGACGAAGTCCGTCGGCCGCAGCCCGCGCAGGGTCTTCGTGTCACCGATCAGGGCCGCCAGCTCGCCGCCGGCGGCGGACAGGATGCGGCGCACGACCGGGTACGACTCCGGGTGCACGCTGGAGCTGTCGAGCGGGTCGTCGCCGCCGCGGATGCGCAGGAAGCCGGCGCACTGCTCGAACGCCTTGGGCCCGAGCCGCGGGACGTCGAGCAGGCCCGTCCTGGACCGGAACGGGCCGTTGGCGTCACGGTGGCGGACGATGTTGTCGGCCAGTCCGCCGCCGATGCCGGAGACGCGGGCCAGCAGCGGCGCCGAGGCGGTGTTGACGTCCACCCCGACCGCGTTCACGCAGTCCTCGACGACCGCGTCCAGCGAGGAGGACAGCCTGGTCTCGGACAGGTCGTGCTGGTACTGCCCGACCCCGATCGACTTCGGATCGATCTTGACGAGCTCGGCCAGCGGGTCCTGCAGCCGGCGCGCGATCGACACCGCACCGCGCAGGGAGACGTCCAGCGCGGGCAGCTCCTGCGAGGCGAAGGCCGACGCCGAGTACACCGACGCACCGGCCTCGGAGACCATGACCTTGGTCAGCTTCAGGTCCGGGTGCCGGCGGATCAGGTCCTCGGCGAGCTTGTCGGTCTCCCGCGACGCGGTGCCGTTGCCGATGGCGACCAGGTCGACGTTGTGCTCGGTGGCGAGCCGCGCCAGGGTGGCGATCGACTCGTCCCAGCGGCGGGCCGGCACGTGCGGGTAGATCGTGTCGGTCGCGACGACCTTGCCGGTGGCGTCGACCACGGCCACCTTCACGCCGGTGCGGAAGCCGGGGTCGAGGCCGAGAGTGCGCCGCTCCCCGGCGGGGGCGGCGAGCAGCAGGTCGCGCAGGTTCGCGGCGAAGACCCGCACGGCGGTGTCCTCGGCGGCTGTCCACAGCCGCATCCGCAGGTCCACACCGAGGTGGACGAGGATCCGCGTCCGCCAGGCCCAGCGGACGCTGTCGAGCAGCCAGCGGTCGGCCGGGCGGCCCTCGTCGGCGATGTCGAAGCGGTCGGCGATGCGCCGCTCGTAGTCGCTGGGGCCGGCCGCCGCCGGTTCGGCCGGGTCGACGGGCGCGTCCGGCTCCAGGCTGAGGTCGAGCGCCTCCTCCTTCTCACCGCGGAACATCGCGAGGATGCGGTGCGACGGGAGCTTGGTGAAGGGTTCGGCGAAGTCGAAGTAGTCGGCGAACTTGGCGCCGTCGGACTCCTTGCCCTCGCGCACCCGGCTGACGAGGAAACCGCGGGACCACATCCGCTCGCGCAGGTCGCCGATCAGGTCGGCGTCCTCCGCGAAGCGCTCGACCAGGATGGCGCGGGCGCCTTCCAGCGCGGCGGTCTCGTCGGCGACGCCCTTCTCCGCGTCGACGTAGGCCGCGGCGGCCGTACGCGGGTCGAGGGTGCGGTCGGCGAGCAGGGCGTCGGCGAGCGGCTCCAGCCCGGCCTCGCGCGCGATCTGCGCCTTCGTACGGCGCTTCGGCTTGTAGGGGAGGTAGATGTCCTCCAGCCGGGCCTTCGTCTCGGCGGCCATGATCTGCGCCTCGAGCGCGTCGTCAAGCTTGCCCTGACTGCGGATGGAGTCGAGGATCGCCGCCCGGCGCTCCTCGAGCTCCCGCAGGTAGCGCAGCCGCTCCTCCAACGCGCGCAGCTGCGCGTCGTCGAGGGTGCCGGTCGCCTCCTTGCGGTACCGGGCGATGAAGGGCACGGTCGCCCCGCCGTCGAGCAGTTCGATCGCCGAGGCCACCTGCCCCTCGCGTACGCCCAGCTCCGCGGCGATCCGCGCCTGGACAGTCACCGTCTCCGGGAGGGACGCCGTCGTCACGATCCGCAACCGCCTTTGCCTGTGTCCTCATCGTCCCCGCCGGTACCTCTCCCGGGGGTTGGTACTCCAGATAATCCCTCTCCACCGATCGCCCGTGGCGGTCGGGGGGAGCACGGTGCCCCGGCGAGACTCGTTGGTGCGGGCACGCGCACATGGTCACGTCTGTACTTTTTGTGCTTATTCGGCGTGCTGGGCGCGCTTCGTCCCCCAGTTCGGGTAGGCCACCTCCGGGCAGCCTCGGGCAGCCCCGGGCCGCGGCGCAGGTCTGTGCCCGCACCGGGCCCACACTGTGCCCGCCCTGGAAGTGCCCCGCTGTGATCCGGTGGCCTTCCACGCGGCCACGCCAGGCGTGGATACGGACCGTGACCGCGGTCCGCCGGCCGCCGGCGGGTTGCCGCTCGCCCGTGGCGGCTGGCCGGGTCAGTGCAGCCTGGCCTCAAGCCCGTCCAGGACGGCGTTGCTCAGCTTGCGGATGCCGATCGGGGCGAAGGTCTTCTCGAAGAAGCCGCCGATGCCGCTCGCGCCATCCCAGGTGGTGTGCGCCGACACCGTGCTGCCGCCCGCCCCGGCGGCCCGGACCGACCACTCGGTGCGCAGTGACGAACGCTGGTCGGCCTCCAGCAGCTTGCCGGCCGACGGGGTGCTGACGAGCGCGTCCACCTCGCGCACCCGCTTGCGGGTCGCGTGCAGCCGGTAGGTGATGCGGGTACCGGCGCCCTCGCCGCCCTCGACCACCCGATAGTCGGTGATCATCTCGGGCCACAGCTGCGGCCGGGTGCCCGCGTAGTCGGACAGCAGGGCCAGCACCCGCTCCGGTGACCCGCCGACGATCCGCTCCACCTCGACACTGATACGTGCCATTCGCCACTCCGTCCGTTCGGCTGGGCCCTGATGGCCGTCGTCCGCGCAATGCCGAGACTATCCCAGGGGCCGCAAATGCGGTGCACGAGCCCATCGTCGCGGGCCGCCACCGGCGAATTGTGGGAACGCCGCCCGGTCGATAATGTGACCGCGCTGCCCGGCGGCGGGGCCCGTCGCGCGCGGTCCGTTTGTGGAGAAGGCAGCGCGAAACCTGTGTCGTGCCGGTTGGACGGGGGTCCTGTGCAACATTCTCCGCAGACGTCCAGTAATCCTGGGGAAGTAGCGGCTCCGTCGCGCGGACCGCTGCGCGCGGTCGGTGACACCCTGGTCTTCCTCGCCGGAGCACAGCCGAAATTCCTGCCGCCGACCGACCGGGCCCGGTTCGTCACCGCGGGCGTGCTGATGCTGCTGACCTCGGCACTCGCCACGTATGCCGGCGCGACCGTGGTGTCCGTCGGTTTCGGCACCGGAATGGCCCGCGCGCTTCCCTACGGGCTCTTCTACGCCCTGTTCATATTCTTCATCGACCGCTCCGTCCTGCTGACGCAGTCGTCCTACCGATATGACGCGGAGGGTGGCGTCAAAACGACCGGACCGGGCTTCTCCGTGATGGTCCGGGTCTTCATCGCGGTGTGCGGGGCAATTATCGTCGGCGAGGCCATACTGCTCCGCATCTTCGAAACCTCGATCGCCACCACCGTCACCGAGATCCAGCAGGAGGAGAACGGTCGGATCATGGCCTCCTGGGATGCGAACCAGGAGGGTGAGCTGGCCGCCCGCACCGCTGATCTGGCCGCGAAGAAAAGGGGGCTGGATGCCGCCAACTCACTTGTCGAGGCCAAGACCGCGGAGGTGAACTGCCAGCTCACCGGCGGCCCGTCCTGCCTCGTCGGGGCCGGGCCGATCTACCAGATCAAGCTCGCCGAGCTGGCCGCCGCCACCGCCGCCGTAGGTGACGCCACCCGGCTGCGGGACACCGCCCAGCGTGGTCTGGACGAGTTCCGCGCCACCCAGGAGAAGAACCGGACCGCCTTCGCCAGGACCGCCGCCAGCACCAGCGTGGCGGCGAACGACCTGCTCATGCGGGAGAAGGCGTTCTGGAGACTGACCACGCGGGACCGCTCGGTGCTCGCATGGCGGCTGCTGCTGACCCTGCTGCTGCTCGGGGTGGACCTCGCGCCACTGCTGTCCAAGCGCGGGCTGGACGCGAGCCCGTACCGGCGCCGGGAACGCCTCGCCCGGTGGCGGGACGAGACATCCGCCGAGGTCGAGGCACTGCAGGTGGGTCACAACGCGCGCGAGCGGCGGGATCTCGCGCCCGCGGTGGCGGCCCGGCTCGCGGCCCGATGGGAGGACTACCAGATGCGGCGGGACGGCGTCGAAGGCGCTGTCCGCTGGACGGCCGACACCGCCGACGCACGTCTGGCCGAGGAGGAGATCAGCGCGGATCGGCAGTCGCAGCTGCTGGAGCTGCGTGCCCGGCACGGCATCGTCGCGGTCCCGCGCACACCAGGCCTTCCGACGGCTCAGGTGCCCGCGGCCACACCACCGTCGGCTCAGGTGCCACCGGCGGCGGCACAACCGGGCCCGACGGCCTCGCCGAGACCACCGGCGGACGCCGCCGAGCACTGACATCCGGCTGGGTATGCCCGGCTGGGTATGCCTCGGGCCCGGGCTAGGCGGTGTGACCGCGCCGGTGGCGGCGGCGTGCGACGACAGCGGTCAGGACGCCGAGCGCGGCCGCGCCGCCAGCCGCGGAGCCGGCGATTCGCGGGTTCTCCCGCGCCCGGTCCCGGCCCACCACCGCCAGCGAGGTCGCCTTCGTGCGCCCCGCCGTGCCAGCACCGGCGACCTTGGTCTTCACGCCCTGCGCGGTGCGTCCGGCGACCTTGTGCGGGCGGAGCCGGTCGGACAGCACGTCGAGGTCCTGGCCGAGCTGCGCACGGGTCGCCTCGATCTCAGAACGGATTTCGTCGGGCTTGGTGCTGGTCACGTGCGCCATCCTTTCGACGATGCTGGGTGCCTGCCGTGCCGGGTGCCTGCCGTGCCGGGTGCCGGCGCGGGGTGGTCAGCGCCGCCGGTTCTGGGCCCAGTGGATGTCCTCGCGCAGCGTCTCCACCGTCTGCTTCGGTGCAGGGTGCACCGCCTTGACCGTCCGGCGGCCCAGCAGCGCCAGTGCGCCCGCCGCGGCGGCCAGCACGACACCCACGATCAGCGCCGCCCATCCCAGCGCCATGACCGAGCCGAGCCCGAACATGACGGCGAGCAGGACGAACACGAGTGCGAAGAAGCCGGCGCCGCCGGCCGCCGCGAACATGCCGGCGCCCTTGCCGGCCTTCGTCGCCTCCTCGCGCAGCTCGGCCTTGGCGAGGGCGACCTCCTGGCGGAACAGCGTCGAGACGTCGGTCGCCACCTCGGCGACGAGATGCCCGGTCGACGCCGGGCGTCGCCGTTCAAGGCCGGCGCCGCTCGTGCTCCCGGCACCGGGCATGCTCCCGGCCTCGGTGCCCACCGCGACGGCCCCGGAGCCGGGGTGAACGGCGGTGCCGGCGCCGACACCGGAGGCCGTCGGGGTGGCTGTCGCGGCCCCGTGCGGGCTGGCTCCCCGTGCGACCGTGCTCGCCTGGCGCGCTCCGGTGGCCGCGTTCGCCGGGGGCGAGCCGTCGACCGGCACACGCACGGTGACCTGCGCGTCCGGCGGTATCCCCGTGCGGTCCACGGGGGGTGTGGCCGGTGTCGTCGGCTGGCGGCTGAGTGTGCTGGTCATGCCATCCCCTTCTCAACCGGACCGGAGACCCGCCCTCCGGCGGTGTCCATACGGATCGGTGTAGACCCGGATGCCCGCCGGTCGCCGGATAAACCGTGGTCGGGGGGGGACGGATCGGGGTGACGAGGGGGCGGGGAGTGCGTCAGTCGGCGCGTTCCTGCGGGGACGAGTGCTCCCAGTCCGCGAGAATGGTGCGAATCCCGGTGACCAGTGACAACGGCTGGTCGAGCATCACGTGGTGCCCGGCGAGCGGAATCTCGATCACTGGCGCGACCCGGCCGAGCAGGTTGTACATCAGGTGGCCGATGTCCGGCGTCACCAGGCCCTTCTCGGCGCGGAACAGGACGACCCGGCAGTGGACCTTGCGCAGGATCTCGGGGGACGGTGTCCGGTTGCCGAACACGTTGGGGTCGAACTTCCAGGCCCAGCCGCCCAGCATCGCCCCCATCGAGTTCCGTGCGATGTGATCGATGATGTAGGAAAGGCTGTTCGGCTGTTCGGGAACGGTGCGGAACCGGGCCAGCGCGTCGGCCGCGGTCGCGTAGACCCGCAGGGGGCCGAACGCCGTCCGCTCCCGCGCCGCCCGCTCCTCGGGGGTTGACTCCTTCACCGGCGAGTCGATGACGACGATTCCGGCGACCCGGTCCGGGTACTCCGCCGCGGTGGTGATCGTGACCCAGCCACCCATGCTGTGGCCGATCACGATCGGCGGCGAGGTGATCCCCGCGTGGTCGATCACCGCGATGACCTCGGACGCCCAGGTGCTCAGCGAGTACTCTTCGCGCCGGCCGCTGTCGCCGTGACCGGACAGGTCCAGCGCCAGGACCCGGTACTCGGCCGGTATCAGCGGCGCGATGTGGTCCCACCAGCCGGCGTGGGCCGCCCCGCCGTGCACCAGCACGATCGCGGGCCCGTCGACCGGCCCCCAGCACCGGTAGCTGATGGCCGTCCCGTCGACCTCGGTTTCCAGCCGATCGGGGCGAGTATCGATGGCGGCCTCGAACCAGGCCGGTGCTTCGTCATACATCCATGTCTGCCGTTCGGCTCGTCGTTGTGGTCCTCGGCGACTGCCGCATCCCTGATGAAACACCGTGGACGAGCTCGCGCCGGTGTCTGCCGGTTCGGTGACGGATTCGTCGGATTTCCGACTCACCGGTCGAGACGGAATCGCACCTGCTCCAGAACCCTCCGGAATCGGTCGCATGGTTGCCGCCACGCTGCGTTGGCGCAGCCGTACCGTTCATCGTTGCAGGGCACGGTAGAAGGCCACATGCCGGGACGCGGCGAGATCCCAGCTGAAGCGGCTGGCCACCGCCCGGCCGGCGGCGGTCCGGGCGGGATCCGGCAACGTGCCCGGCCACGGCTCGGTCGCGTCGAGAACCTGGTCCAACGCGGCCGCGAAGCCCGTCGGGGACGACGCGAAGGACACGGCGCTCCCGGCCGCGCCGAGCACCTCGCGCAGCACCGGCAGGTCGCGGGTCACGACGGGCACCCCGGCGGCGAGCGCCTCCAACGCGGCGAGCCCGAAGCCCTCCTTCGCGGACGGGAACGCGAACACGCTCGCCGCGGCGACCAGGGCGGGCAGCTCCTCGTCCGGCACCGGCCCGAGCAGGACGGGCTCGATGCCGAGCTCGGCGGCGCGGGCCAGCACATGATCACGGTAGCCACGGTAGTCGAACAGCGTCTCCCCACCGGCGAGGACCAGCGACACCGGCGTCGAGCGGCCGCGCAGCAGCGCGAACGCCTCGATCAGGTCGGACGTCCCCTTGCGCGGTTCGATCCCGCCGACGGTGAGGACGTACCGGCCGAGCCGGGACTGCCAGCGTTCCCGGGCCGCCCGGGCGGGGCCCTGCGGGGCCGCCGCGGCGGTGAACCGAGCCGCGTCCACGCCGTTCGGGATGACGGTGGCGTTGATGCCCCAGCCGGCGGCCAGCTCCGCGGCGACGGCGGTCGAGACGCACACATGCGCCCGCGGGCGGCGCAGCGCGCGTTCATGGCAGGTGACCAGCTCGGGAGTGGTGAACGTGTCGAGATGGTGCACCGTGCGGACGCAGTCGACCACCGCGTTCGCGGAGATGCAGTCCTGGGCATGTACGACGTCGTAGGCGGCGCCGGAACCGGTGCCGGTGCCGCGGTGCGCGTCGAACGCCTCGCCGAGCACGGCGATCGAGCGCAGGATGCGCTGCCCGACCGACTCGTCGCCCGGGGCATCCGGGAACGGCACCGCACGCACACGCACGGCGGGGTCGACCGGCCGGAAGAATCCCGTGTCGCCACCGCGGGCCAGCGTCCACAGGTCGACCTGGTGCCCGGCCCGCGCCAGCGCCTCGGCGAGCGCGAGGGTTGCCACCACCCCGCCACGTGGCCGGGTCGAGTAGGTCAGCAGTGCCACCGAGAGCGGCCCGATCCCGCTCGGCCCGGTCCCGCTCGTGGTGGCGCCGTGCTCAGTTCCCACGGGCACGGGCGCCGGCGCCCTCCTGGGCGAGGGCCTCGGTCGCGATTCCCATCAGCTCCCCGTGGCTGGGGCCGGGTACGGGATCCGGGCGCCAGCCCGTCGCCAGGACGTCGCGCACCCGGGCGACGAACGTGCTGTCGGTCAGCACGGCGGACGGCGGCAGCAGCGCGTTCTGCAGGCGGGTGAAGCGGTCCCACACCCAGGGGTCGCGGCGGGCGGCCAGGTACGCCTCACCGTTGGTGACGCCGGCCCCGGCCGCGGCCAGGGCGTTCGCCCCCCACTCGGGTCTCGGCGGCCACGGGGTGTATCCAGTCGGCAGCGCACCATTGGTGGGTGACGGGTGGTCGCCGCTGCGCACGCCCGGATTGTCCGGCCGCCACCGCAGCAGGCGGGCGGCGTCCTGGTGGACGGAGTCCTCGAACCAGGGGGCGAACTCCGTGCGCAGCGACTGGTCGAGGGCGAGCGCCCGGTCGGCCGGGTCGCGGATCGCCCGGACCGTCTCGGCCAGCCGCACGGCACCCAGCAGCGCGAGCGTCACCCCCCGCGTGTGCGCGGGGTTCGTGATGATCGCCGCGTCGCCGACCGTGAGCAGGCCGAGCACCCCTGGACGCCCGTCCGCCACCAGCGGCCGTAGCCGGTTGCTCAGGTGCGACATCGCGGTGACGGGTGAGACCGGCACGACCTGCTCGGCGTCAAGCCACGGCGCGAACATCTCGATGGCCCGGGCCGCCGCGTCGAAGGCCGCGCCGTGCCGAAGCACCCGGATGTCGCCGTCCTCCGGCAGGACGCCGAAGGTCATCGAGAAGACGTCCCGGTCGGCGGGGAACATCAGGCAGGAGTAGCGGTCGAAGGACGCGCCGGCGGTGTGCCCGCGGTTGAGCGCCACGGCGGGCTCGGGGCCGCGCCGCCGGTAGAAGCGCGAGTAGTAGGCGATGCCGCAGTCGACCTCGGCCGGCGGCGGCAGCTCCGCTCCCGCGTCGACGAGCCAGCGGCGGACCGGCGACAGCCGCCCCGCGGCATCGACGACCAGGTCGGCGGTGCGGCTGCTGCCGTTGGCAAGGCGCACACCGCGAACCACCAGCGGCGCACCCGCCCCCGACGCCGCCTCCGCTCCTGGCACCGCCTCCGCTCCCGACGCGGAACCCGCTCCCGACGCGGAACCCGCTCCCGACGCGGAACCCGCTCCCGACGCGGACCCCGACCCGCGCGCTTCGGTCAGCAGCCCGGCGACCCGAGCACCGGACCGGATGGTGACACCGGGCTCCCGGCCGACCACATCCCGCATCACCCAGTCCAGGGTGGCGCGGCGGCACCCGAGCACGACGAGCTCGTCGTCCTCCGGCGGGACGTCGGTCAGCGTCGGCGGGGCATGCTCGCTCAGCCGCGTCTCCCGGACACCCACGGCCCGCAGGCCGTCGAGGATCTCCGGGGCGTGCTCGCGGAGCAGGGACCGGCCCCGGGCCAGGAAGGCGTGCGAGTGCCAGGTCTGCGTCGCGCCCGGGCGGTGCCAGTCCGCCACGTCCGCGAGGTCGGAAGGCCGGTCGTCGGGGTCGCGATCGAGGACGTCGACGCGCCAGCCGCCGCGGGCCAGCAGCAGGGCTACGGCGAGCCCGGAGGCCCCGGCGCCGATCACGATGGCGCTCGGCATCAGTGCGTCCGGCATCAGCGGGCCACCGCGCCGGAGCGCCGGGGGTCATACGGGTCACCGGCCAGCAGGCACGGCGGCTGGTAGGTCGCGGCACGCCGGTCGGCCAGCAGGTTCATCCCGCCCCGTGCCCGCCGTAGCGCCTCGGTGACGTCGACGGTCGTGACGGCCTGGCCTTCGGCCGTACCGGTGGTGGCCAGCACCGAGCCGTCCGGGTGGACGACCTTCGCGTTGCCCACGAACCGCAGCGACCCGAAAGCGCCGGTCTGGTTCGACGCCACCCAGACAACCTGGTTCTCCAACGCGCGAACCTGGTCGTAGAGATTGAACCGGTGCAGGGAGCGGTCGTCACCGACCTCCTGGGCCGGCTGGGTGCTGGAGATCGGCCACGCTGACAGGCAGGCGATGATCGCCGCGTCGGCGAGGGCGAGGCTTCGCCCGGCTTCCGGGAACGCCTTGTCGTAGCAGATCATCATTCCCATCCGGCCGAGCGGGCTGTCGAAGGCGGTGAAGGAGCGGCCGGCTTCGAACACGAGGCCCTCGCCGAGTGGCTGGTGCACCTTGCGGTGGCGGCCCAGCACGCCGTCACCGTGGACACACACCGCACTGTTGTACCGGTAAGGACCGTCACGCTCCGTGTAGCCGGCGCAGACCACCATATCTTGGGCGAGCGTGACGAGCCTGGCGATTTCCGGTCCGTCCGGATCGAGTGCGGGCGGCCCGCCGTCCGGCGCCAGATCGGCGCCGCTGGGCGGCAACGTGTGCAGGTAACCGCCGAGCGCGGCCTCGGGCAGGACGAGGAGATCCACGCCGCGCTGCCGGGCCGCGTCGATGTGCGCACCGATTCTCGCGAAGCATTCGTCCAGGTCACGGCCGAACGGCGCGGCGACCGCGGCGATGGTCACCGGGCCGCGGGCAGGCCGCGCCCGCCCGCTGCCCACCACCGGGCGCCACGTCGTGCTCACGCGTGGCCCAGGCCCGTCACATGGCCTGACAGCGCCGGGGTGAGGACTCCGTCCGGCCAGCGCAGCGTCACCCCGGAGCCGTTGAGCAGGCGGCCGCAACGCCCCGAGGTCGCCGGGCGGGGCGCCGGCACCGGGCGGTCGTCGACGTCCGCCGTAAGCATGGCGTAACCGGGGAAGCAGGTGAGCCAGTCACCGACAGTCGCCTGCGCCGGCCGGGGAACCGCGGCGACGTCCAGCTCGGCGGCGCAGCCGCTCGCCTCGGCGAGCATGCCGAGCGTGCCGACGATGCCGACCATGCTGACATCCTTGGCGGCGCACGGCCGGTGCCGGCGGGGCAGGTCCAGCATCGCGCGCAGCTCGGCGGTGCGCCGTGCGGACGTCGAGTCCCACTGCCGGCCGGAGTACCCGGCCCGCCATTCCCCGCCAAGGTCAGCGGTGAGGGTGACCGCGTGCCCGGGCAGGCCCCCGCCGGCGGGGATCGGCTGGTCGGAGCGGCCCAGCGCCGTGACGGACAACGCCGAGGCCACTCCGAGCTGGGTGTGCCCGCCCAGAATGGGGACGCCGTACCGCTCCGCGGCGGCCCGCAGCCCGCCGATCACCCGGGCCACCCGGGACACGGTCGGCCCGGCGACCGCGTCGAGCAGGCCGACCGGCCGCGCGCCCATCGCCGCCAGATCGTTCAGGTTGACCAGCACCCCGCACCAGCCAGCCCAGTACGGGTCACGCTCGACCATGGACGGGATGATCGCGTCGCAGGCGGCGACGACGTCGGTGCCGGGCACCGGCGCGCCGTCGTCGCCGACGAAGCCGGGGCCGCCCGGACGCAGGCCGGCCAGCAGGTTCGCCAACGGCGCCTTGATCGAGGCGGCGACCGCGGCCAGCCGGTTGATCGGCCAGCGCATCAGCACATGGGGGCGGCCTGCGACCGTCGTCGTCCCGGCGATCATCCAGCCGAGCCGGCCGAAGAAGCGGACCCGCTCGGGCTGCACCGCGGCGTCGAAACGCAGCACCCCCTCGTTCTCGGCCCGTGCGCAGGCCGCCCGCACCAGTGCGGCACCGACCCCCGCGTACCGGGCGCGCGCCGCGGTCGCGACGACGAGCCGGCCGCCCTGCCAGGCGCCGATGTCCTCACCGCGCCAGATGGGTGCGAGCCGTACACCGCCGATGACGACCCCGTCATCCGGGCCGCCGACCACCCGGGCCACCAGGACGATGCTGCGCGGATCGGTGTCGACCTCGTCGAGGTCGCCGGCGACGCCGGCGGGGAAGAGTCCCTGCTCGTCGACGAAGACCTCGCGCCGCAGCCGCGCATAGGCGGTGAAGGTCGCCAGGTCGTCGGCCTGTTCGACGCGGTAGGGCGGCTGCGCGTCCAGCGTGCGCCGGTCGCCCCAGACGGCCAGCGTGTCCACCGTCTCCGCCCGGTTCCGGGATGGAGCGCGATCTCCCGGCAACAGACCGTACATGATCATCCCCCGGCCTGGGGCAGCGCCGAGCACGCCCCGCAGGCCGCGCAGCCGGCGCCCTGATCGGCACCACGCATCCCGGCCGCCGCCAGCGCTGCCGCGACGCGGGCCGTCACGTCCGAGACGAGCTCGGGGTCGGGCGCCTGGGCGCCGTCGCGCGCCGCGAGCGTTCCAGCCAGCGGACGGAACGGGACGACGAAGGGGTACACGCCCAGCGAGATGAGCCGGCGTGCGCCCTCGACCAGCTCCTGGGGGTCCTCCCCGAGCCCGACCAGCAGATAGGTCGACACCCGGTTCCAGCCGAAGACCCGAACCGCCTCCGCCCAGGCCCGCTCGTACTCCGCGAGGCTGACGGTCGCCTTGCCGGGCGTCCAGCGGCGCCGGACCTCGTCGTCCAGCGACTCGATGTGGATGCCGATCGTGCTCGCCCCGGCGGCGCGCAGCTCACCGAGGATGGCCAGGTCCTCCGGTGGCTCGCACTGCACCTGGACGGGCAGGCCGGGAACGGCGGCCACCACCGCGCGCACACAGTCGGCGATCAGCTTGGCGCCACGGTCGGGGCCGGCGGTGCTGCCCGTGGTCATGACCATCTGACGGACACCGTCGAGCGTGACCGCGGCCCGCGCCACCTCGGCGAGCTGCTCCGGGGTCTTGAGCCTCGTCGTCGCGTCGGCGCGCAGTGACTCCTCGATGGCGCAGAAGCGGCAGCGGTCGGGCTCGCGGTACCGGACGCAGGTCTGCAGCACGGTGGTGGCCAGGACGTCCGCGCTGTGCAGGCGGGCGAGCCGCGAATACGGCACCCCGTCCGCGGTCGTCAGGTCGTAGAAACGCGGCCGGCGTACCGGTGTGGCCTCGACGCCGAGATCCGTCCCGGCGAACAGGAGCCGGCCGGCGTCGATGGAGTAGGGGCTGGTCGGGACGATGGGCAGGGCCAGGCCTCGGCCCGCGACGACGACGTGGCCGTCGTCGCTCGGCCCGGCACCGCTGCGGCGCTGGACCGGAGCGCTGACACGCACTCCGTGGACGGCGACAGCGCTGCGCACGGCGAGGTCGAAACCCCCGGGAGGCCGGGTGTCCGCCGCCTCGTCCGGCCGGCGATCGGTCGCCAGGCCATGGTTCATCTGTGTCTCCCGTCGGGGGTCCGCGCCCGGCCCGTCGGCGCGCGTGGGCATCCAACGGCGGGCCTGGGCGGGAGATCGGGGTGGAGCGGTGAGATCGCGCCCGCGCCAGGCGCATGGTCCGGCGCGGGCGGCGCGGCCTGATGCGGCGTCAGAGCATGTACGTCGAGTTCACGATCGCGCCCTTGCGCGTGTAATAGATCACGCAGTCCTGGATGTCGAGGGGGTGGGCGGGGATGACCCCCTCGATCAGGTCCTCCTCGCGCAGGCCGTGCAGTGACAGGCCGAACCGGCAGACGTAGACCTTCCCGCCCTCCTTGATGAAGGTCTCGATCTGAGCGTTGATGTTGTGCTCGCCGGCGAACGCCGAGTCGCCGGTGTGCGGGAAGCCCCGGGTGGCCATGCAGTTCATGGCGCCGGGACCATAGAAATAGATGACTGTTTCGAAGCCTTTGCGCAGGGCCCGGGTCGCCTGCAGGATGGCCACGTAGGTCACCGAGGACTCGTGCGCGATGCCGTGGATGAGCGTGAGGTAGGACTCGCCGTTCTCGGCCTGGAAATCGGGGAACAGCTTCGTCGAGCCGTACAGGTTGCTCCCCGGGGGGAGCGACGGGTGTGGCACCTCGGTGAGGCTCTGGCGCTCCAGCTCCGTCAGCTCCATTAGTGCTCCTGTCCTGATCTGGTCCTGGTCTGGCCTGGAGTGATCGACTACTGCATCTTCGCCTGGATGGGCTACTTCAAGTAGTCGTCGGGTGTGGTCGTCCTGTCCGCTTTCGGAAGTAGAGGTCCTGGAAGTTCTCCGCCAGGACCCTGCGCGCGAGCTCCGGGTCGTCGATCGCGGCGGTGAGCCGCGCGAGCTCACCGGGGTGGTCGCTCCACGGCTCGTCACTGGCGAAGAGCAGCCGGTCGTGGCCGAAGCCGCGGCGGGCGACCTCCGCCGCGTACCAGCGGGGCGCGAAGCCGACCGCCCAGCTCGCGTCGGTGTAGACCCGCCGACCGGCCGCGACCCAGTCGAAGAACCGCCCACCGATCAGCTTGATGTGCCCGCTCACGCCTCCGCCCAGGTGCACCAGATGCACGGCGACCCGATCGGCGTACTCGTCGACCAGCCGACCCATCCGGTCGACGTCGGCCGGGCCGCCGGGCGAGGTGTGGACATGAACGACGAGGTCGTGGGCGGCCGCGACCGCGAAGATCCGATCGAGCCGCCCCTGGCACGCCGGGTCGTCCGCGTCGCCGCCGAGCAGGAAGCTGAGCTTGAGCGCGGCGACGCCGGGCTCGCCGGCGAGCGCGAGCGCCCGCTCGGTGGCCGCCGTGTCCCGTACCAGCGGCGACACCCACAGACCGGCGAGGATCCGCTCGTCCGCCTGGGCCGCCTCCACGCACAGCTCGTTCAGCCCGAACGGGACCGACGGGTCGGGCACGCCGTAGTTCGGGATCACCAGCGCCGCGGACGTGCCCTCGGAGTCCAGGTCGGCGCGCAGCTCGGCGATGGTGGCGCGGGCACCGACCGTGGGCAGGACCGCTGGCCCGCCGTAATAGGGATGGGCCGGCAGCACACCGAGATGTCGATGCCCATCGTGTACGTCCGGTCGCGGCACGGTGGCAGTGAAGCACCCTGGTGTTTCCCGTGTGTGGCCAACGTGACAATCCGGTCGCATCACTGGCTCCTTTGGTCCTCGCGTTGCCGGAAACTGGTCTTCGGATGACCCCTCTGGGTAGTCGGGGCGCAGTTCCCGTCCGCTCGATGTGATCTTTCCGTTGATCGTCCCATCCGCCCCCTCATCGTTGGAGCAAGCTGGAAACATGCGGTACGCGGTGATGGCAGACCTGCATGGGAAGCGCAAGGCACTGCGCCGGGTCCTCGCGGCCGCCGACAAGGTCGGGGTCGACGAGGTGGTGTGCCTTGGGGACTACCTGGAGGCGAAGGTGCCCTGGCGCAGGCACGACCCGGCCCGGTTCTGGCCACTCGACGAGGTCGTCGATCCCGACCCCGAGCTGTGGTCCGACCTTGTCGCCGTGCGGCGCATCCTGGGGAACCAGGAGGAGCGGATCCGGGACCTGCTCACCCCCGAGCAGACGCCGGACCTGCTCGCGCCGCTGCTCTCCGGGCAGTCGATGACCCACATCGACTGCGCGCTGGGGATGCACGGGCACCAGATCGGCTGGAGTCACGACGAGGTCTCGGATTCCTACCTGCCCCGCGTCGAGGACGTGCCGGCGGTTCCGCTCATCCTGGTCGGGCACACGCACCGGCGAGCGGTGTTCGAGATCCGCTGGGGCGTCGAGCCGGGTGACGGCGGCACCCACGCGCCCGCGCCCGGGGCTCGGGGGGAGGACGAGCCCGAGCCGGATGAGCGGGTCGGGTCGGTCAGGTCCGTCCCGGTGGTCTCCGGTGTACCGGTACCGGTTCCCACGCGGGCGGTCGGCGGGCGTGGGCTGGTGACAACGGTCGTCAACGTGGGCCCGGCGATCGGCCGCCCCAGCAACTGGCTCTTCTTCGACGCGGATCGCGGCGAGATCGTTTTCGAGGAGGCCTGACCAAGGCCCAGGCCCCTGGGGGCCAGGCCGAAGGCTCCGGCTGGACGACTCGATGGCTCGACGGCTCGACGAGGCCCTGACACGGTGTCCAGTTGCACAGGATCACCCCTCCATGTCGTTGGTCCCACAGGGTGGGGACTTTGGTCCTGTCGCGTCTGACATCTGGGGGTCGTAAGGTGGATATACGTCCCGGCGAGACCCGCGCAAACCCTACGTTCCCCCCGTACGTCAGGAGTTGCTCGGCCCGCCGGGGCTTCTTCTTTTTCCGGCTCCGACGCGTGACCTGCGCCCGCCTTGGAACCGAAACAAGCCCACAACATCGCTGAAACGTGCCGATGAATGGCACATCCGGTGGGCTGGTGGTGCGAGAACCGCCGAGTGGCCATCTGGCGCGCGGGTCGATTCTCCTGGTCGAGTTCATCCGGTTCGCCCATGGTGAGCTGCCGCACTGATCCCAGCCTTCACGTGAGGGTGCTCTTTTCCTGACACGGATGACCGCTGTCGGCTGTGATAGCTGCGGACGGCGATAGCGGGCATGCCGATCGCTGCGGCCAGTACGACATGTGCACTGGTTCGGTCGCCCGTTCCGCTTGCAGGATCGAGTCGGTATCAGCTCGGTATCGCCGCTGCGGGGAGGTCGGAACGGTGACGATCGTCGTGTGTACGACACCGATCGGGCGAACCCATTCGGTGACCTACCATCATCATGATGATGACGATACGAATGCGGTCGACCCCGGTTGGGCAGCACTCGGCTGGCGTTGGCCTTCGTTCGTCGCATAGGCAATATGTGTCGTCGCTTTGGGTTGGAATTGCGTCGGGGGTGGAGCTCACCTGCGAGGCGTGGTCGAGGGTCACTCGGCCGGGCTATGAAAGTCGTGGCGGGTGCCGCTCACGGGGTCTGTAGCCTTCCAACAGCAAGGTGGGGGCAAATACACGCGATCCGGGCGGGTCGGACCTTTGGTTTTGATCAGTCGGATGGTCTGGTTTCGCGACGTTGCGAGCCGGCCTGGGGGCGAGCCGGTAGCGTGCAGAGCCGATCGCATTGCGTATGCGGTCGGTTACAGGCAGCTGGCCTTGTTGACCTAGGGGGTGAACTGGTGCAGGTCCCCGCGGCGCGCATCGTGTTCTCGCAGGAAGACCGTGCGGAGGTCGCGTCAGTCGCGGCCGAGGTACTCACGACCGGCGCAATGACTCTTGGCAGGCAGACCCAACAATTCGAGGCGGCCTTCGCCGCGGCACACGGTGCTCCGTACGCCGTTGCAGTGAACAGTGGAACGGCCGCGCTTGAGATCATCCTCAGAAGTGTCGACGTGGACGGATTCGACGTCGTCGTGCCGACGAACACCTTTGCGGCCACTGCTTTCGCCGTCCTGCGGGCGGGCGGAACCCCCATCTTCGCCGATGTGAGTGCGGACACGTTCGCGTTGAGCCCCCAGACCGTCCTGGCCGCGGTGACCCCGCGAACGAAGGCGGTGGTCGTCGTGCACATCGGTGGGCTGATTCCGCCGGACATTGACGAACTGCGAGCTGTTCTCGATGAGCGTGGGATCGTGCTCGTCGAGGATGCGGCGCACGCGCACGGATCAAGCCTCGCCGGCCGGTGCGCCGGTTCCTTCGGAGTCGCCGGATCGTTCTCCTTCTATCCGACCAAGCTGATTACAAGCGGTGAGGGTGGAATGGTCGTCACCGCGGACGAGCGCCTGCGTGACGAGGCTCTCGTCTATCGGGACCAGGGCAAGGCTGGATTTCTCGGCAACATCCATATCAGGCAGGGATACGCCTGGCGGATGAGTGAGGTACACGCGGCGACCGGTCGGGTGCATCTGCGTCACCTCGACCGGTTCCTGGACCACCGGCGTGGCGTCGCTGCCTGCTACGACCTGGCGATCGACGAGATGGGGGTGGACCGGCCACGTGCGGTCGAGGGCGGAGTGACTAACTACTACAAGTATCCGGTCCTTCTTCCGCCGGGTGCTGATCGTGCCCGGGTGAAGTTGGAGCTGCGAGATGGTCACGGAGTTTCGCTTGCAGGCGAGGTGTACGAGGTTCCGCTACATCGGCAACCGGTCTTCGAAAAGTTCGCGCGGTCCGGTCTGCCGGTGGCGGAGGACATCTGTGCCCGGCACGTGTGCCTCCCGTTGCATTCCGACATGACCGAGGCGGAGGTCGAGCACGTCATCGCGTCTTTCCGTGCGGTTGTGCGCGCTCTGGAACTGGACGGGGCGGCGCGATGAGGATCGCCGTCACCGGAGGCTCCGGCTTCATCGGCGGTCACGTCGTCGATCGTCTGCTCGACGCCGGCCACGAGGTCCTGTCCCTTGACCTGGCCACCTGCTCCCGGCCGGATCCGCGCGCGGTCTACCGCGAGATCGACGTGCTGGACCTCGAGGCGCTGACCGACGCGTTCGCCGGTGTCGAGGTCGTCTTTCACATCGCCGGCATGTCCAACGTCGACTTCGCCTTCGCGGACCCGGTGCGCACGGTCCGCCTCAATGTCGAGGGCACCGGCAAGGTCTGCGAGGCGGCCCGGCACGCCGGTGTCAGGCGCGTCATCTTCGCCAGCACTGTCTGGGTCTACGGAGCCGCGGCCGACCCCGCCGACCTGACCGACCTCTCGGACCCGTCAGGCGGCCGGATCCCGCCGCCCTCGCCGCATGCCGACGGCCCGGAACCCGACCCGCTCACCGAGGACGCCCAGATCGTGCTCGCCCGCGCCGGGCATGTCTACACCTCGACCAAGCTGGCGGCCGAACTGCTGCTGCAGAGCTATCTGCAGACCTACGGGCTCACGTTCACGATCCTGCGGTACGGCATCCCCTACGGCCCCGGTATGCGCGACGAGCTGGTGCTTGCCAGATTCGTCAACAACGCGATGGCCGGCCGCCCGCTGACCGTCGCGGGTGACGGCAGGCAGTTCCGGAAGTACGTCTACGTTCGTGATCTCGCGGATGCGCACGTGCTCGCGCTCGCGGATGCCGCGGAGAACACGACCATCGCGCTCGAGGGCAACGAGCGGGTGAGTGTGCTGGAGATGGCGCAGGCTGTCCAGGCGTACTTCCCGTCGGTGGCGATCGAGCGCATTCCCGCCCGGCCGGGGGACTTCCGTGGCCGGGAGATCTCCGCGCAACGTGCGGCGGACCTTCTCGGCTGGCGGCCGACAACGCCGTTCCGGGACGGGGTTCGGCAGTACATCGAGTGGTATCAGGCAAACCGGCAGCCACCTGCGGCGGCTGCGCCATCCGTCGGGGATCTCGGCGTCTCCGCGGCCTCATCGGAGTGAGCGTGACGAAGATGGACGAGATCAGTGGAACTGTGAGCGAGACCCTTGCGGAAAGCGGGGCCGAGTCGCGGAGAGGCAACGTGCTGTTGCTCTCCGGCTCACTTGGAATGGGCCACGACGTGATGGCGGAGGCCTGCACGACCTCGCTGGAACGCCGCGGGTTCACCACCCGCACGGCGGACAGCCTGCGGATGACGGATGGTCGTAACGGTGCGCTGGGGCAGAACGTCTTCCGTGGCCTGATCGCCATTCCCGGTGTCTACGACGCGCTACATTTCTCCCAGCTCCGCACCGGGGGCCGCGTCGCCCGCGCGATCGAGCAGACGTCCAGCAGGTTTCTGGTGCCGCGCCTGCGGGAGGACCTGCAGGCCCAGCCGGTGGACATGGTCATCTCGATTTTCGCCTCCGCGGCGGCGGCGGTCAGCCGGCTCAAGCCGGAGTTCCCGGGCCTGGTTACCGCCGTGTTCTCCTCCGACTGCTGTGTGCACCGGATCTGGGTTCAGGAGAACACCGACCTGTTCCTCGTGACATCCCAGACCGCTGCCCGCTACGTGCGCAGGTTCTCGCCGCAGGCACGGGTCGCCGTGGTGCCGACACCGGTGCGGACGCCCTTCTACGACCCGCCGACCCAGGAGGAGGCCCGGGGCAGTCTCGGTATTCCGCTGGAGAGCCGGTGCGTGCTGCTCATGTCCGGTTCCTGGGGCCTGGGCCCGCTGGTGGAGGCGGCCGAGGCGCTTGCCGCCGCCGGTGTGTGGGTCCTCGCGGTCGCCGGGCGTAACGAGAAGCTCGCCGGCCAGCTCGCCGCGCTCGCGGAACGAGACCACCGGGTGATCCCGTTTGGATTTACCAACCGGATTCCTGAGCTGATGGCTGCCAGTAATCTTGTGGTCACCTCTTCGGGAGACACTTGCAGTGAGGCCCGTGTGATCGGGCGCGATCTGCTGCTGATGGACGTCGTGCCCGGGCATGGGCGGGACAACCTCCAGAAGGAGCTCGACCGCGGTCACGCCGAGGTGACGAGTACGGATTCGCTGTCCCTGACCCGGTCGGCGTTGGCCTGCCTGGATCGGGTCAAGCCGCCCTCGGAGCGCGTTGTCGGCACCCCCCAGGCGTGGGAGCAGGCATTCGGTGCGGCTCTTGCACAGGTGGGCCTGGGCGCCAACTGGTGAGGCAGCGAGTTACCCGGGTCGGGGTGACCTACCCCGGCTCGGATGCCGTCATAGGCGGATGGGACGCTGCGGGGGTGAGCCGAGCATGAACACGGCGCTCGTTGTCGGGCTGCCCACAACCGTCGTCTCCGCGGCCCTGTATGGGGTCGCTCCGCTGATCCAGGCGATGGCCGCGCGCAGGGAGGAGGCCGGAACCGGGCTTGGCCTGGGGCTTCTTGCGCGTCTCGCGACCCGTCCGCTGTGGCTGGTCGGCCTTGCCGTCGAGGCAGGGTCGTTCCTGCTGGAGGTCTACGCGCTGTCCGTGGCACCGGTCGCCCTGGTGGCGCCGGTCATGGCGCTCGACATGATCGTGTTCACCCTGCTGGCCCGCCGGCTCCTGGGGGAGCACATCAGCCGGGGCGGCTGGAGCGGGGTGGGCCTCATGGTGGTCGGCGTCGTGCTGCTGGCCTATGCGTTCCAGCATCACGCCGAGGTCGGAAGTCCCGCGGGCAACGACGTACTGCTCGCGTTCCTGGTGCTGGGGTTGATCTTCTCGCTGCTGTGTGCCTTCGGTGCGAACCTGGCCTCCGCCCGACAACAGATCGCGGGCGCGGCGCTGGGCTTCGGGCTGGCGGCCGGGGTCAGCTACGCCATCGCGACGTTGGCCACCCGGCAGATCGGCCTGGCGGTGAACGAACGCCGCAACGGTGACTCCACGTTGATCGACCTGCTGTCGACGCCCACGCCGTATCTCCTGGTGCTCTTTTCTGTGCTGGCGCTCGGGCTGGAGCAACGAGGCCTGCAGGGGCGTGCCGCGGTGATCGCCTTTCCGGTGACCAGCGGGGTCTCGGCCTTTCTACCCGTGACACTCGGGCTGACCCTGTTCGACGAGCCCGCGCCGGACGGCCCGCGCCTGATCGCGTTCGTCATCTCGCTGGTTCTGGTCGCGGCTGGTATCGCCGCGCTCGGCCGGGACCGCTCGGCTGCCAACCGGTCGATCGAGGACGAGGAGGCGCCGGCAGACGCGCCGACGGACGAGACGCATTCGGGGGGCACGCACTCAGGTGGCACGTACCCGGGCGGCGACGCGCGCTCCGGGGGCCGGCACTCGGCCGACACCGTCGTGGGAGCCGGTGCCAACTACGGCTCGATGGGGGGCGAGGGCGGCTACCGGCGTTTCGACGGCACCGATGAGGACGACGAGGGCTGGCCGGGATCGGCGTCGCCGGGCGGCCCCCGCCTGGGCGGCAGTGGTTCGGTACCGCGGGGCGCCCAGGGACGGGGTCCCGAAGCAGGTTCCGGTGACCGGTTCGGACTTGTTCGCGACCCATTGCGGAGTGCGCAGGGCTGAGTAAAGATGGATTTTGTGTCTGAAATGTTCGGCGGCTCGGTCGTGTCTGGTGACTCGGTCGTGTCTGGTGGTTCTGTCGTGTCTGGCGGTTCTGTCGGTCGGTGAGAGCCGCACTCGGCCGGGATTGGTGGGTCGCATGTATGCGGACGGCTCGGGGTTCGGCAATCCTGGCCACCAGGAGCAGGGATATCAGGTCGTCTCCGTCAGCCTGCCGAGCGACCTGCTGGACGTCGTGTTGCGCCGGGTGGGTCCGAACGGGCTGTCGGCGTATGTCACGCAGGCCCTGTGGCGGCAGGAGCCGCGGGCATCTCTGATCGATTTCCACCGCTGGACCGCGGCGCTCAGCCGAGTGGCGCTGGAGCAGGATCAGGCTCGGGCCGAGCCGCCTGCCCTGCACTGACTCGCTGCCACCGCAGTGGCGTGGACGGCCGGGCGCCCGGGCGATCGGGGGGTGAACCCGGGCGGCCGGCCACGACGACTATCTCACGCACGGCATCTGGAGAGTTACCAAGAGTTTCTGAAAGTGCGCATCGCGTGAGCGGCTCTACGGATAGAGCTGTATTCGCGGCGGCTCGCCCCTTCTGATCTGGTATGCCGCTGCGATGGTTCCGCGGTGCCGGCTCCTGCGCTGTTGGCCTTCAGGAACCGGCACCCGGTGTGCGGCGACACGCGAAGGGCTCCCGCGCCTCAGAACCTGAGCGCCCCAGAACCTGAGCGCCCCAGAGCTCCCGCGCCTCAGAGCCCCAGCGCTTCGGAGCCCAGTGCCGTGCTGCCCTGGTGGGCGCCGGCGGTGGGCGTGAAGCGATCGATGGCCTTGCGGACCCGGGAGTTGGCCTGCGCGAAGCTGATCTTCCCGTCGACGTAGGCGGCGAGGGCTGTGCGCCGTACCCGCTCCACACGTGGATCGGGCAGAGGAGTGTTCAGCAGGTTGGTCGTGGCGGTGGCCACGGCAATCACCTCCCGGTACCAGGGGAACAGGCGGACTACTACGAAAACCGCGGCGGAGTGGACACCCCGACTCGACCGGACCCGGACTCGCCGGAACCCGGTGGAGACGCGACTACGGCGGTGCGAGGCGGTGGGCGGACAGCCCGGACCGCGCGCCGCTACGAGGAAAAGGGCGTGACGGTCTGGCTAGCGCCGCAGTCGGGCCGGTGCGCGTTCGGTGGCCTTCACGGGATCGCTCCTCCGCTACGAGATGGGCGCCGTGGTGGAGCTGAGCCCATCGAGCGGAGCCCATCCTCAACGCTACATAGCCGCAACATTTGTCACCTTCAGTCAATGATGACCGGGTGAACATCTACAGAGTGCGTGACGGTGGCCGGTTACGCAAGAGGCGATGAACGACCACCTGCGTCCTCGTGGCGGTGCTGCCCGGTGCGGGACGCTCCGGACTCCGCCAGCCCGGGCACCCGCGTGCGGTGCAGGTCGAAGCGGCGGTTTCCGCGGGGCCGGCTGCCGGCGGGCCGTCGGCAGCCGCGAACCGCCGGGGCCGTCGAGGTACCGGCCGGTGTGCCCGTCACCGGTCGGGCGTCGGGCGAGCGCTCCTCAGGGGCGGTCGATGGCCGTGACTGTGCGTAGGGCCGGCGGGTCGTCGAACTGGCCGTCCCGAACGCCGGCGAGGAAGGCGCCCCACTCGGCGCCGCTGAAGAGGAGCATCGCGCCGAGGGGAGCCTTCGAGTCGCGGACGGCGACGCCGCCGTCGATGTGCGCCACCTCCACGCACATCCCGCCCTCGCCTCCGCTGTGGCGGCTCCTGATCCATTCCAGCGTCGCCGGGTCCGCCACTGTCGGTTTTCTGGACGTATTCACCGAAAATCCTCCGAAGCGTCAGAAATCAGGACCAGGGAGTCCGCCGGGCTCAGTGCGGACGCCATCAGATGATCGAGCCTGACTCTATAGCGGCGAATTTCGGAAGGGCGTTCTAGGTAGAGGCTTCCAGCCCCTTTCTCTATATAGACCACATCGTGATCCGTCTCATCCGCAAAGCTCAGAACGGAGAACGTGCTGCCCAGCCCGGCATGTGCCCCGACAGCGAAGGGAAGTACCTGAACGGTGACATTCGGGAGCTCGGCCGCCTGGGCGACCTGCTGAAGCTGGCGGTTCATGGTGGTGGTCCCGCCCACCGGTCGCCGGAGCACGGCTTCGTCGAGAATGACCCAGAGTCGGGGTGGGTTCTCGTCGCGCAGCCGTGACTGCCGGTCAAGCCTGAGTGCCACCCGGCGTGCGATCTCGTCGTCGGAGGCCTCCGGCAGGCTTGCCCGCATCACCGCCCGTGCATAGTCTGCGGTCTGGAGCAGGCCGTGGACGAGCTGCGGCTCGTAGACGCTGATCGAGGAGGCATCGGCCTCCAGGCCGATGTAGACCTCGAACCAGGCGGGGACGACATCCTGGTAGGCCTGCCACCAGCCGTGCCGCCGGGACTCGCGGGCAAGAGCGAGCAACGCGGCGCGGTGCTCGCCGTCAGGAACCCCGTACAGCGCCAGCAGGTCGGCGACATCCCTGGTGCGTACGGGTATTCGCCCGTTCTCCAGTCGGCTGATCTTGGACGTGGAGCAGCGCAGTGCTTCGCAGGCCTGTTCGACCTCGATGCCCGCGGTCTCCCGCAGCCGGCGCAGTTCCGCGCCGAGTCGACGACGGCGCACGGTCGGACCGCTGTTCCTCGCTGTCACCGCGCCCTCCTGGGGTACTCGTCCGCGATGCCCACTGAGTGGCGATCGTGGGGACGCATTTCGTCACGCATCCACAAACTGATCGCATAGATAGTGCGCAATCTGTAGCGAAACCATCACACAAGACCTTGCATATGCGTGGTGCAAGCTCCATGCTGCAGAAGCGGTGCTCACCTTGAGTGGCGAAATCCAGCTCCTGGGTGAGATGTTGTCGATGAATAGACCTACCAAGGGGAGCGTCGGTGCTGGTCGGGACGGCTTGGGTAGCCACGGCTCGACGCGGCCCCGGGCGCCCCGGGTACCTCGTGCGCTTCGGCTGCCCCGATGGGCCGGTGCAGCCCTCCGGGTGGGCTGGTGCAGGGGTCCGCCACTCTGATCGTCTCAGCGATCGCGGCGTGTGTCCGCCGGTGCGGGCATCCCAGCAGAACTGGAGTCCCGTTGAATCGTTATTCGCGTACCGCATCCGGCTGTGGCAGACGAGTCCGGCCAGCGATGCCACGGCCGGTGGAGGGCGGAGATTTCGACCCGTCGTCGATGTTCGGGGTGATCCTCCTCTCCGGGGGCGCGCGTCGCGCACGGCGAATCGTCCTGGCCTTTGACTCCGCATCCGAAGCGGATGCGTTCGCGGTCGAGAACCACTACGTGGACTACCTGGTCGCGCCGTTGTCCTTCCTGTCGCCGACCGGTGTCCGTGGGCCTCGGTGAAATGCGTGGTGAAACCGCCCGAACGGCGGGGAGAAGCGAGGATGATCAATGATGATCCGACGATTCCTGGTTTTTGACGGAGACGGCGAGCTCGTCGGCACCTTCGCCGGCTGGGAGGACGCTCATACCTGGGCGCACCTGCGGTCCGCCGAATCGGCGACCGTCGGCCCGATCCAGGTGGAGGACCGTGCCGAGCGCCGCACCTGGACGGTGAGCGCGGACCACTGCCGGCTGACGGTCTGGCGGCGCCAGGTCGAGTACGGTTACTGCCTACCGCCCTCGCCGGCACCGGTACCGCCGTCGACCTTCGTGCCACCGTCGGCGCCGCCCCCGGGCACGGTCAGCCCACGTCCGCGTAACCGGCTGCGCCGGCAGGTCACGGCCTCCTGAGCACCGCCGAGCGGGGCGCCGTCGTTCGGATCAACGCCGTACGGATCAACGCCGTACGGATCCGCGCAGTGCGGATCGCCCCAGCCACGCCGTGAGCGGGACAGGCGCCGCCAGCAGAACAGGAGCAGCGCCGCCAACAGGCCGAGCGCCGCCGCGAAGTAGCTGTTCGCGCAGGCGGTCTGCCAGGCATTGTGCGTGAACTCGACGTTGTCGCCCCGAGGCACCCACCAGATCGGCGCAAGGGCAGCCAGGGAGTAGCCGGTCAGCGCCGCGGCCCGGCCCCAGGGCGGTCTGGCCGGGTCGGCGAACAGGCAGAGCAGGAGCGGCACCAGCCAGACCCAGTGATGGCTCCAGGAGACCGGTGAGACGAGCAGCCCGGTCAGGGCGCAGGTCGAGGCGCCCAGCAACGGCTGACCGGTGCGGCACAGGAACACCGCGGCGGCCAGCCCGGTGACGAGCAACAGCCCCGCGATCGGCAGGTAGAGGGGCTGTGCCTGGTCCTGGCCTGCCAGCAGGCGTGACAGCACACCCAGCAGCGACTGGTTCCCGACGTACGGGACGCCGCCCACGTGGTCCGCGTCCAGCATGGTGTGCGTCCAGAACGTGGTCGAGGGGCCGGCGCTTACCGCGAACCCGACCGCCACGGTGACGCAGAACGCGGCCGTGCCCGTCATGGCGTCACGCCACCTGCCGACGCACAGCAGGTACAGAAGGAAGATGAGGGGCGTCAGTTTGATCCCGGCAGCGATGCCCACCAGGGTGCCGCGCGGGAGGAGCCGGAGCCGACCGAAGAGATCAACCATGATCATGAGTGCGAGGATCGTGTTGATCTGGCCGAAGCTGAAGGTGTTGCGAACAGGTTCGAGCAGTAGCGCGAAACCGGCGACAGCCCCGTGGGTCAGGATCCGTCCGCGCCGATCCGACCTGGGCCGGGGCCGCACCGCCTCGTTCGACAGCGCGTCCATCGACACCGCGCCGAAGAAGTAGAGGCTGACCAGCAGGGCGGTGGTCCACAGAGTCTGGGCGACCCACGGCGGCGGAAGCGAGATCGGCGCGAAGAGCGCGGCGGCGAAAGGCGTGTAGGTGAACGGGAGCCCGGAATCGGGCTGCAGCCGCGCATAGGGATCCGCGCCGTCGAGGACCGCGGCGCCGCCCAGGCGGTAGACCGCGAGGTCCACCAGCCTGCTTGTCACGGCGAAGTAGAGGAAAGCGCTGGTGAAGACGAGTCCGAGCGCGATCCCGACGACGCGAAACGCAATCCGGGGCTGGATCCGCCGCAGAGTTCCCGGCAATGCGTCTTCCACAGCTGGCCCCCCGGTCAGTGGGCCGCGTGAATCTCACGGCGCACCTGTCGGGGTCGCCACGGCGACCTTCGGGCACACTCGCTGCCGGGTGGATCCCGGTCAGGCCCGAAGGAACTGTATTCCCCGAAATGGCCGGTGGGTGTGGCGGGGTCCGCTATGAGCCGCTGGAGGTCTCCGGCGCCGAAATACCAACGACGGGGCGCAGGGAAGGCAACGGCCGACAACTGTTCGTGGTGCAACTATTCCGGATGGCTGCCCGGCCGGTCGACCGAAGCCGTCGTAGCGGACCCGACGGCCGCGTATGCGAGTCTGGAGAGGCCGGTGACCCGCAGCGGGTCCTGCCGGTTCGCCCACAGCCTGCTCCCGAGCGCTTCGACCGGTCCGACGTCCTCGACCATCGCGAGGCCGTGGCGTGCCAGCAGGGCGTGGACCTCCTCGGGGTGCAGGAATGTCAGCCACGGCTCGCCCTGCTGGGCAGCCATCGGTGCAACCGCTTCCACATAGGCCTGGCCATCGGTATCGCGCACGCCATCGGGAAGCATGTATTCCAGCACGATCTCGCTTCCCGGCGCGAGCGTGCCGACGACTCGGAGCACCTCCTCCACCGCGGCGCGCGTGAGATAGAAGGTGACGCCGAGCCAACTCACGAAGACGGGCCGGCTGAAGCTGAACCCGACGTCGCGGAGCAGGGCGTCCAGTGGCTCGGAACCGAGGTCGATCGGCAGGAACCTGACATTTTCCGGCACCGGAATTCCGGCCTCGGCCAGTCGCGCGATTTTCCAGCGGTGGGTGGCGGCCTGGTCGGCCTCGAATACGGTGATGCCTGCGGCCAGCGGCGATCGGTAGGCGAACGAGTCGAGGCCCGCACCGAGCAGAAGGTACTGGGTCGTTCCGCGTTCGATCGCCTGGCGAAGTCGGTGTTCGGTGTAGCCGGCGCGGGTGGTCACCATGGCACGGGCGTTCGCGAGTACCAGATGCGAGCCGTACAGGCGGTGATAACCGATAAGGTCATCGGCGCCCTCGCCCAGCATCGTCGATGCGAGCGGGTCCGAGAACAGAAATGGTTCGGAATCGACGAGCAGATGGGCTGCCCGGGCAGCGGCAGCGGTGAGCGCGGTCTGGCTGGGTCGATCATCCGTAGGCATGCGAATGAACCTACCGACAACTTTTCAGGCTAACACAAAACGAAATTAATTTCAATGATCTGGCGGGGTGTGTCGCGATTGGTTGTGACGGGTCGGGGTGCTCAGCGGGCCGAGTGGTGATCGTCCAGCTGCTGTAGGAGGCGGACAAGCTCCGCGCGTTCGGCTGAGGTGAGTGGCGCGAGCAGCTCCTCCTGGGACTCGTCGACGAGTCGGTCCAGGGCGCTCAGGTGGTCGCGTCCGGCGGGGGTGATCGTGACGATGTTGCGGCGGCGGTCGGCGGGGTCGAGGGTCCGTTCGACATATCGGGCGTCAGCCAGGCCGCCGAGCACCGCGACCATGTCGCTGCGGTGGATGCCGGTGCGTTCGCTCAGTGCCGCCTGGCTCGCCGGGCCGCTGTCGCGCAGCGTGACCAGCGCCGAGTAGTGCCAACGGGTCGCGCCGGCGGTGGCGAGATGGGCGTTCGAGATCCGCTCCGCGTGCAGTGCGCCGCGGCCGAGGAGTCGGCTGGTCAGTGACCGCAGGCGCGCGGGGACGGCGGCGGGGTTGATCGGCGCGTGGTGGTCGTGCTCCGGCATGGACTGCATCCTAGGCGCTTGCGTTGGTGTTCCCAACGATTTACCGTTGGGAACACCAACGTTAGTCAGGCGAACGGATGTGGACGATGATGATCGAGCGGACGATGACGATCGAGCCTTTTCGGATCGACATACCCCAGAGCGACCTCGACGACCTGCACGCCCGCCTCGACCGCACCCGCTGGCCCGACGAGCTGCCAGGCGTCGGTGACGAGTTCGGCGTGGCGCTGGGCAGGGTCCGGGAGCTGGCCGACCACTGGCGCCACCGGTACGACTGGCGTGCCGCGGAAGCCGAGCTGAACAGCTACCCGCAGTTCGTCACCGAGATCGATGGCCAGCGAATCCACTTCCTGCACGTGCGCAGCCCGCGGCCGGACGCGCTCGGCCTGGTGCTCACGCACGGCTGGCCCGGGTCGATCGTGGAGTTCCTCGACGTGATCGGGCCGCTGTCGGCCGACTTCCACGTGGTCGTCCCGTCGATTCCAGGCTGGGGCTTCTCCGGCCCCACCCACGAGCGCGGCTGGGATGTCGACCGGGTGGCGCGGGCCTGGGCGGAGCTGATGCGCCGGCTGGGATATCAGCGCTACGGCGCTCACGGTGGTGACTGGGGCTCGGCGATCTCCCGGGCGCTGTCCGCCCACGACGCCGAGCACGTCGTCGGTATCCACCTCAACTACCTGCCGACCCCGGCGGTTCCCGGCGACCCGGACCGTGCCGAGCTCACCGCACAGGACCAGGAGCGGCTCAGGCAGACCGAGGCCTACCTGCAGGCCCAGCCCGGCGTCCGGCAGATCAACGGCACCCGGCCGCAGACCGTGGCCTACGCGATCAACGACTCGCCGGTCGGTCTGCTCGCCTGGCTGCTCGACGTGATGACGATGTGGGCGGCGGAGGATTTCCCGATCAGTGATGACCGGGTGCTCACCAACGTGACGCTGTTCTGGCTGACCGGCACCGGCGGCACCGCGCCGCGCCTGCACCGGGAAACCAGCGGCCCGCCGTCGTGGCGGACCGTCCAGCCGGTGGGTGTCCTCGTCCTGCCCGAGGACATCACCCGCTCGGTCCGGCCGTACGCCGAGCGCCGGCTGCCGATCACCCACTGGACGGAGGCCGACCGCGGCGGTCACTTCCCCGGGCTCGAGGTGCCTGAACTGCTCGCGGCCGACATCCGGGACTTCTTCCTGAGCCTGTGAACGCCTTCCTGAGCCTGTGAACGCCGCCGTCGTCAGGCGGGTACCTGGCCAGGCGGGTACCTGATCAGGCAGCCACGGCACCCGACGGGACGTGGGGGATGGCCGAGGCGGGATCAACACCCGCGAACGCCAGCCCGATGACGAAACCGGCGACCTCCTCGAGCTGACGCGCCCGGCTGAGCGGCCCCAGCACCGCCGGCACGCCACCGACATCCCGGACGAGATCGCTGGTGATCCGCAGTGCCGTCTCGTCGTCGCCGCAGATCGCCACCGTCGGCCCCGGGGCGCCGCCGCTGTTGTCGCCGTTGCCGGGAGCGCGCGTCCACTGGTCGGCCGGGAAGAGATGGAACGCCTTCACGACGTGCGCTCCGGGGGCCGCCGCGGCGATCTGGCCGGCCGCGCCGCCAGGGTGTTCGGGAAGCAGCACACCGACACCGTGCTCGACCGCGTTGGTCGGGTCGATCAGTGGGGTTCCCGCAAGCTGGCCGTCGGCGGCGCCGGCGCTGCGCAGGATGTCCTCGACGCCCTCCCACAGCACGGCGAGCAGCACCGCGTCACGGCCCGCGGCGGCCTCCCGCGGGGTGCCCGCCCGGGTCGGCCCGCCCAGGCGCTCGGCGAGCGCGTCCGCCTTCGCGCGGGACCGGCCGCCGATCACCAGTTCGTGCCCGGCCTGGACCCAGCCTCGCCCCAGGCCCTCGGCCAGACCGCCCGTTCCCAGAATCCCGATTCGCATGCTCTCCGGTCCCCTCTCGTCCGCGCTCTGAGTTCTGCGTTCTGCGTTCCGCGCTCTGCGCTCTGCGCGGAAACGCGCGTCGAAAACGAACGCTAGGCATCCGTCACGCACCGATCGGTGCGTGCGAATCCTGCGACGATGTAGAGGATGAGCGAGCCCGGGAACCACTGCGAGCGGCTGATCGTGGATTGCCGGCTGCGGGCCGCGACCGAGCTTTTCGCCCACACCTGGGACCCGGTCGTGCTCGCGGCGCTGCAGTCGGGCGCCTGCCGGCGCCGCGAGCTGCGCGCCGCGATCGGTGGGATCAGCGACAAGGTCCTGACCGAGGCATTGCGTCGGCTGTGCGCGCACGGCCTGGTGGAGCGCCGCGCCTTCGCGCAGGCCCCGCCGCGGGTCGAATACGCGTTGACACCGCTGGGGCGCAGCCTCGTGGACGGACCTATGCGGGCGCTGGCGGCCTGGATAACCGAACACGGCGACCAGTTGCTGGAGGCTCAGGAAGGCACGGCCGAACTGCGACCCAGCGGAAGCTGACGCCAGCTCTCGGCCCAGGACTGAGGAATTTTGGTCGTCGGAACGACAAAAATCCTTCACGTTTGCGACTCGTCAAACCGGGTCGTCGAACCAGCGGGCTCTCGGAGGTCCGCCCGTCGATTACCGATCTTGACCGGTGTCATTCTGTGACCGGCTCGCCACCGCCACCGGTGCGACGTGTCAGACGCCGGTGCCGAGGCCGCGGCGGACGGCGAGCTCCACCGGGGAGTAGGCGCCGTCGGCGCGGTCCAGGTCGAGCAGGCCTGCCGGGTCGAGCGGCGGCTGGGCGAGGAAACGCGGAACGGCCCCGCGGTGCCGTTGCGCAGCATGGATGAGGAACGGATGGCACAGGTAGACGTCGCCAGCCTGACCTGTCGCGAGAGCCGTCGGGCGGTCAGGGCTGTCGAGCCTGCCGGCCGCGTCCATCTCCCGGCACAGCTCCAGGCCGTCCCGGCCCTGGTCGCCGGCGGGTGCGAGGAAGGGCGGGACGTCGAGATGGGATCCGGCCTTGATGCGGGTCGGGGCGTCGTCAGGGCCGACGTCGGAGAACAGGAACAGCATCAGCAGCGCGCGGCCACGTGATCTGATGTTCAGCCAGGGCCAGGTCGCACCGTGTGGAAGATAGCCGCCGTCCATGTGCCAGCCGGCGTCACCAGGGTCGTCGGGGTGGGGGAACCGGATCGGGAAGGTACCCAGGCCGGTGCGGGGCAGCCACCGCCCGGGCCCCACGAGCTGGTCGTAGGCGCCGCGAAGCCGTGTCGTGTTGGCTGCCTCGTGGAACGGCGCTTCGGCGCTTCCGCCGAGGCGGATGACGGGGCTCGTCCAGGTCGCCGGGTCGTCGGGGTCAAGGCCGGTCATCCGCCACAGCATCGACCGGCCCTCGTCGGCCGACGTTCGTGGGAACGCCTCGGGCACCCGGACGAACCCGTCGTCCACGAAGCTCTGAATCTCTTCCTCCGCAAGCGTCGGCGCCGCGGTCACCATGCACCACCTCCGCCCGAGACGATCGCCGACCGGTCTCGATCGCTCAAACGAATTTCGCCACCGGGCCTCTCGTGGCTCTTCGTGCCCGAAGGTCGACGGATCCGCGTCATCGGGCCCGCGTCATCGGATCCCGGGCGGACGTAGACCGTCGAACACGACGGTGAGCGTTCGAGTGCGCAGGTCCTGGTCCCAGTCACCGCGTAGGGCCGCCTGACAGACGGCGGTGAGGAGCGCAAGCACCTCCGGTATGCGGACGTCGTCCCGCACGGCGCCGACCTGCTGGGCGCGGGTGAGGAGCGCCTCGATCGGCTGCCGCAGCGCGTGGACGGGCTTGGCCACCGGCAGGTCGATTCCGGAGGTGGCGAGAAGGTCGACGACGGTCTTCTTCGCCGCCGCCTGCTCGACCATGCCCGTGAAGAAGGTGAACAGACTGGTGGTGGGGTCACCTTCGGCGACCAGGACCTCGACTTCGGCTCCCAGCCGCTCCACGAGGTCGCCGACGAGCGCCCCCAGCAGGGCTTCCTTGGTCGGGAAGTGCCGGAAGACGGTGCCGATGGCGACCCCGGCGCGTCGGGCCACCTCCTCGGTCGACGCCGAGGCGCCCTTCTCGGCGAAGACGGCCTCGGCGGCATCCAGGATGCGTGCTCGGTTACGCCGGGCGTCCGCACGCAGGCCCTGGCTCGCCGGCCGGCCGTCTCGGGGGGCCGACGAGGGCCTGTCTGTGCTCATGGGTGACGTCCCGGGTTCGCGTTGACAACATGAGTCGTGACTCACTATATTCTGAGTCTCTACTCATGTTAGCTCGGCGGCTGCCCTGTGCTGCCGGCGGTCGCCCACCACCGAGCTGGAGGGATCGCACGTGGTGTCGCCTTCCGTTGTCCGAAACCCCGGTCCGCGTGACGCTTTTGCTCGATTTCAGGAGATGCTGCTCGGCGGCGCCCCTGAAATCGCCGACGAGCTGTATGTCGATGATGTGGTCATCGAGTTCCCGTTCGCCCGTCCGGGCATGCCGAATCGCTTCGAGGGGCGTGAGTCGTTCAAGGCGTTCACCTCGGCGCAGAGCGTGCCATTGCCGGTGCGTTTCGAGGGGTTCCGCAACGTTGTCATCCACGACACCGCCGACCCGGAGGTGATAATTGTCGAGTACGACCTGGCCGGGACGGTGACCACCACCGGCCAGCGCGCTTCGCAGTCGTTTCTTCTCGTACTCAGGGTCCGCGACGGGCGGATTGTCCACCTTCGCGAATACCAGAATGTCCTCGGTATGGCCGCCGCGCTGGGGCAGCTCCCCGCCCTGCTGGCCAGTATTCGCCCCGACTCGGTCAGCCCCTAGGCCGGACCGGAACTGGGCCGGAACTGGGCTGGAACCAGGCCGGGTCGGCCCGCCGGGCCAGAGTGCCCAGGCGGTCCAGGGCGCGCATCGTTGTCTCGGCGTCGGTGACCGGAAGCAGGCTGAACAGGATGCGGCGGACCCCGAGGGCCGCGACCTTCTCGATGGTCGCCTCGTCGGGATCGGCCAGGGTCGCGATCACCGGCGGTGCGGGCACTCCGGCCCGGTCTGCCACCTCGGCCAGCTCCGTGACCCCTCGGGTCAGCAGATCGACCGCGATGCCGGGAGCGAGCCAGCCGTCGCCGTCAGCGACGATCCGGTCGAAGGTGGTCGGGCCCCAACCTCCGATCCACACTGGTGGGTGCGGTCGCTGCACCGGCTTCGGCCATTGGAAGATCGGATCGAAGTCGACGAAACGCCCGTGGAACTCCGCCTGCTCGGTGGTCCAGATGGCTTTCGCCGCGGCCAGCCGTTCCCGCAGCAGTGGCACCCGGGTCGCCGGGCTGGTGCCGTGGTTGAGCATCTCCTCGCGTAGCCAGCCGGCGCCCACACCCAGCTCGAACCGGCCGTCGCTGATCAGGTCGAGGCTGGCGGCCTCCTTCGCGAGCAGGATCGGGTCGCGCTGGGCCACCAGCGCGACCGCGGTGCCCAGTCGCAGTCGGGTCGTCACGGCCGCGGCGGCTGCCAGGCTCACGAACGGATCGAGGTTGCGGTAGTAGTCGCGGGGGATCTCCGCCCCGTCCGGGTACGGCGTATCCCGCCGGGCCGGGATATGGGTGTGCTCGGCGACGAACAGTGACTCGAAGCCCCGCTCCTCGACCGCCCGGGCCAGCGGTGCCGGCCTGATCTGCTCGTCCGTGATTCCGGTGAAGATCCCGATGTCCATGGCTCGTACCGTAAAGTCTGACACCAATGTGAGGGTCAAGTGCGACGGTGAAGGCGGTGCCGGATGCGGATCGGTGAGCTGTCACAGCGATCCGGCGCGAGCGTCCGCTCGCTGCGCCACTATGAGCAGCACGGCCTGCTCGTAGCCGACCGTGGCACGAACGGTTATCGGCATTTCCCGGAGTCCGCGGTGGAGACAGTTGCGCGGATCCAGGCGCTGCTCGGCGCCGGGTTGTCGGTGGCGACGATCCGCCGGGTGCTTCCCTGCACCCTTGACGCGACGCCGAGAGTCGTCCCGTGCGCCGAGCTTTCGGCGACACTGCGCCGCGAGCTGGCTCGGCTCGACAAGCAGGCCGCACAGCTCGAACACGCCCGCGGCATGATCTCCGCGATGCTCACAGCCTGACGCTCCGCGCTCCCGCGTGGTGGTGCGGCGGTGCGACGCCAGGAAAGCCGGAGGTGGTCGGCTAAGATCGAGGGACGCATCGCGTGTCGGTCACCGGCAGGGTGAGGCATGGAGGTGCTGAGATGCCTCTGGAGGCACTCCAGTCATGTCAGTCGAGCTGAACCACACCATTGTCCATGCACGGGACAAGCGCGAGTCAGCGGAATTCCTCGCGCAAATTCTGGGGCTTGCGGTCGGAGCCGAATGGGGTCCGTTCATCCCGGTTTCCACCAGTAACGGCGTGACTCTCGATTTCGCCACCGTTCCCGACGGCTCCATCACGATGCAGCACTACGCCTTCCTCATCTCGGACGAGGAGTTCGACGCAGCCTTCGCCCGGATCCGGCGGGCCGGTATCACCTACTATGCGGATCCGCATATGAAGCAGGTGGGTGAGATCAACCATCATCACGGTGGGCGCGGTCTGTACTTCCTCGATCCGTCCGGGCACGGCATGGAGATCATCACCCGCCCCTACGGCTTCGCGTCCTGAGCCGGGGAGCGCCGGTCTCGTAGCCTCGCCGGGGCTGTGGGAGGGGCGTCGGTTCCGCCCACAGCCCTGTGATCGAACGGCGGAATTTTTTCGCCGGGGTGTCGAGAAACCGGTGCCGGCTCCGTCCCAGGGGCATGAGTGGCCAGGGCAGGCCACGCGACGTACCAGGAGGACGAGAGTGAAGTACCTGCTGCTCAAGCACTACCGTGGCGGCCCGGCCCCCACCTGGGACTGGGCACCGATGGACCAGTGGACGCCGCAGGAGGTCGATGCGCACATCCAGTACATGCGCGACTTCGCGGACCGGCTGAAGGAGTCGGGCGAGTTCGTCGGCGAGGCGGCGCTGGCACCCGAAGGCACCTTCGTCCGGTACGACGGTGAGGGGCGACCGCCGGTGACCGACGGACCGTTCGCCGAGACCAAGGATCTCATCGCCGGCTGGATGATCATCGACGTCGATTCCAGGGACCGCGCGCTCCAGCTGGCCGGGGAGCTCTCCGCCGCTCCCGGGCCAGGCGGGAAGCCGATCCACGAGTGGCTCGAGGTCCGCCCGTTCCTCACCGAGCCGCCGAAGACCGTCACCGAATAACGGCAGGCGTCGAGTAACGGCAGGCGTCGAGTAACGGCAGGCGTCGAGTAACGGCAGGCATTGGGTGAACGAGCAGCTGGTGCGGGAGCTCGTGCCCGCGGTGATCGGTGTCCTCGTCCGGCGCGGAGCGGACTTCGCGTCGGCCGAGGACGCCGTGCAGGAGGCCCTGATCAGGGCGCTCGGAACCTGGCCGGACGATCCGCCGCGCGATCCGTTGGCCTGGCTGGTCACGGTCGCCTGGCACAGGTTCCTCGACGCCGCCCGCGCCGAGGCGTCGCGGCGAGGCCGCGAGCTTGTCGTCGACGCCGAACCACCCGCCGGCCCGGTGCCCGCCGAGGACGACACGCTGCGGCTCTTCTTCCTGTGCGCGCACCCCACCCTGCCGCCCGCTGCGGCCGTCGCCCTGACGCTGCGTGCGGTCGGTGGCCTGACCACCCGGCAGATCGCGGCGGCATACCTCATCCCGGAATCGACCATGGCGCAGCGAATCAGCCGGGCCAAGCGGCGGATCGCCGGGCTGCCGCTCGACCGGCCCGGCGATCTCGCCACCGTGCTGCGGGTGCTCTACCTGGTCTTCAACGAGGGATACGGCGGTGATGTGGACCTCGCGGCCGAAGCGATCCGGCTGACCCGCCAGCTCGCCGCCCTGACCGTGCGCCGGACCCCGACCCCGACCCCGACCTTGCCTCCGACCCCGACCTTGCCTCCGGCCCCGGCCCCGGCCCCGGCCCCGAGCCCGGCCCGGACCCGGGCGGCCGATCCCGAGGTCGCGGGGCTGCTCGCGCTGATGTTGCTGCATCACGCGCGCCGGGCGTCGCGCACCGGCCCGGGAGGCCGCCTGGTGCCGCTCGCCGAACAGGACCGGTCACGCTGGGACACCGGCATGATCGCTGAGGGGGTGCGGATCCTGCAGGCCGCGCTGGCCGGCGACCAGCTGGGTGAGTACCAGGCGCAGGCCGCGATCGCCGCCCTGCACGCGGACGCGCCCAGCACCGCCGAGACGGACTGGGTGCAGATCGTCGAGTGGTACGACGAACTGCTGCGCCTCACCGGCAGCCCGGTGGTGCGGCTCAACCGCGCGGTGGCCGTCGGCGAGGCGGACGGGGCGCGGGCCGGGCTGGCAGCGCTGGCCGACGTGCGCCCGGACCTGCCCCGCTACGCCGCGGTGACGGCCTACCTGCACGAACGCGCCGGCGACCTCGCCACCGCCGCCGAGCGGTACGCCGAGGCGTCCCGCACCGCCGTCAGTGTGCCGGAGCGTGACCATCTCATCCGCGAGGCCGCGCGGGTACGGCAACAGCTGCGGCGGTGAGCGCCGCCTCGGCCCGGGCGCGCCCGGTGGCCCGGGGCCCGGCAGCCCGGTTTGGCGAATCGCAAGAGTGAATGATTTCGGTCGTTCCGACGACCAGAATTCTTCACTCTTGCGGGTTGCCAGGTGAATCGGCGGGCTCTTTGCCCATTTGGGGCGATTTGCGGGTGTGGCGGGGCGGTCGGGCGCACGATCCTTACCGGGCAGCCTGGCTTTCGGCGACCGCGGCGAGCTGCTTGGTGACGGTGCCCCAGCCGTCGAAGAAACCGAGCTCCTCGTGATGGGCTCGGGCGGCCGGGTCGCCGTGGCGGACGACGGCCCGGTAGGTCGTGCCGTCTGGATGGTCCGCCAGGATGATCTCCGCGGTCATGGCGACCGGTGCCGGGTTTGTGGGCCGCCAGGCGCTGTCGATCGCGTTCGTGAAGACGATGCGCTCGAGCTCGTCGACGACGAGGAAGGTCGCGTCCATATGCGGGACGAACTCCACCCCGTCGTCGCTGAGCAGGGTCACGAGCCCACCGCCGGGCCGGACGTCCAGACGCTCGACCCGGCACAGGGTCGGCGCGGGCAGCCACCACTTCTCGAAGCGGGCCGGGTCCGTCCACGCGCCCCACACGGCGGCACGGGGGGCGCGGATGACCCGCTCCAGGGTGAGGTCCAGGTCGGGGTTCATCGGTTCTCCTCCGGGTCGTCGATGAGGCGTTCGGTGACGGGCTGTTCGGGAACAGGGGGTTCAGTGACGAGGTGTTCGGCGACGAGGTGTTCGGTGACGAGGCGTTCGAGGCGATCGGTGCGTGCCTCCCAGAGCCGGCGCTGCTCGCCGAGCCAGTCGTCGACGAGCGCGAGGCGCTCACGGTTGAGCACGCAGGTGCGCACCCGGCCCGACTTGACCGTGTGGATCAGCCCGTTCGACTCGAGGGTGCGTACGTGCTTCATGAACGAGGGAAGGGTCATCGGGAACTCGCGGGCGAGGTCGCCGACGCTCGTCGGTCCCTGGCCGAGGCGCCGGATGACGCCGCGCCGGGTCGGGTCGGCGAGGGCGACGAAGACGCCGTCGAGCTCCGCCGAATACTGTGCCATGAAGCTAAGTATTGCCGTGTCGAGATACTTAGTGCAAGGGCAAAGTATTCGGCCGGCGTGTCACTCCAGGTCCCGGTGCGGGTGCCGACCGCGTAGCCTCACGGCGTGTCCGAGTCTGTGAACTTTGACCGTATGGCGGACCGTTACGACCAGACGCGCGGCGGTGAGGAACGCGGGCGCCGGGTGGCCGGTGCGCTCGCGCCGCACCTGGGCGGCGGCACACTGCTGGAGATCGGCGTGGGTACCGGCCTGATCTCCGCCGGGTTCGCCGGGCTCGGATGGTCCGTGGCCGGCGTGGACGTTTCCGAGCGGATGCTCGCCCACGCCGCCCGGCGGCTGCCCGGCCGGGTGCTGCGCGCCGACGCGACCGCGATCCCCTTCCGGGCCGGAGCCGTCGACGCCTGTGTGGCCGTGCACGTGATCCACCTGGTCGGTGATCCGGGCGCGGCGCTGGCCGAGGTGGCCCGGGTGTTGCGTCCCGGCGGCCGGTTCGCGTTCGTCGGGGGCGGGAAGCACGGCGGATCCGACGTGGCCGAGATCGTCGGCGCGATGCAGGCCGAGCTGAGCGGCGGGGCGCCGCGCCGGGACGACCCCGAGGCCGTCACCCGCCTCGCCGAGCACGCCGGCCTGCGCCACGCGGCGGGCCTCACCCTCGTCGACTCGGGACATCCCTCGACCCCGCTGGAGTCCGCCCGCCAGATCGAGCTGCGGACCTGGTCGCATCTATGGGCCGTCCCCCCGGCCCGGTGGACGTCGGTCGTCGAGCCGGCACTGGAAGCGCTGCGCGGCCTCCCGAACCCCACCGAGCCGCGGTCGGACCGGATCAGCACCCCGTCACTCGTCTTCGAGAAGCCTGCCACTGCCGGCTGACGTGGCCCGTTCCGTCCCATCCAGCCAGTCGGCCCACGACAGGTAGTTGCCAGCCCGACGACCGGGGCCGGTCAGCGCGGTGTGTGTTCCTGTGCTGCGGGTCGGCGCACGGCGCTGTCGAGCGCCTGCCTCAGGAGCTGGGTCAGGGTGGCCCGTTCCTGCGGGGAGAGCCCGGTGAGGATCTCGTCCTCGATCGTTTCCTGGGCCTGCTCGGCCTGCTCGAGGGCACGGCGGCCGGCCTCGGTCATGGTCACGATGTGGCGGCGGCGGTCGGCCGGGTCTCGGCGCCGCTCGGCCAGACCGGCGGCCTCCAGCTCGTTCAGGAGCAGGACGCAGTAGTTGGCGTCGACGCAGAGGCCCTGGGTCAGGGCCCGCTGCGTGGTCGGGTCGTGATCGCGCAGGTAGGCCAGCGCTGCCAGCTCCTTGAGGCTGATGCCCAGCAGCTCCGGCGTGCTGGCCCGGTGGACCAGCCGGGACAGGCGGGTGAGCAACACGATCGGACCCGAGGTGGTGGCTGTGTCCGACACCGTTCTAGAGTAGCGTGAGCGAGACCATCACTCTCTCGTGATGATTGACAAATCTTGATTGTCGCGATGGATCCACGATCGCGACCTCGACCGGCCCGGAGGAGATCCTCAGATGGCCCACGCAGCCGATGTCTGACCCCACGACGGCTCCCGTGGCGGCCCCCGCTCCCGGCGGGGCCGACCGCCGCCGCTGGATCGCGCTGGTGGTCGTGTGTATGGCGATGCTGATGAACGCGCTCGACGGGTCGATCGTCAACGTGGCGTTGCCGTCGATCCAGAAAGATCTCGACTTCACCCAGTCCGGCCTCACCTGGGTCGTCGACGCTTATCTGATCTCCTTCGGGAGCTTCCTGCTGCTCGCCGGGCGGCTCGGCGATCTGGTCGGCCGCAAGAAGGTGTTCCTGGCGGGAGTGCTTCTGTTCACCGTCGCCTCCGTGCTGTGCGCCGTCTCGCCCGACCAGGGCACGCTGATCGCCGCGCGTTTCGCCCAGGGGCTCGGCGGCGCGGTCTCGTCGTCGGTCATCATCGCGATCATCGTCACCGAGTTCCCGGACCCGGCCGAGCGGGCCCGGGCGATGAGCGCGTACATCCTGGTGACCGTGGGTGGCGGGTCGCTGGGCCTGCTGGCCGGCGGGGTCCTCACCCAGGCTGTCAGCTGGCACTGGATCTTCCTGATCAATCTCCCGATCGGGATTCTCACGTTCGGCCTCGGAGTGTTTCTGATCGAGGAGAACGCCGGTCTTGGCCTCGGCCGGGGTGTGGACGTCACCGGGTCACTGCTCGTAACCAGCTCGCTGCTGGTCGGGATCTACGCCATCGTCACCGCGGCCACCCACGGCTGGGCCTCGGTCCACACCGTCGGCTACGGCGGGGCCGCCGTGATCCTGCTGGTGATGTTCTTCGTCGTCCAGGCGCGGCGGAGCAACCCGATCATGCCGCTGCGCATCCTGCGGATCCGTAGCCTGGTCGGCTCCAGCGTCGTGCGCGGCTGCCTGTTCATCGGGATGCAGGTCCTGTTCTTCTTCGGGGCGCTCTATCTACAGCAGATCCGTGGCTACAGCCCACTGCGCACCGGCCTCGCGTTCCTGCCCACGACGATCGTCGTCGCGGCTCTGTCGATGGGCATCGTGAGCCGGCTGCTCCTTCGGTTCGGGCCGCTGCCGGTTGTCGTCCCAGGCCTGCTCGCGGCCCTGGCCGGGCTGCTCATGCTGGCCCGGGCGGACGAGCACACCAGTTACGCCACCGGCCTGCTGCCGCCGCTGCTGATCCTCGCGGTCGGCATCGCCTGCGCCACCGTCCCGCTGCTGTCGCTGGCCATGGCCGACGTCCCGGCGGCCGACGCCGGGCTCGCCTCCGGGCTCGTCAATGTCTCGATCTGGCTCAGCTCGTCGGTCGGCCTCGCTGTGGTCTCCTCGGTGGCCGCCAGCCGGACGAAGAGCCTGGTCCAGGACGGGCATTCCGCCGCGAGCGCGGTGGTGAGCGGCTATCAGCTGGGCTATCTGATCGGTGCCGGCTGCGTGGTGGTCGGTCTGCTGACCGTGCTGACCGTCCTGCTGGGGCCGGCCCGGGCGGTGGCGAAGGCGATGGCCAGACCGGCGGGTGGCGGCGCCCCCGCCGGCGAACCGGCCCCCGCCGACACCGTCGCGACGTAGGGCGTGGACGGCGCGACCTGGCCGGCATGCCGCGCAGGCGCTGGACGGATCGCTGCCCGCCGCGATCAGCAGGCGGTACCCGCTCGCGGACGGCATCCGTGCCTGCGTCGAGTTCCTGAACGAGCACACCCGTGGGAAGGTTGTCGTCGTCGTGGCGGAAGACGGGGCAGGTTGACCTGCGGTCGCCTTCGCGCGGCGGAGTGATCCGGCGTGCGGGTGGTCAGATCCGGCCGGCCACCGTTCGCGCCAGATTCTCCAGGGGCCCGCGGTTCTCGGCGGGATCGTTGTTGCGGGCCAGCACGATCGACACCCAGAAGTCGTTCACGTTGACGAAGACCGCGTAGTCCTCGATGTAGGCCTCCTTGCCGATACCCGGCAACGGGGTGAGCGTGTGGCCGATGCCGCGCTCGGCGGTGAGATAGTCCTGCGCCGTTTGCCCGGAGAAGATCTCCACCTGGCCGGTCGGCCCGTCGGGCGGTGCTGTGTAGACGCACCTCTCCGGAGTGGACTCGGGGCTGCCCAGCGCGGTGCCGGCGAGTTGCTCGGCCTCCTGCCGGGACACGAGTTTGCAGGGATCCGGGACTCCCGCCGCGTTTCCCTCCGGCCCCGCCGATTTCTCGCTGCCGGTTCCCCCTGTGGTCGTCGCCGCCGTCGCCGGCTGGCTGCCGTTCGCTGGGGGAGTCGAGGACTCGTCCGAGGAGCCGCATCCTGACAGGCTGATCGTCATGACGACCGCGAGCGCGGGCAGCATCCCGCGAGCCGCGCGGCGAATCCGATCCATCGCAGAACGAGCCATAAGAATCCCCGAGCCCCCCACCTGCCGGCCTCCGCCGACGCAACGCCCCATCCTGGGCGAACGCGACGAACCTATTGCCCGTCGGCGGTGGCGACGGCCAATAGTCGGCTGCCTGACGATCCGGCGTCGGGCGGGCTCGCCACGCTCCGGACCTGCAGGTTCGATGAACCTGGCGAGCTGCCGATCAAGGTCTGCGGGGCACGCGGCGGTTGGGCGGGCTGACGATGGTGTCGCCGGCTGGGCTGGCGAGGCGTCGTTCAAGGTAGACGAACGCCTCGATGGCCTCGGGGGCCTCGAACGCACGATTGCGGCGTCCAACTGTGATCTGGCGGAGAACGCCGACGTCGACGAGGCGGTTGATTGCCTGGTTTGTTGCCTGCAGGCTTCGACCGGACAGGGCGGCAGCCGAGCCGACGGTGAGCACCGGCGCCGCGGGTAGCAGGTGCAGGATGCGTTCCAGCGTGGAGTCGGCGCGCACGGGGCCGGCCCTGCGGAGCCAGTTGTCGCGAAGCGTCTCGACGCGCTGCTCGAAGTCGACGGCATCTGCACACGCCCGGGTGCAGGCGGCGGCGAACAGCGCGACCCAGGAGTCGGTTGCCTGCTGCGCCTCGTCGGAGGTGGCAGGACCCAAGTAGTGAGTTGCGGCAAGCGCCGCGAGGTATTCCCGGGACCAGGTCGCGAGAATCAGGGAGACAGGGGGCAGGACGCCTGCGGCGAGACCGCGGCGCCGCAGCACCATGTGGATCAGTGCGCGGCCGGTCCGGCCGTTCCCGTCGACAAACGGGTGAATCGTTTCGAACTGTGCGTGCGCGATGGCTGCCTGGGCGACGGCCGGAAGGGCATCGTCGGCGCAGAACGCGCAGAGGTCTTCGAGCAGGTCGGGTACGGCCTCCGGGGGCGGTGGGACAAAGGCGGCCGAACATGGGTTGTAGCCGCTTCCTCCGATCCAGTTCTGTTCGGTTCGAAGCCTGCCGCCATGCTGCTCCAGGCGACTGGCGGCGAGCAGGCGCCGGTGGACGTCGAGCAGAGACGCGACCGTGATGGGATCACCGACACCGACCAGTTCGGTCGCACGCACCATCGCGTCGATGTTGGCCAGCACCTCGGCTGCGGTGACGTCTGTGGCGGGCTCACCGAACCCGCGCGCTGCCTCGGCCCGAAGGAGGCGCCGGCCGCCGACCTCGAGGCCTTCGATCCGAGACGAGGCGACCGACTCGGCCCGCAGGAGGATGCGCGCCAGCACCTCGGTACCTCGTAGTGCGGAGGCCTCGCGGTCGAGCCGGCTGATCGCGACCTCGGCCTCCGCGACGTCTGCCGCTGTCGCGGCATCGAGACGCCACTTCCGGCTGCCCAGGCGGTCCGGCAGGTAGGCGTCGTAGTCGCAACCGAGTCGGTCTCGCCGGGACAGGCCCGCACCGAGATCGCTCTCCCAGCGCTGCCGTAGGAGCTCAGCCATTTCGACCATCCTCCATAGTCCAGGTTATGTCACAACCTTGATTATGGAGGAGTTGACGTCAAGGTTGCCGTTGCCGGCCCGGGGCCGCCGATGGGTCGTCGCGGATGGGCCCGGCGCTGGCCTTGCCAGCTGGGCGGTTTCCTCGTCGGTGAGCAGGCGGGAGCGGGTGAGGAAGCGGTAGCCCTCGGGTGCCTCCAGGCTGAAGCCGGCGCCGCGGCCGGGCACAAGGTCGATGGTCAGATGGGTGTGCGACCAGTACTCGAACTGGGCCGCGCCGATGTAGACAGGCACACCCTCGCCCTCGCCTGGCACAGCGTCCTCCGCGGCGACGTCCTCCGCGGCGCCGATCACGCCGAGGAGGACGTCGCTGTCACCGACCAGGAACTCCCCGCGCGGAAAGCACATCGGCGACGAGCCGTCGCAGCACCCACCGGACTGGTGGATCATCAACGGCCCGTGCTCCTGGGCGAGGCGGCGCAGCATGGCGAGCGCGGCAGGCGTGGCGTCGACCCGGGTCACCTGTGCGCTTTCTGTGCTCTCCTGGTGCATCGCAGTCTCCTGTCGGCTGCGGATGGGATGGCAGCCCCGGGCGCTCCGAGGAGCCCCGGCGGCTGGCGGCCTAGAAGAAGCCCATCGCCTTGGGGGAGTAGCTGACCAGCAGGTTCTTCGTCTGCTGGTAATGGTCGAGCATCATGCTGTGGTTCTCCCGGCCGATCCCGGACTGCTTGTACCCGCCGAACGCCGCGTGCGCCGGGTAGAGGTGGTAGCAGTTCGTCCAGACCCGGCCCGCCTGGATGTCCCGCCCGGCCCGGTAGGCGAGGTTGCCGTTACGGGTCCACACGCCGGCGCCGAGGCCGTAGAGGGAGTCGTTGGCCTGGGCGATCGCGTCGTCGTAGCCGTCGAAGGAGGTCACCGACACCACCGGCCCGAAGATCTCCTCCTGGAAGATCCGCATCCGGTTGGTGCCCTGGAAGATCGTCGGCTGGACGTAGTAGCCGCCCGAAAGGTCGCCGCCCAGCTCGGCGCGCTCGCCACCCAGGACGAGGCGGGCGCCCTCCTTCTTCCCGATGTCGATGTAGGAAAGGATCTTCTCGAGCTGGTCGGAGCTGGCCTGCGCGCCGATCATCGTGTCGGTGTCGAGCGGGTCGCCCTGGCGCACCGCCTTCGTGCGGACGGCGGCCGCGTCCAGGAAGTCGTCGAAGATCGACCGGTCGATGAGCGCGCGGGACGGGCAGGTGCAGACCTCGCCCTGGTTGAGGGCGAACATGGTGAATCCCTCCAGGCACTTGTCCTGGAAGTCGTCATGCTCGGCGAGGACGTCCCTGAAGAAGATGTTCGGGCTTTTCCCGCCGAGCTCCAGCGTCACCGGGATCAGGTTCTGGCTCGCGTACTGCATGATCAGGCGTCCGGTCGTGGTCTCACCGGTGAAGGCGATCTTCGCGATCCGGGGCGATGACGCCAGCGGCTTGCCGGCCTCGACGCCGAAGCCCTGCACCACGTTGAGAACACCGGGCGGCAGCAGGTCCGCGATCAGCTCCCACAGCAGGTTGATGGACGCCGGTGTCTGCTCGGCGGGCTTGAGCACGACGGCGTTGCCGGCCGCGAGCGCCGGCGCGAGCTTCCACGTCGCCATCAGCAGCGGGAAGTTCCACGGGATGATCTGCCCGACGACTCCGAGCGGCTCGTGGAAGTGGTAGGCGACGGTGTCCTCGTCGAGCTGCGACAGGGTGCCTTCCTGCGCCCGGATGGCGCCGGCGAAATACCGGAAGTGGTCGATGGCCAGCGGAATGTCCGCCGCCAGCGTCTCGCGGACCGGCTTGCCGTTGTCCCAGGTCTCACCGACCGCCAGCAGCTCGAGATTCGCCTCCATCCGGTCGGCGATCCTGTTGAGGATGTCGGCGCGGGCGGCCACCGCCGTCTTCCCCCACGCGGGTGCGGCCGCATGGGCGGCGTCGAGGGCCTTCTCGACGTCCTCGGCGCTGGAGCGGGCGATCTCGGTGAAGGCCTGGCCGGTGACCGGGCTCGGGTTCTCGAAGTACCGGCCCTTCACCGGCGGCACGTACTCGCCACCGATGATGTTGTCGTAGCGCGACGCGTAGCGGACTGGCGAGCCCGGTTCGCCAGGGCGGGCGTAGATGGTCATCTCGAGCGCTCCCTCTGCGATGTGAGGCCGGTCACCGTGACGCCGGCTGCGTGCACGCTAGATCGGTGAACGTTGCAACACCGTTGCAACACGGCCGGGGTGCCAGCGGCCCCTTGCCCACTGATCCGGTTCGCGCCACCCTGTCGGGGGGAGGTCTCCATGACCAACGGGTGCGACGGGCGCCGGGTCGCGCAGGAGCAGCTGCTCACCGGGGTCCGCACCGCCGCCGCGGCCGACCGTCGTGCGCCTGGCGGTGGCGAGCAGGCGCTCGGCCAGGTGCGCCCCGAGGTACTGGAATCCTGGACACGCTCCCGCACCTTCGGGGTGGACCCGGAAGCCACCGTCCCGCCCGTCGATCTCGTCGACGACGCGCTGGAGGACTACCGGGCGTCGCACCCGCTGGGGCAGGCGATGCCGGTGGTGCGCGACCTGCTGGTCGAGCATGCGGCGTCCGACGAGATGATCGTCGCGGTGAGCGACGCCGCCGGCATGCTGCTCTGGGTGGAAGGCGACCCGGCCGCCTGCCGCCGGGCCGAGCGGATGCGGTTCGTCGCCGGGGCCCGCTGGGACGAGCAACACGCCGGCACGAACGCTCCCGGCCTGGCGTTGGCGCTCGGGGTCGGCATGCGGGTGGTGGCCGCCGAGCACTGGGCCCGTCCCGTGCAGCCGTGGAGCTGCTCGGCGATGCCGGTCCGCGATCCGGTGGGCGGTGCGCTGCTGGGCGCGCTCGACGTGACCGGCGACGAGCGGGCCGCCTCTCCCGGGGCGCTGGCGCTCGTCCGGGCCACCGCCGCCGCGGTGGAACGCGAGCTGCTGCTGCGGCAGCACCGAGACGAGGGCGTGCGTCGTGCAGCCGAGCAGCCGCTGCGTCTGTCCGTTCTCGACCCGGGTGGGCCGACGCTGTCCCAGCACGGGCGCACCAGGCGGGTCAGCCTGCGCCATGCGGAGCTGATGCTCCTGCTCGCCGAGCATCCGCAGGGATGCAGCGCCGGCCGGCTCGCCGTCCTGCTCGACGAGCGGGACCTCGACGAGGTGACGGTCCGTGCCGAGCTTTCGCGGCTACGGCGGGTCCTCGGGCCCGAGGCGCTGCGTTCGCGTCCGTACCGGCTCGCCCCGGGGGCGCTCACCACCGACGTGGACGACGTCCGGCGGGCGCTGGCCGCCGGCGACCCCGCGGCGGCCATCACCCTGTGGCGCGCACCGTTGCTCGCGCGCTCCGGCTCCCCGGGGGTCGCCACCGTGCGCCTGCGGATGGCGCAGGAGGTGCGGGCGGCCCTGGAGCGCAACGGTGATCCGATCCTGCTGCTGCGCTGGGTCGAGGGCCCGGTCGCCGCGGACGACCTCGCCCTCTGGCGCCGATGCCGGGACCTGCTGCCCGCGGGCCCGGAGCGGGACCGCGCGATCGCCCGGGTGCGCGTACTCGACCGCGAGAGCCGCTGACCGACGAGGACCGCTGACCGACGAGGACCGCTGACCGACGAGGACCGCTGACCGACGAGGACCGCTGCTCGCCCTCGCCGCCGCCGGAGTCCTGGAACCGCGGGTGGCCGGTCAGGTACCGCTGGCCGACGCGGCCACGGCGTACGCCAAGGTCGCCGGCGGCGGCCAGCGTGGCCGCTGGCTACTGATCGCCTGCCTGGCCCGCTGACCCGCCATCTGGCGGGAGCGCCGCCCCCGCGCCCGCCGTGAGGTCCCGCGGTTGCCGCAGCCGTACTCGGCTGGCCCGGGCTTCGAGGTAGCGCTGCTCGGCGAGGCTGGCGGTGGCCCGTGCGGCCCTCCGGTAGTGCTCGTACGCCCCGGCCGGGTCGCCGTTCCGCTCCAGCAGATGCGCCCGGACGGACAGCAGACGGTGATGCCCGGCCATCCGCTCGTCACCGTCCAGGGTCGCCAGCAGCTCCAGACCGGCCGGCGGGCCCTTGGTCTCGGCGAGCGCGATCGCCCGGTTGAGGGTGACCATCGGGTTGGGTGCGATCCGTTCCAGGATCAGATAGAGGGCGTGCACCTGCGGCCAGTTGGTCTCGGCGGCCGTGGCCGCGTCGGCGTGCGTGGCGGCGATGGCGGCCTGCAGCTGGTAGGGCCCCAGGGCCGGCCCGGCCAGCGACGCCGCGGCCAGCTCGGTGCCCTCGTCGACCATCCCGCGGTCCCACCTCGCGCGGTCCTGTTCGTCCAGTGGCACCAGGTCGCCGGCCGCCGTCGCCCGGGCCTGGCGGCGGGAGTGGGTCAGCAGCATCAGGGCGAGCAGCCCCGTCACCTCGCTGTCCTCGGGCAGCTGGGCGTGCACCATCCGGGTCAGCCGGATCGCCTCGTGCGCGAGGTCGGCGCGGTGCAGCTCGCTGCCCGACGAGGCGACGTAGCCCTCGTTGAAGATCAGGTAGAGCACGTGCAGGACGACCCGTAGCCGCTCGGCGTGCTCCGCGCCGCCCGGCAGGCTGAACGAGCTGCCGGCGGCCCTGATGCGCTGCTTGGCGCGACTGATCCTGGCCGCCATCGTGGCCTCGGGCACCAGGAACGCGCGGGCGATCTCGGCGGTGGTCAGACCGCCGACCGCCCGCAGCGTCAGCGCGGTCTGGGAGGCGGGCGTCAGCGTCGGATGGCAGCACAGGAAAAGCAGGACGAGCGTGTCGTCGTTGTCCGGAACGTCCTCGGGCACCGGCTCGGTGGCCGTCGCGCTCTCCCGCTCGCGGCGCGCGTGGTCACTGCGCATCTGGTCGATGAGCCGCCGGGACGCAACCGTCATCAGCCAGCCGCGCGGGTTGTCCGGCACCCCCTCAGCCGGCCACTGCACGGTGGCGGCGAGGGAGGCCTCCTGCACGGCGTCCTCGCATCCTTCGAACTGCCCGTGCCGACGTGCCAGGGTGCCGAGGACCTGCGGCGCGATCTCACGCAGCAGGTCCTCGATCGCTGGTGCGGTCATACGTCCAATTGTCCGTCGGCGAACATCACCTGCCGCACCTCGACACCCAGGCCCTCGATCGCGGCGTCCGGGATCTGCGCCGCCAGCTCGATCGCCCGCTCCTTGTTCTCGACATCGATCAGGTAGAAGCCGCCCAGATACTCCTTGGACTCGACGAAGGGCCCGTCGGTCACCACCCGCTGGCTGTCGCGCACGGCCACCACGGCGGCCTGCGCCGGGTCGACCAGCGCGAGTCCGGTGATCAGCTCGCCGGACTTCTTCATCGCCTCGATGAGCCTGCTGTGGCCGTCACCGACCGCCGCCTTCTCCTCCTCGGTCAGGACGTCCAGCAGGGCTGGGTTGATAACCAGGCTGATCACGAACTTCATGGGTTGCTCCTCGTGGTTCGCGAGCCCCGGCTGGGCCCGCCGACCACCTGGTCGGAGCCGACCGAGCCGTCTTGACGTGCCCGCCCGAACATCTTCCGCCCGAACATCTCCTGATGAGAGGGCCCGGAGGAATCGGACGGTCTACCAGGCGACGGGGCCGTCGGCGTCGACGAAGGTGCCCGTCTCGGCGTCGGCGGGCAGTGTCGCGGCGCTGACCACGACGTGCGCGGCTTCGTCGGCGGTCAGCGGCGCCAGCTGGCGGTTCATCGGGGTCAACTCCGTCTGGACGAAGCCCGGGCACACGGTCGTGACCTTGATGGAGGTGTCCTTGAGGTGCTTCGCCAGCTCGATCGTGAGGCTGTTGAGCGCGGCCTTCGAGCTCCGGTACGCGGGCAGGAACATCGAGTAGTACGGAGACTGCGAGTTGTTCTGATCGGCGAGCGAGCCCATCGTCGAGGACACGTTGACAATCCGGCCGGCGCTGCTTCGTCGCAGTAGCGGAAGGAATATCTCGGTTACCGTTACCACGCCGAAAACATTTGTCTCGAACGTTTGCCGGAACGTGTCCGGGTCCGCGAGGTCGTGGGTGCTGGTGTCGGTGGCCTCGGGGAGAACGCCCGCGTTGTTGACCAGCACGTCGAGACGGCCGTATCGCTCCTGGACGGCGGCTGCGGCGGATCTCACGGTTGCCGGCCTGGTGACGTCGAGTTCCACCCAGTCCACGGTCCCGCGGTTTGCGCCCAGTGCCTCGACGGCCGTGCGCGCTGCTGTCTCCCGGCGCGCTCCAATGATTACAGCGGAGCCCGATCGGCTCAGATGCGCGGCGGTCGCATACCCCAGGCCTCGGCTGCCGCCAGTGATGAGAACGATGGTGGGCATTCGGATCTCCAGGATCTCCGGCGTATTTCCTTGCAGGCTAGTTCCTGCGTGCCGAACAATGCTGGCGAGAATCCGACGTGGCATTCTCCGGCCCGATACAGGACGGCGGCGTCGTTCCCTCCGTGGCAGTCTCCGGTATGAGGCGAAACGTGAGCTAGCCACTCAGGGCGACGAACCGCTTGAGCTTGCCTGTCGAGGCGTGCCGGGGGATCCGCGCAACGGTGGTCACGCCTATGTCGGCATCCGGGAGACCGTAGGGCCGTAGCGAGCGGGCCAGCGCCGTGGCCACCGCGGTGGTGTCGGGTGACCCGACCACCAGCACATCCGCCCCACCAGCGGTCTGGCGCACCTGGTACTCCGAGATCAGCGGGTCGGTGCCCAGCACATGCCGGAACACGCTCGCCGGGACCGTTCGCCGCCCGTAGCGGAAGTCGTCGTCACGCCGGCCGACGATGTCGGCGACGCGCGGCATCGAACTCCCGCACGCACAGCGGCCAGGCAGCATCGTGATCTCGTCGCCCAGGTCGTAACGGATAAACGGGAAGGTTCGCCCCGCCAGTCCGGTCGCGAGTGTGCGCGCCGCCGGCTCGTCGGGGGCGACCGGCCGCCCGGCCGCATCGACCCGCTCGAGGATCACCTCGTCCGAGCAGATGTGCAGGCCGTCGCCGTCGGGGTGGCCGCAGCCGACGGCCTGGACGCCGATCTCCGTCGAACCCCACAGGTTGTGGACGGGGACGCCCCAGGCGGCGTCGATGGCGTCGCGGTCCTGGGCGCTGAGCGGCTCGGAGTTGGTGCTCACCCGAACCGGCCGGATGTCGAGCTCTCCCGCGTTCGCGGCCCGGGCGAGACGGCCGATCACCGAGGCATAGCCGACGAGATGGGTCGGCCGTGCCTCCCTCACCGCGCGCAGGATCTGATCGAACGGGGCCGTCGTCGGGATCACGAAGGTCCGCGTCGACGGCCCGGTCGCGACGTCGAACAGCGGCGTGCTGGCGTGCGGCGGCTCGCCGGCCTCCAGCACGGCCAGCCGCGCCGGCCGACCGGCCGGGCCCGCCGGGCCCGCAGCGCGGTCCGAGTCGGCAGCGCGGTCCGAGTCGGCTGATGCTCGCTCGCCCCGCACCTGCCATCGCCAGGCGAGACAGGCGAGCGTGATGAACTGCTCCCAGTCCCAGATGTAGACGCCGCGCACACCACTTGAGCCGCCCGAGCTGAAAACCTGCAGTCCGGTGGGCGTGTAGGAGAACCAGCCCTGCTGGGCCAGCACCCGTTCCGCGCCTGCCCGGTCGATATCCGGCGTGGTGACTATCGCGTCCCAGTTGCTCTGGACGTCCTGCTTGGTCATGGCCGGCAGTCGCGCGAGGTCGTCAACCGTCGCCGTGGCCGGGTCGATGTCGGCCATCCGGGCCGCGTGGAAGGGCGAGTGCTCGCGCGCGAGACCCAGCAACGACCGGAGCCGTTCCGTGCGGTAGTCCTCGATCCGCTGGCGCGGCCACGTGAGCCGTGCCGCATGGTCCTCGAGCGCGGCCCGTACAGCGCTCAGATGCGCTGCGCGCAGACGCCGGTAGACCGCTCTGGGGTCCTCGCCGAACACGCACACAGTGTCGGCCGCAGGCCCCGGCTACGCCAACCATGGCTCCGCGGGCAGTCAGACCGGGGTGGAGGAGAAAACTGCCCAGCCGGATGATGCCGGCACGTGGAGCTGACGCGAGACTCAGCTCGGCGGCTTCGCAAGGCGATATGTCGCATGGGGATCGCTGTGTGTCTTCGTCGTTCTGTCGATCAGGCCGTCGGAGGTCAGTCTGGTCAGGGCATAGGTGGCCTGTCGATTGGTGAGGGAAAGCCGTGTGGCGATCTCCGCTCGGCTCAGCGGTGACTCGGCAGCCAGAAGTTCCAGAACCCGCTGTTTGCGCAGTGCGAGGATCGTCCCGGGTCTGGCGGGTGTCACAGCTGCGTGTGCCGGCTCGGGACCGGGCTCGTCGGAGAAAAGCGTCGGATGTGGATCCTCGGCTGTGTCGTCCAGGACGTACCGTGCCCATCGGCGCTGGTTCACCATTCTGACCAGGCCACGCTGGACAAGATCGGCGAGCTCGCGCCGGGCTACCTTGCTGTCTACCGCGAGTTCGATGCGGTACTCGTCGGTCGTCATGGCGCGGCCAGTCCTGAGGATCGCGAGGGCCATCTCCTGGGTCGACGAAATTCCCGGCTGACCCAGCGAGTGCAGCCAGGCCCGGGTACCTTCGTCGAGCAGGGTCCTGTTCGGCACGATGACCCTGAATTCGCTGATGTGGTCTTTGAAGCTGGGTGGTGCGAGTCCGGCCTGGCGAAGGCTGTTGAGAACGGTGGGGATGCCGGTCGCCCGTCCCTCGCACAGTGCCCTCCGGTCTCGGTGGAGGCGAACGCTCTCGAGAATGTCAACGAGCACCCTGTTTCGCGCTGAGGCGATGTTCGTGTCTCCCAGGCGGTCGATGGTGACCGGCCCGAAGAGGCCACCCGGTGAAATCACCTCGAGTCGATCGGGGTACATCTCCACCTGAATGCGTGTTCCTCGGGACATCGGGCTGTAGTCGCGGTGGGCCACGGCATTCACCAAGATCTCACGGAGGGCTTCTGGTGGGTATTCCCAGCGATCCTCCCGGCCGAGTCCCTGCACCATGCCGCGTCTGCTCATGCGGGCGAGCAGGACCGTGAACACCTCTTCGAGCAGGACGGGGGCAGGACCTTCGAGAATCTTGTCGTCCAGGAAGCGCTGGCCATCCGGGCCGGGCTCTCCCTTGCGCGTCGTGGGATACACGGTCACGGTGATCGAGCAGGCGCGCAGTGCGTCGAAACCCTGCGGGTCCAGGCCCAGTGCGAGCAGTCCGCCCAGCGACGGGACGAGTCTCTGGTCGTCAGGAGCGCTCCTTACAAGCACTCCGCACCGATGAAGCAGATCCTCGTCGTCCCGTCGGGCCAGCGCTGGCCGGGACCGGCGGAGCTCGCGCAGATAGTCCGCGACGAGCTCGCCGTCCAGGTCGGCACGCCGGGCCTCTTCGACGGGTTCCCTGTCGAAGGCCGGCTGGCCCCGATTGATCAGTAGTTGACTGACCTCGTAGGAGGTGAGTCGATGATCTCCGTCCGAGATGCGGATGTACGAGCCGTTGGGCTGGCCCTTCCCTCGGAGGTAGCAGGGCTTGTCCGCGGGGTCGAGCTCCGGCACTTCTGCGACGACCAGCGTCATGTTCTCGAACTCCGGCAGGCTGATCACGGGTGCGAGTGGTGGTACAAGAGCGTCCCGGCACAGGCTTGCGATGTCGCCGGCGAGCTTCGCGGCGTGCTCGCAGCCAGTCGTCGCGAACCCCTGCGCCTCGTCGAGACCCAGGATCAGGGTGCCGCCACCCGGCGTGTTCGCGAAGGCGCACAGCGTCTGAATCGTTTCGCTGGGCAACTTGCCAGTTGACGCCCGCTTTACCTCAAGACCCGCGTCATCCCGGCCGATCCGGCGGAGAGAGGCGACGATCTCGGCCAGTTCCGCAGCCTGCACGCCATGACCTCCAGAGCCTAACACGAGCCTAACACGAGCCTAACACGAGCCCGTCAAGCCCCTTTGATTGCGTTAGGCTACGATGCGCGCATTAACGATGACTCCTGCTTGTTGGTGTCTCGTGGTGGTCGGCGACGGGTGAACGCGGGTCAGATGCGGTCGACGACCGTGCGGGCCAGGCTCTCGGCCGCTCTATCGATCGCCGAACGGCCGTCGACGTCCCCTGCAGGCCGCGGCGAACGGCCAGGTAGATCAGGAACAGTGCGAGGATGGCCGGGCCGACGTGCACGATCACGTAGCCCGCGTAGTAGGGGCCGCCCCAGTCGTCCTGATACGTCCCCGGGTCGCCGGGGTGTTCCGTGGCGAGGATGTATCCGGCCCGGGCGACAAGAACGGCGCCGACGGCCAGCAGGAGAAGGTGTAGGGCGATGCGCCGTAGCCGGGTGGCCCAGCCGGTGGCAGGCCGCGGCGCCGGCCGGCGTGCCGCCACCAGACCCACCATGATCAGGCCGGCGGTGACCGCGGCGGCCACGGCGAGCCCCGTCATGGCGACGCCTGCCCGCGGTGCCGGGCGTGGCGCACGGCGGCGGAGCCGACCAGCAGTGCCGTCGGCATCAGGACCGCGACCAGGGCCAGTGCCCGCAGCGGTGTCGTCGGTGCCCACAGGATGTTGTCGGTCAGCTCGGCTCGTACGGCGGCTGCCTCCACGGCGGCGGTGGCGAGTGTCGAGCCGGTAAGCCGGGTGAGCCGCGGCCTGCCCCGGAGGTGGAGCCCGGCGGCCAGGCGAAGGACGTCGAGGACGACGGCGAAGGTCAGCGGAGTGTCCTGGAGGAGCGCGGCGAACTCGTCGCCGTAGTGCGCCCGCCACCGTCTGGGGCACAGGGCGAGAAGGGAACGCCTCGCGATGCTCACGCCTGGGCCAGCCGGATCTGCCCGGTGTGGACGACCCGGGACCAGGTCGCCAGCTGGGCGGCGAGGGCAGCCCGTCCCGCTGCCGTGATCTCGTAGGGGCGGCGGCGGTCGTCGCTGGGCAGCGCGGCGATCAGGCCGCGTTCCACCAGCTTGGTCAGCGAGCCGTACAGGGTGCCGGGCCCGAGCCGGACCCCGGTCTGTTCCAGCACATCGGTGGTGATCGCGTAGCCGTGCTTGGGGCCCTCGCTCAGTGACAGCAGGACGAGTACGCCCGGCTCGCCGAAGCGGGCCAAGCCCTCGTCCCGCCCGAATCTCGCCATGCGATGCATCGTATGGCGTAGTAGTCGGGTGTGGCAACACCCGGTGATCTCCGCTCAGGCGTGGGCGCGCAGCGCCCGGGAGTACCACTCCCAGGCGTCGATGATGTCGTCGGGCGCCTGGCTGGGCGCCCAGCCGTTGATGATGCCGACGAGCGTCCAGTAACGGCCGACGCGGCGGTCGGTGAAGGCCTCGATCCGGTCGGCCACCCGCGTGCGGTCCTCCGGCGGGGTCGGGCCAAGCGCTTCGAGACGCTCGACGATCGTCCGAGCCTCAGGCGCGGCAGGGTCGACACCGGCCCTCGCGGCGGGGCCGGCGAGCTCGCCGACGGCCTTGCCGACATCGAACTGCGCCACGTCCGGCTCCGGCCCCTCGGCCCGGGCCCGCTGCGCCATCCGCCGGCTGGTGGCGATGAAGTCGGGATCCCGCAGCAGCTCGGCGATCTCCACCCAGGCCACGACCTGCTCCGGGGTCGGATCCTCGGGCAGCTCGGGTGCACCCATCGCCATCCTGTCGGCGACGGCGCTCGGGCTGTCACCGAAGACGGCGTCGAGATACTCCTCGACGATCCGGCGACGCTCTTCGTCGGTCATGTTGGTGAGGTCGGTCATCCGTCGCAGCTCCTCTGGGTCGGTGGAACCGATGAAGGCGCGCAGCACCGCACGCTGCAGCCGCAGCACGCGGATCTGGGCGTCAAGGGCGCGGACGTGCCGGGCGGCCACCTCGTCCAGTGAGGTCTCGGCGCCGAGCACCTCCCTGATGTCGTCCAGACCGACGCCGAGCTCGCGCAGGGTACGGATCAGGCGCGCACGGGCGACGGCCTCAGGCCCGAACAGCCGGTACCCCGCCGTCGTACGTCCCTGCGCGGGCAGCACCTCGGCGTCGGCGTAGAACCGCAGTGTCCGTACCGACAGCCCGGTACGCGCCGCAAGCTCGCCGATCATCATGAACCCGATCATCGGGCCTCCACCAACTGGAGAGTCAACCGCCGGAGCCGTCCTGCCACCCGCGCGCGCGGAACATGCGGAACATATGGCCCGGGGGACTGCCCGAAAGGACATTGACGGCCGGATCGGCGCCCGTGATTCTGATTCTGAATCGGAATCGCAGACGAAGCGGCCACTGCGCAGGCGGACCGGAATCCGGAGAAACTCGGGCGTCGCGGGTCGCAGGGCCGCACTAACCGGGGGAATTTCCTGCGGCGGTACGCACGCCACGGGCTGACAGCTTGCTGCGGGGCCAAGGTGAACACGAGCGTGGGGATGCGACGGTCGGCCGATCGTGGCATGCGGCTGGCGGTGACCTGCGCCATCCTCGCGATCGCCGCGGTGGCGGTGGTGGTCGTGTCGAGTCATGACGACCGGGCGCTGCGGGTGTCGCTGGACAGCGGGTCGGCGTGGCTGGTGTCCTCCGCGGTCGGCCAGGCCGCGCTGGTGGACGGCTCCTCCGGGCAGCTGATCACCCAGGTCAGGGTCGCCGACCCGGGCTCGGATCTGTCCGCCGCCTCGACCAGTGCCCAGACGCTGGTCGCTGACACGTCCACCGGCACGGTGGTGCGGGTGGACAGCGCCTCCTACGAGGTCTCCAAGCCGGTGCGTTTCGCCCGGCCGGGCCAGCGGCTGCGGGTCTTCGCCGGCCCGCGTCGCGCGTACGTCTTCGCCGAGCAGACCGGGCTGGTGACCAGCGCCGACTCCCGGACGCTGAGCGCGGGCCAGCCGCAGTCCGTCGTGTCACGGATCGGGCCCGGCGGCGGCGTGGTGGACGCGACCGGCCGGCTGTGGCTGGTCGACGCCGGCTCGGGCCGGATCGTCTCCCTGGACAGCGCCGGCACGGGCCCGGCGGTACCCCGCACGGGGGCCGTCGCGTCACCGGCGGCCCGGCTGCTCGAGGTCGGCGGGCGAGCCGTCGTCGTCGACGGGGATGCCGTGCGTCCGTTGCACGACGACGGCACCTTCGGGGGGCCGACCTGCCTGGCCGGCGGCGCGCGGGACGACACCGCCGTACTGACCGGATCCGCGGCCGCGTCCCGGGTGTATGCCGCCTCCGGGCAGCGAGGTGTTCTCCTCGTCAGCGACCTGGACAGCAACCGGTGTGACACCGCGATCGACCTCGACGCCGCGGGGCACACCCTCGGCGCACCCACGGAGGCCGCGGGCCGGGTCTTCATCCCCGACTTCACCACCGGCCAGGTCCATATCGCGGACCTGGCCCACCCCGACACCGTGACGCACGCCGACGTCCTCGACCCGGACACGCCGTTCGACCTTGTTCCCAGCGGGCCGTTCGTGTTCTACAACGACCCCGCCAGCGCCCGCGCCGGAGTCCTGTCCCTGACCGGCCAGACCATCCCCATCCAGAAGTACAACCCCGACCGGCCCGGGGACAACCTGTTCTCCGGAGGCAGCGGCGGCGCGGAAGACACGCAGGGCTCCGGCGGCTCCGGTGGCTCCGGTGGCTCCGGGGACTCCTCGAAGCCCACCACCCCACCGACCGGCACAGCGTCGCCACGGCCACCGACGCCGACCGTCTCCGGCACGCCGGATCGTGATCGATCCGCCGTGCAGATCCAGACCTCGACGAATCCGGCGACAGCCGGCCGCCCGGTGGTGCTGCGTGCGATCGCCTCCAACGGGGCGAGGCTGGCCTCGGTGCGGTGGTCGTTCGGCGATGACGCGGGTACCGCGGCGGGAGCGGAGGTGTCGCACACCTGGGCACGGCCGGGCAGCTACCCGGTGACCATTCGGGCCGGGCTCGCCAGCGGCGAGCAGGTCCAGGTCAGCAGCACGATCAACGTGGTGGACCAGGCGCCTCCCACGAAGCCCGACCCGTCGCGCACCCCACCCCCCGGCACTTCCACGGGCACCCCGCCTCAACCAGACCCCGACCCGACTCGGACCCAGCCGCAGCCCGATCAGCCCGCCAACCCGGCGACACCCACCCTCGACGTCGCGCAGACGTCCACCACCTCCCTGGACGTCAGGGTTCGCCCTGGTACCGGAGCGGGCGCCGCCGTGACCCGTTACGCCCTGGACGCGTCACCGGCGACGGGCACGACGGTCAGCGCCCTCGGCGGCGGCGCGTTCCGGGTCGACGTCACAGGATGCGACGCCTTCACCCTGGTGGGCACGGTGTCCGCGGCGAACGGCGCGACCGCGCGATCCCAGCCGCACCAGGTCGCGGCGCGCACGGACGGTGACTGCGGCCCGCCGCAGGCGTCGCTGGCCGTGACACCGACCTCCGGCGAGGCGCCGCTCACCGTGACAGCCGAGGACACCATCCGTTACCTCGTTGACCCGCACCTGAGCTACCGCATCACTTTCGGCGATGGGAGCCCGGCGGCAGCTGGTTCCTCGGCCACCCACACCTACACGGCGCCGGGCACCTACACCGTCACCCTGACCGCGATCAGGGACGGTTCCGGGGTGACCGCGACGGATACGGCCACCGTCACCGTCGGGGCCCAGTTCAAGGCCACCGCCGGACGCGCCTCCGTCAGCCCGGGATCGGGTACCTACACCTGCCCGCTGACGCTCACCTTCACCGGCACGGTGACCGCGAACGGCGCGGGCACCGCCACGTGGGCCTGGCGCAACCACGGGCCCGGGGCGCAGTCGCTGACCTTCAGCGGCGCCGGGACGCAGACCGTCAGCTTCACGATGACCGTGGACGGCGCTCCCGGGGAGACCACCACGAACACGGATGAGATCGAGATCTACGAGAACGGGCAGATCACCTTCGTATCCCCGGCATACCGCGCCAGTGCCACGATCACCTGCGCATCCGCGGCGCCGTCGACGACCCCGACGCCCCCTGTGCCCTCGAGCACGATCGGCGGAGGCTGACCCGGCGGGTCCGGCTGAGGCTGGCCCGGGTGGGCAGGTGTGGTGATGCGCGGCGGGTAAATGGTTGGCGAAGCGTGCCGGCCCCGCGTGATGATTCCTCCGTGCAGGTAAGCGATCGAGCACACGGCGCCCGCACCGGAGAAACCATGGCGACCGCTGACAGCGGGACGGCGTCAGCCGGGCCCCGGCCCGAGGTCCGCGTGGCGGGTGGGGCGCTGCGCGGCAGCCTGGAGTCGGGCGTCGCGGTCTTCCGCGGCATCCCCTACGCCGCGCCGCCGGTCGGCCGGCTTCGCTTCGCCGCACCGCGGCCGGCCGCGAGCTGGGACGGGGTGCGGCCCGCCCTTTCGTACGGCCCCCCGCCGCCGCAGACCGACATGCTCGGCCAGGGCACGGGTGCCCAGGACTCGGGGGCCCAGGGTGTGGCGGGCGACGACTGGCTGACGGTCAACGTCTGGTCGCCCGAGGCCGACCCGGCCGCGACGCTGCCGGTGATGGTGTGGATCCACGGCGGCGCGTACACGATCGGCGTGTCCAGCCAGCCCGAGTTCGACGGCGGCCGACTGGCGCGCGACGGTGGCGTGGTCGTGGTGACCTTCAACTACCGCGTCGGGATGGAGGGCTTCGCCCAGCTCGCGGGAGCACCTTCCAACCGGGGCCTGCTCGACCAGGTCGCAGCCCTGGAATGGGTGCGCGACAACATCGCCTCCTTCGGTGGCGACCCGGACGATGTCACGGTCTTCGGCGAGTCCGCCGGTGGCGGATCGGTCGCCGCCCTGCTGGCCATGCCCCGGGCGGCCGGGCTGTTCCGCCGAGCCATCGCCCAGAGCGTGCCGGGCACCTTCTTCTCGCCCCAGCTCGCCGCCGACATCGCCGCCGCCTGCGCCGCCGAGCTCGGACTGCGTCCCACCTCGGCGGACCTCGCCACGGCGGACCCGGCGCTGCTGGCCCTCGCCGGTGACGCCGTCGCCGCGACGCTGACCACCCGGGCGCAGCGCTGGGGCCAGCCCGCACAGCGATCGATCCTGTTCGCGCCGGTCGTCGACGGCGACGTCCTGCCGGTCACCCCGTGGCAGGCCGTGGCATCCGGCAGCAGCCGGGACGTCGACCTGCTGGCCGGCCACACCCGCGACGAGCAGCGGCTGTTCACCGCCTTCACCGGCCTGCTCGGCCAGGTGACCCCCGAACAGGCGGAGACCGCGCTTCAGGTCTTCGCCCCCGGCCCGGACGGCGCCCACCGCTACCGCGGCGCCTACCCGGACGCGAGCCCCGACCAGCTCTACGAACTGGTGCACTCCGACTGGCTGTTCCGGATGCCCACCCTGCACCTCGCCGAGGCGCAGGCCGCGGCCGGTGGCCGGGTGCATCTCTACGAGCTGACCTGGCCGGCCCCGGGGATGGGCGGCGCGTTCGGAGCCTGCCACGGCCTCGATGTGCCGCTCGTTTTCGGCAACCTCACCAGCGGCCAGCCAGCCCTGCTGATCGGTGACAGCCCCTCCGCCGAGGCGACGGCCCTGTCGGCCCGGATGCGGACCGCCTGGACCGCCTTCGCCACCGGGGGTGACCCCGGCTGGCCGGCCTACGACCGCGACCGGCGCCTCACCCAGCTCTTCGACGTCTCCTGCGCCGTCACCGCCTACCCGGAGGAGCGATCCCGGCTGATCTGGCAGGACCACTCCTTCCCGGCCCTGCTCCTCGGCGCGGAGTGACGGCCGCGGACTGAGCACGACCGCAGCCTGAGTACGACCGCAGCCTGTGTACGGCTGCGGCCTGTGTACGGCTGCGGCGCGAGTGAGCACGCGCCGCGGTTGTCAGGGTGTCGAGCGGTCGAGTTGCGCGGCGAGCGGCTGGCTCGCGGCGCGAGCCCCGGGGGACCAGGCCGGGAAGCCTCCGTCCTGGTAGCGGGCGCGGGCGGCGGCTCGCATGATCTTCCCGCTGCTGGTCGTCGCGAGCTCGGACGCCCCGGTGAGCACCAGATCGCCGATCGACACCTCGTGCTCGCGAACCACCGCGGCCCGGATCGACGCCGCGACGTCGTCGGGGAGGACATCCGGCGTCTCCCGGACCTCCGCGACGACGACCAGACGCTCGCCGGCAGCCGGGTCGGGAACCGCGAACGCGGCCACCCGGCCGGGGCGCGCCGCGGGATGTGCCTGCTCCGTGGTCCGCTCGATGTCCTGCGGGTAGAGGTTGCGCCCCCTGATGATGATCAGGTCTTTGAGGCGGCCCGCCACGTAGAGCTCGTCGTCGACCAGCACCCCGAGATCCCCCGTGCGCAGGAAGCGGCGGCCCGGCTCGTCGTCCGGGCAGGTGGCCTCGAAGGTGGCGGTGCTGGCCTCGGGGTTGCGCCAGTAGCCGCGCGCGATGTGCGGCCCTGACACCCAGATCTCGCCGATCGCGCCGGGCGGGCACACCTGCCCGGTGGCCGGGTCGACGATGCGGACGGTCTCCTCCGGCAGGACCCGGCCCGACCCGACGAGCACCTGGCCGCGCCCGAGCCCGCCCGCGGCCGGGACGTAGCTCCGCCGAGCGAGGCCGTCGCGGGCCGCGGTGATCGTGCGTGGGCCGCGGCCCGGCCGGCTGCCGGTCACCAGCAGGGTCGCCTCGGCCAGGCCGTAGCACGGGTACGACGCCTCGGGACGGAACCCGTGCGGGGCGAAGGTCTCGGCGAACCGGGCGAGCGTCTCGGCACGGATCGGTTCCGCGCCGTTGAACGCGACCTTCCAGCTGCTCAGGTCAAGCCGCCCGTCGCCGTCGCCGTCGCCGTTGGTGCGGGTGTCGGCGCCGATGTCGCGGCCCCGTGCCGCCTCCCGGGCGGCGCGCGACACACAGAGGTCGAAGGCGAAGTTCGGCCCGCCGCTGGTGTGGGCGCGGTAGCGGGAGATCGCGGACAGCCACAGCAGCGGCCGGCGGACGAACGCCGCGGGTGACATCAGGACGCTGGTCGCCCCGATGTGCAGCGGCTGCAGGACGTTCCCGATCAGCCCCTGATCGTGGAAGAAGGGCGCCCAGCCGACGAAGGTCGACCGTTCGTCGTGCCCGAACGCACGCCTGATCATCTCCTGGTTCGCCACGAGGTTGCCGTGGGTGACCATGACGCCCTTGGGGGCCGCGGTGGACCCGGATGTGTACTGCAGGAACGCGATGGCCTCCAGGTCCGGTGGCCGGAGGTCGCCGCCCTCCGTGAGCGCGTCCGCCGTGAGCGCGTCCGCCGTGACGACGTCCGCGCGGCGGTCCCGGTCTAGCGCGAGCCGGCGCACCCCCGGGCGGATCTCGTCGAGGGCCGCGCCGACGGAGGCGAGCAGGCCCGGGACGGTGAGCACCGCGGCAGGATCACAGTCACGGACGATGGCTCGGGTCGAGCTCTGCACGTGGCCGGCCCGCGGCGGGTTGACCGGCACCGCGATGATCCCGCGGTGGAGGCAGGCGAAGTAGGCGACGATGAACTCGGGGCCTGATCCGAAGGCGAGCAGCACCCGATCACCCGGCCTGGCGACGTCCGCCAGCCGCCGGCTCAGGGTGAGCGCCTCGGCGTGCAGCTCGCCGTAGGTCAGCGCGCAGTTCTCCTCGCCGCGGTCGTCGAGGAACACGTAGGCGCGGTCGGTCGGCTGCGTGGCGGCGCGGACGTGCAGGGTCTCGGGCAGGGAACGAGCCGCGGCCGGCTCCGGGCCGCTGACGCTCACGCTCACGCCGGAGCCCCGGTCACCGCTCCGGTCGTGTCCACAGCTCCGGTCGCTTCCACAGCTCCGGTCGTGTCCGCGGGGCCCAGTGCCTGGGACATGAGGGTGACGATGGCCGTCCGGTGCCGCTGGTGGAAGAAATGGCCGCCGGTGAAGGTGTGGAACGTGAACGGCGCGTCCGTCTCGTGCCGCCAGGCCTCGACCTGGTCGATGTCGACCACCGGGTCCTCCGTCCCGTAGAAGGCGGTGATGGGGCAGCCCAGCCGCGGTGTCGGGCGGTAGCCGTACTCCTCGGACAGCTCCAGGTCGGCGCGGGTGACCCGGACCATGTAGCGCAGGAACGCCCTGGTTCGGGGAACGACGCCGTCGGTCGCGCCCATCGCCTCCATCGCCGCCACGAACTCGTCGTCGGGGAACCGGTGGACCGGCGGCCGGCGGCTCGGCTGGTGCGGGGCCCGCCGGCCGGAGACGAACAGGTGCGACGGCGGCCTGCCCGCGGCGGTGAGCGCCCGCGCCAGTTCGAAGGCCACCAGCGCGCCCATGCTGTGCCCGTAGAGCGCCAGCGGCCCCGCACCGCTCGCTGTGTCGCTCGCCGTGCTGCCCGCGGTGTCGCTCGTCGCGCCGCCTTCCGTGCGACCCGCCGTGCCGTCGGTGAGTGCGGCCACCTGCGGCAGCAGGGCTCCGACGGCGTCACCCACCTGCCGCAGCGGCGGCTGCGCCGTGACGTCCTCCCGCCCGGGCAGCTGCGCCCGCACCAGGATCACCGCCGGCGGGAACAGGCCGATCCAGCGGGCGAAGGAGGTGGCGCCGGCCCCAGCGTGCGGGAAGCAGACGAGCCGCACGGACGGCTCCCGGCTCCCCGCCGGCTCCGTTGCTTCGGCCGGGCCGAGGCGCAGCCACGGCATGCCCTCGACCGCGGTCAACGGACGTCCCCGAGGGCGACGGGCAGATGGGTCAGCCCGCGGATGATGAAGCTGTGCGCCTGCCAGCTCGGCTCCGGGCCCTGATCCGCCGCCGGCTCGATCCGTCCCGCCCGCCGGTACAGGGATTCGAGCGCGATCTCCGCCTGGGCCTGGGCCAGCGGTCCGCCCAGACAGCCGTGCATCCCGTGCCCGAACGCGAGATGCCCGCCGCCGGTGCGCCCACGGCCGGCGCGACCGATGTCGAAGCTGTCGGGCCGGTCGAACACGGCCGGGTCACGGTTGGCCGCGCCGAGGCAGAGCAGCAGCTCGTCACCGGCTTTCACCCGTTGCCCGCCGAGCTCGGCGTCGCCCGAGGCCAGCCGCTTCGTCAGCTGCAGCGGGCTGTCGTAGCGCAGTGCCTCGGCGACGGCGTCCGGGGCCAGCTCGGGGCGGCGGTGCAGCAGCGCGTCCTGCGCCGGGTCGGACAGCAGCGCGAGCAGCGCGTTCCCGATGAGCGAGGTGGTCGTCGCAAGCCCCGCGACGAAGCACATGATGCAGACGAAGGCGATCTCCTCGTCGCCCAGCCGGTCGCCGCTCCCGGTCCGCGCGGCCAGCAGGCGGCTGATCAGATCCTCGCCCGGGCTGGCCCGACGCTCGCCGACGACGTCGCCGAGGGCGCTGACGAACGTGTCGACGACGTCCCGCACCCGGGTGAGATCGTCGGCCTTGAGCAGGCCCGGCTCGAGCAGGAACCGGATGTCGTGGGTCCACCCGCCGACCTGGTCACGTAGGTCGTCCGGCAGGCCCATCCAGTCGCCGAGGATCGCGATCGGCAGCGGTGCCGCGAAGTCGCCGACGGCGTCCATGCCGCCGAGCTCCAGGGCGGGGCTCAGCAGCCGGTCGACCACGGCGTTGATCCGCGGGCGCAGGGTGTTCACCGCCGAGGCGGTGAACACCCGATTGACCAGAGCGCGCAGGCGCCCGTGCTCGGGATCATCGGTGAACACCAGGGACGACGCCGCCAGCCGCCCGATGCGTCCCACGTCGTGAGGTCCGGTTTCGTGAGGCCCGGCGTCGTGGCGGTTGGCGTCGTGGCGGTTGGCGTCGTGCGGGTTGGCGTCGTGCGGGTTGGCGTCGTGGGGGTTGGTGCCGTGGGGCCTGGCGGCGTGGCGGCCGAGCCGGGCCACCGCCCGCTCGATCTGGCCGGGGATGACGCCGACGCCGAACCGGCGGTCACGCAGCACACCGTGCACGTCGGCGTGCCGGGTGAGCACCCACATGCCCAGCGTGCGGTGAACCGGGCGGTGTTCGCGCAGCCGCCGGTAGATCGGGTACGGGTCCTCGCGGAACTCGGCGCTGAACGGGTTGAAGCGGATCGTCGTGCTCTCGGCCGCCGCCGTCATCGTGCGGCCGCTCGCCTGGCATAGCCGCGGGGGTAGGGCGCGAACACCAGTCGGTACAGACAGATCTTGCCCATCCGGAAGCCGAGGGCGGACATGCGCAGGTAGCGCTCGTAGCGGGCGACGACGTCCGGCCCGACGAGGGCGGTCGCCTCCGCGCGGTGCGCGCGCAGGCGGCTGGCCCACCGCTCGCAGGTCCAGGCGTAGTCCAGGCGGTCGTTACGCACCGACCGCGTCTCGAGCAGGCCCTCCGCGGCGATGGCGATCTCCGCCAGGGTCGGCAGCTCGGCGTCCGGGAAGATCTCCTGCTGGATGAACGTGCTGGCCGCCTCGCGGGGCATGTTCGCGTAGGCGATCGTCTGCAGCGACAGCGCGCCGTCATCGGTCAGCCAGGACCGGGTGCGCTCGAAGAACTCCCGGTACGTCCGGATCCTCTCGGCCGGTGAGTCGTCCGGGCGGGCGAAGTGCTCGAAGGCGCCGATCGAGATGATGCCGTCGAAGGGGCCGTCGGGCTCGTAGTCCCGCCAGTCCTCGGTACGCACCTCGACCCCGGGATCACCGATCCCGGTGATGTGGGCCGCCTGCTCGACGCTGAGAGTGAGCCCGACGGCCCGCGGCACCCGGTAGGTGCCGGCGAGACGTCCCAGGACGGCACCCCAGCCGCAGCCGATGTCGAGGACGGCTCCGGCGCCGCGGGCGTTGACGGCGTCGAGGTGGAAGCGCAGCTTCCGCTCCTGGGCGGCCTCGAGATCGTCGTCGGGGCCGTCGGGCATCGCGCACGAGTAGGTCAGCGACGGGTCCAGCCACAGCCGGTAGAACTCGTTGCCGACGTCGTAGTGGTGGCGGATGGCAGCTGCGGCCGCGGCCCGGGAGCCGGCTGCGGCCGTGGCCCGGGAGCCGGCCGCCTGGGTGGTCAAGCCGCCCCTTGCCCGGTCAGCGTGTGCAGGTAGGCGGCGACCGCGTCGATGTTCGGGTTCTCGAACAGCGCCTCGGGCGGCAGGTCGACGCCGTACCGCTCCTCCACCTCGATCAGCAGCGAGACGGCGACGGCCGAGTCGATTCCCAGGCGGTCGAACGACGCCGTGGGTGACACCGCGTCCGGCGCCACTCCCAGCAGGTCCGCGATGTACGCTTGGCACCAGCGCGCGATGGATTCCTGGCTTGTCGTCACGGTGGCTCGTTCCTCAGTCAGGAGGTGACGGTGGGAGTGACCGCGGCGTTCGCGGTCGTCCTGCGCGCGGAGATCCGCCGCGGGGAGGGTGTCTTCAGATCGCTGGCGAGGCGCAGGGCGGCGCAGGTCCGGATGAACCAGTAACCCGGGTCGAGGCGATACCAGCGCAACCCGAACGACGGCGATTCGGGAAAGGCGTGATGATTGTTGTGCCAGGATTCACCGAAGGTGAGCATGGCGAATACCCCGCCGTTCCGGCTGTTTTCCCGGGAGACGAAAGGGCGGGTACCGAACATATGCAGAAACGAATTGATCGCCCAGATGGTGTGCTCCAGGACGAACATGCGGACCAGCCCACCCCACAGCAGCCCGTAGAGCGCGCCGGTCAGGCTCTGGTCGACGAGTCCGCCGACGGCCGCGGGCAGTGCCAGCCCCAGCGCGACCCAGAGGTAGTAGCGCCTGGCCACCCGCATCAGCCCGCGGTCCCTGATCAGGTCCGGGGCGTAGTGGACGACGTTCGGGTACTCATGGCGGCGCATCCACAGGAAGTGCGAATGGGCCAGCCCGCGCAGCCGGCCCGCCAGCCCTGCGCCCGCGAGGTTCGGCGAGTGCGGATCACCTTCGGAATCGCTGCGCTCGTGGTGGCGGCGGTGGATGGCGACCCACGAGACGAGGCCGCCCTGCCCGGCCATCGACCCGCCGATCACGAGCGCCGCCGCCAGGGGAGGCGTCGCCCGGAACGAGCGATGGGTGAACAGCCGGTGGTACCCGACGGTGATGCCCAGCCCGGTGACCACCCACATCGCCAGCAGCAGCGAGATCTCGGTGGCGCCGACGGGACGCACTGCCAGCAGCACGAGCGCCACCGCCGTCCCGAGAATCGGCGCGACGTCGAACAGCAGGAAATGGCGCCGCTGCAGACGGTGCACATAGGGATTGCTGATGGTCTTCCGGCGTGGTTCGGTACCGACCCGGCCGGGCTCGGCTGCGGGCTGATGAGATGCCAGCAGGGTGTTGTCGGCGCGCGCGACGGGCCCGGTGCCCTCGTCGACCATTCAGCTCACCAGTCCTCCGCTCGATAAACAGGAGTCTGCTCGGCAGGCCACCTATTTATAACCAGCAAACACCGGGGGTGGTGTTCGCGCGCGGAGCTTTCTGCTTTTTTCTATCGGGGGAGTGGCGCCGCTTCTCGATGGCCGCCGGACCGGCTGGATCTGGTAGCGGTGTACGACGGCGCGAGTCGCATGACCCCGTCGCGTGAACGCGCCGCCGACTCGGTGGCCCGTTCCGGCGGACCGCAGGAAGTGGCGGCTCCAGGACCGATACCGGGCTTTGAGTTCCATGCCCAACCACCACCTGGTGATCCAACGGGGATCTCGCGTCGCGACACGGTGCCGGCAATTCATGCCGACAGGGGCAGGTGGGGCATAAGATCGTTTGGTAATCCGCAAGAAGTAAGGATTTCGGTTGCTGTGGCAGCCAAAATCCTCAATTCTTGCGTGGAAGCAATGGCTCCACCCGGGCCCTGGTCGGCGTCAGGGTACTCATCAGGGTAGCTACCCTGATGAGTACCCTGACGGCATCCTGATGGGCCGACATTCATCCTGACGGGCAGCCGTCACACTCGGGCGGTGCCCAGGATCGGGTGCTTGCCGAGGCTGAGGCCGGCGAACGCAACGATCAGCCAGATCGGGCCGACGATGCCCGGGAACCCGGCGATCGACAGCGCACCCGACATGAACAGCACCGCGACCGGCGGGATCAGGCTGACCAGGCCCAGCCACCGCGACACCAGCCGGTCGCGCAGGCCCAGCCAGGCGACCGCCCCCGCGGCGACGACGACGCCGAGGTAGCCGATGAACGGTCCGAAGTCGTTCAGCATGAAGTAGACGAACTGACCATCCGTGTTGAAGCCGTTCTCGTTGAGCCCGCCCGGCATGTACAGCGCCAGCGCCAGCTTCCAGCCGTAGCCGAGGCTCAGCGCCGCGGCGGACGCGGTCAGCCCGTCGGCGACCACCCGGGCGGCGACGGCGCCGCGCGCCGCGGTCACCGCCTTCGCGCGCCAGGATGCGGCCAGCACCAGCAGGAGGGCGACCGTCACGTAGCCGAGCGCGCCACCGAGCTGGAGCTGCCCGCGGGAGAGCTTGGCCAGCGCGTCCGGCCCGACCTTGTCCGTGCCGACGTTCGGGCTGGTGAACATCGTCGCGACGATGCCGAGCACCCCGGCGCCGACACCGAGCCACGTCCACCGGGCTCGGGTGGGCGCACCGGCGTCGACATCGTCGCGGTAGCCGCGGGTGACCTGCGCTGTCGTGGTTGTCATGGTGGTCCGTCCCCTCCTCGTGCCGGTGGCCCGATCGCCGCCGGCGTTGTGAGGACAAGCCTCGGGCGCCCGACGTCCCGCAAACGAGGGACAGCCGCCCCGTGCCCGGGACGTGCGTGCGACACCCGGGACGTGCGCGCGACACCGCGCTGATCGGGCTCGCGACAGTGCGCTGACCAGGCGCGACATCGCGCCGATCTGGCGTGATGCTGGGTGCATGGGGGCATCTGCGCCGGTATCCGGCACCTGGGACGGCGCGGCACCGCACCCGGTGGCGCCCCCGCTCGTGCCGTGGATCCCGCCCCGGCCGTCGTCCCCGCCGGCGCCCGCGCCTACGGTCCCACCCGCGCCTGCGCCTGCGCCCGCATCCGCGCCCGCGCCTGCGCCTGCGCCCGCATCCGCGCCCGCGGTCCCGGCCGCGCCGGCGGCCACGATGACGTCCGGAGCCGTCGTGGCCTTGGTGCTCGCGGTCGGGCTGGCGCTGCAGTCCGTCCTCTGCTCGGTCGGCGCCGTGCTGCTGCACCGCTACGTCACGGCCCGGACGGCCGAGCACGTCGCGCTGGACCGCGCGGATCTGGTCCTCGCCATCGCGTTCCCGCTGGTCGCGGCCCTGGTGCTGGTCTACCAGCCGCGCAACCGGGTCGGCTGGCTGCTGCTGACGACCGCGCTGACCGGCCCGTACCTGCTGGCCACCCAGTACGCGGCGCTCGCTCTGCTGCCCGGTGCGCAGGGCATCTCCGGTGCACAGGGGCTGCCCGCCCAGGAGGCGGCCACCTGGTTCGCGACCTGGGGCTACGTTCCGTACCTGGTGCTGTGGGGGCTGGTGCCGGTGCTGTTCCCCGACGGCCGGCTGCCCTCCCGGCGGTGGCGGGCTCCCGTCATCGCCACCGCCGCGGCCATCGGATGCCATCTGATCGCCCGGATGTTCTGCCCGACCCAGCTGGACGTGTCATCGCTGCTGCGTAACCCGTACGGTCTGGAGTCCGCGACCGGGCTGCGCTACGTCACGATGATCACCTCCCTGGCGGTCATCTTCGGCGGCGGGCTGCTCGGACTGCTGGCGGTCGTGACGCGGCTGCGCCGGTCCACCGGCGTCGAGCGGGCCCGGCTGCAGTGGCTGGTGCTCGGGGTCGCCTGCCTGGTCGGCGCGACCCTGCTCGGCGCGCTCCCGCACGGGCCGGACGGGCAGGCCACCGGCATGGACGTCGGGATGGTGCTGCTGGTCGCCGCGATCGGTGTCGGCGCCGTCCGCCATCGGCTGTTCGACATCGGGACGGCGCTCAGCCGGATGCTGGTGTACGGCCTGCTCACCGCGTTCCTGCTGCTGGCATACGCGGCGACGGTCGCCGGCGCGGGCGCGCTGGTGCCGGGGCGGCGGATCGCCTACGGCGTGCTCGCGGTCGCGGCGCTGGTCGCGGCGGCGGCCCGCGACCAGCTGCAGCGCCTCGTCGACCGGCTGCTGTTCGGCGCGGCCCGTGACCCGTACGCGGTGCTCGCCGTCCTGCGTGGCCGGCTCGACCTGGCCACAGGTCCGGTGGACGCGCTCTCCCAGCTCACGGACGGGGTGCGGGAGGCTCTGAAGGTGCCCTACGTAGCAGTCGAAGGCAGCGACGACCGGCTGCCGACGATCGAGTCCGGGACGTCCGTCGGCTGGCTTGAGCGGCTCCCGGTGCCCGCCAGGACCGGACGCGGGCGCGCCGGCACCCTGCTCGTGGGCCGCCGCCACCCGGCCGACCAGTTCACCGAGACGGAACGGGCGATGCTCGACGACATCGCCCGGCGGGCCGGCGACCTGCTCGACGCGGCGAGCACGCAGCATGACCTGCGGCGCAGCCGGGAGCGGCTGGTCACCGCGCGTGAGGAGGAACGCCGCAGGCTGCGCCGCGACCTGCACGACGGCGTCGGCCCCCAGCTCGCCGCGATGGCGATGCAGCTGGACGTCATCTCCTCGGGCCTGGCGGAACGGGACGACCCCGCGGCGGAGCGCGCCGCCCTGGTCCGGGACCGGCTGCGCGGCACCGTGCGCGAGATCCGGCACATCGTCGAGGATCTGCGCCCGCCCGCGCTCGACGAGGGCGGGCTGGCGGTCGCCCTGACGCAGGCCGTCGCGCCGTTCGCGCCGGTCGTGACCCTGGACGCACCGGCCGATCTGGCGGCACTCATCCTGCCGGCCGCGACCGAGGTCGCCGCGTACCGGATCGTCGCGGAGGCGGCGACGAACGCGGTCCGGCACTCGGGCTGCGAGCGGTGCGTCGTCCGGGTCCGGGCCGAGCCGCCGTGGCTGCTGGTCGAGGTGCGCGACGATGGCGGCGGCCTGGCCGCCGACGCGGTCCCGGGAATCGGGCTGCGCAGCATCCGGGAGCGGGCGAGCGAGGTGGGCGGCCGCCTGGAGGTCCTCGACGCCCGATCAGCCCGCCCCACCGGCGGAACTGAGCCGGGCGGGACTGAGCCGGGCGGAACTGGGCGCGGCGGAATCGAGCGCGGCGGAATCGAGCGCGGCGCGATCGCGCGCGGCGGGATCGGCGCGGGCAGCGGCACGGTGGTTCGGGCGCGGCTGCCGCTGCGCGAAGGTGGCCCGGCGTGACACCTCTGCGCGTCGTGATCGCCGATGATCACGAGCTGTTCCGGGACGGGCTGCGCGGCCTGCTGGCCGACCTGGGCGCGACCGTGGTCGCCGAGACGGCGGACGGCAACGCAGCGCTGGCGGCGGTGCTGCTGCACCGGCCAGACGTGGTGCTCATGGACCTGCGCATGCCGGGCCTGGGCGGCATCGAGGCCACCGCGCGCATCGGCGAGCAGGCGCCAGGGACGTCCGTCCTGGTCCTGACGATGAGCGAGGACACCGCCTCCCTGCAGGCGGCCCTGCAGGCGGGGGCACGCGGCTACCTGCTGAAGGAGTCGTCGAAGGCGGACGTCGCGCGAGCGTTGGAGGCGGTGGCGCGCGGTGAGCTGGTCATCGGACCGGGGGTCGCCGACAAGGTGCGCCACGCCGTCGGCGGGCTCTCACCACGGATCTTCCCCCAGCTGACGGACGCCGAGATCCGGGTGCTGGACCTCGTCGCGGACGGCCTGGCCAACGGGCAGATCGCCGCCCGGCTGTCCCTCTCCGAGAAGACGGTGCGCAACCGGATCTCGACGATCCTCACCAAGCTCGAGGCGGCGACCCGCACCGAGGTGATCCTGCGGGCCCGCGACGCCGGCTTCGGATCCGCTACCGCCGAGTAACGGCCCGATTCGTGGGCCCGGTTCACCGGCCTGGTCAGACGCCGCCGGGGAGCGCCTCAGGGCCGCGGCTGTTGCTGCTGCTCGCTGGCCGCCGGCCCGGATGCGGGCAGCATCGCGTCCCAGGTGTCGTACTCATGGCGGGCATCCGCGATCTCGTTCTGGTGGGTGATGACCCAGTCGGTGAGAACGGAGAGCGGCACCAGCAGCGTGACGCCGAGCTCGCTCAACGAGTATTCGACCGTGACCGGGACCGTCGGCGCGACCGTGCGGGTCACCAGGCCGTCCCGCTCCAGGCCGCGCAGCGTGCGGGTGAGCATCCGCTGGCTGATGCCTTCGACCAGACGGTGCAGCTCGTTGAATCGCCGGGGCCCGCGCCCGAGCAGGACGACAACCAGCACGCTCCACTTGTCACCGACCCGGCGCAGCACGTCCGTGATCGGGCATGCCTCGTGTTCCGCGGGGGTGACCGGCAATCCGAGGTCCACGGCCAGCACCGTGGGCACACCCATGTGCGTATCCAACATTAATGTTCCTTCTTTCCCGATGGATTCTGCGCCGATTACGGTGCCCTGAACCTGTGTGTCAGGTTCGAACGGTAACAGCGGGAGGAGTCGGGTATGGAGCAGCGACATCCTGACGGCAGGACGGTCGTCGTTTCCGGTGGCACCGACGGGATGGGTCGCGGCATCGTGCTCGCCCGGCTCGGCCGGGGCGACACGGTTGTCGTGATTGGCAGCGGTGAGGCCAAGGGCGCGGCGCTGATGGCCGACGCCGCGTTGCTGGGGGCGGCTGGCCGGTGCCACTTCGTCCAGGTCGACCTGAGTTCCATCGCCGCCGTCGAGCGGGTGGTCGAAGTGATCGCCCGTGAGCATCCGGTGGTCGACGCGCTCGTCCTGTGCGCCAACCGGTTGAACCGGACCCGACGGGAGTCCCCCGAAGGGCTGGAATCCACCTTCAGTCTGTACTATCTGAGTCGCTATCTGCTCGGGCACGGCCTGCGTTTTCAGCTCGATTCCGCCGACAACCCGGTCATCATGAATTTCGCCGCGCCCGGGCTGAAGGTCGGCTCGGTGAAATTCGACGACCTCCAGGCCGAGCGCCGTTATGGCATCCTGCGGGTTCAGGCACAATGCGGCCGGGCGAACGACCTGCTGGGCCGGAACTTCCTGCAGAGCCCGAGCAGCAGAGCTCGGTACGTGCTGTATCACCCCGGTTTCACCGCGACGCGTGGTGGCGTCGCCCATCTGAGGCAGCCGGCGCGCGGGATCATCACCGTTCTCGGCAGGGTCGCGGCGAGATCGGTCGACCAGGCGATCGCCCCGATGGTCGAGCTGATCGACCGGCCCCCCGCCGAACGGCTCACCGCGATCGACCGCGGCAAGCCGGTCGATCTGAGTCTGCGGACCTTCGACCCGGACAACGCGCGCCGACTGGCCGAGGTGTCCAGGAGCCTGGTGCTCACGCGCTACGGCCCCACCCAACTGTTGCCAGAGCCCGGAGAGCCCGGAGAGCCCGGATCGGCCGGTGGCGTGCACTGACTGTTCGGCCGTCAGCTGGATGGGCTGGTGACGATGCTGGCGCGGGTGCCGGCCGGACCACGCCCGGTCGAATGTGCGGCCGGCAGGTTTGCCTTCGAGGTGCCGGGTACGGACCCACTTGGCACTCAATGATCCTGGATGGTGACTTCAGGTAGCGGAGCGCCTGGACCTGTCGGTCGAGACGAGGGTGGGTGACCTGCCGGTGACGCTGACCGGACGCGACGGCGGCCTGGAGCCCGCCGGCCCGTTCGACCGGTTCGGGCTGGCCCGAACCGGCATGGTTCTCGTGGGTCGCGACGACGGGCGGGTCCGGAGTGTCAGCCCGGCCGCCCGCGAGATCGTCGGATGTGGCGAGGCTGACTACGTGGGCAGACGCTGGAGCGAGATCATCGACCCGATGCAAGCCGACGGAGTCGATGGAGCCGACGGAATCGCCGCGGCGGACTTCGCTCGATCCGGCGCCGCACCGCAGGTCGTGCGCATCGCCCGACCCGACGGCACCGCTGTTCAGGCCCTCCTGACCACGGCCGAGGTCACCGTGGACGGTGACCGTTGCCTTCTCGCCCGGTTCGAGGACGTCTCCGAGCTCGCCTCCACTCATCGGCAGCTGCGGGTCGTCCTCGGCCACACCCCGTTCTCGATCTTCCGCGTCGACCACGACGGGCAGGTGCCGCTCAGCGGTGGTTCCGACTCCGCGGAGCTTGCCGTCGCACTGCGCCAGGAGGCCGGGTCCGCGGTCCGCACGGCGTTCCATGAGCAGCCCGCCGTCCTGGCGCTGGTGCGCCGCGCGATGGACGGGGAACAGGCCCACCAGGTCGTGAAGGCCGGCGGGCGTTGGTACGACCTGCATCTCGTACCGGTGCCCGAAGCCGATGGCGGGCCTGTGTCCGTCGCGGGCATCGTCAGTGATGTCACCGCGCACGAACGAGCGACCGCCGAGCTGGTGATGCGCACCGCCTGCGACACCGCGCTCGCGGATCTCGCGCAACAGGCCCTGCGGATCGCGGACGAGGACACGCTGTGGGACGTGGGCGTGCGGACCCTCACCCAGCAGCTCGGCGCCGACCTGGTCACCGTCCGCCACGACCCCGGCCCCGACCCCGACGCCGACGGTGCCGTGGACGTCCGGCCCGTGGACGCGGAAGCCGCGGACATGACCGTGCCTGTCACCCATGCCGGCAGGCGGATCGGCACGGTCCTGGTGCGCCGCCGCACCAACCCGCTGACGCCCGACAACGAGGCGTTCGTCCGTTCGGTGGCGGCGATTCTCGGTGCCGCGGCGATGCGGATCCGGATGGAGGACGGCGCCCGCTACCTGTCACTGCACGACCCGCTCACCGGTCTGCCGAACCGGGCCGCGCTGCTGGACCACCTGAGCCGAAGCCTGCGCCGGGCCGCTCGCGGCGGGCGGCACACCGGCGTGTTGTTCATCGACCTGGACGGCTTCAAGGCGATCAACGACACCCTCGGGCACAAGTGCGGCGATGAGCTGCTGCGGGTCGTCGCCTCCCGGCTGCGCGACGCCGTCCGGCCCGGCGACGTCGTCGGCAGGCTCGCGGGAGACGAGTTCGCGGTGCTCTGTGACGGCATCGGCGACCTCGATGAGCTGCGAGCCATCGGCGAACGCGTGATCGCCACCGCGCTCACCCCACCCATCGAGCTGATCCGGCCAGTCGGCGTCAGCGGCAGCGTCGGGCTTGCCCGGTCGGGTCCCGACCTCACCGACGCCGAGGACCTGCTCAACGCCGCCGACATGGCGATGTACGAGGCGAAGCGTCGCGGGCCGGGGCACGTCGTCGCCTACGACGACCGGATCCGGGCGGCGCTGGCCACCCGGCTGCGCGACACCACCGACCTGCGGCGTGCCCTCGGCGCCGGCGAGCTGACCCTGCGTTTCGAGCCGGTCGTGTCCCAGTCCGGCGTGATCGTCGCCGCGGAGGCGGTCCCCTACTGGGCCCATCCGAGCCGCGGCCTGCTCGGCCCGGACGACCTCTACCCGATCGCGTTCAACGCCGGTCTCACCGTCGCTGTCGACCGCTGGCTGGTCGACAGCGTCGCCGCCCTGCTGCCGACGGCCGCATCCGGGCAGCAGCCCGGTCGCCAGGAGGACCGCACCCGGCGGGAACTGTGGCTGCGAATCTCCGAACGAGGGCTGTCCGACACCTCGCTGCGCAAGACCATCATTTCCCGAGTCGCCTGTCCCTCAGGCGCCGGTGGCCTCCAGGCCCCGTCCCTCGGCATCCTGATCCCCGACACGCTCTCCGCCCGGGGCGACCGCACGCTTGACACGATCACCGCCGAGCTGTCGGGCGCCGGAATGGCCGTCTGGATCGATCTCAGCGAGGTCCGGCCGTTGCGAAGCACGACCCGGGACACGGTTCCCGCCGGCATCGCCGGTGTCCGGCTCGGCAGCCAGAACATCCACGGCGCCGAACATGACGCCATGGCCGAGGCGGTCATCGCCGGGCTCGTGCGCTTCTCCCACCTGCTGCACCTGGGCGTCGCCGCCCGTGGCGTGGACACCTTGCTGCAGCTGGCCGCCGTGCGCGGCGCCGGGTGCGATCTCATGCAGGGCGCCGCCGTCGGTGAGGCGCTCTCGCTGCCGCCCTGGTCCGGGTCCGCCCGGGCAGCGGGATGAGGACCACGCACCGAGGCGTCAACCGGGGACGGGCGTGGCCAGGGCCGGCGGCAGGTGTACGGCGATGTCCATGCCGCCGGTGGGCGGGGCGGTACTGAAGATCTCTCCGTCGTGGGCGGTGACGACGGCCCGGACGATGGACAGCCCGAGTCCGGCTCCACGCATGCCGTCCGCGTCGTGCATGCCGTCCGCGTCGTGCGTGCCGCCCGCGTCGAGCCTGGCGCCCCGGACGAACGGCTCGAACAGCCGCCGTTCCTCGTCCGGTGTGACCGGTGGGCCGGTGTTGACCATCCGCAGGAAGATGTGCCCGCCCGCGGTGCCGGTGGCCACCGTGACGGCACCGCCGGGGCGGTTGTAGCGCAGCGCGTTCTCGAGCAGGTTCCCGGCCATCCGTTCCAGCAGCACCGGCTCGCCGCTGGCCGGTGCCGGCTGCAGGTCGGCGTGGAGGGTGACGGCTCCGAGGGCGGTCTGGTCGGCGGCGTCGATCGCCGCGGCGGCGATCGAGGCCAGGTCGACGGGCGCCCGGCGCAGCGGGCCGGCCTGGCTGCGGGCCAGGATCAGCAGCCCGTCCAGGGTGCGCTGGCTGGTCTCGACGGCGGCGGCGATGTCGCCGGCCATCGCGACGAGCTCGTCCCGGTCGGGTTCGCCGTCGAGGGTGACGTCGATGGCGGTGCGCATGGTGGTGAGCGGGGTGCGGAGTTCGTGTGCCGCGTTGGCGACGAACAGACGCTGGCTGTCCAGGACCTGGTCGCGTTCGGTGATGCCCCGCTGGATGCGGTCCAACATGCTGTTGATGACGGTGGCGAGCGCCGCGAGCTCGTCGGTGGGCCGGCACACGGGAACCCGTTCAGCCAGGTTCTCCGCGGACAGCCGGTTCGCGGTACCGGAGATCGTCCGGATCGGCCGCAGGATCCGTCCGGCCACCAGCCAGCCGGTCAGCCCGGCCAGCGTGGTCACCACCAGCAGCGCCAGCGCGGCCCGGGCCAGCAGAGCGGAGATGGCCTCCCCGCGCAGGGGTCCATCGGTGACGCCGTCCGGGTCAGGGGGAGGCAGCTGGAGGCCGCCCCGCAGCAGCAGGTAGTAGGCCAGCGCCAGAAGCAGGAGCCCGGCGGCCAGCACCAGGGCTGTGTACAGCAGGGTGAGCCGGCCGCGGGCGGTCAGGCTCGAGATCACGGCGTGATTCGGTATCCGGCGCCGGTCACCGTTTCGATCAGCGGTGGATCACCGAGCTTGCGGCGCAGCGTGCTGACGGTGATCCGTACGGCGTTGGTGAACGGGTCGGCGTGCTCGTCCCACACCTTGTCCAGCAGCGTTTCGGCGCTCACCACGACGCCGTCGGCGGCGAGCAGGTGTTCCAGCACCCCGAGCTCCTTCGGGGTCAGCGACAGCAGCCGGCCGCCCCGTGCGGCGGTCCGCCGCGACGGGTCGAGCTCGACGTCCCGCGCGCGCAGCACCGGCGGACTGGCCGGGGTGCTGCGCCGGGCCAGCGCACGCACCCGAGCGACCAGCTCGGCGAACGCGAACGGTTTGCCCAGGTAGTCGTCGGCGCCCAGGGCGAGCCCGTCCACCCGGTCGGACACCGCGCCGGACGCGGTGAGCATCAGCACCCGGGCGGCGCCGTGCTCCGCCAGCCGCCGGCACACGGTGTCGCCGTGCACCACCGGAAGGTCCCGGTCCAGGACCACCACGTCGTACGGGGTGAGGTCACATTTGTCCAGTGCCTGCCGGCCGTCGTGCGCCACGTCCACGGCGCAGCCGTGCCTGCGCAGCCCGGCCGCGATGTAGGAGGCCAACGGCCGCTCGTCCTCGACCAGCAACACCCGCATCCGCCGAGTATCCCCAGCAGCGCCTATCGGCCACGTATGGTTCGCGCTGCCGGCGCTGCTCGCTGCCGCGTCACCGGGCTGCGCTAACCGGTGATGGCCTGCATCTCGCGGTCGACGAGCTCCTGCATCGGCACGCCGTCGTAGTTGCCGAGAATGACCCCGACCCAGTCGGTGTCCGGATAGATGTGCCAGTTGGCGACACTGCCGCCGTTGCCGCCGCCGTGCCCGATCACCCACTGGCCGTTGATGATTTTGGCGGCGATCGAATACGCCATGAATGACGGATGGGCGGGTGCGGGGCCGCCGTCCTTGCCCTTTCCCTGGGGGACCTTGGCGCCGATGAACAGGTCGGCGAACGGCCCGTCCAGTACGGTGCCGTCGCGCAGCGCCTGCGCGAACCGGACCAGGTCCGGCGCGGTGGCGAATCCGTCGTCGCCGGCGAAGCCGATGAAGCTGCGGCCCGGATTCCTGCCCGGCGCGGCCGGGTTCGGGGTGCTCCTGTCCAGGTTGCGGACGGCGTCCACCCGGCTGCCGTCGGCCTGCAGCATGTACGAGTGCGCGATGTGCTCGTCGGTGAGCCACTGCTGCCTGGTGTAGAACGCCGACCCGGTCATGCCGGCACGCCCGAAGACGTGCTCGTGCACATAGTCCCAGTACGTCGTGCCGGTCACCGCCTCCACGATCTGCGCCGCCATGGCGATACCGGCACCGGTGTACACGGAGCCGGCACCGGGGGCGGTCACCAGCTTCGCCTGCCGGGTCCACTGCTCGTAGTAGTCGTGCACCTCCTCTCGGCTCTGGAAAACGCGCCGCAGGTCAAGCTCCGGGGTGCTCAGACCGGACGTCTGGCTGAGCAGGTGATGGACGGTCACCTGCTCGGAGATCTCCTTCGCGAAGCCCGACAGATGGGTGCCCACCGGGTCCGGCAGCTTCACCTTGCCCTGCTGCACCAGCTGCAGGATCGCCACCGCGGTGAACGGCTTGATCGCCGAACCGATGTTGACCGCGACGCCCTCGTGGTTGCGAATCCCCTTCTCCTTGTCGGCCATGCCGTAGCTGCGCGACAACACGGTTCGGCCCCGGTGCGCCAGCAGAATCACGCCGGAGAACTTGTCCTGGGCGGCCAGCTGCGCCACGTACCGGTCGTAGGACCCGCCGGGCAGAGTGTCCGGCGGGATCCGGTCCTGCCTTGACGACACGGGTGCGGCACCGGCGGTGCCGGCGGTGCCGGTGCCAGGACCGGTGGTGCCGGCGGCGGTACCGGAGCCGGCGGCGGGTGTGGTGCCGCAGCTGCTGGCGGCCAGCACCCCACCGGCGGCCAGCGGCGCGGCGACGAGTGCGCCGAGCAGGGATCGCCGGTGCCACGACGAGGCGCTGTCATTCAGGTCATCTGCACGGGTCTCCTGGTTCCTCATGGTGGCAATTCCTAGCGGCACCCGGATATGGGCCGGGTATGGTCCGCCGATCAGCTCCCGAAAACCACCCGCCGGGAGAAAGAGAACTGTGGTTCTCGGATTCCGAAGAGCTGGCCTGGCCGGGGGATGGCACGGCTGGGTCGGCACGTTCAACGGCGTCGCACTCATCACCGTGGCCGTACTGCCGCTGGCCGCGCTGGCCGTGTGGGTGCTGGCCCGCCGTCGCCGTGCTGCCGGTACTGCGCCGGCGTGCGCGTGGCGGACGTCGCTCGCCGAGGTGGGCATCGTCTACGGGACGGTGCCCGCGGTATGGATGATCATGTTGCCGGGCGGCCGGGACGGCGCCGCTTCCCCGGCCCGGGTGCGCCTGGTGCCGCTGCAGGACCTGCTCGCGATCATCGCCGCCGGGCCGCTGACGGCGACGGGCCAGATTGTCGGCAACCTGCTGGTGTTCGCGGCGCTGGGGTTCCTCGCCCCGCTACGGTTCGCCGCGCTGGCGTCGACACCGCGGATCCTGGCACTCGCGGCGGGCTGCTCGATCCTGGTCGAGATCGCGCAGTACGTCCTGCCGCTGGACCGCGTGTCCTCCATGGACGATGTGCTGCTCAACACCGCCGGGGCCGGGCTGGCCGCCCTGGCGTCCCGTCGCGTACGGAGCCCGAGCTGTTCCACCGGCGGTAGCCGGTCAAGGGGCGGCGGGGGCGGACGCGGTGTCGGCGCGGACACCGGCTGCCCGGGACGATGACGAGGGCCGGCTCTACGCGCTCAGCCCGGCGATCACCACCTCGATGGCCCGGCTGATGGTCTGTGGCGTCGTCGGCGTGGTGGCGGATGCCTGGGCGAGCCCTCGGATCAGGAGATAGACCTCGTCGGCCCCGACGTCTCGGCGGATCGCCCCTGACCGGGCCGCACGGTCCAGGAGGACCTCGACGGTCGCGCGTAGCCTTTCTGCCTCCTGCCGGACGCTCGGCGGGAACTGTCCGTCCGGCAGCTGGGCTGCGAGGGTCAGCTTCGTCGCCCCGCCCTCGATCATTCTTCGCAGCAGGTCCCGGAACGCCTGCCCCGGGTCGGAATGGGCAGCCAGAGCGGATGCCTGCTCGTTGAGCAGGTCGAAGTGGCGGACCAGAGCCGCCTCCACCAGAGCGGCCTTGGTGGGGAAGTGGCGGAACACGGTCGCGATGCCGACTTCGGCGCGGCGCGCGACGTCCTCGGTGGAGCCGGCCGCGCCGTGCTCACCGAACACCGCCTCGGCGGCGGCGAGGATGCGCTCGCGGTTGGCCACGGCGTTCCTCCGCACCGCCCACCTCGACTTCCGTCAGCTTCCGCCATCGCAACGTTGTAAACGAAGTCCAGACTCCGTTAACGTGCCGGAGTCCAGACTTCGTTTTGGAGGTTCGATGCTACCGACACCTGCCCCGGCCGACGTCGTTCGCATGGTCGCCGACGGTGTGAGCCGACTGGTCCGTGGTGATCTCGCGCCGGACGAGCGGGAGCGACAGCTCGACATGCTCGCCGGCCTCTACGGGGAGCGGACGGACGTCCGGCATCCGTTCGCGCCGCTGGGCGACCAGCCGATGCGTACCCGCGCCGAGCTGCGCCAGCACTTCGCAGGGTCAGCCGGGCGAGCATCCGGCGTCCGGCGGTTCGCGCCGACGAACATGGTCGTGCATCGGACGGCGGATCCCGAGGTGGTCGTCGCGGAGTTCGCCTATACCGGGACGGCCGACCCCGGCGAGTTCGCGGTGCCGTGCGTGTTCGTGGTCCGCGTACGTGACGGGCAGATCGTCGAGTCCCGCGACTACGCCGACCACATCGGGATGGCCCGGGCGGTCGGCCGGCTCGAGCCGCTGGCGCGGGCGCTCGCCGACGGAGCTGGCCGTGCGCCCGACGGAGCCGGCCGTGCGCCCGACGAGCTGACCGGGGCCCAGCTGAGCCGGGGCCTCGCGCTTCGCATGCATGCCGCCTTCAACGCACTCGACCTGCCGGCGGTCGACGAGATCTTCGCCGTGGACTTCTTCAGCCACCCGCTCCAGTTCCGCGGGCCCGCCGCGGTCAAGGAACGCTGGCTCGCCATGCGCACGGCCGCACCGGAGCTGCGCACGCGGATCGTCGACCTGATCGCCGAGGACGACCGCGCGGTGATCCGTTCCCGGCTGACCGACGGCACCGGGGAACTCCTCGAGATCATCCGGATCGCGCAGGGACGGATCGCCGAACTGTGGGGCGCCCGCACTGGTCCCGTCGGGACGTGATCCGCGCCCGTCCACGGGCCGGGTGATGATCAGGTGGAGACGTCGCTCCAGTGGTCCCAGGTGACATCCACCTGGGTGTAGGCCGGATCGAAGGTCAGAACAAGGCTTTCCTGGAGGTAGACCACGGTGTTGTAGGACTCGCCGGACAGCATGGGGAAGGACAGGTGAACGGCACGGCCGGGGCGGACCTCGATTTCCGCGGTTTCCAGCCAGGCGCCGCCGCTGAGCCGGGCTCCACCGGGGAGCAGGGCGCCGCCGGGGAGCCAGTCAACGGGGCCGGGCGGGCGGATCTCGCGGGTGTGCGTCCTGGTGTTGCCGACGGTGGTATCTGTTTCGGTGAGCGTCATCGCCACCGGATTACCGTCGAGGAGGATGCGGAAACCATCCTCCTGATTGTTCAGCTCGGTCGACATCCGATGGTTTTCGACGGCGATTTCCGGCATTGCGCCAGAATACGACCGGGCGTCCCGTTGCGATCACCGGCCAGGCCTCTCCCACCAACGCTCGCTGGATGGATGTGGACGGGTCAGGTCGGTTCGCCGGCGACGACGATGCCGTTCTCGTAGGCGAGCACCACGGCCTGGACCCGGTCTCGCAGCCCCAGCTTGGTGAGGATGGCCCCCACGTGGCTCTTCACCGTCGCCTCGGTCACGACGAGACGGCCGGCTATCTCGGTGTTCGACAGGCCGCGGGCGACCAGCACCAGCACCTCACGCTCGCGTGGCGTCAGGGCGTCGAGCAGGCCGGGTGGCGTCGGCGGGCGGGTGCGGGCGGCGAAGGCCTCGACCAGCCGCCTGGTGACGGCGGGGGACAGCAGCGCGTCGCCGGCGTGCAGGACGCGGATCGCCTCGACCAGGCGCTCCCGGGAGGCGTCCTTGAGCAGGAATCCGGCGGCGCCGGCGCGCAGCGCGCCGAACACGTATTCGTCCAGGTCGAAGGTGGTGAGGATGAGGACCCGCGGGGCCGGGACGAGACCGCCGCCGGTCAGCCGGGCGGTGGTCTCGACGCCGTCCATGCGGGGCATGCGGATGTCGAGCAGGACGACGTCCGGTCGCAGCTCCTCGGCGCGGGCGAGGGCCTCCTCGCCGTCCCCGGCCTCGCCGACCACCTCGAAGTCGGCCAGGGCCTCGAGGATCAGCCGCAGGCCGGTCCGGACCAGTTCCTGGTCGTCCACGATCAGCAGGCGGATGCTCAATCCGGTTCTCCGCTCTCGTGAGGCGCGCCGAACGGTGCGGCCAGGCTCATGTTCCGCCGCCCGCCGGGAGGTGGGCGGCGACGCGGAACCAGCCGCCGCGTTGATGACCGAACTCCAGCTCGCCGCCGAGCACCGAGGTTCGCTCCCGCATCCCGATGAGGCCGTGCCGTGCCGGGGCGGCGGTCACCGGTGCGTTCCGGGTGTCACCGAGGATCGGCGTCCGTGCCGGCTCGGCGGCCACCCCGTCATTGACCACCTCGATGTCGAGGCCGTGGTCGCGATGGGCGAGGGTGATGACGACCTGGCTGGGGCGTGCGTGCTTCACCGCATTGGTCAGCGCTTCCTCGACGATGCGATACGCGGACAGTTCCAGGCCGTCGGGCAGGGATCGCGGTTCCCCCGTCACCCGTAGCTCGACGGGCAGGCCGGCGGCACGGTACTCGGCGACGAGCCTGGCCAGATCTCCCAGCGAGGGCGCTGGGCGGGCGTCGGCGGGGGTGCCCGGGGCACGCAGCACCGCCAGCATCCGGCGGAGTTCCACGAGGCTCTGCTCCCCGCTCCGCTCCACCCGCGCCAGCGTCTCGTCGGCCCGGTCCGGCGACGTGTGCAGCACGTCGCGTGCGCCGCGTACACCGATCAACATCACGGTCACCGAGTGGGCGACGATGTCGTGCAGCTCGCGGGCGATCGACGCGCGTTCCTCGTGCACCGCGATGCGGGCCAGCTGCTCCTGCTCCCGCTGGAGGTCCGCGGCGCGCTCCTCCAGGGCGCGGACATACCGCTGGTGGGTCCGCGCATAGGCGCCCAGCGCCCACACCCCTGCCGTCACCGGGACGGACACGATCGACAGCGCGGCCAGGAGCACGGCGGTGGGCACCAGCGCGGCGAGCGCTCGGCGCCGGTCGGCACGCTCGGCGACGGTGAAGAGCGCCACCAGGGCGGGCACCCCGCCGGGGGAGTCACCGGTGGCGACCAGGGCCCCGGCCAGAGCGAGCGTTGCCAGCAGCACCCGCCACGGGGCCCGGCGGCGGGCGGTGAGCGCACCGCCGGACGAAACCGCCAGCACCACGGTCGACGTCCGCGCCAGGTGGTCGTCGTTGAGGAGAAGGCTGAGCTCGGCGATCGTGGCGGCCACCGCGACGAGGAGGTCGAAACCCAGCGCACGCCGGGCGGCCCACCGTTCCCCCGGCCCCGCACCGCGGACGCGGGTGGCCGCCGCCGCTACGGCCACCGCCACCGCCGCCGCTACGGCCTCCGCCCGCGCCCGCAGTCGCCGCAACCCTGCCGCCTCGACGGTCATGCCAGGTCGCGTCGACGTTCGCCGGCGAGAGCCACGGCCATGAGCCCCACTGCCCAGGCGCCCAGGACGATCGCCGCCGCGCCCAGGGAGATGCGGGCCGGCCCGTGCACCATGCGGGTCAGCACGGCGACCGCGCCGAGTGGCGTGTAGTCAGACAAGCCCTCCCGCACCCGGTCGAGCAGTGGGTTCACGACGAAGGTCAGGATCAGCGCTCCGACCGCCGCCAGGACCTGGTTTCGAAGCAGCGCGCCGACGGCGACCCCGATCATCGTCGCGAGCACCGACGACCCCAGCAGGCCGACCGCGACCGCGGTCGCCTCGCCGACGCTCAGGTCGGGGCCGGGCTGCCGGGCCAGCAGCGGCAGCCCGGCCCCCAGCGAGACGGCCACCATGAGCATGCCCACGGCCAGGGCGGTGATCGTGTACGCCGTCGCCCGCGCGAGCAGCAGGCGTTCGTGGGACGCGCCCGAGGCGAGCGCCGCGGGCGCGGCGGTCCGGTGTCGGAACTCACCGGCGGCACCGACCGCCCCGAGCAGCAGCAACAGTATCGGCATACCGGACAGGGCCTCCTCCTTCTCGCCCACATCGTCGAGCGTCCCCGCGGCCAGCGCGACGATCAGCACATTGGAGGCCGTCAGGGCGACGGAGGCCGACGCGAACGCCAGCACCGTGCGCGTGCTCGCGACTTTGATCAGCTCACCTCGCACCAGCCGGCTCACGCGCCCTCCCCGCCGGTCAGGCTGAGGAAGACGTCCTCAAGTGTTGCTCCACCCCGGGTGATCGCAGCCATCGGAGCCTGCCGCACGACGCGCCCGCGGTGGATGACGACGACATCGTCGACTATCGGCGCCGCCTCGGTCAGCGAGTGGCTGGACAGCACGACGGTGCGTCCCGCGTCGGCCCTTTGACGCAACAGATTCCGCAGCCATCGGATCCCCTGCGGGTCCAGCCCGTTGGTCGGCTCGTCCAGCACCAGGATGTCCGGATCGGCGAGCAGTGCCGCCGCGAGACCGAGACGCTGGCGCATACCCAGCGAATACCTCCCGACCCTGCGCCGGCCGTCCCTCTCCAGCCCGACCAGCGCGAGCACCTCGGGCACCCGTGGTCCCGGCAGCCCGGCCATGGTCGCCAACGAACGCAGGTGGGCATGTGCCGAGCGCCCCGGATGCGCGCCGCAGGGCTCGATGAATGCGCCCAGGGTGCCGGTGTCACGAGCATGCGTGTCGAAACCGTTCAGAAGGATCCGCCCGGCACTCGCCCGGGTGATACCGCTGATCATCTTGAGTACCGTGGTCTTACCGGCTCCATTGGGCCCGAAGAATCCGGTGACGGCTCCGCGGCGAATACTGAACGACACGTCCTCGACGGCGGTGAACCGTCCGTAGTGTTTCGCCAGTCCTTCGACGGTGACAGCCGCGGAGGCCTGGTCGGCCGCGGCCACGGCTGTGCCCGGGGCGTTGCCCATGCTCGTGCCCGCCGTTCGTGAGATTTCCATGGCGGAAGAATCCAGCCCGCCGGCCTCGCGGTCATCATCATCTGGACGGATTTCTCGACTCGACTCCGGGAGCAGACCGGCGCGACCGATCCTCCTCCCGGAGTTGGATGATCGAGAATGGGTGCGGTCACCAGGAAGGCCACCGTCAGGTCGCCGGGCCGGGCCAGCCCTCAGGCCAGTGCTAGTCGCTGTCGCGTGGGAGGACACCGTCGTCGGCGGCGAGCCTGCAGGAGGTCAGGAAGCCGAACATGCCGGTACCTTCCCGGTGCCGAAAGAACTCGACCATCTCGGTGTTGAACTCCTGGCGGCGTGCGGCCGGGACGCTGATGGCGTCCAGGCCGTGGGACATGAGGTGGCCATTCATCATGTAGCGCGCGGTGCGCTTGTCGCCGTCGTAGTAGAACTGCTGCAGCGAGCCGAGGAGAAAATAGGCGATCGCCCGCTCGAACTCGTCGTCGATCTCGACGGAAAGGAACTCGGTTCCCTGTGCGAAGATGCGGCGCAGGTTCTCGCCTCCGCGCTCGGTCGCAGGTGGCAGGTAGCGTCCATGCTGTCCGAGGCTGACACCGGGGGTGAGCGTCTCCCTGCCTTCGCCGCGGAAATGACCCGGTTCCAGCGCCTCGTCGCGGGCGAGGAGAAGCTGGAGCCGGTCGGAGATCTCCCTGGACAGCTGGAACTCGTGCGCCCTGACGAGCCGGGCGAGTTCGTTCGCCGCCTCGGCGAGGTTGAGGATCGACGTTCGTCGCTGATCTTCCGTCCACCCACGGTGATCCCGTCGAGGAGCGTCTGGACCTCCGGGTAGGTGAACGGGTTGCCCTCGAGCACTGCGGCATCCCACACGTACTCCGGCAGCGACCGGTGAAACCGGCAGAGGGCTCGTTCGACCGAGAACCGTGGAATATCCTTCCGCACCGCGGACCGATCCCAGACGAACCCGAAGGCGCTTCGTGTCGCCTCGCTCGTCGCCATGACTCGCACCTCCTTGGGGCTGCGCGCGACCGGCACACGCCGCGAGCCAGGCCTGTGATCCAACGATAAGGCGGCCACGGGATCTCGGCGCGTCCGACTGGTGGCGCGCGGCATCCGTTCTCGGCGGTCGTGGGCTGAGCGTGTGGTGGCTCAGCTCGTCGTCTCGATCGGCTCGTCCTCGGTGAGAACCAGCGCGAGCAGGCCTGGGAAACGGGCGTCGAACTCGGCGCGGCGCAGCCGGTTGAGGCGGCGTGGCCCCTGATCGATCTGTTCGAGCAGCCCGGAGGCACGCAGGACGGAGAAATGGTGGCTGGCGGTCGCCTTCGACACCGGCAGGTCGAAGCCGCCGCAGGCACGGGTGAAATCCGGCTCGCCCGCCAGCACCCGAAGGATCGATCGGCGGACCGGGTCGGCCAGCGCCTCCAGCGCTTCCTGCAGGCTTACATCGCTCGGATCGGTGTGCCGCAGGTCAACGGTGCGGCGCGCCCGCGCGGTCATCGTTCTCGGCGCTCGCCTTCCTCGACATCCAGACTGTTCGATCGCTATCGTACACACGTCGGTGTTCGATGGCGGTCGAACACCGACGAGTCGCGTGAACATTGCCTGCGTACGAGGGAGGACTCCCGTGACAGTGTCAGTGGGACGAGTGGGTATCTGGTCTCCGTCCTTCGCCTGGAACACGCCCGATGCCCGTGAGGCGGCCGAAGAGCTCGACGAACTGGGATTCGGGGCCCTGTGGCTCGGTTCTTCCGCCCCTGAGCTGCGCCTGCCCGCCGAGTTGCTCGCGGCGACCGGTCGAATGGTCGTGGCCACCGGCATCGTCAACGTGTGGTCCACCGAGGCGGCCGAGCTGGCGGCGAGATTCCATCAGGTCGCCGCGGCGCATCCAGGCCGCTTTCTGCTCGGGCTCGGCGCCGGCCACGCCTCCACCGCGGGGGCGTTCGGGAAGACCTACACGCAACCGCTGCGGTACCTGGCGGCCTTCCTCGACGGTCTTGACGCCGCGCCGGAACCGGTTCCCGTGGCATCCCGTGTCCTCGCCGCGCTGCGGCCGAAGGCGCTGGCCCTGGCGGAGCGCTGCTCCGCGGGAGCCCATCCCTACCTGGTCACTCCCGAGTACACCCGGTTCGCCCGCGAAACTCTGGGCGAGGAGCCGCTGCTTGCCCCCGAGCAGAAGGTGATTCTGGAGACCGACCCCGCCGAGGCCCGAGCGCTCGCTCGCCGTAACCTCGGCTACTACCTCATGCTGCCCAACTATGTGCGCAACCTGCAGATGATGGGATTCACCGACGACGACCTCGGCGGGAACGGCAGCGACCGGCTCGTCGACGCCCTGTTCGCCTGGGGGACGGTCGAGCAGATCGCCAGGCGGGTCGCCGAGCACCACGCCGCCGGCGCGGACCATGTGGCCGTCCAGGTCATCTCGGCCGACACCGACGTGCGCAGCCGTACCGGCCGGCCCGCCCGGAAGCAATGGCGAGCCCTGGCCGCGGCACTGCTGTGACGACGTGATGCCGGGCTCAGCCGTGATGCCGGGCTCAGCCGTGATGCCGGGCTCAGACGTGATGCCGGGTTCAGACGTGGGCCTGAGTCTGCTCGACCGCGGCATGTTCACAGGCGAGCAGGGTGCTGGCGGCCAGGTGGCTTTCCCGGCGTGGCAGCCAAGCCCGATATGGTTGCGGATATGGCGAGCCTGTTTATTCTGGATCTCACATATACCGCCGACCTGACCGAGGTCGAGCGGTACATGGACGGCCATCGGGAGTTTCTTCGGCGCAATTACGATGCCGGGCTCTTTCTGGCGTCTGGGCGGAAGGAGCCGCGCACGGGAGGAATAATTCTCACGGCAGGTGACCGGTCCACGATCGAGCAGATCATCGAGACCGACCCGTTCCAGCGCCACGGCGTGGTCTCGTACGCCATTACCGAGTTTCTTCCGACGACGACCGGCCCTCAGCTTGCGGCGTTCCGACACGAGATCTGAGCCTCGCCAACCGGGATGTGGCCGATGTGGCCGATGCGGCCGGCGAAGGTGAGTCGGCCGTCCGGAGTGCTCACGGGGGGTCCGTCCGGTCGTTGCTGACCGGTGCCGGCGGCGGTGGCGGGCAGGTCTCGCAATGTGGTCGACAGCCCGAGCGCGGCCAGTAGGGCGGTCAGCATCCCGGCGCCGCCGGCCAGCAGAAAGGTCGTCCGTGGGCTGGTCGCGTCGAGCAGGAGCCCGCCGGCCAGGTATGACGTCGCGGCGGCGACCCCGACGGCACCGTAGAAGCTGCCGAAGGCCCGTCCGAGCAGGCTGGCCGGAACGAGGCGCTGGAGCAGGGTGTTGGCGGCGACGTCCATCGCCGCGATGCCCAGGCCGCGCACCGCCTGGACGGTGAAGGCCGCGCCGACCGCCCAGGCGAGGCCGGTGAGGAGGTTGCCGGCGCTGCTGACGAAGAATCCGCCGACGAGCAGCAGCGGCATCGAACCCTGTTCGCCTGCCCGCGCGAGCAGGGCGTAGCCCACGACCAACCCGATCCCGACCGCGGCGAGCAGCAGGCCCACCGCCCAGTCGCCGGTGCCCAGCGTCTCCTTGGCGAACAGGACCAGCGCGACGTCGTCGATGCCGTTGAAGGCGACCGTCGCAGCGAAGCCAACGAAGATCATGAGTAGGGCCCGGTTGGCCAGCAGGTAGCCGATTCCCGGAAGGGCCTGGCCGAGCGGCCCGTCTGGTCCGTCGCCCCTCACCGGTCGCGCTGGGAGCGGCTGGAGACGCAGCAGAAACAGCGCGGACAGCAGGAAGGTGACGGCATCGACGAGGAGAAGGCCGCGTGTGCTGACCAGCGGCAGCAGCGCCGCGGCGATCAGCGGGCCGGCGACCTCCGCGGCGTTGGTGCCGAACCCGATCGTGGAGTTCGCGACCGGGAGGTCCCGGTCGGCCACCAACGCGGGAACCGCTGCTCGGGAGGCGGGCAGGAACACCTGCCCGATGATCGCGCGCGCCGCGACCAGCGCCAGCAGGATCGGTAGCGCGGGCAGCCACAGCGCGATCACGAGCATCGTGGCCGCCTGGCCGACCTCACAGAGGATCATGACGCGTCTGCGGTCGAAACGGTCGCTGATGGCGCCCGTGAACGTGCCGAGCAGGGATGGTGCGAAGTCCCCGGCGAGCAGGAGCAGTGCGATCGCCAGCCCCTGCCCGGCCGTGTCCGCGACGTGGAGCATCAGCGCGACCAGGCTCAGGGAATCACCGGTTCCGGAGACGCACCGCGCCGAGAACAATCCACGCAGCGGGCGGTTCCTGCGCAGTAGCCGTGATACTCCGTTATGTTCGCGGCCGGTGTCGAAGGCGGCCTGGCCCGGCTGCCGTGGTTGTTGTGCGGCGGCGCCCACCTCTGTCACGTCGCGTCACCCGGGCCTGGCATCGGCGCAATGTAGCTGGTGCGTGCCATTGCACGCGACCGATTTTTCGAGGAACGCGATGCGATCGGAATCCGGAAGGATCGCCGAGCGCTCAGCCTGCTGATCACCACCTCGATGGCCCCGGCGCGTGCTCGGTATGGCTGGTCACCACGCCGTGGCGAGCCAGACCGTGATGGCGGCCAGGACGATCAGCGTGCCGTTGAGGGCGGTGTCACCGGCCTCGCCGCGCGAGAGATGAAGGCCTGCGGCCAGGCCCTGCAGAACGACGAGGCCGATCGCGGCGGCCAGGGCGAGCGCGGTCGCGATGCCGGCTGCCGGTGGCAGCACAAGACCGGCGGCGCCGAGGACCTCGACGGCGCCGATGCCGCGCACCAGCCACATCGGGGTCGCGTCGACCCAGCCCATCATCGGCGCGAGCTGCTGCTTGCTCTGCAGCAGCTTCTTTCCTCCCGCGTACAGGTAGAAGACGCACAGCAGCGCGGCGATGATCCAGTACGCGATCTTCATGGTGGCTCCCGATGGTTATGGTTTGTAACCGACCCCATGATGGGCGACTATGGAGACCGCTACAAAAGGAACATCGGTGTTAGCAACTGACAGGGATGGCAGTCGTGTCGCGCTACGAGAAGGTCTGCCTCATCCGCGCGGACGGTGGCCGCGCCATTCGTCGGATCCTCGATCGGATCGGTGACAAGTGGGCGCTCCTGGTCATTGCCACGCTCCACGAGCAGCGCATGCGCTTCACCCACCTGCAGCAGCGGGTGCCCGGAATCTCGCAGCGGATGCTGTCTTTGACGCTGCGTAATCTGGAACGTGATGGCCTCGTTTCCCGCACCAGTTATCCGGAGGTCCCACCGCGGGTGGAGTACGAGCTCACGCCGATGGGCCGCACACTGATCGAGCCGGCCGTCGCACTGGCGGAGTGGGCCGTCGAACACGACCCGGACATCGGGCGCAGCCAGCGGCAGTACGACAGCCGCCAGACCTGACCTCGCTCGGGCGTGATCAGAGTCCTGAGGTTGTTTCGGCCTTCGAGGTGAGGACCGCGCGGGCCTGCTCGGCGGCGCGGACGATGCTCTCGCCGACGAAGTCGAGGAAGCGGGCGATGTTCTCGAGACGGGCGGCGGCCGGGGTGTCGGGGCCGAGAACGCCGACACCCCGGCGTGCTGTCTCGGCGAGCTGGGCGTTCGACCGGGCGCTGGCGATCGCCGACTGGTACCAGAGCTCGTCGTCGACGGCGTAGCGCTCGCGGCGGCGTTCGTCGCGTTCCCTGCGGACGAGGCTCTGGCCTTCGAGGAACGCGATCGCCTTGGAGACGGACGCCGGGCTGACCTGGAGGCGCCGGACGAGCTCGGCCGCGGTGAGGCTGGCTGCGTCGGTGGTCAGCAGGCAGGTCAGCACCCGGGACGTCATCCTGGGCAGGCCGGACTGCATGAGGAGGGCCGTGAACATCTCCTCGTACTCGCGTACGGCCTCGGCGTCGCGCCCGTACGCCGGCGGGAGCGCTCGCGGCGCTGGGGGAGCGGCCTGCCGGCCGCGGTGGGCGCGGCGTTCGGTGGCGCGATGGGCGAGGTCGGCGCGGTAGGTGGTGGGGCCGCCGTTGCGCATCACCTCCCGTGTGATCGTCGAGGTCGGACGGTCGAGGCGCCGGCCGATCTCCGCGTAGGCGAGGCTTTCGGCCAGCCCCAGCGCGATCTGCTGGCGTTCCTGCAGGGTGAGCCTGCCTCCCGGCATCGCGACCTCCGGCCCGCTCGTCGAGGCCTTCAGGGTAGCGTTCATTCGCATCTCATTGCAACGGTCGTGAGATCGCTGTTGCGTTAACTCGATTCTCGTTGCAACGGTTTCGTGGCTCTGAACTGCATAGATGCATGTTCTAGTGCAACGCGATGGTTGCAAGTTTGTCGAACGCAACGTAGCTTTCCGTTTGTCAGAAACGACCTCCAGTAGGAGAGCGCGATGCAGAGCTTCGACACCCCCGCCCCGATCTCAGCCGTCCTCGACATCCCCGCAGGGCGCCTGCAGCTCATCGCCGCCGACCGGGCCGACACCACGGTCGAGGTCCGGCCCGCCGACGCCTCGAAGGGCCGCGACGTCAAGGCGGCGGAACAGACCGAGGTCGAATACGCCGACGGCGTCCTGCGGATCGTGTCCTCGGCGAGGAAGCATGCCCTTGCAAGCCCCGGCTCGGTCGAGGTGACGATCCAGCTGCCCGCCGGTTCCCGCGTCGAGGCGAAGGCGGCCAGCGCGGAGTTCCGGGGCGTCGGACGGCTCGGCGACGTCGCGTTCGACGGCTCGCACGGCGCGATCAGGATTGACGAGGTCGCGAGCATCCGGGTCGCCACCGCCGCCGGCGACGTCTCGGTCGGTCGCCTGGGTGGCCCCGCCGAGATCAGCACCGGAAAGGGTGACATCCGGGTCACGGAGGCCAGGCGCGGCACGGTCGTTCTGCGCACCCAGGCCGGCGACGTGTCGGTCGGCGCCGCCCGTGGTGTTTCGGCCTGCCTGGACGCCGGCACCACCCTCGGCCGGATCCGCAACGCGCTCCAGAACACCGCTGGCGTGCCCGACCTGAGCATCCACGCGACCACCGCCCAGGGCGACATCGCCGCCCACAGCCTCTAGGGATTGCTCAACGCGGGCCTGAGCCCTGCTCGCCCGCGGCGCGTTCGTAGGCACGCAGGGTGCTGACGACCAGGTGGCGTTCGGTCGGGCTCAACGGCCCGAGTGCCACCCGCCAGGCGCGGGTCCCCGGGCCGAGCCATCCCTCGATCGCCGGGCGGCCCGCGGCGGTGATGCTGACGATCCTGCGCCGGCGGTCGTCGGGGTCCTCGCGGCGCTCGACGATCCCGGCGCGGTCCAGGTCGGCGACCATGAGGCTGACCGTTGTCGGCGCGACCTCGAGCCGTGTGGCCAGCGCGTTGACCGTGGTCGGGCCGTCGAGAAGCAGGTAGGAGAGCAGGGACAGGTGCCGCGGGCCGAGGGCCAGGCCGGCCAGCTCGGCGGGCGGCGACGTCCGCTTCGCCCGCCCGACCAGCTGCGGCATCAGCAGCAGCAGGGCGCGAACAGCCTGGTCCACATCGAGCCCGTCGGGCCCGTCGGGCCCGTCGCGTTCGCCGAGCCCGTCGCGTCCGTCCTGTTCGTCCTCGCTCCGGCTTGACATCGCCCTCCCCGCACCACTTATCTTTGTAGTCAAAGATGTTTTGCTTGCAAAGGTAACTTTGGGTGTTGTCACCTGCGTGATCGGAGAGTCATGACCATCCTTGTCACCGGCGCCAGCGGGAACATCGGGTCGCGCCTGGTCGCCACACTGGCCGGATCTGGCTGTGCGGTCCGCGGCTCGTCCCGCGATGCGACGACCCTACGGCTGCCCGCCGGCGTCGAGCCGGCCGAGCTCGATCTCGCCGATCCCGGTCCGTCGGCGGCGGAGGTGCTGCGTGGGGTCGAGGCCGTCTTCCTCTACCCGGTGATCGGTACCGTCGACGCCTTCGTCGCGGCGGCCGTGGACGCCGGCGTGCGCTACGTGGTGCTGCTGTCCTCGCCGGCGGCCTACGAGGTCGGGGAGTTCGACCGGCCCATCGGCCAGATCCACCGCGCGGTCGAGCGGGCTGTGGCCGACTCGGGCCTCGCGCACACGGTGCTGTACCCGAGCTGGCTTGCGACCAACACCCGCCGTGACTGGGCGGGCCAGATCCGGGCCGGCGGACGGGTCGCCATCGCGTTCGCGGACGCTCCCGTCACGCCGATCCATCCCGACGACATCGCCGAGGTCGCCGCCCATCTGCTCACCCACGAGACCTTCCGCTCCCGGATGCAGATCCTCAGCGGGCCGCAGTCGATGCGCATGCGTGACGCCGTTGCGCTCATCGGCGACGTGCTCGGCGCCGACGTGACCGTCGACGACGTGACCCGGGAGCAGGCGCTGGATCTCGACCAGGGCCGGATTCCCCGCCCAATCCTGGAAAGCCTGCTCGATGTGGCCGCGGCGACCATCGGCCAGACCGCCCCCGTCAACAACACGGTCGAGCGGATCACCGGTCACCCCGCACGGACGCTGCGCTCCTGGCTCGAAGCCCACCGGCACGACTTCCAGAACGGCTGACCGACTACGCCGGGGCGGGTACCTGGCAGGCGTCTATGCCGGGGCAGGTACCTGGCAGGCTTCGGCGAAGGTCGGATAGCCCTCGCTCCCCGTGCGCTCGGCCGCATCGATGTAGTTGACGAGTGCGGCCCGGGACCGGGCGAGCCTGTCCATCTGATCGTTCAGGCGCCGCAGCCGCGACCGCATCGCGTCGAGCAGCTCGGGACATCCCGGCAGCTCCGGGGCCTCTCCGACGGCACAGGGCAGCAGGTAGGCGATGTCGTCGGACGAAAGACCGGCATCGAGCAGGTGCCGGATCTGGCTGACCCGCAGCACGGCGTCCTCGTCGTATTCGCGGTAGCCGTTCGCGCGGCGGCCTGCCTCCAGCAGGCCCTGGGCCTCGTAATAGCGCAGCTGGTGGGTGTTGACGCCCGTCCGACGACTCAGTTCCCCGATCCGCATCGAACCTCGCTCGCTCGACTCGTGCTTGACCTTCAGACTGGTCTCAACGTTGACGATGCTGCCATGAGTGACAACACCGATACACCCGTGACAGTGATCGGTCTCGGACTGATGGGCCAGGCGCTCGCCGGAGCCTTCCTCAAGGCCGGTCATCCCACGACCGTCTGGAACCGCACGGCCTCGAAGGCCGACAGCCTGGTGGCCGGCGGAGCGCGGCTGGCGCCCACCGTCGGTGACGCGCTCGCGGCGGGCCCCCTGACGATCATCTGTGTCACCGACTACCACGCTGTGCGTGAACTGCTCGACGTGGGCGGCACCGAGCTGGGCGGCGGGACGTTGATCAATCTCACCTCGGGCCACTCGGCCCAGGCCAGGGCGGCCGCCGAATGGGCCGAGCAGCGCGGCGCGCGTTACCTGGACGGCGCCATCATGGCCCTGCCCGCGGCGATCGGCACCGCCGAGGCGGTGATCCTGCACAGCGGGTCGCGGTCGGATTTCGAGGCGCACGCGCCGACACTCGGTGCCCTCGGCACGGTCACCTACCTCGGCCCTGACCACGGGCTGGCGTCCCTGTACGACGTGGCTGGTCTGGCCATGATGTGGAGCGTCCTGAACGCCTGGCTCCAGGGCACCGCCCTGGTCAGGACCGCCGGTGTCGAGGCGGCGACCTTCGCGCCGTTCGCGCGGCAGATCGCCGCCGGTGTGGCCGAATGGCTGCCCGGATACGCCGAGCAGATCGACGCGGGCGCCTTCCCGGCCGTGGCGTCGGCCCTGGAGACCGACGCGCGGGCGATGGCACATCTGGTCGAGGAGAGCGAGGCGGTGGGGGTCAACGCCGAACTACCCCGGCTGATCAAGGCGATGGCCGACCGCTCGATCGCCGCCGGGCACGGGAAGGAGCAGTATCCCGTGCTGATCGAGGAGTTCAGCAGGCCGCGCGGCGACTGACCGCGAGGCAACGCAACCGCGTCGGCCGTCGGGAAGGTGGTGGCCCCGCGGCCACCACCTTCAGCCCGCCTTCATGGCCGTCCGGGTGCGCCGGTCGAGCGGAGTGCGGTCGAGCGGAGTGCAATAGTCGCGATGTGACAGAGGGGAAGCACATTGACACGTTGCGGACCGCGCGGCTGCTCCTGCGGCAGTGGCAGCCGGCCGACGAGGCGGCCATGGCGGAGATCAACCAGGATCCCGAGGTCGCACGGCACCTCAACCGCCCCGTTGACGGCGCTGCCGGGGCCGCGTTCTACGGCCAGATGTGCCGGCACTGGGAGGATCACGGATACGGGCCGTGGGCGCTGGAGTCACGCGAGCCTGACCGTCTCGGGGAGTTCCTGGGTTTCGCCGGCCTGGCGCACGTCCCGCCCTTTCTGGCGGAGGCGGGCCCGGACCCCGAACTGGGCTGGCGGCTGAAGCGGTCGGCGTGGGGGCAGGGGCTCGCCACCGAGGCCGCTGTGGCAGCCCGTGACGATGCGTTCCGGCGTCTCGGACTGCCGGAGATGATCTCGATCATCCATCCGGAGAACGTTCGTTCGCAGCGGGTTGCCACCAAGCTTGGAATGCGGGTAGCACGGCGGATCGACAATCCCGCGATCGGCAGGCGGGTCGACGTCTGGTCTGTTGCGTCGGGGCCCGTGGATGTCGGGCGTCACCGCGTCACCTGAGTGCGACCGAAGGATGACGACCTATGTGATCAGTTCGATGGCGCAGCGGGAGCCAGCCGTGGCGGCGTACTTGGCATCGCAGGTGAGAAGGACGGCGCCGATCTGTTCTCGCCTGGCACCGGGTCAGGGCTGGGCCTCCCTGCTCCAGGCGGCGAGGCCGGCGCGGAAGCCCGCCCGTTCCTCGTCGGACAGCGTGGCCAGGGCGCGCAGCAGCGGGGCCGAGCGGGTCGCGAGGAAGGCCTCGACCGCAGGCCGGTATTCCTCCCGTAGCGAGACCAGCGTGCGGCGCCGGTTGGCGGGGTCCTCCGCGCGCTCGACCAGGCCGGCCTCGCCCAGACTGCCGACGAGCTCACTCGCGGTGGACAGTGACACGCCCAGCCGGGCAGCCAGCTCGGTGACGCTGAACTGCTGGCCGCCGACGAGCTGGGGCAGGACCGCGCCGTGCCGAGCGGTCAGCCGGTGCTCGTCGAAGGTGCGCCGCAGCTGTGGCGGCATCTCCCCGCGGGCGCGCTGGAAGTAGGCCGCCAGCAGCGGCACATGCAGGAGCACGTCTCGCTCCTGCGCCGTCCACGGCCGCGGCTGATCTGCCGCCGGCACCTGCGTGCCGTCAGGGGCTCCTCGGTCGGGTCGCACGTTACGATGGTAGAAGCTTTGGATATCCGAACCATTTGGCGATGCGACATAACGGCAGGGCGACGCCTTCAGGTGGAGTCGTCCGCGTGAGGACGTGAAGACATGGTTTCGGTGAGTTATGGCGACGTGATGGCAGACGCCCTCGACCGCCTCGACGATCTCGGCTACGAGCGTGCCGGCAAGGCCGATCTGGCCAACCACGGGCCGATGGGGGCCGAGGTGCTGGCCGTCCTCGGCCACGGGGCCGCGATCCCAGCCTGGGTGCAGGCATACCGCGACCTCCTGCCCCACCATGAGCGGTCCGCGCGCCGCGATGACCTGGATCCAGCCGACGAGTCCTCCTGGCGGCCCGCGCTCGGCGCCATCGACCGAGCCGGGGACTGGGAGTACCTGTTCGAACGGGAGCTGGCCCAGGAGCCCTGGCGGGACGTGCTGGTCCGTTGGTGGCCACGGCTGCTGCCCGGCCTGCTGTCCCGGCTGACCCACGGGCTCATCCGCACCGCGCACGCCGTCCGGGGCGTTGCCGCCGCCGAGGGCGTGCCGGGCCCGCAGCAGCTGACCGAGCTGGCCCGCGGGCTCGCCTACTGGGCCGCCCGCTTCACCCCGCTGCCCGGCAGCCCCCGGTTCGACGGACGCCTCGCCGTGGCCGCCGCCGTGGCCGCGGTGCCCCGGGCGCCGCTCGAGCCGGGCCTGTCGGCGGGCGAGCTCCTACAGGGGCGCCTGCGCCGGCTCGACGGGCAGCCCGGCTACCACGATGCGCTCACCGCGCTGCGCGCCGAGCAGGCCCAGGCACTGCTCAGCGACCTGACCGCCCAGTTCGCGGGCCTGTGCCTGGTCCACACCGACCTGTCGCCGGTGCCCCTGATCCACGCCGTCACCGCCCCGGCGGCCATGCGGCTCGTCCTGCCGTACCTGCCGGCTGAGCTGCACGAGCCTTCCGTCGCCACCATGTGGCAGACCGAGGCCGCGCTGCTGATGGTGTTCACCGGTGACGACCGCGGGGAAGGCGAGGCTCACGCGCGGGCGTGGGCCGTCGACGTTCCCGGGCACGAGGAGCTGATCCACCAGGCCGTCGAGCACGGCGACGAGCACGTGCTGAAGTTCACCGAGGCCTGCCTGCGTGAACATGCGCTGCGGCCCGATCCGCGCTACCTGGCGGCCGCGACGGTCGTCCGCGACCGGATAGCCCGATACCCGGCGCGTGCCACGATCTGACGGGGTACGCGTGTACGTCTGCGTGTCCTGACCGACGGCGCGATGGCCGCCACCCTCAGGGCGCGACGCCTTGCTGGGCGACGGATGCGTCCCGCTGGCCGTTCTGGGACGTTGGCCGCGGTGTGGGTGACAGCCGTGCGGCGAGGTTGCGGGCGGTGATCCCGGCCCGTGTCCTCGGGACGAGCAGGGCGGCGGAAAGCCTCAGGCGGCGTTGTCTCGGCTCGACCAGGGCGCTGTGCGCACTCTGGTAGCGGCGTAGCGCGGCGGCGTGGTCCGCCGGGCTGGCGGCGAGTTCGCTGGCCAGCGTGTGCGCGCCGGCTATGGCCAGGCTGGAGCCGTCGCCGAGGAGGGACAGGCAGGAGGCGGCGTCGCCGAGCAGCGCGATGCGGCCGTGGGACCAGGTCGGCAGCCGGACCTGGCTCACCGAGTCGAAGTACAGGTCTTCGGTCTCCTGAAGCCGGCCGAGCAGTTGCGGAACGCGCCAGCCGACGTCCGCGTAGGCCTCGGTGACCAGCCGCCGGTGCTGGTGGACGTCGCGGTGGTCGAAGTCGGCGCGGGCCGGGCCGCGGAAGATGAAGGCGACCAGGGCGCGTCCCCGGTTCGGGTGGATGGATACCAGCCGCCCCGGGGTGTTGTAAATCAGCACCTCCCGCGAGTCGTCAGCCGGTGCGCCGAGCGGCATGGTCGCGACGTAGAGGCCGGCGTGCCGGACGAACTCGTCTTCCGGGCCGAACACGAGGTGCCGCACGGTGGAGTGCAGGCCGTCCGCGCCGATGACCAGATCGAAGCGGCGCGGGGCGGCCCGCGCGAAGGTGACGTCGACGCCGTGCTCGTCCTGCGCCAGGGCGGTGATCGTGTCGTCGAAGAGGAACTCCGCCTCCTCCCGGGCGGCCGTGACGAGGACGGCGGCGAGCTCGTTGCGCGGAATCTCGATCTCGCCGCGGCCGGCTGCGCTGTTGCCGGGCATGGCGACCCGGGTGATCGGGCGGCCCGAGGCCGCCAGCAGCCGCAGCGCCGTGGTCTCGGTCGCGGCTGCGCGCAGGGACGGCCGCAGGCCCATCGCGTCGACCACGGGCAGCGCGGGCCCGCGTAGGTCGACCGGGTTGCCGCTGGAGCGCAGCCCCTCGGATCGCTCGACGACGGTCGGCCGGAACCCGTGCCGGGCCAGCCAGTAGGCGAGGGTCGGCCCGGCGACGCCGGCGCCGCAGATCAGGACGTCTCCGGAGTGCTCGCGGTGAGAGGTCACGCAGGGCACGCTATCGCATCGAGTGCAACTTTGCACTCGATGCGAAAATGCAGTGAGGGCGTACTCTTGCCCCGTGTCTCTGCGTGATCGCAAGCGTGCCCGTACGCGGCAGCTTCTCGTCGAGGTCGCGACGGAGCTGTTCGAGCGCAACGGGTATGAGGAGACGACCGTCGCGGAGATCGCCGCGGCCGCCGAGATCGGCACCCGGACCTTCTTCGGCTACTTCTCCAGCAAGGAGGAACTGCTCTTCCCCGAATCGGATGCCCGGGTACAGGCGACGATCACGGCGATCGCCTCCCGTCGCCCCGGCGAAGGGCCCGCCGAGGTGCTGCTGCGCGCCCTGCGCACGGTCGGCGACGACAGCGACGAGATGGTGAGCCGGCTCGCGGTGCTGCGCCTGCGACTGTTCCAGACGGTGCCCGCGGTGCGCGGGCGCGCCCTGCAGGTACAGCTCGACGCCCAGCGCGAGATCGGGCGCCAGCTCGCCGCGGCCTTCCCCGAGCAACTCGACGAGGTGAGCGCCGGGGCGCTGACCGGGGCGTTCGTCGGCGCCATCGCCGGCGCGCTGGCGGTGGTGCTCGACGGCTCCGAGCACCGCGACGACCCGGCCGCCCTGCACGCGGCCATCCGCGCCGCCACCGAAGTCGCCCTCGCCCCCTGGCTACGCGACCTGCCGTCCTGACCCCGGCCCGTCGTCGGCTGTCGGTCAGCGGTGAGCGGCTGTCGGTCGTCGGTGAGCGGCTGTCGGTTGTCGGTCAGCGGTCGTCGGCCGTTGCAGTCGGCGGGCTGCGCTGTCAGGTCGTGGTCTGGCCATCGATCGTTTCGCGGAGGATGTCGGCGTGGCCGGCGTGCTGGGTGGTCTCGGCGATGATGTGGATCAGTACCCGGCGGACGCTGTGCCGGCCGCCCGGCTCGTGCCAGGGCGCCTCCGGCAGCGGCTGCGTCGCCGACAGATCGGGGATGGTCGCGACGATCTCGTCGGTCCGGGCCGCGACCTGCCGGTAGCGGCCGACGATCCCGGCGATCGTGTCACCCGGCTGCAGCTGGAACTCGTTCTGGCGCTGGACGGCCCAGGCCGGATATTCACGCGCCGTGCCGGTCATGAAGTCCTCCCAGGTGACGCCGTCGGGGAGCGCGTAGTCCATCGCCGAGGGCCCCTCGAGGACGAACCGCATCCAGCCTTCCTCGCAGGCGGTCACGTGCTTGATCAGCCCGCCCAGGCACAGGGCGCTGGCCGTCGGGCGTTCGCCGGCCTGCTCGTCACTGAGGCCGCGGGTGGTGTTGATCAGGCTGGCTCGGGCCACGGCGAGCTCGGCGAGCAGGTCGGCCCGCTCCGCGTCGAGGGCTACGGGCTGCGCGGTCGTGGTCGTGGTCGTGGTCGTCATCGTGATCGGCCCCTTCTCGGTCGCCTGGGTCGTTCCCGTTGTCGGCGGTGACCACCACGGTCGTCCGGGAAGAGGTCAGGTTCTGGCCTCTTCTTCGGGCAATCTCGATGGCATGCCGACGACGTCAGCGCGCCTGCTCGCCCTGCTCTCGCTGCTGCAGGCACGCCGGGACTGGCCGGGGGCACTGCTCGCCGCGCGGCTCGAGGTCAGCCCGCGCACGGTTCGCCGCGACGTCGACCGCCTCCGTGAGCTGGGCTATCCGATCCGGGCCACCAAGGGCCCCGACGGCGGATACCGGCTCGATGCCGGGGCGGAACTGCCGCCACTGCTGTTCGACGACGAGCAGGCCGTCGCCCTGGCCGTCGCGCTCCAGCTCGCTGTCACGTCCGGCGCCGGTATCGGGGAGGCGGCGGCCCGCGCGCTGAGCACCGTCCGGCAGGTCCTGCCGGCGCGGCTGCGCCATCAGGTCGACGCGCTGCGGGTCACCGCGGTCGAACGCCGCGGCGGACCGTCCAACCCGCGGGTCGAGCCGGCCGTCCTGGTGACGCTCGGTGCCGCCGTCCACGCCCGGGAGGAGCTGCGCTTCGACTACGCCGTCCCGTCGCGGTCCGCGCCCGCCGACGTCCCCCCGCCGCGTCGGGTGCAGCCCCATCACCTCGTCACCTGGGGCGGACGCTGGTACCTCGTCGCCTGGGACCTGGACCGCGACGACTGGCGCACCTTCCGGGCCGACCGGATCACCCCGCGTCCCCCGGCCGGCCCGCGGTTCACACCCCGCGAGCTGCCCGGCGGGGACGTGGCCGCCTTCGTCGCCCAGCGTTTCCAGGGCTCCGCCGGCCCGGACCGCTGGCCATGCCGCGGGGAGATGATCATCGAGCTGCCCGCCGCCTTCGTGTCCCGGTTCTCCCAGGACGGGATCGTCGAGGAGCTCGGCCCGGACCGCTGCCGGCTCGTCGCCGGCTCCTGGTCGTGGCCCAGCCTGGCCGCCACTGTCGGCCGGTTCGACGCTGACATCGAGGTCATCGGGCCGCCCGAGCTCGCGGACGCCTTCGCCATGTTGGCCCGCCGCTACGCCCGCGCCGCCGCCGGGCAGCGCGGCGGGGCGTCGACGCCCGGGCGGATCGACCCGACGGGAGCCTCTGCTGCCAGAGGCTCTGCTGCCAGAGCCTCTGCTGCCAGCAGACAACCTCTGCTGCCGGCAGAGGCTGCTCCCGATGGCCTCGCCGACAACCTAGGTTCGCCTCCATGACTGGGGAGGACAGCACGAAGGACGGCACGATTGTCACCGGCTGGGCGGCTGGCGTGCCGTTCACGGCACTGCCTCCGGCCGGAGGCGCCGACGAACCGGCTCCGTTGCTGGTGACCTGGCACATGATGGACGCGCCACGCTCGGACGCCGCGTTCGCCGCCGCGCTTCCGCTGGCGAATGTGCCCGCCTGGCGGGTGCATCTCGGAATGCCGCTGGTCGGCCGGCGCCCGGTGGACGGGGCCTATGAGGCGGCGGTGGCCGACCCGATGCTGGGATATGTCGATCCGGTGGTCCGGCAGGCCACCGACGAGTTCCCGGCGGCGCTCGACGCGTTGCGTGCGCAGCTTCCGCTGTGCGGCGGGCCGATCGGTGTCGTGGGCGGCTCACTCGGCGGCACCGTCGCGTTGAACATTCTCGCCCGTCTGCCGGTCCGGGTCTCAGTGGCGGTGCTGATAAATCCCGCGGTCCGGGCTCGGACGGCAGTGGACGTCTTCACCTCGTCGACCGGCACATCCTGCTTCTGGAACGAGCAGGAGCAGGCGGCTGCCGCGCACCTTGACTTCGTGACGCACGCAGCGCTCATCAGCGGCCGGAATCCACAGCCAGCCGTGCTCGTGGTCAGCGGTGAACTCGACTACCCGGCAAGCCGTGCCGACGCCCTCGATATGGTGGTGGCGCTCCAGGCCGCTTATCCGGATGCCGACCGGGTCAGGCTGAGCACAGTCGCCGGTCTGGAGCATCCGCTCGCCGAACGCCCGGGCCTGGAACCGGCGCCGCAGACTCCGCTCGCCAGGGTCGTCGATCGCATGGCCAGCTCGTGGTTCGAGGAACACCTGCGCCCGGCACGATGAGCTGCCCGCAGCACCTTCGATGCCCGCGTGACGCCCTTGACGAGGGACTGCCGCACCCATCCCGGACCACCCGGCCGCGAGCACGAATTAGTGCCTCGATGTCCACGTGTGTGGATGCCGCCGCTGCCAGATGGGTCGGGCGCGCTGATCGGGGTGCGTGCCGCGACTGGCCACGGGTGTGGTGCTCCCGAACCTGCGGGTAAAATCACGAAGTGAAACGGTGCACGCCTCTCGCGTACCGCGCACCACGATGATCGAGACTCATGGAGAAAATTCTTCGGCCAGAATCCTGCGTCGCGCCGCCAGTTTTCGCCATTTCTCCATTCCCAGGAGATCGGCCTCGACTTCTGCCGCAGCCAGATTCTCCCTGGCCTGGGCAAAATTGCCGAGAAGTCGCTGCGCCTCGCCGAACTCGACCAGTACCTGTGTCTCCCAGACGGTCTCACCCAGTTCATGCAACTGGTCTCGAGCCAGGATCAGGAGTGAGGCGGCCTCCTCGTATGCGCCTTGCTCCCGCGCGCACACGCCGCGTTTGCCCAGAGTATAGGCAGACCATCTTCGATCTCCACACGCCTTGAAGATCAGTTCTGCCTGGCGATAAAGATCGTCTGATCTCGATAGATCTCCCAGTTGCAGGTACGTTTCGGCCTGGCCGCAGATCGTGAAACCCTCCCAGCGGCGCTCGCCGTATCTTCGCAGGAGAAGTGCTGCCTTCTCGTACGACGCGACGGATTCTTCAAGCCGCCCCAGCTCGCGCAGTGTGTTGCCCAGGTTGCTCAGAACGTACGACACGCCTCGGGGATCGTCCGATAGTCCAAAACTGTCGAGGGCCTGACGGTAGAGGCCCAACGCCTCATTGTAACGTCCCTCACCATGCAGGATAGATGCAAGCCACCGTAGGTTGTGACCAGCAAGACGCCGGTCGTTTGTGCTGAGTGCTACGGCCACGCTGCGTTCGACCAGCGCTCTGCTCGTCGGAAGATCCCCCAGGGCGCTCATGCCCTGGCCGAGATCAGCCAGGACACGCGCCTCGAGATGGTCGTACCCCATAACACGGCAGCCCGCCAGGGCATCGCAATAGAGGTCGACCGCCTCCTCGGGATTTCCAAGCGCTCTTGCCACATTTCCCAGGTCTCGTAGGCAGCGTACCTCCGTAGCTCTGTCATCTTGATCCACCGAGACATCGAGGGCGGTGCGCAGTATCTCCGCTGCCGCGGCGTAGTCCTCCTTGAGATGCAGCGCCTGGCCGATTTGGTAAAGGCAGCGATTTGCGAGCCAGGTGTCCCCAAGGCGTATCGCCAGAGTCCTGGAGGCCTGGTTGAAGCGGACCCAGTCATCCAGGTTTCCGAGAAGTGCCGCCGGCTGTTCCATGGCATCCAGAAAATCGGACACTGATTCCAGATCCTCCTGTTCTGTACTATGTACTGCAAGGCTGAGAAGTATCGGCCAGTTGTCCGCGAACCACATCAGGGCCTGATTGTCGTCCAGTGCTTCGACCGTCAGGGAGGAGGTGTTCCCCACGTTATCCTCACCGCTTCCTTGTCGCGTCTTTTCGAAGGCTGCTGGACGCCGTTCTGGCCTGCTCAAGGTAGAAGCTGCTCAGACGTTCGTGAAGTGATTCGAGCGCATCTTCCGGTTCCTCGTCTCGAGCTCTTTCGCGCGCGAATATCCGAATGAGATCGTGGAACCTGTAGGACGGGGATTCAAACGCGTCATACCCTGCAAAGTCCATCAACTGGGCGTCGACAAGTCTCTCTATCTGATGCTCGACATGCCCTTCGGGGGAGCCCAGGGCTGCGCTCGCAGTGCTTAGCGAGAAGGTTTCCGCCTGAATTTGGGCGAGGAGGCGAAACGCCCGCCTATCCGAGCTGTGGAGCATTTTGTAGCTGACGTAGAACGCGGCCCGGACTTCTAGGTCTCCAACGGAGAGCTCGTCGAGTCTCTGCATCTCGTGCTGGAGCCTGGAAGTGAGCGTCCTCAGCCGCCAATGGCGCTTGAGGACGAGACGCGCGCCCGCTATTCGCACAGCAAGCGGGAGGCGTCCACAAAGGTCCACGAGGAGGTTGGCCGCATTGGTGTCCTGCAGGACCCTGTCTCGGCCAAGGATCTTGGTTAGCAGCTGCAGGGCTTCGTTGTGATCAAATAGGTCCACCTCGGCGTGCACAGAACCTTCGATTCCAACAAGTGGTGTACGGCTGGTCACCAGCGCTCGGGTGGCGCCGCCGGGCGGTAGAAGTCGGCGAATCTGCTCCTCGTTCACGGCGTTGTCGAGGATCACGAGCACTCTTTGTCCGCGAATTGCCGTGTTGTACGACCGTGCGCGATCCTCGAAGCTCTCCGGGATGAGCGCGCTCGGAAACTTCAATGCCAGCAACATATTGGCAAGCGCTGCGGCCGGGTCCAGGGGGCGGCCTGAGAAACCCTGAAGGTCCATGTAGAGCTGGCCGTCGTCGAAGAAATCCTCCAGGTCGTGAGCTGCTCGAACCGCGATGGATGTTTTTCCGACACCACCCTTCCCTGACAGGCAGCATGCGGTCAGGGAATGGCCGTCCGTGCGTTGTCGCAAGGTTGTATTTACCTCGTTCAGCATCTCGGCGCGACCGGTGAAATCGGCGACTGCTGGCGGAACCTGACATATAGAGTAGTGCAGTCTCAAGCTCTCCTGGGGCGGACGGAAAAGTGAGAGCTCGGAGTATGGCTCGGCAGACGCAGCGAAGTTGTTCCGCGCCTGACCGGCCGGAACCTCGACCTGTGCTGGACGGGTAGGACCCGCAACCGGACCGCGATCGACGTCGTGGGTCTCTGCGAGGGTCCGGAAACAGGCGTTCGCGGGATAGTCGTGCAGGAGTTCGGTCAGGAGCGAGCGAAAAGGGTCGAACACTTTTCCGTTCGCCAGATCATTCATGACGGACGACCACCACTCGATGCGGGTCATCTCGCCCGGAAATGGAAGGTCGCGCCTCGCCATACCGATTCGACCCAGGAGTATGCGGGCGGACTGGTCGCTCCGATAGGTATCTGCGAGTTCGTTAACCAGATTGCGGCGCTCGGAATCGTTCAGCGCTAAGGGTGACCGCTTGCCGGGATCCGGAACATGCATGGCAGTCACGAAACGCTTCCCCCTGCACGGGTGCTTCGATCAGGTACCCCGTCGCGCGACGATGATCTGCAGTTGATCGGGATCACGCCAACCACCGTGATCACATCCGATGTTGATTTTGAACCCTGGTCCGCGTGTCGGTCAAGGATCCATCGCGCGGAATCGCGTGGGTGCGGTGCGGCGTCCGGAGCCGGCTGGCTGGGATGGGTGGCGCTGCGGATCGGAGTGGTGCGGGCCAGCGGGTTTGCAGTGGCGCCTTGCCCAAGAACACGGACCCTGCTTCGCTCACCTGGAGCTCGGCGCCGAACGCGACTGGGATCGCTTGACCTGCTGCGCGATCTCGACCCGACGGCGGACATCCACAGCGACGACCGTTTTGTCCACGACGGCGACGTCGTCCACCTCGGCTGGTACGAGCACGGGCATCGACTGGCTTCGCACCTCGTAGCGCGCCTACACGGCATCGAACGGGCGATACAGATGCGACGCGGCGTTCAGCGCGATCCGCGGCCTCCGGTCTGATCAACGTTGCTGATCGGGATGATGCTGGAACGGAAGGTGCCGGAAGAACAAGTGGGACTTCGGCGTTCGGCCGACCTGTGAACGCCATCCGGGGAACTCGGCGACGGTTCAACTGTCAGGACGACGCCGATCGGGCGTCATAGTCACGGCGGGAAAGCTCGACCCCGTCGAGGTTGGCGTTCGCCCATTCGGCGAGATGTGCGAACAGCGGGGCGAGGCTGAGCCCGAGGTCGCTGATCTCGTACTCGACCCGAGGGGGGACCTCGGGGTGATATGTGCGGATGACCATCCCGTCGCGCTCAAGCTGGCGGAGCCGCTGGGTCAGCACCTTCGGCGTGATCGAGGTTATGCGCCGTTCCAGCTCGACGAATCGTTGCCGGCCATGCTGGTGGAGCGTCCAGAGGATCGGCGTGGTCCACCGGCTGAACACGATCTCCACCACCGGGCTGATGGCACAGGCGCTCTCGGGGTCGGTCGTGGAGTCCGCCGACAGGGTCCTGAGCATCTGGTTCCCCTCTGGGTAGTCACTTTCTTCTAGGTACCTACTGTACCGGTGCTGTTAGCGTTCGACGTGCGGCTGATCGGCCGCGATGTTCGCGTCGCCTGGGGCGTGAACAATGCAACCGACCCCACCTTGGAGAATTACGTGATCGTGATTATGGGGGCGACCGGTAACGTGGGCCGCACGCTCGTACATGAACTCGTCGCCGCCGGTGAGAAGGTGACGGCCGTTTCCCGCGGCGTCTCCGCCGGGCACACAGTTGACGGGGTGCGATACGAGCGCGCGGATCTCGCGGTTCCGGAGAGCCTGCGGCCCGCGCTCGACGGCGCCACCGCGCTGTTCCTTCTGGTGTCCGGGGCCGGCGCGCACCTCAGCCCGCGGGGCATCCTCGACGTCGCGACGGCCAGTGGAGTCACCCGAACCGTGCTGCTTTCCTCGCAGGCTGCCGCAACCCGACCGGAATCACCGTCCCATGCGCCTCTGCGCGTGCTCGAGAACGCCGTCCGCGAGTCGGGCACGGACTGGACGATCCTTCGACCGGGCGGGTTCGCCTCCAACGCCTATGCGTGGGCTGAATCGGTTCGCCTGCACCGGACCGTCGCGGCGCCATTCGGTGACGTCGCTCTTCCGATCGTCGACCCGGACGACATCGCGGCGGTCGCCGCGGCCTGCCTGCGGGACGCCGACCACGCCGGTCGGACCTATGTGCTGACCGGGCCCGAACTCAGCACGCCCCGGCAGCGGGCCGAGGCGATCGGCGCTGTGCTTGACGAGCCGGTGCGTTTCATCGAGCAGAGCCGTGACGAGGCCCGTGGGCTGATGCTGGGATTCATGCCCGAGCCTGTGGTCGACGGCACCCTCGCCATCCTCGGTGAACCGACCCCGCAGGAGCGACGGGTGAGCCCTGACATCGAGCTGGTCCTCGGTCGTGCGCCCCGCACCTTCGCCGACTGGATCGAGCGCCACGTCGCCGCCTTCAGATAAACGGCGCGCGTCCAGCCATGCCCCCGGCCCACCCTGCCTGGTGCTGAGTCATTCTCGACTCAGTCAGATTCGGGTGCGGTTAGATTCGGGTGCGATCCGACTCCGGATCTTTCCGTTACACCATGGGGGGAAAGCTGTGGGGATACGTGCTGCGCTCGGTCGGTTGGGGCGGCCCGGCCGAGCCAGACTGGGAGTCGCGCTGACGGCCGCGGCGTTGGTTGGGCCGCTGCTGACCACCGGCACCGCCCAGGCGGCGACGGTCAACCCGGGAAGCCTCAAGCAGATCAACAAGAAAGCCGTCGCCGGAGCTCAGGGCGTCGCGCTCGGCTGGACCTACCGAGCCCAGAAGCCGACGGCTCCCGGCACGATCACCATCGCGGTCCCAGCCGGTTTCTCCGCGCCGCAGTCGACCGCGCAGTCAGCGCCGGGCTACCTCAGCGCCATCTCGGGGTGCGCCCAGTTCCAGGTGGTCGGGACCACCGCCCAACCTGATGGATCGAACGTGATCGCGGTCGCGGCGAACTGCGCCGACGGGCAGACCGCGACCCTCTCCTACGGGAACGTCACCGTGCCGACCACACCAGGCACCTTCGCCTTCCCCGCCACCTTCATTCCGACCGGCGCGACGGCGATTCCCTTCGCCGACCCCGGCACCGTCACCGTTTCCGCCGGGGCGCCGGCCAGCCTGACGATCAGCCCAGCCACGTCGACGATCATCCCCGGTGCGACTCAGGCCTACACGGTGCGGGGATTCGACGCCTTCGGTAACGAGGTGTCCCTCGACCCGGACGGATCAAGGTTCAGCATCAGCCCGAACGGAAGCTGCACAGGCGCTGCCTGCACCGCGACCACCCCGGGGACGCACACCGTAACCGTGAAGAACAAGGGCCTCGCCACGACGGCGATCCTCACCGTGGGCGCGGCCCCGGCCGAGGCCGACCTCGCCGTCACCGAGTCGGTCAATGTCACCTCGCCGGTCTACTACGACGACGTGATCTTCACGACGACGGTGACGAACGGCAGTGCCACGACGACGGCACATGGCGTGACCGCCGCGGTCGCGGTCCCGGCCTGGCTTGTCGCCCCGTCGGCCAGCCCGTCCGGGACGACCACGTTCGCCTCGTCGACCGGCGTCTGGACCATCGGCGACCTGGCGCCGGGCGCGCAGGCCACCCTCACCGTGTCCGGGTCCGCCGGTGACGTCGCACTCGGCGCCCAGACCCTGACCGCCACCGTCTCGGCCACCACACCGGATCCGGAGACGGCCAACAACACCGCCTCGGCGACCGCGACCTCCCAGCAGCTGCCGGCCACCGTCGTCGTCGCACCGGACCCGAACAACCCCCCGTTCCTGGACATCAGCGCTCCCGGCACGGCCAGCTGGACGTTCGGGGTGGTCAACAACTTCAACCCGGCCGCGCCGGCGCCGACCGAAGGGTCGCTCAGCTGGACGTGCTCCACGGCCAGCTTCAATCCGTGCCCGTCCGCAACGGCCGTGGAAACGGCGAATACCCTCGTGCTGACGTTCACCGTCAATGACTTCGCCGTCGACGAGTACAACATTCAGGTGATGTACGACCCCGGCCCCACCGCCAACTACGCGGCGGCTGTCGGCAGTCTCTATTTCGGCACCACCAACAGCGGCGGCTGACGGACCCGCCTATGCCCGGCGGGCCGCGATACCGGCCTGCCGGGCACCGGCATCAGGGCAGCCGCGAACCTGGAACCGTGATCGGACGCATCCGGCCAACGTCGACTTGATGAGCCTGGTGGCGATGCCGCCCGGAGCCAGGCAGCGGCATCGGGCCGGAGGCGCTAGGGCGTTCCGGGCGGGGTCGGTGGTGCGGGCGGGGTCGGTGGTGCGGGCGGGGTCGGTGGTGCGGGCGGGGCTGGTGGTGCGGGTGGCGCGGGTGGTTGCGGAGGGGCCGGCGATCTCGTGGCCAGCTCGGCTTCGATGCCGGGCAGCCAGAACGCCACTTCGAGAGTTTTGAGGGCAGCCCAGCGGGACAGTTCATGCCCGGCCCGCGTCGCGCCGACGAATCCCGCGAGGAAAGCCGCCACGGCGAACGCCGCCAAACCCCGTTCGTGGCTGGCAACCAGCTCGACCACGGCGACGCCCGCTGACAGGAGCATTGCGATCCCGGCGTTGCGCAACGCTATTCCGCTGGCTCGCAGCCGGCTTATTTCCACCGCCGAGTCGGCCGCTTTGACCTCGATGGCCGCGAAGACGAGCGCCTGGTCGACCCGGACGAACGCCATCGACCGGGCGGCGGGAAAGCGATCGAGAAACTCGGCGCGAGCATCGCGCCCCTGGCCCAGCCACCGCGGCATCCGCCGCCCCAGGAACCGGCGCGGGGCGTATGTCAGATGGCCGAGCAGGTAGCTGGCGATGATCCCGCCCGCGATCAGCACGGTGGAGTTGAGGTCGCCGACCTGCCCGAGATCGATCCACGACGCCCGGTCCAGGACGTACAGCAGCAGCACCAGGTACAGCGAGCCGGGAACGGAGTAGGCGAAGATATCGAAGACGCCGAGGCTTAGATTCACGCTCTCCTCTGTCCGGTCGGTCGGGTCCCACCCGGCTCGGGCAGAGCCGCGGTGCGCGCGTGGTCGTTGACAGCGCGCGCCGCGCGGTGCCGTCGGCTTTCCATGAGTGATTCCGGCCCACAGCATTCGGCCTGGACCGCGCAGAGGGAGATCGTCTGAGTCCCCTTTCGTTCCGGCAGCGCCTGTCCATCCTTTCCGGTGGACAGCCGGGATGCACGCGGTCGACCAGGCGACCTCGGCGAGCTGTGGAACGGGCGGGTGCCGACCTGCGGAAGTGCCTGCTCAGAGCCGGCGAGGCCGGTGGTGCCACCAGCAGCGGGTGCTGGCGCGCCCAGCCGATGGAGTCGGATCGCCGAAGCTGACGGTGGCGCGGTCGAGGCGTCGGCCAGACGCGAGCGGGGACCGGCCCCAGGAAGTCCATTCAGCGACCGTGCCAGGTGATCCTTTTTTCATGGAAATCCCGGGCGGATGGCTACCCGACGGGTTTGTGTGGATGCGGAAACGCGCTTTTCGACTCGACTCTCTCGTAAGGGTACCGGCACTGTTGTCCGACTCGCCGAAAGCCGTCTGATATACACGGAATTCTCACGTGTAATGGGGGTGTTGACGGTGACGGCGCCTGTGACCGGCGGTAGCCTGAAGGTCTTGTTTCTGTGTGAACAGTACCCGCCGATCGTATGGGACGGCGCCGGCATCTACACCGCTGTAATTGCGGGGGCGCTTGCCGCGCTCGGCCACGAGGTGCATGTTCTGTGCGCGCAGGGACACCGGATCGTGGACGAGATTCACGACGGGGTGCGGGTTCATCGCCGTCCGCTACTGCGCGTTCCCGTCACGCGCATGCTGGGCCGCTACGGCCGGGTGATCGCGGGCCGTCACCACCCTCGGGACTCGCTCAGCCTGCGCGCGAGCCTCGCCGCGTCCTACGCGTTCTGGCTGCGCCGGCTGGGTCTGCGGCCCGACGTCATCGAGACTCAGGACGGCGACAGCCGCGGGCTGATCCGCATCCTGGGCCACAGCCATCCGCTGGTGATCCACCTGCACTGCCCGACGATGCTGCCGCCCCGACTGTCGGGCGAGAAGCTGTCCTGGAAGGGACGGGTCGCCGATCGCGTCGACCGGGCTGTCGTGGCGTGGGCCGACGCCGTCACGGCCCCGTCGGAGCTGATGGTCACCACGCTGCGGGAGCTCGGCTGGCTCACGGACCGGCCGGTGGAGATCATCCCGAATCCCTTTGACGCGACCTGCTGGCGCTCGGTCGCTCCGCCGCGGGACACCGAACCGGTCATCGCCGTCGTCGGGCGCATCGAACGGGAGAAGGGCGTCAACATCCTGCTCGACGCCGTCGCCAAGCTGCGCGCGGACGGTCTGGAGGCTCAGATCGTGCTCGCCGGAACGTCCGCGGGGTTGATCGGTGGCGTCCCGACCCGTGCATGGCTGGCCCGCCGGGCCGAGCAGCTCGACGTACCGTGCACGTTCGCCGGACACGTCCCGCTCTCCGACCTGGCCGAGATCTATGGCAGGGCACGGGTCGTCGCGGTTCCGAGCCGCTTCGAGAGCATGTCCATGGCTGCGATCGAGGCGATGGCCAGCGGTCGCCCGGTCGTCGCCACCGCCCGGACCGGGATCGCCCCCTATCTGGAACGTCACGGCGCGGGCGCGGTCGTGCCGCCGGACGACCCCGAGGCACTGGCCGCCGCGCTGCGTCCGCTGCTGGTCGATCCGGAACTCGCCGTGACGGTGGGTGCCCGCGGCCGCGCGGCGGTGGCCGACTTCGAGCCGCGAGCCGTCGCGATGCGCCGCGAGCGGGTCTATCGCCAGGCCATCTCCCGTTTCGAGACCCGCCGCGGAACAAGCTCGCGATAAATCCGTGACAAGCCCGCGATGAGTCCGCTCACCGGCGGAGATGTGAACGGCCCGCCGCCCGCGCCGAGTTTCCGGCGGGTCAGGCCAGATGGTCGAGAGCGCCGACTTCCAGGTAGATCTCGACGGGGGAGCGGGTGCTGGCCGCAAGCAGGGAGGCAGGCAACGTGGGGGCGTTACCTGCCTCGTCCGGCGTCGTCTGGCTGACGTGCTCGGCGAGCGCGGCGAGCTGGCGCTCCCGGTAGCCGCGAGCGTCGACCAGCAGTGGCCTGACCTCGCGAACCCGGTCAACGGGGTCGCCGAACACCCGCCGCGGTGACCAGCCCTCGGTGCCGTAGCCCCGGGTCCAGGGCCAGTGGGTCCACAGCCACACCCCGTACTCCAGAACCTGACCGGTGTAGCCGGTCATGGCAGCGGCCCGGCGAGCGGCCGCGCCGCTGGCGTTGTGGTCGGGGTGCCCCTCGCAGGAAACCGGGATGAGCATCTGCTCCGGCTGGCATGCCTCCAGCAGCTCGGCGAGCCGCGCGCTCACCTCGTCGACCCGGTCGGAGACTCCGCCGTCGGGAAAATCCAGGAAGTGCAGCTGCTCCGCGTCGACGCCGAGCCGCCCGCCGGCCTGGCGGGCCTCCTCCCGCCTGATCGCCGCGAGCTCCGCCGAGCTGACACCCGAGCGAGGCGCCGCCGCGCCGTCACTCACCATGGCTATGTGCACCGGCCTGCCGGCGTCCCGCTTGCGCAGGATCGACACCCCGCAGCCGAGCGTCTCGTCATCGGGATGCGGGGCGACGACCAGGGCCGATGTCCGGGCCATCCGGGCCGTGAGATCCACACCGCGGCGTGCCCAGGCCCACCGGAAGCCGCGACGGAACGGCAGCAGCAACTCGTCCCGGCCCAGAAAGGTCGCCGCATCCGCCACGGCGTCACCCTACCCGCGGCTTTCGCCCGTCAGCGGGAGCCGACGCACCGGGCCGGAGGTGCTATGGCGTTCCGGGTGGGTCCGGTGGTGCGGGTGGTTGCGGAGGGGCAGGCGGACCCGGACGAACGCCCACCGCAGGAGGGAGCGGCCCGACTCGGAGAGCCTGTACTCCACGTGCGGAGGCGTGGGTTCGGCGATCCCGACGCGTTCCAACTCCCGCATCCGTTGAGTTGGCATCTTCCCGGTCGTGTCGGGTATCAGGCGACGGATCCGAGCGAAGCATGCTGGCGGTGTCGGAAACTGATCGTGTCGAATTCCGGACACTCAGGTGATTATGGCCAGTGTGTCAAATTCGCGGGGAGTCGGGTGTCCGGTTCGGACGGTGAATCAACCGAAATCGTCCGCACCCCGACCGGGTTGGCGTGGCGCTCGACGCCGGCTAGGTTTCCAGTCAATCGGTCAGTCAGTGACGCGTGGGATCCTGGGATCCTACGTCGTTGGTTTGGTGGCCGAAGTGCAGGAAGTCTCGGCAGGCGCCGCGACATGGTCGGGTCGTCGAAGTGGGTTGGATTATCTATGGTTACCCCCGACGGTACCGCGTGCCGAGTCTTCATCTGGAGATCAGGGTAGAGCTCCCGGTACACGACAACAGATCTGATACCTTCGTTCGATAGGAATGATCAATGACCACGATGGGTACGCGAAACAGATTCGATGCACCGCGCCCCACTCCCGGCGGGGAGCGCGAAATGCTACAGGCGCACCCCGATCAGAAAACCTGGAACGCGGCACTGTCGTGTTTCGACGACGGTTACGGCAGCGCTGCCGCGATCCGGGAGGTCTGGAGCGAAGCACCCCCGCCCGGCGACATCGTGCCGGTGGCCACGGCCATCGGAGCGATCTACGCCGACACGTACTGGGCGGGCACGCGGTTTGACATTTCAAAACTGGCCACTGATCTGAGGGCCGCTACTGGTGTGAGCCAGCCGGACTGCGACGCGGCGGCGCGGCGCGCCTTTCAGAAATGGCGTGGCTTGTTCGTCCGGGCCAACCTGAGCGACGACACCAGCATTCCGAAGGCTGGCTCACTCACCGCCAGCCCGGACGTGGTCATAAACGGCCAGGTCGATTTGTCGGTGAAAGAGATCATCAAGCGGTGGGACACTTTCGTGTGGACACCCGAGGTCGGGTACAAGAACTACACCTATGGTCGGGCTCAGAGTCAGAACTTCTTGGTACCCATCGCGAAGCCGATCCTGAGAATGTACTACAGCGATGCCGGTTTCACGCCGCCGCCCTCGACCTGGGTTCAGATGTTCACCTACGACGGCACGAGTGGCACCTCCGAGATGAAGACCGCGGACGGAGGGACGAAGGCTGAGCCGGGTACTCGTGTCGCCGCCAGCTCCGCTTTCGCTTTCGAGCCGCCGGGTTCCGGTCACTACTGCCTGATCACTGTGGTCGGCAGTGAGTTCTTCGCGAACAGCCCGCTCGAGCAGACGGGCAACTGGTCGTCCGCTGAATGGATTCAGTATAACGGTGCCGCGGGCTGGCACAATGTGGACAAGACGGTCTCGAGTCACGAGACACTCAAGTTCTACAATCAGGACTCGCGGCCTGAGCGGTTCGTGTTCGAAGCCCACTGCACTCGGTTGCCGGTCGGTACTCGCCTGTCGCTGGAGTCGTCCGACAGCGGTCTGATCAGCCCGGCCTCCAGTGGATTCGTTGAGATCACGGCGGAGTATCAGGTCGTGAAGGTTGAAACGGAGCTGCCGCCGAACTTCGCCGGTACGCTGAACATCCGCTATAAGACCCCTGATAACGGGCTCCTTCCCGAAGGTTCCGCGATCGACGTGCGGCAGGGCTGGATCATCTCGAAGAACCATGATCGGCACCTTGACGCCGCGAACCTGGTGGGTCGCGTCGAAGACCACATCCTGGGTCGGCCGCTGACCGTCCCGATGGGCAACTTCACCTTCCTGGGTACTCGGTGACATCGAGCCACCGCGCCAGATGATCTCCTCGCTGGCGGATCGGAACAGGGCGAACGAGCGAGTACCCAGCTTCGCCTGGATGAGACGTCGGCGAATCACGATCAGGGAGACGCGAACTGCCCGCGGACGCAAGGGGTGCCTCCGCGGGCAGGCTTGCGCCCGGCTGGCGGCGCGCGAGTGTCCGCAGCCGGGCTCGGCGGCACGCGGGCCGTGTCGGCGCGGACTCCGTCCGGCGATCCGGACCCGGGCTATGCCGGAAGTGACCGGCTGGCATCGGCCTTACGCAGGACTACCTCGAGGCTGATGCCCTCGGCGCGGATCGTCGCGCCGCCGAACACGCTGGCCGTGGCCAGCTCCTCGAACCGGTCCGGCGTGTAGGCGCGGCGCCGCAGCCCGCGCAGCGTCCGTCTCGTCATGGCCCCGCTGATCCGGTTCAGGCGCATCGACGCCACCTCGCGGTTGATGTCGGTCGCCGTGGCCAGATGGTTCATGTCCTCGATGACCGCCGTGCCGTCGGGGCGCAGGACGCGGTGGATCTCGTCGAGCGCCTTCCCGGGGCGGGTGAAGTTCTTGAACGCGGCCTGGCAGACGATCAGGTCGAAGCTGTCCGCCGGGAAGGGTATCTCGGCCGCGTCGCCGTGCCGGACGTCGACGCGGACACCCGCCGCGGCGGCCTGCTCGGTGACGATGCCCACGAACGTCCGGCTGATGTCGAGCGCGCTCACCGAGTACCGGCCCAGGCGCGCGATCTCGATGGCCAGGAAGCCGGGCCCGGGGGCGAGCTCCAGAACGGCCGCACCGTCGACCAGGCCTTCGGTGAGCGCGGCGGCCTGCTTCCGGTAGGCGTCACGCTGGGGCCCGGTCCCGCGCAGGCGCGTGTACCAGCGCGCAATCGGGCCCTCCATGGTCAGCCCGCCGAATCTCTCCCGTCGGCTGTCCTTCATCAGGTCGTCTCCTGTATCGGTCGGCCTGAGTTACCGGCGCGGGTCGGTGTTGGCGGTGTCGGTGGTGTTGGTGGAAGTGGTGGAGGCGGTGGCTGTGGCGGCGGTGGAGAAGCTGGCGGCGGGATCGGCGACCGTCGGCTGGTGCCCGGCTCGCCGCGAGGCCCGCGCATCGGCCAGGAACTCGCGGGTGAACATCGCTGACAGGACGGCGGCTCCGCTTCGGCGGACCCGGATCTCTCCCCGGTCGACCCGGCCGGTGAGGCGGATCGTCCGCCCGGCGAGCGCGCCGCGGCCACAGGCGTCCTTGACCCGGCCTCGATGGGTGAAACGCAGACCCCACTGGTCGACGAGGGCGTCGTCGGGCACCAGCAGCTTGAGCACCGAGCGGTCCAGATCGACCCGGACCTCGACATCACCGGCGGGGATGCCGGGGGAGCGCAGGTCGAGCAGGGCGCCGCCCCGGCGGGCGCGGACCTCGAAGATCCGGGCGGTGGTCCAGTGGCCAAGCCTGCGCACGGTGGCCTCGAACGCCTGGACGCGGACCGGTGCGTCGACCGCGTTGACCGCGTCGACGGTGAGGTTTGCCATCGTGGACCCCCTAGGGTGAAGGCAGTGGTCGCTGGCCGAGCATCTCGGTTGAACGAGTATCTCGGTTAAACGAGATACTAGGAGGGGCGAGAGAGTTTGTCGAACGACGATGGCCGCGCCCGGATGGAGGCCGACGTCCTCGCCGCGGTCGTCCGCATGATCGCGGGGGCGGTCCTCTACAGCCACGAGGTGGCGGAGAAGATCGGGCTCGGCCCGAGCGACACGCAGTTCCTGACCCTCCTCGAGGTGCACGGACCGCTGACGCCAGGGCGCTTGGCCGACCTGAGCGGCCTGCGGACCGGCACGGTCACCGGAGTGCTCGACCGCCTCGAGCGTGCCGGCTACGTCCGCCGGGAGCGTTCCACCGAGGACCGGCGGAAGGTCATCGTGTCCCGCGTCGAGGAGCGGATCGCCACGGACATGGGTGCGTTCTACGGTTCCAAGGGTGCCGGTCTGATGGGGCTGCTCGGCCGCTACGACGACGCCGAGCTGGCGATCGTGGCCGACTTCGTCACCCGCCTCGCCCAGCCCTGAGCGGGAGCCCGCGAGCGACTTCGCCGGGTGGGATGGCCCGGTGAAGTCGCTCGGGATTCTGCTAGGAACCCGCGTCGGCGCCGAACCACCTGGCCAGCGCGACCCCGAGCATCCGCTGATCCTCGCCGACCCACGCGACGTGCCCGTCCGGCCGAAGCAGCACCGCCGGCACGTCCAGCTCTTCGCTGATGTCGACGACGTGGTCGACCCGGTCGGCCCAGCCGCCCACCGAAAGCCGCCCCGTCTGATCGAGCAGCAGCCCGCTGCCGGTGCGCATCAGCTCGAACAGGCGCCCATGCCTGAGCTGGACGTCGCGCAGTCGCCGCCCGAGCAGGGCGTGGCCCGCACCAAAGTCGTATCGGATGCTGATAGCCGTGATCTTCTCGATCAGGAAACGGTTGACGTCGTCGAAGTCCATCAGCTGCGCCACCAACCGCCGAACCGCCTGCGGCCCGGGTTCGTTGATCGTCAGCTGCATCTGTGCACGGGTGTTGTTCAGCACGTCGGCGGCCACCGGGTGCCGCTCGGACTCGTAGCTGTCGAGCAGGTCGTCCGCCGCCCATCCATTGATTTCCGCCGCCAGCTTCCAACCCAGATTGAACGAGTCCTGGATCCCGAGATTGAGCCCCTGCCCACCCATCGGCGGGTGGATGTGCGCGGCGTCCCCGGCCAGAAACACCCGTCCGACCCGGTAGCGCTCGGCCTGGCGGGTCGCGTCGCCGAAGCGCGACAGCGAGCGGGGGGAGTGCACGCCGAAGTCGGTGCCGGCGTACCTGCGCAGCTGTTGCCTGAACTCCTCGAACGTCGGCGGCACCGAACGGTCTTCGGCCACGCCCTGCGCCGGCACGACCGCGCGGAACACCCCCGGCTTGCCCGACGGCCCGATCCCGAACCGCTTCTCGGTCCTGCGCACCTCGGTCATCACTGCGGCGATGTCATCCGGGGACGCTGTCACCTCCATCTCGCCCAGCAGCGTGTCGATTCTCGACGGCTCGCCGGGGAACCCGACCCCGAGCAGTTTCCGAACCGTGCTGCGCCCGCCGTCGCAGCCGACGGCAAACCGTGCCCGCAACGGCATTGCAGTCCCCTTTTCAAGGTGGACGGCCACGCCGTCGTCGTCCTGCTCCAGCCCGACCACTGAACACCCGCGCCGGATCTCGGCTCCGACTTCGGCCGCGTGCTCGGCGAGCAGCCGGTCGGTGAGCGTCTGCGGAATGCCGAGCACGTATCCGTGTGCGGTGTCCAGTCCGGTGGGAGCGGGCTTTTCGATGCCCGCGAAGAATCCCCGGACGCCGCCGGGAATCATCGGGTACTGCGTGCCGTTCTCGAGGAACCGCTCCAACAGCCCCCGCTGGTCCAGCACCTCGATACTGCGCGCGTGCAGGCCGAGCGACCGGACGAACGGCGGTGGCTCGGCATCCTTCTCCAGCACGAGCACCTTGACGCCCTGCAGGCGCAGTTCGCTCGCCAGCATCATTCCGGTCGGCCCGCCGCCGACGATGATCACATCAAACATGTACACCCCCACCGTGTGCCGACTCCCTGTTGGCGAATGACCCGCTGGCGCTGCTGATCGGGATGGTGCTGGACCGGCGAGTATCGGAAAGTACGAGTGGGATGGGACTATCCGTGTCGATCTGACACCCGCACCGGATCGTCAGGGCGTCGGGCCGTCGGAGTGTCGGGCGCCGGGCGTCCCCGTGCCACCGGATGTCCGATGGGGCCGGTTGTCGTGGGTTCGGTCGATGAGAGCGGCGATGCCGTCGAGGATCCGGTCCACGCCGAAGAGGAACTCCTCGGTCTCCTCGAAACCCGCCGGGTCGCCGCCGATCTCACCCGCCCAGGCGATGCGGTGCAGCCGCGGATAGGTCTGCGCGTCGACGAGCTCGCGCAGCAACGCCTCGAAGCCCCAGACAGGCGGCGGGCCGCCCCTGTCCGACCCCGCCGCCGCGTCGGCCCCGGCACCAGGCCCAGCCGCAGCCCCAGCTCCAGCGCCGGCCGCAGCCGCAGCTCCAGCCCCAGCGCCGGGTGCGACGGCCGCCCGGGCGGCGTCGTGGGCCATTCGGGCCTCGCTGAGCGTGTACGAACTGAGCAGGCCGATCACGCGGAGCTTGTCGGTGTCGGACAGGCCGGTGTCGTCGAGGGTCTCCAACCCCTTTTCGACGAAGGTCAGCGAGTTCGGTGCAACCGGGGGCGCGGCCATCGGCATCTGGGTGATCCAGGGATGGAGGTCGATCATCTGGCGCTGGAAGATCGCCCAGGCCCGCAGCCGGGTCCGCCAATCGTCGCCCTCCAGGACGAGGCCTTCGGCGCCCAGGGCGCTGGCGTTCCACATCATCTGGAGCAGTTCGTCCTTGGTGGCCACGTGCCGGTACAGCGACATCGTCGTGTAGCCGAGCTCCTTCGCGACGCGGGCCATCGACACCGCGGCCAGGCCCTCGGCGTCGGCGATCCGGGTCGCCGTCGCCACGATCGCGTCTACCGATAGCCCCGGTCGCGGCCCGCGCTGACCACGTTCGCGGCGGCCCCAGAGCAGGTCGAGGCCCGGCGGTAGCGGCGGTGACTTCTCGCTGGCCATCGGCCTCCCTCCTCGATCGCGAGGATACGACTTGACGTGAACTGTGTATCACGCATACCTTTTGTGTATGCCATACACAGTAGCTGCGGACGGGATCCGCAAGTCCTATGGCGGCCGGGTCGTGCTCGACGGCGTCGACCTGGCCATCGAGCAGGGTTCCGTCTTCGCGCTTCTCGGTCCGAACGGGGCCGGCAAGACGACGATGGTGCGGATCCTGGCCACCCTCGTCGCCCCCGACGCGGGAACGGCCGTGATCGCCGGCTGTGATCTGCTCCGCGACCCGATCGGAGTCAAGAGCGCGATCAGCCTGACCGGTCAGTACGCCGCGATCGACGATCTGCTGACCGGCCGGGAGAACCTCGAGATGATGGCGCGGCTGCGCCACCTGCCGAGGCGCGAGGTCCGGCCCCGGGTCGACGAGCTGCTGGCGGAGTTCGACCTGGTCGACGCCCAAGACCGCCGGGTGAAGACATACTCCGGCGGGATGCGCCGGCGCCTCGACCTGGCGGCAGGCATGGTCAGGCGGCCCGTCCTGGCGTTCCTCGACGAGCCGACGACCGGGCTCGACCCCCGCAGCCGCGAGCAGCTCTGGGAGACGGTCCGCCGCCTGGTCGACGAGGGCGTCACCATCCTGCTCACCACCCAGTACCTCGAGGAGGCCGACCGGCTCGCCGACACGGTCGCCCTGCTCACCGCCGGCCGGATCGTGGCCCAGGGCACCCCGGAAGAGCTCAAGTCGAGCCTGGGCGCGGAGGTCGCCCGACTGCACTTCGCCGACCCGGCTGACTACCGCGTCGCGCTCGGCCACCTGGAATCGACCCACTCGGAAGGGGCCCGCGCGGAGGTGGCCCGCGCGGACGAGGCGCTGCGCGTCATCGACGTCGTCACGGACGGCTCGGCGGCCCAGGTCCACGCGCTGCTCGGCGGCATCGCCGCCGTCGGGGTCCCCGCGGCCCGGGTGTCCACCCATCGCCCGAGTCTCGATGACGTCTTCATGTCCCTGACCGCCGACGATGCGCCGTCCGCGCCGCAGCCCCGATCGGAGATCGTTCGATGAGCCTCGCCTACGCCGTGACCGACTCGCGAATCATGGTCGCTCGCTGCCTGCGGCGGTCGCTGCGCGACCCGGAGGCGTTCTTCACCGCCCTGATGCTGCCGATCGTGCTGATGCTGTTGTTCGTCTATGTGTTCGGCGGTGCGCTGAACACCGGCGGCAGGTACGTCGACTACGTCGTACCCGGCCTGATTGTGCTGTGCGCCGGGTTCGGGGCGGGGACGACGGCGGTGTCCCTGGCCACCGACATGACCAACGGCATCGTGGACCGGTTCCGTTCGATGCCGATCAGTGGGCCGTCAATCCTCATCGGCCAGATCGTGGCCAGCCTGGCCCGGAACCTGATCGCGACCGCTCTGGTGATCGGGGTCGGGCTCGGGATCGGCTGGCGCCCCACCACGTCCGGGCTGAGATGGCTCGCGGCCGTCGCGATGATCATTTTCTTTGTCTTCGCGCTGTCGTGGCTGGCCGCCGCGGTCGGTCTGCTCGCCGGCGGGCCCGAGGCGGCGAACTCGTTCACCTTCGTGCTGATGTTCATCCCGTATGTCAGCACGGCTTTCGTCCCAGCCGGCACAATGCCGACCGTGCTTCGCGGCTTCGCGGAGCACCAGCCGTTCACGCCGATCATCGAGACGATGCGCGGGCTGTGGATGGGGCAGACCTCGACCGGCGTGGAGCTCGGCCACGAGGCGTGGGTCGCGATCGCCTACTGCCTGGGCATCCTCGTAGTCTCCTACGCCTGCGCGTCCTGGCTGTTCCGCCACCGCACCGCGGCGTGACGCCCAGCCGTCATCGACCTGCGCGGTTGGTTGCCTCGAAGGTCCAGACCCCGGTGCCCGCGGTGGGGGACTGGCCCACCTTGTAGTCGGCATGCACGGCGACCGTGGTGAGGCCAGCCTCCTGGAGGAGATCGTCGAACTCGTCGAGGTCCCAGATCTGGAGGGTGAACGGCTCCAGCTCGGCCTGCACCAGGCGGCCGTCACGCCACAGCTCGTACCGGCACCAGCTGGTCTGGCGCCTCGGCCATGCCTCTCCCTTTCGGACGCGCACGCGTTGGGTTGCCAGGTCAGGGTGCTAGCAGGATGTCGGTGAGCGCATCAGCGTATCGATTGACGAGCCGGTATCGGAGGTATACGCGTTGTCGTGAGCCGGGCGCCCTTCCTCCCAGGCCGCCAGCAGGCGCAATGTCGCGGCGGACTCGGCATCGGCGGGCAGATATTTGATCATGTTCTGCTGGTCGCCGGAGAGTCCGAGCGTCTCGAAGCGCAGCGTCAGTGGGCCGACGACGGGGTGGCGGAACGCCTTGATGCCGTGCGCCTTTGCGTGGACCTCGTGCTGGGCCCAGAACGCGCGGAACTCCGAACTCGTCCGTGACAGATTGTCGACCAGCTCGGTCGTCGCGCGGTCGGCGTTCGCGGCGCTGGCCACGCGGAGAATAGCCACGGCGTCGCCGGCGACTCGCGGCCAGTCGAGGTAGAGCCGTCTGGTCGCCGGATCGACGAACAGCAACCAGACGGTGTTGCGGTGCTCGGGCGGCAGTACCGCGAAGTCACAGATCAGCGCCGCGGCGAGCCGGTTCCACGCCAGGATGTCGAGGCGGGCGTTGACGACCCGCTCGACGGGCCGATCGTTCGCCGAGGACCTCGTCCACATCTGGACGTTCGGCTCGGACGGCCTCGTCACCAGGCTCCAGGACATCCAGGACTCCGCCGGAGTCGCCGCCGCCCTTCGGCCCTGACCCGGGGACGCGTCATCACGAGACCGGAGTTGTTCTCCGCGACGTCACGGCCGTAGTGCGTCCGCTTGGCCCGCCTGACCTTTACTGCCTCGTCGGCGGGTCAGGCGCGGCCTCGCCGAGGACGAGGGCCTCGAAATGGCGACAACCATCGGGCGGGGCATCGCTGTGGTGGGACAGGATATGTTCCAGCAGTTCGCTGGCACCGAGCAGCTTCTCGGCCTGTGTGCGTAGCTGATCGATGCGGCCTGCGACAAGCTGGGACCAGTCGCGGGTGGCCGCCGGGCCGGCGAGAATGTCGCCGATTTCTTCGAGGCTCAGCAGGCCGGACCGTTGCCAGTAGCGAATGATCGCGAGTTGGCGGATCTCGCCTGGCCCGTACCAGCGCCGGCCGGCATGGCGAGATCGGGGCGCGATCAGCTTTCTTTCCTCGTAGTAGCGGATGGTTGACGCCCGTATCCCGAGCAGGCGAGCCACCGCGTCGATGGGGATCAGGTCCGGCTGGGGAGCGCCCGTCGGATGCAAGGTTGCTCTACTCACGGTCGAACTCCTGCGCCTGCGTGGTCTTGCGTTCAAGCCGGCTTGAACCGACAGGATCAACAGCTGCCATCGTCGCACGCGGTCCGGGTCCTACCGATGCCGCTGCCGACGGTGCGGGCGAAAGGACGTGACGAGCGCATGGATCCGACCCCCCAGGAGCCGCGCCAGCGCCAGTCCGGGCTGGCACGGCGTCTCATGGTCGACCTCACACCGCTACGCGGCTCGTCCGACCTTCGAGCGCTGGTCATCGGGCAGACGGCGTCGGTCGTGGGAAGCCAGCTGACTGCGGTGGCAGTTCCCTACCAGGTCTACCAACTGGCCCATTCCTCGCTGGACGTCGGCCTGGTCTCGCTGGCAGTGCTCGGGCCACTGCTCGCGGGATCGTTGCTCGGCGGGTCGGTGGTCGACAGCGTGGACCGTCGACGGCTTCTGGTCGGCCTGGAACTTCTGATGGCGCTAATCAGCATCGGTCTCGCTGTCAATGCCTGGGCCGGGCCGGCGCTGTGGCCGCTGTTCGTCGGCCCGGCGCTGATCGGCGGCCTGGGCACGAGTGAGGACGCGGCGCTGAGTGCGGTGCTACCCGCCGTGGTGCACCGCACGGAGGTGGCTGCCGCCAACGCCTTGCTGCAGGCCGTCTTCCAGTTCGGACTGGTGGTGGGGCCGGCTGGGGCGGGCCTGCTGCTGGCCACGGCGGGGCCTGGCGCAGTTTTCCTGATCGACGCGGCGACCTTCCTTGTCGCGGCGGTGGCCACTCTCCTGATCACCCCGCAGAAACCCGCGAGTGGCAGCCGTCCGCCAGGGTTTCGCTCGATTGCGGAGGGGCTGCGTTTCGTCCGTGGCCGCGAGGACCTTCAGGGAGTCTTTCTCATCGATCTGAACGCCACCGTGTTCGGCCTGCCTCGCGCGCTGTTTCCCGCACTTGCCACCGGCGTTTTCGGTGGCGGCGCCACGACCCTCGGGCTGCTTTACGCCGCGCCAGGACTGGGTGCTCTGGCGGGTGCGCTGTCGAGCGGATGGGTTGGCCGGATCGAACGCCAGGGGCGCGCCGTTATCCTCGCCGTTCTCGCGTGGGGGCTGGCAATCACCGGGTTCGGTCTCGTTCGGCTGCTTCCCGCCGCACTGCTCCTGCTGGCGATCGCAGGCTGTGCTGATGTGGTGTCCGCCGTTCTGCGCGGCACCATTGTCCAGCTGTCCGCGCCTGCGGTCCTGCGCGGTCGCCTCGCAGGTTTGCAGATCGCCGTGGTCACGGGCGGACCGCGGCTGGGTGATCTCGAATCCGGTGCGGTGGCGGGCGTCGTCGGCGCCACCGGGTCGGTTGTCCTCGGTGGTGTCCTCTGCCTGGCCGGCACAATGGCGCTTGTGCAGGCGCTCCCAGGTTTCCGCCAGCAGAAACAGGACCCTGCGGAGGCCCGCATGGCCGGCTACCGCACGGGCAGCGGCCGGCCGGTCAGTCGGGCGCCGCGTCGACATCGGTCGAGTGGCTGACGGCTTCCCAGACGTCGAGGTCGGCCCGGCGCCGGTCCTGGGCGGCCCGAATCGACTCGACCGCATCCGTGCCCAGGGCAAGATGCATCGGCGCGGCCGGCGCGTCGAGGGCGGCGACGATCGCGCCGCCCCCACCGGCCTTCGACGCCCTGCGCCAGGTAGTCCACGACGTCGCCCGCACGACCGACCTGGCCGCCGCCGGCTGAGCGCCGCCCTTCCCGGCGGCACGCCCCCCGCGGGGCCAGGTCAGGCACATCGGGCTCGTGTCGACCTTTGACGGTATGTATCGCTACCCGTAACGTTGCGCAGCATGGACCCGTGGACTTCGGATCCGGTCGAAGACCTTTCAGGGGCAGACACGGGATACGAGTCGGAGAACTCGGCCCACTCGGACGCGGAGTACGACACGGCGGCGGAGTACGACACGGCGAACGAGTGGCAGGACCGTCCCCCCTCGAACACAGGGCGTGGGCGGGAGGAGGCAGCTGGCCCGGCCGGGCGCCACGGGCGCCGAAGGCCGTGGAAGTTCGTCGCGCTCGTGACGACCGTGGCCGCGGTCCTCGCGGTCGGCGTCACCGCGACCATCGTGGACGTGGTCGCGCCAGGCAGGAAGAGCCATCCCGTCATCGGGTTCGTGCCGACGGGGGCCTCCCCTGAGCAGGACGGTGAGCAGATCACCACCGCGTTCCTGAGTGCGTGGGCGGCCGGCAGGCTCGAGCAGGCAGCCAGCTACACCGACAGCCCGCAGGCCGCCGAGGAGGCCTTCGCCGCCTACCGCGAGGGCCTCCATCTCAGGACATTGAGCGGCTCGTCCGCCGGCGCCACCAGGCTGGCCGGAAACGCGACGTCCGAGGCCACGCCGACGCCGCGGGTCAAGGTCGCCTTCGCGGTGAACGCCCTGGTCGCAGCCCCGGTAGGCACCGGGATGATCAGCGGTACCTGGAGCTACCACTCGTCGCTGGTCGCCTACCAGAAGCCGGACTCGCCGGCGTGGTCCATCGCGTGGGCACCAGACGTCCTCGCGCCGAACCTCACCGCTGCCACACACCCCGCCGCCGTCCCGCTGGCTCCGACGGCCACGTCCGTCGTCGACTCCAGCGGCAACAGCCTCACCTCATATCAGGACGCGGGCCTGAACACGATCGCGGGAATCCTGAAGTCCAGCCCACCCGAGGACCTGGGGCAACCGGGACTCGCCGTCGAGATCCAGTCCGCCGCCGGTACACCGGTCAGGGGCACCCAGACAGTGATCTCCGCGCCGGTGGCCGCCACCCTTGCCACCACCATCAGCGCCGGGGCGGAGCAGGCCGCGCGTGGTGCCGTCGCGGAGCATCCGGACAGTTCCCTCGTCGCCATCCAGCCGTCGACCGGCCACATCCTGGCCATCGCCAACAACGCCGGCTACAACGACTTCGCGCTCACCGCGGCGGTGGCACCAGGCTCGACCGGAAAGATCATCTCTGCGGCGGCGCTGATCAGCCACGGGGTCGTCACCGCGAACACCCCGGTCGCCTGCCCAGCCGTCTACACGGTGCAGGGCATCAGCTACCACAACGACAAGGGCGAGTCCCAGCCGGCGTCGACGACTTTCTCCCGCAACTTCGCCCAGTCCTGCAACAACGCGTTCAGCCAGTGGTGGCAGCAGGAGAGCAACGGCCGCCTCGCCTCGGTCGCCAAGGAGTACTTCGGCCTCAACCAACCCTGGGACATCGGTCTCGGCCGGCCCGCGACCTACTACAACCAGCCGGCGACCGCCAGCGGCTCCGAACTGGCCCAGAACATGTTCGGCCAGGGCCACATCACCGCGTCTCCGCTCGCGATGGCCTCAGTGGCGGCCACCGTCGCGGACGGGACCTTCAAGCAGCCCATCCTGCTGCCCGGAGCCTCGCAGATCGCCGCGACACCCCTGCCCGCCGGCGTCGACTCGCAGCTGAAAACCATGATGCGCGAGGTGGTCGCCGAGGGCACGGCCGCCGGGCTCGGTTTCGGCCCGACCGTCCACGCCAAGACAGGGACCTCGGACGTCGACAACCAGGAACAGCCCAACAGCTGGTTCGTGGCCTTCGACCCAGCCCGGGACGTCGCCGTCGCCTGCCTCGTCCTCAACGCCGGATACGGCGCCCAGTTCGCCGCCCCGGAAGTTCTGCACTTCCTGTCCAGCTTTTAGGTACTGAGCAAGCAGGCGAGGCGGGTGACCACGCGGTGTCGGTGACCGATCAGGAGATCTGAGCGGCCGGGAGCGTTGTCGCAGGGGCGCCGAACCAGCGGGAGAGAGCGTCTCGCAGCGTGAGTGCGGCTGTGTCGGTGGGCTCGGCGATGGATGCGGCCCAGGCGATGTGGGCGTCCGGGCGGATGAGCAGCGCGTCGGCGGGTCGGTGATCGGTTTTGGCGGCGTGGATATCGATGCGGTGCTGCCAGCCCTGGGCAGCTGCGCGGAGTTCGGGGCGGTCGGCGAGGTCGAGGAGGAGGGGCCGTGCAGTGGGCGTGAGGTCCGCGACGCTGGTGGTGCCCTGGTCGGTGTAGAGGGTGAGGTTGGGCGCGAAGGTGCCGGTCAGGGCGTGCTGATCGGGGTTGGGCAGCGGGTGGCGGACGTCCGAGCCGGCGATCATGGCTGCGATGCGGCGCAGGGGCTGTTCGTCGGCGCACAGTTCCAGGAAGAGGTCCCGGAGGGCGTCGGCGGCTGGGTCCTGGCCTCGGCGCAGTGCCACCTGTGCCTGGGTCTGGTACATGGCGCGGGCGCCGGCGAAGTGGCGCTCGCCGTGGTAGGTGTCCAGCAGGCCGGCCGGTGCCCAGCCGTGGATGTCGGCGGCCAGCTTCCAGGCGAGGTTGACCGCGTCGAGCATGCCGACATTGATGCCGATGCCCGTGGCGGGAAACTGGTGAGCCGCGTCGCCGGCCAGCAGGAAACGTCTGTCGCGGTATCTTTCGGCCTGCCGGGCCTCGAATCCGTAGCGTGACAGCCGGATCACTTCTTTGACGGGAAGGTCCACGCCGAGCACCCGGCGGATGCTGTCCTGGAACTCGGCCAGGGTCATGGGTGCGTCCCCGTCGACGTCGGCGGGTTCGTCCTCGGTCGTCTGGACGAGCAGCATCTCTGGGGTGAGCCACCCGAATCCGAACACGCCGCGGTCTGTCCGGGTGAAGGAGGCCGCACGGACCCGGCCGAATCCGGGGAGGTCGAGGTCGCCGTTGTCGAGACGCGTCACGGAATCGGGCAGAGTGACCTGGCCCAGCCGGTTGACCTCTGGATAGGTCGTGCCGGCGAAGTCGATGCCGGCGAGGTCGCGCACCTGGCTACGCGGGCCGTCGCAGCCCACCAGGTACCGGGCGCTCGTCCGGTACAGCCCCTGGGGGCCGCGCACGTCCGCGGTCACTGTGGCCTCCTCCTGGCTGATCCCCACGACCTCGTGGCCGCGGCGGATCTCAGCGTCGAGTCCGCGAGCGTGCTCGTCGAGCAGGCGTTCGAGTCGCGGTTGCGGGAGATGCACGCCCCAGATCGGGGAAACCGCCAGGTGTGAGAGGTCCAGGTGCACACCGCCGAACTGGATCCGAGGAGCCGTGTGGATCGGACCGACGCTGGCCGCTTCGACCCGTTCCAGCAGGCCCCGGTAGCGCATCAGCTCCAGGACCTGCCCGCTGAAACCGTTCGCCTTCGGCGTCTCCTGCGGTAGCGGCTGCCGCTCCAGTACCAGCGGCCGGACTCCGGCCAGGCGTAGCTCGGCGGCCAGCATCAGGCCGGTCGGACCGGCACCCACGATGATCACCTCGGCGTCCGTCATGAGTTGCTCCCCGCGCAGTATTTCGCCGCGTTCCCGTTCGATCCGGCCATTGACAACAACGCACACATTTCGCGGCTCCTCATTCCGTGGGTTCCTGCCTCGGCCACGGATTCTGCGGCATGAACGGGGTCTTGCCGCAAGCCCCCCGCTGTGCTATATCTTAGAAATGGAAGGAATAGCTGATATGCTGTTCCTCGACGTCCAGCTGCGGACGGTCAACCCTCGCGTGGGGTGAAGAGCAGGCGATCCCCTGGATGGTCTCCGGGCGATGCATGCCTTCGACCTGGCTCCGCCCCGCGGGAACTCTGCCGGCGATGGTCGGGTGGAGACATCGGCCCAGCGGTCCCAGGAGACGTCGACAAGGTCGATGAGCCCTGCTGATCGGAATGGGCGCTGGACCAGTCAGCATCGGAAAGATGGAGTGGAGAGGGTCCTTCAGGCGTCGGTGGGCGGGTTGCGGGGGGTGCTCTCGTGCCAGTCCTTTCCGATGCCTCGCAGCAGCGGCGGGTAGACGATCAGCAGGCGAAACGGCGTGATCGCTGCCATGTAGACCCGTCCGAACAGGCCGTTCGGTTTCACCAGCACGGTCATCTGGCCTCGGTGGCCAGCCGGCTGACGGCCGGCGTCGTCGTCCGGGATCCAGCCGATGTGCAGTACTCCGTGAACCGTGCGGTTGACTATCTCCGCGGCCCACTCGTTGTCCGTCAGAAAGACTGACCGGAACGGGAGGGTCGCGAACGCGGGTCCGGCTGGTGCGTCGCGCAGGTCGGCTGGTAGGCGCTCGCACAGCGTCGGCACCCGGGTGGCGATGTCCGAGGCGGGATCGTCCCAGCCGAGCCAGGCTCCGAGGCGCCAGCGGATCCTGAACAGCAGCCGGGCGACCCATGACGGGTTGTCCCCCGTGTCGCCCTCGGCGATCAGCCGCACCAGCCTCGGGAAGTCCTGCGCGGTGCCCGGTGTGGGCAGGGCCCAGACGTCCTCGATGCGGAAGTCAGGCGTGATGTCGTGAATTCGCCAGGGCCGGGATGTGTGCGCGGTCTCCGGGAGCTTCCTTTTCGTCCTCGTCTTTGTCATTCTCGTCCTCCGGGTCCTTGGGGGCGCGGGAAGCCCGAGCACGTCCGCGACGGCGCGGGCCGCGAGAAACAGTATTTCTCCTCCACCTCGCGCCCGACGGGACGTCCGCTGCCGTGCAGGTGGAACGTTGGCCGTGTCGGTGAACAGTGGTGTCGGTGAACAGCGGCAGTGAAGCGACCTGTACAGATCAGGCGCCGACGGCGAGGCCGCTCGCGCGCAGGGCGGCGACTCGAGCCGCGGGCGCGGTGGCGATCGATCCGGCCGCATACGGCGGTTGGGGATCGTATTCGACAACGAGCTGGATGGATTCGGCGATGTCGTCGCCCATCATGCGTCCGGTCAGGTGCAGGGCGAGATCGATACCGGCCGAGACGCCGGCCGCGGTGGCGTACTTCCCGTCGATGACGACCCGTTCGGCGGTGGCGATGGCACCGAACGTCGTTAGGTGATCAAGGCAGATCCAGTGTGAGGTGGCGCGGCGACCGGTGAGCAGGCCTGCGGCGGCCAGGAGGAGCGAGCCGGAGCAGACCGAGGTCGTCCAGGTGGCCGCCGCGTCGACGCCGCGCAGCCAGTCGAGGGTCGGCTGGTCAGCCAGGAGGTCGGCGGCTCCGGGACCACCTGGCACCAGGAGTACGTCGGGGGCGGTTACCTCGGAGAGCGCGGCATCGGCGACGACCGCCAGGCTGGCCGTGTCGGCCCGGACCGGGCCGGGCCGGGCGGCTGTGAAGATCACCTCGGCCCCGGGAATGCGGGAGAGGATCTCGTACGGGCCGACGGCGTCCAGGCCGGTGAAGCGGTCATACAGCATGATCGCGATCTGCATCAGTACCCTCCGGAGGTTGGATTTGGATGAGGTCGGAACTGGCGGCGGTATTCCATCGGCGGCACACCCAGGACCCGAACGAACGCGCGCCGCATCGCCTCAGCGGTGCCGTATCCGCACGACCGGGCGATCTGTTCGATTCCCTCGTCGGTGTCCTCCAGCCGTCGGCGGGCCGTCTCCAGCCGGACCCCGTCCACGTACCGCCCTGGCGTCACTCCGACCTCAGCGGCGAAGGCGCGGGTGAAGTGACGGGGTGACAGCGTCACGCGGCGGGCGAGAGAATTGATGGAAAGATCGCCTTCGGGGTGCTCGTCGATCCAGTGCTGGACCTCGCGCAGCTGCGGCCGTTCGGCGAGCTGAGCAGCGAGCTGCGCGCTGAGCTGTGCCTGCCCGCCCGGCCTGCGCAGGAACATCACCAGGTGTCGGGCTATCAGCAGCGCGACGTCCCGCCCGAGGTCTTCCTCGACCAGCGCCAACGCCAGGTCGATACCTGCGGTGACGCCGGCCGAGGTGGCGATGTTCTCGTCTCGGACGTAGATCGGCTCGGCGTCGACCTGGATGTCGGGAAAGCGCCGAGCGAGCGCACCGCAATGCGCCCAGTGCGTTGTGGCGCGACGTCCGGCCAGCAGGCCGGCCTCGGCGAGCAGGAAGGCCCCGGTGCAGACGGAGACCACACGATCGGCCTCGGCCGCCAGCTCGCCGATGCGGCGCACCAGCTCCGGGTCGGGGGCGGCCGTGCCCGGCCCGCCGGGCACCAGCAGTGTGTGAGCTGGTCCGACGTGGTCGATGTCGGCGTCGGGCAGCAGCCGCAGCCCACTGCATGTGCGCACCGGGCGGCCACCAGGCCCGGCGGTCGTGATCCGGTACGCACCTGGCCGTTCCGTGGCGGCGTCCGCCCCGGCGAACACCTCCAGCGGGCCGGTCACGTCCAGGCTCTGGACGTCGTCGTAAAGCACGATGACCACGCTGCGCGGCCTCATGCGGATCAGGCTGGCAGGGCGCGAGTATGGCGGCAAGGACGCGGTTCCCACCTTTCCCGCCATCGCGTCCCGCCATCGCGGGCAGGGCCGCGGCGCGCGGCGCCGGGCTTCGGTCCTACCCGGCTACGGATGTGCCGTGGAACTGCATCTGAGTCAGATCGACGAGGTCGACGAGCTGCTGACGAACGATCGGCTGGCGCTGCTGATCGGAATGGCGCTGGACCGGCAATGTTCGGAAAGGTGGAGCGGCACAGGCCGCTGAACTGGGGTTTTTCGCGCGGGGCCGGGACCCTGCGATTGCCGATCGCGTCGGGGAATGATCAGGATCCCGCCCGGAGAACACGGTGGACGAGCCACACCGAGACGACATACCGTGGTAGTTGCTACTCCGGTATTCTGGGGCGGTGAAGGTTGACAAGATGAGTGTCTCGTTCGATGGCGAACTGGGCGATGCGGTTCGGGACGCAGCCCGTCGGGCCGGCGTCGGACTGTCGGCCTGGCTCGCGGTCGCCGCTGCGGCGAAGCTTCGAGCCGATGCCCTCGCCGAGTTCCTCGATTCGTGGGAGACGGCAAACCCGGCGTTGACACCAGAGGAACTGGCGCGGGCCGAACGCGAGCTGGGCCTACGCGCGGATCCGTCGGCAGCGTGAGTGCCCTCGTTCTCGACGCGGGCGCACTGCTGGCTGTCGAGCGCGGCGATCGGGAGATGGTTGCCCGGCTCCGGGTCGCGCAGCAGCACGACATCGGGCTACGGAGCAACGCTGTCGTGGTTGCCCAGGTCTGGCGGGATCACTCCGGGCGGCAGGCCGCGCTGGCCCGCCTGCTCCGCGCGGTGGAGGTGTGCGCCGTCGATGAGCGGACCGGCCGCGACGCCGGTGTGCTCCTTGGTCGAGCCCGTACGTCCGATGTGGTTGACGCGACGGTCACCCTGCTCGCCCGTCCGGGCGACCGCATCCTGACCAGCGATCCCAAGGACATCACCCGCCTCGTTCAGGCGGGTGGCATACCAGTGGTGGTGGTGCCCTGCTAGTAACTTCACCGGGCAGGATGGCCCGGTGAAGCCGATCGGGATACTGCTGTTCGACGTGCCGTGGGACTGCATCTGAGCCAGATCGACGACGCGGGAGCGACAGTCACTTTCTCCCGGCCATCCCCTGCCCGCGGACGTCGGAGGCCGTGAGCCCGGCCAGGTGGACGCTCGGGAGCGCGGTCATGTCTCCTGCCGCCAGAGCGGCGTGACCTCAGCGCGGGTGAGCCGCCACCTGTCTTGGGTGCGGAGCGCCTGGAACGCGAAACGCAGGCCAACAAGCCTCAAGAGCGGGGGGAGGAGCTGTCCCGACGGGAAGTACGCGACAAGCTCGTTCGCCGTCATGGTGGCGCGGTCCCCGTCAAGCTCGACGAGCACGTCGGTGATCAGATGCTGAGAATTTTCGTTGTCGTCGCGGGTGCGCCGCGAATACTCGAGTATGTCGTCGATTCCCGTGGCGCCGCCGCGAGCGCTGTGGATGACGGCGTCCTCGTGGAAGATCGCGCGCCCCTCCTTGTCGTCGCCGGTGTCCAGCCAGCGCCCAAGCTGACTGACCAGGGCGGCAAGTTCCGCTCGATCGGTGATGTCGCTGAGATGAGGCACGGTGCTCCTTCACGCTCCTGCGCCGAACGGCCGTCGTTGATGAGCTGCGGAGCCGACAAGACCGCCTGGCCCCGCGACGGTCAGGCTAGGAGTTCAACTCCGCTTGAGGTCAACTCCCTCGTCGGCCTGCTGTCGGCGCCTTCCGGCGATCCCGCAGACTGGCCAAATATCCCGACTGTTGGTGGCGTACCGGTCAACCATTGCGACAGGTGGCCATTTACCCTTGATCGCTTCACTGTCCGTCGGCCCACTGGCCCCCGGCTTGCCGGAGCGCGACCGTCAGCCGGTTCGATGCCGGTGCACCCGCCGGTTCGACCACCTGAGGGTGTGGCAGCTTGACCGGTAAGGCCACCGTGACTGGCGTGGGACTTCACCTGAGCCAGATCGACGAGGCGGACGGGCTGCTGACGAACGGCCCGTTGGCGCTGCTGATCGGGATGGTGCTGGACCAGCGGGTTTCGGAAAGATGGAGTGGGACGGGGCAATCCGTACTCACTTGACCATGTGGCGTCCGAATTCGATCTTCGGGCCCGCAGGGGCGGAGCGAAAGACCACGGCGGGTGACGGTGTCAGCGTTTGACGCCCAGGACTCTGCGTCGGTAGCGTGTCAGTCACTTTCTCCCCGCCGTCCTCCGGGACTGGCGGGGCTTTTTTCTAGATCGGCTACGTCATGCTCCCGCGAGTCGCTGTCTTCGTCGACTATCAGAACGTTCACCTCTCGGCGCGCAGCAGATTCCTGCCTTCCGGCACGCCTGGCCAGCGTGGACATGTGGATCGCGCGTGGCGCAGCGGATCGTCGGCGGGCGACGGCTCGGTGGTGAGCTTGCGGCCGTCCGTGTCTACCGCGGCCGTCCCAGCCCTGATCACCAGCCGGAGGCCGCGAGGGCCAGCGACCGGCAGGCCGACCGCTGGGTCCGTGATCCTCGGGTGGTCGTTGTCCGTCGGCAGCTCCGCTACCCGAAGGCGTGGCCTTCAGAACCCGCGCAGGAGAAGGGCATCGACGTCGCTCTCGCGGTCGACTATGTGCGTCTTGCCTGCGAGGGTGCGTACGACGTGGGCATCCTGTTCAGCCGCGACACGGACCTTGTCCCTGCGCTGGAGACTGTCCGTGATCTCGGTGCTCATGTGGAGGTCGCGAGCTGGAAGGGCACGAGCCGGCTCCGCTTTCCCGACTCACAGCTTCCGTGGTGCCACTACCTGGACGCCGACGACTACGCAGCCTGCCGGGACCACACCGACTACACCGTGATCTGACCGCCGGCCGCGGCAGCCGGCCAACGCGGTCGGCTACGGTGAGGGCGTGGGACTGCACCTGAGCCAGATCGCCGAGGCGGACGAGCTGCTGACGAACGACCCGCTGGCACTGCTGATCGGGATGGTGCTGGACCAGCAGTTCCCGCTGGAGCGTGCGTTCGCCGCGCCATACGAGTTGACCAGGCGGCTCGGGCGGCCGCTCGACGTCGGCGAACTGGCGGCCTTTGATCCGGACGCGCTCGGTTCGGTCTTCGCGACGCCGCCGGCGCTGCACCGCTTCCCGGGCTCGATGGCGAAGCGGGTGCAGGCGGTCTGCCAGGTGATCGTCGACCAGTACGGGGGCGACCCAGCCTCGATCTGGACCACCGCGGCCGACGGCAAGGAGCTCTTCAAGCGGGTCGGTGCCCTGCCCGGCTTCGGCGCTCAGAAGGCGAAGATCTTCGTGGCGTTGCTGGGCAAGCAACTCGACGTCACCCCGCCAGGCTGGCGCGAGGTCTCCACTCCCTACGGCGACGACGGCAGCTTCCGCTCGGTCGCCGACATCACCGGCCCCGACACCCTGCTCAAGGTCCGGGACTTCAAGAAGCAGATGAAAGCGCAGACTAGGGCTAGCCAGGTGGGAACCCAGATGTAGCAGCATAAACCCGTCGTCTAGCCGTCAGCAGCTCTCCCCGTGGCACCAGTTCCGGCACCAAATTCGGTGTCACGGGAGCATTTAAAATTGTTCTCATTCTCGTGACATCGGGGAATCCTTGTCCTCGCGTGCGCGTTCTTCATGTTGAATGCAGCACATTGTCACGGGAGTAGATGTTGGCGGAAGGTCGCGTAACAGGCGACGCCTATTGCGATAAGCAGCACAAGCGCTGGTCCTACCAGATCAGCATTCCGGCGGCGCTCTCGCCGGATGGTCGCAGGCGACGCGAGAAGAGCCGTGGTCCGAGCCGGTACCGCTACGTTCTGGCGACGTACGCGCTCCCGTGGCTCGGAACTGTCCGGCTGAAGGATGCCGCGGGACGGCTGAAGGAGCACTACCGCCATCCCTGATCGTCAGGGACAATCGCGCTCACAGCGGGCACGATGCTGTTTGCCTTCGGGGACAGCAGTTCTCGATTCTCTTCCGGACGAAGATGATCGGAGGCGAAACCCGAACGAGCAGCGAGTCGTCACAGGTCCGATTCGTACCCGTGAACGAGCTGGGCTCATACGACATGCACCCTTCGATACGACTTCGCGTCGATCATTACTTTGAGAACCGAGCCGAGCCATACATAGGCTGATACCCCACTTTCATGTCGCCTGAACCGGCAGCGTCAAGCCCGAGGGAATATGTCCAGTAGCAGGCGGTCCATCCTGATATGCTGCGGTCGAATGTAGGCGGCGTGCATACGGGTACGTCCGACCGAGGTGATATCGGCCGCTACCCGGGTATGGCCACAGAAAGCCATACGGCTTCAAGCCATACAGCTTCGCCAATTACAAGGGATTCGCCCATGGAACATTTTGAATCCACAAATCAAGGTAACGCGAGAAGGGGAGAGGGTGGAGACCGTCAGCGAGCGGGGCCGTTCACCAATTCCACAAAGGCAATCCTTGGAAACAGCACAAGGGCAATCCTTGGAAACAGCGCTGCTCGCAGAGATGAGCGACGGCGGTACGTTGAGGACGTCCAGAAGGAATGTCGTAGCGCCCATCGAACATCGAGTGCGAGTGCGTGGACCTTCAGATCTCTTCGCATGGTAAGCCTCACCGCGGTCGCCGCAATACCCATCATTACGCTTGCGAACCAGACCCCCGAGGGAAAAGTTGCTACCTCTAAGTGGCTCATTGCCGGCCTTGCCTCGCTTGCAACTTTGATCGAGAGTTTCCTGCAGCTTGCGAAGCCCCATGAGTATGCCCTTGTAAAGCGCTATATGGCCGAAGAATTCGACAAACAAATCCGAGCGACCGCCACAGGCTACAAGGGACACGCGGATGCCAATCAGGGGACCGGAGAAGACATTATGGCCGACGATGAATCCGACCAAGAAGACGGTGAAGAACATAGGGATGACGATGAATCCACCCAAAAAGGCAGTGAAGACATTATGACTGACGATGAACCCACCCAAGAAGGCAGTGAAGAGAATAGGGATGACCGAGCTAGATCCTCTCAAGGGGGCGACGAAGAGGACGGCGAAGCCGTCCATTTTAGATATTTCTTTGAAAGGATAGAACCCCTCCGCGAGATCGCCGCGGCAAAGATGCGCGAAATTTCTGAAAGCTCCCTGATGGGCTCGGCGGCTGCCGATGCCTTTACTCAGGGAGAGGAAGAAGATGGGCAAAACAAGCCATTCGGCAAAGCCTGAGCTCTGGCACTGTCCCGTCGTGTTTACCCGGCCGATACACGAGATGCCTGGCACCCGCGCCTTGATAACCGATCTTTAAAGGTACCCATACCGAACGTGACCAATGATCACACTCAGACATGGTCACGCTCGGTAGTTCTCGTCCGGGAGTTCGTCCGTCAGTGGCGGCGGAGGAACCACGGGCGCGTATGTGCGGGCAGCACGAGGGGCTGTTGTCCCTGGGTTCGGCGGATCGCAGCCACGGCCGGCACGAAGAACATGTACTGGCAGCACCACACACCGAAGAGCAGTGACACCAGCGAGAACTACAACATCAACTTGAAGCAGAGAACGGTCATCTCGACAGTCAGGGCGACAAGTCCCGCGATGCCTCGGTCGATAGCACCTCCGCCGGACCGGCTGCCTCGGCCACCGAACGACATCCCTGGTGCTCGAAAGTTGAGCCCACTGAGACCGATCGACATACCAGGCCCATACATGCGCATGATTCCCCCGTTGACCCGCGTGGAGGGCATCATCCACTTGGCGCTGAAGCCAGCAAGCTGGACCCCACCATGGGCGGCGCATCATTGCCGATCGTGACCAGAGTCGGACGGCGCCCGAACTCGCACTAGGTAGTCGACCCGAGACCTTCGGTGATACCCGATCCTGGCAATCGATAACCACGGTCAGCAGTGGGATTCCGTGAGACTCACCGGGACCACGCCCCGACGATCATGGCGAAGTGTCTGACCAGGTCAGGCAGGATTCACCGAGGTCAGGAGGACCACATGGCGTCGGGCCGAGCGGCGCCCCGCGTAGTTTTCAAGACCGCCGCTGTTGTGCTTGGGGTCGGTCGGCTGTCCACGTAGGCACGTCCCGTCGTTTCGGTAGCAACGGTGTGTCCCAAGGCTGAAGCCCGGCGGGTCTACCGTCGGGCGGATGATCGATGGCGATGCGGATGGTCAGCGGTTCCTCGTCCTGCACGACTACGGGATGAGCGAACTGTGGTGGTGGGTCCGGGCGCGGTCGGCGCAGGAGATCGTCGAGCGGATCGCCGAGGTCGAGGTCGTGACGCAGCCTGAGGCCGTTCAGCGGGCCGCGACGTGGGACCTGACCGAGGTGGCCCTTGACGCGCCACATTTGCCGTCGCCCTTGAAGGAACTGCGGAAACAGCGTGACGCGCAGCGGGGGCATCCGGACTTCGCGGCTTGCGCCGGGAGGGCTCTCGTACATCTGTGTCGCCGGTGGGAAGGCGAGGATGGGGTTGACCCCGCTTCGTACTACCTGGAGGTCGGGCCGGACGGGCGCCGCCTGCGCCAGGTGGAGGTGCGCGACGACGGGACGTCTGTGAGGTCCGGGCCGGACGACTGGGCCTTCAACCCTCCTGTGGTCGACCTCTACGCCCCGGAGGCCGCCGCTTGGGAGATCAACTCCGAGGAATTCGAAGCTCAGTGGCGGCGTGCGGTTGACGATGGCGCATAGCCGCTGTCGGCCGACGTCGAGTGGCATGTCCGTCGTGCCTCTCGGGCAGCAGCGAGCGAGGCACTCCGTCCTCCTGATCGGCAGGCCGCGACGCCAGAGCGTCACACTCCGCCATCTTGTAGCCGCCGGGCCGCGAGCCCCCGAGGCGCTTCAGCGGTCCGCAAACAGTCCGCAGGAGGGTGGAAAACGGTCCACACCAGTGGCAACTACTGAAAGCGAGAACCGCAGGTCAGGCGGCCTGCCAGGCGGATAGGTGCAGGTCGGAGGACTACGCCGTGGCACGAAGCAGATGAAGGTCGCCGCCAAGGCAGGATCCGCCTGAGCTGGCGGCGTTGCTCGGCACGTCGGTCGGGGAGCCGGAGGCCAGGAACGTCGGCCTCCGTGGCGTGCTCCTGGCCCTGGTTGGAGGACTGCCGTACCGGGGTCGGGACGTTGCCTCGCCCGGACACAAGCTCCTGGGCGCTTGTACAGGACTCGCCGTGTGGACTGGTCGGTGCGATGACCCAAGGCGCTGGCCGGGCCGGGCTCATGGCGCGCTCATTGTCGGGTGGCCGCGTTCATCACGGCGGTCGCCAGACGGTGGTTCTCGGGGGCCCCGCCACCCCCGCCGAAGGCAAAGCGGCGTCGGGTGTAGCTGTAGGTGACCCGGCTGCGTGGATCGGCGAAGGTCTGGGCGCCGACCGCTCCGCTGTGACCGAAGGCATCCGGACCGAGGAACGGGTATCGGACGCACTGTGCCTCGAAGCCCAGCAGAAAGTGGTCGGGCTCGCCGGTGACCAGGTCGAGGCCGCTCACATGGGCCGTGGTGAACTCGGCGAGGATGCCGGGTTCAAGTAGTGGGTCCCGGCCACGCCGCCCGCTGATCGCGGCGGCGTACATTCCGGCGAGGCCGCGGGCGTTACCGAAGCCACCCGAGGAAGCGGGGCCGAGTGCCCGTACCGACCGGGTGTTGGCGAACTCGACGAGGTCGGTCGGCGGGCTGGCGTTGAGGTTGAAGGCGATTCCCGTCAGGCTGTCCGGAGCCGGCGCGTTCGCTGCTGCGGCTTCGAGCCGCGCGGGCGGCAGCGGCCTGACGGGTACGTATCGTGATTCCAGCCTCTCGGGTAGCCCGAAGTAGAAGTCGAGCCCGTACGGCCGCCGGATGCGGTGCTCGTACAGCTCCTGGACGGACACCGCGGCGACCCGCCGGACCACCTCGCCGACGAGCGCGCCGATCACGAAAGCGTGATAGCCGTACCCGGTCCCAGGCGGCCAGTAGGGCCGCTGCCCGGCCAGTCGCCGGGCGAGGATGCGATCGTCGGCCAGTTCCGAGGTGCTGAACCCGCCGTCCACCCCGATCAGACCGGACTGGTGCGAGAGCAGGGCTCGCACCGTGATGTCGGCCTTGCCTTCGGCGGCGAACTCTGGCCAGTACGCCGCGACCGGGCGGTCGAGATCGATCACGCCGTCCTGTACCAGCAGCGCTACGACCAGGTAGACCGCACCCTTGGCTGACGAGTACAGGGCGAGTAACGAGTCGCCCGTCAGCCCGTCTCCGGCCCACAGGTCGACCACTTGCCGTCCGTCGTGGTAGGCCGCGAGCTGGGCCCCCGGATCATCGTCTTCGGCGGCGACGGCGGCGAACTCCTCCCGCACGTGCTCGTAGCCCGCTGCGACGGTGCCGTGCACACCGACCTCGCGCAATGTCATCGCCCCTCAGCTCTGGATGTCGGTTCGTCGACGTGTCGGCCCGTTCTCGGCTCGCGTCGACATCGGGAGTCGGGCCTGGGGTGGTTGGCGCCAGCGGGGGTGAGGGTCACGCCGCGGCGCGTGCGGCTCCGATCGAGCGGGCGACCCCTACCACCCGCTCGGCCTGGATCCGGGCCGCGGCGCGGGTGACGTCGTCGACCGGTTGGGCACCGCCGGCGTCGTGGTGGGAGGTTCCGTAGGGGTTGCCGTCGGTGAACTTGGCGGGATGGGTGTAGCCGGGGGCCACGACGATGCCGCCGAAGTGATGGAAGGTGGTGGCCAGTGCCAACAACGTCGACTCGTGGCCGCCGTGCAGGGTGCCGGTGGATGTGAAACCGCTGTAGACCTTGTCGGCCAGCAGGCCCCGCTGCCACGCGCCACCCAGGGTGTCGAGGAAATGCTTGAGCTGTGCGGAGACGTTGCCGAATCGGGTCGGCGAGCCCATGAGTACCGCGTCCGCCCAGATCAGGTCGTCGGCCGTGGCGACGTCGTCGGCTTTGGCGACCCGGACGTCGGCGGTCATCTCGGCGTCGAAAGCCCGTTCGGGTCTGGTCTCGACGGCCGCCTGCGGCGCGAGCTCGCCGACCCGGCGCAGGCGAACGTCCGCTCCGGCCTTCGTGGCGCTCTCGGCCATCTCGCGGGCGATCTCCGCGACGTGGCCGGTGGCCGAGTAGTAGATGATCGATACCTTGACGAGGGCACCCATCGGACGGGCTCCTGACAGTGGACGGGCAGGACAGAAGGGAAGCCGCGCTGGGGTCGGGCGTGCTTGACGGCCGCCGACCTCGCTCGTTGCGGCGTGGGCTGGTAACGACGGTATGGCGAGAACTCGCGATAGTCAATATCGGTGACTATCAACTTAGGTGACTAGTTGGGGGGAGGGCGATGCGTCGGAGTGAACGCAAGCAGGTTGATCCCGATCTTGGGATTCTCGCCAGTCGGCTCCTGTTTGCCGTGCAGGAGGAGCTGTTCCGCACCCTGGCCCAGCAGGGGCACCCACACCTGCGGCCCCAGCATGGAGCGGTGCTGGCCTACCTGGACGTCGACGGCAGTCGCGCCACCGACCTGGCCCGCCACTCCGGCCAGCACAAACAGGTCATAGGCAAGCTCGTCGACGAGTTGGAGGCGCTCGGCTACGTCGAACGCCGCCCCGATCCCGCGGACCGCCGAGCCAAGCTCGTCGTCCCGACGGAACTGGGGCTCGACGAGATGAGCCGTTCCGATTCGATCGTGGCAGCCATCGAGGACCGCCACAGCGAGGTCCTCGGCGCCGACGCCTACGCCGAGTTCAAGCGCGCATTCGCGCAGATCACCCGGCAACAACGGGCCGAAGGTAACGACGGCGACTCCGTGGGTGCAGGTTTGTGAGCGATACGAGGCTGGGATCACCGCGTGGAAGACCCGCGGAAGCGATCTTCGGGACTATCTGGAGGGGGAGAGCGGCGGTGACTGATGCGTCCAGGCGTGGCCGGCGTGACGCGATTCGAGCCGAGTACGCGGCCGAGGAGGCCGAAGCCGCTGAGGCTGAGGCTGTCGAAGCGGAGCAGGCTGTCGTGTCTGTGAGAGTGCCCGCCTCGTTGGCCGAGGCCCTCAAGGCCCGCGCGGCGGCCGAGCACCTGCCGACCTCGGTGTTGGTCCGGCGCATCCTCGCTCGGGCGGTCCAGAGCCCTGATGCTCCTGTCGTCAGCGTGGAGCAGGTCGAAGAGATTGTGCGCAGGGTCCTTCGCGAATCAGCTTGATTCGCGGTCCGCAAACGGATACACAGGCCGCTGACCGTGTCCGCTTGCCCGCTGGGGTCGGTGTGCCGGCTCCTTGGCGGCGGCGCTGACGGTTCGCGCCGACTCCATCCTTCCGATGATCGGTGGGGACTAGCAGATCCCCTTGAGGCGAGCGTTCACGGCGCTGCTGGCGGCTTCCGCTCCGTCGCGGGCATCGCGGGCATCGCGGATATCGTGGACGTGAAGGGTGCCCGAAGGTATGCCCTTCGGCGACTACCGGCTTTCGCGGGGCGGTCCTAAAATATGGGCCGGACACGCGACGGCCTGGGGGAACCTGTGGGTGAAGCGCGGGAGATTCGGGCCGTCCCGACGGCACCGGCCGGCGTGCGTCCTGCGTCCGGGGGCGTGCGTCGAGCGGCCGGTCAGGGTTCGGCTGGCCAGGATGACGCCGTCCTGTGGCGTCTTCAAGGCTCGGCCGGAAACCGGGCGGTCGGCCGCCTGCTCGCGTCGCCCAACGGCACATCGAACCGGCGGGCGGTGGCGGCGTCGGCCACCTTGGGCAGTCTTCGACCGCTGCACCGGGCGGTGACCGTGCAACGGTCGTGGATCGGGGATCGTGTCGCCTGGGTACGAAACGCGATTCGGGCCGGGAACTGGGAGACCGCCGATCCCCCGGGGGCCTATTACGTTCTCAATGGGCTGTCGCTGGACGATATGGTGCGCCTGCTGCGCGGGCTGACATCGTCGGAACGCGAGCAGCTGGCCAACAACCTCGAAGAACATGGCGGCGGCTCGGACCGGCCACGTATACATCTCGCCCTGGTCAACGCATCGGCGCCAGCGGCGAGCTCGGCGTTCCGCGAGCTCAGCGAGAGGCTCCTTTGGGCTATCCGCAGCGAGAACTTCACGACCCCGCCGGACGGAGCATTCCACATCCTCGGTGAAGCGACGTCCGGACAGCTCGCGGGCCTGGTCGCCGCCTTGAACCGGGACGCAATGGACGCCCTCATTGATCGGCGTGACCAGGCGCGCAATATCCGCGGCGCCAGCGAAGCGATGGCGGCGATCGAGCGTAGGCGGGGCCGGGGCGGTCCGACGCGCAGCGAGCAGCACCTGATCGACCTCGTCGAGGGCGGTGCGTGGGTGCGGTTCTTCACGGAGTTCAACGGCATGCAGGAGTTCGACCAGCTGCGGTTCCTGCGCGGTTCGCAGGGCGTCGTCCCCAGCATCCGCGACAACCTGCAGGCGGCCAATGGCATCGCCGATCCGGTCCGCGTGCGCTACCTGCTGGAACGGGCTACGACCTCGTCGGCGGCGAGCCTCTACGTGGACGCAGTGGTTCAGAGCTACTCCTGGCAGCCCAAGTACCGAGTCGAGCACCCTCAGGACCTGTCGCGAATCATACGTTTCGGGAACATGTTCGAGGTCGAGATCGACATCAACAAGATTTCGGACGAGCAGATGAGTGAGGAGGCGGCGGACAAGCAGTTCCACGAGGCGACGCCAGGTCCGGGCGGCTTCCTGTGGCCCGCCGTCCTCAACCGCAGCACCCTTCCCGTCCTGTGGCAGGCGAAGCAGCGCGTCCGGGAGCAGCAGGAGCGGATTCTCTTCGATGACGTGCTGCGCGACGGTATTCTCGTCGTCCAGTACTTCCTCGATGTTGTCTCGCCGGTCGCGCATGGCTTCGCCATCCGTTCGCTGGCGGCATTGCGAGGGGCGTCACTCAGCGAACGCTGGATGAAGGGTGCGCAGGTTGTCCGGGGCAGGATGCCCCATCAACCCGGGTCCGGCTACGCCACCAGCCTCGGGGAGCTCGCGGAGGGGCCCATCCTGCGACGGTACTACCCCAATGCCAGGAGCGCGCCGCCCAAGTTCCGGGCCTACGACGGTGTGGAGGGCGGCGTCGCAACCGAGACGCTGACGACGGAGGGGCCCAAGGCCAAGCGCATCACAGTGGTCAACCAGAAGATCAAGGGCGGACGGTGGATCAGCATCAAGTCGATCCTGTCACCCAATGACGCCAACCCCGAGAACGTCCGGAAAACGGTTAACGCCGCCTTGAACGACATGTACAACGAAGCCCACAACCCGTCGTTGAGAAAGCCCTCCCTCGATCCCGACCCCGTACACCCTGACACGTTCTACCGGATGTACAAAGAGACTCCCGACCGCGTCACCCTGCATATCGAGCTTCCCGTCGAGCGAACTCCCGAGCTGGAATCCGCTGCCCGGGCCGCCGCCAAGCAGTCCACTGTGCCAGCTGAGCTGCCGGACTTCGACCTTGTGATCAAGGGGACCTCCGACTGACGACCTGCTGGCCTGCACGAGCGCAGGCCGCCAGTGCTCGCTGGGACAACACGCGTGAGGCGCCTCCGGGACGTCCAGCGCCGCCTATCGCGCCAGCCAGAGCAGGGCTGCCCCGGCAAGGTAGGCGAGCAGGCCGCCCAGCGGCATGCCGACGAGGTAGTGGGCTCTGGAAGGAGCCACGTTGTTGCTGATCAGCCCGGCGAGGGCCCCGGCGTAGGCGGCCACGGTGAGCACGAGGCAGCGGACCGGGCTCGTGGGCCGGCGTGCCGGCCACCGCGGAAGCCGGCCGGGCGCCGCCAGCCGGCCGGGCGCCGGACGCCGGGCGCGAATCTCGATGCGGCCGAACACCGCCACCAACCCGGTCATCATCACCGTGAGCATGAGGAACCAGGGAAGCCGCCAGAGCCACCAGGAGAAGGTGCCCGCCGTCGGCGTCGGCAGCGCGTCCAGGGCGTCGAGCAGGCCGACGAGTAGCAGCACGGCGCACATGTGCCACAGGTAGAGGGTGAAAACGACCATGTTCACCCCGATCACGGCCTGCCAGGGTCGTCGGCGGCGCAGCCAGCGCTCGGCGGGGCCGCGCAGCATCATCACCAGGCCCAGCTGGAACGCGGTGGCGGCGATCAGGGCCAGGGTCGGCGGTGAGGCGTTGTGCGGCTCCTGCCCGGAGACGTCCACCATGCTGACGGGATAGGGCCCGGCCAGCGTCAGCGCCATCACCGTGGCCAGGCCACCGAACAACAGCGGTGCCCACACCCGCGGCCGGAAGGGCAGCCGGCCGTCCCACCAGAAGAATCCGATCTGGTGCATCACCAGCCAGCCGTAGACGTAGCCACCGTCCGCCAGCGCGGGATGGCCGTTGATCCGGGCGAGGTCTCCGAGGGCGACGAGGACGACCAGCACCACCACCACGGCCCAGCCGAACCGCTGGTGCAGCCGGTACATCGCCGGGGTCAGCAGCACCACGACGAGGTACGCGGACAGGAACCACAGCTGGATCGTGGCGAACCAGATGGCCAGCCGGGTGAGACTGCTGTCGGCGCCCAACGGCTGGGCGAACAGTGCGAGGACGGCGAGCACCACCAGGAAGGCGGTGGTGGGCCGCAGGAGGCGGCTTCCGCGGTCGCGCAGCCAGGTGGCCGTGCCGCCGCCGCGGCCGCGGTGCGCGGCCAGCGACGCGGCGTTGGCGTACCCGCCGGCGATGAAGAAGAGCGGCATCACCTGGACCAGCCAGGTGAACGGGTACATCCACGTCATCGACTCGAGCGCCGAGTGCCCGGTCAGCTGCCCGTTCCTGTCGTGGGTGATCACGCTGACCAGCCAGTGGCCGAGGACGACCAGCAGGATCGAGATGGCGCGCAGCAGATCGACGTACCGCTCCCGGGATGGCGGCGTCTGCTCGGCCAGTTCGCGCAGAGCCGGCACAGAGGCAGCCTTCCACGGGATGGTCCGCAGGCGCCCGTGTCCCGCCTTCACCACCGCCACGCCCTGATGACATCGGACCTACGACAGGACCTCGACCCGAAGGATCGCACCAGCAGGGCCGGGTAACCTTCGCCGCTCCGCCATCGCGCTGTGGTCGGCTTCCTGGTCAGGCTGTGACTGTCACCGTTCCGGTCATCGACGGGTGGATCCTGCAGATCACCGTGAAGGTTCCCGCCTTGCTCAGGGTGACCGTGGCGCGCTGGCCCTTCTCGAGCTCGCCGGTGTCGAAGCCACCGGCTTCGGATGTCCATGTGTGTGGCGCGTCGTCGTTGTTGACGACGGTTATCGTCTGCCCCACTTTGAACGTCGGGGTCTTCGGGCTGAACGCGAAGTTCTCGATGGTCACGGTCGTGGCGTTCGGCGCGCCGCCCGCCGTCGCGCTCCCCGAATCCGCGGCCGGGGCCGTCGTGGTCGACGGGTGCGATCCGTAGGACGACGAGTGGTCCGCGCCGGCCGCCGTCGCGGTCACCGAAGCTGACGGACTGGGCGTGACGGCGACATCCGTGCCCGTGTCGTCGGACCCCCCGCAGGCGCCCAGCAGGAAGGCCAGTGCGGAGCCGGCGACGGCGACCCGGCAGGACGCGCCCACCATTCCCGCTCGGCGTCCTCCAGTCACGCGTACCAGGTTCACGGCAGCTCCTCGCAGGTCGTGACCCACCTTTTTCGGTGTCATGGCCCGACACCGCCGGCGGATCGGCCGGGGACCATGCTGCTGCCCGGCGCACCACTCGGGTGCGCTCTGTCATTCTCGCGACCGTCACTGATGTGGTGTCGGGGAGCGCGCAGTCATGAAGGGGGTGGGTCCGAGGCGGCCGGTGCGGGAGACGGCTGACCGCCGTTCGAGTGCGCCGAGGTGGGCGAGTCGGTTGGCGCGGGCCTCGGGCCTCGGGCGTCCTCGTGAGGTGGGCGTTCACCGGGCGGTGACGGTGAAGGACACGTATGTTCCGGCGGGCTCCACCTCGGGACCGCCCGGCCGCCAGGAGACGCTGAGTTCGCGGCCCTGGGTGATGGCCGCGGGCAGGGTGACCTGGAAACGGAAGTCCTGGCTGGATTTCGCTGCCAGGACGGGCACGGGCCGAGTGTTGAGGCGGTAGGTGGACCTGGTGTTCACCGCGTCCCGGGTGGCGTCGCCCAGGGAGAAGAGTTCCTGGCCGTAGACGACGCCGTGGAGGTCCATCGGCGCGTCGGCCGGGTTCGTCAGCCTGATCACGTAGTCGATCGTCGCGCCGGCCGGAGCCGTCATCGCCGCGGGGCTCACCAGGGTCGCGGTTAGCCCGGTGAGCGCGTAGTGGGGAACGGTGGCTGGATGGAGCTCGTCCCATGCCCCGACCGACAGGAACGTGCGCAGTTCGGGGTGGATCTCGTTGGAGGAACACGGCGGTGTGGAGGCCGCTGTGACGGATGCCGTCAGCGTTCCGCCGCCGTGCGGCAGGGTGAGCCGTAGGGCCTGCCGGCCGTGGGAGCCGCAGTAGGGGGCCGACCAGTCGAGGCGCAGCCCGGCACGCTCGCCCGGGTTGACCTGGGTGATCCGCAGTTCACCCTGCTCGTCGATGGCGTTGCTCACCTCGACTCGGGCCGGCTGGTCGTCGACCAGCAGTTGGGCGTCGCTGCGCCCGGACAGCGTGCAGGGCTGCGTCGAGATGTTCGTGGCCTCAACCGTGCCCATCAGGCCGTACGGACCGGCCCGTCGGATGGCGCGTGACTCCTGGTCGTCGGCGCTCGGGTCGACGTGTGGGGTCAGGTCCTGCCAGGCGGGGAGGACGGCGGCAAGGTCGGAGGCCTGGCAGTGACGGTCCGTCGTGATGGTCCAGCGCAGGCGTGCCGGCCGGGTGAACTCGGAGTCGGCCGCCGGCTCGTCCACCCACGGAACCGTGCCGTCGGCCGCGAGGGTGGCCGGTGCGGACACCCTCGGCGGCAGCGGAGCGGCCCTCGTGTCCGGGGCGCGGTCACATCCGGCGACCAGACCGCACGCCGTTATAGCCGCCGCCATGGTGACCGGTGCGGTATGTGCCCTGATATGCCTCATACGGTCGAGTGCATCCGCCACCTCGACATCGGTCATGAGTACACGTACTCATAAGCGCGGCGTAACGGCTCCCCGCGCTGCTCGAAGCGCCGCCAAGGGACCTGTCGTCCATCCCGAGCCGGGCGCCCGGCTCGCCCCACAGTTCGCTCAGTGGGACAGCACGGTCGCGAAGGCCAGCCACGGTGATATCGACGCGTTCGGGAGTGGAGGTCGTCCGGGCGGATTTCGACGAACCCGCGTCGCTGCGCCAGGCGGTGGCCACGGTCCGGACGATGTTCCTGCTCACCGCACCGGCCTCACCAACCACGCGCCACGACCTGGCCCTGATCGACGCGGCACGATCGGCGGGAGTGCGCAAGGTGGTGAAACTGTCCGCGATCGGCACAGGTGAAAAGATCGGCGCCGATGTGGTCGGGGCATCGCACCTGGCGGCCGAGCGAGCGGTGCGCGACAGCGGGATGAGCTGGACGATTCTGCGCCCGTCCAGCTTCGCTTCGAATGCCCTGCGCTGGGTCGAGGCAGCCGACCAGGGGCAGCCCGTGCTCGATCTCACCGGACCGGGCCGGCAGGGAGTCGTCGATCCCCATGATGTCGCCGCCGTCGCGGTCGAGGCACTCCTGTCGTCGACGTACATCGGTAGGATCTACACACTGACGGGACCGGAGCTGCTGACCATGACCGAACAGGTGGCCTGCCTGTCGCAGGCGGTGGTACGCCGGATCGACACCGTCGCAGTGAGTCTTGAGCAGGCAGCCGACGAGATGCTCGCAGCCGGGATGGACAGATCCGCCGTCGACATGATCATTATCGGCGCCGCCTGGGTCCGCGCCGGCCACAACGCCATCCTGACCGGCGATGTGGCCGCTGTCCTGGGCCGTCCTCCCGCCAGTTTTCAGTCCTGGGTCCTGAGGTGCCGGCAGGCCCTCGGCGCCTCACGACCGACGCCGCTTGGCCGCCGTCGGACACCGCCCGGGTGTCGTCGTCGCCGGTTCGTCTACGCCGAATGGCGCAGGTCGTACTCGTTGGCGACGACCCCGGAGCCGAAGGTGGTGGATGCGACCAGCCGCGCCGGACGCGGCCGGCAGTCGCCCTCGAACAGCGAGATTCCCGCGCCGAGAACGACCGGGTTCACCTTCAGCACCAGCCGGTCGATCTGCTCGGCCAGTGCGCTCGCGAGCGTGCCACCCCCGCAGAGCCAGATGCTCTCCCCATCTCGCCTGCGTAGCCGTTCCACCTCTGCTACCGGGTCGGACGAGACCAGGCGGACGTTCGCCGGAATCCGCTCGTTCGCGTGGCGACGGGTGAAGACGACCTGCTCCAGGTGTGGGTAGGGGTCGATCAGGCCGACCCGGCGGCCTACGTCGTAGGTCTCCCAGCCCATCAGCACGGTCGTGAAGCGGGAGTTGTCGGCTGTCAGTCCGAGAGCTGTCAGCGCGGGCGCCGGCAGTGTGTCCGCATACTCCCGGAAGATCCAGTCCATGTGGTCGCCGGAGGTCGGGAACGCCGAGAAGTCGCCGTCTGGCGCCGCGATTCGACCGTCGAGCGAGACCGCGACGTAGTAGACGAGCTCACGCATGAAACCTCTTTCCACTGCACCTGTCGTGGTTGCAATGTACGGCAGGTGTCGTGGTTGGCGCTACCCTCCTTGTCGTGGCCCGCAACAACGAACGACGCACGGAACTTGCTGACGCCGGACTCGCCGTCCTGGCACGGGAAGGCGCCAGAGGTCTCACCCATCGAGCGGTTGACCGGGAGGCCGGCGTCCCGATCGGCACCTCGTCCAACTACTTCCGCTCGCGCGCCGACCTGTTCGACGGGATCGTCCGCCGGATCGGTGAACGGCTGGCGCCGGAGCCGGCGGTCCTGGAACGCCTGGGCAGGCGCGAGCCCTCGCGAGAGCTGTTCGCCGACTACATCAGCGACATCGTTCGACGGATGACCACCCACCGCGACCTGACCATCGCCCTGTTCGAGCTGCGCTTGGAGGCAGCCCGCCGCCCCGAGGTCGCGCAGCGCCTCACCCCCTGGTTCCGGGACGCCTTCGCCGCGGACGTCGCCTTCAACACCGCGGCCGGACTGCCCGGCGACGCCGCTGACATCGCGCTGTTCCACTACGCGATCGACGGCCTGATGCTCGACCGCCTCACCGTCTCGATCGACCCCGGTTCCGCCGCGGACGCTGTCGCGCGGGATCTCGTCGACCGCCTGCTCCCCGAGGCGGACTGCGCTTCGTAGAGCGTGAGCAGGGGCGGAGGCAGACGAAGCCGCTGCCAAGGGCGCGCGAGGCCTGAGGTGAAGGCGGGTTCAGGTAGTGGCTACCAGGACGTCCTCGCCGCTTGACGGGCGCAGGCCGTCGGGCCGGCCGGTGAAGTAGCGTTCCGCGAGCGCCGTTCCAGGTATGTGGCGGACATCCTTGAAACCCGCCTCGCGGGCCATCGCGAGCATTTCGTCGGGTGGGTAGAAACTGATGAACGGGGTGTTCGAGGCCCGTGCGCCTCTCCTGGACACGTCGAGCCCGGCACGGTCGGCGTCGTCGGTGAGCAGCTCGGGCGGCAGCAGGAACGTCATCGCGACCGTCGAGCCGGGGGCGAGCCCGGCGATCTGGCGAAGAGTGGCGGCGGTGGCCTCCTTGGACAGATACATGGTCACGCCGGTCGAGGCGACGACAGCAGGCCGCGTGGCGTCGAAACCGGCGGCGGTCAGGTGCGCGGGCCAGCCCCCGTCCGTCTCAAGGTCGACGGGGACCATGCGCAGCCCGTCCGGGATGCCATAGCCCAGGTCGATCAGGCGCTGGCGCTTCCACGCCTGGGGGCCGGGCTGGTCGACCTCGAACACGGTCAGGCGGGCGGCGATCTCCGGCTCGCGCTGGACGAACGTGTCGAGACCGGCGCCCAGGATGACGTACTGGTCGACGCCCTGGGCTGCCTTCTCGGTGACGAGGTCCTGGATGAGACGCGCGCGGGCCACGATCGACGCGCGGAAGCCGCTGGTGGCCTGCGGGTCCATGTCCGGCCGGGCGCGCCAGTCGCCGTCGGGGGCGGCCAGATGCAGGCCGATCTCATCGGTGAGGACGTGCGGTGGCGAGTCGACCTGGACGTGCATCGCCCGCCAGAGGGCGACGCGAACGGCGGTGCTGTCCGGCGTGGTGCTGTCCGGTGCAGTGTTCTCCGGCGCGGTGCTGCGCGGGCCGGTGCCGGTCACGCCTTCACGTCTCCCAGGTCAGCTCCGCCGGGGGCCTGAAGACTCCAGAGCCGCCCGTCGGGATCACGAACGGTCATCTCCCTGGTGCCCCAGTGGGTGTCCTCGAACGGGGTGACGACCTCGACGGCGGGGTCGGGCTGGAATGCGTCCGCGTCAGGCACCTTCAGCACGATGCGCGGCGCCTGGAGTTCCCGGGACTCGGGAATCTCCGCGATGAAGACGTAGGGACCGTCGCCGTTGCGAAGCTGGCCGGAGTTGTGGCCGGTGTCGAACTCCAGCCTGAAACCCAGCGCCTGGAAGAATCCTGCCGCCCTGCCCCAGTTGTGGGTCTCCAGGAAGACGGCTTCGATTCCTTCGGTCGTCATGTCAGGTCTCCGATCCTGATGAATGCGATCGTTGCCCGTGGGCGTTGTCGAGGTAGGCGCGCAGTGCCTCGGCGACGAGCGCCGAGAGGGACAGCCCCGACTCGATGGCATGGTGTTTGACCTGCTTGATCAGCCCGATCGGCAGGTACACGTTGAACTGCTTGACGTCCTCGTCGCCCACAGTCAGGACGCTAGCATGCTAGCAATCTAGATGCGAGTCCGATGGTCCCCGGTCGACGACTCGGTGCCGCCGAGTCGTCGGTGTCGTGGCGGGGCGCCGGCTGATCCGAGCTGCGGTCGCGCTCCGCCATCCCGTGCCGGCGGAGCGCGGGCCCGCCAGCCGGCCTGTGGAGCGCAGCCAATCCGCAGGTGGGTAGAAGGTGGCGGCGCGCCGCATCGACAATTCACCGCACAGAAGATAAAAGGGGCGCAGAGTCGTTTGGTAATTCGCAAGAGCTGAGGATTTTGGCTGTCGGAACGACCAAAATCCTCAGCTCTTGCTCGGCAGCAGCCAAAAATTCGAAGCTCGGGATTTTGCCGCATGCTCTGGGACGACAAAAATCCTGGACTCTTCGAGTCGTGGCACCGTGCCGAAGCACGGCCACACTCCTACACGTCGAAACTCCTACACGTCGAAGTCGGTGTATACCGGTGCGTGGTCGCTCCAGCGCTGAGCGTATGTCGGTGCCCGGTCGACGGCGGCGGCCAGGACCCGCTCGGCGAGTTGGCCGGTTGAGATCAGGTAGTCGATGCGCCAGCCGGCGTCGGTGTCGTAGGCGCGGCCTCGCCACGACCACCACGTGTATGGGCCCGGCCGCTCTCCCGCGAAATTCCGCACGACGTCCACGAAGCCGTCCTCGGTGAACAACTGGTCGAGCCAGGCTCGTTCCTGGGGCAGGAATCCGGCCTTCTTGAGATTGCCCTTCCAGTTCTTCAGGTCGATCTCGCGGTGGCATATGTTGAGGTCACCGCAGACCAGCACGTGCCGACCGTCCGCGGCCAGCTTCGCCATGCGTTCCCGGATCGCGGCGAGGAAACGGTACTTCTCCTCCTGCAGGGGTGTGTCCGCCTCGCCGGTGTGTGCGTAGACGGACACCACCGTCAGCAACCCGGGATCGCCGTCGAGCGAGAAATCCGCCTCCACCCATCGACCCGTACCGGTGAAGTCACCGAGCCCCAGACGGACGTCCACCGGCGCCATCCGGGCGAGGATCGCGACCCCGGCCCGGCCCTTCGCCGCCGACGCCTCATGGACGATGTGCCAGCCCGGCCCGACCGCGTCCGCCAGGATCGCGTCGTCGGCGCGCACCTCCTGCACGCACAGGATGTCCGGGCGCCGGTCCTCCAGCCACGTGCCCATTCCCCGCCGCCTGGCCGCGCGAATGCCGTTCACATTGACCGTCGCCACTCTGAGCACCGCGCCCCGGCCTCCTCATCAGCACCTTTCCACCATGGAAGCAGGGCGGGCGGTCAGTCCGGGTGGCGGGGTGGGTTGGCCGACGGCCGGACGAGGCCGATCTCGTAGGCGAAGACGACGGCCTGTACCCGGTCGCGAAGCTCGAGTTTGCCGAGGATGCGGCCGACGTGGGTTTTCACGGTGCCTTCGGCGAGGACGAGCCGGGTGGCGATCTCCGCGTTCGACAGGCCGGCCGCGACCTCACCGAGGACGTCGCGCTCGCGGTCGGTGAGCCGGGCGAGCCTGTCCGCTCCGTCCCGGCCGGGTCCTGCCCCGAACGGGCGGTGACCGGGACCCGACCCGGTGTCGTCCAGGTCGGGCAGGCGGTGCGCGAAACCGTCGAGCAGCCGCCGGGTGGTGCTCGGCGCGACGACGGCGTCCCCGGCGGCGACCGTGCGGATGCCGGCGAGCAGGTCGTCCGGCGGGACGTCCTTGAGCAGGAATCCGCTGGCGCCGGCCCGCAACCCGGCGAAGGCGTATCGGTCGAGGTCGAACGTGGTCAGGATGAGCACCTTCGAGGCGCCGCCGGAGGCGACGATCTGCCGGGTTGCCTCGATGCCGTCGACACCCGGCATCCGCACGTCCATCAGGACGACGTCCGGGGCCAGCTCGGCGGTGAGCCGAACGGCGGTGGCACCGTCCCCGGCTTCGCCGACCACCCTGAGGTCCGGCTGCGAGTCCAGCACCATGCGGAAGCCCATCCGCAGCAGTGGCTGGTCGTCGACCAGGAGCACGGTCGTCGTCACGATTTCCCCGCCTCCAGCGTTTCCTGCGCCGTGTCCGGATGGTGCGGGCTGGTCGGGCTGGTCGGGCTGGAACTGTCCGCGGCTCTGATCCGAGCGGTGACCCGCCATCCGTCGTGCCGGCCGGTGACCGGCCCCGCGGTCAGTGTCCCGCCATGCAGAGCGGCGCGTTCCCGCATGCCCTGAACTCCGCGTCCGCCGGTCGGCGCCGGACCGGTGGCGGGCACGCCGCGGCCGTCGTCCACGATTTCGATCTCCACACCGACGGCGTCGTACCGCAGCAGAATCCGTGCCCGCGTGCCTGGCCCGCTGTGCTTGAGAACATTGGTGAGCGACTCCTGGACTATGCGGAACACGGTGAGCTCCGCGTCGGCGGTGAGCGTTCGGCGCCTTCCCGCACTGGTGAGTCGCACGGCCAGTCCAGCCTGCCGGATCTGGTCGATCAGGTCGTCGAGGTCGCCGATTCCCGGTTGTGGTGCGGTCTCGGCGAGGCCGGTCGGATCGGTGATGGCGGTCCCGGTCCCGGTCCCGATCGCGGCCGCGGTCAGTTCTGCGATGCCAGCGGTGTGCCCAGCTCCCGCTCGTACCCCGGCTCCTGCTCTCACCCCGGCCGCGGACGCCGCGGAGGGCGGCGGTTCGATCTCGGTCCGCTCGTCGCGCAGGACGCCGAGCAGCCCGCGCATCTGCGCGAGCGCCTCACGGCCGGTGGCCGAGACCTGCTCGACCGCCCGCGTCGCCCGCGCCAGCCCCTCGTCCACGTTCGTGGCTGGGCCTGCGGCTGTGGCCGGGCTGGCCGCCGGGCTGGACGCACGGGACGGATCGGAGAGCGCGGCAGGGGGAGGCGCTGCCGGGCCGCGCAGGGCGAAGGTGGCCCCGTCCGCCAGCGCGATCATGACAGAGAGGTTGTGCGCCACGATGTCGTGCATCTCGCGGGCGATCCTGGCCCGTTCCCGGGCCGCGGCGAGTCTGGCCTGCTGGTCCCGCTCCCGTTCGAGCCTGGCCGCGCGGTCGGCCAGGGCGGTGAGGTAGGCCCGCCGGGTGTTCATGTTGACGCCGAGCACACCGGCGGTGATCCCGAGCGCGCCGAGGAAGACCGCGACAGCGATCCGGTCGTAGAAGCGGGCGTCGGGCAGGCCGACGCAGAACCATGCGACCAGCGCGGTGAGGGCCACGGCCGCGGCTGCCGCCATCCGCCGCGGCCGCCGCGCGGCGACCGTGTAGAACGCGATCAGCAGCGACATGGTGCCGAAGTTCTGAACCCACAGAAGAAGCTGGAGGACCGCGGCTGCCGAACAGGCCGCGAAGACCGCGATCGGATGGCGCCGCCGGAGGCACAGCGGCGCGACCGATGCGACGATGAGCAGCAGCGCCACGACAGACGGACCCGCCAGATCGACAGTGGGCGGCAGTGCGACGAGACCCAGCATCGAGGCCAGGGCGGAGTCGACGAAGACCGGATGGGCCCGCAGGGCGCGGCCTACCCGCCCGTGCCGCATCCGTCCGAAGACCACACCGGGGACATCCGGCGGCTCCGCCGTGCTCATGCCGCTCATCCTCCTCTCGCCCACACCCTCGCCGCCCACCGCTCGCTTTCCGCTTTCCGATTGCCGCTTGCCGACCGCCGACCGCCGACCGCTGGCCCCGCGGGTGTGCTCGGAGGCGGCCGTGCTCAGACGTCCCGGCGGCCCAGGACGACGGCGGCGGCGACCAGCGTCACCACCAGGTAGACGGTCATCATCACCGCGGCGGTGCCGGGGGAGAACGCGTCGCCGGAGCCCTGGGTGGAGATGAGGACCTCGCCGATCGAGGCAGGCAGATACCGGTTGATCGACTGCATGCTCGCGGGCAGCAGGCCCACCACCATCGGCAGCCCGAGCAGGACGGCGAGCAGCGCCGACACGGCGCCGGCGGTGCTGCGCAGCAGCGCGCCGATGGCGAGGCCGAGCAGCCCCACCGCGGTCAGGAAGAACGCGCAGCCGACGATCGCCCGCGCCGCGCCCGGCGAGCCGATCGAGACGCTGAGATCATCGCCGGCGAGGATGGCCTGGCCGACGGTGAACGAGAGCAGACCCGTGACCAGCGTGAGGGCGAACGCGACACCGGCGAACACGACGGCCTTGGCCCAGAGCACCGGTAGCCGCCGGGGAACCAGGGTCAGCGTCGCGCGGATCATCCCGGTGGTGTACTCGCCCGTGATCATCAGCACACCGAGGACGCCGATGGTGATCTGGGCCAGCAGCGCGCCGCCGAGGCTGGGGGCGGTCGCGTCGAAGTCGGCGTTCTCCGGGTCGAGCGTGGTCCCGTCGGTGGCTATCGCGCAGAGCAGGACCGCGAGGCCGATCATCGCGACAACGGTGAGGGCCAGGGTCCACCAGGTGGACCGCAACGACCGGAACTTCGTCCACTCGGATCGGAGCAGGCCGAGAAAGACGACGTCCCCCGCCGGGCCCGCGGCGTTCGCCGCTCCGCTCGCGCCGACGGTGCCGGTCCCGTTCGTTGAACGGGTCGCCTTCGCTGAACGGGTCGCCTTCGCTGAACGGGTCGCGTTCGCTGAACGGGTCGCGTTCGCCGGGTCCGCGACGTCCCTGCCGCCGGCGGGGGCCGTGATCGTCCGACCGTCCCGGGGATCTGTGAACTGGGTGTTCATCGGTTCGCTCCGATACCGGCCGGTGCCGCGTTCGTGAACTCGACGGCGTCGCGGGTGATGTTCATGAACGCGTCCTCGAGGGAGACGAGGCGGGGGGTGAGCTCGTGCAGGGCGATCCCGCCGGCGCGGGCCAGCTCGCCGATCCGCGCGCTGGCCAGGCCCGCAACCTCGATCGTCTCGGCGGTCCCGATCGCCGTGGACACCTGATCGGGCGTCGGGCCGGGCCGGTGGCCGAGTGGGTCGGCGGGTTGGTGGCCCGGGGCACCGGCGGGCAGCAGGGACGCCGCCGGGTCGGGCGTCGCGGTGACCGTCGCGCCCTCCCGGACCAGCATTTCGGCGAGTGCCGCGGCATGTGGCGAACGGACGAACACCCGGTTCCCGGAGGCGGCGCGGACGAAGTCGGCGACCGACGTCTCCTGGATCAGCCGGCCCCGCCCGATCACGATCAGCTCGGTGGCGGTCAGCGCCATCTCGCTCATCAGATGCGACGAGACGAGCACGGCGCGACCCTGTGCGGCGAACCCGCGGAGCAGGTCGCGGATCCAGCGGATGCCCTCCGGGTCCAGCCCGTTCACCGGCTCGTCGAGGATCAGCGTCGACGGGTCGCCGAGCAGGGCGGAGGCGATGCCGAGCCGCTGGCCCATCCCGAGGGAGAAGCCGCCGGCCCGTTTGTGGGCGACGTCGCGCAGGCCCACCAGCTCGATCACCTCGTCGATCCGCCGCCGGGCGATGCCGTGCGTCTGGGCGAGCGCGAGCAGGTGGTTGGCGGCGCTGCGCCCGGTGTGGATCGCCCGCGCCTCCAGCAGGGCCCCGACGTGGCGCATCGGTGCGGCCAGCTCGCGGTAGGGCCGGCCGTCGATGAGCGCGGTGCCGCCGGTCGGCCGGTCCAGGCCCAGGATCATCCGCATGGTGGTTGACTTGCCGGCACCGTTCGGCCCGAGGAAGCCGGTGACGACCCCCGGCCTGACGGTGAAGGAGAGATCCTCGACCGCGACCTTCTCCCCGTAGCGTTTGGTGAGCCCGCGCGCCTCGATCATGTGTACCCCGCGTCCGTCGTCGACGTCCGGCCGGCTGCCGGCTGACGTCCCAGAACGCTAGGGATCTTCGGGGCCGCCGCCGACCACCGCGAGACCGATCTTCGGCGACCGCCACGTACCTCTCAGGTCACGGCTCCTACGTCCTGAGAGGTACACCCACCCGCGTGCCCACGAGCAGAGCGCGGACGTCGCAGGCCGGATAGGCCAGCGGAGGACGCCGCAGTGAGTCCGTGCGGCGACGGGGCACAGCCGCAGGGCGATCGTCGCCCGCTGGGCGCTGATCACGACGCTGCGCGAGGGCTGCGGCTGCGAGGGCGGGTCGAGCCTGTCAGGTATCGAGGCGCCGTAGGCGTCGCACCTCAGCCCGTAGCGACTCCAGCTCTGCCCGGGGGATGGTGACCAACTCGGAGGCCTCGACGCTCACGATCGACTCCCTTGGCTCGATGCTGGCCCCCAGTCCAGCGGGCGCAGAGCCGCAAGATCGAAATGGGAACCACATGCGGTCGCGCCGTCCCGGTTTCGGTTACAGGGGGTACCTGTGCGCGAAACCGGGACAATGCAAAAGGACGTACGGGTCCTCGGCACCGCACCCCCACCCCGCCGATGAGGTGTCGATGAGGGCCGCCGGCTATGGCCACGCGCACTGACGCCTGGTCCAGCCTTGCGCGACGGGATCGGCGACGCAGATGCGGAGAAATTTCGGTAATCGCGTCGCGGACACGGTGCTGGCCGGGTATGTTTCCGTCCCGGAGGATCTGCTCCTGACGCGGTCTGCGCCGCGGGAAAGATCTGTTGCGCTCGTCGTCATCGTTCGGGTCGGTCACCTGAGAGGTGTGCGGCGAGAGTCCGGCGACGGGTGACGTCACCCCGGACGTGGAGTACCAGCCAAGCGGTCGTCCGGCTGGTACTCGCCTGGTGTCTCACGTGCCACAGCGTTTTCGGTGAGAAGCGCCGAGGGGTGGTCCCGTCCGGGGTTCTTCGATTCTTCGGCCCACCTTGAAATCGCCGTGAGCAGTTCGTGATGTCTTTCCCGTCGTGGCTGGTGAACCTGTCCATTCGGGTATTGAGGAAGAAGGCGATGGCGAAGAAGTCCCTGCGATCCCCCTTGGTCGCGGCACTCGTTCTGGGTACCGCGCTGGCCGTCACGCTGCCCGGAACCGCTTACGCGGCAACCACCATCACAGTACGTACCGCGACCCCCGCGTCCGGGCCGGGCACAGCCAACACGGAGAACACGAGCGACGCGAACTGCCGGAGCGGCGGCGACACCGACGACGTGGTCTCCGGAGTCGGCATTCTCCAGACCATCGGCACCGCGGCAGCGCAGAGCAATCTGCACGTCAAGGGAATCGTCCCCTTCAACGGGACCAGTGAGTACACCCTCCCGAACTCCTACTCGGACGGGGTCGTCGGCACCAACGCGACCCAGGCGCGAGCGGTCGGTGCCACGGGTGGTTCGGGAGGCGGTTTCGATGCCGCCTTCGGGTCGACTCCGTATGCGATGTGCCTGGATCCGGGCGGCACGATCACGGGTACCCAGATCGTGATGGACCACGTCGCGGGGCCGACCGCCCCGGGAACAATCGACCTGGCGGTGGCGACCTGCCCCGAGGGCACCCGTCTGCTGGGCGGCGGCGCGCGAACTCTCCCGGGCACCGTGGGGCCCCTCAAGCCAATCGTCAGCTACCCCACCTTCCTGGACGGCACCGGCCCGGGTACCCACGACAACGGTGCCATCGCCGCCGCCGACGGGGAGATCAACCCGGATTCCTGGGCCGCGGGCGGCTCGTACGGCGGTATGAGCACGAGCTCCAGCAACGTCACGTACGCATACGCGATCTGCAGCGGGGAGGAAATCGACGTCAGCGGTGTCACTGTCACCGTGCGATACGACGACTCGAGTGGTCCGACCAGCAACACCGACCTGCACGAGACCACGGTCGGATGCGACGAAGAAGACGGAACGCTGATCAGCGGCGGCGCCGGTATCAGCGGCGGTGACATCACCACCTCCGACTTCACCGCACCCGGAACCCAGGGCGATCACCTGAACGGCAGCTACCCCAGCGACAGCAGCGGGAATCCGCTCACCACCTCGCCGGCGCACTGGACGTCCCTCACGCACACCGGCGGAAGCGGCTCGACAGGTGCCACCACATCCCACGTCTGGGCGCTGTGCCTGACCGGCAACTGATCGGCAACTGATCGGCGACTGGCCGGCAACCGATCGACACGCACAGCACGGCACGTCCGTAACACGGAGTGACAGATTGACCTCGGCAGGTGGGGCGACGTTGGGCGGATGCCCCGCCTGTCGAGCCACCCGATGCGCTGGAGGATCTACGGAGCGCCGCCGCCGACCTCCAACTTCCGCATATGAGGGTGATTTCACCGTAAGTTGTTGTTTTTGCGGTTCTACAAGTAGTACCGTGCTGCTCGCCGAGACGGATGACGGTCCGTGACCGGTGTGGTCGCCGGCGTCTGCGGTGCCGCGCCATCAATCGGCTGGGCCGCAAGCAACGTCGGGTACGGGGACTTGCTGCGCCTGTGGACCGACCAGTTGATGTCAGGGGGGCTCGCGCGATGCGACGCAGGGACTGGGCCAGGGCCCGAGGTCGACGACCGGTGGGATCTGGGCGATCGCGGGGAGTGGCCGTCGCCCTGTCCGCTCTCGTGGTGGCTGTCGCCGCGGTGGCGCCCACCGTCATAGCGCCGGTCGTGGCCGCGGCGGCTGAACCGCAGGAACCACAGGAACCGGTGATCCGGGTCGCCTCCGCCGAGCTCACTGTCCCGGCCACGCCGTCGGCCTCCGCGACCGCGGTGACCTCGTGTCCGGCGGGCAGCCGGCTGCTCAGCGGCGGTGCGCTGGCCAGCGGAACCGATGCCACCGCCGCCAGCGGGCTGCGCGCGAAGGCGACCTTCCCCAGCCACGCTAACGGGACCCGGATCGAGGACAGCACCGGGGAGATTCCCGAGTACTGGGCGGCCGTCGGCGATGTCACCGGTCCGCCCGGGGACGGTGGCAAGGTCTCCAGTTTCGCGGTGTGTGTGGAGGAGGCGAGGCTGCTCGGCCAGCTGTCGGTCGTCGCACGGCTCGCGGTCGGCCCGACCCAGGCGGGCGCCGTCCAGGTGACGGCCCCGTGCCCCGGCGGAACAGTGGCGGTGGGCGGCGGCGGGCTGATGGCGTCGGGCGGGTCGCTTGCCGGCATGACGACGGTCAGCAGTTTTCCCAGCGACGCCCAGGGGAATCCGCTCCCGGACGGGGCGGCGGACCCTCGGTACTGGACGGCGGTGGTGGTCGGCAGCGGGGCGGCCCCGACGACCACGCGGACCATCGCGAGCGTCATGTGCGCCAAGCCCGCCGACATGGATGTCCGGGTGGTTCGCAAGGACGGCCTGGGCCCGCAGGCCGGCAACGGCCAGGTGACCTACACGGCCAGCTGCCCGGCGGATCTCGCTCTGCTGGGCGGAGGGCAGCATCTGAGCAGGGGCGCGGGTGGGGCGTATGCGCCTGACGCGTATCTGCGCGGCAGCTATCCCAGCGACCAGGCGGGCGTCCCCGCCGGCAACGGGTCGACCGGTCCGTCGTCGTGGAGTTCCACCATCGTCGCCGGTGCTTCCGGCGGGACGGGCGATCAGGTCGCGAGCACGTTCGCGCTGTGTGGCGACTTCGACCACGACACGACGACGTCGCTGGCTACGAACATCACGAGCCCGCTGTTCGGCCGGCCGGTCGAACTGACGGCCTCCGTGCTGCCGGCGCTGCGCGATGTCGGCACCCCGACCGGAACCGTCACCTTCTCCGACGCGACGAGGCCGCTGGCGACCGTTCCCCTGAACGCCGAGGGAAAGGCCGTCTTCCGTACTCCCAGCCTGCAGCCCGGAACCCACTCGATCACGGCGAGCTACGGCGGAGGCCCGACCTTCCACCCCAGCTCCACGGCACCGACGACGATCACGGTCAGTTTCAGTGAGCCGTGCCTGACCACGGTGCACAAGAGCACGATGACGGTGCGGCCTGAGCAGGCTCTGTGTATCGGTCCTGGCGGCCTGCAGAAGGGCCCGGTGAACGTCGAACCGGGCGGCGCGCTGGCGGTGACCAGCGGCGAGATCGCCGGGACGGTTTCCAGTAGCGGCGCCTCCGCGTTCACGCTGTGCCAGTCCACGGTGGGCGGCCCTGTCACGGTGCAGGGCAGCACCGGTCTCGTCCTGATCGGTTCGGACGATCTGCCCTGCGCGGGCAACACGATCAAGGGCAGCCTGACGGTGACCGGCAACACCGGCGGCGTACAGGTCATCGGCAACACGACGAACGGCCCACTGACGGTCGAGGGCAACAGTGATCCCGGCCCGGGTCCGACCGACCCGCAGGACCCGCAGGACCCGCAGGAACCGCAGGAACCGAGGGACCCGCGGGAGCCGGTGATCCACGTGGCCACCACCGACCTTCCCGTACCGCCGGCGTCGTCGGCGTTCGCGACCGCGGTGACCGCGTGCCCGGAAGGCAGCGTGCTGGTCAGCGGGGGGTTGTGGGGCAGCAAGGTCGATGCCACCGACCCCGTCCCCCCGATCAACGGCCTGCGCGCGAAGGGGTCCTTCCCCAGTGACGCGAGCGGGACCATGAGCTCGACCGGCACGCAGAACCCGCAGTTCTGGGCGGCCGTGGGTAACTTCGGTGGGCAGGCCGAAGAGGGTGACAAGATCACAAGCTTCGCGGTGTGCGCGCAGGGAACGCAGCTCGACCACCGGGTGGTCTCGGTCGCCTCCGCCCCCGGCCCGCTCAGAGCGGGAAACGTCCTGGTCACCGCCGCGTGTCCGGAGGGAACCGTCGTGGTGGGTGGTGGCTCGCACACGCTGCCGCCGGAAGCGGCCACCCTGAAGGCGGTGGGTAGCTTCCCCAGCGACGCGCAGGGCAACCCGCTCCCGAACGGGGCGTTGAACCCCCGGTACTGGACCGGTATGGGCGTTGCCAACGGGCGGTTCGACGTGCCCCCGCAGACCTTCGCGTACGCGGTGTGCGCCGAGCCCGGTGAGATGGACGTCCAGGTGGTCCGGACGGAGCGGCTCGGCCCCCAGGAGGGCAGCAGCTACGCGATCACCACCGCGACCTGCCCGACCGGCCGCACCCTCATCGGCGGCGGTGTGCACCTGCTGCAGGGCCCGACCTCGGGGCCGGTGACCGGCGGCACCCATCTGCGCGGGAGCTATCCCAGCGACGCACTGGGTGATCCCGCCGTCAACGGTGCCACGAACCCCGCATCCTGGAGTGCGGTCATCGCGGCCGGCGGCTCTAGCGGGACAGGTGACGCACCCGCGCTCGGATTCGCGTTGTGTGCCGACTTCGATCACGAGTCGGCGACGTCACTGGCGGCGAGCACCCCGAGTCCCCTGTTCGGCCGGGCCGTCGAGCTGACGGCCTCGGTACAGCCGGTCGTGCCTGATGCCGGCAGCCCCACCGGTGCGGTCTCCTTCTCCGACGGGGAGACCCTCCTGGCGGTCGTTCCGGTGACCGCGGGGCAGGCCGTCCTGCGCACCACCAGCCTGCAGCCCGGTGCCCACCAGATCACGGCCCGCTACAGCGGGGGCCCGACCTTCAAGCCCAGCACCACCACGGCACCGACCACGATCACGGTCGGCTTCAGCCAGCCGTGCATCACCGCCGTGCACAAGGCCGCCGTCACCGTGACGGCCGACCAGTCCCTGTGCATCGGGCCCGGCGGCCAGCAGAAGGGCCCGGTGACGGTCAACCCCGGCGGCGCGCTCGCCGTGACCGGCGGCGAGATCGCCGGGGCGCTCTCGGTCAACCAGGCTGCCGCGTTCACGCTGTGCCAGTCCTCGGTGAGCGGTTCTGTCACGGTGCAGAGCGGCACCGGGCTCGTCCTGATCGGCTCGGACTACCTGCCCTGCGCGGGCAACGCCATCAACGGCACCGTTACCGTGAGCGCCAACACCGGCGGACTGTCGGTCAGTGGCACCACGATCAGCGGGCCACTCACGGTCCGGGACAACAGCGGTGACGGACCGGACCCCGGCGACCCGGTCCCCGCCATCACCGCGAACCGTATCGGCGGCGGGCTGAGCTGCACCGGAAACATCCCCACCGTGCGGGAGCAGGGCAACACCGTCAACGGCGTCCGATCAGGACAGTGCCGTTAGTCAGGACAGCGCCGTTAGGACGCCAGCCACCGGTTGACGGACCCATCGGGCCCCGTCAACCGGTACCCGCCCGCTTCGAGTTCGACGGATCCCGGATCCCCGGCGCAGTCAGCCCGGGATCCGGGATCGTCGCGTCTTCGGTAGCCAGGCGCGTCGGTAGCTAGGCACGCAGTGTAGACACGCGACGTATACTCTCGATGTATAGTTCGCGGCATGAGCGTTCCGCTGACCTTGCTCGGCCTGCTCGAGCGTGAACCCAGCCATGGATACGACCTCAAGCGTGATTACGACCTGTTCTTCAGCCGTGGTAAGCCGCTGCCGTTCGGGCAGGTCTACGCCACGCTCGGCCGGCTCGCCCGAGACGGCAAGATCGTCATCGGTGAGGTGGCGGCGGGCGAGGGGCCGGAGCGAAAGCGGTACGTCATCACCGACCTCGGCGCGACCGAGGTCGACACGTGGCTGGCCCAGCCGGTGGAGCCCGAGCCCAACCTGCAGACCGTGCTGTTCACCAAGGTCGTGCTGGCCCTGATGCTCGGCCGGCCGGCCGACGAGTACCTCGACACCCAACGCGCCGCTCACCTGCGCCGGATGCAGGAGCTGACCGCGCTCAAACGCGGCGGCGATCTCGTCGACACCCTGCTGGCCGACCACGGGCTGTTCCATCTGGAGGCCGACCTGCACTGGATCGACACCGCCACCGTCCGGCTGGACGCCCTGCGGGAGGCGGTGCGGCGATGAGCGCGATCGAGGCACGGGACGTCATCCTGTCGTTCGGTGCGACCCCGGCACTGCGCGGCGCGAGCCTGGCGGTGGGGCCGGGGGAGATCGTCGCCGTCATGGGCCCCAGTGGCTCGGGCAAGTCGACGCTGCTGCACTGCCTCGCCGGGATCCTCGTGCCGGAGTCGGGCGAGGTCTCCTTCGCCGGCCGTCGCGTCGACAGGCTGAGCGAGACGGCGCGCAGTCTCCTGCGGCGGGATCATTTCGGGTTCGTGTTCCAGTTCGGACAGCTCGTGCCCGAACTGTCCGCGGAGGAGAACGTCGCGCTGGCGTTGCTGCTCGGCGGGGCGAAGCGGGCCGCCGCGCTGGCGCAGGCGCGGCCGTGGTTCGAGCGGCTCGGTATCGCCGGGCTGGAGCGGCGCCGAGCCGGTGAGCTGTCCGGCGGCCAGGCACAGCGGGTGGCGTTGGCGCGGGGCCTCGTCAGCCGGCCGGAGGTGCTGTTCGCCGACGAGCCGACCGGCGCGCTCGATTCCTTCACCGGCGAACAGGTGATGGGCCTGCTCGTCGGGTCCGCTCGGGAACAGGGCACGACCGTCGTGCTGGTCACCCACTCGGCCCGCGTCGCCGCGTACGCGGACCGGCAGGTCATGGTGCGCGACGGTCAGGTGAACGCGCTGGTGCCGTCATGATCCGGTTCGCGCTGCGCCTCTCGCTGGCCGGTGGGCGGGAGTCCGCCGGGCGGCTCGCCATCCTCGCCGGTGCGGTGGCGCTCGGCGTCGGCATGCTGCTGGCCACCCTCGCCGGGATGAACGCCGTCCAGGCGCAGAACCTGCGTTACGGCTGGCTCAACACGGCGATCGCGCCGGACTCCACCCAGGGTTCGGGTGACGGGCTGTGGTGGCTGCTGCGCGAGGACTACTACCACGGCGAATCCATCGGCCGGATCGATGTCGCCTCCCTCGGGCCGGGCGTCCCCGTCCCGCCAGGCATCCCGCGGCTGCCCGCGGACGGTGAGTTCTACGTGTCACCCGCTCTCTCCGAGCTGCTGCGCACCGTGCCGCCTGGGGAGCTGGGCGACCGCTTCCCTGGGCGTGAGGCCGGTGTCCTCGGCCCGGCCGCGCTCCCGTCGCCCGACTCGCTGATCATTATCATCGGGCGTGACCCCGCCACGCTGGAGCGGCTCGGGGGGCAGCGGGTCAACCAGATCTCGACGGCCGACCCGGGTGCCTGTGACGGCTGCGTGGTCGGGTTCAACCCCGACGCCCTGACGCTGGTGCTGTCCGTGGTCGCGGTGGCGCTGCTTTTCCCGGTGCTGATGTTCGTCGGGACGGCGACGCGGCTCGGCGCCGCCCGGCGGGAGCAGCGGTTCGCGGCGATGCGGCTGCTCGGGGCGACCCCACGGCAGGTCTCGGTGTTCTCGGCTGTCGAGTCGACCGTCGCGGCCGGTGCCGGCACGGTAGCCGGATTCGCGCTGTTCTTCGCGAGCCGGCCAGGCCTCGCCGCGATCCCGTTCACCGGCGACCGGTTCTATCCCGGCGACCTCTCGCTTGGGCTCGCCGACGTGCTCGCGGTCGCGTTCGGCCTTCCGCTGGGGGCCGCGCTCGCGGCCTGGTTGGCGCTGCGTCGGGTGCGGGTCTCGCCGCTGGGCGTTCGCCAGCGGGTCACGCCGAATCGGCCGAGCGCATGGCGTCTGCTGCCGCTGGCAGTCGGACTCGCCGAGCTGACCTTCTTCATCGGCCGCCGGCCGCAGACATCGGACGAACAGATCCTCGCGTACCTGACGGGGATATTTCTGATCATGGTCGGTCTGGTGTCGGCCGGACCATGGATAATCATGGTCGTCGCGCGGCTGCTGGCCGGGCGGGCGAGGCGGCCGGCCACGCTGATCGCCGGGCGCCGGCTGGCGGACGACCCGCACGCGGGCTTCCGGTCGGTCAGTGGGCTCGTGGTGGCGCTGTTCGTGAGCACCGTCGCCACCGGTGCGATCACCACCTACGTCGTGAACCGTGGCCAGCCCCCTGACAACTCGATTGCCACGACCTCGCTGTCCAAGGTGTTCTGGCCGGAGGAAGGCCCCGCGCCGGCCGCCGACCAGGTCTCAGCCGGCCTCGGCCTCGCGGCGATCCCCGGCGTGCGCAGCGTGACGCTCGTGCGCCAGGACCCGTCGGGCTACCGCGGCCTGATCACCTGCGCCGAGCTGGATCGACTGGAGGTGTTCGGTAGCTGCCCGGCGGGTGTGCAGGTCGCGAGCGTCCACCCGGACCTCGTCGGGCCGATGGCCTTCTCGCTCACCACATCGGTCGTCTGGGATGCCGCCGACGTCCCGCCCGCAGCGGTCGACGAGCGGCCCGTCCTGTCCGTGGTCGTGGACACGACCACCCGATCAGCGTTCGAGCGAGCCCGCACGGTGCTGATCAACGCGTTCCCGGCGGGACGCTTCCCGGCCAGCGTCGGCGAGTGGGAGGCCGGTTCGGCGCGCCAGCTGACCCGGTTCCAGCGACTGGCGGACGTCGTCGTCGTGTGCAGTCTCCCGATCGCCGGATGCGGCCTGGCAGTGAGCGTGGTGGCCGGGCTCAGCGACCGGCGACGGCCGTTCAGCCTGCTCCGGCTCACCGGGGTCCAACTCGCGACGTTGCGCCGGGTCATCGTCCTCGAGACGGTGGTACCGCTGCTGGCCGTCGCCGTGGTCGCCATCGGGATGGGGCTCCTGGCAGCGCACCTGTTCCTACGAGCACAACTCGAGTACACCCTGCTCGCCCCACCCGTCTCGTACTACCTGACGGTGACCGGTGGCCTTGCGCTGTCGCTGGCGATCGTCGCGTCCACGCTGCCGTTGCTACGCCGGATCACCGGCCCCGAATCGGCGCGGAACGAATAGCCGCGCAGGCCGCCGCGAGAGTGCGGTCGTAGTCGGGCGCGCACTGAGGACGAGTCCTTCACTCTCGCGGTCACCCGTGTAGTTGTCCCGTCAGTGGCCGAATCGTGAGACGTCCTGGTATCCGCACGCCTGGTGACAACTTCTCTCCGTGAAACTACGGCGACACAATGTATTCGTGTCAGGGCCCGCATTCCGTCGGGCCCATGCACCTGAGCGGGTTTCAGGCTGACGCCGTATCCACGGAGCTCGGCCGGCCGGAGGTCGGCACGTCGCCCGATGCCGGGTCGACGACGTGCAGAAGGTAGTCGACGCCGGTGCTGAAGTCGGTCGAGCGCCCCCGGATGGCAAGGGCGTGTTCGCCCGGTGACAGCGGGGGCAGCTGGACCCACAGGCCGCAGCCGTAGCCCTGGAAGGTTCCGGCCTCGCGGGTCACCGGGTTGTCCGCCGCACCTTCGTAGCTGATCGGCGTCGCGGGTATGGCGCTGGCCTGCACGGGGGTGCCGTCGAGGTCGGCACTGCCCTGCGCGTCCGCCATCAGCGCGTCGCAGTCGGTGGGCTCGTCGCTGGTCAGGTTCACGAGCGGGACGGCCAGCGGCCGGCCGGCGGGCAGGGTGCAGTCGCGGGTGGTGTACCCACCGAACGTGCCGGCCAGGAACCAGACGTCCGCCGGCTGCCCGACGGCGCAGGCGTGGCCGTCGGGATCCTCGACCGGGTTGTCGTCCCCGATCGCCGATGCCGCCCAGGTCCACCATCGCCCCTGCAGCTCCGCGGGTGGGAGGCCTTCGGCTGGCACCGGCCGCTCCGTCGGCGCCGAGGCGGTGGCCGCGCCCCCGGCGGATCGTTCGCTGTCATCGCCGCGGTCGTCGTTCTCGGCGGCGCAGCCCGTGGCGAGCAGGAGCGCCAGCATCGCGACGCCACCGGGCGTCGTCCGCGGGCGGCGGTGGCCGACGCGATCGACGCGATCGACGCCATGGCCATTCGCGCCGCGGTGCCGAATTCCTGTCCGGATCAAGGGATCTCCCTGGTGAGGCGACCGGTCGAAACGTGAAGCCGGCCAGTATCCCGCCCCGGATGTCCGGGCTGTTCCCCAGGTGTGGGTGGTGCGGTGGTCAGAGGCGGGTGGCGGCGCGGACCAGTCCGGCCAGGGCTCGGGAGCGGCTGTGCGGCGGCCACGCGATCACCGTCGTCACCGGCGGTGCATCCAGCACGGGGACGGCGGTGATGTCGGGGCGAAGGCTGACGCGGCAGGACTCCGGCAGGACGGTGCAGGTCCGGCCGAGCGCGATCAGCTGGTACAGCTGCGTGTGGTCCCGAACCTGCGGGCCGGGGCCGTCGGGGTAGGTGCCGTCACGGCCCGGCCAGCGAGGCATCGGCAGGCCGGGCAGCGCGGCGACGTCGGCCATCCGCAGGTTGGCCCGGCCGGTGAGGAAATGCCCGGCGGGCAGGAGCGCGACCTGACCTTCCGTGCACAGCTCCTCGGTGTCGAACCCGACCGTCGAGTCGTACGGCCGGTGCAGCAGCGCCACGTCGGCCCGCCCGTCGCGAAGCAGCCGTTCCTGCTCGGCGATCCCGCAGAGGATCACGTCGACGGTGGCCGCGCCTGGTTCGGCGGCGTACGCGTCGAGCAGCTTCGCCAGCAGCTCACCGGACGCGCCGGCCTTCGTGACGAGCACCAGGTCGGCCTGGCCGGTTCCGGTGAGCGCGGCGCGGCGGGTCCGGCGGTCCGCGGCGTCGACCGCGTCGAGGGCGGCCCGGCCCTCCCGCAGCAGCACCGCCCCGGCCTCGGTCAGCGTGACACTGCGGCTGTTGCGTTCCAACAGCGTCACCCCGAGGCGGCGCTCCAGCTGGCTGATCGCCCGCGACAGCGGCGGCTGCGTGATCCCGAGGCGTTGCGCGGCCCGCCCGAAATGCAGCTCCTCGGCGAGGGCGATGAAGTAACGCAGCTCCCGCGTCTCCATGAGCTGACGGTACCGCCACCGATTGCCGGATCGATGCCGCTGAGGTATCGCTGCCCACCCAGACGGTGTTGGAGGTCCCGCCGACGCGCCCCGAGGATCGACCCATGAGCGAACGAAACGAACGGAACGAGCAGCCCGGACGGACGACTGCGCTGGTCACCGGCGCGAACAAGGGCATCGGCTACGAGATCGCGGCCGGCCTGGGCGCGCTCGGCTGGAGCGTCGGCGTCGGCGCCCGGGACGCCGGGCGCAGGGAGGCCGCCGTGGAGAAGCTGCGCGCGGCCGGCTTCGACGTCTTCGGCGTGCCGCTCGACGTGACCGACGACGGGAGCGTCGCCGCCGCCGCGGCACTCGTCGAGGAACGCGCCGGACGCCTCGACGTCCTCGTCAACAACGCCGGGGTGACCGGCGGAATGCCGCAGCAGCCCACCATGGTCGACCCCGCGGCCGTGCGGACGGTCGTGGAGACGAACGTGATCGGAGTCATCCGAGTCACCAACGCGATGCTGCCGCTGCTGCGCCGCTCGGCGTCGCCGCGGATCGTGAACATGTCCAGCGGCGTCGGATCCATCACCCGGCAGAGCGAATCCGCCGACGTGAGCGTGACCGGCCCGATCTCCGCCGCGTACTCGCCGTCGAAGACGTTCCTCAACGCCGTCACCGTCCAGTACGCCAAGGAGCTGCGTGACACCAACATCCTGATCAACGCGGTCTGCCCCGGCTACACCGCGACCGACCTCAACGGCTTCCGCGGCATCCGCACCCCCGAACAGGGCGCGGCGATCGCGATCCGGCTCGCGATGATCCCCGACGACGGCCCGTCCGGCGGCTTCTTCGAGGACGCCGGAGTCGTGCCCTGGTGACAGCCACCGAGCGGTGCGGATCGCCCTGGGCGTGAGGCCACGCGAGGGAGTTGTCCGTTCCGGTGCGGGGCGCGGTCAACCCGGGCTACGTCCATCGGACTCCTTATGTGTGAGGAGGGGTGATGGACGATGAGTTGCACCGCGAGTTCCGGGAGTATTTCGCGGCACGGCTGCCGGGCCTGCTGCGGCTGGCATACCTGATGACCGGCGATGTGGTCGAGGCGGAGGACCTGACGCAGACGGCGCTGGCCGGCACCTTCGTCGCCTGGCGACGGGTTCGCGCGAGCGATTCCCCGGATGCCTATGTGCGTCGCGTTCTTGTGAACGCGCAGCGGCGGCGTTTCCGGCGGCGCCGGGTGCCCGAGACGCTGGTGTCCGCCGTGCCAGACCAGGCGGCGGGCGTTGCCGGTGGTGAGATGTCGGCGGTTGAGGATCGGGCGGATCTGGCGCGGGCGCTTTCCGCGTTGCCGGCCCGGCAGCGCGCTGTGGTCGTACTGCGGTACTGCGAGGACCTGCCGGAGGCGCGGGTCGCGCAGATCCTCGGTTGTTCGGTGGGGTCGGTGAAGACGCACGCCTCGCGCGGGCTGGCCCGCCTGCGTGCGGATCCGTCGCTGGTGACGGCTGTGCGACCGCTGCCGGTGGCCGCTGAGCGCGGCCTCTCGGCACCCGGCCCGGCAGGCAACCCGGCGGCAGCCGGCTCCGCGGAACCCGCGGCCGTGGAGCCTGCGGGGTCCGTGCCGTCTGGTGCGGAGCCGTCTGGTGTGCCTCGGGGCGAGGCGCGACTGGTGGTGGGGGCCGGGGGCGGGGACGTCCCCCTGCCGTTGCCCGTATCCGGATCGATGGAACGTGACGAGGTGTGGGGAGGTCCGGCATGACCACCGATGAGCAGATCGCGCAACACCTTCGGGATATGGCGAAGTCGGTTTCCGTCCGTTCCTCGGCGGATCTGTGGGCCGGGGCGCGGAGCAGGGAGCCGCGGGAGCGCCTGCGGCGCACCGCCCGGTGGGTGGCGCCGGCCGTCGCGCTGGCCGTCGCTGCTACCGGGATCGCCACTGGAGTGCTGCTGTCCGGCGGCGAGGGGCGGGCCTCCCTCACACCCGCGGATCTTCCGCCGGGACCGGCAACCATTCAGCTGCATCCGCTGACCTTCACCCCAGCCGAAACCACGCGACTCGTCTCCTCCTGCAGGCGTGGATATTCGTCAGTCGAGGGGATGCCGGAGCCCGCGTTCGACAAGCTGAAGGTGTGGGCGGCGGTGCGGGACGATGACGGGGCGTCCGTGGTGCTGTGGGACGGGCCGGTCTTCCTCGACTGTGACCTTCCGGTGGACGCGGCCGGCCAGCTCGCCTACGACAGGGCTGTAATGAGCGATCTGGACTCGGGGGAGCCGTCCCCGCTGTCCGGAAATGCCGATTTCAGCCTGGTGGGCGGCGGTGGTAACGCGATCGATGACGGCAGCGAGGCCGCATCGGAGCCCGGCGGCGGGGACGTGGTCTCGATTTACGTCGCCCAGGCATCCGACCAGGTGGCCCGGGTCACGGCGACTGTCGCCGCCGGCGTGGTCGAGGTGCCGGTCCAGGACGGCAGGGTTGTCGTCAGGACTGTTCAGAAAGGCCCGTGGCCTGGCGCCGGGATGTCGGAGCAGGAATTTGTTGATTACATGTACGCGCATCGGGACGATTTTGAGAAATGGGCGCTGTCCGGTATCCCGGCCATCAGGGCCTACGGCCGGGACGGGAAGCAGCTGACTCTCATCGATATACCGGGATTCATGAAGGCTGAGGCGACGGCGTGGGCGTCGGCGAATCCGGATTCTCAGCAGGAGATGCAGGAGTATCTGGAAAGCCATCCGGAAGGGGAGGAGGTCTTCCCGCCGATGCCGACACTTCCGGGGCCGACGGAGGCGGCTGGGGAGGTGGGAGGCGCCGGATCGCCCGGGCCGGGCTGAGGCCGGCGAGGTCGAATCCGCCTGGGTGAGAGCCGCGCCCCGGCCTGACGGCATGCATCGCCTGCCGTCAGGCCGGGGTGAGCTCTTGTTGCTGTTCGGCCATGAGGCGGTGGGCGATGCGGTGGACCGCAGCCCGTACCCGTGGGTCGAGGATGGCGTGCTCGCGCCCGGTTGTGGACATCCTGGGCCTCCTGTCTGGCTGCCGGCGTCTGGCCGCTCGGCCCCGGGTGCAGGTGGGCGCAGGCGACCTTCCCCTCGCTCTCGCGATCAACGCCTTGGTTCGATCGGCTACACGCTTGTGTAGTAAGCTGCTCATGCGTATAGCGACAGCCTGGCCGCAGGGGTGATGGATGCGGGAGAGGTGGTTGAAGCGCCATGGCCGAGCGGAAAATGGCGATCACGCGAGCTACCGATGGTGGCGGTGGCGACGGCCGCGGCCGGGCGGGTCCGGCGTTCGAGGACCTGACGGCCAGGGCGCGCATCCGGGACGCGGCCCTGCGCCTGTTCGCCGAACAGGGCTTCGAGGCCACGACCATCCGGGGTGTCGCCGAGGCGGCCGGGGTGTCCTCAGGCCTGGTGCGCCACCACTTCGGAGCGAAGGAGGCGCTGCGCGAAGCCTGCGACACCTATGCGCTGGAACGGGCGATGGCCATCAAGGAGGAGGCGGTCGTGGCCGGCCGGCTGGCCGATCCGGCGTTCATGGTCGCCGTCCATCCCACCCTGCTGCTGCTCCAGCGCTATGTGGCCCGGTCGATGGTCGACGGCTCCGCGGCGGCCGCCGGCCTGTTCGACGGCATGGTCGCCGAGACGGAGCGGTGGATCGCGACCGGCCGGCTGGCCGGGCCCGGGCCCGATGACGACGACGACCCTCGGGCCTTCGCGGCCGCGCTGGTCGCGATGCAGACCGGCCTGCTCATCCTGCACGACCACGTCTCGCGGGCGCTCGGAACCGACATGCTCGACGTCGACGGGCAGGTGCGGCTCGGCCGGGCGGTCGTCGACATCCACTCACGTTCGCTGCTCAGCGCGGAGCAGGCCGCCCAGGCGCGGGCGGCGTACGACGAGATCCAGGCCCGCCGGCCGGCGCGTGCGCGTGGCAGGGAGCCGGCGGGTGCCCCGGATGAGCAGCCGCCGCGTGCCCGGGACGGGGAGCCGGCGCGGGCGCGGAATGAGGAGCCGTCGCGGGCGCGGGACGGGGAGCACCGGCAGTGACCGCGGCGATCGAGGTGGAGCAGCTGGTCAAGGCCTTCGGTCGCACCCGTGCCCTCGACGGCCTGGACCTGACCGTGCGCACCGGTGAGGTGCACGGCTTCCTCGGCCCCAACGGCGCCGGCAAGAGCACCACGCTGCGCATCGTCCTCGGCCTGGTCCGGGCCGACGCGGGCACGGTGCGCCTGCTCGGCGGGGACGCGTGGCGGGACGCGACCGCGTTGCACCGCCGGCTGGCGTATGTGCCCGGCGACGTCACGCTGTGGCCGAACCTGTCCGGTGGCGAGGCGATCGACCTGCTCGGGCGGCTGCGCGGCGGGCTCGATCCACGGCGGCGGGCCGACCTGCTCGAACGCTTCGACCTGGACCCGCGCAAGAAGGGCCGTTCCTACTCCAAGGGGAACCGGCAGAAGGTCGCGCTGGTCGCCGCCTTCGCCTCGGACGTCGAGCTGCTCATGCTGGACGAGCCGACCTCGGGCCTCGATCCGCTGATGGAGGAGACGTTCCGCGAGCTGGTCCGGGAGGAGCAGCGGCGCGACGGGCGCACCGTCCTGCTGTCGAGCCACATCCTGGCCGAGGTGGAGGCGCTGTGTGACCGCGTCACGATCATCCGGGACGGTCGCTCGGTCGAGACCGGCACCCTCGCCGAGCTGCGCCACCTGACCCGCACGTCCGTCCGCGCCGAGCTCGCCGCCCCGGCGGACGCCCTGGACGTTCTCGGTGGTCTGCGCGGCGTCCCCGGCCTTCACAACGTGGACGTGGCCGGGAACCGGGTCAGCTTCGAGGCGGACGGCGACGCCCTCAACGCGGCGTTGCTGCGGCTCACCGCCGCCGGCGTGCGTGGCCTGGTCAGCCAGCCACCAACCCTCGAGGAGCTGTTCCTGCGGCACTACGACCGCGCAGGCGCGCAGGCCCGCTCAGGTACGCAGGACCGTTCAGGTACGCAGGGCCGCTCAGGCATGCAGGGCCGCTCAGGCATGCAGGGCCGCTCAGGCACGCGGCCATGAGCCACCTGACCGGTACCGGAACGCAGATCCGGCTGATCCTGCGCCGTGACCGGGTGCTGCTGCCGTGCTGGGTGTTCGTCCTCGGCATCCTGCCGGCCGCCCTGGCGGCGTCCTTCGCGGGCCTTTACCCGACGGCCGCCGAGCGGCAGCAGTTCGCCGCGACGAGTGCGCGAAACGGAGCCCTCATCGCGCTGTACGGTCCGCTGCGCGGCTCCAGCCTCGGTGAGCTGGTGTGCTGGCGGGCCGGATTCCTGCCGGTTGTCATCGGTCTGATCAGCGCGCTGGTCGTCATCCGGCACACCCGGGCCGAGGAGGAGGCCGGGCGCCGGGAGCTGGTCGGCGCGACCGCGGTCGGCCGGCACTCCGGCCTCGCCGCGGCGCTGGCTGTCCTGCTCGCCGCCAACCTCGTCCTCGCCGTGATCGTCACGGCCAGCCTGTCCGGCCGTGGCCTGCCCACGGGCGGATCGCTGGCCTTCGGGCTCACGCTGGCGCTCGGCGGCTGGGTCTTCGCGGCGGTCGGGGCGGTCGCCGCGCAGGTCACCACGGGTGCCGGCAGTGCTCGCGGGATCGCGTGCGCGGTCGTGGCCGCGGCCTACGCGATGCGAGTCGTCGGCGACGGTGGCGGTGGCGGTGGTGGCCCCGGTGGCGATGGTGCCGGTTCGGCGGGGTGGGCCTGGCTCTCCTGGCTGTCGCCGATCGGTCTTCTTCAGCGGAGCTACCCGTTCGGCGCGCGGCACTGGTGGGTGTGCGTACCCGCCGTCGGGATGGTCGTCGTTCTCGTCGGGGTGGCTGTCGCACTGTCCGCGAGGCGTGACCTCGGGGCCGGTGTGTTCCCGGATCGTCCGGGGCCGGCGCAGGCGTCGCCGTCGTTGCGTTCGCCGCTCGCCCTCGCCTGGCGGCTGCACCGGGGGCTGCTTGTCTGCTGGGTCGCCGGCTCCGCCCTGCTCGGCCTGGTGTTCGGCGGCGTCGCCGGCAGCGTCGGGGATCTGGTGGGGGACAACCCGGGGCTGCGGGACGTCTTCACCCGGCTGGGCGGCCGGTCCGGGATCATCGACGCCTACTTCGCGTCCGTGATGTCGATCACGGCGATGCTCGTCGCGGGCTACGCGATCCAGGCCGTGCTGCGGCTGCGGGCCGAGGAGATCGCCGGCCGGGCGGAGCCCGTGCTGGCCACGGCTGCCGGCCGGCTGCGGTGGGCGGCGTCCCACCTGGTGTTCGCCGCGCTGGGCCCGACCGCGGCACTGCTCACCGCCGGCATCGTCACGGGGCTGGTCCACGGGCTGAGCGGTGGTGGAGGCGGCGATGGCGGCGTGGGCGATGACGGCGCCGGCGTCGGTGTCGGTGGTTCGCTGTCGCACCTGGTGCGGCTCGCGGCGCCGCAGCTGCCCGCCGTCGCGGTGCTCGCGGCGCTCGCGGTGATGCTGTTCGGCGTGTTCCCCCGGCTGTGGGCGGTGAGCTGGGTGGCATGGGCCGGCTGCCTGCTGATCGGCCTGTTCGGCACCGCGGCGGGGGCGAGCCACTGGCTGCTGGACGTCTCACCGTTCACCCACACCAGCCGTTCGATCGGTGGATCGGTGCCCGTCCTGCCGCTGGCGCTGCTCACCGTTCTCGCCGCCCTGCTCGTGGTGGCCGGCCTCGCGGGGCTGCGGCGCCGCGACCTGCCGGCCGGCTGACCACCGGCGCGGTGCTCAGGGCGTCAACTGCTGTTTGAAGGGGTCGTACTCGGCCATGAGCCGCTCCAGCCGCACCTGGTCGACCCGGCTGATGACGGCGGAAGCCTCCTGGTGGTCACGGACGCACTTCGAGAGCGTGAACGTCGAGGTGACGATGTACAGCGTGCCGAGCAGGAGGAAACCACGCATCCAGGCATCGCCCGGAAGGTGCGCGATCGCATAGAGGACCGCGATCACCGAGATGCTGAAGGAAAGCGCGGCCTGGACCATGAAAGCAGTCGTCGTCCGGGGCACGGGGGCCTTGGAGGTGGTCATGAGCACAGTGTCGGCCCGGCCGCCCCACCCGGCTTGAGTATCCGTACTCATCTTTCCCTGACGGTTTCCCTGACGGCCCTGGCCCTGACGGCACCGACGGCCCGCGGCTGACCGGCCAGGGTGATCCATGCCAACTCCTGGTGGAAAGCGGGATCAGTCACTGTCTGCGAGACTTGTTCGGTGCGCAGGCCACCGGGTTCGGCCCGCCTCCGTGGGCCGAACGGTGTGCGCGGCGCGCTGTGGCGTTCACTCGCGGTCTTCCGCCTGGTCGCGGCGTGCTACGCGGTCGTGACGGTCGGGCGTGACCTCGGGCAGGGCACGTCCGCGGTCCCCGGTCTGCTCTGGTTCGTCGCGGTGACCCTCTGGTCGGTGGTCATGTCGTTGTTCGCGCCCGCGGCCGACCGCCGGAGGCCTCGGCTGCGCGACTACCTGGTCGCGGCGGATGTCGTGGTGTGCGTCGCGGTCCTGCTGTCGGCCGGTGCGGTGAGCCCGGCCGGGTCGCGTGATGTCCTTCCCGCCCTGTGGACGGCGAGTGGTGTGTTCAGCGCCGCGCTCGTCGGTGGAACCGTGGGAGGTGTCGCCGGCGGTGTGGTCCTGGCCGTGGCGTCCTTCGTCGCGACCGGCTCGGTGAGCCAGGCCTCGATACGTCCGGCGGTTCTCTTCGTGGTCTCGGGCGCCGTTGTCGGCTACCTCAGCCAGACCGCGTTCCGCGCCGAGTCGGCCCTGGCACGACTGCTGGCCGCGCGGGCCGGGGACGCCGAGCGGGAGCGGCTCGCCCGCGACGTCCACGACGGAGTGCTGCAGGTCCTCTCCCTGATCGCCCGCGAGGCCGAGCGAGGCCTGCCCGCCGCCGACGTCGCCAGGCTGGCCGCCGATCAGGAGACAGCGCTGCGTGACCTGCTGCGGTCGCCGGGCGCGGCCGTGCGGGTCGATCCAGAAGATCCGAAAGATCCAGAGGGCGCTGGGAGGCGGGCGGTCCGGGCGGTCCTGGCCGGCCTGCCAGGCAGGCCAGGACCTCCAGGCCGGCCAGGCGGCAGGGGCGGATCCTCGCGGCCCGATCCCGGCGAGGCGGATCTCGGGGGCCTGCTGATGGCGATCACTCGGAGGCAGCCGGCGATGGCCGCGGGCGCGGTCGGTGACCTGCCGCTGCAGGTGACGGTCTCGACTCCGGGCGTGCCGGTGCCTCTGCCGAGGAGGCATGCGGACGAGATCGTCGCGGCCGTCCGTGCTGTGCTGGACAATGTGGCCATGCACGCCGGCCCCGGGGCGTCGGCGTGGATCCTGCTTGAGGACGACGGCGGTTCGGTTGTCGTGACCGTTCGCGATGACGGGATCGGCATCGAGCCCGGGCGGGCCGAGCGGGCCGCCGCGCAGGGCCGGCTCGGGCTCGCGGTCTCCGTCCGCGGGCGGATCCGTGAGCTCGGCGGCGACGTCGCCGTCACCGGGCGCCCGGGTGAGGGGACGGAGGTCGAGCTGCGTGTCCCACGGTGATGCCGACCCGGGTGCCCGCGATGGAACCGGCGCCGACCGGGCTGGCGTGGGCGGCCGGGTGGTCGTCGTCGACGATCATCCGCTGTGGCGGGAGGCGCTGAGCCGGGATCTCACCGAAGCCGGCTTCTCGGTGGTGGGCACGGCCGGCTCCGTCGCGCAGGCGCTGCGCGTCCTGGCGGCGACCCGGCCCGAGGTCCTCGTCCTGGACCTTGGGCTGCCGGACGGTCCTGGCGTCGAGGTGATCCGCGCCCTGGTCGGCACGACGGAGGCCCCGAACGCCCTGACCGGAGCGCCGGTGTCGGTACTCGTCGTGTCCGCCTCCGGGGAACAGGCCGACGTGCTGGACGCCGTCAAGGCCGGGGCATCCGGGTACCTGCTCAAGTCAGCCCGTCCCGAGGAGCTCGTCGACGCGGTTCGCCGCACCGCGCGAGGGGCCGCCGTCTTCACCGCGGGGCTGGCCGCGCTCGTCCTCGGTGAGGCGTCCCGGGCGTCCCGGGAGCCGGGCTCGGCTGCAGGCTCGGGCTCGGCTGCCGAACCGCGACTCACCGCGCGGGAGGTCGAGGTGCTCAGGCTGGTCGCGAAGGGCCTGTCCGCCCGGGACGCGGCCCGCCAGCTGGGCGTGTCGCATCGGACGGTGCAGAACCACGTCCACAACGTGCTCGCGAAGCTTCAGCTCCGCAATCGGGTCGAGCTGACCCGGTTCGCCCTCCGCGAGGGCTACGACGACGTGCCCTGATGCGCGGCTCCACTCGGTTGTGGCGGTGACTCGGAGTCCCCGAGTCCCCGAGCCCCCGAGCCCCCGAGCGCCTGGTGGCCCGGTTTGGCGAGTCGCAGGAGTGAACGATTCTGGTCGTTGCGACGACCAGAATCCTGCTTTCTTGCGGGTCACCAAAGGCAGGTGGCGCGCTTTTTGTCCCTCTCGACCTGGAACCTGGAATGTCAGATTCCCGCGATCGTGGCCGGGGCACGTTCGGGGCGGCTGAGTGCGCGCAGGACCGCGGTGGGCCCGTGCCGGTGGGCCGCGAGGCGGGTCAGCAGCACCAGGACCGCGTCGGTGGCAGCCGTCGGCAGCTCCGGCGTCGGGACGCCTACGCTGACGGCCAGATCGTCCGAGTGCACGGCGATCTCCAGGATTCGGGTGGTCAGAAAGTCGTCAAGGGACAGCACGAACGACGCCATGCGCACGATCCGTCCGGCGGGCTCGGCCGGCAGCAGGCCGTGTAGTTCCGCGATGGCGGCTTCGACGCGAGCTGCGAGCTCGTCCGGGCCGCCCTCGGCCGTCGCCTCCCCGATCTGGCGGATGCCCACGTTGAGATCATCGTCGAGGGAAGCGCCTATCCATACCGCCTGGGTGTAGTGCTCGAGGAGGCTGGTGGGCTTCGCCTCGGGCTCATGGTCGGCGAGCAGCCGAGAAACAATGGTGACCTGCCAGGCGAGATGCCCGGCCAGCCCGCTGACGGTGAACTTCGGCAGCGCGCTGTCCGCATTCCAGCGAGTGGCGACGGCAGGAGCGCGCAGCAGCGCGGCGGCTGATGCCGCGGCGTCCAGAAAAAGCTGTCTGGTGGATGTCATGTCCCAGCATTTTGCTCAGATGCCGCCGGTGAGGCAGCCATTTCGCCCGGCGGTCGCCGGGTCCTGGCTTTCGTCGGTGTGCGCCGAGCTCCCTGCCGTGGCCCATGGGGATCGCCGGGCTGCTGTCCGTGCGCCGCGTGTCCGGGAGTACGGGGCTGTTGGCCCCGCGTCCATCGTCCATCGCCATGCCTGCCAGCGGTGGCCCCGATGCCTGCCAGCAGCAACGACAGGACCGGTAAGAAATGTGGCCATAAGGAGAATTGCGACGACGATGGACATTCTGGTCAGGATCCTGGTGGAGACCGGCGGGGGCGCGCCGGCTCCGCGCGACGTCCGGATCAGCGACTGGCACTGAGCTGCTCGAGGGGAGGGTCGACCGGCCTTGCGCCCGGCCCGATGACAGCCCGACGAATCGTCCTGGTCGGGTTTGTTGTTAGATAGCCGGGCGTGATCCGGTCTCGCTGTGGGGTGCTGGTTCCAGCCCCCGATCCGGAGGTCGGGTCTCCGCATCTGTCTGTTCGGCGGGCTTGTATTGCCCGTTGGTTATCTTCTGCGGGGGGATAAGGTGCTGGCAGGGTTATCGGGGTACCTAATCGACTGTTCCCGCGGAGCTGTCGTGAGTCGTGTGCGCCGCGTATGTGGCGTCGCCGTCGTGTCCGTGCTGCTCGTAGCCCTGGCCGCCTGTACCGGGCAGCCTGGGGGGCAGGTCGACGCGAGTTCCTGCGCATCACCAGGAGTCACTGACAGTGAAGTTCGGGTCGGTGTCGTGTACACGGACAGCGGTGCGCTGTCGGCTCCCTTCGCCCCGGCGCGTGCCGGATTTGAGGCACGCCTTGCGGTCGAGAACGAAAAAGGTGGGGTGAACGGCCGCCGGATCGTCTACCAGCCGCGTGACGACGGGGGGAGCACCACGGGGAACCTGGCGGTCAGCCGGGATCTCGTGGCGAACTACGGCGCGTTCGCAATCCTCGAGTCCAGTGCGACGACCTCCGACGCCGCGAAGTACCTCGCCGACGAGAAGATTCCGGTCATCGGCATCTCGGCGGAAGAGGTCTGGTCGTCCTACCGGAACATGTTCGCCTTCGCCTACCTGGCGAGCAAAGGCCTACCCGTGGACACCTTCGGTCGGTTCGTGAAGGAACACGGTGGCACGCGGGCCATGGTCATCGGGACGTCCACCAGGCTGACCGGCTCTGACCTGAACAGCCATATGGTGAAAAGCCTTCGCGGAACGGGTGTCCAGATCGACGAGGCGAACCCGGTCGTGGAGTTCCTGCCGGGGGTGACGAGCGCCGCGCGCCTGGCACAGCGGATGGTCGACCAGAAGATCGACACGGTGGTGTCCGGCGGTGCTGCCGCCGACATCGCCGAGGTCGTCAGTGTCGCCCGCAGTGCCGGTGTGCGGCTGAAGGTGGTGTTGACTGCCACCGCCCCCGACGCCGCGCTCCTGGAGCGGTACGGGCAGTCCCTGGCTGGCCTGGCCTTCTTCGAGCCGTTCACGCCGTTCGAGTCCGAAAACCCAGGGCTGGACGCATACCACAAGGCGATGGCACGGCACGCGCCGGAGATCTCCGATCCCAACCAGACGGTCGCACTTGCCGCCTACATCAACGCGGACATGCTGATCCGCGGCCTGCAGGAAGCCGGGCCGTGCCCGACCAGGCAGGGCTTCATCGATCGGCTGCGCCAGGTACACGACTACACGGCAGGTGGCCTGGTCCCCACCACCGACTTCGAGGCCGACTTCGGGCAGCTTCGCGCGTGTTACGCCTTCGTCCGGGTCGCGGCCGACGCGAAGCATTTCGAGGTGATCGACCCCAACTACTGCGGGACCCGCCTGTCTGGGTGACCCGGCGGTGTAGCCGTCCGCCGTGACGCTTCCGCAGGCCTGCCTGTTCAGACCCGCGGAAGCGCCTCGTTCGGCCGGATCGACGTGCGACAGCGTGACCGCTCGGTCTGTTACAGCGGGCCGCTCCGCCCTCGGCCCCGCTCCGCTCCCGCTCCGTCCCGCCTCCGTGGGCCGCCGGTATCCGTGCTGGACGCGTGGACTCGCCGACAGCGCAACTGATGGTTGCATGAAGCCGCCCCGTCGCCTATGGTGACGTGCAACCAAAGGTTGCTGGAGGTTGGCATGGAGTTCGGATCCATCGAGCGCGAGATCTTCATCGAGGCGTCGCCGGAGATCGTCTTCGACGTCGTGAGCAGTCCGGAGCACCTGAGGGAGTGGTGGCCGGACGACGCCCGGTTCGAGCCGGTGCCCGGGGCAGTGGGGGAGATCGTCTTCGGCGACCGCGACGCCGGCGGAACGGTGGTGCCGGTCACCGTCGTCGACGCCCGGCCGCCGCGGATGTTCTCGTTCCGCTGGACGCATCCGGCCGGGGAGCCGGCGGCGGAGGGCAACTCGCTGCTGGTCACGTTCGACCTGGCGCCGTCCGGCGACGGGACGCTGCTGCGGATGACCGAGACCGGCTTCCGCGAGATGGGCTGGGAGGCCGCCGTCCTCGAGCATCACTACAACGACCACGTCAGCGGCTGGGCCCACTTCCTGCCGCGGCTCGTCTCGTACGTCGCGACGCTGCGGGTGCGTCCGTGAGCACTGCGGTGGCCGAAGCCGTCGACGACGATCTCTGGTCCGCCATCGGGGATCCGACCCGGCGCCGCATGCTCGACCTGCTGCTCGCCGACGGTGGCGGCACAGCGACCACCCTGAGCCAACATCTGCCGGTCACCCGCCAGGCCGTGGCCAAGCATCTCGGCGTCCTCGACCGGGCCGGGCTCGTCCAGGCGACGCCGGTGGGCCGGGAGAAGCGCTATCGAGTGGACGACGCCCAGCTCGCCCGCGCGGTCGCCCAGCTCGCCTCGGTCGGGTCGGCCTGGGACGCCCGCCTGCGCCGGATCAAGCGGATCGCCGAGGCGATCCAACGTGCCCAGCAGAACCAGCAGAAACCACAGGACCAACAGAAGCCACAGGACCATCCGGGTCATCAGGACCAACAGGAAAGCTGACCAGGAAGAGGAGCACGAAGAATCGTGGACATTCTGCACAGGATCGGTGTCCGGACCACGGAGCCGAAGAAGGTGTACGACGCGCTGACGACCGTCGAGGGTCTCGCCGGCTGGTGGACGGACGACACGAAGGGCACAGCCGAGGTCGGCGGTGTGCTCGAGTTCCGGTTCCTGCCCGGTGGCTTCGACATGGAGGTTGTCGAAACCCGGCCGTCCGAGCGGGTGGTGTGGCGCGTGGTCGACGGACCCGAGGAGTGGGTCGGGACGACGATCGACTGGGACCTGCAGCAGTCCGGCGACTACACGATCGTCCTGTTCCGGCATCAGGGCTGGAAGGAGCCGGTGGAGTTCATGTACCACTGCAGCACCAAGTGGGGCTCGTACCTGATGAGCCTGAAATCCCTGGTGGAGACCGGGCAGGGGGCGCCGGCTCCGCGTGACGTCCAGATCGGCGACTGGCACTGACCTGAGCGAGGCTGGGCCGATCTGATGCCGGGCCGATCTGATGCCGGGCCGATCTGGGCCGGGCCGATCCGAGGCTGAGCCCAGCTGGCCTGCGCGGCCCTGCATCCAGGCGTCCTGTACCCGGCTGGCCCCGAGCCGCTCCGCGTTGAGCGGTTCGGGGCGGCTCAACGCAGGGCGAGGATCCGGTCGTCGCCCGCGCCGGGAGTGCCGCGGCCGTCGGTGTTCGATGTGATCAGCCACAGGCTGCCGTCGGGCGCCGGCTCCACGGTGCGCAGGCGGCCGAGCTCGCCCGTGAACAGCGCCCTGGGCGCCCCGGCAACGCGGCCGTCGGCCAGGTCCATCACCCACAGGCGCTCACCGCGCAGCGCGGCCACATAGAGGACGTCGTCCCGGATCGCGATGCCACTGGGGGACGCCTCGTCGGTCGACCAGGTGACCTGTGGGTTGGTGTAGCGCCCGCCGGCCGGGTCGCCGGTGCCCTCCACCACCGGCCAGCCGTAGTTCCCGCCCGGCCGGATCAGGTTGATCTCGTCGAACGTGTTCTGCCCGAACTCGGATGCCCACAGCCGCCCGGCCGAGTCCCAGGCCAGGCCCTGCACGTTGCGGTGGCCGAGGCTGTACACGCCTGACGACGGGTCCGGGTTGTCGGCGGGTATCCCGCCGTCGGCGGTGATCCGCAGGATCTTTCCGTTCAGGCTCGTCGGGTCCTGCGCCGTGGCAGGCTCGCCGGCGTCGCCGACGGCCACATAGAGCTGGCCGTCCGGGCCGAACGCGATCCGCCCGCCGTTGTGGTTCGGTGCGGCGCGTAGCCCGGTCAGCACGTTCTCGGGTGCGCCCGCACGGTCGCCGTCGAGCTGGAAGCGCACGACACGGTTGTCCGCCGCCGAGGTGTAGTAGGCGTAGACCCGGTGGTCCTGATCGAACCGTGGCGAGACCGCGAGCCCGAGCAGACCGCCCTCGCTGCGATGCCGCACGGGCAGCGTCGTCACCTCCGTCGGCGTTCCGCCCGCCGCGGGCACGATCAGGATGCGCCCGCTGTCCCGGGCGGCGACGAGGGCACGGCCGTCCGGGAGGAAGGCCAGCCCCCAGGGCGAGGTGAGATCTGTTGCCACCTGCCGCAGATCCTGCGCATCGGACGTCGTCCCGCTTTCGTCCGGCCCGGGTGCGCCTGACCCGGGTGCGCCTGACCGGTGTGGCTCTGCCCCGGGTGGGACAGCGGCCCCGGGTGGTGCGGCGCCGTCGGCCTCGCCGGGCCCGCAGCCAGCCAACAGCGTGCCGGCGGCTGCGAGCGTGGCGAGCGAGGAAGCGAACAGTCGGGTGAGCGAGACAGCCGGACGTGAACGAGGTGAATGGAACACCGCAAACTCCTCACCGGGCCGACGGAGACCTCCGGCGGCGGCTTCAGCGCCTTCGTCAGACAGTACGGGGGCGCGCCGAGCCTCGGTCGTCGCAGGACTGGAGCATGATCTGCCCCGATCTGCCGCTTTCGTCCTGGCTCGTTGCGCAATGACAAGGCAGAATCGTGCCCGGTCTCAGATCGCTGCTTCGGGTACCCGGTCCAACGACGAGACCGCCGTTTCGTTGCCGGCCGGAGCTTCGCCGTCAACCGTTGGCTGATTACCTTGTGGGGGCGATGTGTTACCAGGAGTGCCGACGCGCTTACCCGCCTGTTCTCGTGGCGCTGTCGTTGGCCGCGCTCGCCGCCTGTGCGGTGTCATGGTCGTGTCATCGCTGGCCGTCACGCTGGCCGCCTGTTCCGGGTCGCCGCAGGCACCGGTCGCCGAAGATTCCTGCGTGGCCGCCGGAGTCACCGGCAGCGAAGTGCGGGTCGGTGTCGTTTATACCGACAGCGGTGTGCTGTCAGCCGCGTTCTCACCGTCGCGTGCCGGTTTCGAGGCGCGTCTCGCGGTCGAGAACGAAAAGGGTGGGGTGAACGGCCGTCAGATAGTCGCCCAGTGGCGCGACGACGAAGGAAGCCCGGCTCGGAACCTGGCGGTCAGCCAGGATCTCGTGGAGAACTACGACGCGTTCGCGATCCTCGAGTCCAGCGCGTCGACGTCAGGTGCCGCGAAATATCTCGCCGACGAGAACATTCCGATCATCGGAATCTCGGCGGAAGAGGTCTGGACCGCCTACCGAAACATGTTCGCCTTCGGCTATCTGACCACCAAGGGCTCGTCCGTCGACACCTTCGGTCGGTTCGTGAAGGAGCACGGCGGCACGCGGGCGCTGGTCATCGGGCCGACCACCAGGTTGACCGGGACCGACCTGAACAGTCAGCTGGTGGTCAGCCTTCGCACAACGGGTGTCCAGGTCGATGAGGAGAACCCGGTCGTGGAGTTCCTGCCGGGCGTCACGAGCGCTGCGCGCCTGGCGCAGCGGATGGTCGCGGAGAACATCGACACGCTTGTGACCGGTGGCTCTGCCGCCGACATCGTCGAGGTCATCAGCGCCGCCCGTCAGGCCGGAGTGCAGCTCAAGGTGGTGCTGGCCGCCACGGCACCCGATGCCGCGTTGCTGGAGCAGCATGGGCAGTCCCTGGCTGGCCTCACCTTCTTCGAGCCGTTCACGCCGTTCGAGCTCGACAGCCCCGCTCTGGACTCCTACCACGAAGCCATGGCGCTGCACGCGCCGGAGACCACCGACCCGAACCAGACGACCGCGCTGGCCGCCTACATCAACGCGGACATGTTCATCCGCGGCCTGCAGGAAGCGGGGCCGTGCCCGACGCGGAAGAGCTTCATCGACGGGCTGCGCGGGGTTCACGACTACACCGCCGGTGGCCTGGTCCCCACCACCGACTTCGAGGCCGACTTCGGGCAGCTTCGCGAGTGCTACGCCTTCGTCCGGGTCGCGGCCAGCGGGCGGAGCTTCGAGGTGGTCGACCCCAACTACTGCGGGTCGCGCCTGGCAGCGTGACCAGGCGACGCACCCGTCCATCGTGACGTTGCCGCAGGCCTGCCTGTTCAGGCCTGCGGCAGCACTACGCCGTCAACGACCGTTCCGATAAACCGTTTGCCCTGACGCCGCACCGTCGTGACATTGGGCGGGTGGATCGCAGGGCGGGGCGTACGTTCAGTGCGGTGGTGACGGCGGGCGGCGAATGCCTGGGCGGTCTCGGGCCGTTCGAGGCCGACAGCCCCTGGTGGGCGGACGTCGGCCCGGTCGTGCGCCGCCTTGGCCGCGAGCTCGGGGTGCGGGTGACGGTGCTGCGGCTCATCGATGTCGAGAACGGCGAAGGTGCACGGGACGGACACGTCACCTACCACGTCGAAGCCGCGGGGCGTCCGCCCGACGGCCGGCTCACCGGGGTGCCGATCGACCACGACAGTCTGGTGGCGCCCGCGGCGGGCCGGGCGACCTGGGCCACCAGGGAGGGTCTTCAGGACGCCCTGAGCTGGGCAGACGCGGCGTTGCGGGCCGCGGGGCGCCCGCCGGTCGGCGCCGCCGAGCAGGTCAGGACCTGGAACCTCTCCGGCCTGTTCCGCATCCCGACGGCCGCCGGGCTGGTCTGGCTGAAGACGACACCGCCGTTCGCCGCCAGGGAGTCCGACGTGATCGCGGCGTTCGCCCGGATCGACCCGTCGCTGGTACCCGCCGTGGTGGCCGCGGATGTGCCCGCGGGACGGACCCTGCTCGAACATGTGCCGGGCCGCGACTGCTGGAACCCGTCGCGGACGGACATCGAGACCACGATCCGTCGGCTCGTGCGGGCGCAGGCGGCATTCGCCGAGCACCCCGAGCTGATGCCTGCGGACCTGCCCGACCGGACTCCGCAGGCCCTGATCGGCCTGTTCGACCGTCTGCTCGATAGTGCGGCCGGGGCAGAGCTGACCGCCGCCGAGCTGGCCGCCGCCCGCGACCTCGCCGCGCAGCTGCCGGATCTCGTCGCCGAACTGGCCGCCTGCGACCTGCCGCTCACACTCGTCCACGGGGACTTCCACCCCGGCAACTGGAGATCGGACAACCAGAACGCCGGTACCGGTACCGGCGCCCGCACCGGTGCTGGGGTCGCCGTCGACTTCGCGGACAGCCATCTGGGCCACCCGGTACTGGACGGCCTGCGGCCCCGCGAGTTCCTGCCCGACGATCTGTGGGAACACGTCGCCGACGTGTGGGCGACCGCCTGGTCGCGGTGCCGGCCGGGCAGCGACCCGCACCGCGCACTCACCCTTGCGGCACCGCTGGGCCACATCTCCTACGCGGTGCGTTACCAGGAGTTCCTCGACAACATCGAGGCCAGTGAACACCGCTACCACCTGGGCGACCCCGCCCACATGATCCGCGCCGCCCTGATCGCGACCCGATAGCGCGCGGCCGAGAACAGTCCGGAAAGCGTGCCTGCCCGTGACCGGCGCGTTTCGGCTGGCCACGGGCAGAGGCGGCGGGAGCCGCCTGGTGCCGATCGTCCCCCCGAGGCACGATCGACAGAACCGGGATGTGCGACGGCGGCGCGGGTCCACCGGGGATCTCCGGCGGACCGGGGCGACGAAAATGTCGCGGTGTGAAACAGGCGCTATTTCCGTGCGATCAGGAGCCAGCGCTATTTCCGGGTGACGTCGCCATCATGCTGCCCGCCCTGTGCGATGACGTACTGTGCTGCGCGGAGTCGTTCCACGTCCGCCACGTCACGCCGCTCGTCGGTGAACCTGGAAAGAGTGAGAAGGAATACGCTGCCGATCGCCAGTACGAGAGATACGGCGAGCAGCACGACGAGAAGCTGGGTCATCTGGACTCCCTTCGGCTGCTTCTGCTCCGGCGGTGCCGGCTGTGGTCCGGCGCTGCACCGTGTCGTACAGTCCTAGAGTTGCTGATGCCAGCGTGATCGGCAAGCGGAGATTGACCGGATGTGAGCGGGAAGAAAAAGGGGGGTGCTAGTGATCCGGAACGAAACGGGAACCAATGGGGAAGGGACCCGGAAATCCCTTGTCGTGGAGTTGACACAGTTACGCAGGGGCCGGGGGTTGTCACTGGCCGCTCTGGCTCAACGCGGAACCCTGCTCGTCGCGCTCCAGGACTGGAACCGGCTTCTCGGCCGGACCGACTCGGTGACCGCGGCCCTTGATCTGCTGCGTGCGCTGCTGGTCGACCTGGGAACAGGTGCGAAGGCGCATTCGCTGCGTAACGCGCTCGCGGTGCCGGAGCCGGCGGCGGACTCCTCCACGCCGGCGACGTGGCCTGGCCGCGACCCGGGCTATCTCACCGCGCGCCGCCGCCAGCTCGCCGAGGCGCTCAGGCTGCATCCGGACACGATCGAGAACTACGAGAACGAGGCCATCGAGGAACTGGCCCTCAAGATCCTCGAAGGGCCGGCGGATGCCCGCCCGGCCGAGCTGCCGGCGCCCGCGCGGCTCGGGATCACGGTGTTCGTCGGGGGTACATACGTCGACCTCACGGATCACCGGCGGGCTGTCGCCGACGCGATCGACGGGAGCATGACCGACCACGGCGTGGTGGTGACCACGGTCGGCGCCCGGGTCGAGGAGCCCGAGCATCCGGCCACGGAGGCGGTGGACGCCTGTGCGGTTTTCATCGGTATCTTCGGGCACACGTTCGGTGTGCCCTCCCAGTATCCGACCAGGTCCGTGGCAATGGCCGAGTACGACCACGCGCGGGCCACGGGTAAGCGGGTTCTCGTCTACCTTGCGGATGAGAGCCTGCCCGTCCCGCACGACATCGTGCCGTCCGACGAGCTGCGTGAACACCAGGCGGACTTCCGCGACGAGCTGCGCCGTCGGCACCCGGCGCGGCTGTTCACCAGCCCGGCGGACCTCGCGTTCCGGGTGACGGTCGACCTCGCGCGCGTAGTAGGGGAGATGAACGCCCCTGCGCCCGCCCAGGCCTACGCCGTCTTCGACTCGGACCTCGAGGGCGTCCGTGACCTGATCGACGCCGGGAACTCGTCGTCCCGGGTGCAGGTACAGGGTTTCCTTGGGTTTCTCGCGGAATCGTTCCAGCCGCTGTTCACCATCGACCGATCGTCCTACGGGACGCATCCCCTGCTGCGTGAGGCCGGTAAACGGCTGGGTGACATGCTGCCGGAGTTCAGCCTCTCGGCCGAGGACGGCGTGATCAGCCGGGCCGGCGTCCGGCACGTCATCCTCCGTACCGAGACGGTTGTCCAGCTGCTCCGCCTGCTGCTCCCGGACCGCGTCGACCTGCTGGAGAACGCGGCGCAGAAGATCGGGGCGGGCGCCGCAAGCGACCTGGTCGAGTTCGTGCTGCGCGGCGGCCGTTTCGTGCCGATCGACCCGAAGGCCTTTGTGGCGTTGTGGAACTACTGGGACCGCACCGGTGGATGGGGTACGTACACGCTCGACAGCGTCACGGACGATGCCTGGAAGATCACTGTGGGCCGGAGCTTCCTGCGGTCCGCCGACCCGGCCGAAGCACCGGCGCTCGCCGCTTTCTGGCGTGGCTACATCAAGGGCTTTCTGAACGAGTCGCTGCCACAGATCTCGGCGCTCATGATGAACCTGCCGGAGCAGCAGCGAGCCGCGCAGCTCACCATGCCGGCATCGGCTCATGTGAGCACGGTGGAGCACGAGGGCGCTAGCGGAGAAGAAGACTCCTTTTTCGTCACCTTCGATCGGGGTTCCTTCTTTACCGCCCTACGAGCACTCATAGTGAGCGGTTACCATCGGGACCGCCAGGAGTACTCCGAGGCCGTCATCCGGGCTCGCGAGGCATTTCACTCCGGCCGTCTCGCCGGGCCGGTTGAGTTTGGTGACGTCGTCAACGAACTACGGCTTGACGAAAGATACCCTGCCGCGATGGCGGCACTGGAGACCTTCGCGACCCCCGTGAATGACGGAGATCTGGCCGCCGACTGCTTCTTCGTCGCGAATCTCATCATTCAGAAACTACGTCAAATTCGAGAAGAGTAGCCATGGGCAAGATTGTCGTGGACCTGGCGGACATAGACGAGAGATTCCTGCGTAACAACCGGGTGATCTGCCTGTTCAGTGGTGGGCTGGACGGTACCTATCTGCTTCATCACATAGCGTCCGTGCTGCCGTCGGCGTCCGTGCTCGCGCTCACCATCGAGCTTGGCGGCGGTGATGGCCTACGGGCGGGGCGGGTGTGCGACCGGCTCGGGTTCGACCATCTGGTGCTCGACCAGACGGACGAGTTCCTCGCAGGCTATGCCTTCCCGGCGATCGCTGCCCAGGCCGTCTACCTGGGCACCCATCCGATCTCGGCGTCGTTGACCCGACCGCTGATGGTCCAGGTGGCCACCGCGGTGGCCCATGAGCAGGGCTATGACGCGGTACTGCACACTGCGGACGGCACGCAGAACAGCCTGCGGCGGTTCAACCAGACCTTCGCGGCACTGCGTTTCTCGGGCAGTTACGGTTCCCCGTTCGCCGTCGACGCGCCATCACGGGAGAAGAAGCTGCTCGAACTCGCCGACAGCGGGCTGCTGGAGCTGGTGGAACGCTCCCGGCCCGAATCCGCTCGGTACAGCACGGACGTGAACCTGTGGTGCCGTGAGTTCGAAGCCGATGGCCTCGACGACCCGGAGCGGATCGACGTCCCGGAAGCGCTTTACGAGTGGACCACACCGACGGCCACCGAGCCGGTGGAGGTGGAGGTGAGCTTTCAGCACGGTGCGCCGGTCGCGCTCGACGGACAGGCGCTTTCGGCGGCCGACCTGGTTCGTTCCCTCAACGCCCTGGTCGGCGCGTACGGCCTCGGCAGGTATATCGGACTGGAGGAGATAGCGAACGGGCAGAAGGTGCAGGAGGTGCGGGAGATGCCTGCCGCGCATCTGCTCCTCGACGCCTACCGCCGCCTGGAGCAGGCCAGCGTGGACGCGGCAACCCTGCGCGAAAAGATCCACCTGGAGCAGATCTGGGTGCATGAGGCCGTTGAGGGCCGGTGGCTCGGCCCGCTGCGTACCGCGGCCCAGGCCTTCATCGGCTCCGTCGCCCAGGCTGTCTCCGGGCGGGTGCGCTACCGGGTGTCCGGCGCCGGCCTGACCCCGCGGGCCGTGATCGCCCACAACCCGCTCTACGTGCGTGATCGGGTGGAGATTCCGCAGGCCTGAGCTTTGCGGATGCCTGCGGCGCCGCGCCGCGCCGCGCCGCCCGCCCGCCCGACCGCGCACGCCCGACCGCGCACGCCCGACCGCGCTACCTCGAGACCACCCGGCGTCGGGTCAGGCCGTCGACCGCGGGCGGGCCTTGGTGATGGCGGGGAGCTGGTAGGTGCCGTCGAGCACGGCTGCTCTCGGCTGGTAGAGCCGCAGGATCGGACGGAACGGACCTGCCGGGGCGGGTAGCCAGTTGCGGGTGTCGGCGGGCGGGTCGTGCTGGATCACGATGGTGAGCGATCCGTCGCCGTCGCGTTGCAGGCCAGGTGTGCGGTCGCCGATGGAGTACCGGTTCGCGCTGTTGGCGACCAGATGGAATCCGGGCAGGTCGTACATGGTGATGGACCAGAACGCGTCGACCGGCGGCTCCTGGTCGAACCGGATTGTGTAGCGGCCGTGGCCGTCGAGTTGGTCGCCGTCGGAGTCGGTGTAGGTCATCGGGTATGCGGCCTCGTAACCGTGGTTGCCCCACAGGCCGGCCCGGGCGGCCAGCGCGCGGGCGAGATAGCCGGCCTCGCGGTCATCGATCTTCCACTCCGGGGTGTCGATCGTGCCCAGCCCCAGGTGATCCAGGTTGTAGTCGAACATGTGGAAGGTGATCGCCCAGCCGTTGACCACCGGCGCCGGGCCGCCCTTCCGGAGCCGGTCCTCGATCCGCTGCTTGCCCGCGTCCTGCCCGGCTGTCAGCGCCTTGGCCAGCTCGGGCGGGGCGTCGGCGTACGGCGAGGCCTCGTCCAGCAGCCCGAGGGGCGCGAACCGTTGCTGGTAGGCGAAGTCCGGGCCGGCGGGCGGGAAGGCGCGCATCCAGGCCCGCATCCGCTCGAAGAAAGCGAGCTCGATCGGAACCGCTGTGGGTGCAGGGATCCCCACCAGCCCGGCGTCGGCGTCGGTGGCGTCGGCAGTGCCAGCGGTGTCGGTGGTACCCGGGCTGCCGGCGGCGCCCGCGGCGGCTTCGAGGGTCAGGCTGCTCTGCAGGGTTCGGACATTGGCCAGATCGGCCGGGCCGTCACAGGCCCAGCGGCCCACGATCGAGCCCACCGCGGTGGGGAACTCGATCACCGGGACGCCCGCGGGCCCGCCGGCCCGCCACCCCGGGGGGACCAGCAGGAAGGAAGCCGCGGCCGTCCCGGTCGCCCGCCGGCCCACATACGCGAAGTTGTTCGTCCAGGCGTCGATGAACTGCAGAACATAGTAACGCCCGGAAGTGTCCGGAACGCGCAGCAGGAGCGGACCACCACTCACGTCGACCTGTGCGAAGGAGTAGATCGTGTCATTGTTTATCGAGACGAACCTGTCGGCCGGCCCGGCCAGTGCCGAGGCGTGGCTGAGAACATTGAACGGCGCCGGCTCAATAGTTCCCATGCCCTGGTTGGAGATGCGCTCGACCTCCATGAGGTTGTAGACCAGGGGAAATCCGTAGATGTAGGCGTCGGTGGCCAGCTCCAGCAGATCATCGGTCACGTCGAGCCCCCTCACCGAAGATGGGTACCAGCGTTCATCGCGCACGAGAAAGCCGCAAGTCGGTGGCCGCCTACCACCTGCCATCTGTCACCCGCTGGGGACCTCGCAGCGCCGCACCGCGCCAGCAAATCAGAACAAAAGGCGTAAAAGTGCCCGTGGGGCCACCTGACGATCGACAGAAAGTGAGGATTTTGGTCGTTCGAGCAGCCAAAATCCTCAACGCTTGCCCGTCGGCAAAGCCGACCTGCTGCCTGCGATTCCGCGACGGGGTCTGGGGCGTCGAAAGTCCTCAGCTCTTCGAGCCGTGACCCGGCGCCGATCTGAATCGCGCGGCCGGCTGGAATCAGGCGTCGAGGAGCTCGATGGTAGTCGAGGTGACGTCCCCGATCTCCAGAGCCTCGGCCTTGCGCACGGCGCGTTTGACGGGGAGTACGTAGCTGCCTCGCTTGCTGTCGGGAAAGATTGACGTCCGCCAGGTGCTGCCGCCGAGCGTGGCCCGCACCCGCAGCGAGCCGAATCCGCGCCGCAGCCCGCCGGTCAGATCCCGGATCTCCTCTGACACCTCGACGGGCAGGCTGACGAACACCCAGCTGTCGGGGCGCCGCGCCGCCCACTCCCACAGCTCGCTCTCGAAGACGACGATCATCGTGGGAGTCTCACACAGGCCGGTCCGCTGGCGTCAGCACCACCCGCGATCAGAGCCGGCCGGCGCCAGCGTGCTACTCGGAAACGACACCCAGCGCTCGCAGGCTCGCCTGGCGTGACTGATTCGTCGCGAACGGTTCGTGCTGCGCGTTCTTAACCCGGGTTCATCCAGCCGAAACCCGGCGCTGTTCTCCTGTGAGGAGAGAAGTTCTCCTCTCAAGACATGGATGCAGCGGGCAGGAGCCCGCCCCGCCGCCGGCCTGAGCAGTCGGCACGTCCCCGATCTGGAGTCCCGATGACGCTCGACGTGTTTCCCGGCCCGGTCGATGCCCCGCCCGCACCCAGCGGCCGTGGTGGCGGTGCGCTGGCGGCGCGGGCGCGGGCCGACGGGGTCCGGTTCCTGCTCGCCCTGTTCGTCGATCTCACCGGCAAGCCGTGCGCCAAGCTGGTGCCCGTCGAGGCCGCGGACGAGTTCGAGCGGGACGGGGTCGGGTTCGCCGGGTTCGCCGTCGGCGCGATCGGCCAGCGGCCGGCCGACCCCGACCTGATCGCGCTGCCCGACCTGGCCAGCTACACGCTGCTGCCGCAGGTGCGGGACGGGCTTGCGCTCGTCCACTGCGACCCGCATGTCGACGGGCGGCCGTGGCCGTTCGCGCCCAGGATCATCCTCAAGACGATGCTGGCCCGGGCACGCGCGCGTGAGCTGGAGCTGTTCGCCGGCGCCGAGGTCGAGTACTTCCTGGTCAACCGGGACGCCGACGGGCGTCTCACCCCCGCCGACGCCCGCGACGGCGCGGCCAGGCCCTGCTACGACGCCCGTGGCCTGACCCGGATGTACGACCATCTCACCGGCGTCTCGACGGCGATGAACGCGCTCGGCTGGGGCAACTACGCCAACGACCACGAGGACGCCAACGGCCAGTTCGAGCAGAACTTCGCCTACGCCGACGCGCTGACCACCGCCGACCGGGTCATCACCGCCCGCTACCTGATCTCGATGCTGGCGGAGCAGCGCGGGATGACGGCGACGTTCATGCCGAAGCCGTTCGCGGACCAGACCGGCTCCGGCATGCACCTGCACCTGTCGCTGTGGCGCGCCGGCCAGGCGCTGTTCCCCGGCGACGGCACCGGCGAAGGCGGCGGGGACGGGGCCCGGAGCGGCCCGTTCGGGCTGTCGGCCCTCGCGGGCCGGTTCCTGGCCGGGGTTCTCGCGCACGCGCCGGGCATGCAGGCCGTGCTCGGCCCGACGGTGAACTCCTACAAGCGCACCGGTGCGACGTCGACCCGGTCGGGGGCGACGTGGTCACCGCGCCAGGCCAGCTACGGCGGGAACGACCGCACCCATTTCGTGCGCATACCCGACCCGCACCGCATCGAGCTGCGTGGCACCGACGGCTCGGCGAACCCGTACCTGGCCCTTGCCGTCGTCCTGGCCGCCGGTCTCGACGGCATCGAGCTCGATCTCGACCCGGGCTCGCCTGGCCTGGCCCAGACGGGGGAGTCGTCCGCGCCGTCCGCGCCGTCCGCGCGGTCGACGCTGTCGGCCCGGCCCGCCCTGCCGCCGACGTTGCTGCACGCGGTCGAGGCGCTCGACGCGGACCCGGTGGTGCGGGGCGCGCTCGACGCGGCCGGCGCCGGCGTCAGCTCCTACTTCGCCGAGCTGAAGCGGGACGAGTTCTTCGCCTGGCACGGCACGGTCAGCTCCTGGGAGCACGACCGCTACCTCACCGCCTTCTGACCGAAGAGAACACAGAGAAGAGAACACAGAGAGGAGACGACCCGTGTGCGGGATCGTCGGACTCCACCTGCGTGACCCTGACCTGTACCCGCGGCTCGGACGTCTCCTGGAGTCCATGCTGGGCCAGGTCGTCGAACGCGGCCCCGACTCGGCCGGCGTCGCCGTCTACGGGGACGTCCGCCGCTGTCCGCCAGGCCACGCCGCGGTGTCGCTGCTGCTCGGCGGGACGTCCACCGAACCCGCGGGTGTCGGACCGCTGATCGCCACGGCGCTGGCCGGCGCGGGTGCAGACATGGGCGCGGGTCCAGGGGCGGGCGCGGGCCCCGGGGCAGGTGCGGAGGCGTCTCCCCTGGTCACCGTGGCCGGTGACACCACCGTGGTCGCCGCCCCCGTCCCCCTCGGCGACCTGGTCGCGGCCGTGCGTCGGGCGCTGCCCGCGGCGCTGATCGTCGGGTCGGGGACGGATCTGACCGTCTACAAGGGCACCGGTGACCCGCGGCGGCTCGCCGGCGTCTATGACCTGGCCGGCGCGTCGGGCTGGCAGGGGCTCGCGCACACCCGGATGGCGACCGAGTCGGCGGTGACTCCGCAGGGCTGCCACCCGTTCTCGGTCGGGTCGGACCAGTGCCTCGTCCACAACGGCTCGTTCGCGAACCACGCGACGATCCGGCGTGAGCTGCAGGCCGAGGGGGTGCGGTTCGACTCGGACAACGACTCGGAGGTCGGTGCCCGCTTCGTCGCCGCCCGCCTGGCCGCCGGTGAGGATCTCGACAAGGCGCTGCGCGGGCTGTGCGAGCGCTTCGACGGGTTCTACACGCTGCTGGTGACCAGCGCCGACGGGTTCGCGGTCGTCCGGGACGCGATCGCCTGCAAGCCGGCGATCATCGCCGAGACCGATGCCTGGGTGGCGATGGCGTCCGAGTTCCGCGCCCTGGCGGACCTGCCGGGCATCGACACCGCCCGCATCTACGAGCCCGAGCCGGAAAGGGTCTACGCATGGCAGCGCTGACGGGGACGGACACCGCTACCAGCAGGGCGGACACCCGCACGTTCGACCTGTCGACGTCGAAGGTCCGCGAGCTCAACGCCGCGCTGCACGCGCTTGGCGCGGGCGGCGTGGGTGGCGTGGGTGGCGCGAGCGGCGTCGGCGGGCAGCCTTCCGGCCCGGTGCGGCCGTCGGACGGCGTTGCGGGCGGCGTAGCGGATGTCGTTCCGGCGGCGTTCGAGGTGCTGCGGCCGCAGGGGGCGCACGCGATCGCGGCCGGGGTGAACGCGCCGGTCACGATCGACATCCGCGGCCATGTGGGCTACTACTGCGCCGGGATGAACGACGGCGCGACCGTGGTCGTGCACGGCAACGCGGGCACCGGGGTCGCCGAGAACATGATGTCGGGGCTGGTGCGGGTCCGCGGGGACGCATCGCAGTCGGCGGGGGCGACCGCGCACGGCGGGCTGCTGGTGATCGAGGGGTCCGCGTCGATGCGCTGCGGGATCTCGATGAAGGGCGTCGACATCGTCGTCGGTGGTGACATCGGCCCGATGAGCGCCTTCATGGCGCAGGCCGGCCGGCTGGTGGTCTGCGGTGACGCCGGGGACGGGCTCGGTGACTCGATCTACGAGGCCCGGATCTACGTCCGCGGCAAGGTCGGTTCCCTCGGCGCGGACTGTGTGGAGAAGCCGATGCGGGACGAGCACCGGGCGGAGCTGGCCGAGCTGCTCGCCGCCGCCGGCCTCGGCGAGCCCGCGGAACCAGGAGAGCCGGGAGAGCCGGGGGAGCCGGGGTACGACCCGGCCGAGTTCCGCCGCTACGGGTCGGCCCGCACGCTCTACCACTTCGCCGCCCACAACTCCGACGCGTACTGAGCCTTTTCCGCCGTCGACTCCGGCCTGTGGCTACGGCACTCGACAAACGTGAGATGGAAAAGGCGCACTGACCGCGGATATCGTCCGTAGCCTGAGGAGATTCATGTCCGGCTATCCTTCGTCGCCCGCCACCTATGGCCTGCGCGAGTCGGCGACCTTCGACCGCGCCACCATCGCCGGCATCCAGCGGGCCGCGAGCACCGGCGTCTACGACATTCGCGGCTGGGGGGCCAAGCGGGCCCTGCCGCATTTCGACGACCTGCTGTTCCTGGGTGCGTCGATGTCCCGCTACCCGCTGGAGGGCTACCGCGAGCGGTGTGGCACCGATGTGATCCTCGGGGACCGCAACGCGAAGTACCCGCTGCACCTCGACATTCCGGTGACGATCGCCGGGATGAGCTTCGGGGCTCTCTCCGCGCAGGCGAAGGAGGCGCTCGGCCGCGGCGCGAGCGATGTCGGGACGTCCACCACCACCGGCGACGGCGGGATGACTCCCGAGGAACGCGACCAGTCGAAGCACCTCGTCTACCAGTACCTGCCGTCGCGCTACGGGATGAACCCGACCGACCTGCGCAAGGCCGACGCCATCGAGGTGGTGCTCGGGCAGGGCGCGAAGCCCGGCGGCGGCGGCATGCTGCTCGGCCAGAAGATCTCCGACCGGGTCGCCGCCATGCGCACCCTGCCGCCCGGCATCGACCAGCGCTCCGCCTGCCGGCACCCGGACTGGACCGGCCCCGACGACCTCGCCATCAAGATCCTCGAACTGCGCGAGATCACCGACTGGGAGAAGCCGATCTACGTCAAGATCGGCGCGAGCCGCCCCTACTACGACGTGAAGCTCGCGGTCGCCGCCGGCGCGGACGTCGTCGTCCTCGACGGCATGCAGGGCGGCACCGCCGCTACCCAGGACGTCTTCATCGAGCACGTCGGCATCCCGACGCTGGCCGCGCTGCCGCAGGCGGTGCAGGCGCTGGACGAGCTCGGCCTGCACCGAAAGGTCCAGCTGATCGTCTCCGGTGGCATCCGTACCGGGGCGGACGTCGCGAAGGCGATGGCGCTCGGCGCTGACGCCGTCGCCATCGGCACGGCGGCGCTGATCGCGCTCGGTGACAACCATCCGCGGTACGCGGGCGAGTACGAGCGGCTCGGCTCGGCGGCCGGCTACTACGACGACTTCCAGGACGGCCGCGACCCGGCCGGCATCACCACCCAGGATCCGGAGCTCGCGGCCCGGCTCGACCCGGTCGAGGGCGGCCGGCGGCTCGCGAACTACCTGCGGGTGCTGACCATGGAGGCGCAGACGCTGGCCCGGGCCTGCGGCAAGGCGCACCTGCGCAATCTGGAGCCCGAGGACCTCGTCGCGCTGACGGTCGAAGCCGCGGCGATGGCCCGGGTGCCGCTTGCCGGGACCACCTGGATCCCGGGCGCCGACCGGTGAACGGGGAGACGCGCTGAGCGGCGAGCCGCCCGGGCAGCCGAGCAGCCAGCCACCCGGGCAGCCGAGCAGGCGGCCGGACGGTCAGCGGAGCAGGCGACCGGACGGATCGGGCAAAGAGGGCGCCATCGCTAGTGTTTCGGGTGTGGGGGAGGAGAACGCGTCCCGGCAGGGGCGGCTGGAGCGTGCCATCGCGGGCAACGTCCGGCGCCTGCGCCATGACCGTGGGCTGACCCTGGCCGAGCTCGCGACGCGCAGCGGTGTGTCCAGCGCGATGATCTCGAAGGTGGAGAACGCGTCGATCTCCTGCAGCCTGACCACGCTCGACCGGCTCGCCGAGACGCTCGACGTGCCGGTGACGTCGCTGTTCCGCGGCGCGGACGCCGCCCGGGAGGCGGTCTTCACCCGCGCCGGCACCGGGCCGCGGATCACCCAGCGCGGGACCCGGGTGGGCCACGAGTACACCCTGCTCGGCGCGCTGCGCGGCCCGCACAAGCGGATGGAGGCCCACATCGTCACGCTGACCGAGCGCAGCGAGGAGTTCCCGCTCTTCCAGCACCCGGGTACCGAACTGCTCTACATGCTCGAAGGGGAGATGATCTACGGCCACGGCGATGCCAGCTACGTCATGCGCCCCGGCGACGCGCTGCAGCTTGACGGCGAGGGTGCGCACGGGCCGAGGGAGCTGGTCCAGCTGCCGATCCGGTTCCTGTCGGTCGTGGCCTACGGCGAGGTCGGCGCCGGCCAGCCCTGACCCCACCGGGTGCGGTGCCGGCGAAAACGGATCAAGTCATGATGTGTCGAAATTCGGGCCGGAAAAATTCTTCGTCGCCACGGCGGGAAATTCGGTCGCGGGCCCGATCGTGCCACGCACCTTGCGCAGTGGTTGGGTTGACGGGTGGTGACGAATCGCTGACGCCGGTCGCATGGCGCCGGGAGAAAAAGGGCGAATTCTCGGCCGGCTAGACGTAACGCGGAAGAAATTCAAGACCGAGGTGTCGGATGTGACGCTCCTCACAAAGCCTTTGAATTGGTTTGTGGCTCGTGTGTAACGTCACTGCCGTGCTTCCGACTGGGGAGCGCACATCGGGTGGCCCGCCGAATCCTGCCCCACCCGGTGATTAACAAAACCGCAGGCAGGAGCGGGGGACCCAGGTTTCCCGGACGTCGAATTGCGGACGTCCTTGGGGTGAAGCCGCCGAGAGCGCGATCTGAAAGCGCCGGCCGGCCGGGCCATTCCCGGGCCCGAACCCGACAGCTAACTTCGCAGGCGTGGGGGAAGGACACCATTTTGTCCACTATTACCTCGGCTGCCCGCAGGAACCGTCGTTCCATCCGTCGGGGCCGTGCTCTGCTCGTCGCGCCGGTGCTCGCCGCGACCATCGGTGGCGGTATCGCGATGTCCCAGCCGGCGAGCGCCGCTGCCCGGCCGGACGCACAGCGCTTCCTGAGCGCGGTTGTCCCCTGTGAGTCCGGCGGTAACCCCCGCGCGGTGAACTCCATCGGCGCGGGTGGCCTGTTCCAGTTCCTTCCCGGCACCTGGCACGGCGTCGGCGGCAAGGGCCTGCCGCAGAACGCCAGCGTCGCCGAGCAGTGGAAGCGCGCCCACATCCTGTACGCGCAGCAGGGCACCAGCCCCTGGTACTCCTCGAAGAGCTGTTGGGGCGGCAGGATCTGACCCGCAGCAGACAACACCGGTGCGCCCGTGACGTTCTCATGACGTTGCGGGCGCATCGGCGTTTGTGTGGCGTGTGAGTGGTTGTTGATTGTTGTCCGTTGTCTTCGTTTGGTATCCCCTGGGTCTGCTATCAGGCATCTGACAGCAGGCTGACAGCTGCCTGATAGCTTCGCTGTCCTTCCGGCCCGATAGAGCACGTATGTCGTGTGTGCCTGCCGCGCGGGAGGCATCCGGTGGTTGCGCCGGTGCTGGCATGCGTGGGGGTGCGAGACGTGGCTGTTCGCGATCTGTTTCGACTGAGCGAGTATGCGCCGGGCGAGGGCCGGGGCGGACCGTCCGCGGTACGGGACGTCGCGGGCAAGCCGGCGCCCTCGGCGTTGGGAAGACGACCGCGCCAGCTCCCGTCGAAGCGCCACGGGCTTTTCCTGGCGGTCATCGCGTTCACCGTGTCGTCCTGCTCGGGTGACGTCGCCGCGAGGCCCGAGACCGCGGTCACTTCGGGAGCGGCCTCGCCGGGGCCTGCCACGTCAGCACCGCGCGTGCTGGGTCTGTGGCCCGAGGACTTCGTGCTGACCGAGGACCTGGCGACAACCTATTTCTCCGGCGTTCCCGCCGAGACCGATACCGCCGCTGTCCAGCCCGGGAAACGGTACCCCCCTGAGTTCGCGGACTGCCTCGGCCTGTCGGCGACGGACCTCAACTACGAGCCCGAGGCGACCGCTGTCGGCGCGATCTTCGTGAGTGATGACGGGGACTCGTTCATCTCGTCCTACGCCGAAATAGTGACCGAGAAGCAGGCCGCTGCCGTCCGCGCGATGTGGGCCAATCCCCGGTTCGCGGACTGCTCGGGCAGGGAGACCCAGGCCCGAATCGACGAGTCCGGCGCCGACCCCGAAGGGCTCGAATATCAGCTGGCCGGGGTCCAGCGTCCCCCGGCGCCGACCGGAGCCGCTGGGTATCTGCGCGTGACGTTGCAGGTGCGAGAGCAGGAATTCACCTACGACATGGCGGTGGACAACCTCGTCTTCATCGTCGATCACGTCGCGGTGACCGTCACGTACACGAACTACGAGCCCGCCCCGCCGATGGATCGGCTGCAGCTGATCGCTGACCAGATCTCCGGCAAGCTGGCCCAGCAGCAGCTGCGCCCCATCGCCGGCCGGCCCACGTCGGCCGGTACCGGGCTCCAGGCCGCGGGGAAGGCTGACCCCTCGACCGTGCTTCCGGCGGTGGCCTGAGGCGCGGTGGCCTGAGTAGACAACACCAGTGCGCCCATAGCGTTCATGCGGCGTTGTGGGCGCATTGATGTCCATATGGCGTGTACGTGGGGGTGGGTGAGACATGGCTGTTCGCGATCTGTTTCGACTGGGTGGGCGGGCACCGGGCGAGGCCCGGTGCGGTCCGGCCGCGGGTCAGGATGCCGTGCTGACACAGGACACCGCGGGCCAGCGGCCGCCCTCGGTCCTCGGAAACCGACCGCGACAGCTCCCGCTGCAGCGCCACGGCCTCCTCCTGGCGGTCATCGCGTTCACCGTTTCGTCGTGCTCTGGTGACGGCGACATGGTCAGGAGATTCGAAACCACGGTCATCTCGGGAACGGCCACGCCGAGCGCCGGTACGCCGTCGGGGACGGCAACGCCGGAGCCGAGCGCGCTGGGTCTGTGGCCCGAGGACTTCGTGCTGACCGAGGGCCCGGCGACGGCCGGCTTCACCGGTGTGCCCGTCGATGCCGCCGCCGCTGTCCAGCCCGAGGAACGTTACTCCCCTGAGTTCGCGGACTGCGTCGGCTTTTCCATGGCGGAGCTCGACTACGAGATCGAGGCAGTCGCTGCCGGCGCGAGTTTCGTGAGTGACGATGGCGAGAGCGCGATCATCCTTTCCTCCGCCGAGATAGTGAGCGAGAAGCAGGCTGTTTTCGAGACCGTGATGTGGTCCAATCCCTGGTTCGCGGACTGCTGGGGCAGGGAGACCCAGGCCAGAATCGACGAGCGCAGCACCGACGGCGATGAGCTTGAATATCAGCTGACCGGCGCCCAGACTCCCCCGGCGCCGACCGGAGCCGCCAGGTATGCGCGCGCGACGGTGCAGGTACGAGGCCAGGGAGTCACCTACGACATCGCGATGGACACCCTCTTCTTCCTCGTCGATCACGTCGAGGTGACCGTCACGTACACGAACCACGAGCCGGCCCCTCCGACGGAACGACTGCAGCTGATCGCTGACCAGATCGCCGGGAAGCTTGCCCGGCAGCAGCCGCGCAGCATCGCCGGCCGGCCCATGTGGGGCGGTTCCGGTCTCCATACCGCGGGGAAGCCTGGCTACTCGAGCGTGGTGCCGGCGGCGGCCCGAGCTATCGGACGTCCCTGAGCCGACCGCCGGCCCTCACCTGGTCGATCCGTCCCGTTCATGCCAGTCGGCGAGACTCTGCTGGCTGATCGATCTGGTCAGGCCGAGCCGGCGGCGCCGGGTCGGGAGACGCGCGGAGGTCACGTGGTCGCCCAGGCTGTCGTCATCACCGGCGCCGCTTCCGGCATCGGCCGGGCCTGCGTCGAGCTGTTCGCCGCCCGCGGGTTCGGTGTGGTGGCGGTCGACGCGGACGAGGCCGGTCTGGCCGGGCTGGCAGACCTTGCCGCGGACGCCGGTTCCGCGGAACCGCCTGCTCCCTCCGCCCCGCCCGCGTCCCCCGCCTCACAGCCCGCTGCCCGCCTCGACGGAGCCGTTCGTCCGGAGCCGGAGGTGGTCACGCTGGTCGCGGACGTCTCGACGCAGGAGTGCGGCGCACGGATGACCGAGCTCGCGCTCGCCAGCTTCGGGCGCCTGGACGTGGCCGTCCTCAACGCCGGCATCGGCGGGACCGTGCCCTGGGAGGCCGACGGAGCGATCGAGCGGCTGGACCGGATCCTCGCCGTGAACGTCCGTGGTGTGGCGATCGGCATCCGTTCGGTCGCGCCGGTGCTGCGGGCCGGCGGCGGGGGCTCGATTGTCGTGACGGCGTCAAGCGGTGGGCTGCAGGCGGATCCCGGCAACTGGGCCTACCACGCGTCGAAGGGCGCGGTGATCAATCTGGTGCGGGCCGCGGCGGTCGACTACGCGGCGCAGAACATCCGGGTGAACGCGGTGGCGCCCGGCCTGACCGAGACGTCGCTGATGGCCCCGTACCTGTCGCAGCCGGCGGTCGTGGAGGCCAGCAGCCAGCGGATCCCGCTGCAGCGTTGGGGCCGTGCGGACGAGCAGGCCGGCGCCGTCTGGTTCCTGGCCTCCGCGGCGGCCTCCTACATCACGGGCACCACGCTCGTCGCCGACGGCGGGCTGACCTCGCATCACGGCGCCGTCCCGCTGCCGCGGGTGCAGCGGGACTAGCGCTCGGAGGCCGGCCACGCCGAAAGCCCGGTTACGCCGAGAGCCCGGTTACGCCGAGAGGCGCAGTGGCAGCCGGCTCATCGCGCGTACCCAGGCGCTGGGCCGGTAGCTGGGCTCGTCCAGCAGGGTGATCTTCTCGGTGCGGGCGAGCAGGGCACGCAGCGCGATCGCGCCCTCGGCGCGGGCGAGCGGCGCACCGAGGCAGTAGTGGATGCCCAGGCCGAGACCGAAGTGGCGGGGAGCGCTGGTCGTCTGCGCGTAGCGGGCGACGTCGAAGTGGTCGGGTTCGCGGTACACGTCAGGGTCACGGTTCGCGGCTCCGATGAGCATCACCACGCTGTCGCCGCGGCTGAACGGATGGCCGTTCAGCTCGGTGTCCCGCAGCACGGTGCGGATCAGGAAGGGGAACGTGGGGTCGTAGCGGAGCATCTCCTCGATCGCCGCCGGTACGAGCTCGGGTTCGGCCCGTAGCCGCGCCAGCTGGTCGGGGTTGCGCAGGAGCGCCACGATGCCGCTGCCGATCAGGTTCACCGTCGTCTCGAACCCGGCCAGGAGCAGCAGGATGCAAAGGTCGAGCAGTTCCTGCTCCGGGAGCACGTCGCTGTCCTGCCCGGCTGCGACGAGCTGGCTGAGCAGGTCCTCGCGTGGCTTCGCCCGGACCTCGGCGATCAGGCCACGGAAATAGTCCTGGATGGAGTGCGTGGACTCGGCGCGGGCGCGCAGGTCCTCCGGTGTGAGGGTCATGTCGGGGGCCAGACCGCGTACGAGCGGGACGACCCATTCGCTGAAGACCGGCTCGTCCTCGGCCGGGACGCCGAGCAGGCGGCAGATGACCGACAGTGGCAGCGGGCGGGCGAACGCTTCGATCATGTCGACCTCGCCGGCCGCGAGAGCCGCGTCGAGCAGGGTGTCGACGACCGAGGTGATCTCGGCGGTCAGGGTCGCGACGACCCCCGGGGTGAAGGCACGGTTCACCAGGCCACGAAGCCGGGTGTGCTCCGGCGGGTCCTTCCGGAGCAGGGACTTCAGCCCGCTGTCGTCGGATCCGGTCGACCGATGGGCACCCGCGTGGAGGCCGGCCGAGTAGCCGCTGCCCAGGTCCGGGCTCTGGAAGACCGCGGAGCAGTCGGCGTGCCCGGTGATGATGGTGGTGACCCAGCCGCGGACCTCACTGCGGACGAACGCTCCGCTCTCCTGGATCGACCGGTAGGTGGGGTACGGGTTCTGCCGGCTGACCGCGTCGAGCGCGACCAGGATCGGCGGTGGCTGTTCGCTGGTCTTCTGCGGCGGCGGTGCGCTGTCCATCGCGAGCTCCTCTGCGACGTGCGTCGCGACTTATACTTCGAATATCGGCGGATGGCGTCAACCATCATCTCTGTCGCCAATCGCGGGATAGTACCGACAAATCCCCCGCGCACTGCCGGCCGGAAGCCCCGTGGCCAGGCGGCGTTCTGTCTGTTTCGCGTGATGTGTTCTCCGCGGGCCGGAGAATTTCTCGTCGCGCAGCCGAGTCCGGCGGTCACCGGGTGCACGGTGGTTCCGGTTGTGCTGTGGCGGGATGCTGACGCTGATGGAATGTCGGCGGCATGAAAGGGGCGTTCCACCGGGTCGAGGAGGCCGGCAGCGGCTTTCAAGGCCTCCTGGTGCTGAGTGGTGCTCTTCACGGAGGCCTGGAAATCGCGGGCGGGTGGTGGGTAACGTTGGTGACGTGCTTCCGGACCTGGGAAGCGCACATCGGGTGGCACGCCGAATCCCGCCTCGCCCGGTGCTTCGACATCCAGTAGGCGGGAGCGGGGGACCCAGGTTCCCGGGCGTCGTAGGCAGGCGTCCTCGGGGTGAAGCCGCATAGTGCGGTCGACCTGTCACGCACTGTGTGGCCGGGCTTTTCCGGCTCGAACCCGACAGCTAACTTCGTAGGTGTGGGGAAGGGTTTTTATTTTGTCCCTGATGACTTCGGGTGCTCGCAGGAACCGTCGTTCCATCCGTCGTGGCCGTGCTTTGCTGGTCGCGCCGGTGTTGGCGGCGACGATTGGTGGCGGTATCGCGATGTCCCAGCCGGCGGGTGCTGCGGCGCGGCCGGATGCGCATAGGTTCCTGAGTGCTGTGGTGCCGTGTGAGTCCGGTGGTAATCCGCGTGTGGTGAACTCGATTGGGGCTGGTGGGCTGTTCCAGTTCATGCCGGGTACGTGGCATGCGGTGGGTGGTAAGGGTCTGCCGCAGAACGCGAGTGTGGCTGAGCAGTGGAAGCGTGCGCATATTCTGTATGCGCAGCAGGGTTCGAGCCCGTGGGTGAGCTCGAAGCCGTGCTGGGGCCACAAGGTCTGAGCCCGGGTGAGCCCTCGGGCCGCACTGCGGAGCACCTCCCGGTGAGAACCGTGCCGGAGTCGGTGCTCTGGTGATCATGCCGGTGTGCCCGGACGTCCACGAGACGTCCGGGCACACCGGCATTTTGTGCGTTCGGTCGGCTGGCGGCCGGGCCGCGGTCATGGCTGGTCGCCTCAGGCGGCGGGGCGGGGCGGGGTGGGGCGGGAGCGGCGACCGCGGACGAGGTCTCGCGTGCCGTGCCCTGAATGATGCATAGAGTCAGGGTTGGCTATTGTTTTGGCTGAATGGCCGGCGCTGGGCTGTTTGTGCTGGTCACCGCTGTGCGGCACGGAACCCGACCCTGAGGGAGACCGATGAACGGTACGCCACCAGGCGCACCTGACGGATCGGGGCCGGCCCCGGATGCGGTGTTCAATCCGCTCACGCCCCAGGATCCTCGCGAGATCAGCGGCTACCGGCTCCGGGCCCGGATCGGCGCCGGTGGCATGGGTGCGGTGTACCTGTCCTACACCCCTGGTGGCCGGCCGCTCGCGCTCAAGGTCGCCCGGCCGGAGTTCGCCTCCGACCCCGAGTTCCGCCGCCGCTTCGAGAAGGAAGTGGCGATCGCCCAACGCGTCCAGGGCCTGTACACCGCCCCGGTCATCGACAGCGACGCCCAGGCCCCGCGCCCCTGGATGGCGACCGCCTACGTCGCGGCGCCCTCCCTCGCCGTGGCCGTCGCCCGCCAGGGCCCGCTGCCGGTGGAAAGCGTCCTCGTGCTCATCGCCGGGGTCGCCGAGGCACTGCAGTCCATCCATGTGGCGGGCGTGATCCACCGGGATCTGAAACCGGGGAACGTCATCCTTGCCGCCGACGGCCCGCGGGTCATCGACTTCGGCATCTCCCGAGCTGTCGAGGCGTCGTCGGTGCGGCTCACCAGAACCGGCGAACCGATCGGCACACCCGCCTTCATGGCGCCCGAGCAGATTCGCGGGAAAGCCCTGGACACCTCGGGTGACGTCTTCTCGCTCGGGGCCACCGCCTATTACGCGGCCACCGGCGAGCTGCCGTTCGGCGCGGATGTCGCCGTGTTCCACCGCATCGTGAACGAGCAGCCCGACTGGGACAGCTGCCCGGAGCAGATCCGCGGCATTTTGGAGCGCTGCCTGGAAAAGGATCCGGCGGCCCGGCCCACCCCCACCGATCTGATCAGCCTGTGTCGGAGGCAGTCAACAGACGAACGGCTTCGCGTCGGCGAGGGCTGGCTGCCGCCGACCGTTCTCGCCGACCTGACGCGCTACGTCCTCACCCCGCAGGAACCGTTCGGATCCGGGGATTCCGGGGATTCCGAGGGAGCCGGCGGCACCGTCGGCACCCTCGGCGGCGCGGAGGACTCCGCGGGTGAGGTGGCGTCCGCACTGCCGGCCGCGCCCGCGTCCGCGCCCGCGCCCGCGCAGGAAGCGAAGTCGTCGACGCCCACGTTGCCGGACAGCGACGGTCGTCGCCGTGGTCGTCGCCGCGGCCGGTCCCGGCTCGGCGGCGTGCTGGCCGCGGCCGTCGCCGCGCTCGTGGTGCTCGTCGCGGCCGTGCTTCTGCTGACCCGGCACAACGGGCCTGTCGATCGTCTGGCCGGTGGGGACGACCCCGGGGCCGACCCGGGCGTCGAGACGGGTTCGGTGCTGACGGGCTCGTCGCCGTCAGGCGGCCCGGGCGCCGGTACCGGTTCCGTCGCGGGCGGCGGCGTGCCGCTTTCCGGCTCGGATGCGGGCATGGCCGCCGGTTCGGTGCCTGGCGGCTCGGCGGTCACCGGGGCCGGGAACGCCGCTGCCCTGCCGTCCGCCCAGGCGGTGCCGGCATCCGGCCTGCCGGCGCAGCAGCAGGGCCGCGCGACCACAGCGCGCGGCGGGGTGTACCGGATTGCCCCTGACCGCAGCGGTGTCGAGGTGTACTCGGGGTCCGGCACGAACTGGGTTCCGATCGGCGGGCCCACCGGGAAGCTCTACGGCGGAGGTTACGGCCTTTTCGCGACCAGCCGGGACAGCGGTGACATCTCCCGGTACCTCGGTTCCCCGGGCCGGTGGGAGGTCATCGGAGGGCCCGGCGCGCAGTTCGTGGTGACGGGTGATCGGCTGTACTCGCTGACTCCGGACAAGCAGGGTGTGTATGTGTATTCCGGGTCGGGGACGAACTGGGTGCAGATCGGTGGTCCTGGGGTGGTGCTTTACGGTGGTGGGTATGGTCTTTTTTCGATAGCGCCGGGTTCGGGTGATATTTACCGTTATTCGGGTTGGTCGACGAACTGGGAGCTGGTGGGTGGTCCTGGTGCCCAGTTCGTGGTGACGGGTGATCGGCTGTACTCGCTGACTCCGGACAAGCAGGGTGTGTATGTGTATTCCGGGTCGGGGACGAACTGGGTGCAGATCGGTGGTCCTGGGGTGGTGCTTTACGGTGGTGGGTATGGTCTTTTTTCGATAGCGCCGGGTTCGGGTGATATTTACCGTTATTCGGGTTGGTCGACGAACTGGGAGCTGGTGGGTGGTCCTGGTGCCCAGTTCGTGGTGACGGGTGATCGGCTGTACTCGCTGACTCCGGACAAGCAGGGTGTGTATGTGTATTCCGGGTCGGGGACGAACTGGGTGCAGATCGGTGGTCCTGGGGTGGTGCTTTACGGTGGTGGGTATGGTCTTTTTTCGATAGCGCCGGGTTCGGGTGATATTTACCGTTATTCGGGTCGGTCGACGAACTGGGAGCTGGTGGGTGGTCCTGGTGCCCAGTTCGTGGTGACGGGGAATCGGCTGTACTCGCTGACCCCGGACAAGCAGGGTGTGTACATGTACTCCGGGTCGGGCACCGACTGGATCCACATCGGCGGCCCTGCCGAGAGCATCGCCCCGGGCTCGTAGCCCGCGAGTCCCGCGAATCCGCGGCCTTGCGAGCCCTGTGGCCCTTGCGAGCCCTGTGGCCCTTGCGAGCCCGGTTTTCCCAAGCCCCGTGGGCCCGCGTCGAGGCCGGCCGAGCTGCTTAGGGCCTCAGGCCAAGCGGTGTGGACGCGGAAACGCCGGTACGCCCGGACGTCTTGTGAACGTCACGGGCGCACCGGCGTCATACCCAGGGCGGTAGCCCCAGCCCTGACACACCTCACCCAGCCACAGCCAACCCACAAAGGCCGCGCGACACCGGATCAGCGCATCGATCGATCAACTCAGACCTTGTGGCCCCAGCACGGCTTCGAGCTCACCCACGGGCTCGAACCCTGCTGCGCATACAGAATATGCGCACGCTTCCACTGCTCAGCCACACTCGCGTTCTGCGGCAGACCCTTACCACCCACCGCATGCCACGTACCCGGCATGAACTGGAACAGCCCACCAGCCCCAATCGAGTTCACCACACGCGGATTACCACCGGACTCACACGGCACCACAGCACTCAGGAACCTATGCGCATCCGGCCGCGCCGCAGCACCCGCCGGCTGGGACATCGCGATACCGCCACCAATCGTCGCCGCCAACACCGGCGCGACCAGCAAAGCACGGCCACGACGGATGGAACGACGGTTCCTGCGAGCACCCGAAGTCATCAGGGACAAAATAAATACCCTTCCCCACACCTGCGAAATCCGCACCACACCAGCCGTCGAACGTCAGACCAGCCAGCCACGGCACCGGCAGAAAAATCGCTCCCGCCCACAGATCGCCTTCAACCAACCGGGCGGGGCGGGATTCAGCGTGCCACCCGATGCGCACTCCCCAGGTCGGAAGCACGTCACCAACGTTACCCACCACCCACCCACGATTTCCAGACCCCTGTGAAGAGCACCACTCACCACCGGAAGACCTTGAAAAGCCCCAACCACAGCCCCTCCACGACCAGCCATGCCCGTATTTTCCCGATGCTGTACGGCCAGCGTCACCGGTTCAATACCGGCATGCGAACCGGCCTGTGCAGAGCGTCCGCGACTGCTCCACGTGCGCAGCGAATTTCTTTCCTGGGCCAGCTCCCGACCGGCTCAGAGCGCAGGTAAATCACCCGCCGATGACGGTAGACAAAGTGACCGAAATACCGACACAGCTCCTTCGGGAGGCTGGGACGATATCGCCCGATTCACGCGATATCTCGCCAGAAAAAGGGCGGGCGGATCAGATCCCTGCTCATGCGGCGCGCCCCGGCACCGGCGGCGGCCCGCCCACGGGACCGACAGGGCCGAAGGCTCGCCAGGGGCGGGAAGCCGCGGACGTTCCAGCGCTTCTGCCCTGTGGAAGTCGACACGCCGACGTCCAGCCGTTGGACACGCCGAGACCCGCCCTCGGCCGCGGGCACCCGGCCGCTCGCCAGTCTGCTTATCTAATCGGATAACCCACGGATAGGATGGTGCCTGTGGAACCCGATCGGGACACCCGTGAGGTCATCGCGTTGCTGGATCGCGCGTTGGCTGACAGTGGCCTGAGCCAGGCAGATTTCGCCGTCGCGCTGGGTACCTCGGCCTCGAGGCTGTCGACCTACCGTTCGGGCCGGACCAGGCCGACCGCGGTGTTCTGCGTCCGCGCACTCAGGGTCGCCAGCGCGCTGGCCGCCGCACGCTCCTCCCGGCTGATGTCCGCACCGGAGACTGCCAAGGCGATTCGGCACGCGATGGGCGACGAGGACCGAGCGTGGCGAATGCTGTTGCAGGGCCGCGACCACCTCAGCCTCCTCCTCGACCAGCAGGACGGCTGCCCCGGGGCGTGGGAGGCCGCGCCGCCGTCAACGGGAAGCCCCGGCTTCGACGTCCTGCTCGCTGCGCTGGCTCGCAGAGAGTTCGACCGGGCAGGAGTCGAGCCGCCCGCCTGGTGTGAAGCGCAGCGTCTCCCGCTGCCCTGGGTGCCCGAGCACCCCTTCCTCGACCCCGACGAGGTGATCGCCGCTACTCCCGACGATCTGAAGCGTCTCAATGTCTTCGTCCCCGCCCGTGACCTGTTGACCGCATGAACGAGCGGTACGAGTTCTCCGCGGCCGAGATCGTCGCTTTGCTGGCCAGGCTCGACGAGCGGCTGCGTGCACGAGGAGTGTCGGGGTCGGTGTTCGTCGTCGGCGGCGCGGCCGTCGCCGTGACGTCGGGTCGGGATCTGCGGCGCACCGAGGACGTCGACGCGATCACGTCAGACAGCGTGGTTGTCACCGAGGCCCGTGAGCTCGCACGCGCGGAGGGCCTTCCGGAGAACTGGCTCAACACCAGGGCGGGCATGTGGATGCCGCCGCTACCAGCGGAGGCTTCCACCCCAGCGCCTGGCCCCGGGCTGCATGTGACCTATGCATCGGACGGCTTCCTGCTCGCCACCAAGCTGATCGCCCAACGCCGCAAGGACGCGGCGGACATCCGCGAGCTCGCGGACCGGACCGGACTGGCCGAGGCGACCGCCGACCAGCTCGAAGCACTGATCTATCAGTACTACACCGACCCCGGCATCCTCGAGTTCATCGTCGATGGGAACGACGTCGCGGGCGAGGTGCGGCTCCTGGCCGAGCGGGCCGCGCGGATGCTCGCGCGGCGGTGACCAACCTGGCGGCGACAGGCAGGGCAGAGCCTGACCACCCGCATGAACACGGACGCGGAAACGCCGGTACGCCCGGACGTCTTGTGAACGTCACGGGCGCACCGGCGTCATACCCAGGGCGGTAGCCCCAGCCCTGATCCACACCTCACCCAGCCACAGCCAACCCACAAAGGCCGCGCGACACCGGATCAGCGCATCGATCGATCGACTCAGACCTTGTGGCCCCAGCACGGCTTCGAGCTCACCCACGGGCTCGAACCCTGCTGCGCATACAGAATATGCGCACGCTTCCACTGCTCAGCCACACTCGCGTTCTGCGGCAGACCCTTACCACCCACCGCATGCCACGTACCCGGCATGAACTGGAACAGCCCACCAGCCCCAATCGAGTTCACCACACGCGGATTACCACCGGACTCACACGGCACCACAGCACTCAGGAACCTATGCGCATCCGGCCGCGCCGCAGCACCCGCCGGCTGGGACATCGCGATACCGCCACCAATCGTCGCCGCCAACACCGGCGCGACCAGCAAAGCACGGCCACGACGGATGGAACGACGGTTCCTGCGAGCACCCGAAGTCATCAGGGACAAAATAAATACCCTTCCCCACACCTGCGAAATCCGCACCACACCAGCCGTCGAACGTCAGACCAGCCAGCCACGGCACCGGCAGAAAAATCGCTCCCGCCCACAGATCGCCTTCAACCAACCGGGCGGGGCGGGATTCAGCGTGCCACCCGATGCGCACTCCCCAGGTCGGAAGCACGTCACCAACGTTACCCACCACCCACCCACGATTTCCAGACCCCTGTGAAGAGCACCACTCACCACCGGAAGACCTTGAAAAGCCCCAACCACAGCCCCTCCACGACCAGCCACGCCCGATTTATCCGGGCGCTGTCCGACGGGCGTCACCGACCAGATGCAATGAGCATTCCGGCACGGTACTCATGGTGGGCAGTGGTATCGGCTACGCCACGGAATTCTTCTCGCCGTCATCCGGAAGCCGTCCAGGAAAAGGGCAGATCGCCCACCGGTGGCGGCCCCCGTAATACCTCGACATGCCGACATGGGGCGATTCTGGCGACCAGGACGGTTCTCCCGTTTCATGCCACTTCGCCCGGCAGGCGACCCAGGCCGGTATGCGCCGCCCGCTCCAGCTCGGGGTGGCGGCGGCGCGTGGTGCCCGGGTGCTCGAGGTGGGTGGGCGGGGCGATCCGGGGCGAGGCGAAAGATCCGGGAAGCCTCATCCGTTAGTTGCTATAAGCTAAACAATTGGCCCCCGGCGCCGCAAGGGGTGCAGAGCCGACATCCGCCCCGGAGGTGATCCGTCCGATGGTCGAAGTCGAACTGAGCAGGAACCGAAGGTTCGCCGTGCTCGGGATCTGTTCGATGAGCCTGCTCATCGTCGGGCTCGACAACACGATCGTGAACATCGCGCTGCCCTCGCTGCGGCGCGACTTCGACGCGTCCCCCGCCGGCCTGCAGTGGTCCATCGACGGCTACACCATCGTGCTGGCGAGCCTGCTCATGCTCGCCGGCTCGATGGGGGACCGGCTCGGCCGCCGCCGGGTCTTTCAGGCCGGTCTCGCGCTGTTCACCCTCGGCTCCCTGCTGTGCAGCATCGCGCCCAGTCTGCACTGGCTGGTGGCGTTCCGGATGGTGCAGGCCGTCGGCGGCTCGATGCTCAACCCGGTGGCGATGTCGATCATCACGAACACGTTCACCGACCCGCGCGAGCGGGCGCGGGCCATCGGCGTCTGGGGCGCTGTGGTCGGAATCAGCATGGCACTCGGCCCGGTACTGGGCGGTGTTCTGGTCGAGTGGGTCGGCTGGCGTTCGATCTTCTGGATCAACATCCCGATCGGCCTGATCGCCCTGACCCTGGCCCAGCTGTACGTGCCGGAGTCGCGCGCGTCGCGGCCACGGCGCCTGGACGCGGTCGGCCAGGTACTCGTGATCTTCATTCTCGCCGCGCTGACGTATTCGCTCATCGCCGCGCCTGAAGCTGGCTGGACATCCGCCAGGACGCTCGGCCTGCTCGCCGCCACCGGCGTCGCGGTCGCGCTGCTGGTGCGCTACGAGTCCCGCCGCGAGGAACCGCTGCTGGACGTCCGCCTGTTCCGCGTCGCGTCGTTCTCGGGGGCGACGCTGACCGCGGTGTGCGCGCTGGGGGCGCTCGGCGGCTCGCTGCTGCTCAACACCATCTACCTGCAGGACGTCCGCGGCTACCAACCGCTGCACGCGGGCCTGGTGACGCTGCCGATGGCGGCGGGCATCATCATCGGCGCGCCGCTGTCGGGGCGGGCGGTCGCGCGGTTCGGCCCCAGGCCTTCGCTGCTCGCGGCGGGGGTCGGTCTCACGCTGGGCAGCCTCGCGATGGTCGGCTTCGACGCCGGCAGCTCGACCGGGCAGCTGCTGACCGCCTACACGGTGTTCGGGGCGGGCTTCGGGCTGGTGAACGCGCCGATCACGAACACCGCGGTCTCCGGCATGCCGGTCGAGCAGGCGGGGGTGGCCGCGGCGGTCGCCTCGACGAGCCGTCAGGTCGGCCAGTCGCTGGGCGTCGCACTGGTCGGGTCCGTCGCGGCGGTCACCGTCACGGCGGTCACCGTCACGGCGGCAGCGGGTGGGGCTGGGGGCGGAGGCGAGTCGACGACCGTGATCGATGCGATGAGCCCGGCCGGCCGGTGGGTCGTCGTCGCTGCCAGCGCGGCCACCCTGGTCCTGGGCCTGACGACCGCTCCTCGCCGCCCACGCGTCGCCGACGCGGTGGTGTCAGCGGCGTCGGTGGTGTCGTCGGGGTCAGCGGTGTCGTTGACGTCAGCGGTGTCGTTGGGGTCAGGGGTGTCAGCGGCGTCACCCGGTGTTGCGAAGGCCGGCGGCGATGCCGTTGATGGTCAGCAGCAGGCCGCGACGCAGGCGGGGATCCGCGTCGTCGCCGGCGGCCCGGGTGCGGGCCAGCAGCGACACCTGCAGGGCGTGCAGCGGAGCGAGATAGACGTCCCGGACCTGCAGGGTGTGCCGCAGCACGGGTGCGGTCTCCAGCAGCTCCGACTGGCCGGTGACGCCCAGGACCTCGCCTACCGTGCGGTCGTACTCGGCCCGGATGACGTCGAGCAGGCCGGCCTGCTCGGGATCGACCAGGGTGGACACGTAGTGGCGCGCGATCGTGAGGTCCGCCTTGGCCAGCGTCATCTGGACGTTGCCGAGGAAGGTGCGGAAGAAGTGCCATGAGCGGTACATCTCGGCCAGCTCGTCGCCGGCTCCGGCCGCACGCGCCGCGGCCAGGCCGGAGCCGACCCCGAACCAGCCGGGCAGCAGGATCCGTGACTGCGTCCAGCCGAACACCCACGGGATGGCCCGCAGGTCGGCGAGCCCCCCGGTGCCGCCGGGCCGCCGCGCCGGCCGGGAACCGATGTTGAGGTTCCCCAGCTCGTCGACGGGCGTCGCGGCGAGGAAGAACGGCACCAGTGCGGGATCGGCCACCAGCGCCCGGTAGGCGCCCTGCGCCGCTTCCGAGACCGCGGCCATCGTGTCGTCCCAGCCGGCGAGGACCTGGTCGGGCTGCCGCGAGGTCCGGTGCAGCACCGAGGCCTCGACCACCGCGGCCAGGGCGATCTCCAGGTTCTGCCGGGCGAGGCTGGGCAGGATGTACTTGTCCGAGATCACCTCACCCTGCTCGGTGACTTTGATCGGCCCGTCCAGGGTGCCGTACGGCTGGGCGAGGATCGCCTCCCCGGAGGGGCCGCCGCCGCGGCCGACCGAGCCGCCCCGGCCGTGGAACAGCCGCAGGACGACGCCGTGGGCCCGCGCGGTGTCCCGCAGCTCGCGCTGCGCCTTGTGGATCTCCCACTGGGACGCGGTGATGCCGGCATCCTTGGACGAGTCCGAGTAGCCGAGCATGACCTCCTGCACGTCACCACGCGCCGCGACCAGCGAGCGGTAGGACGGATCAGCGAGCAGCCGCTCGAGCAGGCTGCCCGCCGCCCTCAGCTCGGTGACGGTCTCGAACAGCGGGACGAACCCGATGCGCGCCCACGCCCCGCCCGTGCCCGCTGCGCCGCCGGTGCTGCTGCTTCCGGCGCCGGTGCCGGTGCCGGTGCCGGTGCCGGTGCCCGCCACGGTGCCCGTGCCGGTGCCCGTGCCGGTTTCCGCTCCCGCGGAGCGGCCCGTGCCGACGAGCCCCGCCTCCCGCGCGAGGACGACCACCGCGAGGATGTCGTCGACGCCTCTGGTCATCGACACGATGTAGCTCTCGATGACACCGTCGCCGTACAGGTCCAGCGCCCGGCGCACCGTGGTGAGCAGCTCGAAGGTCCGCGCGGCGCGTTCCGGCAGCGGCGGCGGGACCGCACCCAGCAGCGGTCGGCGCCCCGCCAGCTCCGCCACCAGCAGTGCGAGCCGGGCTGGTCGGTCCAGGCTGGCGTAGGGGACGTCGAGCTCGCCGAGCTGGTCGTAGATCGCGCCGAGGGTCGCGTGATGGGCGTCGGCATGCTCACGGATGTCGAGTGTCGCCAACGACAGCCCGGCGGCGTTCGCGGTCCGGATCGCGCGCAGCAGCGGCCCGTTCGCCACCAGCTCACCGTGGCTTGCGGCGAGGGAGGCCCGCATGAGCTCCAGTTCGTCCACCAGCTCGGTGATCCGCAGGTAGTCCTTGCCCGGCACATGCGGGGAGCCGGCGGCGAGCCTGGCCCGGGTGGCGGCCAGCCGAGCCAGGATGAAGCTGCATTTGAGCCGGTAGGGCTCCTCGGCGTTGAGCCGGATGAACCGGTCGTACACCTCGGGCAGCGCCGCCCGGTCCGCTGCCAGCGCGGCCCGCAGCCCGGCACTGATCTCCCCGACGACCCGGGTGGACGCGGTCAGCTCACGGACCAGCCGGTCGAGCGCCGTGGTGAGCACCCTGATGCCGAACTCGTGCTGAAGGTTCAGGACCTCAAGGGTGACGGCCGGGGTGACGTTCGGGTTGCCGTCCCGGTCGCCGCCCGCCCACGAGCCGAACGTCAGCGGGCGGGCGGTGACCGGCAGCTCCACGCCGATCCGGGCCAGCGCCCGGTCCAGGTCCTCCAGCAGGTCCGGAAGGACCTCGGTGATGATCGACCCCAGGTAGTACGTGGCGGACCGGGCCTCATCCGCCGGCTTGGGCCGCTCGACCCGCAGCTCGTCGGTCTGCCACAGGACGTCCACCATCTCGGCGAGCCGCCGGGCCAGCCGTTCGTCGTCGGCGCCGGGGCGGCGCGGGTCGTCGGCGGCGTCGAGCAGATCCGCGATGCCGCGCAGGGTGTCCAGCACGGAGCGTCGGCTGGCCTCGGTGGGGTGCGCGGTGAACACCGGCCGGAGCTCAAGGCGCCGCATCACCTCGGCGGGCAGGCCCGGGTCCAGGCTGCCGTCGGCCACCGCGTCGGCGATCTGCTCGGTGAGCGCCTGCAGCCGCCCGCTCGACCGGTCGGAGATCTCCCGTGAGCGGTGCAGCTGCTCGGTGATGTTGGCCAGCTGGAAGTAGGCGCTGAACGCCCGGGCCAGCGGAATCGCCCTGGATGCGTCGACCTCGTCGAGCACCGCGGCGAGCTCGGCGCCGGCGTCCTCACCGCGGGCCAGCAGCCGGACCCGTTCGACCAGGTCGAGCAGCTCGGCGCCCTCGTGGCGGGTGAGCGCCTCACCGAGCAGCGTTCCCAGCCGGCGCACGTCGGCGCGTACTGCCGCGTGGCGAGTGTCGGAGGAGACACCGCCGGAGAAACCACCCGGATCCTGAGCCTGGCTCCGCGACGACGGCGACGAGGCCAGCGCTGGCAGCGGCGTTCGTGGCGGTGACGTCGGCGTTGGTGGCGGTGACGTCGGTGGTGACTTTGGTGGTGGTTGCGACTTTGGTCCCGCCTGCGCGCCGGCCGCGGGGCCGTCTGGTTCCGATGCGGGCGACGACGGGCCGGGGCGACTGGTCAAAGGACGTCCCTCAGAGGAGCAGCAACAGGACCGGGGCGAGGAACACCGCCACCGCGGTGAGGTAGGCCGCGCCGGGCAGCCAGATCGGGACCGTCGGGGGGTCGAGCAGCCGGGAGATCCGGGTGACAACAGGTGTGTGCACGGGACTGCGCCGCTGGGCGCCGGAGCTTTCGCCGAGAAAGGTGGTCATCGTGGCGACGAGGCGGCCGGCCCCGCCGACGCCCAGCGCCGCCAGTGACTCGGGGGCGGTGCCCGGCGGCATGCCGGTCACCCCCAGCGTGCCGGCGGGCACCGCGGCACGGGTCACCCCGAGCCGGGCCAGTGCCCGCGCCAGCGTGCGCCCACTGGTCCGCTGTGCGGCGGCGTCATCCGCGAGCATCTCGACCAGCAGCGACACCGCGGCGGTGGCCTCGCGGGCGGGGCGCAGGAACGGAAAGGTGCGCTCCCAGGCCATGAAGGGCTGGATCACCAGGTCATGCCGGCCGGCGACGTGCGCCTCCTCGTGCGCGAGGACGGCGTCTAGCTCCTCCGGCGTAAGCGTCCGCAACAGCCCCTCGGAGACCACGACCCGCGCGTGCCGCCCGCCGGGAACGCAGTAGGCGACGGCGACCGGATGGTCGAGGATGCGCAGCCGGGCGGCGCTGCGTTCCCGGTGCAGGCACAGCGAACACCCGTCGCCGGGGCGCTCGGCACCGCCGCCCGTCAGGCCCATCGGCCCTGCCGGTCCGCCCGCTGGCCCGGCAGGGGCGCCTACTGTCACTGCCGGGTCGCCAACTGGCCCTGCCGGGTCGGCCGCCGGGCTGGCGTGGCCCGCGTTCGGGACGCCTGCCGGCTTTCCTGACTCCGCGGGCTGGCCGTGGCCGGCGCTGCGTCCGTGTGCGGGACCATGTGCGTGATCGGGCAGGTGGTCGCGGTGCCGGTGACCGGCCAGATCGACGAGGTGCCGGTGCCGATGACGTTCGCGCAGCGTCGCCGCCGTCGACACGGCCAACACGCCGAACAGCCGGGCGGCCAGCGCGGCCGCGATCGCGAGACCGATGAGATTCATCCGGCCGAGCCCGACGAGTGGGTCGCCGGCCAGGAGGTTGGCCGCGTGGTCGGCCATCGCGGCGGGGATGCCCTGCGACAACGGGGCCACGGTGAACGCCGCCGCGGCGAGCAGTGCGGACACCCCACCGGCCAGGCCGATCGCCTGCCACAGCACGATCGCGGCGCGCGGACAGCGGTGCGGCCAACGGGCGGCGGCCAGCAGGCGTGGGGCTGGCCATGCCAGCGCGCACGCGAACAGGGCGAGAAGGGCCGCGGTCGTCATGTCCAGCCTGACGCTACCGCTCTGCACCCGGACTGACTACGATTGCGCGCCGACTGCGAGCCTCATCTGACCGAATGCGCTGGTCGTCGCTGTTATGGGCAGCTGACGGGTGACTTCGGTGACGTCCGGTAGTCCCCTGACGGTGGTCATGGCCAAAGGTCCCGTGCGTCGATCTTCGGGTTGCCGCCGCCGAGCAAAATCCTCAACTCTTCGCCTGCGGCCCTGCGGCCCTGCGGCCCTGCGGCCGCGGGGGAGTGGGGCAGTGCCGGCGCCAGGCGCGCTGGTCGTCCAGGCGCGCTGGACGTGTCAGGCGCTCGGGGTCGCCGCGTCAGGGGTGCTGTCGGTGCCGGCCTCGGCTCGCGCCGGGCCGCCGTCGGATCCGGCCGCCGGGGCCTCGGTGGACGCGTGTGCCTGCTCGCCGCTGCCGCCCTCGGTGCCGGGCGTGGCCTCGAGTGTCGCCTCGGGCGTGTCGGCGGGGCCGGTCGGCTCGAGCGCGCGGCGCAGGATCTCGGCCTCCTCCGCGGACACCGAGCCAACGAAGCGGACGAGCGCGGAGCCCCGGTCGTCGGCGGTGCCGAGAGCTTCCAGCATCGCCTCCGCGACCACGGCCTCCCGGCTGTCGGCCGCCGCGTAACGGTGGGCGCGCGCGGCCCGCTGGCGGCGCACGAAGCCCTTGCGCTCCAAGCGCTCCAGCACGGTCAGCACGGTGGTGTAGGCGAGGTCGCGTTCGTGGTGCAGGCGGGCCGCGACGTTACGTGCGGTCAGCCAGCCCTCCGCGGACCACAGGACGTCCATGACCGACCGTTCCAGGTCACCCAGGCGAGCCATAGACCGATCCTACGCCGCGTAGAACTTCCTGCCCGCAAGTTCGGTCAGGTCGCTCGATCTCACAACAAAAAATCTTCTACAGAACGTAGAATCTTCTACATCTCGTAGAATTTTCTACGGGACGTAGAAGTACGCGACGGGCTCGCTGCTACCCACGGTGGAGGAGGCCCCGATGGTCCAAGCCGCCGCAGTTCTCACCGATGTCGCGCTGTTCTCCCACGTCGAGACGCTCTCGCTGGCTGCGGATGTGACCCGCGCGAGCGCACTGTCCACCGACCTGGCGCGCGCGCAGACCGCGATCTCGCTGGCGTTCCACATCTGCTTCGCGGTGTTCGGCGTCGGGATGCCGTGGCTCCTGTTGTTCGTCGAAGGCCGCTGGGTCCGCACCCGTGACCCGGTCTGGCTGGCGCTGACCCGCAAGTGGTCCAAGGCGTTCGCGGTGCTGTTCGCCGTCGGCGCAGTCTCCGGGACGGCACTGTCCTTCGAGTTCGGTCTGCTGTGGCCGGCCTTCATGGCCCGGTACGGCGGTGTGCTCGGACTGTCGTTCACCCTGGAGGGCTTCGCGTTCTTCACCGAAGCGATCTTCATCGGCATGTACCTGTACGGCTGGAAGCGCCTCTCGCCGCGGGCTCACTGGATGACGCTGTGGCCGATCGCCATCGCCGGGACGATGTCGACTCTCTTCATCATCACGGCCAACGCCTGGATGAACACCCCCGGTCACATCACAGAGGTCGATGGCAAGGTCGTTTCGGCAGAGCCGTTCGCCCCGTTCCTGGCCGCGACCGCGCCGCATCAGCTCGTCCACATGCTGCTGGCTGCGCTGATGTGCACCGGCGGCATCGTCGCCGGGGTGTATGCCGTCGGCATGCTGCGCGGCCGGCGCGACGCGTATCACCAGCGCGGACTGCGCGTCGGTCTGACCGTTCTGCTCGTCTGTGCCCCCCTGCAGCTGGTCGTCGGCGACATCGCGGCCCGGGTGGTCGGTGATAAGCAGCCGATCAAGCTCGCCGCGATGGAGGGGATCGGCCACACCCAGACACACGCCCCCTTGACCATCGGCGGGATCTACGACGAGGAGACCGGCGAGGTCCGGCACGGGATCGAGATCCCCAACCTGCTGTCGTTGATGGAGGGCTTCAGCGCCGATCACGAGATCACAGGCCTGTCGGCGGTGCCCCCGGAGGAACGGCCGGACGCGCGCCAGGTGCACCTGGCCTTCAACGTGATGGTCGGGCTCGGCTGTGCCCTGATCGCCTTCGCCGGCGCCACCGGGATCGCGGTCTGGCGCCGGCGACGGCGCGGTGAACGGCCGCTGCTGCCCACCGGCAGACCGTGGCTGTGGGCGGCGGTCGCCTCGGGCCCGGCCTCCGTGGCGGCGATGATGGCCGGCTGGGAGGTGACCGAGGGCGGCCGTCAGCCCTGGATCGTCTACGGCCGGATGCGGGTGGACGAGGCTGTGACGACCACCGAGGGCATGCCGGTGATCTTCGCTGGGACGGTCCTGCTCTACCTGGGCCTCGCGGTCGCGCTGGTGCTCATCCTGCGCCGGATGGCGACCGGCGGGCCGGTGCTCGGCGGCGCCATCGCCGAGACCACCACCACGCCGGACATCCCGGATGCACGGCCCGCGCCGGCGGGCCAGCCCGCGCCGGCGCCGGAAGCCTCCGCCAGGCCGGAAGCCTCGCCGTTGCCGGAACAGTCCGCGCCGCCGGGCGGCTCCGCGAGGTCGGAAGCCTCCGGATTCGACGCCCTGACAACCGAGCCGCCCGGCCGTCCCGGTGCGGACCGTCCCGGCGCGGGCCGTGCCGGGCAGGAGGGGGACGCCCGATGACCGCCGCGGACCTGCTCGCCATCGTGATGGTGCTCGGGCTCACCGCCTATGCCCTCACCGGCGGCGCCGACTTCGGAGGAGGGGTCTGGGACCTCTTCGCCCGCGGCCGCGACGCCGCGGACCAGCGCCGGCTCGTCTCCGCGGCGCTCGGCCCGATCTGGGAGGCGAACCACGTCTGGCTCATCTTCGTCGTGGTGATGATGTTCAGCGGCTTCCCGGCGGCGTTCGGTGTCGTCGGTTCGACCCTGGAGATCCCGCTGATCTGCGCGCTCGCCGGCATCGTGCTGCGCGGCGCGGCCTACGTGTACCGGGCGTACGGCTCAGGCGCCGCCGGGCCGGACCACTGGTGGGGCCACGTGTTCGCGGTCTCGTCGGCGATCACGCCGGTCGCCCTTGGGGTGGCCGGCGCCGCGCTCGCCACCGGTGACGTCGCCGAAGGCGCACCGCTCACCCCGGTGAAGAGTGCCTTCGGGATCCTCTGCGGTGTCTTCGCGCTCGCGGTGACCGCCTTCCTGGCGGCGGTCTACCTGTGCCGCGACGCGGCCGCCAGCGCCGAGACGGCGCATCTGGTGCCGGGCTTCCGGCGCCGCGCGCTCGGCGGTGCGGTCGTGTCCGGGCTGCTCGCCGCCGCGTTGTTGCCCCTGCTGTGGTCCGAGGCGCCGGTGGTCGCGGATCGGTTCGCCGACCGTTCGATCCCGTTCGTCGTGATCTCCGCGATCGGTGGGGTGTCCTCGCTGGTGGCGCTGTGGCGGCACAGGTTCACGACGGCGAGGGTGACGGCGGGTCTCGCGGTCGCCGGTGTGCTGTGGGGCTGGGCCGCGGCGCAGTACCCGGATCTCGTGATGGGCCGGGCGACGGTCGACTCGGCCGCCGCCCCGTCGGCCAACATCGTGGCGATGCTGATCGCGGTCTGCTGCGGGCTCGTCATCCTGGTGCCTTCGCTGTGGATGCTGTTCCGCCTGTTCTCCAGCCCGGAGGTGTCCAGCCCCGAAGCCAGGTCCTGACAAGGGACGCGGCCCGGGAAGCGGCCCTGCGCCGGCGTGCTGCCGGCGCAGGGCCGCGCACTGGTAGGGGCACAGTGGTTCCGGTCGCTGCTGATGTCGCTGCCGAGCGAGATGTGAGGGTTCCGGTCGCCGGGTGCCCGCCGCAAGATCACGTCGATCAAGCTTGATAAGCGGAACGCGCGACCGGGGCCGCCACCGGTTGAAGATCATGGGATCCCGGTCGTCCTGACGACCGGGATCCTCAACTCTTGTCTGGTCGCAACGGCTGTGCGAGGCGTGGCCCGAGGTCACCGTTTGAAGATCATGGGAATTTGGTCGTGCGGACGACCAGGATCCTCCACTCTTGTCTGGCGGCAACGGCTTCCCGGGGCCGGGATTCCGCCGCAGGCCCGTGGATCACGGAAAGATCAATATCCTCAACTCTTCGGGCCGTGGTCGAGTGTCCGGCAGATTTATGATCTTGCGTGGTGTCGGTGCGAGTCTGCCGCCGGGCACCGGGGCAGGTGCGGACGGCGGCGGCGGCTCCCGGTGCGGGAGTCGTTCCGGCGGCGCGACTACCTTCATAAGGTGATGAGGGCCAGCTCCGGTGACAGCCGAGCGGACGGTTCCGCCCTGCCTACCGGAGCCGCACCGCCGCCGACGGCGATGACCACGACGAGCCCGCCGACTCCGGCGTCGGAGCCGGCATCGGATCCACCCTCGGTATCGCCCTCGCCCTCGGCGGCCCCGGGGCCGACATCGGCTCCGCCCTCGCCCTCGGAGCTGGCGCCCGCCTATCAGGGCGGTGCGGAGTCGCTCGGCCACCGGCTGCTGCGCAACGAGGTCCTCCTCGTTCTGGGCGTCTCGTTCGCATCCTCCGGCCTGTTCGCGCTGATCCGTTATGTCGGTGTGCTCACCGCGGAGAAGTCGGTGCGTTCACAGGTCGCGAGCCTGAACTCGTCGGCGGCGCCGGGCCGGCCCTGGCTTGATCTCGCGTTGCAGCTCGCGTCGATCGCCTCCGCGTTGGTGCCGGTGTTCCTCGTGTGCCATCTGCTCGGCCGGCACGGCGGCGGCGCCGCGGCCATCGGGCTCGATCGGCGTCGCCCGTGGGCGGACGGCCTGCGCGGGGCGGCGCTGGCGGCGGTGGTGGGCGGGGCAGGGCTCGCCTTCTACCTCGCGGCCTGGCACAGCGGCGCGAACCTCACGGTCTCCCCGTCGAGCCTGCCGGACGTCTGGTGGCGGGTGCCGGTGCTGATCGCCTCCGCGGCCGAGAACGGGCTGGCCGAGGAGGTCGTGGTGGCTGGGTATCTGCTCGTCCGCCTGCGGGAGCTGGGCTGGCGCTCGAACTCCGCCCTGTTGGCGAGCGCGCTGCTGCGCGGCTCCTACCACCTCTACCAGGGGCTGGGCGGGTTCGCCGGCAATGTCGCGATGGGGCTGCTGTTCGGGCGGATCTTCCAGCGCACCGGCCGGGTGCTACCCCTGGTGATTGCGCACACACTCATCGACAGTGTTGCCTTCGTCGGATACGTGATTCTTGCCGGAAAGGTCTCGTGGATCCCCGTTCCGAGGTAGCCTTCCGCGCTAAGGTAAACAAAAGACAAACAAAAGTTGTCTAGATCACAACGCGCCTGCGGGTGCGTTGTGTGTTGTGCCTTGCCAGGTGCCTTCCGTGCTCACGGGCCGCCTGGCGGCAGATGCCCGGTGCCGATGCGTCCGGTGTCCAACTGATCGTCCCGGCGAGGGCGACTCACGACGGGGAGGGAGCCGGCATGGGCTCGGTTCGGGAGATCGAACGCAAGTACTCGGTGGATCCGGGCTTCATGCTGCCCAGGCTGGCCCAGGTGCCCGGTGTCTCGACCGCGCGGACCCGCCGGGCGGTGACGCTGGAGGCCGTCTACCACGACACCGAGGACCTGCGGCTGGCCCGCAACCGCATCACGCTGCGCCGGCGCACCGGCGGGCCCGATGCCGGCTGGCACCTGAAGCTTCCCGTCGCCCCCGGGGCGCGGGACGAGATCCAGCGCCCGCTCGGCGGTGACGGCCCGGTGCCGGCCGACCTCGTTGATCTCGTCACGGCGTACCTGCGCGGAGCCGAGCTTCGTCCGGTCGCCCGTCTGGTGACGTTGCGGACGGCCCGGCGCCTGCGGGACGACGCGGGTGTGGATCTGGCCGAGGTCGTCGACGATCAGGTGTCCGCCACGATCCTGGGCTCGGCCGCGGGTGCGCAGAAGTGGCGCGAGATCGAGGTCGAGCTCGGTGCGGGCGCCCCTGCCCTGCTGGACGAGGTGGAGCGGGTGCTGCTGGCCGCCGGGGCCGGCCGCTCGGCGTCCGCGTCGAAGCTGGCTCAGGTGCTCGGCCCGGCACTCGCCGAGGCGCCGGGCCCGGATGTGCCCGCCGCCGCGGCCAAGCTGCGCCGCCGCACACCGGCCGGCACCGTGATCCGTGCGTATCTCATCGCCCAGGTCGAGACGCTGCTCGCCACCGACCCGCGGGTGCGGCTGGACGCCCCGGACGCCGTGCACCGGATGCGGGTCGCCTGCCGCCGCACCCGCAGCACGCTGCGGACGTTCGCGCCCTTCTTCCCCGCGGAGCTCGTCGCGCACCTGGACGGCGAGCTGCGCGACCTGGCCGGGGCGCTGTCCGGCGCGCGTGACGCGGAGGTGCAGATCGCCTACTTCACCGAGCGGCTCGCCGAGCTGCCCGCCGAGCTGGTCCGCGGTGACGCGGCCACGGTCATCTCCGGCCATCTCGCAGCCGACCAGAGCGCGGCACGGGAAGAGGCGCTCGCGATGTTGCGCAGTGCCCGCTATCTGCAGCTTCTCGAGGATCTGATCGCGCTCGTCAACGCGCCGTTGACCGGGTCCGCCCGCAAGCCCGCCGAGAAGATCCTGCCGGGCCTGCTGCACGAGGCCGACCGCCGGCTGACCCGCAAGGTGGTCCGCGCCGGTGACCTGCCGATCGGCCTCGAACGCGACGAGCTGCTGCACTCGGCGCGCAAGCAGGCCAAGCGGCTGCGCTACGCGGCCGAGGCGGTCGGCCCGGTCTACGGTTCGTCCGCGGCGGCGTTCGCTCGCCTCGCCGAGTCGATGCAGGAGCTGCTCGGAACACATCAGGACGCGACGATCGCCCGCGGCCTGCTCCGCGACTGGGGGGTGCGTGCCCAGGAGGCCGGCGACCCGTCCGCCTTCACGCTGGGCGTGCTGCTCGGGCTGGAGGAGCACCGGGCCCGCACGGCCGAACGGGACTTCTTCGATCTGTGGCCGGCGGCCTCCGCCCGCCGCCACCGCCGCTGGTTCCGCTGACGCTCGTTCAGCGCTCACCCGTTCAGCGCTCACCCGTTCAGCGCTCACCCGTGCGACGTTCGCCCGTTCGGCGTTTGTCTGTGTGACGTTCGGCCCTCTGATGTTCGCCCGTGCGACGGCCGCTCCTGCCGGCTGCCGTTTGCGTCCCGGTATGTTCTGGCCTGCAGTAGTTTGCGAGGGGCTGCTCGCGTGTGACTTTCGTCTCGTCGCGGCGCATCACGGGCGTGTGGCTGGCCACCTTGACGGGCGGACGGGGCGCGGGTCGGGCAGCATCGGGCCTGGAGACGTCTGGCGGGCGCGCGGCAGACGTCGGCAGGCGCCAGGTGGTGTCGGTGGACGTCCGGCGAGCGGTGGCGAGGTCCCCGCGTTCCGGCGGCTCCGAGCCACCGGAGCCTGGTCACGCCAGCGCGCAGTCCGGTGGGCACCCCGGGGTCAGGTGCCCACGTTCACGAGGAGATGCCGAATGACCGCTCCTGAATCGCTGCCGACCGTCCGACTCGGCAGGACTGACATGTCCGTCACCCGGGTCGGGTTCGGCGCCTGGGCCATCGGCGGGGCGGGCTGGGCGTTCGGGTGGGGAGCCCAGGACGACGCCGAGGCCGTCGAGGCGATCCGCGCCGCGGTGCGGTCCGGGGTGAACTGGATCGACACCGCCGCGGTCTACGGGCTCGGCCACTCCGAGGAGCTGGTCGCCCGCGCGCTGGCCGACATCCCCGCCGACGAGCGGCCCTACGTCTTCACCAAGTGCGGCCTGGTCTGGGACGAGAGCGACTTCTCCCGGCCGCCGGAGCGGGTCGGTGCGCCTTCGTCGATCCGCGCGGAGGTCGAGGCCTCGCTGCGGCGGCTGCGGACCGAGCGCATCGACCTCTACCAGCTGCACTGGCCGCCGCAGGACGGCACGTCGATCGCAGACGCGGTCGGCACCCTGCATGAGCTCCGCGCGGCTGGCAAGATCCGCGCGGTGGGTGTGTCGAACCTCTCGGTGGGCCAGCTGGAGGAGGCGGCCACCGTGGGTGGTGCCGACGTCCTGCAGCCGCCGTTCTCGATGATCAACCGGCTGGCCGCGACGGATCTCCTGCCCTACTGTGCGATGCGGGACATCGGAGTGATCGTCTACAGCCCGATGCAGTCGGGGCTGCTCAGTGGCCGCTGGTCGCTGGAGCGCTCGCAGTCGCTCCCGGAGGATGACTGGCGCCATCGGTCGCCGGAGTTCGTGCGGCCCGCGCTCGACCGGAACCTGGCCCTGGTGGACGCGCTGCGCCCCATCGCGGACCGGAACGGGACGACGGTGGCCGCGGTGGCTGTGGCCTGGACGTTGTCCTTCGATGGGGTGACCGCCGCGATTGTCGGGGCCCGGCGTCCGGACCAGATCGAAGCCTGGCTGCCGGCCGGTGGCGAGGTGGTTCTCAGCGGCGGCGACCTGGATGAGATCGCCACCGCGATCGAGCGTCATGGTGCCGGAGAAGGCCCCGCGCGCCAGAGCCCCGCGTTGCCCGGCAGCGCACTTGTGTGAGTTGGGAGTCCTTACTTGGGCACTCGGTGAAGGGCTGCGAAGACCTGCGAAGAGCTGTTCCGGTGGCTGCTCGACTTCGATCGAGTGCGCTGTGACACACCGCCACGGTGAAGTGGATGTTCGTAATGCCGAGCCGTGAAGTGGACTTCTTCTGCCGGAGGACTCCCGTCCGGGGCCGCGTACGTGTAGCGTCAGGCGTGGCCGGGGTTCGTCAGTTCGTGTCTCAACCGAGACACAGCGGAACAACGCGGCGGCGAATCCTATCGCCGAAGCGTTCCGGCCCGGGGCCCGCGCGGTGCGGGTCCTGACTGCACCAGCAGGGAGAACGGCACGTGGCTCAGGGCACGGTGAAATGGTTCAACTCGGAGAAGGGCTTCGGCTTCATCTCCGTGGACGGCGGCGGGTCTGACGTCTTCGTCCACTACAGCGCAATCGTGATGGACGGCTACAAGGCACTCGAGGAGGGCCAGCGGGTCGAGTTCCAGGTGACCCAGGGCCAGAAGGGCCCGCAGGCCGACGCCGTCCGCGTCGTCTGAGCCACGAGTAGCAGTAGAACCAAGGTCGGTCAGCCCGCTCGTCGGATCACTCCGGTGAGCGGGCTGACCGCTTTCTGGTGATGTCAGGGCGATGGCGTAGCTCTTGCCGGTGGCGTTCTGATCTGTCCGGGTAGCCCGCCTTGGGGCTTCCGCCGGCTGCGGCGGTCGTTCACCAGAAGGCGTACCGACCCGGTGCGATCCAGGTGCAGGATCCATCCGGATGTAGTTGCGGGATCCCGCGTCATCTCGTTGCCGGAATCGGTATGCCACGGCGGGCAGACGAATAACGGATGTCATTCGTTCCCAGCTGGGTCGATCGATTCGTGGAGCAGTCGGCAAGCGTCTCGCTGATTGGTCGGAACCGAAAAAGATGATGTCGGGAATACTTCCTGGCGCAAATATCTCGTTCCGAGGCGACGTCCTGTGCTGCTCCGTGCTGGGATGATGTCACGTTCCGTGACAGCTCTCTGTTCGGTCGCGCGTCGCGCCGACCGGGTGGTGGGAGCGCTGAAGCGTCGATCCTTCATGATTCATAGGATGTTCACAGGATCATGACTGGACCGGGCGCGTGCGCAATTCGCATCGTGCCAATCGCGTGCAGTGACGTTCAGTGCTGATCGCTACCGTCGGCGGACCGGCGGACCGGCGGCCCCGCGCCGGCGGGGCCGACCGACCTCAGCGGGCAGCGAGCAGTTCGGCGATCTGCAGCGTGTTGAGCGCGGCGCCCTTGCGCAGATTGTCCCCGCACACGAAAAGCGCGACCTCATGCGGATCATCCGGCGACTGACGGATACGCCCGACCCAGGTCGGATCCGTGCCCACCACATCCGCCGGGGTGGGGAACTGGCCGGCGGCCGGATCGTCCAGGACGGCCACGCCGGGAGCCGACGTCAGGACCTCCCGCGCCTGCTCACCGGTGACCGGCTGGGTGAAGCGGGCGTGCACCGCCACGGCGTGCGTGGTCACGACGGGAACCCGTACACAGGTCGCCGACACCCGCAGGCCCGGCATGCCGAGGATCTTCCGCGACTCGTTGCGGATCTTCAGTTCCTCGGAGGACCAGCCGCCGTCCTTCAACGACCCGGCCCAGGGGACCACGTTGAGCGCGAGCGGTGCGGGGAACGGGCCGAGGCCGTCCTCGCCCACGGCCTTGCGCACGTCACCGGCCGCCTGCCCCAGCTCCCGGGTGCCGCCGACCAGCTGGAGCTGGTCGTACAGCGTGTCGATGCCGGACTGCCCGGCCCCGCTCGCGGCCTGGTAGGAGGTCGCGAACAGGGACTCGAGGCCAAAGGCCCGGTGCAGCGCGCCGACGGCCACGATCATCGACAGGGTCGTGCAGTTCGGGTTCGAGATGATGCCGCGCGGGCGGTCCGCGACCGCGGCCGCGTTGACCTCCGGCACGACGAGGGGGACGTCCGCGTCCATCCGGAAGGCGCCGGAGTTGTCGACGGCGACGGCGCCCCGCGCCGCGGCGACGGGAGCCCACTGCGCGGACACCTCGTCCGGCACGTCGAAGACGGCGATGTCGACACCGTCGAACACCTCCGGTGCCAGCACCTGGACCGGCACGTCCTGGCCGCGCACCCGAAGCGTGCGCCCGGCCGAGCGGGCCGAGGCGACCAGCCGGATCTCACCCCAGACGTCCGGGCGCTCGGACAGCAGGCCGAGCATCACGCTGCCCACCGCCCCGGTCGCACCCACCACAGCCAGCGTGGGGCGCTGGGGGATGTCGCTCATTGCCTGCCTCCGCTCGTCCGTCCACTGCTGCTGCCACCGCTGCCACCGCTGCCGCCACTGCGGCAGCTGCTGTCGCGGGGAGCGTTCATCGACCCGTTCCCGCGTACACGACGGCGCTCTCGTCCGGGTCGCCCAGCTCGAAGGCGCTGTGCACGGCGCGCACGGCGACGGGCAGGTCCGTGTCCCGCACGACCACCGAGATCCTGATCTCGGACGTCGAGATGATCTCGACGTTGACCCCGGCGTCGGCGAGGGAGCCGAAGAAACGAGCGGACACCCCCGGATGCGACTTCATCCCGGCGCCGATCAGTGACAGCTTGCCGATGTGGTCGTCGTAGAGGGTGCGGTCGAAGCCGATCTGGCTGTGCACCTTCTCCAGCGCCTCCAGCGCGGTCTTCCCGTCCGTCTTCGGCAGGGTGAACGAGATGTCCGTCCGGCCGGAGCCGGCGACCGAGCCGACCTGCACGATCATGTCAAGGTTGACGTCGGCGTCGGCGACCGCGCGGAACACCGCGGCGGCCACGCCCGGCTTGTCCGGGCAGCCCACGACGGTCACCTTCGCCTCGCTCAGGTCGTGCGCGACGCCGCGGATGATGGCCTGTTCCACGAGCTGTGCCTCCTGCGTCTCGGTGACCCACGTGCCCGGCTTCGACGAGAACGAGGAGCGGACGTGCACGGGGACGCTGTATCGGCGGGCGTACTCGACGCACCGCAGCATGAGCACCTTCGCCCCGCACGCCGCCATCTCCAGCATCTCCTCGTAGGAGATCCGGTCGATGCGGCGGGCATCGGGCACGATGCGCGGATCGGCGGTGTAGACGCCGTCCACGTCGGTGTAGATCTCGCAGGCGTCGGCGTTCAGCGCGGCGGCGAGCGCCACCGCGGTCGTGTCGGAGCCGCCGCGGCCCAGCGTGGTGATGTCCTTGGTGTCCTGACTGACGCCCTGGAAGCCGGCGACGATCGCGATCGCGCCCTCGTCCAGCGCGGTGCGGATACGGCCCGGGGTCACGTCGATGATCCGGGCCTTGCCGTGCACCGAGTCGGTGATCACCCCGGCCTGGGAGCCGGTGAAGGAACGCGCCTCGGCGCCGAGCTTGGTGATCGCCATCGCCAGCAGTGCCATCGAGATCCGCTCACCGGCGGTGAGCAGCATGTCCAGTTCCCGGGCGGGCGGGACGGGGCTGACCTGCTCGGCGAGGTCGAGCAGGTCGTCGGTGGTGTCACCCATCGCGCTGACCACGACCACCACGTCGTTGCCGGCTCGGCGGGTCTCCACGATCCGCTCGGCGACCCGTTTGATGCGATCCGCGTCCGCGACCGAGGAACCGCCGAACTTCGCGACCAGGAGCGCCATGCGTGCCAGATTACCGAGGTCGGGGGCACTTCCGCCCGGTCGCGCTCCGTGACGTGGGCGGCTTGGACGTCCCGGTGGCATCAGTGTCATCCGACCGACGGCCTGCCGGCTGTGTTCGTACTCCTGTGCAAGGGTGGCTACGGAAGCGACCATGTTGGACCGATGGTCCTCGCTGCGGAGGATCGTCGCCGTCAGAAGCATTCCTCAGGAAGGACATTCGTCATGGCGATCAGCCTTGCCAAGGGCGGCAACGTCAGCCTCACGAAGCAGGCCGCCGAGGCGGGAACCGGAGCGCTGACCGCGCTCACCGTCGGCCTCGGGTGGGACGCCCGGACGACGACCGGCACCGACTTCGACCTGGACGCATCCGCTATCGGTGTCAAGAGCGACGGCAAGGTGCTGTCCGACGGTCACTTCGTCTTCTTCAACAACATGAAGAGCCCGGAGGGCGGCATCTCGCTCTCCGGCGACAACCTGACCGGCGCCGGCGAGGGCGACGACGAGTCGATCAACATCACCCTGGGCCTGGTGCCCCAGGAGATCGACAAGATCGTCGTGCCGGTGTCGATCTACGACGCGGTGAACCGGGCGCAGAACTTCGGGCAGGTGCGCAACGCCTACATCCGCGTGGTGGACCAGACCGGCACCGAGCTGGTCCGCTACGACCTCTCCGAGGACTACTCCACCGAGACCGTGGTGATCTTCGGTGAGGTGTACCGCAACGGCGCCGACTGGAAGTTCCGCGCGGTGGGCCAGGGGCACAACGACCTCAGCGGCCTCGCCCGCGACCACGGCGTGAACGTCTGACCGACGTCTCGCCAGGAGCTGACCGGCGAGGCCGGGCCTGACCGCGAGGCCGGGCCTCGAAGGTAGAGCCGGGCCGATCCGTGGGCGCGGGCGATCCGTGGCCTGGCCGCGGGCGATCCGTCGGAGCGGCTGGGCCGGGCGACGGAGGTTGATGCGCGGTGTTGGCCTGGCAGGTGACCAGCCCGGGGCCCATGGCCTCGGGCCCGTTGCGGGCTGTGGAGCTTCCGGTGCCCGAACCGGGGCCCGGCCAGGTCCGGCTGAAGGTCGCCGCCTGCGGTGTCTGCCGGACGGATCTGCATCTCGCCGAGGGCGACCTCACTCCGCGCCACCCGCGCACGGTTCCGGGCCATGAGGTCGTCGGCTACGTCGACGCACTCGGGCCCGGGATCGAGCCCATCGGCGCACCGGAGACCCTCGCCGACCGGCCCGTCTCCGCCGCCTCTGCCGCTCCCGCCGCCGCTGCCACTCCCGCCATTTCCGCCGCGATCCAGCTTGGTGACCGGCTCGGCATCGCCTGGCTCGGCGGCACCGACCAGACGTGTGCCTACTGTCGACGCGGGGCCGAGAACCTCTGCCCCGCGTCGATCTACACCGGCTGGGACGTCGACGGCGGCTATGCCCAGTACGCCGTCGTGAACGCCGCCTACGCCTACCACCTGCCGGCCGGCTACAGCGACGGTGAGCTGGCTCCGCTGCTGTGCGCGGGCATCGTCGGCTACCGGGCACTGTCACGCGCGGAACTACCGCCTGACGGGCGGCTGGGCATCTACGGGTTCGGTGCGTCCGCGCATCTCGCCGCCCAGGTGGCCATCGCCCAGGGCGCCCGCGTGCACGTCATGACGAGGTCCGAGCGGGCCCGTCAGCTTGCGCTCGGCCTCGGCGCCGCCTCGGTGACCGGCGCCTACGACGCTCCCCCCGAGCCACTCGACGCGGCTGTCCTGTTCGCGCCGGTAGGTGATCTCGTGCCGGTCGCGCTGGAGGCGCTGGACCGCGGGGGCACCCTGTCGGTCGCGGGAATCCACCTCACGGACATCCCGCGGCTGAACTACCAGCGGCATCTGTTCCAGGAACGGTCCGTGCGCAGCACGACCGCGAACACCCGGGCGGACGGCCACGAGTTCCTGGCCGTGGCCTCCCGCCACCACCTCGAGGTGACCGTCACCCCCTACCCGCTGACCTCGGCCGATCGGGCGCTCACCGACCTGGCCGGCGACCGGGTCGACGGCGCGGCAGTGCTCTTTCCCGACACCATGTGACCCCCCGACTCCCGCGTGAGAGTTTCCGCCGCCGCATGAGCCGTGGCGATATACGGGGTGCCGGATTGTGATGCTTGCGTCGCTATGGTCGGATTGCGGCCCGCCGGCGTTCTGATAGCTCCCGAGTGGCGTATCTGGCGTGTTACGGGTTGTTTCCGGCTGTGGCTCCTATGATCGGTTGTGTGCGCGTACGGCTACTGGGCCCGGTGGACGTCGTGGACGCGGCCGGGACGACGATCACCATCGGCAGCCCGACGCAGCGGCTGCTGCTGGCAGTGCTGGGCTCCCGGGTGGGCGATGCGGTGCCACAGGCCCGCCTGGTGGGCGCGGTGTGGGGTGAGTGCCCTCCGCCGACCGCGGAGGCGACGCTGCGGTCCTACGTCTCGCGGCTGCGGCGGGTGCTCGGCGACGCCGTGGCGACCTGTCCCGGCGGCTGGTCTCTGCGACTCGCGCCTGAGCAGGTCGACATCGTGGTCTTCGAGCGGCTGCTGAGGCTTTCGCACGAGGTGCCCGAGGCCGCCGAGCAGCTCGTCCTGCTGGAGGACGCGCTCGCGCTCTGGCGCGGTCCGGCCTTCGGAGAGCTGACCGACAATCCGACCCTGCGTCCGGCGGCGGTCCGCCTGGCCGAGGCCCGGGCCGCCGCGCGGGAGTCGCGGGCGGCTCTGCTGCCGCGGCGCCCGGTGCTGTCGGCACCCTCCGTCTTCTCAGCCCCGTCCGCCTTCTCGGCACCGTCTGCGCGCTCGGCACCCCCCGCCGTCTCGGCGAAGGGCTCGTCGACGCTGCTGGGCCGATCCCGGCACGGTCGCCCGCCCGCCGCCGCTCTGCTGGGGCGCGCCGCCGACCTGGCCGCGGTGAGCGACCTGATCGGCGCGGCCAGGATCGTCACGCTCTTCGGACCGGGCGGCGTCGGCAAGACACGGCTCGCGCTGCACCTCGCGGACAGCCTCGCCGGCCAGTTCACGCACGGCGTCCGGCTGGTCGAGCTGGCCGGTGTGCGTGACCCGGCGGCGGTCGCCGCGACCGTCGCCGACGAGTTCGGCGTGGGTTGCTTCGGTGGATCCGGCAGATCGGGTGGGTCCGGCGCGGGCAGGATGGACGGCGAGGCCATGGCGGTCCTGGCAGCCGCCTCCGGCCTGGAGACGTTGCTGATCCTCGACGGCTGTGAGCACGTCGTCGGGGCGGCCGCGGCCGCCGCGTCAGCCCTTGTCTCCGGTGGGCCCGGGGTGCGGGTGCTGGCGACCAGCCGTGAGCCGCTCGGCGTGGCCGGCGAGCACTGCTGGCCGCTGCGTCCGTTGCGGGTCGACGGGCCGGATGCCCCCGCTCTCGAGCTGTTCCGGGCGCGGGCCACACCCGACGGTTCCGCGTCGGTGCCAACCGAGCTCGCACCAGCCGAGCTTGCGCCCGCCGAGCCTGCACCCGCCGAACCTGTGCCAGCCGGGGCGGTGGCGGACAGCGCGATAGCGGACAGCGCGGTGGCGGGCAGTGCGGTGGCGGGCAGTGCGGTGGCGGACGCCGCGGCGGCCGAGCGCATCGTCCGTACCCTCGACGGTCTGCCCCTCGGAATCGAGATGGCGGCGGCACGAAGCGGCGCGATGCCACTGCCCGAGCTCGCTGACCGCCTGGATGAGCATCTCGACCTTCGCCGGGGCACGCGTCGGGCGAGCGCGGCGCGCCACGGCACCCTCACCGACGTGGTGGCGTGGTCGGTGTCGATGCTGGACCGCCCGCACCGGGCGATGCTACGGATCATGGGTGCCTTCGCCGGCCCGGTCGTCGCCGAGGACGCCGCCGCACTGGCGGGGCTGCCGCGGGCAACCGGCCTGGACATGCTCGACGCGCTGGTGGCGCGTTCGCTGGTGGTCGCGGATCCGGCCCACGGCCTGACCCGATATTCGTTACTGGGCACCATCCGCGACTACGCGCGGTGGGAGCTTGGGGCGGCCGACGACACGCTGTCCGCGGCGCACGCGCGGTACGTCCTCGGCCAGCTGCGCGTCGCGGACGGGCTGCTCCGTACCCCGCGTGAGGCCGAGGGGCAACGCCGGTTGGCCGACCTGCTCATCGAGTCGAGGGCGGCGCGGGCCTGGGCGCTGGCGAACGATCCGCCGCTCGCGGTCGAGATCGCCGCGGCGGTGCACGTCTACGCGATGAGCCGGCTGCGGATCGAGCCGTTGTCCGCCGCGGTCGAACTCATCCGGGCGTTCGGCCTGCACCCGCCGGCCGGGGTGGAGCCCCACCGGTTGGCGGATCTGGTCTCGGACCTGTCGGTGGCCCTGCCGCCCGGGGTGTCCGCCGGTGCGCTGTCGATCGCCCTGGCGACCGCGGCGGCCTGGTATGTCAGCACCGGTGACCTGGAGATGGCCGGAGCCTGCGCGCAACGTGGCCGCCTGATCGCCGGTGACGCGCCCGAGCGTAGGTTCTCGCTCGAACTGCTCGGCGACCTCGCGTTCTACCGCGGTCGGATCGGCGAGGCCGTCGACCACGGCTGGGAGCTGGTCGCCGCGGCCAGGGCCTGCGGCGACCAGCATGCCGAGGTGGCTGGGCTGCGCAACGTCATGCTCGCCCATGCCCACGCGGGCGATCTGGAAGCCGGGCGGGTCGTGCGGACCCAGACGCCGCCGGGACCGCTGGCCCCGTCCGACCTCGGCTGGCTGGCCTATGGCGAGGCCGAGCTGGTTGTCGACCGCGACCCGGACCGATGCCTGCTGCTCCTCGACCGCGCTGTCAGCCTCGCCGACTCGGTCGACAACTGTTACCTGAGCGGCGTGGCACGGTTCTCGGCGCTGTCGGTCCGGGCCCGGCGGAGCCACCCCCGCCCCCGACCGTGACGCCGCCTCCGACCGTGACCCCGCGCCCGACGAGGCTGACGCCGCTGACGCCGCTGACGCGGCTCATGCCGTCCGGCTGGAGGCGGAATCAGCCGCGCCTCAGCGTGGGCGGGCGGCCAGCAGCCGCAGGGCGACCGTGCCCGCGACGGTCAGGCAGGCGGCCGTCGCGACCTCCCGGGGCAACCGGTGCCGGGACTCGTTCTGGATGGCCTCGTGGAACCGGTCGAAGCGGGCCGGCCAGGGGCTGGTTCCGACGAAGTAGCGGCCGACCTTGTCGGTGTCGGGCAGGCAGGCGCCGATCATTCCGGCCAGCACCCCGACCCGCCGGTCCGCGGGGGCGGCGGCGGTGAGCAGGGCCATCGCGGCGAGGCCCGCCACGCCGTCCTTGCGCGCGATCGGCAGCCACTCGGCTTCGGTGTTGGGACCGGTGCCCCAGTGCGGCATCGCGTCCATGGCCAGATGCGACAGAAAGCCAAGCGCCAGAGCCGGCCCCGGCCTCGACGCGGCCATGCCGACGAACGCCCCGGCACCGACATGGGAACTGATGATCATTGAGCCTTCTCCGTCGTCGACGCGGACCTTCGGCATCCCTGACCATGCACCTTGAGATGGAAAAGCCTCATTGCGGGCAACTCCTCCTCGGAGGATCGAGAGACGGTTACCGGCCTGGATTCCCCGGCATGGTTCCACCTTGTCCGCAGGTCGACGCGATGCCGCACCGGGGTCCGGTGTTCCGCGGAGCAACGGTCCCGGCCGGCGTCCATTCGTGTGCCGTTGTCATTGAATTGTGGTGACAGCAAGGTGTCGACGAGAAAGGTGTGCGCGAGGGACTCCGGACAGTCCGCATGCCGCGTAGCATCTGCATGCATAGTGCAGTGATTCGGTGTCGGAGGTCGCAGATTCGGCCGGCGTCGGGCCGAAGCTGGCGACGGCCTGTGATGCGTCGACCGTAAATGGCTGATCGTCCGGGCCGATGGTAGGGCGGGGGTTGGAAGGTGAGGCGTGGGCCGTCCGTCGCGGGTGCGGGTTCACTGGCACCCGCACGTGCAACAGCAGAGGTACGTGCACTGGCCTCTGCACCCCATACTACGGTCCGGGGTGTCGGGCACCGCGCGACCGTGCGGCCTGGCAGGGGCGTACCGCCCGGGCGTCCGTCCCGCATGCGCGTGAACACGAGTGCGACCGGTGCGCCGGAGGGCCCCGAGACGCCGGCCGGGGCGATCGTCTCCGTCGTCTGGCGCCTCGAAGGTGCCGGTCGGGTCGTCGGCGGGCTGCTGCCACGCGGGCATCCCGAAGGCGGCGTGCTCGGCAAACGGTTCGTGTGCGGCGAGCAGGTCTGGGCCGCCGAGATGCATCCCTGGGAGCAGGAGATCTCCGCGGAGGCCAGCCTCGTCGAACCCGGCCCGCCGGCCAGCCCGGCGCGCATAGTCGTGCACGGCCCCGGCGGGGACATCACCGGCTACCTGGACCAGCCCGACCTGCCATCCGGGCGGCTGGCACGGTTCACGACCGGGCTGCGCCGCGACGCTCGGCGGGTGCGGGTGCGGGTGGGGGGCCGGGTGTGGTGGGTCCGGGCGACGCACATGTTCGGTGTGCGGGTGACGCGGGACTCCGACGTTCTGGTCTACGCCACCCACGGTAGGCACGCCGAGTTCGGTGCGGGCGCCGACCAGCTGGATGTCAGCGTCGTCCTGCTGACCCTCGCCTCCATCCCCAGCTCGGCCTACGCGCCGATCCTGGGCTTCTGACGTCCACCGGCGGCCAGGCAGCAGAGATCAGGCACCTGACCGCGAACGCCCGGCCGCCCCGAACGCCCGGCCGCCCCGAACGCCCGGCCGCCCCGAACGCCCGGCCGCCCCGAACGCCCGGGCGCGCCGAGCGGTCACACGCGCGCCGGGCGGTCAGGCGTTGACGATCCGCCGGCCCTCGAAGGCACGGCCGAGGGTGACCTCGTCAGCCCATTCGAGGTCGCCGCCCATCGGCAGCCCGCTCGCCAGCCGGGTGACCGTGAGGCCCATCGGCGCGATCTGGCGCGCCAGATAGGACGCAGTCACCTCACCCTCGGTGTTCGGATCCGTCGCCAGGATGATCTCGGTGACAGCACCGTCCGCCAGCCGGGCGATCAGCTCCCGGATGTGCAGATCATCCGGGCCGACCCCGCCGATCGGATTGATCGCGCCGCCCAGAACGTGGTACCTGCCGCGGAACTCGCGGGTCCGCTCGATCGCGACGACGTCCTTCGACTCCTCGACGACGCAGATGGACGTCTGGTCGCGGCGCGGGTCCACACAGATCCGGCACAGCTCCGACTGGGCCACGTTGAAACAGGTCCGGCAGAACTGGACCTTCTCCTTGAGCTCGGTCAGCGCGCTCACCAGCCGACGGACGTCCGCCGGGTCGGCGGCGAGCAGATGGAACGCGATGCGCTGCGCGCTCTTCGGCCCGATACCGGGAAGCTGGCCCAGCTCGTCGATCACGTCCTGGACAACGCCTTCGTACATGGCTGCGGCAGACTCAGCCGAGGCCAGGGATGCCCAGGCCGCCCAGCGCGCCCCCACCCGGCAGCGCACCGGGTGCCGGGGCACCGCCACCGAGACCGGCCGCCCCGCCCAGCCCGCCGAGACCGCTCAGTGCTCCGCCGAGGCCACCGGTGGCCGCGTTCATCTTCTCCGCGGCGAGCCGGTGCGCGTTGGTCGTCGCGTCCCGCACGGCGGCGAGGACGAGATCCGCGAGGGTCTCGGGGTCGTCCGGATCCATCGCCGCGGGCTTGATCACAAGATCGACGAGCTCGCCGCCACCGTTCACGGTCGCGATGACGAGCTCACCGCCGGCCGAGCCCTCGACCCGGGTCTCGGCCAGCTCCTGCTGGGCAGCGAACAGGGCGGCCTGCATCCGCTGTGCCTGCTCGAGGATCTGCCCCAGGTTGGCGCCATTCCCGGCGGGGATCTGTGGGTTCGACATGACCGTGAGCCTACGTGCCGGGCGATGCCGATCCGACGTCCACCACCGCCGGACCGCCCGGTCAGCCCGACTGGTCGATGACCGTCGCGCCGAGGCTTGTGCGCAGCAGGGCCACCGCGGCCTCCTCGCTGCTCCTGGCATCCCCCGGATGGGTGGGTACGTCCTCGTCGTCGAGGGACGCCTCGTCCACCCCGGAGGTGTCGCCGACAGCCGCCGGCCCCGCGGTGGCCACCGAGGAGCCAGGCGATCGACCGGCCGCGGCGTGCCCGGCGCGGGCGGTCATCACCGCGGCGCGTGCGGCGGCGGCCCCGCTCTGAGGCCGGCCTCCGCCGGTCGCCGGTGGGATGGCACCACCCGGCTGAGCCGGATCCTGCCGCGGAACCGATCCGGCCGGTGGCGACGCGAGCGCTGTGCCAGGGCCGGGCCCGGGTCCGGGCGTGGTGCCGGGTCCGAATGTGGTGCCTGGGCCGGGCGCCACGCCAGGGCCGGGTGCGCCGCCGCCGTGACCGGCTACGACGTCGTGGCCGGGTGCGGTGCCGGGGCGCACGGCCGGCGGGGGCCCACCTGAACCGTTGCCGGTGAACGGATCGGCCGGCGGGTACGCGCCGAACGCTCCGGGCGGCCCGGCCGCCGCGGACCCGAGCACGGCTGCCCCGGCGCCGCCAGGCCCGACGCCACTGGACATCTGCGGCGAGGTGCTGACAGCAGGGGGCGCTGTGGCAACGGCTGACGCGACCGCCGCCACCGGCGCCACCTGCGACCCGAAGGAGCCACCGGCCGGCGCGGCAGGTGCCCCGGGAGCCGACCAGCCGTCGCTCGAAGGCCCGCCTGCACCCGGAACACCCGGAACGCCCTGCCGCTGCCCAGGGCCGCTGTCGTGGGGGACGCCCGGGCCGCCGGGCATGCCTGGCCCCGCCATGCCGTTGACGGCCCCGCTGCCCGGGTACGCGTCTGCGCCACCATAGGCCGCGGACGCGACCCGCGGACCAGACCCACCGGAGACGCCGGAGCCGGCATACGGACCTGGCCCGGCGGGCGCGGGAGACCCGCCGTACGCGCCCGGTGGCACCGGGCTGAACCCGGCCGGGGGCGCGCCGCCACCGGGCTGCCCGGCTCCGCCCGACCCGCCGGTGCCCCGAGGAGCCTGGGGGCGACCACCCGACGGGCCGGGACCACCGCCTCCGATGGTGACCCGCCACGTTCCACCGAACCGGTCGGTGAGCGCGGAGGCCAGGATCTCGGCGTTGTTCCCCTGGCCGAACATCTTCCCCATCGCCGGTGCGGAGAAGGAGAGCACGACCTCGTCCCCGCGGACCTCGACGACCGAGGCGTAGTCCTTCAGGATCGCGTGGGTCCGGCGGCTGCGGCGCCCGGCGAACGCGAGCACCTCATCCCAGACGGCGGTCAGCCCCGCGGCGTCAAGGCCGCCGGAGCCGGAGCCGGAGCCCGGAGACGACGCCGTCGCTGCCGGGTACGCGTGCGCGGGCGCTGCCGCGTGCGCGGGCGCTGCGGGGTAGGCAGGCGTGGCCGGGGGCGCGGGGGGCCCTGGGCGTGCGGGCGCCGCCGGGTACGCGGGGCCTGCTGGAGCCGCGACCACGGGCGCGGGTGGGTAGGCGGGTGCCGGCCCTGAGGCCGGAGGCCCGGTGACTGCACCTGCGGGGCCCTGGGCGGTGGCTACTGCTGCTGGCGAGGGCGGGCCGGCGTGCGGCGGTGCCTCCATGTGGGCGTTCGCGGCGGGGGCCGCCGGGCCCGCGAGCGGAGCCGCTCCGAGCGCCGGCGCCGGCCGGCGTTCCAGCCGCTCGAGCCGGACGGCGAGCGCGGCCGGGTCCGCGGAGGCGCTGGGGAGAAGGGCGCGCGCGAGGATCAGTTCCAGCAGCAGCCGGGGGCTCGCCGTCCCGCGCATCTCGACCAGGCCGGAATGCAGGACGTCCGCCGTGCGGGAGAGCTCCGCCGGCCCGACGCGGCCGGCCTGGGCCCGCATCCGGTCGACCTGGTCGCTGGAGAACGACTCCAGCAGGCCGCGCTCCACCGCGTCGGGCACCGCGGCGACCACGATGAGATCACGGAGCCGGTCGAGCAGGTCGGTCGCGAACCGGCGCGGGTCGTGGCCGGACGAGACCACACGATCGACCACGGTGAACAGTGCCGCGCCGTCGCGCCCGGCGAGGGCGTCCATGGTCTCGTCGAGCAGGACGCCGTCCGTCATGCCCAGCAGCGCCACAGCGCGGTCGTAGCTGAGCCCGCCCTCACCGGCACCGGCGAGGAGCTGGTCGAGGACGGAGAGCGAGTCCCGGACGGAGCCGGCACCCGCACGGACCACCAGCGGGAACACCGCCGGGTCGACGACGACTCCCTCCTGCTGGCAGATCGACTCCAGGTGCCCGCGCAGGACACCAGGAGGCACCAGCCGGAAGGAGTAGTGGTGCGTCCGGGACCGGATGGTGGCGATCACCTTGTCCGGCTCGGTGGTGGCGAAGACGAACTTCAGGTACGGGGGCGGCTCCTCGACCACCTTCAGCAGCGCGTTGAACGCCGCCGCCGTGACCATGTGCGCCTCGTCGACGACGAACACCTTGAACCGGGCGGACGCAGGGGCGAAGAACGCGCGTTCACGCAGGTCACGGGCATCATCGACAAGACCGTGCGAGGCGGCGTCGATCTCCGTGACGTCCATCGACGAGCCGGTACGGATGGAGACGCACTGGTCGCAGACCCCGCAGGGCTCCGGTGTCGGGCCCTTCTCACAGTTCAGCGAGGCGGCCAGGATCCGGGCCGACGACGTCTTCCCGCACCCGCGGGGGCCGCTGAACAGGTAGGCGTGGTGTAGCCGCCCACTGCGCAACGCGTGACCAAGCGCGTCGGTGACGTGCTCCTGGCCCACCACCTGGCCGAACGTCGCAGGGCGGTACCTGTTGTACAGCGCAGTGCTCACTCGTGTGCTCCGGATGCTCGCGATGCTCGCCCGAACGAGGAGGACCCCTCGCACACCCGCCAGAGCCCGCTTACCCTTGCTGCCTTCCGGCCCTGGGGGGGTTCACGGGGTAACGCCGCACGAGGGGTCTGCTGTGCAGTCTAGCCGTCTGCCAGCGATCATGAGCGCGGGGGGCCGGTGGCCGGCTGTGAGCCCGTTCGCGCACCCCGTCGCCCCACAACGCCGCGCCGTCAGATAGGCTCCCCCACGGAGGATTCGCCTAGTGGCCTAGGGCGCACGCTTGGAAAGCGTGTTGGGGGCAACCCCTCGAGAGTTCGAATCTCTCATCCTCCGCACCCGCCCACCAGGGCCGACGTCGTTACAGGATTGCAGTTTGGGTTTGCAGTTGCCATGATCAGGCGGCGGGAGGCTGCTGGTCCGGGCGGGTCCAGAGCAGTCCGCCGACTTTGGCGGCTGTGTCCTTGAGGACGCGGTTGGTCAGGTGTTGGTAGCGGCGGCGCATGCGGGCGGACTGGCCGGGTTCCCAGCCCATGATCGCGTCCACGACGGTGTCGGGGACGCCGAGGATGAGCAGGATGGTGCCCGCGGTGTGGCGGGCATCGTGCAGACGCCCGTCGCGGAGGCCGGCGGCCTCCAGCAGCTCTTTCCACTTGTGGTGGTCGGTGTTGGGGTTGAGCGGCTCGCCGGTCGGTGAGGTGAAGACGTATCCCTTCTCCACCCACAGGTCGCGGGCGAGACTGCGTTCACGGTCCTGCTCGTCCCGGTGCTGTGCGAGGAGCTTCATCAGCTCGTCGGGAACGCCGATGGGGCGCCGCCCGGCGCGGGACTTGGTGTCCTTGGTCTCGCGGCGGGTGTTGACCTTCTGGGGGCAGTATCCGGGCTTGCGACCGCACGTGTCGCCGCAGCCGTGCTGGTACCGGGGTCGCAGCCGTCCCCGGTGGACGACGAGTACCCCAAGGTCGAAGTCGACGTCCGTCCACTTGAGCCCGAGCACCTCGCCCTGCCGGAGGCCCAAGGCCAGGGCGATGACCCACCGCGCCGCGTTCCGCTGCCGGTTGGCCACCTCCAGCAGGAGCTGAACCTCCTCGATCGTGTAGGGCACGACCTCTGCCTCGACCAGGCGTGGAGGCTTGGCGATGGTGGCCGGGTTCTCGGTCAGGTGGCGGCGGCGCCTGGCCTCGTTGAGGGCGGCGCGCACGGTCCGGTGAACCTGGTGGGCGGTTCCGGCGTGACGCTCACCCCGACGGCCGGTCGCTGGCTGCGGATGAGCGGCGAGGCCTACCGGCTGGAGGAGCTGACCGGTCTGCCGGTGACGTCCTGTGTTGCAAGGCACCAGCTGCCTGGGCGGCGGGTCACTCGCCCGGCAGGTGGCCCTGGTGGGAACAGGCAACGCCGAGGCGCCTGTCTCGCTGCCGTCCGCGATGGAGACGCGGAGATCGGCCCGTAGCACGGTGCCGTCCTGGCCGTCTTCCCTGTGGCAGGTCAGTGCCGGTCCAAGGCGTGGCTTCCTCAGCGACGCCTTGGCAGGTGTCTTGGACCCAGGCGCTGACGTGCACGACGGGCTGCTGGTCGGGGCCTGGCTCAGGTTCGTCCTGTACTGCTGCGTGGACAGGTGCTGGTGCCGCTCCCGTTCCCCCTGGGTCCTGTTTGTCAAGTCGTCCGCCCCGGATCAGGTCGTCCATGTCAGCGCACGTCGTCGTGCCAGTCGCAGTTCTGGCGCAGGTAGCGGTAGGTCACCCATTCCTGTGCCAGGCGCTGTCCCTCCAGCAGCAGTTGGCGCCCGCTCTCCTGGCATGGCGCCGGGAGCCACTGGGCCAGCTCGCCGGCGGTTGCGGCGCTGATGGACGCTTCCTTGGCCGTGGCAGGGCGGGGGCGTCCCAGCAACTGGAGCGCCCGATAGAGGTGCTCGGCCGGCTGGACCGGGGGAAGCCCGAGCTCCGCTGCGGTGTCGCAGGCCCGCAAGGGGATTCGCAGGCCGCTGGTGTCCAGATCGCCGAAGTACCGGATCTGCGTAATGCGGTGCTTGGCCTTGATCGCGCGGATCGACGCCCGGAAGGTACCGCCCAGGCCCCAGGCCACATACCCCAGGCGGTGATCACTGGGGAGGCTTTCCACCAGGGACCACCAGGTGGTGGCGTTCTCCACCACGAACAGCACATCACCGGTCCCGACGCGGCAGTAGCGTCCGTCCTCATCCTCCAGCGGGAACGTCTCGGTGATCAACGGTGGGGGTGGCCTGAAGGCGTGCAGCAGTTGGTCGAGCCGGCCCTGGTCCGAGAACAGCGGCCCGGACTTGAGGTCGTCGAGAGTCTTCTCCGGCATGAGGAAGTCCTCCGCGCTGCCGAACGTCCCGAAGATCTCCAGGGCGCGCTCCCGCAACGGGATCCGGAACAGGTCCGGTCCGCTCTTGAGCCACCGGTCGATCACCGCGTAGGCGGGCCGTTGCTTCACGGTCGCTGTGGCCCACTCCTCGGCAAGCCAGGTCAGGGCGGGATGCCATCTGGGCATGGGCGGCACTGCCGGTGGCTGCGCCTGCGGCAGGAGCCGGACCTTGACGGGCAGGGAGACCTTGTCCGGTGTTCGTCGCTGGACCTGCCGGATCAGGCCGGCGCTGTCCAGCGCGTTCAACAGGCTGGCCAAGACCGCGGGTTCGAACGCCCCGGCCACGTTGCGGTGCGGCACCCGGCGGAAGACCTCCCACACGGCGTCAAGGGGGATGAAGGCATCCTTGTAGGGGCTGCGGCCGTGCGCCGCGGCCCACTCCCGAAGTCCTGCGATCAGTTCACTCTCGCGGCGTGGCAGTGCCATCGTTCCCCTCGGGGCCTTCGTGCGGCGGTTCCTCACGGCGGAAGATTCTGGCACTGTCGATCTGCCCGGTGCCGTCCTCAGGCGCCAGCGCATCCAGGTGCCGACGGATCATGTCGTCGACGACCAGGTACTTGCGGGCTGCCCGCAGGTCGGCGTCGTTGCGCAGCCGGACGATCAGCGGGAACTTCCCCAGCGCCTTCTCGTCGTACAGGCCGGTGGTGTACACGAGCTGCACACCCAGCGCCTGCGCGACCTCGCGCTGCAGGTCCAGCAGGTAGTCGGCGTTTGCCCGGCCGATCGGATTGTCCAAGAACAGCACCCCTGCGTGGCGCGAGCGCTCGCGGCCCTGCTGGTTGGCCCGAAGCGCCGCCATCGTGCAGTACAGCAGGATCGCCGCCGTCAGCTGCTGCCCCCCGGAGAAGACGTCCTTGACCTTCGACACCCGCACCTGTTCCGCGCGAAGGACCGTGTCCGGCTTGAGTACCTGGACTTTGAACCCGCCGGGTACAGCGGTGTGCACGGCGCGCAGCAGCAGCGACAGGCCATCGCGTGCCACCTTGCGGCCGTCAGTGGTGCGACCTGCCGCGGCCTCTTCGGCGAGCTCGCCCAGGCGTGGCAGGAGCAGTTCGTCGGGCTGCGGTTGGAAGGAGAAGTGGATGAACTCCTGCCCCGCCCAGTCGCCGAGGGTTCGTGGCAGCCGGGATAGCCGCTGGGCCAAACGCAGCAAGGACAGGGCCTTGTCGCTCTCGCCCTTGAGATGGTCGACGATGGTCTGCCGGTGCAGGTCCACCTCGTGGATCTCGTCGGCCAGGTTCCTTTTCCGCGGCTGGAGCGCGGCAAGCCAGTCCGCCGCGTGCTCGGCTGTCTTCTCGGGCGACAGGTTCGTGATCTGCTGGCGCACCGGGATGCTCAGTCCCGCGTATCGTTCGGCGGCGGCGTGCTGCTTGATCTTCTCCGTCGCGCTGCGCAGCACCTTCTCGGTGCGGCTCAGTTCCTTCTTCCCTTCCTCGGCCGCACCGCGCAGACGTCCATAGTCACTCCAGCCGGTCTTACCGTCGCCGGCATAGGGGGCGGCGTCCGGTTCCGCTGCCGTATCCGCCAACGCCTGTGCGAGATTTGCGAAGGCCCCCGCCGCGTCCTTGGCCTGCGCCGCCTCCTGTGCCACGGCGCTCTGCTGTTCGCCGATCCCGGTCTGTGCTGCCTGCGCCGCGGCGTGCTCCGTCTCCGCTGCCGCCACCGACTGAAGGCAGCCCTCGATCGTGTCCGGCAGGCCAGCGGCCGGCATGGTGGCGGTGCCGTCAGCGGTCAGCTCATGGAACTCCCTGTGCCGCTCGCTCAGGGCGTTTTCGTGCTTGCCCTGCTCCAGTACGGCCTGTGTGATCGCGGCTTCAGCTGCCTCCAGCGTCCGGTCCGCTCGCTCCTGCGCCTCGGCGCGGCTGCGCTCGTCCAGCGATTCGGGCGTTTGCAGCAGACGGCACGCTGTGGCCCGGTCCGTCTCGTCCAGCGCCGAGTATTCTGCCGCCGCCTCCGCGGCCCTCGCCTCGGCCTGGGCGAGCCGTTCGCGCAGCTTGCCCGGGACATCCGCGTTGTTGAAGTTGGCCTCGGCTTTCTCGTAAGCGTCCCGCAGCACCGGCACCGGGTCGCTCGGCGGTTCGGCGTCCAGTCGCATGTCGTTGGCTCCGGGCAGCGCAGCCCACTCCCGGCCGGCCGCGGCGGCGGCTCGGCGCTGCTCATCGCCGGCAGCGCGGTGGCCCTCGGCGAGACGGCGGTGCTCATCCGCGGTGGCTTCGGCCTCGTCAGCCTGCTTCTGCCATGCGCCCTGCTGTGTTTCGGCGGCCGCAGCCTGCTGGAGCCACGACGGTATCTGCGTCAGCCGCTCACTGAGCTCGGTCAGCCGCCGGCTCACCTTCTGCCAGTGGTCGAAATCCTTCTGGGCATCGTGCAGTTCGTCGCGGATACCGTCCCGGCGCGCCACCAGCGCGTTCATGATCAGCTGTTGTTCGGCGGCGTCCTTCTCCGCCTCCTCCAAGACCGTTCCCGCGGTCGTCAACGCCTCCTGCAGGCCGGCCAGGGCGCCCTCGGGGTAGTCCTGGCGCCACTGGCTGATCTGTTGCCGCAGTTGGCCGTCGTGCCGATGAGCAAAGTCCAACTGCTTCAGGCGTTCCTCCGAGCGGGCCCAGCGCTCCTCGATGACCTTCTGTTCGGTCTGGGCGGCCTTCTCCTGGTAGAGCGCGACGTTGAACGGCAGCGTGAACCAGGGCTCTCGGGTCGGGGCGTCCGCCGATTCCAGCAGTCCCGCGACCGCGCCCACGGTGACGTAGTAGGCCGTCGGTGCCGCCCGCCCGAGGATCTCCCGGGCGCGCTCCAGGTCGTCTGGCGAGTTCAGCAGCACGCCGCTGATCAGATGCGGGGCGCGCGCGAGCATCTCCTCGCGCTGCTGGAGGGGAAACTCCGTGAGGTACTCCCAGCCCGGCCAGGCGTCGATGCGGGGCTCGGACTGCTCCAGGAGCCGGCAGGCATCCCGCACGACCTCGGGTGGGGGCAGCATGCGGCCGTCGGCCAAGGCCAGCCGGGCGAACTCGTCACGGGCCTGCTCGATCTGCACGGCGACCCGCTCACGTTCCGTTTCTGCGATCGTCGTCTCCAGGCGGTCCAGCAGAGCGTGCGCGTCCAGGTCCAGGCGCACCTCGGTGCCCAGCAGATCAGTGAGCCTTGGTGTGGCCTCGATCGCCCGGGCGCGGGAGCGGGCCGTGTCCAGGGCCCGCTGCGCCTGCGTGCGGCGGCCGCGTGCGGCCTCCTCCTCGCGGATCGCCGCGGACAAGGTCTCCTGGACAGCGATCTGACGTTGGTCGAGGCCCTCCCGCTCCAACTCCAGTGCCTTGATCTGCTCTGACGCCAGGTCGACGGCGCGTCGGGCATCCGCCGCAGCGGCGGGAACAAGATCAGTGGCGGGTGCCAGCCCTGCTGCGACAGCCTCCTCGGCGTCGGTCCGTGCCGCAGCGACCTGTTCCAGCAGGCCGCTGGCTTTCGCCTCGGCCTGGCCTGCCTTCTTCAGCGCGGCCTCCCGCTCGCCTCGTGCCTGTTTCTCGGCCGCCGCCTCCACGCCTGCTTGTTCGAATTCCTTCTCCTGTGCACTCGCCGCCGCTTGCCTGAGCGCCAGCAACCCCTGGGCGAAGGCCCCAGCGGCCCGTTCACGTGCTGCGAGCGCAGGCGCGGCCGCCAGCTCACCCTTCTTGACCAGCAACGCCAGCGACCGGAGCGCGTTCGACCGGGTCAGATGCCGCTCCACGGCAGCGGTTGCTCTCCAGCCGTCCGCCACGGTCTTGGCCTCCCGCTGGCGGCGGGAGGCCTCCTCTGCGTCAGCCTTGGCCCGCTCGACCTGTAACTGAGCGAGCCTCTCCCGCCGGCCCGCGACCGTCGCCGCCCAGCGACGCGTCAGCCTTGATGCACGCTTGAACTCACCTGCCAGGCCCTCCAACTGCCTGTCAAGCATCGACACGCGGTCCTGGTCATCGCGGACGCGGGCCTTGACCTGCCCGTGGAAGGCCGCCAGCTCCGTACCGGCCCGCTGAACCTGCCCCTGGGCCTCGTGCACCGCGTCTGCCGCGTCGATCAGCGGCTCGAGCAGCACCATGGCTTGTTCCACGAACGCCAGCTCAAGCGCCAGGTCCTTGCGCCCGGCGAGCTTGTGGGCGTACTTGGAGACCAGGGCAGCCAGATCGTTCAGGCCCTGGTGGTCGAACACGGCCTCGAGGAGGAAGTCGACGAAGCCCCCGTCGGATTCGAGGGCGAACGCGTGGACAGCCTCTCCCTCGTCCCTGTTCATCGCCCGCTGGTAGCGAAACAGCTCGGGGTCCAGCCCGAGCTGGCCCAGCAGCTCGGTCCAGTCGCCCTGGGACTTGGGCCAGTTCACCGCCAGCCGCTGGTCCTGCGCATACAGCTCGTTTACACGGTCGCGGTACGTCGGCAAGGCCACGTATTGGCCTTCCTCGACGACGGGAAGCGTGTCCAGGCCGAGGGTCTCGGTGGGGAAGAACGCGTACCACCGCTCGATGAGGTTCTCGGCAACCGTCGAGACGACCTGGTCCTTCCAGTACAGCGCTTTGGCGGTGACCAGTAGCTTTCCCGTGATGGCGTGCATCCACTCCAACGCGATGTGGGACACGTCCTTCGCCAGGACGTAGTCCTCCAGCAGCCGCGGATCCGGTGCGTCCTTCACGCGCTGCCGGCCCGGCAGGAGGACCGAGAAGGCCAGTTTCAGCAGGACCGACTTGCCGCCCCCGTTCTCCAGGAAGACCACGCTCGCCGGCGACGGACGCAGCCCCTGGGCCCCGGCCCCGAACAGGTCTCCCTGAGCGGCGACGACCGGCTGCCCGGCGCCGGAGAAGTCCAAGATCACGTCCTGGAAGCGGGCGCCGGCCGGCCCGGCCGAGCACACGCGAATGCGGGACAGTTCGTACATGGTGGTCTGCTTCCCGCTCAGTAGAGGGTGTCGTCGTCGCCGGTCACCCGAAGGGACGCGGTGGTGTCTGTGGGCGGCACGACGCCCAGGAGCAGCAGTTCCTGGTAAGCGTCGACCGCCGCGAGCTCGCGGACCTGCAGCTGATAGCGGCCCGTCGTGCGGTAGACCTTCACCATCAGCTCCGCGTTCTCGCCCTCGTTGAGCAATCCCTGGTCGACCAGGTACCGCAGGGCCTTGCCGACGATCGCCTCCGAGGTCGTCGGCACCACCTGCCCGCTGCTCGTCTCACCGGCCTCCGACCGGCGCGCATAGACCCGCCACGCGCGCTCCAACTCCGGTGTCTCAACCGGCGCGTCGCCGCTCTCCGGCCCGGCGGCCAACCGTTCGGCCAGCTCCTGACACGTGTGGCGCACCTGCTTGTCGACCGTGGCGGCCGTCACCGCCCCCACATAGCTGTCCTCGGCCAGGTCCTGGGGACGCGGGAAGCACAGCGCCGCGATCGCCAGGTGCGCGATCCCGTGCAGGACCCGCTCCGCTTCACGCTGGTGGCCCTGCCGCGCCTGCCGCGCGTAGCCCTCCAGCCGGGTCTCGAACACCGACCCGGGAACCGGGACGATCACCGAGCCCGCCCGCATCGTGACGCCCAGGACGTTCAGCCCCAGCCCGGTCGCGCTGCGCCGCACCAGGTCCTCGAACGCGGGCTCCTCGTCGAAGCGCCGCACCAACGCGGCGTAATCCCGGTCGCGGTGCGGGAGCACCCGCGGCCGGAACGCGTACCCGATCAGCCGTGCCGCCGCCTCGGCGTCATCCCCTGCGTACCCGCCCACTGCGGTGGTCACTTCCCGGGTCCCCCATCCCTCGTCTGGTTCGTTCCGCCCACGGTGTCCGGGAGCACCTGCGCCGTGGTCAGCCACAGGTCGTCCCCGTGAAAGCCGGCGCTGTCCAAGACGGTGTCCGCCCGGACGGCCAACCGCACGTGCTCGTCCCCGCGACGCTGGGCGGCGCCGGCGTCGGGGTTGTAGGCGTACACGGCAAGCAACGCGACGAGAGCGGGCAGGTCCGCGTCGAGCTGTGCCGCCTCCTGGAGCAGGCTCGACAGTGAGCGCACGCTCCCGGGCAGGCGCAGCAGTTGCTCGGCCATCTCACACTGCTCGCTGGTGAACCGAGCGGCGTCCTCCAGCGGCTCCACCTGCGGATCCTCCACCGGCCCGGCGAACCGGGCCGGCTGCGGCGCCGGACGCAGCAACGCGGGCACGAGCGTGGCCAGGCGCGGAATGTTCTGCGTCCCGGGCCCGGTTGCCCGGGCGAAGAAGCAGTCCACCGGTACGACCGCGTCCGCGACGGTGAGGCCCAGTGCGGGACGCAGCAGTTGCCCGAATAGATCGAACGTCGACCGCTGCGGCTTCAAGGAGAACTGCTGGCGGTCCTGCTCCGCGCGGAACACCTCCCGCGCCTCCAGCAGGCGCTGCTGTAGGCGGGTGTGTCGGCGGATGCAGTCCTCGACGATGACGACGAGCTCGGCGGCTTGCCGCTTACGGACCAGGTTCTGGGCCTCGTCCCGGGCCTCGGCCATGTTCTTGGCGATCGCCCGCTCCGCCCGCACCCGCTCCTGGACGTGCGCCAATGCCTCGGTCAGCAGGTCTGGGACCTTCTCCAGCCAGTCGACCGACGCGATGTTGCGCCGGGTCGCCTCCAACTGGACGTGGATCAACTCCCCGTACTGGATGGTCCGGATCCTTGCCTGCTCCGCCACCTGCTTCGCGTCCGCGAGCCGCCCCCGCCTGATCAGGTTGGCGAGTTTGACCTCCGCGGCCTCCTGGGCGGACTCCACGTCCGTGTCCAAAGCGCCGACCAGGACGTTCAACGCCTCATGTGAGGCGTGCAGGTACAGCACGCCGGCGCTGTCGCGGCGCTCCACGATCAGCTTGAAGGGGAACGTCAGCACCCGGTAGACGCCGTCCGCGTCCACCGCGCCGTAGGGTCGGTGGAACGCCTTCTCGACGTCGCCGTGATTGATCAGGCTGTCCAGGACCCACCGTGCCACCCGGGCGTGCTCTTCCTGCGTGCGGTTGGGCGCCTGGCGGGCGACGAACCGCTGAACCCGGTCAAGGACGTGGCGGCGGCTGGCTCCGGTGTCGAAGTCCATCGCGATGGCGACCTGGTCGATGGTGTGCAGGCCTATCTCCGCCATCTGGTAGACCTTGGCGTCGGCCCATTCCACCTTGCCTTTGTTCGCGTCCAGGTCGTGCAGGGGCGCCGTGCACGCCAGCGCCTTCGCCCGGCGGATCAAGCCCTCGTCGTGCAGCAGCCCCTCTTCCACCCCGACCGCATCGGCGTGCGCCGGATCCTCGAACCCCACGTGCGTCCCCCTTGTCCCACACCTTGGCCGGGGCTCGCGCGCACGTACGTCGGCGCTCGCGAACCGGCACCCCGCCGCTGCCCAAAGAGCGTGCCCGCGCCGACCCGCCGCCGGTCGGCATATGCCCAAACTCGCCGCTGTCTGCGCTGTCTGCGCTGTCTGCCGCTACATTGCGCGGCCGGCGCTGATCTGAGAAGCCGTTTTCATACCGATTTTGGTGGACGTGGGTTCGACTGGAGCAGCTCGGCCGGGTGGTCTTGCCGCTTGGCGGGCATGAAGACAGGGCCTCTGGTGCAGCTCGGGCTTGTCGAGACCTTGAGCGCGCATGGAGACCCTGTTGTCGCAGTTGTACGTCCTCGCGCCGGTCGGCTTCCGCTGTCCGGGAGTGTGATTGTCTCGCCCACCGGTTCTGGAATGCCGGGGACCGGCCGCACAGGCGTCCGAGGTATCCCTCGGACATGACCGATGCGGAGTGAGCTGTCGTGCGCGAGGCGATGCCCGTGCCCGCCTGACTGGAGGGGAGGGGCGGGCAGCCGGAGGGCTACTGCCAACGGCACCTGGTCGACGCGGTGCGCTACCTAGTCGCGGTCGGCACCGATGCCGACCGTGAGCTGGGGCTTCGACGGCGGGAAGAAGGTCAACGGCCGCAAGCGGCACATCGTCGTGGACACCCTCGGACTGCTGCTGACGGTACTGGGCACCGCGGCCTGCATCACCGACCGCGACGCCGGAACGACGATGCTGGAGCGGCTGCGTCAGCGGCACTGGCGTATCACGCTGGTGTGGGCCGACAGTGTCTATCCCGACCGGTCGGCGGTGCCCGGCAAGCTCTGGCGCGTGCTGTTCAGCAAGGCAATCAACGACACCGGCGTCCTACTGTAGCTCGACCGGATCGGCTGGTCAGCGGTCGCCCGGAGCTGACGCGTCCCGTGCCACGGGTCGCACAGGCCGTTGGGGGCGGGGTCCGGAGGAGCCCCCGCCGGGTAACCGCGCGGCTGGAAGCCACGCGCACAGGCGGGAGGGCAATCCACCGTGCCCCGATGCAGGGGACGCGGCACTGCCGGATCGGCCGAAAGGCCGATGACGGGAGGGATTCACCGGGTGAGGGAGGGTTGCAGTTTGAGTTGCATTCAGCTCTGTTCGCGGGGGTTCAGCTCGGCCAGCTGGCACGGTTCCACTGCAGTTCAGGACGGTGGCGAACCTTCCCGGACCCCCAGACGAACAGTTGGAAAGCGTGTTGGGGGCAACCCCTCGAGAGTTCGAATCTCTCATCCTCCGCCAGCCTGTCTGCCGGGCGTGACGTTGGCTAGGCCCACAGATGGGTGCTGGCGTCTCCGTCAGGTCTGTGGTCCCATGCGGGAGTATGGGTCTGGGTGACTTTAGGGTCGGGTCATGCCGGAGAGCAATGATGTGGTCTGGGTCAGTGGCTCTGCGGGGAAGCTTGGACGCGAGGTCTGCCGTCAGCTCGGGCGAGCCGGGCGCCAGGTCATCGAGGCGGATCGCAGAGGGCCATCGCCTGTCGATCTGACTGACGCTGGTGCAGTGGCGCAGTCGATGGCCGGTGCGGACGCGATCGTGCACTGCGCGGCGGCCCCAAGCCCCGAGAATATCGAGCCCGCCGAACTGGTCCGGAACAACACGATGGCCTGTTTCAACGCCCTTGAGCAGGCATGGTCGGCTGGAGTCAGGACGGCAGTGCTCGCGTCGAGTGGGTCGATCTACGGCACGGCCTGGTCGCCCGAAACCACGGTCGTCCGCCGAAGTGCCTGTTACCGAGGAGACGCCGCTCTCCTACGTGGATCCCTACGCGCTGACCAAAGATTACACCGAACGCATGGGACAGATGTACGCACGTCGCGGAATGGTCGTGACCGCGCTCCGGCTACACTGGATCCTCACCGCGGAGGAAGCCAGGAAGTTTGCTCGTAGCAGCGATGTAGCCGCTGGCATTGCGAACCTCTGGGGGTACGTCGACGTGGAGGACGCTGCGAGGGCCTGCGTCCTCGCCTTGCAGCCCCGAACAGGGCATCGCGGCTATGAAGCGCTGCTAATTGCCAGCGACGAGACGTTGTCCGACGTTCAGACGGAGGATCTGCTCACTAGATACCTTCCGCCGGAGACCCGCCGGAGACGCCGCTTCAACGGACATGAAGGTGCTTTCGATATCTCCCGCGCTGCGGCGGTTATTGGCTGGTCGCCAACGCGCAGCTGGCGGTGACGGCCTCGAAGATCTCTCCTGGAGGAATTACTGATGATCCCAGGGATTTATCGTGGGAGCCCCAGCCCGGACGAGGTGCTTGATGTTGCGGGTTGCGAGCGTCCAACCGTTGGCGAGTGCCGTCGCGGCGATAAGAGCATCTGGTGAATAAATAGGCGTCCCAGCGCTCTTCAGCTTTTTTTGGATCGTAAGGTAGGCGAGAGCCTCCGCTTCCCCGATCGCGATAATCCGATCTTTGTATTCGTGTCTGACACCGTTGAGTGCCTGTTCGAAAGTGGCACGACGGCCGGGGTCGAGTACGGCGGCGATGTCCAGTCCGATCTCGGCGATAGTGACGACGCTCAGGAAAAGATCCGGAGCGGGAACGGAACGAGCCCAAGCCAATACTGCGGGAGATGGGCGGGGTCGAGTGGTGAGCTCCGCTATGACATTGGTGTCCAGTAGGTAGTTCACTGGCTGTTCGCGGCGTCGTCGTAGGAGCGTTCGCCGAACTCCAGGCCTTCGAACGGCGTCGCGAGCAGCGAGTCCACGAACTTGTCGCTACCCAGGACAGCCCAGCGCCGCAGTACGTCCGGCAGCGCATCGAGATCGGTATCGGCGAGCTCGACGTCGAAGTGTCCGCGTTGCTCTGCCGGCAGGGACGCCCGGATCTCTCTGATCGTTCTCAACGGGTGTGCCGGCTCGAGCCGCTCCGAAGGCAGTGGCCGGCCGGGCGCTGCGCTCATGGTCCCTCCCTTCACCAGCCGTGTGGCCGGCACCTGCACCTCCACTCTAGGCGTGGCGGCTCGTCGCGTCAGCCAGCGCATCCCTACCATCCGTGGTCTCAGTTCCGGTCTCATTCATCGCCGTTCAACCGCGTTCGCCGGTCGATCGATCAGCAGGCCTCGCTCGCTCGCGAACGCTGGCGTACCCCGATGGACACCCAGGAACAGACTTGGAAAGCGTGTTGGGGGCAACCCCTCGAGAGTTCGAATCTCTCATCCTCCGCAACGATCATCCCGCCCTGTCGGGGCAAGTGCCGCGGGTCGGTCCATCCCGGAAACCGACCCGCGATCCTGTGGTCTTGGTTCTGGTCCCGTTCGTCCCGCGCGGCGGGCTTCACCGGCGTGGACGCCTCCTACAGCAGCCGGCCGACCCTGTCCGCCGTGTCGCGCACCATCGGGTCGGTCACGCGCTGGTAGCGACGGCGCATGTCCGGGGACCAGTTCATGATCCCCATGATGATCCGGTCAGGCACTCCCCGCAGGAGAAGCGTGGTGGCCGCGGTGTGCCGGCGGGGCGGCTCAGAACGGCGGTTTCCCGCGGTCGCGGTCGGCCCCGTGGAACAGGAACCGGGCCTCAGGAAGATCCGTCCCGGTGCAGTCCATCGCGCTGACCGACACCCGGAGGTCCGGGCCGGTCGCGCGCATCTGGTCGACCAGGTCGGCGGGTAGGCATAGCGCCGTGGCGAACGGGCTGGCCGGCGCCGGGGTGATCAGCACACGGCGTGGCGATGGTCGCGAGGGCGGTCACTTCCCGCCTCGCTCAATCAGCTCACAGGCGATCCGCTCCATCTCGCGGATCGTCGCGTCGGTCGAGCGGTCCGTCGATGGCGTCGGCCGCAGGACACGCTCACCAGATACCGGGCCGTTGGATTGTGATCCGGCGGCTTGCCGCCATACCAGCTTTCTCCATCGGACGACCCTGGAGTCGGGGACGGGGTCTCGGAAGGCAATCTCAGTCCTGATGTCATTCGCGGTCGAAAGTGTTCCGCCCGCTGGCCACTGATCTCTTGGCGCGTCGCTCCGACACGCGCGACCTGACGTGCAGAGTGCCGAGCGCGGCGAGGTGGGCACATTCTGTCCCGCCGAGCTGGCCGGCTGTCGCATCACGGCGGACTGGGCGTAGAACATTGTCATGGCTGAGGGAGAGTCGGGCTCGTTCGTGTTCGTGTCCTACACCGGTGCCGACGAGGCATGGGCGACCTGGGTCGCTGCCGTGTTGGAGGGTGCGGGCTTGGCCGCGCGGGTGCAGGTCTGGGACTCGCAGCCGGGGACGAACTTTGTCGAGTGGATGAACTCCCAGCTTGCTACGGCTCAGTGGACAGTGGCGCTCTACTCCAAGGCGTACTTCGCCTCCCAGTGGTGCACGACGGAGTGGACGGCCGCGCTGGCACGTAAGACCTTGCTGCCGGTTCGGCTGGAATCGGTCACTCCTCCTGACAGCCTGGCGACGCTGACGTGGGTAGACCTGTTCGACTTGGACGAGGTGCGGGCACGCGAGCGACTTTTGTACGCCGTCGGCATCCAGGTACTGCCGCGTCTCGCGGTCTTCCCAGGCCGCCAGAGGGCTGTCCGCCCGACGTTCCCTGGGCTGGTCGGTCAACAGCCTCCCGCGGCCGCAGGGGTGACGGTTACTGATCCGGCCGTCATTTTGGCCGCTGCGCTCGACCAGATCGGCTCACCCACGATGCCTGTGCGCCTCGCGGGCATTCGAGCGCTCCAACGCGCGGCGGACGACCCCAACCTCGTTGACGAGATCGTCCAGGTTCTAATCGACTACCTGCATCACAGCGTCAGGAGGGGAGGCGAGACCGCCGAGAAGGACCGCCGAGCTGCGGCAGCAGCGCTTAGCCAACTCTCCAACGGTCAACCAGTCGACCTTATCGGCGCCGACCTCGAAAACATCGACGTTGTCGAGCTGGGCCTCACCCGTGCCAATTTCAACAGCGCTCGTCTCGGTAGTGCAGACTTCACCGGCGTCGATCTCTCTGGCATAAATTTCGCAGGCGCCGGCCTCTGGGGTGCAAATTTCACGGATTCGGAAGCCTCTGGCGCCAATTTCGCCCATGCCTCATTCGGGGGAGCGAAATTTACTCGGGCCAGCCTCATTCGCGCCAACCTGGTCGATGCTTCGTTCGATCGTGCCGATCTCGGAGAAGCCAACCTTTCTGGTGCCAATCTCGCCGGCGCGAGCCTCCGCAACACAAGACTCGCGAAGGTGAACCTCGCCGACGCCGACCTCACTAAGGTCAAATTGACCTACTCCAATCTGGATAATGCCAACCTGACTAATGCCAACCTCGCCGGAGCCGATCTCACTGGCGCGGACCTCACCGGCGCGAACCTCACCGGCGTTGATCTCACCGGCGCTGACATCACCAAAGCCAGCCTCGCCGACGCCGACCTCACCGATGCCAACCTCGCTCGCGTGCGAGGACTAGGTCGAAGGCAGCTTAATTTGACCCGAGGGAGTGCGCGGACGGTGATTCCAGAAGGGGTTTCACGGCCACGATCGTGGCCAAGTGCTGATGCCGCTCGTAGGGCGGGCCGCGATAGGTAGTCGGAGGATCTTCTGCCGAGCCTGATGCCGACGATGTACGGGGAGGACGAGTTCGTCTTCGCCGCGCTGCGCGCCGGTGCCCGCGGCTACCTGCTCAAGGGCGCCCAGCAGGAGGACGTCGTACGCACGGTCCGCGCCGCCGCCCGCGGCGACGCCGTGTTCGGCCCGGACGTCGCGCACCGCGTCCTGCGTGCCTTCACCGACCCGCGACCCGCGGCGAAGCCGTTCCCGGAGCTGACCGACCGTGAGCGCGACGTGCTCGGCCTGCTCGCCAACGGGTGGCCGAACGGCCGCATCGCCCGCCACCTCGGCCTCACCCCGAAGACGGTGGCCAACAACGTCTCCAACATCCTCACCAAGCTCCACGCGACTGACCGCGCCGCCGCCATCCTCGCGGCCCGCCGCGCCGGCCTCGGTGACCCCTGACCTCACCCCCAGGACGAAGCGTCCTGTGTCGGGCTGACGGCCGCGTCATCCCAGGAACGGCAGGACCGGCTGGCCGCGGACCCCGGCGGCGGCGGCGAAGACCGCGCCCGCGGCCGGGTAGCGCGTGAGGTCGGTGTGGCGCTGGGAGGTGGTGATGTACAGGGTGTCGAGGCGGTCACCGCCGAAGGCGCAGGCCGTCACCCGGGGCACCGGGAGCGCGACGATCCCGTCGAGGCGGCCGGCGGGGGAGTAGCGGTGGACCGCTCCGCCGCCCCACAGAGCCACCCACAGGTAGCCGTCGGCGTCCACGGTGAGCCCGTCCGGCACACCCGAACCGTCGGGAACGGTCAGCAGAGTTCGGCGGCCGTGGAGCCCCCGCTCCGTGTCGTAGTCGAAGACGTCCACCCGTGCGGTCGGGGAGTCGACGTAGTAGGCCTGTGCGCCATCCGGGCTCCAGGCCAGACCGTTCGAAATCGTGACGTCGGTCAGCTCGACGCTGACGGTGCCGTCGGGCGAGAGCCGGTAGAGCGATCCGGCGCCGGTCGTCTCGGCGTAGGCCATCGATCCGCAGTAGAAATGGCCGTCCGGATCGCAGCCGCCCTCGTTCATCCGGACCTCGGCGGCGACGTCCCACAGATCCCCGAGATACCGGCGGGTGCCGGAGATCAGCCCGGTCGGGTCGTCCGGGCCGGCGGGGTCGACCAGCATGAAGCCCCGTTCCAGCGCGATCACCGTCCCGCCGGTGCGCCGTGGCCGCAGGGCCGCCGCCACCGCGCCGACATGGTCACGGCGGACGGCGCCGGTCGTCGGGTCGACGGCGAGGACGTCGCCGGCGAGTAGGTCGACGCAGCGCAGCCCACCCCAGTCCGCGCACCAGGCAGTGCTCCAGACCGGGCCTTCGCCGTGGAAGGCCACCGGATCGGTGATCTGCTCACTGTCGATGCTCATCGGTCAGACACCGTAGCGGCGGCGGGGGATCCCCCACGGGTTGTCGTCGCGCAGCGGCTCGGGCAGCAGGCGCGCGGGCAGCGACTGGTAGGTGACGGGGCGCAGGAACCGGGTGATGGACGTCGTCCCGACCGAGGTGTGCGGCGAGGTGGTCGCCGGGTAGGGGCCGCCGTGGGTCATCGCCGGGCTGACCGACACGCCGGTCGGCCAGCCGTTCCACAGCACCCGCCCGACCCGTTCCCGCAGCTCGGCGAGCAGGCCGGCGGCGAGGACGTCGTCGCTGTCCTCACCGTGCACGGTGGCGGTGAGCTGCCCGCCGAGGGCGCGGGCCGCCGGGAGCAGGTCGGCCGGGTCGTCGTAGGCGACGAGCAGGGACGTCGGGCCGAAGCACTCGACGGCCAGCACGCCCGGATCGCGCAGCCAGTCGGCGATGCCGGTGGCCAGCAGCGTCGGCGTCACTCCGTCCGCTGTCACCCCGCCTGGCGTCACTCCGTCCGCTGTCACTCCGTCAGCTGTCGCCCCGGCCGGCGTCACTCCGCTCGCTGGCGGTCCGGCTGCCGGTCTGGATGTCGGTCCGGAGGTCGGCTCGGTTCCGGCGACGAGCACCCGCACCGCGGGATGGCCCGCGAGCGTGCCGAGGGTGTGCCGGTAACCGGCCGCGATCCGATCCCCCAGCAGCGGGGTGGCCGGCCGCCCGGTGACCAGCCTGACCAGGTCCGCTTCGGCGGCGCCGGCCGGGACGAACAGCAGCCCCGGCTTGGTGCAGAACTGGCCGGTGCCCAGGGTGAAGGACTCGACGTACCCGGCCCAGATCTCCGGTCCGCGCGCCGCGGCGGCGGCCTCGGTCACGAAGACCGGGTTGACGCTGCCCATCTCGGCGTAGAACGGGATGGGCTCGTCCCGGGCGGCGGCGAGGTCGAACAGCAACCGGCCGGCGTGCTCGGAGCCGGTGAAGGCACCGGCCCGCACCCGCGGGTCGACGAGGGCGGCCCGGGCCTGCTCGTCCCCTTCGAACAGCGCCATCGTCCCCGCGGGTGCGCCGGTGGCAGCCAGCGCGTCGACGACGACGGCGGCGGTGCGGCGAGACAGCTCCGGGTGGCCGGGGTGGGCCTTGAGCAGCACCGGGCAGCCGGCGGCGAGCGCGGCGGCGGTGTCGCCACCCGCGACGCTGAACGCGAACGGAAAGTTCGAGGCGGCGAAGACGAGCGCCGGCCCGACCGGGATCAGCATCCGGCGCAGGTCGGGGCGTGGCCCGGTGGGCCAGGCCGGGTCCGGCGGGTCGATCGTCACCTGCAGGTAGCCGCCGTCGTCGAGGAGCTCGGCGAACAGCCGGAGCTGGAACGTCGTCCGGACCAGCTCGCCGCGCAGGCGCGGTTCGGGGAGCCGGGTCTCGCGCATCGCGACCGGGACCAAGGTCTCGGCCGCCGCGTCCAGGGCGTCGGCCACGGCGCGCAGCATGGCGGCGCGTGCGGCCGGCGCGAGCGCGCCGAACGGTCGGGCCGCCGCCGCGGCGGCGGCGAGCAGTCCTTCGATGTCGGTCGTGACGGTGCTCAAGACCTTCCTTCCGTCCTTCCGTTCACGGGGTGGCGCGGCGCGGTGCGCCGCCGCCGCGATCGGCCGCGGCAGGTTCCTCACCTGCGCCACAGGTCTTCACGGATGCAGCAGGATCTTGACGGCGGCGCTGGCGGCATCGTCGAGCAGGCGGAACGCCGCGCCGACGTCGTCGAGCGGCAGCTCGTGCGTGACGAGTGCCGCCGGGTCGAGGTGGCCGGCGGCGAACGCGCGCACCGCGTGGCTCCAGGCCCGCGACGGCGCCCCGAACACGGTGTGCACGGTGAGCTGGGGGAGCACGAGATCGATGGCGCGCAGCGGGTGGTCGCCGTCGGCGGCGAGACCGGCGAGCACCACCCGCCCGCCGCGGCGGGCCAGCCCGCAGGCCAGCACCGCGCTGCCGGCGGCACCGGCGGCCTCGACCACCACGTCGAAGTGCCGCGCCCACGGGGCGGCGGCGGCCTCGTCCGGTGTGAGCAGCGTCGTGGCGCCGCACCGGGCGGCGAGCCTGCCGCGGTTCACGCGGGGATCCACGGCGACCAGTTCGGCCGGGCCGCCCGCCGCCAGCAGCTGGGTGGCCAGCAGGCCGAGGGTGCCGGCGCCGACCACCGCGACCCGTTCCCCCGGAACGGCTTCGGCGCGCAGGCACATCGCCGCGGCGCACGCGGCCGGCTCCAGACCGGCGGCGGCCCGCAGGTCGGCATCGGGCGGGAGGACGTGCAGGAGATGGCTCGGCACGACCAGGTGGTCGGACCACGCGCCTGGGCGGGTGAAACCGGTCTCGTCGTAGGGGGAGGCGCACATGTTGGTGTCGCCGCCGCGGCAGGCGGCGCAGATCCGGCAGGAGCGGAAGCCCTCGGCCACCACCCGTCGACCCACGAGCGTGGCGTCCCCCGCCGGGCCGAAAGCGGCGTCTCCTGTCGAGCCGGCAGGAGGGCCGGCACCGGGGTCGGCAGCCGGGCCGGCACCGGGGTCGGCAGCCGGGCCGGCACCGGGGTCGGCAGCCGGGCCGGCACCGGGGTCGACAGCCGGGCCGACCGCCGTCACCGTGCCGGACCACTCGTGCCCCGGGACGACCGGGTACCGCACGAACCCGGCCGGCCGGGTGCCGCGCAGCAACTCCCGGTCGGAGCCGCAGATACCCGCCCAGGCGACCTGGACCAGCACCTCGCCGGGCCCGGGGGCGACCGGCTCGGCCGGCCGGGTCGCCAGCTGCCCCGGCGCGTCGATCCACACCGCGCGGCCGGTCATCGTCAGCCGCCGCGGCGCGCCGGCTGGGAGCCGCGCAGCTCCCAGCCGTCGGCGTACAGGTCGAAGTGGGCGCCGCGGGACGGATGGGCGGCGATCACGTCGACGTCCAGGGCGACGCCGAGGCCGGGCTCGGTCGGCAGGGCGAAGTAGCCGTCCACCACCGGGGGCAGGCCCGGGGCGGCGAGCTTGACCTCCTCGTCGGCGAAGTCGTTGAAATGCTCCTGGATCATGAAGTTGGGGGTGCAGGCGGCCAGGTGCAGGTTGGCGGCGGTGAGGACCGGCCCGCCGACGTTGTGCGGGGCGACCAGCGTGAAGTGGGTCTCCGCGGTCGCCGCGAGCTTGCGGGTCTCGCCGATGCCGCCGAGGTGGCCGATGTCGGGCTGGATGATGTCGGCCGCGCCGAGGTCGAACAGCTCCCGGTACTCGGTGCGGTCATGGATGCGCTCCCCGGTCGCGACCGGGGCGTCGATCCCGGCGGCGGCCTTGGCCAGCGCCTTCAGGTTCTCCGGTGGCACCGGTTCCTCGATCCAGCCCGGCTCGAACTCGGCCAGCGAGGCGGCGATCCGGATGGCCTCGTGCGGCGCGAACCGCCCGTGCATCTCCACCAGGATCTCCACATCGGGCCCGACGGCGTCGCGCACCGCCTCGACCAGGGAGATGGAGTGGCGGCGCTCGGCCCGGTCCAGCTCCCAGCGGCCGGCGCCGAACGGGTCGAGCTTGAGTGCCCGGTAGCCGCGGTCGACGACGGCCCGCGCGGCGGCGTGGAACTCCTCGGGTGTGCGCTCGACCGTGTACCAGCCGTTGGCATAGGCCTTGATCCGATCGCGGACCTTGCCGCCGAGCAGCCGCCAGACCGGCTGCCCCAGGGCCTTGCCCACGATGTCCCAGCAGGCCATCTCCACGCAGGCGATGCCGGACATGACGATCTCACCGGCCCGGCCGTAGTCGCCGCGCTTCATCCGGTCCACCAGGGACTCGATGTCGAACGGGTCCGAACCGAGCACATGGTTGCGCACCGCCTCGGCCAGGTAGCCCAGCAGTGCCTGGGTGTGGCCGAGCATGCGGGTCTCACCCACGCCGACCAGCCCGTCGTCGGTGAACACCTGGACGTAGGTCAGGTCCCGCCACGGCGTCCCGTACACATGTGTCCGTACGTCCACGATCTTCATCGAAGTGCTCCCTCGGCAGCGGGGACGGCGGTGACCGCGGGAACGGCGGGAACGGCGGCGACCGCGGGGACAGCCGGCACGGCGAGGCCGGCCGGTCGTGGCCCGGAGCCGACGGCGTCCGGGTAGTAGCGGTGCAGCAGCTCCAGGCCGATCTCGGCCCGCCGGACCCGCTCCCGCCCCAGCGCCACGGCGGTGGCGGTCAGGTGGGTGCCGCTGGGATAGATGTTCGGCGCGTTGCGCAGCCCGAACTTCAGGTACACCGGCGCGGCGACCCGGACGATCTCGGCGATCTCGAAGTGGCGGATGAAGCCGCCGAGGTCGTCGGGCGCCTCGACGTAGAGGTCGATCGGCAGGTCCACCGTCGCCCGGACCGCCGCGAGCTGCGCCAGCGACAGGTCGGTCGGCACGTTGTAGGTGCCGGCGCCGAGCTGCTCCACCAGGCGGATCGACGCCGGGTTGGCGCAGCCCATCTGCACGCTCACCTTGAAGATCAGTTCCGGTGGCAGCTCGCCGGCCGCCCGCATCCGGCCCGCGACCGACAGCACCCCGACGTCGGTGACCAGAACGCTGCGGATCCCGGCCTCTGTGCTGCGGCGGATGTCCTCCAGCACGTGCACGAGCTGTTCCGTCCCGCGTGCCTGCGCGGCCAGGCCGGCACTGCCGGGAGCCAGCGCGGCGGCCCCGGTGTCCCACCCGGCGAGCGGCCGGGCGAACAGGCTGACCTCGACTCCCGCGGACGACCCGGCCGCCGCCATCGCCGCCAGCTCCCCGCCGGTCAGCAGCATCCCGCCGCTGCCCTGCGAGACCCGGTGGACCGCGACGCCGCGCCGGTCCGCCTCGGCCAGCACGGCCGCCACCGCCTCCGGCCCCTCCACGCTGGGGATCTCCACCCGGTACTGGGCCCCGTCGGGGAACCGCTTCCCGCTGGACGGGAGATCGGACGGATCAGCGCCCGGAAGCCCGAGCGAGCGGAGGAACTCACGCGTCTGCTGCACCTGCGCCTGCCGTTCTGTGCATGGCCGGACTGGCCGGCGACCCGAGGTGATCCGATCCGCGGCGGATGCCGCCCGAGCTGGGCGGCAACAGCCGCGCAGGAAAATGTTAGCGCTAACATTTCGCGGGTCAAGCTCAGGTTCAACGGGTGGACGGGCTGTCCGTGCCGGACCTGTGCCAGTGCGCAGCTGCGGGGGCAGGGTTTGGCGTGCCGGCGGTCACGAAGACGGAAGCCCAGGAGTTGAGGATCGTGGTCGTCGGGACGACGAAAATCCCATGATCTTCGGGTGATGACCTTGGGTCGCACCTCGGGCAACCGCTGCGACCAGGCCGACCGGTCCGCATGGGTTGCACGCCGCCGCGATGTGCCGGTGCCGACGTCCGACAGCCGGGCAGGACAGGCCGGATATAACGAAGTGACTGGACGGTCCCAGGCGCGAGTCGCGAGAGCACTGGCCTGCCCGGCCAGGCGGCATGACAGCGGCTCGTCAGGAGCGACGAAGGTGGGCCACAGTGGACGGACCGGCACCGGACCGGGAGGGCGACCCCGCACCGGGAACGATCGTCGGCGCGTCCGGTCGGCCGCCGGCGCTGACCGACGTGGCCCGACTCGTCGGGGTCTCCCACCAGACCGTGTCCCGGGTCGTCAACAACCATCCGGGTGTCCGGCCACGGACCCGGGAACGGGTCCTCGCGGGCATGCGGGAGCTCGGCTACCGGCCGAACCCGGCCGCCCGTGCGCTCGCCACCGGCCGGACCCGCACCCTCGGTGTGCTGGCGCTGGCCGGCACGCTGTACGGGCCGACGTCGACGCTGTACGCCGTCGAGCAGGCGGCACGGGAGGCTGACTACCAGGTCACGGTGGTCAGCCTGCACTCCCTCGACCCGCAGGCCCTCCGGCAGGCTCTCCAGCGCCTGCTGGCCGGCGGCATCGACGGGGTCGTGGCGGTCGCCCCGCTCCTCGACACCGCCGGCACCGCCGGTGTGCCCGATACCGCCGATACCGCCGATGCGACCGATGCGCTGGCCGCGGTCGCGGCGCGTCTGCCGCTCGTCGCCGTCGAAGGGCGGCCCGACGGGGGCATCGCCACCGTCTCGGTGGACCAGGAGCACGGCGCCCGCACCGCCACCGAGCACCTGCTCGCGGCCGGCCACCGCACCGTTCGGCACGTGGCCGGGCCGCCCGACTGGTACGAGGGCGCCGGGCGGATCGCCGGTTGGCGTGCCGCGCTCGAAACGGCCGGCGCGGACGTCCATCCGCCGCTGGCCGGTGACTGGACCGCCCGCGCCGGCTTCGCCGCCGGCTGTCGGCTCGCCCGCGAGCCCGACCTGACCGCCGTCTTCGTCGCCAACGACCAGATGGCCCTCGGCGTGCTGCGCGCCCTGCGCGAAGGCGGCCGGCGGGTGCCCGAGGACGTCAGCGTCGTCGGGTTCGACGACATCCCCGAGGCCGAGTTCTTCTCGCCGCCGCTGACCACGGTGCGCCAGGACTTCGCCGAGGTCGGCCGCCAGAGCCTGCGTTCCCTGCTGGAGCAGGTCGAGACGGGCGCGCCCGGCGGGACCCACGTGGTCATCCCGCCGGAGCTGGTCCTGCGCCGCAGCACGGCGCCCCCGCCCGCACTCGGCTGACGCTCGCCGTTCAGATGACGTCCGCCTCGGCCCGGGTGAACTGTGCGGCGTGGAGGCGGGCGTAGGCACCGCCGCGGCCGAGCAGCTCGTCGTGGCTGCCCTGTTCGGCGATGGTGCCGTCGGCCATGACGACGATCGTGTCGGCGTCGCGGATGGTGGAGAGCCGGTGGGCGATGACGAACGCGGTCCGTCCTTCCCGCAGCCGGGCCGACGCCCGCTGGATGAGTAGCTCCGTGCGGGTGTCGACGGAGCTGGTCGCCTCGTCCAGCACCAGGATCGGGGCCTCGGTCAGGAAGGCCCGGGCGATCGTGAGCAGCTGCCGCTCGCCCGCACTCACCCCGGCCCCGGCGACGTCGGCGACGAGGGTGTCGTAGCCGTCGGGCAGGGTCCGGATGAACCGGTCGGCGTGCGCCGCCGTCGCCGCCGCGACGATCTCGGCGCGGGTGGCCCCGGCACGGCCGTACCCGATGTTGTCGGCGATGGTGCCGCGGAACAGCCACGGGTCCTGGGGGACCATGCCGATCCGGGAACGCAGCTCGGCGCGGGTCATGGCCGTGGTGTCGACGCCGTCGACGGTGATCCGGCCGGCGTCGGTCTCGTAGAAACGCAGGAGCAGGTTGACCAGGGTCGTCTTCCCGGAGCCGGTGGCGCCGACGATGGCCACGGTGTGCCCCGGTTCCGCCGTGAGCTGGAGATCCTCGATCAGTGGCCGGTCGGGCCGGTAGCGGAACGAGACGTGCTCGAACGCCACCCGGCCCGCCCCGCGCGCGGTCCCGACCGCCCCGGACATCCCGGCCGCCCCTGCCCCCGCCGCCCCCGCCGCCCCCGCCGCCCCGGCCGGCTCGGTCGGCCCGGCGGGGTCAGGGTCCTGGTCGGGGGCGTCGAGAAGCTCGAAGACCCGCTCGGCGGACGCCAGCCCGGACTGCACCATCCCGGACATGCCGGCCAGGTAGGAGAAAGGCTGGCTGTACTGCCGTGAGTACTGGATGAAGGCCTGGACCCCGCCGACGGTCAGCGCGCCGGCCGCCACCTGCATCGCGCCCACCACCGCGATCAGCACGTAGTTCAGGTTGCTGAGGAACATCATCGCTGGCTGGGTCGCTCCGGACAGTGACTGCGCCCGGACGGTCGCCCGGCTCAGCCGCTCGTTGCCCGCCGCGAAGGCCTCCGCCGCCGCCTGCTCCTGGCCGAAGACCTTGAGCAGCGCGTGGCCGTCGAACATCTCCTCGATGTGGCCGTTCAGCTCGCCGGTGTGCCGCCACTGCCGGCCGTACGCCGGCTGCGCCCGGCGGGCGAGCAGGGCCACGACCAGGACGGACAGTGGCGCGGTGACCAGCGCGATCAGTGCCAGCACCCACGAGACCCAGAACATCACGGCGAGCATCCCGACGATGCTCAGCACCGGCACCACGAACTGGCCGAGCACGAGCTGGAGGGACTGCCCGAGGTTGTCGAGGTCGCCCGTGACCCGGCTGAGCACGTCACCGCGCCGCTGCTGGTCGAGGTAGCCGAGGGGGACCCGGTGGATCTTGTCTTCGACCTCGCCGCGCAGCCGTTCGAGGACCCGATGGGAGATCACGTTGGCCAGCCAGGCCTGGATGACCCCGCACAGGCCGGCCGCGGCGTAGACCAGGGCCGCGCAGAGCAGCATCCGCCCGACCGCCGCGAAGTCCACGCCGTGGCCGGGGGTGAAGGGCACGGTGCCCAGGACGTCGGCGAGCGTCCCGTGGCCGTCCGCCCGCAGGTCCTCGATGGCCTCGTCCGCCGTGGTGCCGGCCGTGAAGCGGCGCCCGAGGGCGCCGCCGAGGACCAGGTCGGTCGCCCGGCCCAGCAGCCACGGGCCGGCCGCGGTGAGGGCGACGGTGAGCAGGCCGAAGACCCCGAGCCCGAGCAGCATCCCGCGTTCGCGCCCCACGACCCGCCGCAGCTGGCGGCCGGCGGCGGGCCGTGGGCTCACGCCGCTTCCGCCGCCCTCGCCGCCCCCGCCGCTTGTGCCGCGTCCACCGCCGATGGGGCTCACGCCGCTTCCGCTGCTCACGCCGCTTCCGCCGCGGAGAGCTGGGACCGCACGATCTCGCGGTAGGTCGGGTTGCCGGCCAGCAGCTGGTCGTGGGTGCCGTCGCCGACCACGCGCCCGCTGTCGAGCACCAGGATGCGGTCGGCGTCGCGGATGGTGCTCACCCGCTGGGCCACGATGATCACCGTGGCGTCGGCGGTCTCCCGGGCCAGCGCCGCCCGCAGCCTGGCGTCGGTGGCGTAGTCCAGCGCGCCGAACGAGTCGTCGAACAGGTAGATCGCGGGCCGGCCGACCAGGGCACGCGCGATGGCCAGCCGCTGGCGCTGGCCGCCGGAGACGTTCGTGCCGCCCTGGGTGATCGGCGCGGCCAGCCCCTCGGGCAGCGCCTCGACGAACTCACGGGCCTGCGCGATCTCCAGCGCCCGCCACAGGTCGGCGTCGGAGGCGTCCGGGTCGGCCAGGCGCAGGTTCGTGGCGACCGTCCCCGAGAACAGGTGCGGGCGCTGCGGGACGTAGCCGATCGCCTGGCGCAGCGCGGCACCGTCGAGTGCCCGGACGTCGTGCCCGCCCACCCGCACCTCGCCTTCGGTGACGTCGGCCAGCCGGGGGATCAGGCTGAGCAGCAGGCTCTTCCCGCTGCCGGTGCCGCCGACGACGGCGACGGTCCGTCCGGGTTCGGCGACGAGGTCGACGCCGTGCAGCACGGCCGCCTCGGCGCCCGGGTAGCGGAATCCGGCCTGGCGCAGCTCGACCAGGCCGGGGCGGGGCAGGGCGGTGACCGGCCGGTCCGGCGGGCGGACGGTCGGGGTGGTGGCCAGGACCTCGTCGATGCGCCGCGCGCAGACCTCGGCCCGCGGCAGCTGCCGCAGCAGGAAGGTGGCCGTGATGGCCGCGCCGAGGATCTGCAGCAGGTAGCCGAGGAACGCCGTCAGCGCCCCCACCTGGATCGCCCCCGAGTCGACCCGCCGGGCGCCGAACCACACCACGGCGACCCCGGCCAGGCTGCCCACCGCGGTGATAACCGGGAAGATCAGCGCCGAGAGCTGGCCCAGCCGCAGCGACACGTCGGTGAGCTGGCGGTTCACCGAGGCGAACCGGGCCCGTTCGTGGTCCTCGCGGACGAAGGCCCGGATCACGCGCAGGCCGGCGATCTGCTCGCCCAGAATCCGGCCGGTCGCGTCGATCGCGGTCTGCAGCGCCTCCGACAGCGGCGTCATGCCGCCCACGATCAGCCAGACCACCAGGCCCAGCGCCGGTATGACCACGGCCAGCAGCAGCGACAGCACGACGTCCTGGCCGAGCGCGAAGGCGATCCCGCCCACGCACATGAGCGGTGCCGTGATCATGAATGTGAGCGTGAGCTGGACGAGCATCTGGATCTGCTGGACGTCGACGGTGGCCCGGATGCTCAGGGACGCGGCACCGAACCGGTCGAGCTCCCGCGCGGAGAAGGCGAGCACCCGGGCGAAGATCTCCGCGCGCAGGTCACGGGCCAGGTAGGTGGCCACCCGCGCGCCCAGTACCGCGGCGGCGACGGCGCAGGCCAGCTGGCCGAGCGAGACGACGACCATCACGCCGCCGAGCCGCACGATGCGGCCGGTGTCGCCGGCGAGGACGCCGTGGTCGATGACGTCGGCGCTCAGCGCCGGCAGGTACAGGGCGCCCGCGGTCTGGGCGACCTGCAGCGCCAGGACGGCGACGGTCATCCGCCGGTACGGGCGGAGGTAACGCGGAAGCAGTCGGGTCAGCATGCGTCCCCTCACGGTCTGGCCGGGGGTGCGGAACCGTGGCGTGCGGTTCCGAGGTGTGGCTCCGGGGCGCGGTACCGGCGCGGTGCGGAACCGGGGCGCGCCGACGATAACCCGATCTCGGCAACTACATCAAGAGTTATGCATCTAGGTTGATGGAACGGTAACGTTGCCGCGTGGACGGATTCGAGCTCTTCCAGCTGGGCCGCCGGCTGATGAAGCTGGGCGAGCAGGCGATGCCCGAGATCGGCTTCCGCCAGATGTCCGCGCCGACCCGCGCGGTCGTGTTCGACATCTTCGAGAACCCGGGCACCTCGATCTCCGACATCGCCGCCCGCGTCCGCTTCCCGCAGAGCCAGGTCTCGGTGTGCGTCGCCCGGCTGCGGGACGAGGGTGCGGTCGAGACCGCGGCCGATCCGCGCGACCGGCGCCGCACCCTCGTCCACCTGACCGCGTCGACGCTGGAGCGCGCCCAGGCCCGCCCGCCAGCCGAGATCGACGCCGCCGTGGCCGCGGCGATCGACAGCGCCGACCCGGCCGACGTCGAGCGGGTGAAGGTCGCGCTGCAGGCACTGGCCGACCTCCTCGCCCCCCGGGCCGAGGAGGGGGAAGGGCCGGACGGGCCGATCAGAGAATGATCGGCAGCTTCTCGTAGCCGCGCACGGTGCTGGTATGCAGGCGGACCGTGTTGGCGTGGTCGATGTCCCAGGCCGGGAAGCGGCGCAGGGTCTCCTCCAGGGCGATGCGTCCCTCCATGCGGGCGAGCGCGGCGCCGAGGCAGAAGTGGACGCCGTGGCCGAAGGAGACGTGGCTGTCGAACCTGCGCCGGATGTCGTAGCGGTCCGGGTCGTCGTACTTGCGGTCGTCGCGGCCGGCGGAGCCGGTGAGCAGCAGGACCTTCGACATCGCCGGGATCCGGGTGCCGTGCAGGTCGATGTCGCGGGTGGCCATGCGCCCCTGGACGGGAGACGGTGCCTCGTGGCGCAGGGTCTCCTCGACGGCGCCCGGCAGCAGTGCCGGGTCGGCGGCCAGGTCGGCCCGCTGGTCGGGGTGGGCGGCCAGCAGCACGCAGGCCCAGCCGAGCAGGCGGGCGACGGTCTCGGTGCCCGCCGAGACGAGCAGCGCGGTGAAGTCCGTGGCCTCGCGCAGGCTGAGGCGGCGGGTGCCGCCCTCGGCCGCGATCTCCGCCTGGATGAGCGCGGTCATCATGTCGTCGCGGGGGCTCCTGGCCCGCTCCTCGAGCTGGGCGGTGAGGTAGCCGTGGAACCGGGCGGTGGCCGCCATGGCGGTCTCGTTGAACATGCCCTTCTCCGGGTCCAGGTAGAACGTCCCGTCGATCATCTTTCGGACGTCCTCCCGGTCGGCGGGGTCGACGCCGATGAGCTGGGAGATGACCAGTGAGGGGAGCTGGGCGGCGAAGTCCTGGACGTAGTCGAACCCGCCGACGCCGATCTGCGGGTCGAGAAGCTCGGCGCACAGGTCCCGGATGACGCCTTCGAGACCGCCGACCCGGCGCGGGGTGAAGGCCCGGGAGACCAGCACGCGCAGGGTGGTGTGCGCGGGCGGGTCCATGAAGATTATCTGCCCGGTGTCCCAGGGCTCCGGCTTCATGAGCTCGAGGACGGTGCCGTACCTGGAGCTGTACGTCGTCGGATCGAGATGGGCCGCGTCGACGTCGGCGAAGCGGGAGAGGGCGTAGAAGTCGAACTTCTCGTTGCGATAGACCGGCGCCTCGTCGCGCATCCGCTTCCACCGCGGGTGCGGGTCGACGTCGATCTCCTTGTCGAACGGGTCCCAGTACAGATCGTCCGTCATGTCGATAAGTCCTCTCGTCGTAATCGCCGGATGAGGCGTGGGCTTTTCCGGGGAAAGGTCCTCACCCGGACTCCCTGACAATCAGGTGCGGTCGCAGGGCGGCCTCCAGGCCCGGATCCAGGTCCGATCCGTCGAGGAGCCGCCGGATCGAGGAGGCGACCACCCGGGCTATCGCCGGGACGTCGAAGGTGGCGGTGGTGATCGCGGGCCGCAGCGCGGCACCCAGCGGGTGGTCACCCGAACCGACCACCGCGATGTCGCGGGGAACCTCGATGCCCGCGGCGCGCAGTTTGTCGATGAGCAGGATGGCGAACGGGTCGCTGTTGGTGTAGACCGCGTCCGGCCGGTGCGCCGGGTCGCGCCACCGGTCCACCACCGGCGCGATGCTGTCCGAGGAGAGCTCGCAGTCCACCCGCTCGACGGGCACGTCGGCGGCCGACGCGACCTCCACGACCGCCTCATAACGCTGCGTGGGCAGCTCCGCCAGCGGCCCGGCGGGCACCAGGCAGGCGAGGCGCCGACAGCCCCGCGCGAGCAGGTGCCGGGTCGCGAGGCTGGCCACCGCGGCGGGATCGAGCGGCACGGTGGGCGCGTAGTCCACCCGCGGGGCACCGGTGAGCAGGACCGCCTGTACGCCTGCCCGGCGCAGAAGTTCCACGGCGGCCGGGGTACCGCGGGCCACGTTGACGTACACGGCGGCGGGGCGAAGCTCGGCCCAGGCCTGAGCCCCTCGCACCCCGCTGGTGGTGCGGTCGCCGTGCATCAGCAGGACCAGGTCGCGAGCGGCCAGCTCCCGGTCGAGGTTCTCGAGGAACCGGTCCGCGCCGGGCACGGTCGCGGACCGCAGCATGGGCACCAGGACGACGTTGCTGCGCCCGGCGCGCAGGGCACGCGCCGAGGCGTTCGGGGCGTACTGCAGCTCCCGCGCCGCGACCAGGACCCGCTGCCGGGTCTGTTCGCTGACCGGATGGTCGGTGCCGTTGAGAACGTGGGAGACCGTCGCCCGTGACACCCCGGCACGGCGCGCCACGTCGGCGCTGGTGGGCCTGGACGGCCCCGGCCCCGGCCCCGCGGGCAGCCTCGACAGCTCCTCGCCCCGTCGACCATCAACCGGCATCGTGCGATCACCCATCCTCTGCCCGCGCTACACCCGTTCGACTCTGTGATCAAGTTACACGTGTAACTTGCCGGCGAGGGTCATGTTACACGTGTAACCTCCGGGTGCAAGTGCTGCGTGACACCGCCCACCGGGCCGACCTTCCCCGATCGTGAGAGGAACGGGCGGCACCCGACCGCGGCATTCTTCGGAGAACGGGGTACACATGGCCTTACGCTGGGGCATCGCGGGGACCGGAGCGATCGCCAGGGGCTTCGCCGACGCGCTGGGCCGCCTTCCGGAAGCCGAACTGGTGGCCGTCGGCTCCCGCAACCGGGCGACCGCCGACGAGTTCGGCGAGACGTACGGCATCGCGCCGCACCGCAGGTACGGCTCATACGAGAGCCTGGCCACCGACGACGACATCGACATCGTCTATGTCGCCTCGCCCCACTCGCACCACCACGAGCACACCCTGCTTTTCCTGGAATCCGGCCACGGCGTGCTGTGCGAGAAGCCGTTCGCGCTGAACGCCGGCCAGGCCGCCGAAATGGTGGCCGCCGCAAGAGCACAGGGCAGGTTTCTGATGGAGGCGATGTGGAGCCGCTTCCTGCCCGCCTACGTCAGGCTGCGCGAACTGGTCACGGCCGGCGAGATCGGCACCGTGCTCTCGGTCGAGGGCGACTTCGGGTTCCGGGTGCCGATGACACCCACCCACCGGCTGTTCGACCCGGCCCTGGGCGGCGGCGCACTGCTGGATCTCGGTGTCTACCCGGTGTCGCTGGCCAGCATGCTGCTCGGGGAGCCGAGCCTGGTGGCGGCGTTCGGGCAGCTCGGCGAGACCGGCGTCGATGAGCACCTGGCCGTCCTGACCTCCTACGACAGCGGCGCGTTCGCCGTCGCCAAGGCGTCGCTGCGGGCCAACCTGGCCTGCACCGGCCGGGTCACCGGCACCGCCGGAAGCATCGAGCTGCCGGCCTTCATGCACTGCCCCGACGAGCTCGTCGTGCAACGGGCCGGCGCCGTCGAGCGCCTGCGCCTGCCGGCCGCCCGGGACGGCGATGGCCGTGGGGACGAGACGGCCGGGGGCGGCCTGCACCACCAGGCCCGTCACGTCCACGAACGGCTGCGGTCGGGGCACCTCGAAAGCGACATCATGCCGCTGGACGAAACCGTCGCGATCATGCGAACCCTCGACACTGTGCGAGCCCGGATCGGGGTGCACTACCCAGCCGACAACGCCTGACGACAGGGTGGTCATACGTCTGCCTGTAGGCCGAGCGGCAGGCTGGCGGTTGCCGGTATCCGGGGGCGGTCAGGGCGCCGACGACAAACCGGCCGGCCGGCTTGTCGTCGGCCGGAGCCGGAGCCGGAGCCGCGGCAGGTACTCCGGTTGGAGTACGGCGGCCGGAAAGGTACTGCGTCATACGTAGCCGGTACTGCCTGCGGATGGACGATGACGGAGCGGCCCGGCCGGGACAGTATTGCGCGGGGGTGCATAGACGCCCGGGCACGGCCGTCGACCAGATCAGAATGTGCGGCCGGCCCCGGCTCGGATGAAGGTGGCGGTGGAGACTGCGCACGGTGTGTCCGTCCCGGGCGAACCCCTGCTTCCGCACGAGCCGACCGTCATCGGCCCCTATGTGTTGATGAGCCGGTTGGGCGTGGGTGGGATGGGCGCCGTCTACTACGCGCGCGACCAGCAGGGGAGGCCGGTCGCGGTCAAGGTGATCAGGTCGGATCGGGCGAGGGACCAGGAGTTCCGCAGGCGGTTCCGGTGGGAGGTCGAGGCGGCTCGCAGCGTCGCCTCGTTCTGCACCGCCGAAGTTCTCGACGCCGACCCGGATGCGTTCGCGCCGTACCTGGTGACCGAGTTCATCGACGGCCCCCGGCTGGACAACGCCGTCGCCGACGGGGGGCCGCTCGACTCGTCGACTCTTACCGGGCTGGCAGTCGGGGTCGCGACGGCGTTGACCGCGATTCACCATGCCGGGCTGGTCCACCGGGATCTCAAACCCAGCAATGTGATCCTCTCACTGACCGGTCCGCGAGTCATTGACTTCGGTATCGCCCGTGCCCGCGATGGCGCCGGTAAGCCGACGGCCTGGGGGTTCGGCTCGGCGGGGTGGATGGCACCCGAGCAGATCAACGGTCAGCCGATCGGGGCGGCGGCTGACGTGTTTGCCTGGGGCATTCTTGTCGCCTATGCGGGCACCGGGCGGCACCCTTTCGGGGACGGCCCGGATGTCGAGCTTTCCCACCGGATCACCGCCGCCGAACCGGACCTGACCGGCCTGCCCGGGCAGGTGGTGGATCTCGTCCGCGATGCGTTGACGAAAGACGCGGCCGGCCGGCCTGATGCCCGGGACCTGCTCCTGCGTCTGGTCGAGCGCCGGCCGGGGGAGCACTCCACCGATCCGGCTGTCCGCCTGCTCGGGCTCACCGCGGAGCTCGCGCGCTCGCCGGACCGGTCCGCGGACCGGTCCGCGGATGCGCGGCGGCGGCTCCGGGGACGTGGCCGCGTTCTGCTGACCGTCAGCCTCGTGCTGGTCATGGTGGCCCTCACCGCGATCAGGCTGGCGGCGAACCGCGATGACGGGACGTCGGCTGAGCCGGCCACTCCTGCGGCGACGCCGGTGGAATCCCCGGCCACCTCGGCCACCTCGGCCACCCCGGCCACGTCGGTGGCGTCCCCGGCCGTACCGGCGGACTCCTCGGCCATGCCGCTTTCCGGCCCGCGTACCGCACCGGGCCCCGGCGCCTTCCAGGACGGCCCGTTGTCGTTTGCCGTCGACGGCGTCGAATGCGGGGTCGAACAACTCGGCCTCGGGTTCCTGGCCCGCCACCCGGCTGGCCAGTTCTGCCTGGTCGCCATAACGATCCGTAACACCGGTACGTCGCCCCGTGCCCTGGATAGTTCCTACCAGTACGTGTACGACAGCACCGGGGCCCGTCGCACCGCCGACTACCTGTCGCGCTACTACCTGCCCGGCGAGACGATCTGGAACACCGCCGAGCCGGGTGCGTCCATTCACGGCAGGATGGTGTTCGACCTACCGCCTGACGCCACACCGCGGCTGCTGGAACTCCATGACAGCCCGGCCAGTGGTGGCGGTTCCATTCCGTTGTAGCCGGGGCCGTCGCCCGTCCTGAACAACGGTGTTACGGCGCTGTCGGCGTGCCCCTGGTGCCAGGGGTTTCACCATTCGAGAAGACAGGAGCCGTTCATGACCCTTATCGCGGCCCCGTCCCGGACAGCATCCGGAGAATCCGGATTCGGCGCGCGAAATGCGCTGATCCTGCTTGTGCTGATGTGGGCATCCCAGCTCCTGGGGCTGGTCGGCCTGCTGTCCGGCAACATTCAGGCCGACATCGCCATACATTTTCACACCGCGAGGATCTCGTGGTTCACATTGGTCACGGCACTGGTCGGCACCTTCGTCACGCCGTTCGTGGTCAAGGCTGCGGCCATGTACGGCAAGAAGCGCGTCATGGTGGTCATCACCGTCCTCGGCCTGGTGGGTGACGTGATCGCCGCCCTCGCGACGAACTACTCCATGCTGCTGATCGGACGTGGCATTGCCGGGTGCTACGGTCCGATCGCCGCGCTGGCCTGTTCGATGGTTCGTGACGTCTTCCCGCGCCGGCTCGTCGGTCCGGCCAGCGGCCTGCTGGGCGGCGGCGTCGGGCTGGTCGCGCTCGGCGGCCCGTTTCTGTCCGCGTGGCTCGTCGACGGTTTCGGCTTCCGCGGCGCGCTGTGGTTCATGGCCGCCGCCAGCGCGATCGGCCTTGCGGCGCTCGTGCTTCTCGTTCCCGAGAGTCCCGTGCGCGAGGAACGCACCCGCATCGACTGGCTGGGCGGGCTCCTGCTCGGCGGTGGCCTGACCGCGGTCATCTACGGGATCGGTGAGGGCGCAGGCTGGGGCTGGGCCAGTGCCCGCACCCTTCTGTTCATCGGCGGCGGTCTCGCCGCGGTGGCCGGTTTCGCCTTCGTCGAAAGCCGGGTGCCGCATCCGATGTTTCCGCTGCCCCTGCTGAAACGGCGGTCGGTCTGGACCATGCTGCTGACGACCTCACTGGTCGGCGGGGCAGCGTACGCCGTCGGCACGGTGATGTTCCTGCTCGCCCTGATGCCGACGATCCCCGGCGTGTCCGACGGCCTGGGGTTCTCCGCGACCAAGAACGCGCTGGTCAATGCGCCCAGCAGTGTCCTGGTTCTTCTGGGTGCGATAGCGGCCGGGATGGCTGCCCGTCGGATCGATCCCTGGCTCCTGCTGGCCTTCGGCGGCCTGCTCGTCGCCGGCGGCTATGGTGCGATCTCCGTGCACCACCACACCGTGCCGCAGTTGATGCTCCTCGGCGCCGGGACCGCGGTGGGCATGGGCCTCGTGGTGGCCACTGTTCCCATCCTGGTCATCCAGGCGGTGCACCCAGCGGAACAGGCCCTGGCCAACGGCGCCCAGTCAATGGCGCAAGGGGCCACCCAGACCATTCTCAGCCAACTGGCCTTCATCATTCTCGCCCGGGACAGTCAGATCATTCACGGCATCCGGTTCTACCGAGACGAGGGATACTCCAACGGTCTCCTGTTCACCGCCGGTGTTGCCGCGACCGGGGCGGCGCTGGTTCTGATACTGCGGAACAGCCGGAGGGCCCGTCGGGTCTGACCCACGGGCCGTTGGTCGCGCTGGTATCGCCCCGCGAGGGAGGGCTTCGGCACGGCCCGCGAGGCGGAGGCCGGGGCATCATGCCCCTCGTTCCCGATCGTGGATGGCGCACCTGAGCACCCGTTCGCCGGGTCGGTGGAGGCTCTGTGCGCTGCCCTCCGTCGCGGTGGCGCCGGGCGCCAGGCGGCCCGGCTCGCGCCGAAAGCTAGCGCGAGATAGTTGGGATCCTGACATTACCGCCGTGTTGCCGATGGGCAGGATGCCTGGCTCCAGGGCGAAGCCGCCGGGAAGGCCTCAGCTGGTGGCGCGCCGCACGAGGACGGGTTTCGGCACGGCGTACGAGGCGGGCAGGGGGCGGCCGTCGATCAGGTGGAGCGCGAAGCCGGCGAACCCACGCCCCAGCGCGGCCGTGTCGAACCGGATGGTGGACAGCGCGGGCACGAACATCGCCGAGATCGGGGAGTCGTCATGACCGATCACCGCGAGATCCGCCGGCATCCGCAGGCCGGCGCGGACGGCCGCGCCGGTGACCGCGGCGGCGACATCGTCGTTGAAGGCGACCACGCCGGTGATACCGGTGCCGAGCCAGCGGCGTATCGCGTCGTCGGGGGAGTCGTCGCGGTAGTGGATGCGCTCCAGGCCGAGTGCCGCCAGGCCCAGGGACCGGGCCCGGTCGGACGCCGCCCGATGGCGGGAAATGATCATCGAGGAGGGGTGGTCCTCCGTGAAGGCCGCGTACACCAGCCTGCGATGGCCGGTGCCGTGGAGGTGCTCGACCTGAAGCTCCGGCCCGGCGCTGATCGCCAGCGAGACGTCGGTGGTGCCCGGGTGGTCCGGGTCCGGGTAGATCTCCCTGACGCCGCAGGCGAGCATCGACGCGATGTCCGGCGCGCTGAACGGTGCCGGGCCGACCACCAGGTCCGGGCTGAGGGACTCCCACAGCGGCCGCGACGTCCGGTCGGGGTGGCGGGTGTAGGTCACCAGCGAGTAGCCGGCCCGGTCCAGGACGAGGGACGCCTCGTCCAGGTAGTTCTGCAGCCGGAACTCGATCGGCCAGTCGGGCAGCACGAGCAGGATGATCCGGCTGCGCCCGCTGGCGAGCGCGCGGGCGGCGCTGTTCGGCCGGTAGTCGAGGCGTGCGGCGGCCCGCAGCACCCGCTCGCGGGTGTGCTCCGGGATGGTCTGGCCCGGGGTGTTGTTCAGGACGAACCCGACGGTCGCCCGCGACACCCCCGCCTCGCGGGCGACGTCCTGGGCGGTCACCCGCCGGCCGGTCGCCGATTCTGACGCGGTCACCCGCCGGCCCCCCGTCCTCGCAGCCGGACGACCCGGACAGGATCGTCCTCGTACGCACTTGTGCGCGCTAGTCGGCGATGCTAGCTTACGGGCCTCATCACTAGTGCCCGCTAGTGAACCGGATGCGGGATGCATCACCCTCCAGCTCCGCCCCGCACAGCCAGAGGCTTCGCCGCGAGGGCCCACCTGCCGTCGAGGCTGCCACCGCCGGTGGGCAGCCGAGTTCAGCCACGACCGGGAGAGCTTCGATTGATCCGCACATCGTTCAACGACGACTGGTCGTATCGGCGGAAGCCCGACACGTTCCAGGCATTGCTCGGCAGGGCGACCGACGGCTGGGAGCCTGTCCGGCTGCCCCATGACGCGATGGTGTGCCGCGAGCGGTCCGGTTCCGACCCGGAATCGGCTCATCGTGGCTACTTCCCGGCGGACGGCTACGAATACAGGAAGTCGTTCCCCGTGCCGGCGGAGCACCGAGAGCGGCGGGTCACGCTGGAGTTCGAGGGTGTTTACCGCCAGGCCCGGGTGTACGTCAACGATGACCTGGCCGGGCAGTGCGCCAGCGGCTATTCCACCTTCCGCGTGCCGGTCGACCATCTGCTGCGGTATGGCGCGGAGAACGAGGTGCGGGTCGAGGCGCGCAGCCAGGACGACACCCGGTGGTATTCCGGCGGCGGCCTTTACCGCGGCGTGAGCCTCATCGTCGGCGGTCTGCTGCACGTCGCACTCGACGGCGTACGCGTCACGACCCCGGTCATCGACGGGGAGCTGGCTGTCGTCGCCGTGGCGACCGACGTCCAGAACCAGTCGGCCGTGACGCGGACGGTCGAGGTGCGCACCGAGATCGCGGATGCCGGAGGCGAGATCGTCGCCCGGGACGTCGCCCCGGTCACCGTCTTCCCCGGCGACACGGCCACCCTGCGCCAGCGGCTGACCGTGACCGAGCCGCGCCGATGGGGCGTTGATCATCCGTACCTCCACACCTGCCGGACGACCGTGACCGCCGAGGGCGAACGGCTGGACGAGGAGACCACGCGCTTCGGCATCCGTTCCCTGACCGTCGACGCCCGCCGGGGCCTGCGGATCAACGGCGAACCGGTGAAACTGCGCGGCGCCTGCATCCACCACGACAACGGGGTGCTCGGCGCGGCCACCATCGACCGGGCCGAGCACCGCCGGGTGGAGATCCTCAAGCAGGCCGGCTTCAACGCGATCCGCAGTGCCCACAACCCGGTCAGCGCCGCGTTGCTCGACGCCTGCGACCAGCTCGGCATGCTGGTCATGGATGAGCTGAGCGACGTCTGGACCAGGTCGAAGACGGCCGACGACCACGCCGGTGACTTCGCCGCCTCCTGGGAGTCCGACCTGCGGGCCATGGTCGCCAAGGATCAGAACCATCCGTGCGTCGTCTTCTACTCGATCGGCAACGAGATCCCGGAGATCGGCGGTCCGGTAGGCGCCGTGTTCAGTCGCCGGCTGGCCGAGCGGGTCCGTGAGCTCGACGGCACCCGGCTCATCACCAACGGCGTGAACGGCATGTTCGCCGGCGGCCCGGAACTGCTCGGCTCCCTGACCGGCGGCGGTGCCCGACCGGCGGAGACGGACGCCGGAGCGACGGGTGCGTCCGGTGCCGAACCGTCCCGCGCGGCTGGTGCCGAGACGTCCGGTGCGGCGGGTGCGGCCGGTGCCGAGGCGGCCGGTGTGGCTGGTGCCGAGGCGTCCGGTGCCGAGAACCTCGACGTGAACGCGGCCATGACCCGCTTCCGCCAGTTCATGCCGATGCTGATGACCTCGGAGCTGGTCACCTCCCGCACCGCGGAGGCGATGGCCTACCTCGACGTCGCCGGCTACAACTACCTCGACTCCCGGTACGAGCTCGACCGGACGCTGTTCCCCAACCGGGTGATCGTCGGTACGGAGACCTACCCGACCGACATCGACCGCAACTGGCGGCTCGTCCAGGACAACAGCCACGTCATCGGCGACTTCACCTGGACCGGCTGGGACTACCTCGGTGAGCCCGGGATCGGCCGGGTCGAGTACCAGAGCGATCCGGCGCCGACGGCCGGGGGCATGCCGGGCCATCAGGGTGCCTACCCGTGGCTGGCGGCCTGGTGCGGTGACATCGACATCACCGGCCACCGGCGCCCCGCCTCCTACTACCGGGAGATCGTTTTCGGCCTGCGCGCCGAGCCCTACATCGCCGTCCACCGCCCCGACCGGCACGGCGACCAGGTGCGGCTGGCGACCTGGTGGTCGTGGAGCGACTCGATCTCCAGCTGGAGCTGGGCCGGCCATGAGGGCCGGCCGGTGCGGATCGACGTCTACTCCGCCGCGGACGAGGTCGAGCTCCTGATCGACGGCCGCTCGGTCGGCAGGGAGCCGGCGGGGGAGAAGAACCGTTTCACCGCCGCGTTCGAAACCGTCTACCAGCCCGGTGAGCTGACCGCCGTCGCCTACATCGAAGGCCGGGAGACCGGCCGGACGTCCCTGCGGTCCGCCACCGGTGACGTCCGGCTCGATGTCACCGCCGACCGGTCTCGGATCACGGCCGATGACCGCGACCTCGCCTTCGTGACCGTCACCCTGGTCGACGCCGCCGGCAACCTCCACAACACCGCGGACCGCCCGGTGGCTGTCGAGCTGACCGGGCCGGGTGTGCTGCAGGGGTTCGGCAGCGCGGACCCGCGGCCGGAGGAGAACTTCTTCGACCGGACCCGGACGACCTTCGACGGGCGTGCGCTCGCTGTGATCCGTCCGACCGGGCCTGGTGTGATCACGGTGACGGTGACCGCGGACGGCTGCGCACCGGCCGTCGTCCGCGTCGAGGCAGCACCGGCCGTCGTCCGCGTCGAGGCAGCACCGGCACACCAGGCGGAGGCAGCGCCGGCAGACGCAGACCAGGCGGAGGCCGCGCGATGACCGGCGCACCCGCAGGCAGCCCGGCCCTGAGCCCTGAACAGCGTGCTACCGATCTGCTCTGGGCGATGACCGTCGAGGAGAAGGCGCAGCAGGTCACCGGCGTGATGCCGATCGGCCTCGTCGGTGTCGACGGCCTGCTCCAGGACGCGGCGGAGCGCGACCTGGGACTGGGTATCGGGCACATCGCCGCGCTGGGCATGCTCGGCCACAAGTCGCCCGCGCAGGTGGCGAGGACCGTCAACGAGATCCAGCGGTTCCTGGTCACCCACACCCGGCTCGGCATCCCGGCGATCTTCCACATCGAGGCGCTGAACGGAGTGGTGTCCCCCGGGTTCACGACGTTCCCGACCGCGATCGCGCTGGCCGCCACCTGGAACCCGGCGGACGTCGAGGAGATGGCGACGATCCTGCGCCGGCAGGTCCGGGCGATCGGCCACCCGTTCGTCCTGTCGCCGGTCATGGACGTCGCCCGGGACGCCCGCTGGGGCCGGGTGCACGAGACCTACGGCGAGGACCCGTACCTGGTCTCGGCGATGAGCGTCGCGTTCACCCGCGGCCTGCAGGGCACCGACCTGCGCGACGGCGCGATCGCGACGGGCAAGCACTTCCTGGGCTACGGCCTCACCGAGGCCGGCCAGAACATGGCCGGGAGCACCGCAGGGGCCCGTGAGCTGTACGAGGTGTTCGCCCGGCCGTTCGAGGCCGCGGTGAAGCTGGCGGGGCTTGCGGCGGTGATGAACTCGTACAGCGCCGTCGACGGCGTCCCGGTCGGCGCGAGCCGCGAGATCCTGACCGGCCTGCTGCGCGACCGGCTCGGTTTCACCGGCACCGTCGTGTCCGACTACGACACCATCGGCCACCTGCACCGGCGGCTACGGGTCGCCCGCGACGCCGCGGAGGCCGGCCGGCTGGCGCTCGCGGCCGGCGTCGACGTCGAGCTGCCGATCGCCGACGGCTACGGCCCCGGCCTCGCCGAAGCCGTCCACCGTGGTGAGGTTCCGCTGGGGCAGCTGGACCAGGCCTGCTGGCGGGTGCTGCGGGACAAGTTCGCGCTCGGCCTGTTCGACCAGCCGTACGTCCCCGAGGATCCGGTCGTCATCGCCGCGACGGCCCGCGACGGCGACGGGCTCTCCCACCGCCTCGCGCGGCAGTCCGTGACGCTGCTCAAGAACGACGGCCTGCTTCCCCTGTCGCGTGACCTGCGGCGGATCGCGCTCGTCGGCCCGCACGCGGACAGCATCGCCTTCGCGTTCCCGGCCTACACGTACCCGGGCGCGCTGCAGATGTTCGCCGCCCGGTTCCGGGGAGCACGGGTCGACATCCCCGGAACGGAGCAGATGGCCGGCACGGTCACCGAGGAGGCCGTCCGGATGATGATCGAGGAGCTCGCCGGCCCGCTGGGGATGCCCATCGACGACTACCTGCGCGAGACCTACGGCGCGCGGACCCTCGCCGAGGCCGTGCGCGCGGCCGTACCCGGCGCCGAGGTGACGGTGACCGCCGGGTGCGGCGTGCTGGACCACGAGCCGGCCGACATTCCGGCGGCCGTGGCGGCCGCCGGCGACGCCGATGTGGTGATCCTCGCCCTCGGCGGGCGGGGAGGCTGGTTCACCCCCGGCATCACCGAAGGCGAGGGCAGCGACACCGCGAACATCGACCTCCCGGCGAACCAGATCGCGCTGGCCCAGGCGGTGGCGCGGACCGGCACCCCATGCGTGGGCATCGTCCACACCGGCCGGCCGATGGTGCTGGCCGAGATCGTCGACGTCCTGCCCGCCCTGCTGTACGGGTACTACGGCGGGCAGCACGCGGCCACCGCCCTGGCCGAGGTCCTGTTCGGCGAGGTGAACCCGGGCGGCAGGCTCCCGATCTCGCTTCCCCGCCACAGCGGCCAGGTGCCGATCCACTCCGGCCAGCCGACCGGCTCCGGCTACCGGCGGACCGAGCACGACATGCACCGGGGGTATCTCGACGTGGCGTCCACCCCGCTGTTCGCGTTCGGCCACGGCATGGGCTACACCACGTTCGACTACACCGACCTCGCGATCAGCCCGTCGGACGTCGCTGTCGGCGTCGTCGGCGGCGGCGTCGTCGGCGGTGGCGGTGGCGGTACTGTCGGCACCGACGTCGAGGCGGCGGTGACGGTCCGGCTGACCGTCCGCAACTCCGGCGAGCGTGCCGGTGACGAGGTCGTCCAGCTGTACTTCGCCGACCAGGCGACCGGCGTCACCCGGCCCGCCCAGGAGCTGGTCGGCTTCACCAGGATCAGCCTCGATCCCGGCACCGCGGTGCCGGTCGAGTTCACCGTGGCGATGAGCCAGCTCGGCTACCTCGGCCTCGACGGGCGTTTCGGGCTGGAGCCCGGGCCGGTCCAGGTCCTCGTGGGCAGCGCCTCCGACGACATCCGGCTGCGCGGCGCGTTCGACGTCGTCGGCGACCGGGTGGTTCTCGAAGAGCGCCGCTCCTACCTGTCCAGGGTGACCGTCGGCGACGTGTCCCCCGTCTTACCTGTTCCCCTCGGGAAGTAGGCAACGATGTCCGACCGATCCGGGTTGTGGTGCACGCCCGACGACCAGGGGTGCCCGTGAGCGCCCCCACCGACCCCGCCCCGGCCACCGAGGACGGGCCCTCGGTGGCCGGGCTGGCCGCGGGACTGATCGACGCGGAGGCCGAGCGCCGGGAACGGCAGGCCCAGGCCCGGCGGGACGTGCTGTTCGCGGACGAGCTGCTGCCGGGGGTCGGCGGCGAGCCGCTGTCGCTGCGCCAGGGGCTGGCCGCGGGCGGGTCGCTGACCTTCGGGGTCCTGGTGCTGCTGAACGCGCTGGACGAGCTGGAGTCGGCGGCGCTGTCGGTGCTGGCACCCGACATCCGCGACGCGTTCGGGCTGTCCGACGGCGCGATCGTGTTCATCTCGGCCGCGGCCGGTGCCTTCCTGGTGCTGGGCGCGCTGCCGATGGGCTGGCTGGCGGACCACTACCGGCGCGGCCGGGTGATCGGCTGGGCCGGTGCGGTGTTCTCGCTGATGGTGCTCGCCTCCGGCCTGGCGGCGAACGCCTTTCTGTTCTTCCTGGCCCGGTTCGGGGTCGGGGTGGCGAAGTCGAGCAACAACACGGTGCACGGCTCCCTGATCGCGGACGCCTATCCGATCGGGGTGCGCGGGCGGATGTCGGCGTCGGTGTACGGGGCGGCGCGGGCCGCGGGTGCGCTCAGCCCGCTGCTGGTCGCGGGGATCGCGACCTGGGCGGGCGGGGAGAACGGCTGGCGCTGGCCGTTCTTCGTCCTCGGCCTGCCCGCGCTCGTCGTCGCGATCGTCGCGTTCCGGCTGCCGGAGCCGCCACGCGGCCAGCACGAGATGCGCTCGGTGCTCGGCGAGGTCGTCGAGGACGCCGAGGCGATGCCGATCTCGATCGAGGCGGCGTTCGCCCGGCTGATGCGGATCCGCACCGTGAAGACGGCGATCGTCGCCTTCTCGGCGCTCGGCTTCAGCCTGTTCACCACGAGCGTCCTGGCGAACCTGTGGGCCGAGGACCACTACGGGATGTCGACGTTCCAGCGGGGCCTGATGGGTTCGCTCGGCGGTGCCGCCCTGGTCGTCGCCCCCCGTTACGACCGGCTCTACCACCGCGATCCGGAGCGTGCGGTGCGGCTGCTGGGGCTGTGCGTGCTGCCGGGCGCGGTACTGCTGCCGATCCAGTGGTTCATGCCGCACTGGGTCGGGTTCATGCTCGCGAGCATTCCGGGCGCGGTGTTCGCGTCGGTCGCGTTCGCGATGGTCGGCCCGGTGGTGCAGTCGGTGGTGCCCTACCGGCTGCGCGGTCTGGGGATCGCGCTGGCCTCGGTGTACATGTTCTTCGTCGGCGCCACCGGTGGCGCGCTGCTGTCCGGGCTGATCAGCAATGCCTACGACCCGCGGGTCGCGGTGCTGGTGATCGGTGTTCCGGCGACCCTGGTCGGCGGGCTGATGATGATCCGCGGCGCGTCGTTCGTGAAGAGCGACCTGTCGCTGGTGGTCGCGGACCTGCGCGAGGAGCTCGCCGAGCGCGACCGGCAGCGGGCCGACCCCGAGGGCGTCCCGGTGCTGCAGGTCAACAACGTCGACTTCTCCTACGGGCATGTGCAGGTGCTGTTCGACGTCGCGTTCGAGGTCCGCCGCGGCGAGACGCTGGCGCTGCTGGGTACGAACGGGGCCGGGAAGTCGACCATCCTGAAGGTCGTCTGCGGGCTCGGCACGCCGTCGCGCGGTGTCGTGCGGCTGGGCGGCCGGACGATCACCTACGTCTCGCCGGAGCGGCGCGGGACGTACGGCGTGCACCTGCTGCCTGGCGGCAAGGGTGTGTTCGGCGACCTGACCATCCGGGAGAACCTGGAGATGGCGGCGTTCCGGATGCGCCGCGACCGGGCCGGCCGCGAGCGCCGGTTCGGCTACGTGCTGGGTCTGTTCCCCGACCTCGCCGGCAGGCAGTCGCAGCTGGCCGGGTCGTTGTCCGGCGGCCAGCAGCAGATGCTGGCGCTGGCGATGGTGCTGCTGCACGACCCCGAGGTGCTGCTGATCGACGAGCTGTCCCTCGGGCTCGCCCCGGCGGTCGTCCAGGACCTGCTCGCGATCCTGGAACGGCTCAAGGCCGACGGGCTGACGATCGTCGTCGTCGAGCAGTCGCTGAACATCGCCCTCGCCATCGCCGACCGGGCCGTCTTTCTGGAGAAGGGCCAGGTCCGGTTCACCGGACCGGCCCGTGAGCTCGCCGAACGCGACGACCTCGCCCGCGCGGTCTTCCTCGGCCGGGAAGGCGGCTGAGCAGCCATGCAGATGCCCACCACCCAGCTGCTCTTCGACGGCGCCGTCACCGGTCTCGTCATCGGCCTGCTCGCGATCGGCATCGTGCTGGTGCACCGGTCCACCCGGGTCATCAACTTCGCGGTCGCGAACATGGGCCTCGTCGGCTCCGTCCTGTTCGCGCTGCTCGTGGTGCGGTGGAACGTGCCGTACTGGATCGCCCTGGCCATCGCGCTGGTGGTCGGGACGGCGTTCGGGGCGCTGGTCGACCTCGCCGTGATCCGCCGGCTGTTCCAGGCACCGCGGGTGATCCTGGTCGTCGCGACCATCGGCGTGGCGCAGCTCGCGCTCACCATCGTCACCGGCCTGCCCGACCTGGACGACCATGCGTCCGAGTCGTATCCGGTGCCGTGGGGCGGGACATGGTCGCCGGTCGACGGCCTGCGGATCAGCGGCGCGCAGCTGAGCGTCCTGGTCGTGGTTCCGCTCGTCGCGATCGGGCTCGGCCTGTTCCTGAGCCGCACGGTGCTCGGCCGCACGGTGCGGGCGGCGGCGGGCAACCCGGAGCTGGCGAGGCTGCAGGGCATCAGCCCGAAGGCCGTCTCCACCGCGATGTGGTCGGTGGCCGGGATGGTCGCCACTCTGTGCCTGATCCTGATCTCGGCGCAGAACGAGTCGCTGACGCAGATCACCACGCTCGGCCCCACGACACTGGTGCGGGCGCTGGCCGCGGCGGTGATCGCCCGGATGGCGTCGCTGTGGATCGCGCTGCTGGCCGGGGTCGCACTCGGCCTGCTGCAGTCGTTCGTCCAGTTCAACTGGCTCGACCAGCCCGGCCTGACCGACCTTGTCATCCTCGGGCTGGTCCTGGCGGCGGTGTTCTGGGCCAGCCGCGGCCGTGACACCCCGACGTCGTCGTTCTCGTTCGCGCCCAAGGCCGCGCCGATCCCCGAACGGCTGCGCGACCTGTGGTGGGTCCGCCAGCTCGAACGGGCGCCGCTGCTGGCGCTCGGCGTGCTCGCCCTCGTCCTGCCGCTGCTGGTCACGCAGTCCTCGCGGCAGCTGCTCTACACGGTCATCCTCTGCTACGCGATCTGTGCCGCCTCGGTCACCGTGCTCACCGGCTGGGCCGGGCAGCTCTCGCTCGGCCAGATGGCGTTCGCCGGCCTCGGCGCGCTCACCGCCGCGGCGCTCCACCGCGGCCTGGAGATCTCCGTCGGCGGCAGCACCGTCGCGCTGGACGCGCTGCCGTTCCCGGTGGCCGTCGGGATCGCGAGCCTCGTCACCGCCGCGCTCGCCGCCGCGGTCGGCGCGGGAGCGCTACGGGTACGCGGGCTGATGCTCGCGGTCAGCACCTTCGCGTTCGGGATCGCCGCGGAGCAGTACCTCTACCGCCGCGAAGTGTTCCAGGACCCGGGCGCCCGCACGGCGTCGTTCCCCCGCGACACCGCCTTCGGCGTCGACGTCACCAGCCAGCGCGCCTACTACTACCTGGTGCTGATCGTGCTGGCGGTGGTGCTGGCCGTCGTCGCCCGGCTGCGCCGCTCCGGCGTCGGGCGCACCACCATCGGGGTGCGGGACAACCCGGCGACCGCCGCGGCCTACACCGTCGGGACGACCCGGGTGAAGCTGCGTGCGTTCGCGCTGGCCGGCGGGATCGCGGGTCTCGGGGGCAGCCTGCTCGCCGGCGCGGTGCAGAACGTCCCCTACGCCGACCGGTACTTCCTGAGCGCGGACTCGTTGCTCGTCGTGTCCATCGTCGTCATCGGTGGTCTCGGCTCGGTGTACGGGCCGGTGCTCGGCTCGCTCTGGGTCATCGGCCTGCCGGCGTTCTTCCCCGACAACGAGATCGTCCCGCTGCTCACCTCCAGCCTCGGCCTGCTCGTCCTGCTGCTCTATTTCCCCGGCGGGCTGGTGCAGATCGGCTACAGCGCCCGCGACGGCCTGCTGCGCCTCGCCGAGCGCCGCCTCGGACCCGCACCGGCGGCCGCGCCGAAGATCCCCGCCGCGAGGGCGCTCACCCGGGCCGTCCCCCGGTCCCGGGAGCCGCTCGCGCCACGGCGTCCGGTCCTCGCGACCAGCGAGGTCCGGGTCCGCTTCGGCGGCCTCACCGCGGTCGACGGGGTGTCCCTGCGGGTCGCACCCGGCGAGATCGTGGGCCTGATCGGCACCAACGGCGCCGGCAAGTCCACCCTCATGCACGCGATCGGCGGCTTCGTGCCCGCCACCGGCACCGTCGAGCTCCTCGGCAAGGACATCAGCGCGGCCGGGCCCACCGCCCGGGCCAGGGCCGGGCTCGGGCGCACCTTCCAGACCGCGGCCCTGTTCCCCGAGCTCACCGTCCGCCAGACCGTGCAGATCGCGCTGGAATCGCGGGGCCGCACCGGCCTGCTGTCCACCGCCCTGCACCTGCCGCACACCTTCACCCGGGAACGCGCCCAGCGGGCCGCCGCCGACGACCTCATCGGCTTCCTCGGCCTCGGCCGGTACGCCGACGCGTTCATCGCCGACCTGTCCACCGGCACCCGCCGCATCGTCGAGCTCGCCGGGCTCCTCGCCCTCGACGCCCGGCTGCTCTGCCTCGACGAGCCGACCGCGGGCGTCGCCCAGCGGGAGACGGAGGCGTTCGGCCCCCTGATCCAGGAGATCCGCCGCGAGCTCGACGCAGCCATGCTCGTCATCGAGCACGACATGCCGCTGATCATGGGCATCAGCGACCGCGTCTACTGCCTGGAGACCGGCCGCGTCATCGCCGAGGGCGCCCCGGACGTCGTCCGCGCCGACCCGTCGGTCATCGCCAGCTACCTCGGCACCGACGAACGCGCCATCAGCCGAAGCGGCGGCACGCCCGTTTCCGTCCAGCCAACCGCGTAGTCACCCACGTCACCCTCCTGGAGTTCGCAGATGAGTTCGCCGCGCCGCACCCGCAGATCCAGCGCCTTACTCCTCCTGGCCGCCGTCGCGCTTACCGCCACCGCGGCCACCGCCTGCAGTGTCGAGTCGAAGGACGACAAGGACACACCGGCCGGCGGTGCCACCGGCGCCGCCGCCTTCCCGGCCCCGCCGGCGCCGGCGATCTCCCCGGGGGTCACCGCCGACAGCATCAAGATCGGCTTCGTCTACCCGGACCTGTCCAAGGTCAAGCAGTACGTCGACGTCGACCACGGCGACTACGAGGCGGTGGCCGGCGCCATCATCGACAGGATCAACAGGGACGGTGGCATCAACGGGCGCAAGATCGTCCCGGTGTTCGGCGCGGTCGACGTCCTCTCGCCCACCGGAGCGCAGGAGACCTGCGTGAAGCTGACCGAGGACGAGAAGGTCTTCGCCGCGGTCGGCAGCCTCAACGCCGAAGACGTGAACTGCTATGTGCAGACGCACAGGACGCTGGTCGTCGGCGGCGACCTCACCGCCGCGCGGTACGCCAAGGCCCAGGCGCCGTGGTTCTCCGACCAGCGCGGCGGCGACGAGCTCGGCCAGGGCCTGGGGCTGTACGCCGACAAGGGTGAGCTGGCTGGGAAGAAGCTCGCCGTGGTCGCCTACCGCGACGACCAGGCGGTCCTGGACAGGACCGTCCTGCCCGCCCTGGCGGCCAGGAACATTCCCGTCACCGAGACGGGTGTCCTCGACGCCGACACCACCGACCCGGCCGCGGTGTCGTCGCAGCTCAACGTCTTCATCCAGAAGTTCCAGTCCGCCGGCGTCGACACCGTGCTGCTCGTCGGAGGCTCGCAGGCCCAGTTCCCCGCCGAGCTCCAGAAGACCAGCTATCGCCCCCGCCTGCTGTTCGGGAGCGTCAACACCGCCTCGGCCTATGTTCTCGGCGCCCGCAACGGGGACCTGGGCGTGCTCAGCGACGCGCTGGCCATCGGCCAGGCCGCCGACTACGCCGACCCGGCCGTCAACACCTGCCTCTCGACGGTCGAGGCCGCGGTGCCCGAAACCAAGGGTAAGATCATCGATCCGGCGCTGGTGGCCCCGAAGGAAACCGGGTGGGGCACGTCCGAGTCGGCCGCCTGCCGCTACCTCACCCTGTTCCAGGCCATCGCCGCGAAGGCCGGCAAGGACCTCACCTACAAGTCCTTCCAGGACGCCGGTTTCGCGCTGGGATCCTTCCACGTCCCGGTTCTGGCCGACGCCGCGACCTACAGCCGTGAGACGCCGAACGGCGACATCCCGCCGCGCATCTTCGCATGGGATCCGGCGAAGAAGGGCTTCTTCCTCGCCGCGGGCTGACCCGTCCGCGCACGTCCGCAGTGGTCGCTGCTTCTGAGGAAGAAGTAAGGATTTTGGCTGCTGGAACAACCGAAATCCTTACTTCTTGCGGATCGCCAAGCGACTCCATGACCCCTTTTGCGGCCATTGGTGAGAATCGCTGGCGCTGGGCGGCAGAAAGGGATCCCCGGTGCGCCCGGGAATTCGCTCCCCGCTCGTCACGGGGTCTTCGAAAACAAACAGGGGACACAAGCATGACCGCCACCACGCTGCCGCCGGGCAGGATCGAGGACCTCGTCCGCCGGCTGACAGTGGAACAGAAGGTCGCCCAGCTCACCGGATTCGCCGTGACCGACCTCATCGCGCGGCGGCCCAGCCCCAGCCCCGGCCCTGGTTCCGGCTCCAGCCAGGGCCCGGCGGGTGCGGCGAGCCCCGCGCTGGACGTCGAACGGCTGCCGGCACTGCGGCCCCACGGCGTGGGACATCTGTCGCTGGCCTGGTTCCTCGGCCATGACGCCGAGAGCCTGCGGACGGACCTCGCGCGCGTCCAGGCGGCCGTCCGCGCGGTGACGCCGTTCGGGATCGGTGCGCTCGTCCACTTCGAGGCGATCAGCGGCCTGCTGCACAGCTCGGGCCCGCAGTTCCCGACGGCCTGGGCGCAGGCGGCCACCTGGGAGCCCGCGCTCGTGACCCGGGCCGCCGCCGTGACCGCCGCCCACATGCGCGCGGCCGGGATCGGGCACGCGCTGTCCCCGGTGATGGACCTCGCCCGGGACCCGCGCTGGGGCCGGGTGCACGAGACCTACGGGGAGGACCCCGAGCTCGCCGCGCAGCTCTGCGTCGCGTTCGTCCGCGGCATCCAGGGCGCCGACGGGACGTCCGGCGTGCTCGCCACCGGGAAGCACTTCGTCGGCTACGGCGCCTCCGAAGGCGGGCTCAACCAGGCCGTCACCCAGCTCGGGCGACGCGCGCTGGTGGACGAGTACGCCGAGCCGTTCCGCCGCGCGATCGCCGAAGCCGGCCTCGCGTGCGTCATGAACTCCTACAACGAGATCGACGGCGTTCCGTGCGTCGCGGACCGCTGGCTGCTCACCGAGCTGCTGCGCGACCAGCTCGGCTTCGCCGGGGTCGTCGTCAGCGACTACGACTCCGTGACCCTGCAGACCCACTTCTTCCGCACCGCGGACTCACCGGCCCAGGCCGCTGTGCGGGCGATCAGCGCCGGCCTCGACGTCGAGCTCCCCGGCGACGCGAACTACGCCTTCCTGGTCGACGAGGTCAGCAGCGGCCGGCTCGACGAACAGGTCATCGACACCGCTGTGGCCCGGGTGCTCGCCGCCAAGGCGCGCGTCGGACTCGTCCCGGGCATGACGCCTCCCGGCCGGGCGCCCGGGACGGGGACGGGGACGACCGGGGCGCGGGCGCCCGGGGCGCCCGCGCCCGGCCACGACGAGGCCGCGACGGTGCGCCGGGCCGTCGCGGAACGGGCCATGGTTCTGCTCGACAACGACGGGACGCTGCCACTCACGCCCCGCGGCGGCCGGATCGTCGTCGTCGGCCCGGCGGCCGACGAGCTGCGGGTCCATTTCGGGGCCTACACCTCGGTCTCGAACGCCGAGGTGCCGCTGGGGATGATGGCGGTGCTGACCGGGCAGGTCCCCGGCGTCGACCCGGCGACCTTCGTCTTCACCGACATCTTCCAGCCCCGGATGCCGGGGCTCGACGGACGTTTCGAGGCCGAGGCGCGCAGGATCCACCCCGACGCACCCACCGTGCTCGACGCGCTGCGGCGTACCGACCCGTCCGTCGAGCACGTTCCGCTCGGGCGGTTCGAGGCGGACCCTGCGCAGCCGCTGGACCGGGACGCGGTGGAACGGGCGGTAGCCGGTGCCGACGTCGTCATAGCCGTGGTCGGCGAGCGGACCGGCTGGGTCGGCAACAACACCGCGGGCGAGGGCCAGTCGACCGCCGAGCCCGCCCTGCCGGGTGACCAGGAGGCACTGGTCGCCCTGCTGGCGGCCACCGGGAAGCCGCTGGTGACCGTCGTCGTCTCGGGACGGCCGCTGCTGCTCGACGCGGTGGCGTGGGTGTCCAACGCGGTGCTGCTCGCGCCGCTGCTCGGTGAGGAGGCCGGCCAGGCGATCGCCGACACGCTCTTCGGCACCGTCAACCCGAGCGGCAAGCTGCCCAGCACCTTCCCCCGGCACCTGGGCCAGCTGCCGATCTACCACGGCCACCACCACGGCAGCGGGTACGGCCATCCCACCGGGGCCCGGCACGGCTACAACGACCTGGCCGACCCCAGCCCGCTGTACCCCTTCGGACACGGCCTGTCCTACAGCACCTTCGACGTCGCCTTCGATGACTCCCTCGGCGACTCCCTCGGCGACTCCGCCAGCGACTCCGCTGGCGACTCCTTCGGCGACTCCGCCGGGCCGGCGGTCGAGGAGACCGGCGGGCTCATCCGCGCCCGGCTCGTCGTGGCCAACACCGGCCCTGCCGACGGCGAGACGGTCGTGCAGCTCTACGCCCGCGACGAGGCCGCCACCGTGGTCCGGCCCGTCCGCCAGCTGATCGGCTTCACCCGCCTCGCGCTGCCCGCGGGCGAAACCGCGACGGTCACGCTCGAAGCCCCCGTCGCACGGCTCTTCCACACGAGGTCCGACGGCACCCGGGGCATCGAGGCCGGCGAGGTCACCGTGCTCGCCGGGCTCGGCAGCGACGACATCCGCTGCACCAGAACGATCACGTTGCCTGCGTCCGATGCCTGACCGGACCGTTCCCGCCGTCGTGTCCGAGAAGCGAGGTCCCGTGTCCCACCCCTGGAAGGCCAGCTTCATCGCCGCGCCGGCCGGCGCCAACGGGCTCGCCACCGGGCGTGGTACCGAGCCGGTGCCGGCGCCGTACCTGCGGCGGGAGTTCACGGTCGGCCCCGGCCTGCGGTCGGCCACCCTGCACGTCACGGCCCTGGGGCTGGTCGAGGCCTACCTGAACGGCAGCCGGGTCGGCGACGAGGTCCTCGCCCCCGGATGGACGTCCTACCGGCATCGGCTGGTCGTGAGCAGCCACGACGTCACCGGCGCGCTGGCGGAGGGTGTGAACGCGCTCGGCGTGGTTCTGGGGGAGGGCTGGGCCGTGGGCCGGCTGACCTGGGAGGGAGGCAGGCGGGCGCTGTGGGCCGGCCGGCCGGCCGGATTCCTGCAGCTCGATCTCGACTACGGCGACCGCGTCGACGTGGTCGGCAGCGGCGCCGACTGGCGGGCCGGTACCGGCGCGATCCTCGCCGACGGCATCTACGACGGTGAGACCTACGACGCGCGCCGCCATCCGGACGGCTGGGACCAGCCGGGTTTCGACGACTCCGGCTGGTCGCCGGTCGACGTCATCGAGCACGACCTGGGCGCCCTCACCGGGCCGACCGGGCCGACCGCGCCGACCGCGCCGCCGATCCGGCGGATCGAGGAGGTGGCGCCGGTCGAGATCCTGACCACCCCGGCCGGCCGGACGGTCGTCGACTTCGGGCAGAACCTGGCGGGCTGGGTCCGCCTCACCGTCCGCGGCGACGCCGGCACGACGGTCACCCTGCGGCACGCCGAGATCATGATCGGCGGTGAGGCGGACTTCCGGACCAACCGGACCGCGCTCGCCACCGACCGGTACACATTGCGCGGCGGCGGAGATCCGGAGACGTGGGAGCCGAGGTTCACCTTCCACGGCTTCCGCTACGTCGAGGTCGACGGCTGGCCCGGGAACCTCGACGCCGACGCGCTGCGCGCGGTGGTCGTGCACAGCGACCTGCGCCGGACCGGCTGGTTCGAGACCTCGAACGAGCTCGTCAACCAGCTGCACCGCAACGTCGTCTGGTCCATGCGCGGCAACTTCGTCGGGGTGCCGACGGACTGCCCGCAGCGCGACGAGCGCCTCGGCTGGACCGGCGACCTGAACGCCTTCGCGCCCACGGCCGCGTTCCTCTACGACGTCCGTGACCTGCTCGGCGCCTGGCTCGCCGACCTCGCCGCCGAACAGGGGGAGAAGGGGTACGTCCCGCTGGTCGTCCCGGACGCGCTGGGTATGCCCGTCACCACCCCCACCGCGCTGTGGGGCGACGTCGCGGTCAGCCTGCCCTGGGCGCTCTACCAGGAGTACGGCGACCCCGACATCCTCGCCCGCCAGTACGTTTCCATGACCGCGTTCATCGACAGCATCGAAGGTCTCCTCGACGAACGAGGCCTGTGGAACAGCGGCTTCCAGCTCGGTGACTGGCTCGACCCGGACGCCCCGCCCACCAACCCGGCCGGCGGCAAGACGAACGCCTACCTCGTCGCCACCGCCTACCTGTGCCGGACGACCGGCGAACTGGCCCAGGCGGCCGACGTCCTCGGTCGCGCGGACGACGCGGCCCGCTACTGGGCGCTGCACCAGCGGGTCCGCGCGGCGTTCCGCGACGAATGGGTCACCCCCACCGGGCTGGTCGCGAACGACTCGGTCACCGCCTACGCCCTGGCCATCTGCTTCGACATCCTCGATGCCGCCCAGCAGGCCCGCGCCGGCGGCCGGCTCGCCGAGCTCGTCACCAAGGCCGAACATCGCATCAGCACCGGCTTCGCCGGCACCCCGCTCGTCACGCACGCGCTGAGCCGCACCGGCCACCTCGACACCGCCTACGCCCTGCTCCTGCAGACGGACTGCCCGTCGTTCCTCTACCCGGTCACCCAGGGCGCCACGACAATCTGGGAGCGGTGGGACGCCGTCACCCCCGACGGATCGCTGCAGGACACCAGCATGACGTCGCTCAACCACTACGCGCTCGGCGCCGTCGCCGACTGGCTGCACCGTGTCGTCGGCGGCGTGGCGCCGGCCGAGCCCGGCTACCGGCGCCTGCGGATCGCGCCGCAGCCCGGAGGCGGGCTCACCCACGCGACCGTCGCCCACGACACCCCGCACGGGCGGGTTCGCGTCGCCTGGCGGCACACCGCCGACGACCGGATGACGGTCGAGGTCACCATCCCCGGCGGCACCACCGCGGACGTCGTTCTCCCGCACCATCCGGACGGGCTCACCGCCCACGTCGACGCCGGCGAGCACCGCTGGGAATACCGCATTCCACGGTCGGTTCGGCCGGAATACACCCTCGACACCCCGCTGAAGGTGCTTTTCCACGATGCCCGGACCTGGGCGGTGGTGCACGCCACGCTCCGCCGGCACCTGCCGCAGTTCGGCGCGGCCGACAGCGGCACCGAGCCGTCCCTGCCGAACCTGCGGACCCTGCTGGGCTACTTCCCCGAACAGGCACCGGCCATCGAACACGACCTGCTCGCCGTACTCGCGGCGCCCTCGGCCAACGGCTGACGCCCGCCCTACCCCGCGACACCGAGAGGATTATCGATCATGAATCAATTCCCGGATGGTTTTCTGTGGGGTGCCGCGACCGCCGCCCACCAGGTCGAGGGCGGCAACGTCAACGCCGACCTGTGGGCCGGTGAATGGGCTCCCGGATCGCGGTTCGCCGAGCCGTCCGGTGACGCCTGCGACCATTACCACCGCTATCCCGAGGACATCGGCCTGCTCGCCGGACTGGGGCTGAACGCCTATCGTTTCGGGGTCGAATGGGCCCGGATCGAACCGGAGGAGGGCTATTTCTCCCGGGCCGCGCTCGACCATTACCGGCGCATGGTCGGCACCTGCCTGGAGAACGGCGTGACCCCCGTCGTGACCTACAACCACTTCACGACGCCCCGCTGGTTCGCCGCGGCCGGCGGCTGGAACGGCACCGCCGCCGTCGACCGGTTCGCCCGCTACGCGGCCCGGGTCACCGAGCACATCGGGGACCTGGTGCCCTGGGCCTGCACCTTCAACGAGCCGAACGTGATCTCCATGATGGTGCACCTCGGAATCGTCCCGGCGGCCGCGCGCGAGGACGGCCTCGGCCTGCCCGACGGCACCGGTGGCACCGCCGGTACCGCCGGCACCGGCGCTGACGGCCAGGCGGGCGGGCAGTCGGGATCGGGCGGGAGCTGGCCCGCCCCGAACATCGAGGTGATGGCGGCCGCGCACCGCAAGGCCGTCGAGGCGATCAAATCCGGCCCCGGCAACCCCGCCGTCGGCTGGACCCTCGCCCTCATCGACCTCCAGTCCGCCGACGGCGGCGAGGTGCGCTGGGCCGCGACGCGGCAGGCGGCCGAACTCGACTGGCTCGACGTCTCCCGCGACGACGACTTCGTCGGCGTCCAGACCTACACCCGGGAACGGATCGGGCCCGGCGGCGTCCTGCCCGTGCCGGCCGGGGCCGCGACGACCCAGACCGGCTGGGAGATCTACCCACAGGCCCTCGGGCACACGGTCCGGCTCGCCGCCGAACACGCGGGCGTGCCCGTCCTGGTCACCGAGAACGGCATCGCCACCGCCGACGACGAAGCCCGCATCGCCTACACCGCCGCCGCCCTCGACGGCCTGGCCGGCTGCATCGCCGACGGCGTCGACGTGCGCGGCTACCTCCACTGGTCCCTGCTCGACAACTTCGAGTGGACGTCCGGCTATGCGATGACCTTCGGACTGATCGCCGTCGACCGGAGTACCTTCGCGCGCACGGTCAAGCCGTCCGCGCGCTGGCTCGGCGAGATCGCTCGCGCGGGCCGCCTCCGCTGACCGGCGCAGGACCAGTGCGTGCGAGTTCCTCGGTGGGAAGGGCGGGATGCGGGATGGTGCGACAGCCGACGAGCCAGGACAGGTTCTCGTTCGGGCTGTGGACGGTGGGCTGGCCCGGGGCGGATCCGTTCGGTGCCGCGACCCGTCCGGTGCTGGATCCCTGGGAGTACGCCGGCCGGCTGGCCGAGCTCGGGGCGTGGGGGATCACCTTCCACGACAACGACGTGTTCCCGTTCGACGCCGACGAGGCGACCCGCGAGCAGCGGGTCCGCCGGCTCCGCGACGCGGCGGACACCGCCGGCCTGGTGATAGAGATGGTCACCACCAACACCTTCACCCACCCGGTCTTCAAGGACGGCGCCCTGACGTCCAACGACCGGTCGGTGCGACGGTTCGCGCTGCGCAAGGTGCTGCGCGCGGTGGAGATCGCCGCCCAGCTGGGCGCGAGCACCTTCGTGATGTGGGGTGGCCGTGAGGGCGGCGAGTACGACGGGTCGAAGGACGTCTACGCGGCCATGGAGCGCTATCGGGAGGGCATCGACACCGTCGCCGGCTATATCAAGGCCCAGGGCCACGACCTGCGGATCGCGCTGGAGCCGAAGCCGAACGAGCCGCGTGGTGACATCTTCCTGCCGACCGTCGGGCATGCGCTGGCGTTCATCGCGGAGCTTGAGCACGGTGACATCGTCGGGCTCAACCCGGAGACCGGCCACGAGCAGATGGCGAACCTGAACTACACCCACGCGCTCGGTCAGGCGCTGTGGAGCGGGAAGCTGTTCCACCTCGACCTCAACGGCCAGCGCGGCCTGAAGTACGACCAGGACCTGGTCTTCGGTCACGGTGACCTGCTGTCGGCGTTCTTCACGGTCGACCTGATCGAGAACGGCTTCCCCGGCTACCCCGACGGGCCGCGCTACACCGGTCCCCGCCACTTCGACTACAAGCCGTCGCGGACGGAGCATCTGGCCGGCGTCTGGGAGTCGGCGCGGGCGTGCATGGCGACCTACCTGCTGCTGGCGGAGAAGGCACAGCGGTTCCGCGCGGACCCCCGGGTGCGGGAGGCGATGGCCTACGCCGGCGTTCTCGAGCTCGCCGAGCCGACCCTGGCGCCCGGTGAGACCGCCGCCGACCTGTTGGCCGACGATGACGGATTCGACCCCGACAAGGCCGCCGAACGGGACTTCGGTTTCGTCCGCCTGCAGCAGCTCGCCGTCGAGCACCTGCTCGGCTGACCGCGCCGAGCGCAGCGGGAGAAGAAGAGTGCAGCGGGAGAAGAAGAGTGCAGCGGGAGAAGGCGAAAGCAGCGGGAGAAGGCGATGACCCTGGTCGCGGGTGTCGATTCGTCGACCCAGTCGTGCAAGGTCGTCATTCGTGCGGCCGAGTCCGGCAGATTCGTCCGCGCCGGCAGCGCGCCGCATCCCGACGGCACCGAGCTCGACCCCGAACACTGGTGGACGGCGTTGCGCACCGCGATCGACCGGGCCGGCGGGCTGGACGACGTCGCCGCGATCTCGGTCGCCGGCCAGCAACACGGCATGATCTGCCTGGACTCCGAGGGCGACGTCATCCGGCCGGCACTGCTGTGGAACGACACCCGTTCAGCCCAGGCGGCCCGCGACCTCGTCACCGACCTCGGCGGCGGCGACCCCACGGCGGGCGCCGCGGCCTGGGCCGACGCGGTGGGCTCGGTCCCGGTCGCCTCGTTCACCGTGACCAAGCTGCGCTGGCTCGCCGACCACGAGCCGGACGCCGCGGCACGCATCGCCGCGATCGCGCTGCCCCACGACTGGCTCACCTGGCGACTGGCCGGAGCCCGCTCGCTCGACACCCTGCGCACCGACCGCTCCGACGCCTCCGGCACCGGCTACTACGACGCCTCCGGCGCTGCCACGGGCGGCTACCGTCGCGATCTGCTCGCGCTCGCGCTGCGGCGCACCCCCGGCGAGACCGCACGGATTCGCCTTCCCGAGGTCGCGGCGCCCGGCGAGGCGGTGGGCCGCGGCGACCCCGGCGCCGGGCTCGGGCAGCTGCTGCTGGGCCCCGGCTGCGGCGACAATGCGGGCGCCGCCCTGGGCCTGGGCCTGCGGCTCGGTGAATGCCTGCTCTCGCTCGGTACCTCAGGTGTGGTCGCGGCGGTGTCGCGGGTCGGCACCCGGGACGCCTCCGGCGCGGTGGCCGGTTTCGCCGACGCCACCGGCCACCATTTCCCGCTGGCGTGCACGCTCAACGCCAGCCGCGTCCTCGACGTGACCCGCCGGCTTCTCGACGTCGACCGTGACACGTTCGACGCTCTCGCCCTGGGCGCCGGGCCGGGTGCGGGCGGGCTGGTGTTCGTGCCCTACCTCGAAGGGGAGCGCACCCCGAACCTGCCCACCGCCACCGGCTCGCTGCACGGCCTCTCCGTTGCCTCGACCACCCGGGAGAACCTCGCCCGTGCGTCCGTCGAGGGCCTGCTGTGCCTGATGGCCGACTGTGTCGACGTCCTGCGGGCGCAGAACGTCGACGTCGGGCGGGTGACGATGGTCGGTGGCGGTGCCCGCTCACGGGCGGTCCGCGCTCTGGCGCCGGAGGTGCTGGGTGTCCCCGTCGCCATCCCGGCGCCCGGCGAGTATGTCGCGGACGGCGCCGCCCGCCAGGCCGCCGCGGTGCTGCTCGGCGGTCAGCTCGACTGGCCGGCGGTGGACGCCGCCATCCACACCGCGCCGCCGCGCCCCGAGATCCGGGAGAGGTACCGCGTGGCCGCCACCACGGCCGCAGGAGCATCACCGGCATAGGCAACGAGCGCGTGCAAGCCCGACCAGAAGCGGGCTGGCGGAGGCGGTCTGATCGCCGAATCGTCGGTGCCGTGATCCGCAGGTAGACCGGGACCGGGACCGGCTCGTCGAACTGGTCGACTGGCTGCAGGCGGAGCACGGCCCCGTCACCGAGGATGAGCGTGCGGCAGCGCTCGACGAGTTGGAGGAACTCGACGCCGAACATGAGCGGCGCCGTACCGCCGGGCAGCGTGACGCCGGAGAGGCGGCGTGAGGCAACAGACCGGCGAGCGCGGGCGACGACGTCGTCAGGCAGGTCTGACGTCCTCTCAATTCAGCGAACGAACGTTCGTACTTCAATGCCGAACACCCGGTCGCTATGCTGTGGTGATGGCAGGCCGCCGCTCCGTCGCCGCCGCGCTCGACACCCGTGCGGCGATCGTCCGGTGCGCCGCGGACATCGCCTCGGTCGAGGGCATGGAGGGCGTCACGATCGGCCGGCTCGCCGCCGAGCTGGAGATGAGCAAGTCGGGGGTGATCGGCCACTTCGGGACGAAGGAGCAGCTTCAGCTCGCCACCCTCGAGTACGCCGCCGACCGTTTCCGGGTACGCGTGTGGGATCCGGTCAGCCACCGACGGCCAGGCCTCGACCGCCTGCTCGCGATCTGTGAGTCCTGGACACGCCACGAAGACGACCCAGGTTTCCCGGGCGGCTGCTTCATCGCGGCCGTGACGTTCGAGTGGGATGGCCGGACCGGCCCGGTGCACGACGCGCTCGCCAAGACCACGGAGCTCTGGCGCCGCGTCCTGCGCCGGGAGATCGAGACGGCGGTGGCAGCGGGTGAGCTCGCCGCCGACACCGACCCGGGGCAGGTCGTCTTCGCCCTGGAAGCGCTGGCCGTCGGCGTCAACCCCGCCCGGCAGCTCCACGGCGACGACCTGGCCCCCGCCTGGGCGCTGCGCGCCATGCACGCGGTGCTCGGAGTCCCCGCGCCGTCGGGTACCTGATCCGTCCGAACCCGTTCGACCGCTGCATCGGTGTGTCGGTGCGTCAGGCGTTCCCGGTGGTGGCGTGGGCGCCGGGGCCGTTCCAGTCGACCAGCTGGACGATGACGCCGTTGGGGTCGCGGACCTGGAAGGCGCGTTCCCCCCATTCCTCGGCTGTCAGCGGCATCGTGATGGTCACGCCCGCGCGCTGAAGCCGGGCGAGCTCGCCCTCCAGGTCGTCCACGACGAAGGCGAGGATCAGCCCGCCTGCGTGGTTGTCGCGCTGGTCGGCGGGCAGGGTCGGCAGCCCGCGGCGTAGGTAGACGACGTTCATGCCGGCGTCCGCACGGCCCAGGGAGGCGAAGCCGTCGGCGGACATCAGCTCCGTGAAGCCGAAGTGCCTGGTGAGGAAGGCGGCAGAGGCGTCGACGTCGTTGACGTTCAGCGACACGGCGGACGAGGTGATCTTCATGGGGATCCTCCGGAGCCTGGCGAGCCGTTAACTCTGTACGCAGTACATCATACAATGTACAGAGTTTCACGGGCGATGATGGCTACCGTGACAGCAGAACGATCGGGCGCCGGCGATCCGGCCCGCACGCTGGCGCTGCTGTGGGGCGAGGCACCGGCGGCCTCACGTCGCGGGCCGAGCCGGGCACTGGACCTCGCCGCCGTGGTCAGCGCCGCCACCGATCTCGCCGACCAGGAAGGCCTGGCCGCGGTGACCATGCGGGCCGTCGCCCGAATCCTGGGCGTGGTCCCCATGACGCTCTACACCTACGTACCGGGCAAGGAGGAACTGCTCGACCTGATGCTCGACGCCGCCTACGCCCGGATGCCGCGCGCGGACACCGCTGGTGCGCCCTGGCGGCAGCGGCTCACCGCCGTCGCCGACGACAACCGCGCCCTGTTCGCCGCGCATCCCTGGGCGGCCCAGGTCGGCACGCTGCGTCCTCCGCTGGGGCCGGGCCTGATGGCCAAATACGAGCACGAGCTGTCCGCCTTCGACGACCTGGGCCTCTCGGACGTCGACCGGGACGACTGCCTGACCTACCTGCTGTCCTTCGTCCAGGCCAACGCCCGCGCGGCCCACGAGTCGGCAAGTGCGGCGGCCGGCCCCGACGGTGACGACACGCGGTGGTGGGCGCGGGTCGGGCCCATGCTCGCCCGCGTGCTGGACGAACAGCGCTACCCGCGTGCGAGCCGCGTCGGCACGGCCGCCGGCCAGGCACATGGCAGCGCCCACGACCCCGACCACGCCTACCGCTTCGGCCTCGCCCGCCTCCTCGACGGCCTGGCACCTCTCCTCGACGGCCCGGTCCCTGGGTGAACGGCGCCGACCCGGATCGGACCGGTGTCGGGATCGGGGTCGGCGTCGCGCGGCGCCGCCGACCTCGATCCGGCAGGTCGTCCTCGCCTTATGCGGCCGGGAATGCTCGCGTGCTCAGCTGTGGCCGTGCGTCGGCCGACGTCTACGCGAGGCCGTTGTCCTTGAGGAGCCTGTCGACGAGCTCCATGTATTCCAGGTGGCCCTTGAACGGGCCGCGCTTGCCGATGGCGACCTCGAGGAACGGGCCGTACTCCTCGTCGTTGACGAAGGTCTGCCAGTGCCGGATCTCGCCCGCGTCGTTCGTCTCGATGAAGGTGGTCGAGTAGAAGCCCATCTTCACGCCGGCCCTGGTGTGGCCTTCCCACCGGACGCGCGCGACATATCCGTTCTCGGCGGCCCAGGTGGCGTAGTCGACCAGTTTCCAGTCGGGGAAGGTGACCGAGTAGGCCTTGGCCTCCCGGATGGCGGAGTCCGCCATTGCGGTGAGGATCAGCGAGGCGTCCGCGCCACCGGAGATCTCCCCGAGGTTGATGACGTCATCGCCGGTGAAGTACGGCGACGAGTAGATGGCGTCGGTCGCGAACTTCCAACCGTCGTAGGTCGCGCCGTCCTTCACACCCTGCTGGAGATACGCGTCCCGGTAACCGTCGGCCATCCGTCGGTGTAAGGCGATCTTCTCTTCAAGGTTCATCTGACCCTCGCTTTCTTGTCGCTGGTCTCGCCCTGATCGGCTCGGGCGCTCCTGTGCACGTGGGGGGTGCCTGGCGGCCTGAGGATCACGGGATGGACAGGTTATTAATCAACAGTATGATTAATTCTGGGAGGTGTGCAACAGCTGAGGCAAGGGTCCCGCCTGGCCGGCACCGCACTCGTCCGCAGTGCGCTAAGGGGATTCGACGAGGACTGCTCTTTCCGGGCACTCGTACGCCGCTCGCCTGGCGAGTTCGGCCAGCTCGTCGGGAATCCGATCGACAGCCACCTCGGCATAGCCGTCGTCGGTGAAGGTGAAGACCTCGGGACAGGTCGAGACGCAGGCGCCGTGACCGGCACAGCGCTCCGGGTCGACGGACGCGATCACGCTCCACCGTCGGCGGGGGTGTAGCGGATGTGGAGTTTTGTGATCCCACGCAGGATGAAGGTGGGCAGGTAGGTGTAGCGCCGCTCCCCGGCGGGGCCGTGCTGCTCCTCGTCGATCCGGATATCGGCCGTGCGGTCGAACAGCCTCTCGAGGCTGACCAGCGCCTCGGCGCGGGCGAGCGGAGCCCCGGGGCAGCTGTGGACGCCGCGGCCGAAGGCGACGTGGCTGCGGGCGTTGGCGCGCTCGATGTCGAACGTGTCGGGTTCGGGGAACCTGCCCGGGTCGCGGTTCGCCGCGGCGTTGGCCAGGAAGACGACGGTGCCGGCCGGCAGCGCCACACCACCGACCTCGACCGGGACCTTCGCCAGGCGGAAGTCGCCGCGGATGGGACTCTCGTACCGAAGGGCCTCCTCGACGAAGCCCGGGATCAGGTGGCGGTCGGCCCGTAGTCTCGCCTGCAGCTCGGGGTTCTCGCCGAGCATCATCACCGCAGTACTGAGCAGGCGGACGGTTGTCTCCTGGCCGGCGGCGAAGAGGTTCGCGGCGACGCAGACCGCGTCGAGCACCTCCGGTGTGCGTCCGTCGGGAAATGTTGCCGAGGCGACACCGGTCAGGACGTCGGCACGCGGATGGCGGCGGCGGTCCTCGATGTAGCCGGTGAACTTCTCGTAGAGGAATTCGAGCGGCGACTGGGTCATCGGGTCGTCGCCGGTGCTGCCGAGTGTTCCGCCGTGCGGCCGGTTGAGTCTCGTGACGAACTCCGGCTGGTCCTCCGCCGGGACGCCGAGCAGGTCGGCGATGACGAGCATGGCGAACGGGGAGGCGAAGGCGCGGTTGAACTCGCAGTGCCCGCCGGTCAGCGCCTCGTCGAGCTGACGGTCGGCGAGCCGCCACATGAACTCCTCGTTCTCCTTGAGACGGCGAGGGGTGATCATTTTTGAGAGCAGCGCGCGGTGCGCGGTGTGGGTCGGCGGGTCCAGCGTGGGCAGCTGGTCGCTCATCGGCAGCCGGTCACGGTGCTCGGCGATCAGCGCCGGGACGTCTCCGCCTTCGAGCGGAACCGGAAAGCCGGGGAAAGGCCCGGTGACGGAAAGGCAGGACGAGAACCGCTCGGTGTCGTTGTAGATCGCCAGCGCCTCGTCGTATCCGGTGATCATGACGACGTCATGATGTTTCTCCCGGCGGACCGGGCACTCCCTGCGCAGGTCGGCGAGATAACTGTACGGATCGTGCAGAAGGCTGTTGTCGGTGAAGAAGTCGACGGAGTCGATATCCATGAAACCTGCTCCTCTCGCATTCGCCGTACCGTCGCGCGCGAGAAGTTCTCCGGCGCAGGGAACCGGCGACATAAACATGGCAGGACGCGTCGGGAGGTCGATCCGCATCGCCGCAGCACCAGAAAATGTGCGTGCACCGCGCGTCGCGTGCTGTCAGAACAACCTCAGAGGCTCGCTATCCGGGCCTGGTCGAAGAACATCCCCCGAATAAGCAGCTTCAGGGCGTGAACGGTGGTGTGGAAAGTGTCGGCCGGTGCGGTCAGTGCATGGTCGTAAAGGCCCATGAGCAGCACGTCGATGGCATTCGTGGCGGCCTGGACGTCGACCTGGCTCCCGAGGATTCCCTGCGCGTCGGCCTCGCGCAGGATCTCGGCGACGACCGTGTGCACCGCTGCGACGATGGTGTCGCTTTCCTCGGCCAGGTGCAGGTCCGCGGCGCTTTCCACCCGGATCGCGCGGTCGAAGGGGACCACGTCCGGGTTGTCGCGGATCATCCGGGCAACCTCGTCCAGGACGGCCATGAGCTTGTCGAGGACACCGTCGACGGACCCCACCGCGGCCGTGAACCGAGGGGAGGTCTGCCGGGCGACGTCACGAAAGGTCTCCTTGACCAGCTCGGCCTTGTTCGGGAAGTAGTGGTAGAGGCTGCCACTGGTCATGCCCGCCGCCCGGGCGATCTCACGGATGGTGGCGCGCGCATAGCCGACCTCGGCGACACAGTGCAGCGTCGCTTCAAGAATGCGCTGTCTCGTCTGATCGCCCCGGGAGCCGACCGGCCTGCCCAACAGCGACGGAGTGCTCGCCACGGATGAATCTCCTGGTTGTCGTCTCCTCCAGTCTCGCATGCGGACGTCGGGCGAAGTGCCTCGCCGTCGCGCCCGCGGGGGAGTAACGCACCGCGGTGGCGCATGGCAGGTCGTGAGGTGCTCACGACAGATCAAGGGGATCGTCGGTTCCGATCCCGAAGGTTCGCAGCATGGCCGACACCGTCTCGTAGGCGCCGACGGTGAAGATGAGGTCGAGCATCTGCTGGGTGTCGAGCTCGGTGGTGAGTGTTGCCCAGGTGCCGTCCGTCAGCTGTCCATCGGCGATGATCTCGTCGACGGCGCGCACGAGCGCCGATTCAAACGGGGTGAAGGGTGTTTCGGTGGAGCCCTCCGCGGAGCCGTCCCCGGAACTGGCCGCGATGCGCCCGGCGTCTTCTGCGATGTTTCCTGTCTCCTCGGCGGTGAGCCCTGCCTCCTGGGCGAGGTGGAGATGTTCCGCCCACAGATAGTCGCAGCCGCGCGCGGCGGCGACGCGCAGGACGAGGAGCTCGCGCTGCCGAGGGGTGAGCGTCGTCGCGAGCAGCACCTGGCCGTTGAAGGTGAAGAACGCCCGGGCGAGCGCGGGATGGTGCGCGAACGTTCCCAGCATGCCGAGCACCTTGGGTCTCCCGCCGGCGCTCGGTAGGGGATAACGCGGTTCCGCGGGGATCATGGCGGCCAGGGCGGCGCCCATCTCCGGCGGGAACTGGCGAGGCCGCAGCGGTTCGACGCGGGCCATATGGGTGATACCTTCCTGCGAGGGCTGTGAAAGGCCGGTATGTGTGCGTCACTTCGTGATCTGGATTCCCTCGTAGCTCGTGAGTGTCTCCGGTCCCGGCAGCTGCATCTGCAGATAAACGGCGAGATGGATCACCTTGCCGTCGGTGTCGTACTCGTAGGTCGTCGCGGAGTTCACAGTGCTGCTGAAACCGCCGGTCGTGCTGCGTTCCTCCAGCTCGAGCAGCACCAGCGAGCCGGTTTCGGTGACCCGCCTGAACGAGCATTCCCATTCGGAGATCTGCGCCCACCGGGTGAGGAACGCGACGTATTCCGCCCAGTTCATGACCTCCTTGAACGGGCCGATCCGTTCGAAGGTGTCAACCGCGACCAGCTCGGCGACAGGCGCCCAGCGCTCGGCCGAGAAACCGGGCTCCTTGCCCGCGTCGACCAGTTTCTTCATCAGCCGGGTGTATTCCAGCGCGGCCCGGGCGAGACCGGTGTGGTCGCCGATGACCTCGTCGAGGTCGTGCAGCGCGAGCGCCATAGCGATGCTCCCAGGAATGAGGGTGAGGGCGGGGAACTGCGGACCTGCGCCGCGCGGCGGCCCGGCGGCGCGGTCAGCCGGTCAGCCGGTCAGGACTTCGCGCCGGCCAGGTAACCGTTGAGCACATGGTGGAAGGCCGCGACGACGATCTCCTCCCGGGTTATCGTCTCGAACTCCAGGCGGCTGTTGCGCAGCCCGGCCTGCTGGCGCTGCATCTGCTCGTAGTCCTGCTGCAGCGCTTCGAAATAGGTGTGGCTGCCCGGCTCCGTGACGACTGTCGGCTCCACCTTCGCCACCTCGGCGAGCTCCGTCGGCAGGTACATGTAGCTGGCGACCCGCCAGACGCATCGGTTCGGGTCACCAGAGGGGTGCGGGGTGGGCATGACGATGTGGCACTCGCCCGCGCGGACCGTCATGAAGAAGTTCGGGAACAGCACCCAGCCCTGGTTGTCGGTCATCTGGTTGTCCGTCAGCCCACTGACGTCCAGACCCATTCCGGTGAGCGTGTCGCGGGTGGCCCGCTGTAGCAGCGTGCGCGCGGTGACGCCCTCCGGGAAGACGAGGGTGCCGTCGGCGCCGCGGTATTCGGCGACGAGCTCCTCGAAACGAGGAAGCATCAGCGGAATCGCGGGGAAGGTCTCGGGGAGCTTGCGGATTCCGGCGACCTGCTCCTCCGGGCCGAACTGCTCGCCCCTGGGCACGTCGAACGGTGTCGTCGCGACGCTGTGGTCGCCGAGGAACCGGTAACGGCCCGTCTCCGGGTCCGGGAAGATCACGTTCAGGAGCTGCGGGTGGACGCCCCAGATGTGGTAGCCCTCCTGGAAGGCATCCATGACGACCTTCCAGTTGCATTCGAGGGGTTCCTCGACGTCCATGACGGTTATGAACTGGTCCATCGTGTAGGGCTGGAGCAGCTCGACGACCTCGGGGCCGAGGTACTCGGCGAGCGGCTTCGCCTCAGGGTCGGGATTCAGGAAGACGAAACCGCCGAACGTCTCCACCGGAACGGGAAGCAACGGGACGTTATTCCTGTCGACGCCCGCGAGGTTTTCGCGCAGGATGCCCCGGCAGTTGCCCTCCAGGTCGTAGGACCACAAGTGGTACTGGCAGAGGAACTGGCGTGAGGTGCCGGAGCGCTCCGCACACAGCAGGTTGCCGCGGTGGCGGCAGGCGTTCACAAAGCCCCGGATCACGTCGTCGCGGCCTCGCACCACGATGAAGGACTGGTCGAAGAGCTGGTAGGTCTTCCAGTCACCGGCCTTCGCGAGTTCGTCGGCCCGGCCGACGATCTGCCAGGTCTTCTTCCAGACCAGCTCGCGTTCCTGTAATGCGATTTCCGGCGAGGTGTAGCGCTCGGTGGGAATCTTCCACTGGAAGTCGGCCGGCGCGGAGTGCAGGCCCGACAGCCCAGTCGCCGGGTCGTCGAGCCACTCCCCGGGCCGGGTCGGCTGCGCCGGCCGCGTCGGCTGTGTCGGTTGCGCCGCCTTGATCGTCATCAGTCCAGACCTCCTCGAGCAGGGCGAAACAGGGTCGAAGGGTTTCCGTGTGCGGGGGTCGTGCGGGGACCACCGGCCGAAGAAAAAATCGATCGCTTGATTAGCGGCATGATGGGCGCCACACTCGGGCACTGTCAAGCCACCCTCACCATCAGCAAGGACGGACACGCATGCGCTTCGAAGGGACCACCGCGGTCCTGACGGGCGGGGCGTCAGGCCTCGGGCTCGCGATCACCGCCGCGCTCGCGGCCCGCGATCACCGCCGCGCTCGCGGCCCGCGATCATCGCCGCGCTCGCGCTTCCGCCGCGCCGGCCGCCCCGAGGACATCGCGAACGCCGCGGTGTTCCTGTGCGGCGACCGGACGGGAGCTGACGGGCGTCCTGATTGCTTGTGTGGCTCGGTGCCGGGGGACACATGTGGTGTTGCTGCGGACAACGGGCGTTCACCGTGCCGCCAAGGGAGCGTCGGACGGTCGGCCAGATGACGTGTCATGCGGCCGGTGGGCGTCGGGCGATGGCGGATGGGGGTCGATGGGCGACGGCACGGTCCAGGACACGCGCGGATGCTCCGCGGTCCATGAGCGCCCGCGGTGCTGGGGGTACGGGTCGGCCTGTCTCGTCCCGGGCCCTGGGGCGCGGGCGTGGCATGGACCCGGAGTCACTGTTTGCGGCATCTGGAGCGGCAGGCCGCGTACTCGCGGCCAAGGACTGGTCCGCCACGACACTGGGCCCGCCTCGGGACTGGAGCCCGAGCCTGCGGACAGCGGTGTGCATCTGCCTGGAGTCCCGGTTCCCGATGATTGTCATGTGGGGATCGGAGCTCGCATACATTTACAACGACCCGTGTATACCTAATCTCGGCGACAAACATCCGGCTGCTATGGGCATGCCGCTCCGGCAGGTCTGGCCGGAGGTCTGGGACGAGTTGTACCCTCTGTCGGCCCAGGTGATGTCCGGGGGCGGGGCGACGTGGTCGGCGAACAAACGCCTCCTGATTCGGCGGCACGGCTACCTGGAGGAGGCGTACTTCACCTTTTCGTTCAGTCCCATAAGGGAAATTTCCGATGGTGCGCGTATAGCCGGAGTCCTGTCGACGTATCAGGAGACGACCCGAGAACTGATCCATTCCAGGCGCCTGGCCTGTCAGCGGGAGCTCACCGCCACCCTTACGCGGTTGCGGACGCAGCGCTCCGTATGCACCCGTACCCCCGCAGTGCTGGAAAAATATCCGGAGGATATTCCGTACAGCATCGTGGTGCTCTGGGACAGGCTTCCGTCCTTGTCGGCGCCGCTGGCGGTCGCGGCATCAGGACTGGGAGAGCGACGGGCGACCCGGCATGCGCTCGCGGTGCTCGATCGCAGTGGCGTCCTGCCTGAGGTGGTGGATGCGACGTCGCTGGCGGGCGGGCGGGTTGTCTCGCGGCTTCCGGAGTGGGAGTCCGTCCAGTTGGCCGGCGGTTCTCCCGCGCCGGCAACCGCGTTGGTGGTGGCATTGAGGAACCGCCCGGCTGCCACTGCCACGCCCGCCGGCCTCCTCGTCATCGGGGTCAGCGACCTGCTTGCGCTGGATCAGGACTACCGGGATTTCGTCGAGGCGATCGCCGGCCAGATCTCGCTCGGTCTGATGCTGGCACGTGCGCGTGAGGCCGAGCGCACCCGCGCGGACGCCGCGCGGCGCAGTTCGCTGCACGACGCTCTCACCGGGCTGCCGAACCGGACCTCGTTCCTGCGGAATCTTGGCAGGGCGCTTCTCCGCTCCCGGCGGAGAAGCGGTCGGGTGGCTGTCCTGTTCGTCGATCTCGACGGCTTCAAGGCAGTGAACGACACGCTGGGCCATCGCGCGGGTGACGATCTGCTCCGTGAGGTCGCGGGCCGGCTGCGGCGAACCGTCCGGCCCGCCGATGTCGTGGCGCGGTTCGCCGGCGACGAGTTCGCGGTGCTCTGCGAGGAGATCGCGACGGTTGGTGCGGTCGAGACGATCGCCGGTCATGTCGTCGATGCGCTCGCACTGGCCAGGCGCGGCGACAGGCCGACGGTCGCCGCCAGCGTCGGCGTCGCGCTGTCCGGCCCGGGGCTCCTTGACCCCGAGGAACTGCTCAACGCGGCTGACATTGCGATGTATTCCGCCAAGCGGCAGGGCCGGGGGCGCTACCTCCTGTATGAGGAGGGCATGAGGAGTTGAGCTTCGCCGCCTATGTCCCCAGCGGGCGGCGGGCCAGCAGCTGTGCCTGGCGGCCCCGTTCCCCGTCTGTCGGTGTTCGTACCAGCTGCGCGACCTCGACCAGCCCGGCCTGCGCCGCCAGCTCCGTGAGCTGGCCGGGCGGCCAGCGGTAGGCGCCGGTCACCCGGTGGTCGTAGGTGTGCACCTCGGCGTCGGGCTCGTCGGTGGCCAGGAAGCCGAGCAGCAGATGGCCGCCGGGTGCCAGCACGCGGTGCACCTCCGCGAGGGCGTCGGGAAGGTCGGCGGGCGGGGTGTGGATGAACGAGTAACGGCAGAGGGCACCGCTGAGCGTGCGGTCCGGCAGGTTCAGCGCGGTCATCGTGCCCACCTCGAACCGCAGCCCCGGATGCGTGCTCCGAGCCAGGGCGACCATCTCCGGCGACAGGTCCACGCCGAACACGTCCAGCCCCAGCCCGCGCAGGTGGGCCGTCACGTGGCCCGGCCCGCAGCCGAGGTCCGCGACCGGGCCAGGCAGGGGGCGGACGAGGTCGGCGAACACGGACAGCAGCGCACGCTCCAGCGGCTGGTGGTCGAGCACGCCGGCGAAAAGCTCCGAGTACACCTCGGCCACACCGTCATACGCCGCCGCGACGGTCGCCAGATAACCCGGGGCGGATTCAGCCATGGCTGATTATCCCGGTGCGTTCTCGTGGTGCGTTCTCGTGGTGCGTTGTCCCGGTGCGGTCGCCTACTCGCGGGCGAGCATTGCCTCGGCCTCGCGTTCGAGGTCGACGTACGGCTCGCCGCTGACGTCGACGGCCACCCGGTGCAGGGTTCCGCCGGTGAAGGTGAAGGGGGCCTGCCCGCGGTAGTCGGAGGCGACGGCGTCGGCGCCGTCCCGGCCGACATTGAGGCCCTCGCCGGCGAGGGTGAACCTGCCGGGCTGGGTCCGGATGCGCCCCTCGCCGACCTTCCGGTCGCCGTGGTGGAGGCTGAGAATGCCGGTGGCGACGCCGGGGGACGCCTCCCCGTCCTTGTCGAAGGAGGCTCCGAGAATGATCTTCTCGCCGGTCGGCAGGGCTTCGGTGGCGATGATTCGCTGCTCCTCGCTGCCGAGGAAGTTGTACACGTACGTCAGCCGGCCGTCCTTGATGTAGAGCGCGTGACCGCCGAAGCGACCGCCGTGGGCGAACAGCACACCGGACGCCTCCGGGCCGGCGGGCAGGTCGACGAGCGCGCCGATGGCGTACGAGCGGTTGCGGATGTTGACCGCCACGGACTCGGGGACCTCGGAGCCGCCGGGCCGGTAGACGTACCGGTCGCGGGGCGGGGTCAGCGCGGGGCGCGGGGTGGCCAGGACCTCCAGCGGGGAGCGGTCGTCGAGGGGGAACGCATGGTTGACGCCGGCCTCGTAGAACCACAGGCCGATCAGCTCGGCCAGCCGCCAGGGTTCCTGCTCGGCGAGGTCGGTGATCTCGGAGCGGTCGACCTCGGCGTGGTAGAGCTCCCAGGTGTCCTGGGAGAAGCTGCCCCAGCCACTGAGCGCGGGGTGCGTGGTGACCGCCTTCCAGCCCTGGTGCCAGATGCCGCGTGTACCGAGCATGGAGTAGAACTGCGTGCTCCTGGCGGACGGCAGGGCAGCGGCGTCGAAGCTGTAGCGCATGCTCACGCCCTGCAGCGGGATCTGCGGGTAGCCCTTGACCGTCCCGGGCAGCTCGAGGCCGAGGCAGTCGAGGACGGTGGGGACGATGTCGACCGCGTGGTGGTACTGGTCGCGGACCTCACCGCGGGCCTTGATACCGGCCTGCCAGGAGATGATGCACGGGTCGCAGGTCCCGCCGTTGAAGGAGTACCGCTTCCACATCTTGAACGGTGTGTTGAAGGCCATGGCCCAGCCATTGGGGTAATGGCCGTACGTCTCGACGCCGCCGAGCCTGTCGAGCATGTCGAGGTTCTCGGCGAGGTCATCGGCGACATTGTTGAAGAACTTGTTCTCGTTGACCGAGCCGTTGGGGCCGCCCTCACCGCTCGCGCCGTTGTCGGACACCACCACGAAGATCGTGTTGTCCAGCTGCTCGATCTCCTCGAGGTAGGTGAGCAGCCGGCCGATCTGGTCGTCGCAGTGCGACAGGAATCCGGCGTAGACCTCGGCCATCCGGGCGAACAGCCTGCGTTCGTCCTCGTTCAGCTCCGCCCAGGGGCGGGTGAAGTCCAGCGGTGGGAACGGCTCGCCGCCGGGCCCGTGGCGGGTCTCCGGGGTACCGATCGGATTCAACGGCGGCAGTTCGGTGTTCTCCGGGACGAGTCCCAGCGCCTTCTGACGGGCGAGGATCTCCTCGCGCATCGCCTCGTAGCCGGCGTCGAACCGGCCCCGGTACCGCTCGATCCACTCGGGTGGCGCCTGGTGCGGGGCGTGGGCGCAGCCGGGCGCGTAGTAGAGGAAGACGGGCTGTTCGGGGGCGATGGCCTTGACGTCGTCGATGTACCGGATGGCCTTGTCGGTGATGTCGACGCTGAAGTGGTAGCCGTCCTCGGGCCGGGACGGCTGCTCGGCGGGGTGCTGGTCGTGGATGAGGTCGGGGTACCACTGACTGGTCTCGGCACCGAGGAAGCCGTAGAACCGCTCGAAGCCGCGGCCGGTGGGCCAGTTGTGTCTCGTGGAGGCGAGGTTCATCTCGTCCTCCGGGGTGAGGTGCCATTTACCGACCAGCGCGGTGCGGTACCCCCTGTCGACGAGGACCTCCGCGAGGGTGGCGCATTCGGGCGGGATGCGGCCGTTGCCGCTGGGGAAACCGATCGCGGCCTCGCTGATGCAGGCCATCCCGTTGGTGGTGTGGTTGCGCCCGGTCAGCAGCGCCGAGCGGGTCGGCGAGCACAGGGCGGTGGTGTGCCACTGGGCGTAGCGCAGGCCGTTCGCGGCGATGCGATCGATGTTCGGTGTCCTGATCGGGCCTCCGTAGCAGCTCATCGCCCCGAAGCCGACGTCGTCGAGGACGATGAACACGACGTTGGGCGAGCCGGCGGCCGCCTTCGGCTGCTCGTACGGCCCCCAGTCGGGCACCGAGTCGCGGACGTCCAGATTGACGACACCGCGGAACGTGTCTGGCATGGCCCAACTCCTCACGCGCGCGGCGGTACCCGGCCCCCGTGGCGGTACCCAGCCCTCGTGCACGGCGCCGGCGAGCGGCGGCTGCCAGCAGTCTCGGGCCTGCGAGGCCCGGCCGCCTCCCGGCAGGCGCGAGCACGAGCAATGCCCGATGCGGCCCGGCGCACCGGGATGTCGTGTTCCTCCGTTCTCAACGGGGCGGCCGTCGGGTCGATCAGCGGATGACGCAGCGAAAGCCGAGGTGACAGGTCGCGGTGTCCTCGCTCTGGGCACTGCGGGCGGCCGGTCGGTAGCGCAGGCAGTAGTTGGGCGCGCACAGGTGCGAGCCGCCCTTCGTCACTCGGCGCGGAAACCGTCCTGCCGACGCCGACGCCGACGCCGACGCCGGTGCGGTCGCGGCCGCAGTCGTGGCCGTGGTCGCGGTCGCGGTCGCGGTTGGACGGTCGACACGCGGGTTGCGTGGGGCGCAACAGGGCCGGGGGGTCGGGTCCGGATGCCGATCGAGGTAGTGGTCGGCCGTCCATTCCCAGGTGTTGCCGGCCATGTCGCACAGTCCGTAGCCGTTCGGCGGGAACGAACCCACCGGTGTCGTACCGGGCATCGGCTGCTTCGCCGACGCCGGGACGTACTGCCAGGGAAAGGCGCCGTGCCAGATGTTGGCCATCCGCCGCCCCTTCGGCGTGAACTCGTCGCCCCAGACGAAGACCGCCCCGTCCAGGCCGCCCCGGGCGGCGAACTCCCACTCCGCCTCCGTCGGCAGGTCCTTGCCCACCCACGCCGCGTACGCTGCGGCATCCGCGAACGCCACCTGCGTCACCGGATGCCGCTCCCGCCCGTGCACCGTGCTGCCGGTACCCAGCGGCCGATGCCAGCAGGCCCCCGGCTCGTACGACCACCAGCGTCGCCAGTCGTCCAGGTCCACCGGACCGGACGTCATCCGGAAGACCAGCGCCCCGGGCACCAGCCCGGCGGGGTCGGCGCCCGGGTAGTCCGCCGGATCGATCTCCCGCTCCGCGACCGTCACATAGCCGGTCGCCTTCACGAACGCGCGGAACCTCGCGACCGTCACCGGATGCTCATCCATCCAGAACCCGTCCACCGCCACCGGATGAACGGGCCGCTCCTCGGCATAGAACCGATCCGACCCCATGAGGAACGTCCCGCCCGGGATCCGCACCATGCCCTTGGGGGAACGCGTGCGCTCGGGGGATCGCACGTTTCCGGCGCTTTGCTCGGGCTCGGCTGGGGCGCTCATGGCCCCCACCGTGCCCTACCTCCGTGCGACGAGCCCGCAGCGACCCGCGCAAGTCGAGGCTGCCTACAAGCGTTGCCGTTCCTGCTAGGCGAGAGCTGAGGATTTTGGCCGTGTTCGTGCCGCCGCCGAATCCCGAGCTTCGGGCAGCCGTTGCTGCCGGGCAAGAGTTGAGGATTTTGGTCGTCGGGACAACCAAAATCCCATGATCTTCGGGCGGCGATCTCGGCCGCACCCGCCTCGATTGGTGATCTTGGTTGACGTGGTTTCGCGAGTGGCCCCAGGGTCCTCCAAAACGGGCCCCTGGACAAAATTTTACGAACGTATAGCATTGCGCCATACATTCGTACAGAGTGCTCCTGCGTGGGGTGCTTTGCGACCGTGGGTGAGTGGCGAGGAGGCGAAGGTTGGCCAGGTTGAGTCGGGTCGCGGTGGTGACCGGTGGTGCGTCGGGGCTGGGCCTGTCGATCTGCGCGCATCTGGCTCGCCAGGGCAGCGCGGTAGGGGTGCTCGACCTGGATGTCGACGCCGCGGAGCAGGTGGCCGCCCGGCTGCGGTCAGGGGGCAGCCGGGCGGCCGCCGTCGGGGTGGATGTCGCCGACCGGGCGTCGGTGGACAAGGCGTTCGAGGTGGTGCGAGCCGAGCTCGGGCCGGTCGGAATCCTCGTCACCAGTGCCGGCGTCTCGGGGTTCGTGCCTTTCGAGGAGCTGACGTACGAGGTCTGGTCGCAGGCGCTCGAGGTCAACCTGACGGGGACGTTCCACTGCGCACAGGCGGCGATCACCGACATGACGGCGGCCGGCTGGGGTCGCATCGTCACGATCTCCTCGGCGGCGGGCCAGACGGGGGTCGCCCGCCAGGCCCACTATGCGGCGTCCAAGGGCGGCGTCATCGCGCTGACCAAGACGTTGGCGCTGGAATACGCCGCCAGCGGGATCACGGTGAACACGATTCCGCCGTTCACCGCCGACACCCCGATGCTGCGGTCCATGCAGGCGTCGAAACACCTGCCCAGGGCCGAGACGCTGGCGCGGATGGTCCCGGTCGGCCGGCTGGGTACCGGTGATGACATCGCCTCGGTCTGCGCGTTCCTGTGCACGGACGAGGCCGGCTATCTCACCGGCCAGGTCATCGCGGTCAACGGAGGGGCGCTCACGTGAGGGACCGTTTCGCGCTCGACGGGCGGGTCGCCGTCATCACCGGCGGGGGGACCGGGATCGGCCGGGGTGCGGCGCTGGCGCTCGCCGAATACGGCGTGGACGTCGTGCTCGCCGGGCGCCGGGTGGAGCCGCTGGAATCCACGGTGAAGGACGTCGAGGCGCTGGGCCGACGCGCGCTCGCGCTGCCGACCGACGTGACCAGTGCGCAGCAGTGCCATCAGCTCGTCGACACCACCCTGGCCGAGCTGGGCCGGCTCGACATCCTCGTCAACTGCGCCGGCGGCGCCGAGACGAAGTCGCTGCGTCGGTGGACGGAGGACGAGTGGCACCAGGTGCTGGCGCTCAACCTCGGCAGCGTGTGGTTCCTCTCCCGGGCCGCCTCGGAGCCCATGTTGAGCCAGGGTGGGGGCGCGATCGTGAACATCTCCTCGGGCGCCAGCCTGCTCGGGATGCCGCAGGCCGCGCCGTACGGTGCGGCGAAGGCCGGGGTCAACAGCCTGACCCGGTCGATGGCCGCCGCCTGGACGGGCAGGGGCATCCGGGTCAACGCGATCGCCGTCGGGGCGGTCCGGGCCGCCACGCTGACCGACGACGCCGCCCGCTACGGCCTCGACCCGGACGCGATCGGCCTGATGAACGGGTCCGGGCGGCTGGGGGAACCCGACGAGATCGGCAGCGCCGTGCTGTTCTTCGCCTCCGACGCCGCCAGCTTCTGCTCGGGTCAGACCCTCTACGTCAACGGCGGCCCGGGCCCGGCCGGCATCTGACCCCGTGCTATACGCCTGTAAATCTCGGTTCGAGGAGGGTCCGTGAGCCAGGGCGATCTCTATTACGATCCATACGACATCGAAATCGACGTGGATCCGTACCCGGTCTACCGTCGCCTGCGGGAAGAGTCGCCGCTCTACCACAACGAGAAGCTCGACTTCTGGGGGTTGAGCCGTTTCGCCGATGTCAGCGCCGCGCTGAAGGACCTGAAGCGCCTCAGCTCGGCGAAGGGCGACATTCTCGAGGTCATCAAGGCCGATCCGGTCATGCCACCCGGGGTTTTCATCAACGAGGACCCGCCGCTGCACACCGTGCACCGTGTCCTGGTGTCCCGCGCCTTCACCCCGAAGAAGATGAGAGCCATCGAGGAGAAGATCCGGGCTTTCTGCATCGCCTGCCTGGAGCCCTTCGAGGGCGCGGACCGCTTCGACTTCGTCATCGACCTCGGTGACGAGCTGCCGATGCGCGCCATCGGCATGCTCGTCGGCATCCCCGACGCGGAACATCCGACGGTGCGTGACCACGCGCAGCGCGGCCTGCGCAACGAGCGTGGAAAACCACTCAAGGTGACCAAGGAGAAGTACTTCGACGGTGAGTTCTACGCCGACTACGTGGCCTGGCGGGAGAAGAACCCGTCCGACGACCTCATCACCGAGCTGCTGAGCGTCGAGTTCGAGGACGCCTCCGGCACGACCCGGCGGCTGACCAAGGACGAGATTCTGATCTTTCTTGCGGTCATCGCCGGAGCGGGCGTCGAGACCACCGGCAACCTGTTCGGCTGGCTCGGCAAGCTCCTCGCGGAGCACCCCGACCAGCGGGCGCAGCTCGCCGCCGACCGTTCACTCATCCCGAACGCCATCGAGGAGCTGCTCCGCTTCGAGCCGCCCGGGCCGCACGTCGCCCGATACATCACCGAGGACGTCGAATACCACGGGCAGACGGTGCCGGCGGGCAGCGCCCTGCTGCTCATGCTGTCGTCCGCCAACCGGGACGAGCGGCAGTTCACCGACCCGGACCGCTTCGACATCCACCGCCGGATCAGCCAGCACCTGACCTTCGGCCACGGCACCCATTTCTGCCTCGGCGCCGCGCTGGCCCGTATGGAGGGCCGCATCGCCCTCGACGAGGTGCTCAACCGTTTCCCCGAATGGGACGTCGACCTGGCGAACGCGACCCGCAAGCCCACCACCACCGTGCGCGGCTGGGACAGCATGCCCGCCGCCATCGGCTGACGCCGCACGGTCCGAATACGCCGCGTGGAGGACCGGAGCCGAGGCCCCCTGATCCTGTGCGCCGCGCAGCTGCGCCGGAGCCGCGATGTCAGGGGGCACTCGGTACGAACGATCCGGTGGTGCCGGTGGCTCAGCGGCGGCTGGCGTGCACCGTCGGTGTGCGGTGCGCCCAGGGCAGCGCCCGCTCGAGCTGTGCGGCGACCTGCAGCAGCAGATCCTCACGGCCGTGCGCGGCGACGACCTGCACCCCGATCGGCAGCCCGCCAGCGCTTTCGCCGAGCGGAAGGCTGATCGCGGGCTGGCCCGTGATGTTGAACACCGCGGTGAATGGGCCGTGGTCAAACAGGCGCCGTAGCCAGCTTTCGACGGTGTACCCGTCCTCGTCGTAGTTCAGCGTGCCGTGGGGCGCGGGCGGCTGCGCGAGGGTGGGCGTGACCAGCAGGTCGGTGTCCGAGAAGAACCCGGCGACCGTCCGGCTGACCCGCCCGGCCGCGTTCAGCCCGGCCACCAGATCGACGGCACGGCGCTCCCGGGCGGCAGCGATCATCACCCGGGAGACGGCCTCCAGCCGCTCGGCCGGTGGCTGCCGCGGCGCCAGGAGGAAAGGCGCCGCGGCGGCCGCCGCCTCCGCCGCCACCGCGCTGACCACGCTCTCCCAGTCGACGGCCGGGCTGGCGACGTCAACATGATGACCGAGCCCGGCCAGACATTCGGCGGCCCGCACGGCCACCTGTGCCACCTCACCGTCCACCGCACCCCCGGACCAGGCCCGGGTGGTGACGGCCACCCGGAGTCGACCTGGATCCGCGGTGACCTCGTCGGCGAAGCGGCGGGTGGGTGCCGCGACGGCGAACGGATCGCCGGGCGCCGGGCCGGCGACGGCGTCCAACAGCCAGGCAGTGTCGCGGACGGTTCTGGTCAGGGCGAACTCGCTGAGCATCCCGAGCAGGCCCATCCCGGTGTCGGTGCCGACGGGGGTGCGCCCGCGGCTCGGCTTCAGCCCGACCAGCCCGCAGCACGACGCGGGAATGCGCAGCGAGCCCGCGCCGTCGTTGCCGTGGGCAAGCGCGACGGCGCCGGCCGCCACGAGGGCCGCGGCGCCGCCGCTGGAGCCGCCGACCCCGCGGCCGAGGTCCCAGGGGTTGCGGGTCGGCCCGTACCGGACCGCTTCGGTGGCGAAGTTGAGACCCAGCTCCGGCGCGGTCGTCAGGCCCATCGTGACCAGCCCTGCCGCCCGGAAACGCGACATGAGCTCGTGGTCCTCCTGAGCCGGCACACCCGGGCCGAGGGCGCGGCTGCCGCAGAAGAAACGGACGCCCCGGGCCATCGGGCCGATGTCCTTGATGAGGAACGGCACCCCGGAGAACGGACCGTTCCCGTGCTCCAGAGCCGGGGTGAACAGCGGGGCGGCCAGCCCGTTGATCTTCTCGTTCATGCTCGTCAGGGCGCTGCGGGCGGCCTGTTCGACCTCGGTGGCACTAACCTCGCCCCGGCGGATCAGCGTGCTCAGGCCGACCCCGTCATGGCATGCGTATTCGTGAGTCTCCATCAGTCATTCCTGTGCGAAGGCAGGGGGAACCCACGGCTGGTGCCGTCCGGGCACCGGCCGCTGAGATGATCGACTGGATGGCGACTCAGGCTCGCATGAGGCGCAGCATGCCGCCCCCAACCGACCGCCGTCCACCGGATTTCCGGTCGGGCCGGGCGCCCGTCCGGGTTACCGATGTGTGCTCAACCTGACGGACCTGCACCAACAGAGAAGCCCTCGGCCGGATCAGCGCCCGCCGAGGTCGGTCCAGTCTGGTCTGAATGTGCCGACCGGGCCCACTCGTCGACGAGAACACCCTGCGGCTGATGTGACATGCACGGCCCACCTGTTGGCCACTTCCACGGTTTGGTCTATGGATGATCGTTGTGTGGTCAACTCCTCGACAATCATCCGGATTGCTGTCTGCCGGTCGGTGAGCGGTCACTAGCGTCTGCGGTCTGATATGCCAGGGGGGATTCAGAACGTGAGTTATCGCAATGACGATCGAACTGGTCGGTCTGATCCGCCGCCGGATCGCTATGACGATCGGCGCGGTCGGTACGACTCGCCGCCGGATCGATACGACGATCGAAGCGGTCGGTATGATCCGCCGTCGGATCGCTACGGCCGCCCGCGGGAGTCCGGTGGCTACCGAGCCGACGGCCAGTCCGGGCGGCGGGATCCGCAATACGACTATCCGCCGCAGGACTACGGCCGCTATGAATACAGGCAGCCACCTGGGCAGCCCCGACCACCGGAGAAGAAGGGACTGTCCCGTAACGCGAAGATCGGTATCGGTGGGGGAGTATTCCTGTTTCTCGTCGTGATCGGACTTGCCGCCGGTGGGGGAGAGGAGACGTCCACAGCGTCTTCGGTGGCCGTCGTCGCGCCTGCGAACACCGCAGGCGTTCCCGTCGCTGGCCCGACCACAGCACCTGCCGCTGCCCCCGCGCCTGCGGCGGTGGCACCTGCGACGGACTCGAAGGCTGTGCCGAACGTCGTGGGTCTGGACCACCAGTTGGCGCAGGACACACTCCAGGCGGCGGGCTTCTACTATCTCGCCGAGGAGGACGCGACCGGGCAGGGACGTGCGCTGATCCTGGACCGTAACTGGCAGGTCGTCTCTCAGGAACCGGCCGCTGGAACCGTCATCGGCACCGACCACAAGGTTCTGCTCCGGTCGAAGAAGGACACCGATCCCTGATCCGGCGATGAGCCTTTTCGTCGTCGACTCGGACTCTCAGCATTCCGGGACTTTGGGCCGTGAGATGTGAGCGGCGTGATGTTCTCGGCCTGCTTCCGGCGGCCGCGCTGCCCGTTGCCGTTGCCGTTGCCGGCACCGCGTCCGCCGGGACAGCTGGGAGGTCGCCCAGGTCTCGCCGTTGAGGGTGGGTGACCGTTCCAACCTTCGCGGGCCGCTCGGTTCCGACCGGCCCCGCACTTTCGGGCGCCACCCGCCGGATAAGGGAATCGGGTGGTCCGCTAATCTGCTCGCCGCTCGTCTCCACGGGGGTGGACGAGCGAGGGGGGATCGCGACATGTCGCGTCAGTTGTCTGTGCTGGGCTACCGGGTCCTTGCCTGGATCCGCCGGCATCCGATCGCAAGCGGGGTCATCGGAGTTTTCCTGCTGCTGCTCGTTGTCGGCTTGCTGGCGGCGCCACCGGAGGAGCAGGAGACTGCTACGAGCAGCCCGACCAAGGTCATCACTTCGTCGACTCCGACGGGCTTCACGACGCCGAGCACCTTCGTGTCCGTGCCGCCCGCAACCACGGTTACCGCGTCGCCTTCACGTCCGGCCGCGACTGCGCCTGTCCAGCAGCAGGCCCCGCCGCCTGCTCCCTCGACGCAGGCGGTACAGCAGCGGACCCAGCCCCCCGCTGCCGCCCCGACACAGGTGGCGCAGCAGCAGGCCGAAGCGCCGGCACCGGAGGTTGCGCAGACGCAACCTCCCGCGGCTCCCGCGCAACCCGCGCAGACGCAACCGCCTGCGGATCCGGCGCCGGCCGGCGTCTCCTTCGGGTCCTGCGCCGAGGCACGCGCGGCTGGCGCGGCTCCGCTGTACCGGGGCCAGCCGGGCTACAGCAGCAGTCTTGACCGTGACCACGACGGCGTCGCATGTGAATGAGATCGCTGTCGGTCCGCTGTGGTCTGAATGTGCCGACCTGGCCCGGACTGGGCCGAGAGCAGCGGTCACCGGCGAGTGGGGCGTCATGATGGTGACGTGGCTGCCGTGGTGCTCGAACGCGAGATCTACTCGATGGGTGAGGCTGCTCGTCTGCTCGCGGTGAAGCCGGCTCGGCTGCGGTCGTGGATCGATGGCTACACGCGCGGGCAGATCCACTACGAGCCGGTGATCCGTCCCGAACACACGGGGAGCGAGCTGGTTACCTGGGGGGAGTTCGTCGAGGCAGGGTATCTGCGGGAGTACCGCGTCCGCGGAATCTCGCTGCAGCGGATGCGCGTCGTTGTCCAGCGGCTTCGTGATCGCTTCGGTGTGCTTTACCCCCTCGCCCACGCGCGCCCCTATGTCCTCGGCCGCGATGTTGTGATGGAGGTCCAGGAGGAGGTCGGCCTTGCGACCGCCTTGTCGATGGTCCGCGTCCACGACGGCCAGCTCGTCCTGGCGCCCAGGGCGCAGGACTTCTTCGAGAAGGTCGAGTTCGCCTCCGGCGACGGTGGTGGTGGCGACGAGGCGCTGCGCATCTATCCCGACTCGGCCGCTCGGCAGGTCGTGCTCGACCCGCTGCGTGGCTTCGGCTCCCCGGTCGTGCGTAACACCCGCACGGCGAACCTGTACGAGCTGTGGTCCGCTGGCGAGTCCATCGCGGAGGTCGCCGAGGCCTACGAGCTCCCCGAGACCGATGTCGAGGCCGCAGTGCGGTATGAGGCTCGCCTCCGCGACCGGGAGGAGAGCGCGGCCTGAGCATGAACGCTGCCCCTGACCTCAGGCCGCGTTTCTTCGTCGACGAGAACACCCTGCCCTTGGGAAAAGCCCTCGCCGCCGTCCGTGCCGACGTTGTCTATCCCGGTCACCGGCGTTGCCCGATTTGGGTGGGAGCGCTGGACATCGAGTGGCTGCCCTACGTGGGCGACGCCGGCCTGGTATTGATCACCCGTGATGTCAGGATCCGGCATCGACCAGCCGAGAAGCGGCTGTTCTTGCTACATAATGTTAAAGGCATTTTTCTTACGAAAAGCGGCAGCATGCCACGGTGGGACATGCTCTGCATGGTCGTCCAGCACTGGGCCAGAATCGAGCCCCTTACCGATGTTGCCGGCCCGTGCTCGTACTCCCTGACCCGCGTTGGCATCCGGGAGTTGAAACTGCCCGCTCCTCCCGATCATCGCCGCTGACGGGATTCGACAGCTTGGCTTCAGTTGACCGGCGCCGTCCGTGCCGCCTGGATCCGCCGGGGAGGTTGGCGTTTCACCAGGAGGGCAGCCCTTCCCTGAGACGTCGTTCGGGGCAGCGCCCCGGATGTGGACCGACGACGGGACCTCCGATCAGGTCCTGTGACGCTCCGGGTCAGATGCCGGCAGGCGGCTGCCGGGAGCGGACGGAGGAGTTCACATGGACATCGGCACGGTGCGTGATCTCTATGCTTCACCCGGCCGGTACGTGACCGCGTACGCGAGCAGCAACCCCGTCCTGGAGAACGCGGCGCACCTGTACGACCTGCGGTGGCGCGACATCGTCGCGGAACTCGAACGGCTCGGTATCGGGCCGGAGGTCCGCGAGCTGCTCATGGCGGAGCGGGGCGACCGGTACCAGCGTGAGGGCGGTACCCGGGTGGTCGTCGTGTCAGGCGAGGGGAAGCAGGCGCGGACGTGCCTCACGCAGTGGCTGCCCGGGCGGTCGGACGTCGACGTCCTCGCGGTGGGCGGGCTGCCGCACCTGCTGCCCGTGCTGGACTGGATGGATTCCCGGCTTCCCCACGTGGTCGCCGTCGTCGACCGGCTCGGGGTGGACGTCCTCGCATATGCCGGTGGGCCGCTGCCGGCGGAGGCGATCTCGCAGGACACGACCCGTCCGCCGTGGCACAAGGCGCATGCCGGCGGCTGGGCGCAGCGGCGGTACGAGAGCCACGTCGAAGAGCACTGGAAGCACGGCGCGAAGGACGACGCGGAGCTGATCGCCCGCGCCTGCCGCGAGACGGGTGCGGAGGTGGTGATCCTCGCCGGCGACCCGAAGGCGCTGAGCCTGCTGCGCGACGAGCTGCCCGGTGAGGTTGCGGCCAAGGTGGTGGTCGTCCAGGGCAGCCGGGCCCGGGACGGTTCAGCGGATCATCTCGCGACCCGGGTCGCGGAGGTTCTCGCCGTGCAGGTCGCGCGACGCCGGTCCGAGCTGCTGGCCGAGTTCCAGCGGTACCGCGGTCGCGCCCGTACCCTCGTCGGCGCGGGTGCAGGCGTCGGCTCCGGGGTGCAGGCCGGCCTCGGTGGGCCGGCAGGGGCCAGCGGGCCCTATGGCATTGGTGGGCCTGCAGGTATCGGGCCCGCCCCGGCGGGATCGCCGGGCCGGCCGATGCTGGCGGCCTCCGACGGGGCCGCGGCCACCGCCTACGCCCTGAGCCGCAGCCAGGTGAGCCGACTGCTGCTGGCCGAGAGCCCGTCGGCGGACGAACCAGCATGGATCGGCGACGACGCCACCGAGATCGCTCTCGACCCGGCGGGCGCTGACGGCCTGCGGCGGCCGGTTCGGGCCGCACGGGAGGACGCGCTGGTCCGGGCGGCGCTGGGAACAGGCGCCTCCATCCACGCCATCCCACCGGACACGCCCGAGTCACCGGCCGACGGTGTGGGGGCCCTGCTCCGCTACTCCCTGCAGTCAGGCGTGGACTGAGGCAAGGTGCCCCGGTCCCCAGTCCCCAGTCCCCGGTCCCCGGTCCCCGGCCACCCGGTCCCCGGCCACCCGGTCCCCGGCCACCCGGTCCCCGGTCCGCGGTCGGCTGAGCGGCCGCGGCCGGTCAGCCTTTCGTCGGCCCGGAGCGCGGGTGGCCGGTGGAGAGGACCGCTCGGATCATCGGGATCTGCAGCGGCATCCGGGCCCAGGCCGCGGTGGCGAACGCGAGGTCGCGCGGTCGTCTGTCGTCTGCGCGTGCCTGCGCGGTCGCGTCGAGGGCCATCTGCAGGTTGCCCGGCCAGACTCCGAGGAGCAGCACGGCACTGGCCTTCCTGGCCCACGGCGCTCCCGCGAGCAGCCCGCCCGCGCAGACCAGCTCCGCGACGCCGCTCACGTAGACGATCTCGCGGGGGCGCGGCAGCCACCGGGGTACCACCGGTTCGAACACGGCGGGCCGTACCAGGTGGACCGTGCCGCTGATCAGAAACGCGGCGGTCACGCGCCCCGAACTCATCCGGGCGAGCTTTGTCAGCTTCACCGGACTCATGAAACCTCCTCGGCCGGGTCCGGGGCCACTGCCGGTAGAGCGCCGCAGGTCGCCGGTGCCGGTGGCACCCGAATACCGGTCGACGGCATGCACCGCCGATGTCGGCCTGCCCGTCACCCGGCGGGTGTGAAGGTGACCGGCAGCGAACGCAGGCCCGACACCTGATGGTCCACCAGCCACTGCGGGGGGCCGTCGTCGACCAGTTTCATGTTCGGCAGGGCGGTGAAGAGCTTCGGCCACAGCAGCGCGAGCTCCAGGCGCGCGAGCGCCCGCCCGAGACAGAGGTGAACGCCGGCGCCCAGCGCGAGATGATCGTTGGGAAACCGGGTGATGTCGAACGCCTCGGGATTCTCGAAGCGTCGCTCATCCCAGTTCGCGGACGTGAGGAAGGCCAGCACCCAGTCACCGGGCCGGATGGTCTTCCCGTGCATCTCGTATGCGGTGCGGGCGACCCGGAGCCGACCGCGGCCCGGCGTCACCCACCGCACGACCTCTTCGCCGGCGCGTCTGCTGTGAGTTTCCGGGTCACACAGCAGCAGGTCCAGCTGGTCGGGGTTGGTCAGGAACAGCCAGGTGCCCGCGGAGATCGCGTTCCTGGTCGTCTCGATCCCGGCGATGATGAGCGTGACGAACCAGCCGGCGACCTCATGGCTGTCCAGCTGGGTTCCGTCGACCACAAGCTGGGTGATCACTGTGGCGAGGTCGTCCCGTGGGTTCTCCCGGCGGTCCTTCGCCAGGTCGCGGGCGTACTGCGCGATGGCCTGGATGCCGATGAAGGAGATCTCTGCGGGAGACCTCCCCGGGATGTGGTTGCGCGGATCGGCGGGCGCGAAGGCCTGCCACGCGTGCGCGGCCAGCCGCGGCCGGTCGGCTTCCGGAACACCGAGCAGGCGGAAGACCACGTTCATGGACAGCCGCGCGGCGATGTCCTCGACGATGTCGCAGTCGCCCCGGCCTGCGACGGCGGCGAGGAGCTCATCGATGATCTTCTCGATGTCGCTCTGCATCCGACCGATCGCGGGCACGCTGAAATGCTTGTTGATCGGCCGGCGGTAGACCGTGTGGTACGGCGGGTCCATCATGACGACGCTGACGTCGAACATGAGCGCCCGGCGCTGGTCCGTCGACAGCCGCTGCGGGTTCCGCGGAAACCTCGTGTCGAACGAGGAGCTGAAGGCCGCGTGATCGCTGATGACAGCCCTGACGTCGTCGTACCGAGTGACCACCCAGTAGTCGCGGCCGAATGCCCTGTTCTCCGACCAGTGCAGCGGGTCCTCGTCGCGTAGCCGGCGGAATGCCTCGCGGTAGTCATCCTCCAGATACCATTCGGGGTTCACCAGATTGTCGTCGATAACGTCCCACGAGATGGGCATCGCAGTTCTCCAGTCGGCGGTCGGAGAGCCTGCGCATACGGGCGCAGGCGGCGGTCCCTGTCCTGATCGAAATCGTCCCTGATCAAATGTCCGGCACCGTGCCGGTGGTCTCGGCTCATGAACCCGGTGGGCAAGGCCTCGCTGTCACAGGCCGTCCGCGCCGGCGGCGGCTCTGCGCATCTCGCGGAAGACCTGGCGCAGCTGGATCTCGCTCGAACCCTCGAAGATCGTCAGAACACGTGAGTCCCGCCAGCGTTTCTCGACGCCGTAGTCGGTGGCGATCCCCCGCCATCCGTGAAGCTGCAGGATCTCGTTCGACGCGCGTACCGCGAGCTCTGTGGCGGCATATTTGGCCATGGTGCTCTCGCGGCTGAAGGACAGCCCCTGATCGACCCGGTTCGTCGCGGCGTCGAGCAGCCTGCGGGCCGCGCAGAGCTCGACGTAAAGCCGCCCCAGCGTCAGCTGAACGTGGCTCAGGGTGTCCATCCGGTCGTCCGGGTACAGGCGGCGTTCACGGACCCACACCAGGGCATCCCTGAGCAGGGCGGTGACGATTCCCGTCCCGCACGCCGCCCCGCCGATGCGGATCGTCGCGAGAAGCTCGGTCAGCAGCGCCTCACCGTCGCCGACCCGGCCGACGAGGGTGACCGGCTCCAGCGCGACGTCCCGGAAGGTGATGGTGGGGGTGGGCAGGCAGCGGAAACCCGCCTTCTCCACATCCGGGCCGACGTCGACACCGGGAGACTCGCGGGGCACGGCGAAGAACGACAGGCCGCTGCTCCGGGAGTTCACCACCGTGTTGGCCAGAACCAGGAAGACGTCGGCGACCGTCCCGTTCCCGGACATGCACTTCACCCCGTTGAGCAGCCACCCGGACTCCGTCTGCACGGCGCGAGTCCGGGTCGCCAGGAGGTTCGAGCCGTTTTCGGGCTCGGTGAGGCCCAGCGCGGCATAACCGTTCCGGCTGAGCAGCCTCCGAACGAAGACGTCCTTCTGCTCCGGGGTTCCGGCGGCGAGCACGGGATGCAGCGCGCCGAAATTGAACACCAGCGTCCAGGTCATCGCCGGGCAGGCACCCGAAAGCTCGGCGATTCCCTCGGCGAAGTCGGCGCAGGAGATTCCGCGGCCGCCCAGCTCCACCGGGAACCGGGCGTTGAGAAGGCCCTCGGCCGCCGCTCGTTCGTGCACCTGGCGCGGGAAGGAGCGTTCCTCGTCGTGGCGACGGACATGCGGCGCCATCACCTCGTCGGCGAAGGTGCGGCAGATCGTTCCCCACTGTGATCGACTTCTCGAGTCTTCCATGACCATCCTCATCAGGGGAACTGGCGCCGGGCCCGCGGCTGCTCGGCCTGGCCTGGGACGCGGCCGTCACGGGCCTGCGACGTCCGCGCGGCGTTCGGGGACAACATCCCCGGAAGGCCGTTGCGCGCCCTCGGGGCCACCCGGCGTTCCGAGCCCGAGCAAGCCGTTCAGGTAGAGCGTCACCGCGTCCACGGTCTGGCGGGTGAACATGAACGTCGCCGGCAGGTCCAGCCCGAAGTGGGCGGCGATCCGGCGGGTGATCGAGACGGCCAGCAGCGAGTCCACCCCCAGGCGGTCGAACCGGACCGACGGGTCGATCTCGTCCGGTGCGCGGCGCAGGGCACGGCCCAGCTCGGCCAGGACGAAGCCGGCGACCGAGCTCGCCGTGGCCGAACCGCCCACTGCCGAGCTACCCCCTGCCGAACCGCCCACAGCCGAACCGCCCACAGCCGAGCTGCCAGCGCTCCCCGGCCAGCCGGTCTGCCCGCCCCGCCCGGCGCGTACGGTGTCCGGCTGCCCGCGGTTGAACTGGGCCACCAGCTCGTCCGCGACGTCGTCACGCACATCCACGATCGCGACCTGTCGGTGCGTGCTCGCGAGGAACTCGAGGAACGCGCGGGCACCGTCGGGCGGCGCGATCGGATGGAGGCCCGCCTCGAGCAGGCCGCGCTGATGCTCGGCGTCCGCGACCATGCCCAGCTCAGCCCACGGGCCCCAGTTGATCGTGCGCACGGAGGCGTTCCGGCCACGTGCGCTCGACGCGAGCGCGTCGAGCGCCGCGTTGGCCGCCGCGTAGCAGCCCTGGCCTGGCGTCACGAGCAGGCTTGCCAGCGAGGAGAAAAGCACGATGAAGTCGGGGTCCTCGGCGGTGACCACGTCGATGAGGACCTGCGCCCCGAGTTCCTTCGGCTTCATGATCGCATGCATTCGGTCGGTGGACGTCGACTGAAGCAGCGAGTCATCGAGAATGCCGGCGGTGTGAATCACCCCGTGTAACGCGCCGAAACGGTGGAGCGCCTCGCCCAGGACGCGCCGCACGGCGGTTTCGTCGGTGACATCGGCCTGGCGGTAGAGAACCTGACCACCAGCGGATTCGATCGCATCCCTGACGCCGCGATCGAGCCGGTCACGGCGCCCGGTGAGCACCAGCCGGGCGCCTGCCTCTCGGGCGAGAGCGACCGCGACTGTTGATCCCAGACCTCCCTGGCCACCCGTGATCCAGTAGACCCCGCGCGGCCTGAGCGGGGCCGCGGCCGATGTGGCCTCCACCTGGGTGAGATAGGGCAGCGTGCGTTCCCCGCCCTGGTAGTGGACGTGGAACGAGCTCAGTGGCGCGGCGAGCTCCGCTGCCAGGTCGCGCGCCAGCTCACGGGTCGCCAGCTCGGTGGCGTCGATCTGGATCGCACGTCCCGACCAGCATCCGGTCTCCCGCTCCAGCGCGCGCAGCAGCGGGGGGAGCGCGGCGTCGCTGGTCACCAGCGTGAGCTCCCGGTGCGAGGTGGGCTGGCTCCGCGCGGCGCACCGCAGGAACGCGAGGAAGGCGTCCCGTTCCGGTTCGACGCAGACCAGACGCGCGGTTGGCGGCCGCGCCTCCAGAAAGGCCAGGCCATCCTTGCCCTGGGGCACCGCGGCGACGACGCCGGTGGTGCCGCCGCTGCGCAGCTCCTCCACCAGGCGTGCGCACCGCTGGGCGTCGTCGGCCAGGATGATGACCTCGTCGGTGTGGTCGGCCCGCTCGGCGGGTCGGGGCCGCGGCATCCGCTCCACGGCGAGAAAGCGCAGCGTGTGCCGGTCACGCATGCGCTTGAGTGACACCCCCGCGAACCGCACGAGGACCCGGCCCGCGTCGTCGAGGATGTTGACGTCGCACTCGAAGCTGTCCAGCCGGTTGTCGAGGTCGCTACGAAGGAGCACGTGAGCCTGCGTCGGCCCCGACCATTTCTCGAAGACGTCCACCCGCTGGAACCCGAATCCGACGAAGGTGCCCGTAATCGGACCGTCGAGGGAGAGTGCGGCGACAGACTGCATCGCACCGTCCGCGACGTCCGCGGGGAGCCAGCGGCCGCGGGTCCGCGCCGAGGGCCGGGCAAGCCGCGCGAGCAGCTCCCCGTCGCCCAGCCGGATGCCGGTAACCATCCGCATGGTGGTTCCGTAGGTGAGGCCCGACGCGGCCAGATGCTCGTACAGGGCCTCAGGTTCGACGTCCCGGGGACACCGCCGGCGGATCGCGGCCAGATCGGGAGCGGACGGGAGCGGCCCGGTCGGCGCCCACTGCGCCGAGGCGTGTTCCTCCCACACGGCGCTCCGGTCGTCGGCGGGCCGGCTTTCGACGGTCAGGTCCGGCTCGTTCCGCGCCCGGAAGCGCCGGGAGACCCGCACCCGGCGAGACTCGCCTTCGGCGACCGCCAACGGGCTGGTGACCAGGACGTCGGTGAGACCGTACCGGCTGGCCGGGCCCGGATTCAGCTCGTCCAGCGCGGCATCGAGCATCCACGCGGCGGGGGCTATCGTCCGCTGGCGTACCTGGTGGTCACGGATCGCCGGCAGCGAACCGGTGACCACCGTCCCCTCCGCGGGCGCCCCGGCGGGCTCGACCCAGCACTCCTGATGCTGCCAGGGGTAGGACGGCAGACGTGTGCCGGCGCGGACCGGGCCCCCGTGGAACAGGGGCCAGTCGATGTCGCAGCCAGCCTCGAACAGTGCGGCCACCGCCTCGTAGGGCGCACGCTCGTCCAGCCGTCGCATCGCGGCCAGCGCGGTCGCGGGCCGGCCGGCAGCCGCGAGACCTTCGGCCACGGATACGGACAGCAGCGGGTGCGGGCTCAGCTCCAGGAAGACGGCGTGCTGTGCGGATCCGGCGTCGCGCACCGCGGATGCGAAGGAGACCGGCTCACGTAGGTTGCGCCACCAGTAGGCCGCATCCAGAGCGGTCGTGTCGAAGCGCTGCCCGGTGAGCGACGAGTAGAACGGCACGGTCGCCCGCCGCGGCGAAAGCCCGGAGAGCTCCGAGAGCAGATCCTCCCTGAGATCGTCCATCAGGGCACAGTGCGACGCCACATCCACCTGGATCCGCCGGCCGAAGACACCGGCCGGTTCCAGGGCCGCGACGAACTCGTCGACAGCCTCGTTCTCGCCCGAGACGACGATCGTCTCCGGACCGTTGTGAGCGGCGAGCGAGAGCCGGTCGCCGTACGGCCGCAGGAGATCCCGCGCACGCGCCACCGGCAGCGAGACGACCGCCATCGCGCCCTGCCCGCGGTGTCGCATCATCAGCGCGCTGCGGCGGCAGACGATCCGGGCCGCGTCCTCCAGCCGCAGCGCGCCGCAGACATGGGCCGCCGCGACCTCGCCCATGCTGTGCCCGACGACGCCGGCCGGTCGCACGCCCCACGCCCGGAACAGCGCGGCCAGGCCGACCTGGATGGCGAAGATCGCCGGCTGGACGACATCGATGCGGTCCAGCTCCGCGGCGGTCCCCTCCCGGGTCAGGACCTCGCGGACGGACCAGGTGACGAACGGGGAGAACGCCTGCTCGCAGCGTGAGATGGCGAGGTCGAAGGCGGGCTCCGCCGCGATCAGTGCCTGCCCCATCCCGACCCACTGCGCGCCCTGTCCGGGGAACACGAAGACGACATCGGGGTTCTCCGGCACAGGTACGGGTGCCATCGCCGGATCCCGCAGCCGCGGGAGAAGATCACTGGCGCCTTCGAAGGCGAACGCGGCTCGGAAACGGCGCCGACGTAATCCGCCGCCACCTCGGACCAGCGTCGCCTCGGCGCATCCCTTCCGGAGCTCTCCTTCGCCGTCGCTGTCGCTGTCGCCCTGGTGGCCGCTGAGGCCATCGGTGCGGTTGAGGTTCTCGACCCACGCCGCGTGGCGAGTGGCCTGGGCCCGGAGGGATTCCTCGGTGGCTGCGGAGAACGCCAGAATCTGGACGGCCCTCTCGGGCTGCTCAGCATGCTGGCCGTTACCCGCCGGACGTCCGGCCGCCGGGGCGGGGCCGAGCACGGCATGCGCGTTGGTTCCGCCGAAGCCGAAGGAGCTGACACCGGCCACCGCACCTGCCCCCGCGGGCTCCCACCTCCGCAGCGTGGACTGCACTCGCAGCCCGAGGCCGTCGAAGTCGATGTCAGGGTTCGGCTGCGCGCAGTGCAGCGTGGGTGGGAGAGCGTTCCGTTCGAAACACAGGGCCAGTTTGATCAGGCCGGCGACCCCTGCAGCGGCCTCAAGGTGCCCCACATTCGTCTTCAGGGAGCCGATCGCGCACGGCTGATCGGCGGAGCGCCCCTTGCCGAGCACCACACCGAGCGCGGACGCCTCCATCTGGTCACCGATCGGCGTGCCCGTTCCGTGAGCCTCGACGTAGTCGACCTCCCGCGGCTCGACGCCGGCGCGGGCCAGGGCGAGCCGTACGACGTCCTCCTGCGACTGGCGGCCGGGTGCCAGCAGTCCGTTGGTCCGCCCGTCCGAGGTCACCGCCGAGCCCCGGATCACCGCCGAGACGCGGTCGCCGTCGCGCAGCGCCTCGCTCAGCGCCTTCAACACGATCACGCCCGCGCCCTCGCTGCGCACATAACCGTCCGCCTGCGCCGAGAAGGCCTTGCAGCGCCCGTCTGGCGCCATGACGCCCGAACTGTCGAACGCCGCCGTGATGAAGGGATCCAGGATCACGTTCACGCCGCCCACGACGGCGATCGCGCATTCGCCGCTTCGTATGGCGTTGCAGGCGAGATGAGCGGCGACAAGGGAGGAGGAACACGCTGTGTCGACGGCCAGGCTGGGCCCGCGAAGGTCGAGCAGGTACGAAAGCCGGTTGGCGGCGACGCTGGATGCTCCGCCGAGCAGTGAGAAGGCGTCCACCGCCGCTGATTCCGTCAGAAGGCCTCGGTAGTCCGAGCTGGAGATGCCGACGAAGACCCCGGTCGGCGAGCCCGCCAGACTGTGGGGATCGACCCCCGAGTCTTCAAGGGCCTCCCAGGCGACCTCCAGAATCAGCCGTTGCTGTGGATCGATCCGCGCGGCCTCGTCCTCGCCGATGCCGAAGAAATCGAGATCGAGCCCGCCCACCTCGGGGAGGAAGCCGCCGAGCCTCGCCCGGCTCGCAGCATCAATTCCCTCGCGTCGGCCTCGCCACCGTGAGAATCTCCCGTCGGGCACCGTTCCGACCGCGTCGACACCGCGTTCGAGCAGGTCCCAGAACGCATCCGGCCCGGCGGCCCCCGGAAAGCGGCAGCCCATACCGATGATGGCGATCGGCTCGTTGGCGACAGGTCCGGATGCGACCTGGCCGGCCCCGGCGCTGCCAGGCCCGGTCGGCGCCCTGCCCTCGAGATGGGCGATCACCGCACCGAGGGTGGGGAACTCGTACAGGACCGTGGATGGGATCCTTCTGCCGAGGCGGGAGCTGAGCTCCTCGACGAGAGCGACAGCGTGGATCGACGAGAGCCCATACGTCGCCAGCGGTTCGTGGAATGCGATGTCGTTCGCCTCCCGACCGGCGATCTGCGCGATCCGCCGCCTGAGCCAGGCGCCCAGCTCCGCCTCTTCCATGCTGTTCTCCCCGGTTCTCGACAGTGGTTGAGGGCTTGCGTGCCGCTCTCGGCGGCCGCGGCCTCAGGCGAGTCGCCGCCAGGGAGACTGGCCGGCGAGATAGTCCTTCCGCGCCTGGGCGCGCTGCAGCTTGCCGCTCGGCGTCTTGGGAAGAGATCCGGCGGGGAGCAGGACGACGTCCCGTACTGCCAGCCGATGTTCCTGCATCACCGCGCGTCGGACCGCGGCCGCGACGCCTTCGAGGTCTCCGGCGCCCGCGGGGCCCGCCGAATCGATGCCCGCACCAGTGGCGCGGAGTTCGGCGGCGACCACCACGACTTCGCCGTCCTCGCCCGCGACCCCGAAGGCCGCGACACATCCGGGCCGGATCGCGGGGTGGGCGCCCTCGGCCGTCCACTCGATGTCCGGTGGATGGTGGTTCTGCCCGGCCACGATGATGAGGTCCCGGGCGCGTCCGACGACGAAAAGACCCTCCTCGGTCTGGAAACCGAGGTCGCCCGTCCGCAGGAACGGTCCGTCGCCGCCGTCGCTCAGCGTCGCCCCGAAGACCTCCTGGCTGAGGCCCCGGCGTTGCCAGTAGCCTGCCGTCACGCTCGGCCCGGCGACCCAGATCTCGCCGATCTGTCCCGGCGCACGCCGAGTGCGTTCCTGCGGATCAACAATGGCGACATCGAGGTCCTGGCTGATGCCGCAGCACACCAGGACACGCGCGTTCGGGCTTCCCTCCGGCACGCTCCGCACGATGCCGCGGTCGAGTGCCTCCGCGTCGAAGGAGCGAAATATCCGCGGTGCTCCCATCGGCACGCCGGTCACCATGATCGTGGTTTCGGCGAGCCCGTAGGAAGGGACCATGGAACCCGGCCGGAACCCGGCCGGAGCGAAGGTGTCACAGAAACGCCGCAGGGACTCGGCGCGGATCGGCTCGGAACCGTTCACCGCGACCGCCCAGGACGACAGGTCGATAGATTCCCGCTCTTCCTCGGTGACCTTGCGTGCGCACAGGTCGTACGCGAAGTTGGGGGCCGCCGAGAACGTGCCGCGATATTTCGAGATCGCGCCGAGCCACCGCGCCGGCCGCTGCAGGAAAGCGGTTGGCGGCATCATCACGGAATGGGTGCCCATCATTGTCGGGAGGAGGATCATGGAGATCAGCCCCAGATCGTGAAAATGCGGCGCCCACCCGACGAGGACCGCCGACTCGTCGAGCTCGAAGGACCTGCGAATCAGATCGATGTTGTGAGTGATGTTGCGGTGGGTGACCATCACCCCCTTCGGCTGGCCGGTCGAACCGGACGTGTACTGCAGCACAGCCAGGGCTTCCGGGTCGGGGGTGGTCGGCTCCCATCCTCTTCCAGGCGCGTCGACCATCGTGTCGACTGTCAGCCAGGCGGCGTCCTGGAACTCTGGAATCACCTTCACCGCCGGTTCGGTGGCGGCCCGGACGGCGGAGGTGGTGAGAACGACGGCGGGCTGCGCGTCTTCCGCGATCCCGGCCAGCCGGAGGACTCCACGAGCCCGCTGCGTCGGGTGGGGAAGGTGGACGGGCACCGCCACGACCCCCGCGTACAGGCAACCGAAGAACGCAACGATGAAATCCAGGCCGGCACCGAACAGCAGCAGAGCCCGGGAGCCGGGATCCGCCTGTGCGTGCAGATTCGCGGCGATCACTCCGGCTCTTGCGTCGACCATCGAGAAGGTGAGTGACGGGTCCGCCTCCGCGCCGTCGGGCAGGAATGTGAACAGAGCTCGATCCGGAATTCGGGCCGAATGTGCGCGCAGGGCCTCGACGGCGGAACTGAAACCTGCCGGCGCGGACGGTGCCGCCGTTCGCGACGAGGCTGTACGCCGTCGACTCTGCGAGGAGTCGGGTGCATCGACCTGGGTGGGCGGCAGCGGGGCGGGTTCGTCAGGCATCCTCGGTTCCGTCCGAGCTGGAGGAAAAACGACTGGCCGGGTAGCGCGGCCGGTGAAGGGGTGGCCGCCGAGGAGATTCTGGGGTCGCGACCTCCGGATATCATTCGGAGGAGAACTGGTGCGGGCGAATTGGGTGCTGATGCCGCCGGGGTGGACGCAAGGCCGGCGACATCCCGGGCAAGAATAGGCATGGGCCGTCTGTCATCTCAAGGGCATTGCGGTGCTTTTTGGATTGGACCCGTTGTCTTCAACGATAAGAGGGAGCGAACTTCCCGTGCCGTCGGTGGCGTGGGCGTGGGCATGAGGAGGTGGCGAAGCGTGATCCACCCGGCCGCGCACCGCCCGCGGCGGGGCCCGCCGGTGGTTGTGTGGGGGATGGCGGGCCCGCTGGGACGAACCCCCTGTTGGGATTTTCCCAACAGGGGGGTAGCATGGTCGCCATGCGCAGCATCGGTGAGCGCGTGCTGGAGCACATCCGACAGACCTGTCCGACGATCCCGCACCGGGCCATCGCGGCCCACGTCGGGATGACCCCTGATGCCTTCTCCCGTGCCCTGAACGACAAACGGGCGTTCTCCTCGATCGAGCTGGCGCGCCTCGCCGACCATCTGGGGGCGGATGTTCACTGGTTGATCACCGGGGAGCCCGACCCGCACCGGCTCGTCGTCGCGGCACGTCACGACTTCGACCATGGCACCGGCCGGCGGGCCGTACCCGGGCGGGAGGCCGACGACGAGGTGCTGCAGAGCATCGCGCTGGCCTACCGCCAGGCCTACCCCGAGCCGTGTCATCAGCCGGATCTTCCCGACAGCCCCGCCAAGGTCGCGGTCGCGCTGGGCGAGGATTTCGTGCGCCCGTTCGCGGCCAGGCTGGAAGGCCATCTGGGGGTCGACGTCCTGCGGGTCACCGGGCTTTCCACCGCCTACTCGTTCGCGATCGGCGGGCATCGGGTGATCGCGCTTCCCATCACCGGCAACTGGTTCCGGGACAACTGGTCCCTGGCCCACGAGCTTGGGCACCACGTGCTCGGCCATCACGACCAGGGCCTTTCCAACGCCGAGTGGGATGGGCACGAGGCCGCGGCGAACGCCTTCGCGGCGGATCTTCTCCTCCCGAGGGAGACGCTCGACGCCGTCGACTGGGAGGCGGTGAGCGCCGGCGGTCTGGCCGAGCTGGTGTGGCGCTGCGGCGTGTCCACGGATGCGCTCGCGCGGCGACTCACGGCCGTGAACAGCTACGTTCCCGATCTCGTACGGGAGTGGGCGGGGCACGCCACCCAGCGCCTGCTGCGGCGCCACTGGGTGAGCGAGTCGGGTGTTGACGAGATCACCCTGCGGATGGATGAGGCCACCCAGCGGCGGATCCCCCTCGCGCTGCAACATGCTCATATCGAGGCGATCGCGGCGGGCCGGTTGGGGAAGGGAACGCTTGCGTGGCTACTGGGAGTCGATCCTGATGCGCTCGAAGTCGACACCCCGAGCGTGCCCGAGGTCGATGTCGACGATCTCGCCGAGGCGCTGGGCCTCTGAACCTTGACCGCACTCCTCTTCCCCGACAACACCGTGCTGATCAACTTCGCGATCATCGGCCGTATGGACCTGTTGGAGAAACTGGCCAACGGCAGGGGCCGCTGGTGCGCGACGGTCGCCTCGGAATGCGATCGTTCCGCGCGGAAAGCCGGCCTCGACGAACTGGTCCGCGCGCACGACATCTTCGGCCCACCGCTATCACCCAGCTCGGCGGAGCTTCAGGAGGCGCGGCGTTTCCGGGCCCAGCTCGCCAGCCCCGGTGACCGTCCCTACCAGCATCTCGGCGAGGCCGAGACAGTCGCGATCATGCTGCGTCGTCGCCTGCGGGCCTTCTTCGTCACCGACGACCGCAGCGCCGCGCAGCTCGCCGCCCGCGAAGGCATACGAGTCGTCACGACCTGGGACCTGCTGAAGATCGCGGCCAGGCGGGCCGGCTGGATCGACGCCGACGACCTCTGGGCGTATGTGCAGATCCTCCGCGCCCACCGGCGCGGCGGCCTTGCCCAGGTGAAGGACCGGCCGTCCTTCGACAAGTGGTTGGCCTCCTGATCTGGTTGGCCACCTGATCCGCGAGCCTCCTGCTGGTCAGGCCGCCGGCTGCGCCACTGAGCAGGCGGGTAGGCGTTACCGAGCGGTGCCGATCTGGTCCGAGAGCCGGACGAAGCGGTAACCGGCCGCGGCCAGCTGGGGCAGGGCCTTGGCGAAGCCCCGCGCGGTGCCGCCCTCGGGGTGGTTCAGGTGGGCGATGACAATCGACCCGGGTCGCGCTGTCAGCACGGCCCGGGTGACCTGACCGGCGCTGAACGTCGCGCCGGCGTCACCGTTCACGTCGAAGTTGACGACATGCTCGCCGAGATCGGCCACGATCGCCGTCGCCACGTTGTCGCAGTGTGCTGTACCCGCCCGGAAGAACCGCGGTGGGTGTCCGACGAGCGCCTGGATCCGGTCCCGGTTGACGGCTATCTCGTCGAACACCTCACCGGCATCGTGCGTCCCGGAGATTCCGTACGCGGATCGGCCGGAGACCGAAAGCGGACGGTGCACGGTGCCGTGGTTCGCGATCTCGAACAGCGGTTCGGCGGCGAGGTCGCGGCACACCCGCGGGTTCGCGTCGATCCAGCGGGAGTTGAGAAACAGCGTCGCCGCAGTTCCGTTCTCGCGGAGACAGTCGATCAGGGCTCGGTCGTAGCCACTTCCGTGCGGTCCACCGCAGGCGTCGAAGGTCAGCGCGATCACACGGTCACGGGTGGGCAGCCTCGTGATGACGCCGGCCACCTCCAGTCCCCAGGCGGTGGGCTGTACGCCCTGATATCGGGAGATGATCTCCGTGCGGGACGGCGTCGCGGACGCCGTCGAGTTCGCTGTCGGGTGCGCCGTTTCGGCCGGTGCCCCGGCGGCCGAAGCCCCGGCTGGTGGTGCCGTGCCGACGGATTCCGCGGTGATGATCGAAGGGTCGGCGCCGGGGGGCCGTGGTGGCCCTGAGCGCGGGGCCCGATCCGCGGGGAAAGGCGCCGGCGGGTCCGCGGAACGTTGTTGGACGCCGCACGCCGCGATCGTGGGAAATGCGAGTACCGGCGCCGTGAGCAGCGCACGCCGACTGAGAGACAACCGTTCCCCCCGTAACCACCGTGTACGGCCTGCTCCGCTGGAGTGGGAACAGTGAGGGCAGGCCGACCCCCCGCCGCGGGTGGCTGCGCGGCTGAGAACAGAGGTACCACGGTTCGCGATCGCGTGCGCTGCCGACGGCAGCGCCGCCTCGGCTCCGGGATGGGTGGGTGTACGCGGGAAGGGCTTGCCCTCCGGCTGTGATGGATATTATATACAGGTCGCGCTGCCCTTCGTTCGAAGAGCACTCCTGGTCGGCGGTCGGGCAGCGGGCCGTCGAATCGAGCTCTGGGGAACGGAGTCGAGGGTGGATCTTGGCCTTGGTGGTGCGACGGTGGTTGTCAGCGGCGGATCGAAGGGAATGGGCCGGGCCGCCGCCGAGCGGTTCGCGGCCGACGGGTCGCGGGTCGCGGTGCTGGCCCGGGGCAGGGCGGCGCTGGACGAGACGGTCGAGAAGCTGAACGCGCTTGGCGCACAGGACGCCGTCGGCATCGCGACCGACCTGACCGACGCGGGCTCGGTGACAGCCGCGTTCGAACAGGTCGCCAGCCGTTTCGGGGGAGTGCTCAACGTGCTGGTGAACGCTGCCGGCCCGGTGGAGGTGGGCGTCCGCCGGTTCGATGATCTCGACGACGCCGAATGGGCGGCGACCTTCGACATCGGGACGCTCTCCGCGGTGCGCTGCGTCCGCGCGGCGCTGCCGCTGCTGCGGGCGGCCGAATGGGCCCGGATCGTGAACGTCTCCGCGCATTCGACGCGACGCCAGTCGCCGGACCTCGTCGCCTACACCGCGGCGAAGGCGGCGCTGACCAGTTTCAGCAAGAACCTCTCCCTCTCCCTGGCCCCGGACGGGATCCTGGTGAACACCGTCTCACCCGGCTCCTTCCTGTCCGAGGGCATGAAGGACTATCTGCGTGGGCTGCCCGCCGAGCGGGGCATCGACCCCGAGAGCCTGACCGACGCCATGACCGTCATCAGGGACGACTTCGGTCACCCGGCGCATCTGCCGCGTGCGGGCGATCCCGCGGAGATCGGCCCGGTCATCGCCTTCGCCGGCTCCCGGGTGAACAGCTACATGACGGGCGCGAACATCAACGTCGACGGCGGGAGCGACTTCTGACCGTTCGTGGTGCCGCGTGGTTCCCTCGTGGCGCCCCGCCGTGATCTTCACCCGCGGTGGCCTGCGTCGCAATGACCTCCGCCCACGGGGGGACGCAGGTCAGCCGATGACGCGGTGCGCGGCCTCGACGGTCTCCTTGACGGCGGCGGTGGTGTCGAGGTTGTGGGTGGCCGGCCAGAGGTCGAAGTGGGTCGCGGCCTCCAGGTAGGCGGCGACGTCCGCGTGCGACATCTCGGCTCCCGACCCGCTGGCCTGTACGGCCTGGCGCGAGGCGACCCGGGCGACGGCCACCCGGGGCGGTGCCACGCACCGCAGCCGCACCAGATCGGCGCCGGTCTCGTCCGCGGCCTCCGCGACGAGGTCCTGGGACTCCCGCGACGGCCAGGGTGCGTCGAGCACCACGCTCTGCCCACGGACGAGCGCTCGCCGGGCCTGCTCCACGAGCTCGGCGAGCCCCGGCCCGCCCCTGTCCGCAGCGGCGCCCCAGTCCGCGGCAGCGCCGCTGTCAGGGCCGTCAGCCCGCTGCGTGGCAGCGCCTCGTCCCGAGGCGCCGGCCGGGTCCTCCCGCGCCAGCAGCACCCACTCGCCCTCGCCCTCGGCGAGGTTGCGGGCCAGGGTCGACGTGCCGGTGCCGGGCAGGCCGCTGACGAGGACCAGCCGAACCCTGGCCTGGCGCAGGTGCCGCAGCGCGATGGCGGCCAGCCGGCGGGCCTCGTCGGCGGCGCCCGGCTCGCCCTGATGGTGGCGGATGCAGGCGATCCGTGTGCGGACGAACGCGCGGTAGGCGATGTACAGGTGCTCCAGCGAGGCCGGGTGGGTCTCGCCGCTGAACTCCCGGTAGGCGTCGAGGAACGTCCGGGCCGCGTCGGGTGCGCCCAGCCGCTCCAGATCCATCGCGAGGAACGCGACGTCGGCGAGGACGTCCCCGACGCGCAGCCGGTGGTCGAAGTTGATGCAGTCGAGCACCCGCGGGCCGTCGTCGAGGCAGTAGATGTCCTCGGCGAGCAGGTCGCCGTGGCCGTCGCGAACCCGGCCGGCCCGCTGGCGCTCCACCAGCAGCGGCACCCTCCCGATGAGGTAGCGCAGCGCCAGGCGGCCGATCTCGTCGACCACCGGGGCGTCGAGGATCGAGCCGCGGAAGGGCGCCACGCCGTCCATCGCCTCCAGCCACAGCGCCTCGAGCTCCGCGACGCCGCCCGCCCTGCTGATCTCCGGGGATGTCTCGCATCGCTCGTGGAAGGCGGCCAGCGCTCGCGCGATCGCACGGACCTCGCCGGTGACGTCGGCACCGCCGCGCACCAGCTCGGCCAGGCAGCGGGCCGCGGGCAGCCGACGCATCACCACCATGTGGTCGCGCATCCGCCCCGCCTCGTCGCGGATGTCGGCCACCCCGAGGTACACATCGGGTGCCAGCCGACGGTTGAGCCGCACCTCGTTCTCGCAGGCCGCCTGCCGTGCCTGGCGGCTCCGGAAACTCACGAACCCGAGATCAACCGGCTTGCGCACCTTGTAGACCCGGTCCTCGGTCAGGAAAAGAATCGAGGTGTGTGTCTCCACGGTTTCGCAGCCGCCGAGGCGAAGCTCGCCGGAAATCGTTTCCTGGCCCCACCCGGCCGTCGAACCGGACGGAATGTCAGCCACAACATCAGGTGGAGGCGTGGCATTGATCGAAAGAGAGTTCCCCGCTGCGGGCATCCGACGTCTCCAGACAAGTAATCGTCGACGACCAGTCGACGGCCATCGGACGCGACCGCCTTCTCCTGCGGGCGTGCCGGTGATGGTCCGCATATCCGGCCGTGGAGATCGTCCGACCTGGTGCGACTCTCTCCGCCGCACACGATTCCCCAGTTGTGGCGGGCTGTCAGGGGGCGGAGCGGGCACCAGCCGACTGACCTGGGTCCCGACGATGACGGGACGTTCGGGTAACGCCGGCGCCGCGCGGGCCCCACCGCCGTCCAGGCGGTGGGGGCGCAGGTGACGCTGGTGCTGCGGGTGACGCGGGTGGTGCTGGATCGGCTACTCGCCGGCCTGTTTCATCAGGTAGACCGCCGCCTGTGTGCGGCTGGCCAGGCCCAGCTTCTCCAGAATGCTCGACACATAGTTCTTCACGGTCTTCTCCGACAGCCCCAGCCGGGTACCGATCTGCCGGTTCGTCAACCCGTCCGCGATCAGCTGCAGGATCTCCCGCTCCCGCTGGTTCAGCGTCGCCATCGCCGGATCCTCGTGCGGCCCGTCCCGCAGCCGCTCCAACACCCGACGCGTCACCGACGGAGCCAGCAACGACTGACCCGACGCCACCGTCCGGATCGCACCCACCAGATCGTTGCCCCGGATCTCCTTCAGCACATACCCCGCCGCACCAGCCATGATCGCGGAGAACAGCGCCTCGTCATCGTCATACGACGTCAGAATCAGACACGCCACCCCCGGCAACGCCGACCGGATCTCCCGACACACGTCGATGCCACTGCCATCAGGCAACCGCCCGTCCAGCACCGCCACATGCGGATGCAACGCCGGAATACGCCGCAGCGCCTCCGCCGCCAGCCCGGCCTCACCGACGACCTCGATATCGTCATGCCGGGCGAGCGTCTGACGCAGACCATTCCGCACGATCTCGTGGTCATCGAGAACGAACACCCGGATCTTCTCCATGACCGCGACGATACGGTCTCCGGACCGCCTCGCCAATCGACCTGGATCGCCTGAACGGGTGATGCCGGCGGTTTCCGCACCCGCCCGCGCCGCGAAGCGTACGTCCTGCGGGGTAGCCGGGCAAAGGGACGGCAAAGGGACCTTTGGCGGGCGGTGGTCGGCGCAACGTCACCCGGACGGGGGCGCCGGAACGTCCGTCCGCGGCCAGTGGCGCGGCGGGCGGCAGGTCCGGGAAACGGCCGGTGGGCCCGTTGGTCCCGCCGGTCGCGGGACCTTCGAACGCAGCCCGCCCGACTCCGGCAACCTGCGCGGCGAGGGTGCTGCCGTCAGGGTGGACGTATGGATGTGGCGACAGCGACCCTCACGGCCGGCCTTCCGGTGAGCGCGGAGAGCTCGCGCCCCGCCCGCGACGCCCCGACCGCGCCGGGCACACCGACCGCCCCGACCGCGCCGGGCATGCCGGGAGCAGTGGCCGCGCCGGCCGCGCTGGTCGAGACGCACACATCCATCCTGATCTTTCTCGGGGACCGGGTCTACAAGGTCAAGAAGTCAGCCGATCTCGGGTTCCTCGACTTCCGCACGCGCCAGGCACGCCTGGCTGCCTGTCAGGCCGAGGTGGACCTCAACCGCCGCCTCGCTCCGGATGTCTACCTCGGCGTCGCCGACGTCCAGGGCCCGGACGGCGCCCTCTGCGACCACATGGTCGTCATGCGGCGCCTGCCCGCCGATCGGCGGCTGTCCACGCTCGTCACCGCCGGTGTCGACGTCACTGATGAGCTGCGGGCGACAGCCCGCCTGCTCGCGGCGTTCCACACCCGTTGCGAGACCTCCGCCGAGATCGCGGACGCCGGTTCGTCCGCCACGCTGGGCGGGCTGTGGGAGGAGGGCCTGCGGGGCGTCGAGCCCTACCTCGGCACCGTCCTCGACGGCGCCACCATCGACGCCATCGGTCGGCTGGCCGCCCGTTTCCTGGCCGGCCGGGAGCCCCTGCTGCGGGAACGGCAGCGCCTCGGGCTGATCCGCGACGGGCACGGTGACCTGCTCGCCGGTGACATCTACTGCCTTGACGACGGCCCCCGCATCCTGGACTGCCTGGAGTTCGACCAGCGGCTGCGCGTCGGTGACGTCCTCGGTGACATCGGGTTCCTGGCGATGGATCTGGAGAGTCTCGGCCGCCCCGATCTCGCCGCCTTCCTCCTGGCGCACTATCGCCAGTACGCGGCCGAGAGCCATCCCCGCTCGCTGGCCGACCTCTACATCGCCTACCGGGCGTTCGTCCGTTGCAAGGTCGCCTGCACCAGGTACGCGCAGGGCGTGGAGTCCGCCGCCGCCGAGGCGCGGGCACTGGCCGCGCTGGCCCTGTCACATCTGCGTCAGGGGCGGGTGCGGCTCGTCCTGGTCGGCGGCGCGCCCGGGTCGGGCCGCGGTGCGCTGGCCGCCGGCCTCGCCGACGCCGAGGAATGGACGCTGCTGCGTGCGGAGGACATCGGTCTGGTCGACGGGGCCGCCGACGACCCCACCGGCACTGACCCCACCGGCACCGAGGCCGCCGGCCGTGACGCCGCCGGCCGTGACGCCGCCGACGGTGACGCCGCCGACGGTGACGCCACCGACGGTGACCCGACCGATGTGGAGGCCGGCTACGACGAGCTGTTTCGGCGGGCCCGCGTCGCGCTCGAACGCGGTGAGAGCGTGGTCATCGACGCGGCCTGGGAGCGCCGCGCCGACCGTGACCGCGCTGCCGAGCTCGCGCGGGTGACCGCCGCCGACCTCGTCCAGCTCAGAACGGCGCGCGGCGGGCCCGGCAGCTCCGCGGGGGGTGGCCTGCGGTGGGAGCGGACGTCCGGACCGGTGCGCAGGATGGCCGCGGCCAGCTCGGAACATCCGGATCCCTGGCCGGAGGCGACGACCCTGCCCCAGGGCGCCGGGCCCGACGCCCTGCTGCGAGCGGCGCGGCGTGCCGCCGGATGAGCCGGTGGCCGGGGAATCGGCATCATCCGGGCGTGGTCTCGCGTATCTTCCTCGCGTGGCGGCGAGATCCCAGTCCTCGACCTCCCAGCCCCCGGGCGCGCACCCCTCGGCTCCAGGGCCCGCCGGCGCGCGGCCCGTGGCCGCCCCAGGCGCGCAGCCCGTGGCCGCACAGCCGGCGACGCCGCCGGGCGACGGGCTGATGTTCCCCACGGTGGCCAGGCTGGAGCTCGACGACCTGCTCAGCCAGCTCGTCGAACGTGCCCAGGATGTGCTGGCCACCCAGAGCCGGCTGCGTGGGCTGCTCCAGGCCAACCGGGCCATCGTCACCGACCTGCGGCTGCCTGTGCTGCTGCGCAGCATCGTCGAGGCCGCCACCGTCCTGCTCGGCGCCCGCTACGGTGCCCTGGGCGTCGTCGCGCCGGACCGCACGCTGGAGGAGTTCGTCCACGTCGGCCTGGACGAGTCCGATGTGCGCACGATCGGGGACCTGCCCTCCGGGCACGGCCTGCTGGGCCTGCTCATCGACGACCCGCGCCCGCGGCGTGTCGCAGACATCTCCCGGGACCCGGGCTCGCAGGGCTTTCCGCCGGGCCATCCACCGATGAGGTCCTTCCTCGGCGTGCCGATCATGGTGCGAGGGGAGGTCTTCGGCAATCTGTACCTGACCGACAAACATGACGGTGTTCCGTTCACCGCTGAGGACGAGGAGCTCGCGCTCGCGCTCGCCGCGAACGCCGGTGTGGCGATCGCGAACGCCCGGCTCTACCACGAGTCGCAGCAGCGGCACCGCTGGATGGCCGCCTCCGCGGAGGTCACGCGCCTGCTGATGGCCGGCGCCGACGACGCGCTCACCGCGCTCGCCGCCCGGGTGCAGGTCGTCGCCGACGCCACCTTCGTCGCGCTCGTGCTGCACGCCGATGCCGATGCCGACGACCAGGATGACCGGGATGACCGGGGTCGGCGCGGCGATCAGGGCGAAACCCGTCAAAGAGGTGAGAGTGATCGCGAGGAGGGCGTGGCCGGCTACGCCCGGGTCGCCGCCGTGGTCTCGGGCTCGGTGATCTCAGGCTCCGGGGTCTCGGATTCCGTGGCCCCGGATTCCGCGGGCGCGGGCGCGGCGCAAGGCGCGAAGGTCGGTCACCTCGTCCCGCTGGGACGGACCCTGACCGGCCGTGTCATCGCCGAGCGGCAGGCGCTGCGGGTCGACGACGCTGAGCTCGACGCGCTTCCCGAGGAGCGCGCCGTGAGCACCGGGCCGCTCATGGTCGTCCCGCTCGTCGCCGGCACCGACCAGTGCGGCGGGGCGCTGCTCATCGGCCGCGACCGCGGAGACCACGGATTCACGGACAGCGACCTGGACATGGCCTCCAGTTTCGCCGGGCACGTCGCCGTCGCGCTCGAACTGGCCCGCGCCAAGATGGATCAGGAGCATCTTCGCGTTCTCGCCGACCGCGGCCGAATCGCCCGGGACCTGCACGACCACGTCATCCAGCGCATGTTCGCCGTCGCGCTCGGAATGCAGGATCTCGCCCAGTACGAGAATCCGTCGAACGCGAAACGGATCAACGGATACGTCGAGGACATCGACGCCACCATCAAGGACATCCGTCGCACCATTTTCGAGCTGCGAGGCAGGAGTGCCGTCCGGCGCGGCCGCCTTCAGGCCGCTCTTGACAAGATCGCGGAGGATGTCCGGCCGGCGCTCGGGTTCGCGCCGACCGTGGCCCTCGCCGGCCCGCTGGACACCGTCGTCGACGACCAGCTCACCGACCAGCTGCTCGCCGTGGCGCGGGAGGCCCTCACCAACGTGGCGCGCCACGCCCACGCGACCAGGGTGCAGCTGCGGCTCGCCGTGGACGGGGGGAACGTCACCCTCGACGCCGTCGATGACGGGGTCGGCATCGGTGACACCGTCCGCCGCAGCGGTCTGGACAACCTGCGGGCCCGGGCTGAGAACCTGGGTGGCACCTTCGCCGTGACGACACCGCCCACCGGTGGAACCCATCTGCACTGGACGGCCCCGCTTTAGCCGGTACCGGTACCGGCACTGACCAGTGCCGGGCCGGCGCCCGTGACGGGCGGGACCATGGTCCCGCTACCGGCATGTCCGACGAACCGCACACGGGCAGTCCGACGACAGATGCGCCGTTCCGGCCATGATGCGAAATTTGAACTGTCAATTTCGCCTCAGCAACAAAAAGGTGGCCGGAAATGGACAGAACAATTCTTGTCGGTGTGGACGGATCCACCGGCTCCGAAGAAGCTCTGCGCTGGGCTTTCCGTGAGGCGCGGCTGCGCCGGCGGCCGGTGACCGCACTGCTGGCCTGGGGCACGGACGGATTACCACGGGAGCTGCACCGCCGGGCCGGCCGGGCCGACCACGCCGAACTCGAGGCCTCGGCCGTCGCGGCGCTGGACCAGGCCATCGAACGCGCCGACGCCAAGGGCGTCGAGGTGCACCCGATGCTGGTCGAGGCGGCACCCGCGGTCGCGCTGGAGGAGAACGCACCCGGCGCCGAGATGATCGTCGTCGGATCGCACGGCCATGGGCCCATCACCCGGGTCCTGGCGGGCTCGGTGGCGCAGACCGTCGTCAATCACGTCCAGGTCCCCGTGGTCGTCGTCAGGGGACGAACCACGCAGCGCCCCGACGGCCAGCGTCCGAACGGCCAGCGCCCTGACGCCGACCGGCCCGACAGCCAGCGCAGGCCGGTCGTGGTCGGCGTCGACGGTTCGGGGAACTCCGTGGGCGCGCTGCGCTGGGCCGCCCAGGCGGCGGCCCTGCGGCGGGCGCCCCTGCGGGTCGTGTTCGCGCTGGGCCGCACGGATCCGCTGTACCCGGAGCTGATGATCAGCGGGCAGGTGGACCTGCTGCGACGGGCCCAGGCGATGCTGGACGAGACGGTCGGCAAGGGGCTCGCCAGCGCCGCCGAGGTGGCGGTCGACACCGTCGTCGCCCCGGACGCGCCCAGCGTCGCCCTGCTGCACGAGGCGGAGCTGGCGCAGCTGCTCGTCGTCGGGCGCCGCGGCCACGGCGGCTTCGCCGATCTGCTGCTCGGCTCGGTCAGTCATCAGTGCCTGCTGCACGCGGCGTGCCCGGTGGCCGTCGTCCACGACGAGGCCGCAGGAGGCTGAGCGCTGGACCCTGAGCCCCGTCAGGTGGAAGTCTTGGTCGCCTTGTGTGATCTTTTCGCTAGCCGAAAGGGCTCACTGACCTCGGACGTCCACCGAAACTGGAGGCGCACTGTGCCTGACCGGCCGGAGGCGGCCCCGGAGGCCGTCGACACCGCACCTGCTCGGCTGTCCAAGGCCGCGTACGAGAAGGAGCTCGTCCGGCTGCAGACCGAGCTGGTGCGGATGCAGGAGTGGCTCGTCGTCACCGGCGGCCGCCTCGTGGTCGTGATGGAGGGCCGGGACACCTCCGGCAAGGGCGGGACCATCAAGCGGCTGACCGAGCGGCTCAACCCACGGCACTACCGGGTGGTCGCCCTGGGCACGCCGACCGAGCGGGAACGGTCCCAGTGGTACTTCCAGCGATACATCACCCATCTGCCGTCGGCCGGCGAGATCGTCTTCTTCGATCGAAGCTGGTACAACCGGGCCGGGGTGGAACGGGTCATGGGTTTCTGTACGGACGAGGAATACGACGAGTTCCTGCGGACCTGCCCGCAGCTTGAACGCGCGTTGGTCCGTTCGGGAATCACCCTGGTCAAGTACTGGCTGTCGTTGAGCGACGAGGAGCAGGAGCGCCGCTTCACCGACCGGATCCGGAATCCGGAGAAGCGGTGGAAACTCTCCGATCTCGACCTGCAGGCCCGCGCCCACTGGGTCGACTACGCCGAGGCCAAGGACGAGATGTTCGCGTACACGGACATCCGGCAGGCGCCCTGGTACGTGGTCGACGCGGACGACAAGCGCAGCGCGCGGCTGAACCTCATCAGCCATCTGCTGTCGATGGTCCCGTACGAGCCGGTCCACTACCCCGAGGTGAAGCTGCCGCACCGCCAGCAGCGTGCCTACAAGCGCCCGCCGATCGACAGCCAGACCTGGGTCCCGCGCCGCTACGTCGTCGACTGATCCCCTGATAGCCGCCGTCGAGGGGGCATGTGCGGCGTCGGGGTGTCGCTGCGGTTGTTCGGCGACGCCATCGGTCACTATCTGCGCATCAGTGGATGCGAAGGGTGGCATCCCTGGGGCTGTCTGGGGCCCGCCGGCACAGGTAGGGATGCGGGGACGGATGAGACTGTGGTCCGCGGGCCGGCGATCCGCCGCCGGGCTGGTCATGACGGCGACGCTCGCGGCGCCGGTCGGTGCCGCCCCGCCGGCCCAGGCAGCCCCGGCTGCCCCGTCCGCGCCTTCCGGAGGCGCGCCGCACAGCGGGCTGTTCGCGCTGCCGGAGTACTACCTCAGCGGGCACGGGCCGGTGTCGGTCGCCGCGGGGGACCTCACCGGTGACGGCCGGCAGAGCCTCGCCGCCGTCAACATCGCCGACGGCACGGTGTCGGTGCTGCTGGGCCGTGGGGACGGGACCTTCGGCCCGCCGGTGCCCTACCCGGCCGGGTCGGGTCCGTCCGATGTGTCGATCGAGGATCTGCGGGGCATCGGCGTTCTCGATGTGATCGTCGCTGATTCGTCCAGCGGCCTGGTGTCGGTGCTGCTGGGAAACGGGGACGGAACCCTCGGCCTGCCGGTGCCCTACCCGGCCGGGCCCGGCCCGTCCTCGCTGTCGGTGGACGATTTCAACGGCGACAGCGTTCCTGACGTGGCCGTCGCGGACCAGTACAGCGGCACGGTGTCGGTGCTGCTGGGCCGGGGCGACGGGACCTTCGGCCCACCGGTGCCGCAGCTGGCCGGGTCGGCGCCGTCGTCGTTGGATTCCGGTGACTTCAACGGGGATGGGATCATCGACATCGCCGTCGTGAACCTCGGCGACGCCACCGTGTCAGTGCTGCTGGGCAACGGTGACGGCACCTTGCAGCCACCGCGGCCGTACCTCACCGGCCCGGGCCCGACGGACCTGGCGGCGGCCGTCCTGCGTGACGCGGGCGACGACCAGGGCGACGACGAGGGCAGGGGCGGCGCAGGCAGAGGCAAGGTCAGCGGCGGCGACGCCGGCAACCTGGATCTGATCGTTGCCAATGCCGGTGACGGCACGGTGTCGGTGCTGCTGGGAAACGGTGACGGTACGTTCCAGCCGGCGCGGCCGTACCTGTCCGGCCCGGGGCCGTCGGCGGTGGACACGGGTGACTTCTCGGGCGACGGCATCGCCGATGTGGCGGTCGGCAACGCCTCGGACTCGACGCTGTCGATCCTGCTCGGCAACGGCGACGGCACCCTCGGACCACCGCTGCTCCACCTCGCCGGCCCGGGCCCGTCCACGGTGGAGGTGGACGACCTTCGCGGTGACGGCCATTCCGATGTGATCGTCGCCAACGGGCGTGGCAGCACGGTGACGGTGCTGCTGGGGACCGTGGCCGCAGGCACCGCGGGCGGCGGGGGTGGGGGCGGAGGCGGAGCTGCCGGCGACGCCCGGGACTCCTGTTAGGGCGTCACCGGCAGGGTGTGCATCCGGCATGGTGTGCATCCGGCCGGGGGCACCTCGGACAGGGCGCCTCCGCCCGTCTCAGGCGTGGATGACCGCCACCGGGCAGGCCGCGTGCAGCACGCACTGGTGCGCGGTGGAGCCGAGTACCAGCTCGGCGAACCCGCCGCGCCCCCGCGTACCGACGACCAGCAGCTGGGCCTGCTCGGCGGCCTGCAGGAGCGCGTGTGACGCGGAGTCGTCGACGGCCTCCAGGCTGACCTGGACGGCGCTCTCGTCATCGAGATCGGCCGTCGCCACGTCTTTGAGCAGCTGCTCGGACCCGGTGCGCAGCGATGGGTAGAAATCGGGCACGGGCACGCCGAAGGTCGTGACGTCGATGCGGTAGCCGTTCACGAGGTGCAGGGCGACACCCCGCTCCTGCGCCCGCGCGGCGGCCCAGCGCACCGCCGCCTGGGACGGCTCGGAGCCGTCGACGCCGACGATGATCGGCCTGCGGTCGGGTGCGTTACCGGTGTCCGGCGGTGTGCCGCGGACCACGACGACGGGGCCGGACGAATGATGCAGGAGCCGGTGGGCGACGGAGCCGGCCAGGATGCGGTGGACCAGCCCGGCGCCGCGCTGCCCGACCACGGTCATCTCGGCGTTCTTGGCCGCCGAGACGAGGGCTTCCACCGGGTCCTGGTTCACGACGAGCTTTCGCACCTCGACCGGGGGGACCGGGGCGGGTATCCGGGCGATCGTCCGCTCGAGCTGCTCGGCGGCCGCCTCGGTGAGAGCTTGGTGGTTCGCCGCGACCGCGGCCTCGTAGACAGACCGGGGCAGACCGTCGGCGGTCCACCCCAGCAGTGCGGTGACCGGCCGCTTCTCGATCTGGGCCGTCTCGTAGGCCCAGCGCAGTGCGGCCGCCGAACCATCGGAGCCGTCGATGCCGACCAGGATCTCGCGGCGGTGTTCGGTGCTCACCGTGGTCCTCCTCCATCCATCCTGCGGGCGCTGCCCCATCCGGCGTGCCTGCCCTATCCGGCGTGCGCTGCGCACCTGTCCGGGTGGGCCGGAAGGTGCTGGTGCCAGCCTGCGACCTGGGGGCGTGCTGGGGAAACCGACGAAGGGTGATCGCGGCGGCGGTCCTTCGGCCCCCGCGCCCAGTCCTTCGGCCTACGGGGCTGACGGCCCTGGCTGCGCTGCGATAAACCGGCCTTGCCGCTTTGTCGGTGGCGTTTTTTCGGTGTCGTGCGGGGCGGTGGACCGTGCGGGATGCGTGTGCATTCATGGTGAGCGCCCGTGCGTGACGAGTCCGGGCTGTCGGGCCTGTGGTGTACGGAGGCGTACGTACTGCCGCGCCTTCTTCGGATTCGCGGCTAATCGGACCTCTCGTGACGGCGCGGCTGTGTTCTCTCGACGGCTACCTCGCGCCAAGGATTGACTGCCGGGGCGGTTGTCGGTAGATGTGTGTGGCGGCGGTGGTCGGCTACGGCGGTTTTCCTTGTGATCGTCGGTGCGTGGCCGTGTCGCGACCGGGTCCGGAGCTGCGTTTGTGATCATTTCCCGGTCGTTTCTGTGGTTGTGGATCAGGTTTTCCGGGGCGCCCTGGTCGGATTTTGGTTCGGACCCTGTCACCTTGGGGAAATGGCGCTGGCCGTGGTTGGCCGGTGGCGCCCACGTTCACTCGCGGCTATCGGTCCAGATCCTCACGCGTCTTCCCGGGCTGCTCGGCCGGCCGTCGACGGGTGATGGTGCCGCGGCTGCTCCGGTGTCTGCCGTCGTCCATCATGTGCTGTTGGGGGAGGCAAATGCTTGAGAACAGGCGCTGGTGCGGGCTGAGCGGTGGCCTGCCGAGAGCCGAGGCGAGTCGATGGTGTGAATTCCGAGATGCGGTCGTGAGTATCGCCCCGGACGGGATTCTGATCGTCGATGGGGTGGATCATATAGCCGTGATAAATAATGAAGCAGGTCGTCTGCTCGGTCTACCGCCGAACATCGAGGGCCGCCAGGTCGACGAGCTGGAACTTGACCCTGAAGTCGCACGGGTGCTCGGTTTCCGGCACCGGCTGGGTGCGGAGGTAATGCCGGTCGGGGGTCGCCTTCTGGCAGTCGAGTGGCGTCTGAGCGCGCCAGGGTGCCTCGGCGAGAGACCGGCGGGAACACTCCACCCGGGCGGCGAGGGGCTCAGGGTCGCCACGCTGCGGGACGTCACCGACACGCACACGCTTTCCTGCCGGCTGGACGTCGCCCTGGGGCTGGTGGCGGAGCTGCGCGCGCAGCTGCATGAGGCGGCGAACAGGCTGCACACGGTCGTCACTCTCGTGCAGCTCGAGCGATACGCGCAGGCTGTCGATCTCGCGTTCGCCGCGGCCGGCAGTGTGGTCGTCCAGCGGGAGGCCGAGCGGGTGGTGCTGGCGATCGACGAACCCGTGCTCTCGGCCCTGCTGGTGAGCAAACTGGCCGAGGCCCGTGACCGGGGAGTCGACCTGCGCATCACCGAGGACACCCGCTACGAGGCGTTCGACATCGACCCGGTCGACCTGGTGACCCTGGTGGGGAACCTCGTGGACAACGCGATGGACGCCGTGCTGGGCACGGGCCATGCCGTCGGGGAACCGGCAGCGTCGCGGCAGGTCGACCTCACCATCCGCGCGGATGCCACCGGCCTGCTGATCCGGGTGGCGGACAGCGGCCCGGGCCTTGATCCCGACACCGTCGCCGACGCCTTCGGTGCGGGCTGGACGACCAAGCCGGCCCGAGCCGTCGGGGCGCTGCGCCGTGGGCTCGGGCTCGCGCTGGTCCGGCAGATCGTGACCAGACACGGCGGCCAGGTACACGTCGGCCGGGAACGGGGCGCCGTCTTCACGGTGAGCCTGGCCGCGCCCGGTGGTGCGCCTGCCCCGCCGGGCGGGTAGACGGCGATGGCGCGGCCGCCTATCCGCACGCTGATCGTCGAGGACGATCCGCTCGTCGCGGGTGCCTACAGCGCCTACATCGGGAGGATCCGGGGTTTCGTGGTGAGCGGTGTGGCGCACACCGGTGCGGGCTCGCTGTGGGAGGCGACCGGTGGTCGGCATGACCTCGTCCTGCTCGACCTGAGCCTTCCCGACATCAGCGGTCTGGAGGTGTGCCGGGTCCTGCGCTCGCGTGGCGCGAACCCCGACATCATCGCGGTCACCGCGGCCCGGGACGTCGCGACCGTCCGCGCGGCGGTGTCACTCGGCGTTCTGCTTTACCTCGTCAAGCCGTTCGGCTTCGCCGCGTTCCGAGCCCGGCTCGAACGGTACGCGGCTTTCCGGAGCCACTTCGATGCCGCCGCCACCGCACGCCTGAGCCAGCACGAGGTGGACACCGCGCTGGCCGTGCTCCGGTCCCACAGCACCCCCGGTGCGGAACTGCCCAAAGGCCTCTCCGTGACGACCCTGAACACGGTCGTCGACTATCTCGGGGAGGCGGCGGCACCAGTCTCGGCCGACCAGGCCGCCGGGCTGCTCGGGCTGTCCCGCGTCACGGCACGCCGTTACCTGGAATGGCTGGCCGGGCAGCGGATGGTTGTTCGCACCCAGCGATATGGCCGGCCTGGGCGGCCGGAACACCTCTATCAGTGGCGGGGGCGCACCCGTCATCCCGTCGGTGACCAGTATGACCTAAACCGCGACAGATTCCGGTGACCACGGAAAGGTGGCCGAGACGAGAGCCACGGCGCGATGTGGATGGTTCGAATGGCTGAAGCAGGTGTGCGACGTCCAGAACGCGGTGCGCGGGACGTCCTGGTCACCGGAATGGGTTTCTGCCTCCCCGGAGGAACGGCGGCGGCGCCGCTGTTCACTGCGGAGGAGATCTGGGATGTCGCCGCGAACGGACGCTCCTGCATCGTGAGCGGCGGCATCTATCATGGCCGGGTCGATCTGACCGAGGCGATGTTCGACGAACGGTTTCCGGAGCTTCCCTCGCTCTACACGTCCGGGCTGACCCGCGCCCACCGGTTCGGGCTGGTCTCCTTTGCCGAGGCGTGTGCGGACGGAAAACTCGACTTCCGGGCCGGTGACCTGACCGAGGCTGCGGTGCTCGTCGGCCGGGGAGGGCTCGACGACAATATCGATCCCTATATCGCCCTGCGGGACGCCGAACCCGAACAGATGGCGGCGACGGCGGCGACGGCGCTGTTCATCCGTGCTCAGCTCGGGATCACGTCGTATGACGTGACCTTGCTGCAGGCGTCACTGGCGCGTTCCACCGGGCCGAGCTTCACCGTCTCCTGCGGCTGCTCGTCCTCCACAGTCCAGCTGGGGATCGCACTTCGCATGATTGCGACCGGTGAGGTGGACGTCGCCGTGGTGACCGGCGTCGACGCCTTCAGCATGGACATCATGCGCAACGCGCAGCGCCTCCTGTTCGCGGCGAAGCGCGGCGGGCCACAACCAGGTGCGGACACGCTGCCCGAGACCCTGCCGTCGATGGACCGACCGATGCGGCCTTACGACGTCCGGGCCGACTGCGTCAACTTCGGTGAGGGCTCGGTGACGGTGGTGCTGGAAAGCCGTCAGCATGCCGAGCAGCGCGGCGCCCACATCTACGGGCAACTGCTCGCGCAGGCGACGACCCGGGACGGCCTGGCCAGCCCGCTGTCCCTGGACGACTCCGGCGCCGCCCTGGTCGCCGCGGTGCGCAGCTGCCTGGGGGACCGCTGGAGCGTCGACCAGATTCCGTACGTCAACGGGGGCAGCGACGGCGACATGAACGTCACCATGACCGAGTCGAATGCCATCCGGGAGCTGTACGGACCGGCGGTTCCCGCCGTTCTGCTGAGTTCCCAGGAGGCGTGTTTCGGGCACAGCGGGGCGCAGTCGGGAAACCTGGGCCTGGCGCTGACCCTGCTCATGATGGAGAAGAGCCAGGTATGCCCCACGGCCAACTGTGAGCAGCCCGTCGACTTCCTGAGCTTCGACCCGATTCCGGGCACCCGGCCCCGCCCGCTGGACTTCGACCACGCGCTCAGCTTCACCTATCAGATAGGCGGCCTGAAGAGCGTCGTCCTGATGAGTTCCGCCGACGCCTGCTGACGGGGGTGGCAGCGATGACGACAACTGTGCGGAACCACCGGGAGTACATGCCGGACACCGACCGCGCCGGTGGCCTGGACACCGACCGGGCCGGTGGCCTGGACACCGACCGGGCCGGTGGCCTGGACACCGACCGGGCCGGTGGCCTGGACACCGACCGGGCCAGCGGCCTGGACAGCGACCGGACCGCCATCGCGGTGATCGGAATGGGGTGCCGGCTGCCGGGCGGGGCGGATTCCCCGGCGGCGTTGTGGCGGCTGCTGGCGCAGGGGCGCGACGCCGTCGGTGAGCCGCCCGCGGACCGGTGGGCGCGCCACGCCTTCGCCGACCCGGTCCTGACCGCGGCGGGCAGGAAGGTACCCCGCCAGGGCGGCTATCTCGACGACGTCGCCGGCTTCGATGCCGGCTTCTTCGGCGTCTCCGAGCGGGAGGCGGCCGTCCTGGACCCACAGCACCGGCTGCTGCTGGAGGTCGCCTGGGAAGCCCTCGACCACGCGGGCCGGCCCGCGGACACCCTCGGCTCGAGCCCGACCGGCGTGTTCACCGGCCTCAGCTACACCGACTACATGGACCACCTCGCCGGACATCCGCGGGAACTGGAGGGATCCGTGCTCACGAACGGGATCTCCGTCGCGGGCGGCCGGATCTCCTACCTGCTGGGGCTGCGCGGTCCCAACATCTCGATCGACACGGCCTGCTCGTCGTCGCTGGTCGCGGTGCACCTCGCCTGCCAGAGCCTGCGATCCGAGGAATGCGACGTCGCGCTCGCCGGCGGCGTGGCCCTGATGCTCTGGCCCCGGGTCACGAAGTCCTTCGTCCGGATGGGAATGCTGTCGCCGACCGCCCGCTGCCACACCTTCGACGCCGCCGCCGACGGGTTCGTCCGGGGCGAGGGCTGCGGACTCGTGGTCCTGCGGCGGCTGGCCGACGCGCGCCGTGACGGTGACCGGGTGCTGGCCGTGATCCGTGGCTCCGCGGTCAACCAGGACGGCCGGACCGACGGCCTGACCGCTCCGTCCGCCGAGGCCCAGTACGAGGTCGCCAACGCGGCCCTGCGCCGCGCCGGGGTCGAGCCCGCCGACGTCGGCTACGTGGAGGCCCACGGGACGGGAACTCCGGTCGGCGACCCCATCGAGTTCTCGGCGCTCGCGCGGGCGTACGGCGCCGCCGGCCAGCCGTGTGCCCTCGGCTCGGTCAAGACGAACCTCGGCCATCTGGAGCCCGCGGCCGGTGTCGCCGGGCTCATCAAGGCGGTGCTGTGCCTGCAGCACGGGCATATTCCACCCAACCTGCACTTCACCCGGTGGAACCCGGCGATCGACGCGACCCGGTCGCGGTTCTTCGTCCCGACCGAGCTCGCCGCCTGGCCGAACACGGCGCCCAGGCGGCTGGCCGCGGTGTCATCGTTCGGCTTCTCCGGCACGAACGCGCATGTGGTGCTCGAACAGGCACCTGAGCCCGACCTCGGGACCGCCCTCGGGACGGGCGCGCCCGGCAGTTCCTCCAGCCTCGGCAGTCCTGCCAGGCGCGGTAGTTCCGCCAGGCTCGGACGTTCCTCCGGACCCGAGGTCGTCCTGGTCGGCGCCGGGTCGGTGGCGGCGCTGCCCGCGGCCGCGACCCGGCTCGCGTCCTGGCTGGCGGACGGCGACCACAGCGTGGCCGGTGACCGCAGTGCGACCGGCGACCGCGGCGTGACCGGCGGGCACCGTGTGACCGGTGACTACAGCGTGACCGGCGGATTCGACGACCTGCACGACGTCGCCTACACGCTGGCCCGTCGACGCTCGCGCGGGCACGGCAGGCTCGCGGTGGTCACCGGTGACCGTGCGGAGCTGATCCGCGATCTGCGCGCCTGGGCGGCCGGAGGAGTGTCACCATCCGTCGTGTCCGGTGCCGTCGGCGCCGGGGTGCGCAGGCAGACCGTCTGGGTGTTCTCCGGTCAGGGCTCGCAGTGGGCGGGCATGGGCGCCGACCTGCTCGACACCGAACCGGCGTTCGCCGCGGCCCTTGCCGAGGTCGAGCCCCTGATCGCCGCCGAGGCCGGGTTCTCCGTGCTGGCGGCGCTACGCCGCGCGGAGCCACTCACCGGCTGTGGCCGGATACAGCCGGTTCTCTTCGCGATGCAGGTCGGGCTCGCCGCGCTGTGGCGTGCCCACGGTGTCGAGCCCGCCGCGGTCATCGGCCACTCGATGGGCGAGGTGGCGGCCGCGGTCGTCGCGGGCGCGCTGGCCCTCGCCGAGGGCGTCCAGGTCATCTGCCGGCGCTCCCAGCTGCTCACCCGGGTCGCGGGCAGCGGGGCGATGGCCACCGTCGGCCTTGACCGGGAACAGGCCGAGGCGGAGATCGTGGCGGCCGGCGCCGGTGGCGACGTCGACGTCGCGGTGCTGGCGGCCCCCGGATCCACCGTGGTCTCCGGCGCGACGGCGGCGATCGGGGATCTGGTCGCGGCCTGGAACGCCCGCGGCATCCCGGCGCATCCGATCGCGGTGGACGTCGCCTCCCACTCGCCGCAGGTCGACCCGCTGCTCGGGGACCTCGGGGCGGCCCTGAGCGAGGTGCGCCCGGCCGTGCCACGGGTGGTCTTCTACACGACGGTGCTGGACGACCCGCGCGAGGTTCCGGCGTTCGACGCCGCCTACTGGTGCGACAACCTGCGCCGGACCGTGCGGCTGCGGGACGCGGTCGCCGCCGCCGCGGCGGACGGTCACCGGGTGTTCGTCGAGATCTCCCCGCATCCGGTGGTCGCGCGGTCGGTCGGTGACATCCTGTCCGGCGGCTCCCGCGAACCGACCGTGCTGCCGACGCTGCGGCGGGACGAGGACGGCCAGCTCGTGTTCCGCACGCAGCTGGCCGCGGCGTACTGCGTGGGGGTGCCCGTCGACTGGTCGTCGCTCTACCCGGATGGGGAGCTGGTGGACGTCCCGCCGCTCACCTTCGACCGTGCGCCGCACTGGGTGGAAGGCAGGCCGGACGAAGATCTGGGCGCTGGCGTCGGTGCTGGTGCCGGCGTCGGTGCTGGTGCCGGCGTCGGTTCTCACTCCGCCTCCGGTGCCGGTGTGGGTGGTGGCGCGGGGCGGGAGCCGGGGGCGGGCGCTGTGCCCACGACAGACGGTGTTCCGCTTCCGGGTACCCGGCTGGAGCTCCCCGGGGGGCAGCCGCGTCACCTGTGGCGAGGAGACGCCGGGACCGCGGCCCTTCCGTGGCTGGCCGACCACCGCGTACACCGGCGCGCGGTGCTGCCCGGGGCCGCCTTCTGCGCGCTCGCGCTGACGGCGGCCTGCGATCTGTTCGAAGCCGGCCCCGCCGACGTCGAGATCACCGACGTCACCTTCCTGCAGCTGCTTGATCTCGACAGCCACACGGAGATCACCACCACCACCGCCGCCACCGGGTCCGGCCAGACATCCTGTGAGATCCACTCGCGGGGACCCGACGGCGCCTGGACCCGCCACATGACCGCCAACCTGCGTCACGGCCGTGCGCCGGGCCCGCCGCCGACCGATTCCCCGCTGGCGGCGCTCGCGACCGCGCACCCGAAGCCCGTCGGGCCCACCCGCCTGTACGACCGGCTCCGCGAGCGGGGCATCGAGTACGGCGACGCCTTCACGGCGCTCACCGAACTCCACGTCGCCCCGGACAACCGGAGTGTCTGGGGCGCGATCGCGATGCCGCCGATGGCGGACGCCGCCGATCACGGCCTGCGGATCCACCCCGTCCTGCTCGACGCCGCGCTGCAGGCGCTGACGGGCTGCGTGCCCGGGCTCCTCGACGGGACGGGGGCCAGGCGGCTCATTCTCCCGGTGCGGGTGGCGAGCCTGCGGGTTCTCGGGGATCCGGCGGCAGCCCGGTACTGCCATGGATGGATCGAGCAGGCCACCGCCGAGTCCTTCGTCGGCGGGCTGCGCGTTTTCGACGCGACAGGTGCGCCGGTCGTGTCCGCGGCGGGGATCCGGTTCCTGGAGCAGGTCGTTCCCGGTGGCGGCACCTCGGCGGCCTCTGCCTCTGCCTCGGCTGTGGCCGAAACGGAAGCGGAAACCGAAGCCGGGGAATGGCTGTACACGCTGGCCTGGGAGCCGTCCGTGCCGGCAGCGCTGCCTTCTGGGCCGGCAGCGCTGCCCGGGCCGCTGGCGTCGGCACCGCCGCCGTCGCCAGCGGCTCCAGCTGCTGCTCCAGCTCCCGCGCCCGTACCGGCACCGGCACCGGCCGGGCGGTGGGGGCTCCTGGGCAGCGTCGCGAGCTCCGCCGCCGCCCTGCATGACGCCCTGCTGGCGGCTGGTGCTCAGGTGGACCTCGAGGACCTGCCGGTTCCGCCCGCGGGGCCTGGTCTCCCGGGCCTGACAGGTGCCGACACCGCCGGGGGCCGGGATGACGGGAGCCGGGGCAGCGGAGGCCGGGACGAGGCCGCCCGCGAGCACCCTGCCGACGAGCACCCGGACGACGAGCACCACGCCCGGGTGCTCGTCGTCCTCGACGATGTGGTGCCCGCGGGCTCCCCGGCGACGTCCGGGCCGGTCGGTACGCGGGACGCCGCGCTCGGTATCCCGCGCCAGGGCTCGATCACGGTCGCCGGGCCGGCCGAGGCCGAGCGGGTCACCGGCGTGCTGCTGCAGGTCGTCCAGTCCCTGACGGCGCGGACCGGTCCGGCGCCGAGGCTCTACGTGCTGACCCGCGGCGCGCACGCCCCGGCCGCGGACACCGCACCGGACCTCGATCACGGCGGTGTGCACGGGCTGATCCGCGTGATCGCCCTCGAGCACCCCGAACTGCGGGTCGTCCACATCGATGCCGATCCCGGGGCACGGTCCCCCCGGGGCGCCGGGCCCGCCCAGGCCGCGGACACGGCGACGATCGTCCGGGAGCTGCTCGCGGACAGCCCGGATGACGAGGTCGCACTGCGGGCCGGTGTCCGCTTCGTCGCCCGCGTGGTTCCCGCTCCGGTGACCGACGTCGAACGGCGGGCCGCCGGCCACCGGGTGGCGACGTACGGCCGGGACCGGTTCGTGCTGCGCCCGCCGGGCAACGGAGATCTGGACCAGCTGCGGATCGTCCGCTCCGAGCCGGCGCCCCCCGGACCGGGCCAGGTGGAGATCCGGGTCCAGGCCGCCGGCCTGAACTTCAGGGATGTGCTCATCGCCCTGGGCGCGCTGCCCGCCACTGCGGTCGGCTTCGAATGCGCGGGTGTGGTCACCGCGGTCGGGCCCGGCGTCGACCAGCCGCGCCCCGGCGACACCGTGATGGCGGTCAACCTCGACGGTGGGGGCGCGTTCGGCTCGTTCCTGACCACCCAGGCCGCCCACACCATCCCCATCCCGGACGGGTACGACCCGCCGACCGCCGCGGGGATGCCCATCGCCTACCTCACGGCCTGGCACGCGCTGCACGACGTAGCGCGGCTGCGGCGCGGTGAGAGCGTCCTGATCCATGCCGGCACCGGCGGCACGGGCCTCGCCGCCATCGCGGTCGCCCGTGGCATCGGGGCCGAGGTACTCGCCACCGCCGGCACGCCGGAGAAGCGTGCCTACCTGCGCGGAATGGGGATCCGCCAGGTCATGGACTCACGTTCGGTCGAGTTCGCCGAGCAGACCCGGGCGGCGACCGGCGGCCGGGGCGTGGACGTCGTCCTCAACTCCCTGGCCGGGCCGGCGATCCGGGCGGGCCTGGACTGCCTGGCGCCGCACGGCCGCTTCGTGGAGCTCGGGCTGCGCGACATCCTCGCGGACGCCCCGCTGGGCCTGCTGCCGTTCCGGCGGAACATCACCTTCGCCAGCGTGAACATGATGGAGCTGTGCCGGCACCAGCCGGAGCGTTTCACCCGGCTGGTTCAGGCGGTCGGCGCGGCCCTGGCCGCCGGTGCCCTGCACCCGCTGCCGGTCACGACCTTCCCGCTGGAGGCGGCGACGGACGGCTTCCGGCTCATGGCCGGCGCGGGCCACATCGGCAAGATCGTTTTCGCGGTGCCCGCCAGTGGGCAGACCACGGTCGCCCTTCCGGGCGGCCCGCCGTCGCCGGTCCGCGCCGACGGCTCCTACATCGTCACCGGCGGGTTCGGCGGTGTCGGTCTGGAGACCGCGGCCTGGCTGGTGGCCCAGGGCGCCCGCCGGGTCATCCTCAACGGGCGGTCCGCCCCGACGAAGCAGGTCGCCGGCCGCCTGGAGCATCTGGGGCGGCTGGCACCGTGGGACGACGCGGTGCGGGTGGTGCTCGGCGACGTCGCCGGCCCCGGAGTCGCCGAGCGGCTCGTCGCCGCCGCCACCGCGGACGGCGGGCGGCTGCGCGGAGTCGTGCACGCCGCGATGGTGCTCGACGACGCGGCGCTGACCACGGCGACCGCCGACCAGCTACGCCGCGTCTGGCGTCCGAAGGTGAGCGGCGCCTGGCGCCTGCACGAGGCGACCGGTGGGGAACGCCTCGACTGGTTCGTCCTGTACTCGTCGATGTCGTCGCTGCTCGGCAATCCCGGCCAGGCGGTGTACGCCGCGGCGAACTCCTGGCTGGACAGCTTCGCGGACTGGCGCAACGCCCAGGGGCTGCCGACGCACGCGGTCAACTGGGGGCCCTGGGACGAGGTCGGGGCCGCGACGGACTTCGCCGGCCGCGGCTACGCCACGATCCCGACCGCGACCGGGCTCGCCGCGCTGCGGACCGTGCTGGTCCACGGCCGGCGGCACACCGGTGTGCTCCCCGGGGCCCCCGGAAGCTGGGTGCCGTCCGCGGGGCGCTCCCTGCCGCTGTTCAGCCGCCTGGTCGGCGCACCGCCCGGAGCGCCCGCGTCGGCGTCGGCACCGGGGAGCACGCCGGCCGGGCCGCGGGACGTCCTGGGTGAGCTGCGCACGACCCCACCCGGTGCCCCGCGGCGCGGGGCGTTCGAGACCTACCTCACCGATCACATCCGGGCCGTGCTGCGGCTGGGTTCGAAGATCCTCGACCCGGACGTCCCGCTGCGCTCGCTCGGGTTCGACTCGCTGCTCGCGCTCGAGCTGCGCTCCCGCCTCGAACCGGACCTGGGCATCACCCTGCCGGGGAACTTCATCTGGAAGTACAACACGCTGGCGACGCTGGCCGCGGGCCTCGCCGAGCACGCGGACCTGCCGCTCGACGGGGCCGGCTGACGGGAGGCTGGCGGCGGGCGGCGCCGGAACGGAGGCCGCGGGCAGCGGCGTCGCCAGGTATGGCCGAGCGTGGCCGGGTGCTCGTGAGCGGCACTATCCAGCACTCTTGTGCAACGGCACTGTGGGGCCGAACGGGCTGGGGGGTGTCTCGGCCTGGCTCCGCCGCTCTGACGATCTCCCCGCACGGAAGGCCGAGGACCGCACATGCCCACTCTGGAGCGCCACGGCGACGTCGCCGTTCTCGATCTCGGCGATGGGGAGAACCGGTTCCATCCCGACTGGATCAGCTCCGTCAACGCCGCCCTGGACGAGCTGGAGAAGGCCGACGGGCCCCGGGCGCTCGTGACCACCGCGACGGGCCGGTTCTACTCGAACGGCCTTGATCTGGACTGGCTGTTCGCGCACGCCGAGCAACACCAGGACTACGTCGACTCCGTGCACCGGCTCCTCGCGCGGATGCTGACCCTGCCCCTGGTCACGGTCGCCGCGCTGCAGGGCCACGTGTTCGCCGCCGGCGCGATGTTCTCGCTGGCGCACGACTTCCGGGTGATGCGCGCCGACCGTGGCTTCTGGTGCCTGCCCGAGGCCGACATCCACATTCCGTTCACCGAGGGCATGTCCGCGCTCATCCAGTCCCGGCTGACGCCGCAGACGGCGCACGAGGCGATGGTCACCGCCCGCCGCTACGGCGGGACGGCCGCGGCCACGGCCGGCATCGTCGACCAGGCAGTGGACGAGGACGCGGTGCGGTCGACGGCCGTCGAGATCGCCGAGGCACAGGCCGGCAAGGCCGGGGACACCCTGGGCACGATCAAGGCCCGCATGTACGCGGCCGTGGTGGCCGCGCTACATGGCCACGGCTGAGTGCCGGTCCGCGGCTGAACGCCGGCCCAGAGTCCAGCCCCGGCCCAGAGTCCAGCCCCGGCCCAGGTCCCAGCGCCGGTCCGGGGCTTGGCGCTGGCCGGGAACCGCTTGCCGGCGGGCATGGTTCCAAGCTTCCGCAGCGCGTCACGGGGCGTGGGAGGATGCGGGAGGCTTAGGAGAAACGGATGCTGGTCTTGGTTTCAGCGTCGCTGACGGGCGGCGAGCGTTCTTGACGGACGAAGCGGGCGTGGCCAGCGGCCACGACGAGCGAGCAGCCGTTTTCCGGGTGTCGGCCCGTCGGCCACCCCTCAAGATCGCGCAGATCCTCGCGGCGGACCTGCGTCGCCAGATCCTCGGCGGCGAGCTCGTCGTGGACCAGCAGCTACCGCGCGAGGCCGAGCTCACCGCGGCCTTCGAGGTGTCCCGGGAGACGCTGCGCGAAGCACTGCGGATCCTGGAGTCGCAGTCGCTGCTGGAGGTCCGGCGCGGGCGGGGTGGTGGCGCGGTCATCCGCCGGCCCGGCCTGGCCGCGGTCAGCCGGTACGTGGCGCTCCTGCTGCAGCTGCGGCGCACGACGCTGGCCCACCTTGAAGAGGCCCGCCTGGTCATCGAGCCGCACGCCGCCGAGCAGCTGGCGCTGCGCTGCGGGCAGGAAGGGCTCGACCACGTCGCGGCGCTGCACGAGAACACCCGAGCGGCCGAAGGCGATCCACTCGCCTTCGCCACCGCGGTCGCGGCGTTCGACCAGGCCGTCACCGACCTGGCGGGCAACCGTTCGATCGCGGTGTTCACCGGCGTGCTGCGCGACATCTACGCAGGTCAGGTCTACGCCGTGGTCGGTACCCCCGACCTGGCGTCGGCCGAGCGGGCGGCCCGCCGCGTCGTCGCCAGCCAGGGCGAGCTGCTGCGGGCCGTGCGTGCTCGCGACGGTGCCCGCGCCAGCCAGGCCTGGAGCGACTATCTGGTCAGCACCAGCAGACTCCAGGTGAGCCGCAGCCGCAGCCGGCAGGTGATCGACGTCGTCCCGCTGTGGCGGGCCCAAAGCGGCTCGGTGGGCAGCGGCGGCTCGGTGGGCAGCGGGCCACCGCAGCGGATGGCCATGGCAGTCGCGACCGAGATCAGGGCGCGGATCGCCGAGGGCCGTCTCGCCGACGGTGCCCGGCTGTCCTCGCTGGCCGACCTCGCCAAGGAGTTCGGCATCTCCCGTCCCACGCTGCGGGAGGCGTTGCGCATCCTGGAGACCGAGTGCCTGATCGAGCTGCGGACGGGGGACCGTTCCGGCCCGCGGATCCGCCATCCCTCGACGAAGGTCGCGGCCCAGCTGGCGGGAACGGCGCTGGAGGCCCGGCAGACGACGCTCGCCGACTTCTTCCGCGCGATGACGGTCATCGAGCCGGCGATGATGGAGCTCGCCGCGTCGAGGATCGACCAGGAGTCACTGGCCACGCTGTGCACCCTGCGGGACGAGCTGGGCAGCTGCACCCGGGACATGCCCCGGTTCGCCGACATCTGGGGCCGGGGCAGCGCGCTCGCCTTCACCGCGACCGGCAATCCCGCGCTCACCGTGATCGCGGAGATCCTCCAGTGGGTGCGCCTCGGCACCGGGGCGGCGCTCACCACCGGGGTTGACGAGGTCTGGGTGGCGACCGCGCAGGACAACGTCCGGCTGTTCGAGGAGGTGGTCGCGGCGCTGGTGGCGGGCGACCCGGCCCGGAGCCGCGCGGCCTGGGCCGCGTGTCTGGAGACCAACGCGCCGTTCATCGAATCGTCCGAGCTGGCGCGGCGCCGGATGACCAGCGAGCCCTTTCCGTCGCCGGCTGTGACTGGCGTCGTCCGGTGACCGTGCGGCGTGAGGCGCAGCGGGCTCGGTTGAGCCCTTCCCGTCGGCGGCTCCGACCGGTGGTGTCGCGTGACAGTGCACTGTGAGATGGAGAAGCTCAGTTGGTTCGACTGACCCACGCGGTGTGCCGGCCCACGCGATGGGCCGGCTGGGTAGCGACGTAACGAGATGGGAGATACAGCCATGAAGGTGTCGATCGATCACGACCTCTGCCAGGGGCACGCCCGCTGTTGGGATATCTGCCCCGAGGTATTCGAGCTTGACGAGCAGGGCCACGGCTTAGTGGCGGTGCCGGAGGTTCCCCCGGCTCATGAGGCCAAGGCTCGCGAGGCTGCGGAGAACTGCCCGGAGCGCGCGATCACGGTCAGCTGACCGTCTCAGCTGACTTCTCTGCCGGGCGGCGCCGGGTGACTCCTGTATCCCGGACCGCCCGGCGGCCGGTCACCCCGGACCGCCCGGCGGCCGGTCAGGCCGGTCAGGCCGGTGTTGCGCCGGCTGGCTGGCCCAGATGCCCAATCAGGCGACCGGCGGTCGCATTTGGTTGCTCGTCGAGTGGTGTACGCGTCAATCTGCTAGGAGAGGTTGACGAATCAGCGCGCAGGCGCATGTCCGCATCCGACGGGTGCGGGAGTGGCTGACGCAGCGACCGGACTGGCTGTCCGCTCGGGCTGGAAGGCGCGGGCATGGCGAGGGAAGGGCTGACCGTGACGGACGACCTGTACTGGGACCCGTTTGACAAGATCGTCGATGTCGACCCCTACCCCGTGTGGCGGCGGATGCGGGACGAGGCCCCGGTCTACCGCAACGACAAGCTGGACTTCTACGCCCTCTCGCGGCACTCCGACGTCGACCAGGCCCACGTCGATCCCGCGACCTACAGCTCGGCGCACGGCACGGTCCTCGAGCTCATGGGGCCGGAGCCGCTGAGCACCGGACAGATCATCTTCATGGACCCGCCGGCGCACACCCTGCTGCGCGCGCTGGTCTCCCGTGCGTTCACCCCACGGCGGGTCGCTGCTCTGGAAAGCCACATTCGCCAGCTCTGTGCGGAGCTTCTCGACCGGCAGGTCGGCGGCGGTGGGTTCGACTACGTGCAGGACTTCGCCGCACAGCTGCCTTCAATGGTGATCTCCCAGCTGATCGGGGTCAACCCGGAGGACCGGGAGGAGATCCGGCGGACCATCGACCAGACCTTCCACATCGAGGACGGCAAGGGGATGATCAACGACATCTCCTTCGCCGCCCAGATCAAGCTGCACACCTACTTCTCCGAGCAGATCGAGGCCCGGCGCCGCGAGCCGCGCGACGACATGATGACCGGCCTCGCCCAGGCCGAGATCACCACGGCGGAGGGGACCCGTCGGCTGACCACCGCGGAGGCGACCGACTTCACCAACCTCCTCGTCGCCGCCGGGACGGAGACCGTCGCCCGGCTGCTCGGCTGGGCCTGCGACCTGCTGGAGTCGCATCCCGACCAGCGCGCCGACCTCGCCGCCGACCCGTCCGGACTGGCGAACGCCGTGGAGGAGACGCTGCGCTACGAGGCACCGTCGCCGGTGCAGGGCCGCACAACCACCCGGGACGTCGTCCTGCACGGCATCGAGATTCCGGCCCGGTCGCGGATCCTGCTCCTCACCGCCTCGGCGGGCCGGGACGAACGCAAGTACCCCGACGCCGACCGCTACGACGTCCGGCGCCGCTTCGACAGCCATGTCTCGTTCGGCCACGGTCCGCACTTCTGCCTGGGCGCCGCGCTGGCCCGGATGGAGGGGCGGATCGCGCTGGAGGAGACGCTGCGCCGCTTCCCGAACTGGGAGGTCGACCGGGACCGCGCGGTGCGCCTGCACACCAGCACGGTGCGCGGCTACGAGAAGCTGCCCGTCATCGTCTGACCGCCGCCTCGCGGGCGGCTTCGGGCTCGGCTGCGGCTTCGGGCGCCGGGCCGGGTGCGGGGGAGTAGGGCGTGACGGCGCGGATCGCGTGGAGCGTCTCCCGCACCCGCTCCGGGCCGAAGGATGCCGGTGGCGTGAAGGCCACCCTGGTCACCAGGCCGCCCAGACGTTCGGCCAGCCGGCGGGGAAGCTCCTCGGGCGTGGTCACCAGGCCGAACGCGTCGACGACCTGGTCGTCGATCAGCCCGGCCATCTCCACCCATCGGTTCTGCTTCGAAAGCACGGTGAGCTCGGTACCGAGGTCACCCCAGCCGTGCAGCTCCAGCAACGGCCGGTAGGCCGGCGTCGACCCGTAGAAGGCGATCTGGGAGCGCATTCTCTGCACGCCCTCGGTTATCTCCTGGTCGGTTCCGGTCGCCACGAAGCCGCCCGCGACGATCTCGAACCCGTCGAGTGTGCGGCCGGTGAGCTGGCGGCCCCGCTCCAGCGCCGGAATCGTGTGCTCGCGGATCCACCGCGGGCTGGTGAACCAGTGGCACAGAAATCCGTCCGCCACTTCACCGGCGACCTGGGTCATGGCATCCCCGACCCCGGCCAGGAAAACCGGCGGCGGCCCGAACGGGTGCGCCGGTGACACGAAGGCCGGCGGCATCAGCGTGTGCCGGTAGTACTCACCTTCGAACCTGAGCGGAGTGCCGTCGGCCCAGCTCGACCAGATCGCCCGCATAGCCAGGACGAATTCCCGCATCTGCGGCGCGGGCCGCCCCCAGGGCATGGAGAAGCGCCGGGTGATGTGCGCCCGCACCTGCGAGCCGAGGCCAAGCCGCAGCCGCCCGCCGGAAAAGCGGTGCAGATCGTTCGCGGTATAGGCGAGTGACATTGGAGAACGCGCCAGGGCGACCGTGATCGACGTTCCCAGCTCCACCCTGGACGTCGTCTGGGCGGCGAGGGTGAGCGGCAGAAAAGGGTCCTGGTTGACCTCGCCGGCCCAGATTCCGTCATAGCCCGCGTCCTCGGCGGAGCCGGCCCGCGCCACGGCGTCCGCCAGCCCACCGAGAGTGCCGTCGACCTTCACTCGCCGCCCCCTTCAACGCCGCCACGACACATCCTCAACCTGCCGCCGACGCAGGTCAGAGCATCCGGCGGCCCGTCGGTGCCTGGCGGTCGCCCGGAGCCGACGGTGGAGAAGACGGTGGAGAAAACGTAACAGCCGGCCCAGCCCGGGGCATCCGACCGGCCCAGCGCGCGGGGTTCGTGAACCGGTCACCGACGGCTTCGGTTGCGGCGGCCGTCGACCTGTGGTCGTCGGAGTGGAGATCTCATCGTGGAACGGTGCAGGGCCACGCAACAAAGCCCGTTCCGGGACAACACTTCTTCACTTCCGCGCGGCGTGTCGAGGGTGGCCTCCGTGTTCGGTATGTTGGCGGCTGAACGCGGTGGGAGCCGGCTCGGAGCCGGCGATCACCAAGCCCTCATCGTGGAGGTTTCGCATGAAGCGCGCAGGTCTGATCGTCGCGATCCTCGCCCTTGTCGGTGGCGGATTCCTGGTGCGGCGCCAGCGCGGCAGGTAAACGCCCGCCGGCGGGGACTCGCGCCGGGCCCACCGCTTGATCTCTTCGGCATGACGCGGGCGGCACCTAGACTCCGCCGGGTGCGCCAGCCCGATTCCTCTTCCCCGATGTTCGAAGCACTCACTCCTGGCCTCGAACAGGCGGTTGTGGATCTCGCGCGGACGCGGATGAGCCTCGACCCGGTACCCCTGGACGGGAGCGCCACACCCACCGAACTGGCGGAACGGGCCGGGCCGACGGTTACCCCGGACGGCATCGGCGGGCTGGCGGCGCTGCGGGTGTTTGACGAGGTTTTGTCCCGGGCCTGCATTTCGGCTGACCATCCGCGCAATCTCGCCTTCATCCCCGCCGCGCCGACGCGCGCTTCGATTCTGTTCGATCTGGTGGTCGGCGCCTCGTCCATCTACGGCGGGAGCTGGCTGGAAGGCGCCGGAGCGGTCCACGCCGAGAACGAGGCGCTGCGCTGGCTGTCCGAACTGGTCGGATTTCCGGCGGAGGCGGGCGGCGCGTTCGTGCAGGGCGGCACCATCGGCAACCTCTCGGCGCTGGTGGCCGCGCGGCACGCGGCGCGGGCCCGGCGCGCCGCCCGGGGCCTGCCCGCGCCGGCCCGCTGGAGCTTCCTGTGCGGATCCGAGGCGCACTCGTCCCTGCGGCAGGCCGCCGAGGTGATGGATGTCGACGCGGTCTTCGTCGCGGCCGACGACGACGGACGGCTGACCGGCCAGGCGGTCGCGGCGGCGCTCGGTGCCCTGGGCACGCGGGGCCCGGGCCTGCTGGGCACTCAGGGCGCAGCCACCGGGACCGGCGGCGACTCCGAGGTGTTCGCCGTCGTCGCCACCGCGGGCAGCACCCAGTTCGGCGTCGTCGACGACATCCGCGGAATCGTCGACGCTGCCCGTCCACACGACCTGTGGGTGCATGTGGACGGCGCCTACGGCCTCGCGGGCGTCGCCGCCCCCTCGACCCGCCATCTCTTCGACGGCGTCGGCGACGCCGACTCGTTCATCGTCGACCCGCACAAATGGCTGTTCGCTCCGTTCGACGCGTGCGCGCTGGTCTACCGCGACCCGGCCGCGGCGCGGGCCGCCCACGCCCAACAGGCGGGCTACCTGGAGGTCCTCGACCGCGACAGCCCGTGGAACCCGTCCGACTACCAGATCGGGCTCTCCCGGCGGGTACGCGGCCTGCCGTTCTGGTTCTCCCTGGCCACCTACGGCACCCGTGCCTACAGCCGGGCCGTGGAGGGCTGCCTCGCGACCGCCCGGGCGGCGGCGGACCGCATCCGGGAGCTGCCCTATGTGGAGCTGGTGCGCGAGCCGGAGCTTTCGGTCGTCGTGCTGCGCCGGCTGGGATGGTCCGCGGAGGACTACCACCGCTGGACGACGTGGCTGCTCGGCAGCGGGCTGGGCTTCGTCACCCCCACCGTCCACAACGAGGAGACCGTGACCCGCTTCGCGATCGTCAATCCCCGCACGACGCCGGACGACATCGACCGGATTCTCGCGACGATGTCCGACGGCCGATGAAAGCCACCGGTCGGTGGCTCCCGCACGTGTGGCCGATCCCGAGCTTCAGGCAGCCGCCTGCCGCCGAACAAGATCTGAGAAATCCGGTCGCCAGGATGACGAAAATCCTTGGATCTTCGGGAGGGTAGGCGCGATAACAGGTGAATCCGGGTCACCGACCAGACGGGCCGGGCCTCCGGACCGTATGTCCGGAAGCCCGGCCCTGGTTTCTCGCCGGTTATTACCTCAGGCGGTTTTCTGCGCCGTCAGGTCAGTTCCCGACCGTGTACCGCTTGTTGCGGAACCGCGGCTTCTCCACCTCGTCGATGACGGCGAGCGCGAAGTCCTCGTACGAGATTCCGATGTTGCCCTGCGCGTCCACAACCGGGCGGTCGCTCGCGGTGCGGTACGCGTCGCGGCGGCGGCCCGGGCCGAAGTTCCGCGGCGGCGGGGCGATGCTCGACCACTTCACGCTGCCCTTGGCCGCGCGCAGCACGTCGAGCGCGTCGGCCTGGTCCAGAGCTTCCTTGCGCTCGGAGGCGGGGAAGTCCTTCGTGTCGAGAATCCGCTCGCCGTCGGTGTTCTCCAGCAGCCCGCCGCTGGAGACCTGAATGACCGCGGGAGCCTTGTTGCCGAGCTTTCCGGCGACGTCGACGATCGCGCGGGCGGCGTTCGCGTGCTCGGGGCGGGCGGACCCGGTCAGCGCGACGACGACGACGTCCGCGTTCTGCGCCTGCTTCTGAATGACGTCACGGGAGGTGACGTCCCCGGCGACCGCGTTGGCCTGCCGGGAGATTCCGTTCAACGAGTTCTTGTCCTGGTCGACCGCCGTGACCTCGTGGCCGCGCTTGACGGCCTCGGCGACGATGGACTGACCTACCTGACCACCGGCACCGAGTACAACGATCCTTGCCATTCCTGACCTCCGGATTCGGTTACGGAGCCACCGTGGAAAATCGATCCGCTGGATGATGTGCAACAGCGGCATGGTCACGGTTGTTTACCTTGCGCATCGACTATGACACGCTCCGGAGTCGACGCAACTCGAGCACCTTGCGCGGTCGGGCCAACCGACGTGTCCTCTGACGGACGCCGTCGCGGCGACCGCCGGCCGCCGCGAGTCGCGTCGCCGGCGGTCGGCGCCGCTGCTCCGAAGCGGTTCTCGGCGGAGCCAGCGCCTCCTGCTACGACCCGCTCAGCCTGCTGGGCCCGCTCACTCGCGGCCTTGGGATTCGTCCGGCATGGCGGCGTGGCCGCGGTCGTTGGTGATCGCTCGCAGCATCAGCGTCAGCCACCGGCGCCGAGCCGGTTCCGGCAGGTCCTCGGATGGCGTGCCGCTCAGCAGAATGACCAGGTCGGAGGCGGTGACGTCGGGTCGGAGCGCACCCTCGGCGTGTGCTGCGGCGACGATCAGCTCCAGTCCGCCGTAGGCGCGCTGTGACATCTCGGGCGGCGCCTCGACGCCGAGCCGGGACAGAACCGCCTTCACCGCCCGGTCACGTCCGGCGGCCTGGCTCATCCGCTCGGCGAGCAGGGCCAGCTCGACGACGGCGCTCGACCCGGCGTTGATCCGGGCGACGGCCTCGTCGAGCGCCTGGAACATCCGCGACGCCTGTTCGTCCAGGATCGCCGCCAGCAGGTCGGCCTTGGTCGGAAAGTGCCGGTAGACGGTTCCGACAGCGACGCCAGCCTCGCGAGCGACGTCGTCCATCCCGACGTCGGCGCCTCGCACCGCCATCTGCTCGCGGGCCGCTCTGAGGATGCTGGCGCGGTTGCGTACGGCGTCGGCGCGCGGGCGACCCGCGCCGAGTGTCGACATCGGCCTTCCTCCCGTTCCCCGCAGCACCGTACTACCAGGCCATCAGGCCGGTTCTCGCGCGCGTGGTCCAACAGTGACCCACGGTCGAGGAAGCTGTGTTCCGCAGACCTAACATGAGGTATTGTTCATGTTACTGTCGACGACATCGACGCTGGGACCAGTAACGGGATGCCTGTCGCAGATCTTAGGTGCGTGAAATGTGAGCCAACCTCTCACTTGTTGCTGCTGGGGCGAGCGCCGGGCTCGGTCCGGCGACGACCTGTCGCCTGCCGCGCCGAAACCGCGAGCCGACCGTCCGAGCTCAGGCGCAACAACCCAAGCCAGGAGGCCTCCTCATGTCCGCCCTCGCCCGGTGGTGCGTCCGGCACCGGCTTCTCGTCGTCCTGATCTGGATAGCCGCAACCGTCGGCCTGGCGTTCGGGTCGCGGGCGGCCGGTACCGACTACGACAACAACCTCACGCTGCCGGGCACCGAGTCGAAGCAGGCACTCGACCTGCTGGCAGGCGCTGCTCCCGACATCTCCGGCGCGAGCGACACGATGGTCTGGCAGGTCGAGTCCGGCCGCGTCGACGACCCGCAACCGCGCCGACGCGTGGCACAGGCGTTGGCGGAGATCGCGAAAGTCCCTGAGGTCGGCGCGGTCGACACCCCGTACACGCCAGCCGGGGCGGGCCAGATCAGTGCGGACGGCCGCACCGCCTACGCGACGATCACCTACACCCGGCAGGCGAGCCACCTCGACGCCGACAACATCGAAACAGTGGTGGAGATCGCCGAGAGCACCCGGACCGACGGCCTCGCCGTCGAGCTGGGCGGACCGGCGGTGCAGACCACCCTGGCCCCGTCGGCGCACCTGTCCGAGCTGGTCGGCATTCTCGCGGCCGCGGTCGTGCTCTTCATCGCCTTCGGTTCGGTGCTGTCCATGACCGTGCCGCTGATCAGCGCGGTCGCGGCGCTCGGCGCGGCGAGCCTGAGCATGGGCCTGCTCAGCCACCTGTTCAGCATCGCCAACCTCGCACCCACCCTCGGCGCGCTCATCGGCCTCGGCGTGGGCATCGACTACGCGTTGTTCATCATCACCAGGCACCGCAACGGCCTGATGGCCGGCAGGTCGGTGGAGGAATCGGCCGTCACCGCGATGGACACGGCGGGCCGCGCCGTACTCTTCGCCGGATCCACCGTGATCATCGCGATGCTCGGGATGTTCGTCCTCGGCCTGAGCTTCCTCAACGGCGTCGCCGTCGCTGCGGCGCTCACGGTCCTGTTCACCATGCTCACCGCGGTCACCCTGCTCCCGGCGATGCTCGCGGTCGTCGGGCGGCGTGCCCTCGGCCGACGGGAACGCCGCGATCTGGAGCGCACCGGCCCGCGGCCCGAGGCCGACCTGGCTGGTTTCTGGACGCGCTGGTCGCATCTGGTCCAACGGCGATCCCGGGCACTCACGCTGGTCGCGGTGGCCGTCCTGGCAGTCCTGGTCATACCGTTCTTCGCGATCCGGCTCGGCAGCTCCGACGCCGGAAACGCTCCCGCCGGCACAACGACCCGCAAGGCCTACGACCTGCTCGCGGCAGGCTTCGGGCCGGGGTTCAACGGCCCGCTGCTGCTCGTCGCGGAGGTGCCCACCAGCGAGGACGAGCGGGCGCTGAGCGCGCTGGCACAAGGACTGTCGCGAACTCCGGGGGTCGCGAAGGTCGCGACCTCACCACGGCTGCCAGGATCGCGGGTCCAGACGATCCAGGTGACGCCGACGACGTCGCCGCAGTCCGAACAGACGTCGCAGCTCATCAGGAACCTGCGCGACGAGGTGGTTCCGACGGCCGAACGAGGTACCGGCCTGCGGGTCCACGTCGGTGGCGAGACGGCGATCAACGACGACTTCGCCGACCTCCTGGCCGAGCGGCTGACCTGGTTCGTCGCCGTCATCGTCGTCCTGGGCTGTCTGCTCCTGCTGCTGGCGTTCCGCAGCGTCGTCGTCCCGCTGACCGCCGCTGTCATGAACCTGGTCGCCGCCGCCGCGGCCTTCGGCGTCATCGTGGCGATCTTCCAGTGGGGCTGGGGCTCGGAGCCGCTAGGCCTCGGCGAAGGGCCGGTGGAGCCGTTCCTGCCGGTGCTGATGCTGCCGGTGCTGTTCGGTCTCTCGATGGACTACCAGGTGTTCCTCGTCAGCCGGATGCACGAGGAATGGCTGCGCTCAGGGGACAACCGGCGGGCCGTCATCGTCGGCCAGGCCGCCACAGGCCGGGTGATCACCGCCGCCGCGGCGATCATGATCGCGGTGTTCGCTGCGTTCGCCGCCGGCGGCGAACGCGTGATCTCCGAGTTCGGCGTCGGACTGGCCGCCGCGGTGGCACTGGACGCCTTCGTCCTGCGGACCATCCTGGTACCCGCCGCGATGCACCTGTTCGGCCGGTCCAACTGGTGGCTGCCACGCCGGCTCGAAGCCCTGCTCCCCAACCTCTCCGTGGAAGGCCCGCACAGGAAACAACCTGCACCGCCAACACCCCTTGGGACGACAGCGGAACCGCAGCCTGCACACACCGACGCCCAGACCGTCAGCCACTCTCCCTGAACATGCCCCGACCCGCTCCTCGATCCGCGACCGCAGAGCGAGCCCCTCCAGAGGGGTGGGCACACGTCAGGTACCGGTGCCACGGGCTTTTCGGGTCGGGGGGTTTCGGGGGGCCTGCCCCCCGGCAGACATAACCGAACCGACCAGGCCCGCCCCTCAGGGGGTGGGCACACGTCAGGTACCGGTGCCACGGGCTTTTCGGGTCGGGGGGTTTCGGGGGGCCTGCCCCCCGGCAGACATAACCGAACCGACCAGGCCCACCCCTCAGGGGGTGGGCACACGTCAGCCATCGGAGCGGTGGAGGTGGGATTTGAACCCACGGAGGGGTTGCCCCCTCACACGCTTTCGAGGCGTGCGCCCTCGGCCACTAGGCGACTCCACCGCGGGTTAGCTTACGCGATGTCGTCCCGGTTCGGTTCACCGGGGTGGGTGGAGCTTCGGGCGCCCCGCCGTCCGGTCCCGCTCGCCTGCCACGGTCGGGTCTGTGGGCGGGTGGTCGGGGTGCGTGGTTGGTGGGGCGCGGACCGGGCTCAGCCCGGCCGGTCCGTCCCGTCGCGGGGGCGGCGCTGGCCGCGGCGGCCGTCGAAGAAGGCGGCGAGCTGGTCGGAGCATTCCTGCGCGCGGACGCCGGAGATGACCTCGGGGCGGTGGTTCAGCCGCCGGTCGCGGACGACGTCCCACAAGGAGCCCACGGCGCCGGCCTTGGGGTCGACCGCGCCGTACACGACGCGGTCGACTCGGGCGAGTACCAGCGCGCCCGCGCACATGGTGCACGGCTCCAGGGTCACGACGAGGGTCGTCCCGCCCAGCCGCCAGGCTCCGAGCTCGGTGGCGGCGTGGCGCAGGGCGATGACCTCGGCGTGCGCGGTGGGGTCGCCGACGGCCTCGCGGGCGTTGTGCCCGCGGCCGAGGATCCGCCCGTCCGCGGCGACGACGACCGCGCCGACCGGGACGTCCCCGGCCGTCTCGGCCAGCGCCGCCTCGGCCAGCGCGAGCCCCATCAGATCGTGGTAGACGCCCGGCCCGGACGGCGGCGCCCCGCCGTCCGCGGCCCGGGTCGCCCCGCCCGCAGGACTCGCCGCCCCTGCCGGGACGTCAGCCACGGGCGTCGTCGAAGATCTCCCCGGCGCCGGCCCGCTCGCTGATGGCGCTGATCACGTCGGCGGGCAGCATGCCCTCCTCGGCGATCAGCTCGAGCAGCGCCTCGGCCGGCGTCCCCAGATCGGCGAGGAGGTCGAGGTCGCCGACGGGCGACGCCTGGCCGACGGGGGTGTCCTCGTCGGAGTCGTCGTCGCTGTCGAACCCCGCCATGGACGGAAGCGCGTCCGCGAAGAGGCGCTCGGCGTGATCCGAGGTCAACAGGACCCGGCGGTCCGAAAGGAAGACCTTCGGGTCGGGATCCCGCGCGGTGATCCGCACGATGGCGAGGTACTCGTCGTCCTCCTCGACGAACGCGATGACGGTGCCGGAGGAGAGGTCGTGCATGGCGTCGACGAGCGAGTCGAGATCCTCCATGTCGGCGATGTGGAGGTCGTGTGCCGTCCACCGTTCGCCGTGCTGGGCGATCGCTATCCCCTTGGTGCTCACTGGCTGTCCTCACGTCCCTTCCCGCCGGGTCTGGGCGTGCCCTCATGGGGCCCGCTGGCCTGCCGACCCGGGGTGATGCCGTATCCCTTCTGTGATTCTCACCGCTGGGTGCCCTACTCATCCATCAGGGGCCGCGCCTTCCTACTCATGAGTGCACCGTGACCGCGTGGCCGCGGGGCGAACGTGCCTCGCGTGGGCCTCACATGTGCCTCGGCGGACGGGCTCGACCCACGTCAGGTGATTCCCCTACCTGGGCAAACTCGTGCGAAGGACACGCGGTGCGCGGTCGCGGACAGGGCGGGGACAGGGCGGGACACGGTGGAAACAGGGGCAGAGCGCAGGGCCCGCATCACGCCCGCGCGGGCGCATGGCACTCTTGAGACGCGATGACGACACCCCTGCCACGCCGGCTCACAGCCCGTACCCAGCTTGCGCTCGCGGCCGAGCGGTTGGCGTCGGGTACGTCCCGCCGTCTGGGCCGCGGCTCCGGTGAGATGATCGGCGGAAAGATCGCCCTGCGGATCTCCCCGGGCGCGCTGGCCGAGGTCGGCTCCAACCGCCCGACGGCCTGCGTCTCGGCCACCAACGGCAAGACGACCACCACCAGGCTGCTGGCCCGCGCACTGGGCACGCTGGGCCCGGTGAAGTCGAACGGCGGCGGCGCGAACATGGCGCCCGGCGTGATGACCGCGCTGGCCAGGCCGCCGTACGACTCTCCCGCGGCCCTGGAGGTCGACGAGATCTGGCTGCCCAAGGTGGCGCGGGCGATCCTGCCGCGGGTGGTGCTGCTGCTCAACATCTCGCGTGACCAGCTCGACCGGTCCAACGAGACCCGCCGGATCGCCGCGATCTGGCGCGAGCTGGGCGCCGAGCTGCGCGACACGGTCGTGGTGGCGAACGTCGACGACCCGCTGGTGGCCTGGGCGGCGATGACCTGGTCACGCCAGGTGTGGGTGTCGGCCGGCCAGAACTGGACCGCGGACGCGATGGTCTGCCCGCAGTGCGCCAGGCTGCTGCACCGCAACGCCGCCGGCTGGTGGTGTGAGTGTGGCCTGGCCAGGCCTGAGCCGATCGTCTCGGTGGCCGGCCTCGGTGAGCTGATGTGGTTCGGCCGGCGCATCCCCGCCCGTATCGACCTGCCGGGGCGGGTCAACCTCGCGAACGCGGCGATGGCCGCCGCGGCCGCGCGCGAGTTCGGCGTCGAGGTCGAGGACGCGCTCGCCGCGATGCGGGGTATCGGCGACGTCCAGGGCCGCTACCAGGAGGTGCCGCTGGGCCAGGACGGCCATCAGGCCCGCCTGCTGCTGGCGAAGAACCCGGCCGGCTGGGTCGAGATGATGGAGCTGCTGAACTCGGCGCCGCCGCGGCCGGTCGTGATCGACTTCAATTCGCAGACGGCGGACGGGCGTGACCCGTCCTGGATCTGGGATGTGCCCTTCGAGCGGCTCTCCGGCCGCCAGGTGCTCGTCACCGGGGGCCGCAAGGAGGACATGAGCGTGCGCCTGGCCTATGCCGAGGTTCCTCACAGCGTCCATGCCGACGCCGAGGCCGCCGCCGCGGCGGCGAACGACAAGGTGGTGGACGTCGTCGCGAACTACACGGCGTTCCGCGACCTGCTCGTGCGGACCACCCGGTGATCCGCCCCTCGGCGACCCGGATCGCGCTGATCTATCCGGAGCTGCTCGGCACCTACGGCGACGGTGGCAACGCGATCGTGCTGGCCCAGCGGCTGCGCTGGCGTGGGCTGCGGGCGGAGATCGTGGAGGTGCCGGCCGGTGAGGTGGTGCCGGCCGATTGCGACATCTACCTGCTGGGCGGCGGTGAGGACGAGCCGCAGGTGCTGGCCGCCGACGGCATGCGCCGCAACCGCTCGCTGCTGCGCGCCGTGTCCGGCGGCGCGGCCGTGCTGGCCGTCTGCGCGGGCTACCAGGTGATCGGCGCGACCTTCCCGGCGGGCAACGGCCAGATCCACGACGGGGTCAACCTGATCGACGTCGAGACCCGCCGTTCCTTCGAACCACCGGACGTCCCGCCGCCGCCGCGCGCGGTCGGCGACATCGTGGTGGAACCGAGCCCCCAGCTGGGCCTGCCGACGCTCTACGGCTATGAGAACCATGGCGGGCGCACCCGCCCGCTGCCGGGCTTCCGCGGCATCCCGCTCGGCACGGTCCGGGTCGGCGTCGGGGACGGGACGCCCGCCCGCACCGATGGTGTCGTCGACGGGAAGGTCATCGGCACCTACCTGCACGGGCCGGTGCTGGCGCAGAACCCGGCCCTGGCCGACCTGCTGCTGACCTGGGTGCACGGCCCGCTGGCGCCGCTGGACGGCCCGCGTGAGGTGGGCATCCTGCGTGACGCCAGAGCTCACGCGCTCGCGGAGGGCTGAGCACACCCGCGCCGGTGGCCGGCAGTCGCGGGGGCGGCGGGGTGGCGTGATGGTCGTCCGGGCGTTGTCCCAGGCGTCGTCCGGCGCTTCCGGCGTCGTCCTGAACGGGTCTGCCGGGACGCGCTGCTTCGAATCAGGCGATTTCCGGGCGTGGGGTGTGGTTCGGTTGCATCGTGGCGTCGAATCCCCTTGCCGGTTGGTGGGGCAAGAACAAGAGAAACGTGATCATCATTGGCGTCGTGCTGGTGGTCGTCTGGTGGCTGGCCGCGGGACGGGGCCATCCAAAGGTCGAAAAGGCGACCATCCCGGACAGCTATCCCTCGGCCGGCCGGGAACTGCTCGTCCAGGCGCCTTCTGATCCGGGCGACCCGTTGCCGTTGGTAATCATCCTGCACGATGACAATTCGGATGCGAAGACGTTGGAAGAGGGGAGCAAGGTGTCCTCGCTGGCGAATCGCAAGGATCTCGCGCTCGCTTTCCCGGAGGCCGTCGCCGGAACCTGGCGACTGGACGACCCGAAAGGCGCGGACGTGCAGTACCTGAGCGACGTCGTGCGCTATATGGACGAGAAGCGGTCCGACATCGACCTGGACCGGGTGTACCTCTGGGGCATGGGCGAGGGGGCCCGGCTGGCGCTGCTCGCGGCCTGCACCTCGGCGACGCCCATCTACGCCGCGGTCGGCGTGGTGGGGCAGTTCGACACCGAGCCCGGGCCGACCTGCGACAACGTCACGCCGCATGGCCGGTTCGCCGAGACCGAGTGGGACAAGGGCGTCACGGACGCCCTGTGGAAGTTCTCCCGCGACCTGCACCGGACCGTGTGACAGACAGTCCGGCTCGACGAGACGGGTGGGACGAGGGTGGGTGCGACGAGGACGGGTGTGGGGTGCGGGGTCGGCCCCGCATCTGACTCCATCGGCCCCGCATCGGCCGCCACGTCATACTCCAGCCGAGTTGCTCTAGTTGCAAAGAACTAGTCACTTAGCTCGGATGTCCGGCGGCGGCCGAGGATGTCGCGGAGCCGCTGGCCAATTCGGGTCTTGCGGATCCGGTGAAGGTTGGATCAGCAGGCCTGCCGGTCTTGCCTCTCGGCTGGCTCCAGGGGCGCCGGAGGTGCTGCCTCCGGCCGTCGGCGCCGATTTCCTGTTCGGGCCCCGACCGTGATCCCGGTGAGGAGTCACGGTCGGGGCCCGCGTGGCCTGTCGGCGTCGCCGGGAGGGGGGTAACGGCGTCGACAGGCCACAAGGAGGCCGGGTGGCGGAGGGTCCGCTGGCCGCCGGTCCAATGGGGGGGGGATCGGAACGGCGACCAGCGGAGTCCGAGGCCTTCCGGCCGGATGGACGTCAGATGGGGGGGGATCTGACGTCCATCCCACCGGAAGGATCTACGATCTGCGGATCCGGGTGGGTGGCGCGTGTGGTTCTGTTTTGTTTATGCGGCAGGTGTTGATGCCCGATGGTCGCATTCTGGACGGTTTGCGCCGCATCTACACCGCTTATGCCGAAGTAGAATGATGTCGCAACGGCCTAAGTGCTGGAAGTGTCGAGACGGTCACGCGGCGAGCGCGAGTCGCGCGGCGTCAGGCACTTCCTGGCGGTGCGGGCTACGGGGCGTGCTCGCAGGTCTGCGGAAGGTGAGGCTGCGGTCCGGTGCAGGGGACCACACATCGGATCTGGTGACCGCCGGGCCGGAGTCAATCCCGACCAACGCCGACCCGGCGGCGGGAGCCGGGCGCGACCGGAGGGGGAGATCGCGCGGCGGCTCGTTCCGAGGACAGGGCGATCCGTGCTGCCCCGTCAGTGCGTGCGGCTTATCAGGTGAACAGGGGGGAGCCCGGAGCCAGCCGGCAAAGCAAGGTGGGCCGGCCGGTACTCACGGTGCTCAGGCGACGCGGCCGACCAGGTACGAAGTGGTGTAGATCGTCTGCAGCTTGACGACATCGCCACTGTGCGGGGCGACCCACATCTTGCCGTCGCCGGCGTAGATACCGACGTGGTAGATGTTGCCCGGGGTGCCGAAGAAGATCAGGTCGCCGGGGGCCTTGTTGTACTGGGAGATGTGCGTGGTCGCCGCGTACTGCTGGTCCGTCGTGCGGGGCACGCTCTTGCCGAGCTGCTTGTAGACGTACTGCACGAGCCCGGAGCAGTCGAACGAGTTCGGGCCTTCCGCGCCGTAGATGTACGGCTTGCCGGCCTGGAGCGATGCCAGGTAGACGGCCTTCTCGCCGATCGTGTTCGCTCCGACGTTCACGCTGACGACGGGCGTCTCGACCTCGACGGTCGAGCGGACGGCCTGACGGGAGGCCTGCGCCGGCACGGGGGGGCGAACCGTCAGGGTGGCGTCGTTCTCGGAGTGGGCGGACTGCAGCGAGTCCGTACCATCGAAGATCGCCGTGACGTTGGTGGTCGTCAGGACTCGGGCCGTGTAGGAGGCCTGGCCCCGGTCGTCCGTGGTGAGGTGCAGGAAGGTCGCCCACCCGGTGGGCAGCTTGACCTGGACCTTGATGAGCTGGTCGGCCAGCGGGGCCTTGGTCTGCTCGTCGTAGAGCGAGAAACCGATGTTGACCGGCTCGTTCGCGTTGACGGTGACCTCGGGGTTGGTCACCCGCAGGCCCACGTCGACCTTCGAGGAGAGGGTCGGCGCGGAGATGTCGGTGGTGGCGTCGAGCACGGTGGTGGACCCACTGCCGGCCACGGACGCAACCTGGATGGCCCCGTCGACGGCCAGTCGCGAGCCGATCTGCGTCGCGAGGGTCATCGGGGCGGTGTTCGACGCCTCATCAAACGCAGCGTCCGCGTTGGTGTCCGGAGCACATCCGGCGAGCGCGACCCCGGAGACTGCCACAGTCCCGGTGGTGACGGCGGCCACAGCTCGGGCCCTGGCTCTTGCTCGACTCGACGCCGTGGGGGCTGACGGTGCCCGGTGGCGGCCGCGGCCTTCCTGCTGCCGGCGTCTCTCGGTATCAAGCTGCACGCTTTGCGCAGACAACGTTGCGTTCCTTCCCGTACGCCTGCGAGGTGAGCTGTCGGGTTCGGGCTGGGCTGCCCGGTCCGTCGCGCGACCTTCGTGCGATGGACTTCACCCCTAGACCCGCACCACTACTTGGTGCCGGTCGGTGGAGGTGGGTCCCCCGCTCCTGCCCGAGGTGACGACTCGGAGGGGACACCGGGGCCGCGGGCAGGATTCGGCGTTCGGCCCGGTGTTGTCGTGACGTCGCAAGCGAGACTAGTCCACACGGATGGTGTGGGTAAACACTAGTCCCCCCCAACTACACCGAGTGTGCAAAGAAGTGCCCCTTGCGGGAGCGCATCTGCCCAGGTCAGAGGGGGTGCTGAGCTTCACGTCACGTTTTTGGACGGCCACACGAGGATCACGGACAAACACTTTAGGTGACGAGAAGTTCCGAACTGGCGGCCCGCAACAGACGCCGGAGCGGGCCGTGAAGCACGGCCACGGAGGGGTGCGGCTCGGCGCGGACGGCGGCTCGGCGTGGACGGGCCGGCTCGGCGTGGACGGGCCTGCCCAGGGGAACGGTTGTTCGGCGCGGACGGCCGGCTCAGCGCGGACGGCCGCTCCGGCGGCTCAGGAACCCGGAGTTGTGGAGCACCTGCAGCTCGATCGCGAGCTGTGTCACCTCGGGCGGAAGAGTGCGGTAGCTGCTCTGCATGGCCTCGACGGCCGCGCGCGCGTGCTCGGCGAGATCGTCCAGAGCCTGCTGGCGTTGACGCATCCGGGCTCGCTCCTCCTGGAGCGTCCGGACCGTGTCCTCCTGCCACTGCCTGGTGCGAATGATGTGCTCGCCGGCGTCCGCGGCCTGGCGCTCCGCGTCCTCCAGCCGGCTGAGCAGCGCGTCCAGAGCCTCCAGGCGGCTGGCGAGCTCGGCCATCAGATCGCCGCGGCCGGGCAGGAGCGAGAGCTCGTGTCGCCTCGGCTGGGGGTGCGTCATGGCTGACTCCGGCCGCGGCCTGCGGTGCGGGCCTGCTGGAGGGGCGTCGTGATCTGGGCGGAAGGCAGCCTGGAGGCGCACCATCGCCCCGCTCTCGACCATCGCCGAAGTTCCGACACGGTTGGTTACGTTAGTCGACGCATGGGATTTTAGGCGTGCGGTCGGCAGGATCCGGCACATAGTCAACGGACGACGGCGCGCGTCGAGGCCACCAGACGGGTGTCGACCAACGGATGCACCCGACTGGATGGATCATCACCGGTTGCCGTGTGATCCAGCGATCGGAGATCTCCGTGTCGACAACGGAAGGTTTCGGATGTGACGGAGCGAAGCGGCGGGCGAGTGGCTTGCGCCGTTCTGGCCACTGGATGCCATCCGACTGATCGTCACAATAAGTGATGTGGCTTGTGGCCTGTGATCGATCGCGACGACCGTCATGGCCCCGTGGCATGGGCGGGGTGCGGGTGGCGATGGCCGGGAGCCGCGATCCTGGCTGATGCCCGGTCATCGTCATCATCAGTGTGCAGCCGATCCGTGTGGATGTGTCGGTGGATCCGGATGGCGCCGTGTGGAGCAAGTATGTGAACCGGTTTTGGACGGTTTCCTAAGAATAGGATCCTGTCGTGCAACAACATCGATCAAGGCCGGTTAGTCGGGTGGACCTGGCTGGGATCGCCGTTGGCGGACGAGCCCGGGCTGCCCAGCCGAATTCGCTCGCCCGGATCCGCCGCTTCTCGGGATTTTTGCCACCCGCGCCCTGGCGACCACAGATCTCAGATCTCAGATCTCGTCCGGCGGCAGTGGCGGTCACGGCGGCGGCTCGAGGCCGCGGTTCGCGGAGTCGAAAACTGCGGCTGTTCTCGCGACCATAATCCTCAGGTCCCCTCCGGCGGTGGTGGCGGGCGTGGTGGCAGCTCGAAGCCGCGGTTCGAGGAGTCGAGGATTGCGGCTGTTCTCGTGACCACAATCCTCAGACCCTGCCCGGCAGCTACGGCCGCGCTCGCGGGCGGCCCCGTGGCCGAGGAGATCGCCCGCCCCCCGCACTGTCACCACCAGCGGCAACCGCCAGATCCCACCGGGCGAACCTGCGGCGATCGTCAGAAATCCCCGGCGCGATCCGCGACGGGCTCACCGGGCCATGTTTTCGTCTGCCCAGATGCTTGCGGCGTGTGTCGGGCAACGCTGATCAGTTTGGCCGACGGCGGCGCCGTAAACAGCCGGGGCGGTTTGCCCGGATCTCTCGGCATTGCTGTGCGCGGCAGCTGCCGCCCCGCGCCACGGCGGCCCGCGGCTGTCGGGTGACCTGCTCGACGCTGCTCTTCCCGGCGGGGAAAGAGATCGGCCCGCCGCTGGGAGGTAAGGCTTTCGTCGGTCGGTCCACCTGCCCGTTGCGGCAGTTCGGCGCGGCGGTTCGGCGCGCGACTTCGCACCGGCACGGACGGAAGACCCGTCCCGGTGGATTGTCCGTGCTGCGATGGTCGGTGTCGGATCCGATCATCGGTACCGGCCACGGCGGTTGGGTTCCTGGGCGCGCGATGAGATGGTCGAGTTGGGGGGATTGTGCCGCCGGGCGGGAGATCGGCGGGAGGGAACCGGACGGGCGCCGCGTGTGGCCGTGATGTCGACCTGCCCCGTGGTCGCCGCCGGCGGATGGATCAGGCCGAGGGCCTCCGGTGGCCGTACGGCCACCCTCGTCGTGTCGCAGGGTAATCGCGACTCGCGGCTCGATGATCGAGACCGGTGACGCTGCGCGCCGGTCGACCGACCCGGCGGTCGACGACGTCCCGGCGGAGCCGGCACGGCCGGCGGGGCCGTGCCGGCGAACCCGACCGGGGGCAAGGCGCGGCGACGGGGCTGCCCCGACGGGTGGGCCCGACCGAGCCCGTCCAGGGCCGTCCAGGGCCGACCAGGGCTGGCCAGGGTCTGCGGGCCACCGGCGATCAAGGATCGTTTTGCCCGTAGGGTGACCGCATGGCTGCCGTGGCGGACGACACATCGGACACCCCGAACGAGGCTGACGCGGTCACCGAGGCCGCCGCGGTTGCTGGAACCGCCGCGGTGGCGCTGGACGCGCCGATCACAGCTGTTGTCGTTTACCCCACCGCCGCCAGGGTGACCCGTCGAGGCCCACTCGATCTTTCCGCGCTGCCGGAGGGTGTGACCCGGGTCGAGGCGGTCGTGGGCGGCCTGCCCATCGGCCTCGACGAGAACTCGGTGCGGGTGGGCGGGACGGGCCCGGCCCGGGTACTGGGTGTGCGGGTGGTGTCCCAGGCGCGGGCGACAACGGATGCCGGTGCCCTGGCAGACCTGCGTGCCCGTCAGGACGAGCTGCGCGCGCTGCTGGCCGAGATCGGCGACGAGGACGAGACCGAGCGGGCCCGCCGCATCTTCCTCGACGTCGCCGCGCGGGTGGGGGCGGGCGCGCTGGCCCGCGGCTGGGCTGCCGGCAGCGGACGTCCGGCCGGCCCAGGGGACGTCGATGCCGCCGGCCAGCTGGTCTCCGTCGGCGATGCGTTCGCGGCACAGATCGCCGGTGTGCACGCGCGTCGGCGGGAGCTGGCCAGGCGGCGGGAGGAGGCGGAGAAGGAACTGACGATGATCGGCCGGCTGATCGAGTCCCGCGGGGCGAAGCCGGTGCCCGACACCCGCGCGGTCCTCGTCGATCTGGAGCTGCCCGCCGATCTGGAGCTGCCCGCGGACAGCGACACCGCCGCGGAGATGGCGGAGATGGAGGTCTCCTACCTGGTCGGGTCGGCCTCGTGGGTGTCCGGCTACGACGCGCGGCTGGAAGGCGAGCGGGTGACGCTGACCTGGTTCGCGATGATCAGCCAGCGCACGGGTGAGGACTGGCCCGCGACCGATCTTCGACTGTCGACAGCCCGTCCCGCCAGCGGATTCAGGCTTCCCGAACTGGACCCGCAGTTCGTCGACATCCGGCGTACGCCGGAGTCCGTACACATCCGGGGGGCGCTCGCGGCGCCGGGCGGGGGCCCGGTGCTGGTCGGCGGCATGCCCACCGAGGCGGGCGCCGCGATGCCACTCGCCGCGGCGCCTCGGCGGGCGCCCGTACCGGCGCCGCCGATGGCCGCCGCCACGGCGGTGCTGGAGTCGGCGGGCGCGGCGTCCACCTACCGTCCCCCGCGCCCGGTGGCCGTGCCCGCTGACGGCGACCCGCATCGTGCGACGGTGGCCGTGATCGAGCTCGACGCGGTTCTCGACCACCTGACCGTCCCGAAGCTGGCCGCGGAGGCCCATCTGCGGGCGGCGGTCGTGAACACCTCCGCGCACACGCTCCCGGCCGGGCGGGTGTCGGTCTTCCACGAGCGGGAGTTCGTCGGCACCAGCAGGCTGGACCTCATCCCGCCCGGCGGCGAGCTGGAGCTGCAGCTCGGGGTGGACGACAGAGTGAAGGTCGAGCGCAGGCTGGCTCGCCGGAGCACCGGCCGGCGCATGGTAGGCAACGTCCGCCGGACGGACGTCGCCTACACCATCCTGGTGACCAACTACGCGTCCATGCGGGCCCGGGTGACGGTCCGCGATCAGGTGCCGGTGCCGCGGCACGAGAGCATCACCGTGCGGGACGTGTCAGCCGAGCCGGCGGCGGCCGAGCACACCGAGCTGGGGCTGCTGACCTGGAACCTGGAGCTTGATCCGGGCGCGAGCCGGGAGATCGGGCTCTCCTACCGCCTTGAGCATCCCCGCGGGGCGGAGATCACCGGCTGGGGCGACTGACCGGTCGCCCGGGGCGGCTGACCGCCCGTCCGAGGAGTCTGACCGGCGGTTCGGGACGGCTGACCGGCGGTTCGGGACGGCTGACCGGCGGTTCGGGACGGCTGGCCGGCGGTTCGGGGCGGCTGGCTGGCCGTTCGGGGTGACTGGCTGGCCGTGAGGCCCCGTGTCCACCCGCCCTCCTCGATCTCCGCGGTGCCGTCGATCACCGCCCAGTCGATCACGGAGCTGGCCGGGACGACCACGGGGCTGCCCATCCGGATGTGGACCAGGGCCGGGTGCGCGCCGTCGTTGAGGCTGCGGCCGTGGATCGTCCGCGGATCCGGCCAGGTCGACACGATGGCCCACAACGCCTCGACCCCGTCGGGCACGGGAAGCTGGTGCCTGATGATCAGATGGCCGAGCGGTGGGAGCTCCCCGTGGGTCAGGCGTCGGCGGGCGTGGCCGAGTCGCGAACGGGCGACGGTTATCGCCTCGTTCAGGGTGGCCGGTGCGACGCTGCCAAGCATGTACTGAACAGTAGCTGACTCCATCCGGTCCGTAGGCATCCTCCGGCGTTGATCGGGGAAGAACCAGCATTTCCGGCGAAGTTGGGTGCGCATGGTGTTCGTCCGGTGTGAATGCGTGCGGGGGGCGGCCGGCGTAGCTTGGACGTACGGGAGGCGGTCATGGCTCACCAGGATGAGGCGACCAGCGCCAGCACCGGCACCGGTGCGGGAGTCGGCACCGGCAGTGGCGGCACCGCCGGTGGTGCGGATGTGTCGACGCTCTCGGGCCTGGTGCATGAGACGCACCGCGATGCGGCTGATCTTTTCGAGCTGGCCAGGCAGGAGCTCGCGAAGAACACCGGCAGCCCCCAGAGCCCGTCGGCGGATCCACGGCTGGCCATGCATGCGATCGACGCCGCCGTCGCCGCGTTCAGCGCGCACCTGAGCGTCATGGAGGGCGTCGTGTACCCGACAGCCGCCACGGCGGTTCCGGACGGGCCGGCCCGAACCGCTGCGCTGCGCGAGACCGCCCGCGAGGCGGCCGGCATGATGCGCGGGATAGAGCAGTATGTGCAGGGCGACCGGTACCAGCCCGGCAGCGGGGTGTCCGAGCTCCGCGCCAACCTGGTGGAGCTCGGGCAGGCGCACGCCCGGGTGGAGGAACGGCTGCTGAGCGATCTCGAGGAGCGGCTGGCCGGTGCACAGCTGCTGCGGCTGCGCGAGGACGTCCAGCAGGCGATGCGGCGCGCACCGACCCGCCCGCACCCGCATCTTGGGCATCGGGCGGGCCTGGCGAGCCGTCTCGCCGCCCGGCTGGCCGGCCACTGGGACCATCTGCTGGACACGATGGACGCCCGGGCGGTGGCGGGCCGTCCGGTCCGCGCGCCGGCACCGGCCGGTCTGTGGGGCTGGTACCTGCTGGGGCGTCCGACCAGTGACCAGCTGGGGCGCCCGACCGGTGACCAGGGGCACCCGGGCACCGGAACTTCCGGAGATTGAGGCCGTAAGCACACGTTCCGCCGCGCGGCCGGCGCTACCTTCTCCTAGTCAGCTGCTACAACCATTACTTGTTACCTGTCAGTATTTGTTGGTGCCCGCCGATCAGCGTGGCGTCGCCCCTGCCTGGAGAGAAGTGACGGCAAGCGAGATCCCTGCCATGCGGCCATCCGCGGCCGAGGGCGAGGCGGCACGCCTGGCGGGCGTGAGCTGGCCACTGCTGCTCGTCGAGGACGACGACGGCGACGCGTTCCTGGTGTCGGCCCTGCTCGACGAGGTCTCCGCCCCAGTCGAGGTCACCCGGGTGCGGACGGTCGCGGAGGCCGTTCTACGAACCCAGAACACCGCCTGCGTCCTGCTGGACCTCGGCCTGCCCGACAGCGAGGGCCTGTCCGCGCTGGACAGGCTGTTGTCGATCGACGGCGGGGCGCCCGTCGTCGTGCTCACCGGTCTGGTGGACGAGCACCGGGGTGCCGAGGCCGTCGCCGCGGGCGCGCAGGACTATCTGGTGAAAGGCCAGGTGGACGGGCGGGACCTGGTCCGTGCCGTGCGCTACGCGATCGAGCGTGAGCGGGCCGACACCGCGGCGCGGGCGCTGCGTGAGTCCGAGCTGCGAGCGGACGAGAAGGCCCGGCTGGAGCGCGGCCTGCTGCCCAGGCCGCTGATGGACGACGCGACGCTGGAGCACCGGACCCGCTACCGGCCCGGCCACCGGCAGGCGCTGCTCGGCGGAGACTTCTACGACATGGTCTCCACCAGGGACGGCACCGTCCACGTGCTGCTCGGCGACGTCTGCGGGCATGGCCCGGACGAGGCCGCGCTGGGGGTCAGCCTGCGCATCGCCTGGCGCACCCTGGTGCTGGCCGGCGTCCCGGACGCCGATCGCCTCGGCTTCCTGCAGGAGGTGCTGGTGAGCGAGCGGGAGCACGACGAGATCTTCGCGACGGTCTGCGCCCTGGCGATCGCGCCGGACCGGCGCAGCCTGCGGATGACCCTGGCCGGGCATCCGCCGCCGGCGTTGCTGTCCCCGCGGGTCGCCGCTCTGCCGGGCGAGGTGGTCGGCCCCGCCCTGGGCATCCTCGACGAGCTGGTGAGCGACGAGGTGACGGTCGAGCTCGGGGAGCAGTGGGCCCTGCTGCTCGCGACGGACGGTCTGCTGGAGGGGCGCGACGGCCCGGGCGGCGAACCACTCGGCTGGGAGGGGGTGCTGCCGGAGGTGGCCGACCTGTGGCCCGAGTCCGGTCCCGACGATCTGCTCGACGCGCTGATCGACCGGGTGGAGGAACGTAACGGCGGCCCGTTGACCGATGACGTGGCTCTGCTGCTGCTCCAGCGGGTGCCGCCCGCGTGAGCGCCGCGGCGATGCGGGGCTGGCGGCTGCGCCGGCGGCTGGGCGCGGTCTACGGCGCGGTGGCCGTCATCCTCCTGCTCTCCGCGGGCATGATCGGCTGGTCGGTGGCGCGCCTGGACGACGCCATTCACGTCCGCAGCGACATCCTCGCCCCGGTGCAGGTCGGCACCGTCCGGCTGATCTCGAGCCTGGTCGACCAGGAGACCGGCGTCCGCGGCTACGTGCTGGAGGGCGACGACCAGTATCTCGATCCGTACACGCAGGGGCGCGAGACCGAGAACGAGCTGCGTGCCAGCCTCGCCGCCAGGGTGGCCAGTCGCCCTGACCTGCAACGTGGGCTGGCGACGCTGGAGCAGCGCGTCAACGAGTGGCACAGCGCCTATGCCGACCCGGCGATAGCCGCGGTGCGCGCCGGTGGCGTCGACGCCGCGAACCGTCTCGACCCCACAATCGGGAAGGCCCGGTTCGACGCGGTCCGGGCCGCCGGCACCGCGCTGGACGACGCGGTGCGGTCCGCGGCGCTGCAGGCCCGTGACAACGTGAGCGACGCGGTGCGCACCCTGGTGATCTCGCTTGTGGTCGCGGCGGTGGCGCTCATCGTGCTGCTGACGTTCATCTTCCGTGCGCTGCGGCTGTGGGTGACCCGGCCGCTGGAGACCGTCGGGGCGGATGTGCGCCGGGTCGCCGCCGGCAGCCTGGAGCACCAGATCGGGCCCACCGGCCCACCCGACATCGAGTCGCTGGCCCGCGACGTCGAGCTGATGCGGCTGCAGCTCATCGGCGAGCTGGAGACGGCGCGGGAGGCCAGGGCCTCCGTCGAGGCGCAGGCGGAGATCCTGCGCCGCTCCAACCGCGACCTGGAGCAGTTCGCCTACGTCGCGTCGCATGACCTGCAGGAACCGCTGCGCAAGGTGGCGAGCTTCTGCCAGCTGCTGTCCCGCCGCTACGGCGACCAGTTCGACGAGCGGGGGAGCCAGTACATCCACTTCGCTGTGGACGGCGCCAAGCGCATGCAGCAGCTCATCAACGACCTGCTCGCGTTCTCCCGGGTCGGCCGCAGCACCGAGAGCTTCGTGGACGTCGATCTCACCGACGTCGTCGAGCGGGCCCGGGTGACGCTGTCGATCGCGCTGGAGGGCAGCGGCGGGGAGGTGACCGCGACCGGGCTTCCGACGGTTCCCGGCGACCCCGTACTGCTCACCCAGCTGTTCCAGAACCTGATCGGGAACGCGTTGAAGTTCCATGGCGAGCAGCCGCCGCGGGTGCGGATCGGGGCGGTGGAGCGCCCGGACGAGTGGGAGCTGTTCTGCGCCGACAACGGCATCGGCATCGAGCCCGAGTACGCGGAGAAGATCTTCGTCATCTTCCAGCGCCTGCACGCGCGGGAGGCCTACGAGGGAACCGGGATCGGCCTCGCGCTGTGCCGCAAGATCGTGGAGTTCCACGGAGGGCTGATCTGGCTGGACAATACGGTGGAGTCCGGCACCACCTTCCGCTGGACGTTGCCGAAGCGCCGCACCGTGGTGTTGCCCACCGATCTGGTCCCGCACGGTAACTCGACGGAGCCGTCGCCCGCGTCGCTCCTCCCGCAGTCCTCGCCACCCGCGCAGTCCTCGCCGCCCGCTCTGCCGAAACCAGGAGGTCCGTCGTGACCCAGCCCGAGCCTGTCGTCCCGGTCGAGGTCCTGCTGGTCGAGGACGACCCGGGCGATGTGCTGATGACCCGTGAGGCGTTCGAGGACCACAAGCTCAAGAACAACCTCAACGTGGTCAGCGACGGTGTCGAGGCACTGGCCTACCTGCGGGGCGAGGGCGTGTACGCGGGTGCGACGCGGCCTGATCTCATCCTGCTCGACCTGAACCTCCCGCGCCGGGACGGCCGGGAGGTGCTGGCGGAGGTCAAGTCCGACGAGCGGCTGCGGCGCATCCCGATCGTCGTGCTCACCACCTCCGAGGCGGAGGAGGACATCCTGCGCAGCTACGACCTGCACGCCAACGCGTACATCACCAAGCCGGTCGACTTTGAGAGGTTCGTGTCGGTGGTCCGCCAGATCGACGACTTCTTCATCACGGTCGCCCGGCTTCCCACTCAGTAGTCGCCTCGTCTGCCTAAAGTCACCGCATGGCTGCTGGGCGCGCAGGAGTGCGACGGGAGATTCTCGCGGACCTGCTTCGTGACCTCGGGCCGGCCAGCCCCACGCTGTGCGCGGGCTGGACCGCGCACGACCTCGCCGCCCACCTGGTCACCCGGGAGCGGGTGCCGTGGGCCGGCCCCGGTCTGGTCGTCGGCGCGCTGCACGGCCTGACGGAACGCGCCGAGCGGGCGACGATGCGTGCGCACAACTACCCCGAGCTGGTCGAGATGTTCCGCGCCGGCCCGCCATGGTGGCACCCGACCCGGTTCGCACCCCTGGACGACGCGGCCAACCTGGTCGAGTTCTTCGTCCACACCGAGGACCTGCGCCGCGCCGCGCCCGGACGTCTCCCAGCCGCCGCGGACGTCCCGGCCGGTGCGGGCGACGCGGCTGTCGATCGGGACGCCATCTGGGCCGCGCTGCGGCTGATCGGGCTCGCCGAGTTCCGGCACAGTGCGGTCGGTGTGGTCGCGGAACGGACCGACGCGCCCGGGCGGCTCACCCTGCGCCGCCGGGAGCCGGTCGTCGAGATCGTGGGCCCGCCGGAGGAGCTCCTGCTCTTCGCGTTCGGGCGGTACGCCGCGGCCCAGGTCGAGCTGCGGGGCACACCCGAGGCCGTCGCGGCCGTCGCGGCACCGACGCCGGCTGGCGCCGGCAACCGGTAGGCCGCCCGCTGAACCTCCTGCCGCGCGGATCGGCGGCAGGAGGAACCAGTGCGGTCGCCCGCTGCTACCAGAGCGAGGCGTAGACGGCTGAGCTCTTGGGATTCTCGTTGGGGTTGATCAGCGATGAGTGCACGTTCCCGGCGCGGGAGTCCTTGAAGTAGGTCTCATAGGCCAGCACATCCGCGTTCGCGCGGAAGGTTTCGTACATCTGCTGGATGTAGACCGGGTTGTCGCCGCCGGCCTGCCCGGACCGGCCCGCCTCGGTGCCCGAACTGGCGACCAGGCCCCATTCGGGGACGGAGAACTGCTTGCCGTGCGCCCGGGCGAACGCGATGGCCGCACACAGCCCCACCGCCTGGTTGCACTGCTTGTCGAAGATCTCCGCGGTGGTGCTGGCGGGCCACTGGTCGTAGGAGTCGATGCCGATGATGTCGACGTAGTCGTCACCCGGGTAGGCGTCCCAGGGGCTGGAGCTGTGCGCGTTCATCGCCCAGTCGAAACGGGCCTGCGGGTCCGTCGAGCGGACCGCGGACACGACCTGGCGGTAGCAGCTCGCCCAGGCACTCGGATTGCCGCGCACCGACCATTCGAACCAGGTGCCGTTGAACTCCCAGGCCAGCCGGATGATGGTCGCCGGCCGGCCCTTGCTGACCAGCCAGCGGCCGAACTCGGCCCAGTGGCTGTTGTAGGCACCGGACGCGCACGCGGAGATGCTGCCCTGACCGGTGGGGAAGAAGGGCTGCGAGATCACCCAGGTGCCGGCGAAGCCGGCGAACTTCTCCGTGCTGCCGCCGACCCACGGATGCGTGATCGTCTCCCAGCTTCCCCGGTCGGCGAAGGTCAGGACGACGTTCACCGCCGATCCGCGCAGTGCCTCCCAGTCGCGCACCGTGGTCAGGTTGTTCGCGTAGACGCCGCTCATGCCACCGGGCACCCTGCCGCCGCCACCACCGGAGGGGGTGTTGGAGCCGGCCGCGCCGAGGGCTGTGCGCGCGGGGGTGGTGGGCGGTGTGGTCGCCGCGGGTGGTGTGGTCGCCGCCGCCGTCGTCGCGACGGGGGAGGGGCTCAGGCTCGGGCTCGGGCTCGGCGACGGGGACGTGTCCTGGCCGTCGCCGGTGTTGACGTCCGGGCGGGCTTCCCGGAGGTCCTTGGGGTCGATGGCCGATGCCTCGACGACGGCCGAGGAATCACTGTCCCGCTCCGGGGCCAGCGTCCATCCGACCGCCACCGCAACGAATGCCATGATGCTCAGCGAAGCTATCCAGGCGGGATTTCTGACCGGACCGCGCCATCGACGGCGCAATCCGGACGGTTTTCTGCGCGGGCTGGGCTGGCCCTCCGCACGATGTCTCACCGCGGACATCCCTCCGTGCCCGGCCGTGACGTGCCGGGCGGTGTCGTTGTGGACCCCCCGATCCCACCCGCCTACTCCTGAGCGGACGACCCTCCACAGGGCTTGGTCTGACGAAACTCCTTCTGGTCACCCTGACGTGACTAGACAGTTGTGACGGCAGCGTACACGGAGGTGGGTGGCCACGTAGGCGGGGGGAGCTATCCCGCACGGACTGTCGCTCTGCGTGAGCGATGGTTGTTTCGGGCCGCACCTTGTCGTCTGACCGACACCTTGCGGTGATTCCGGCGTTGATTTAGCGCCCAATTTGTTAATTGAACTTGCTTCGCGGTCGGGTGGTGGTGATGCCGCAACCGGACAGGTGCGGAGGGCCTGGCCCCCACCCCGGCCCCGTTTCCGCTGTCGCCGCACATACGCCTGTGGGGTGACGATGCGCATGCGCGTAACAGCGGCGAGCCCCGACCCGGCGACCCCTGGTCTGACGACCGCCGGACCGCCGGGCCGCCGGGCCGCCGGGCCGCCGGGCTCCGGCTCGGCGACCCCGATCCTCAGATCTTGCTCGGTACCTGTAGCTGCGGCTCGAAGATCTGAGGATTATGGTCGTTTTGGCAACCCCGATCTTCGTATCCTGCTCGGCAGCGGCAGCGGCAGCGGCAGCGGCAGCGGCAGCGGCAGCGGCAGCCTGTGGCTCAGGATTTCCTGCGGAGATCAGTCCCAGCGCAGCAGGTGCGAGACCGGCCGCGCGGCGAGGACGCGGGCGGCGAGGCCGCCGGCCGCCGCGCAGGCCAGCGGGGTCACCGCGAGGCCCAGCAGCACGCCGAGGCCCGGTCCGCTCCCGTACCCCGGGCCCATCCCGATGCTGGCGGAGACGAGATCGCTCAGCACACGGAAGCAGACCAGGCCGAGCGGGATCCCCACCGCCAGACCGAGCACGCCGAGCGCGGCGCCGGCCACCGCTCCCTGCCCGACGAGCTGGCGCGGGGTGAGCCCGAGCGCCCCGAGAACACCCAGCGCCCGCCCGTTCTCCCGATTGCCGGCGAGCAGGGTGGAGAGCAGGTTCACCAGCGCGACCGCGGCGACCAGGCCGGCGATCGAGAGCATGGCCGTTCGGACCATGGCGAGACCCTCGGTCGAGCTGTCCTGCAGCTCGAGCGGGACGTCGTCACCCAGGGCCTCGCTGAGCTGGTCGGCGAGCGCCGCCGGGCTGACCGACGGCCCCGCCGTCAGCCGGAAGACCGTCGCCACGGCGCCTGGTTCGGTGCGGCGCAGCTCCGCCATCGGCAGCAGCAGGATGTCGCCGGTGTCCTCGGTGGTCCGGTACCAGCCGACCACCCGGGCGGTGTGGGTGGCTCCGGCGACCTCGAACGCCACGGTGCCGCCGACTTTCAGGCCGCGGTCGGCGATCAGCCCGTAGCCGACGGCGACCTCGCCCGCGCCGAGCGGAAGCCGCCCGGCGCCGATCTGGTAGGCCGGCGGGCCACCGTCGAAGGCCCGGGCCAGCACGGTCTCACCGCCGAGGTTCGCCGGGCGGTTGGCCTCGGCGTACCAGCTCGCGACTCCCGGCGCGGTCCGCACGACCGAGCCGATCCGCGCGGCCTCGGCGCCCTGCGCCGCCGCGACGTCCGGTGCGGCTGCACCGCCCTGTGCGCCGGTGCCGTGCTGCGGGCCGCTGCCGTCCTGTGCGGGCGCGCTGTCCGAGGCCTGCGCGCTCACCGTGACGTCCCAGGGGCTGCCGGTCTGGAACGGGTCGGTCGCCGCGCTTTCGACGATGCGCAGGAATCCACCGGTCACGATGAGGCCGACGACGGCGACGACGACGGCCAGCGTGCTCAGCCCGGTGCGGGCCGGCCTGGTGGCCAGCGGACCGAGCCCGAGCAGGCTCAGCCGTGCCGGCACCCGGGTCGCCGGCCCCCGTGACCACAGCCTTCCGGCCGACGGGCTGTCGCGCAGTGCCTCGGTGACCGGTGCCCGCGCGGCCCGGACGGCAGGGCTGATCGTCGCGATGACCAGCACCAGGCTCAGCACGCCGGCGGTGAGGAGCAGGTCGGCCACCGACCACACCGGTGCGGGCCGGCCGGCGAGCGGCGCCGCGCCGAGATCGAGCAGCGGCGAGACGAGGGAGCCCAGCACCCACCCCGCCGCCGCCGCGGCGAGGCCGAGAACGAGGTGCTCGCCGACGAGGGCTGCGACGATCTCCCGGGGCCGGCAGCCGACCGCGCCCAGCATGGCGATCTCCCGCCGCTGCCGGATGACCCGGATCGTCATCGTCCCGGCGATCACGATCGCGCAGGCGACCAGCAGGAAGACACCGAAGGCGGAGACGAACCGGCCGAAGATCCGGGACGCCACGAGGATGTCCCCGCGGGTGTCCGGCCAGGTGTTGGTCCAGCCGGCCAGGTCGGGATGGTCACGCTGGAGGCGTCCGGCCAGCTCCTCGGGGTCGGTGCCGGGTGCGGCGTCGAGCAGATACCTGGTGGACGACGCCGTCCCCGTCGGGTCGAGCCGGCGCGCCCCGGACGAGCTGGCGAACATGCGGATCGGGTCGCAGTCCGGAAAGGCGCAGTCGGTCAGATCGGTCGCGGTGCCGACCACGGTGAACGGGACGTCCGCGCCACCGGAAGACCGCAGGGTGACCGCCGACCCCGGCACCAGCCCGAGATGGGTGGCGGCGCTGCGCTCGACGACCAGCTCGCCCGGGCCGTCGAGCCACCGGCCCGCGGTCACCTGGGAGGCGCCGACGACCTGGTCAGGATCATCGACCGCCGCCACCTCGGCGGACTCCAGGTCGGCCGGCCCCGATCCGGTGACCAGCTCGCCGTCGACGACCCGCTGCGGCCCGGCCACCGCCCGGACCCCGGGCACACCGGCCAGCGTCGCGGCACCGTCCCGCGCGGTGGCCGCGGTGGCCGCGGTGCTCGGGGTGGCTGCGGTGGCCGCAGTGGGCTCCGCGGGAAGGCCTCGGGCCTGGACGACGACGTCGGGCACGTTCGTCCGTTCGGCCAGGTCGTCGAGCCGGCCCTCGCCGCCGCGGGCCACGCTCACCCCCGCGGTCAGCCCTGTCGCGGCGATGACGAGAACCAGGAGGAGCACAGCCGTCCCGGCACGGCCGCGGCTGCGCAGCCCCGCCATGGTCAGGGCGATGATCGCACTCATCACCAGCTCCCAAGGCCCAGCAGGTCGACGTCGCCGGTGCCGGTCGCGGTGCCGGTGTCACTGTCAGCGCCGGCCCGTTCTGGGCCTTCGGCATCGTCGCCGGAGCCGGAGCCGGAGCCGGAGCCGGCCGCCGTCGCGGCGGTGGCGCCAGAGCCGGGCAGGGCCCCGACCACGCCCGGGCTGTCGGTCAGGCCTCGGGGGCGCCGTTCGTCGGTGACCTTCCCGTCGCGGAGGAAGACGATACGGTCCGCGGTGGCCGCGACCGCGTAGTCGTGGGTCACCATCACGACCGTCCGCCCGCCCGCGTTCTCCGTGCGCAGCAGATCGACGACCGTGCCCGTGGCCTCGCTGTCGAGCGCGCCGGTCGGCTCGTCGGCGAGCAGCACGTCGGGGCGGGTCGCCGCGGCCCGGGCGATCGCCACCCGCTGCTGCTGGCCACCCGAGAGCGTGGCCGGCAGCGCCCGGGCGACGTCCGACAGGCCGAGCAGGTCGAGCAGCTCCTGGGCCCGGGCCCGGGTCGCCCGCCGCCCGGTGCCGGCCACCCGCATGCCCAGCTCCACGTTGGCCTGGACGGTCAGGTGGGGGACGAGGTTGTACGCCTGGAAGACCAGCCCGACCCGCTGCCGGCGGGCGAGGGCGCGCCGGCCCGCCGAGAGCGTGCTGATCTCCTCCCCGGCGAGGCGGACCGACCCGGAGTCGGCCGTGTCCAGCCCGGCGAGCAGGTGCAGCAGGGTCGACTTGCCGCAGCCGCTCGGCCCGACGATCGCCACCCACTCCCCGGGCGCGACGCTCAGGTCCACCCCGCGCAGGGCGACCCGCTTCGCCGGCGCCCGCCCGAACGCCTTCGTCAGCCCGGTCACCTCGATGATCGGCGTTCCCGCCGAGCTGGACGGCTTCGGCTCCATGATCACAATCTCCCCGAAAGTCGTTCCTCGACCAGGTCGAGCCAGCGCAGCTCGGCCTGCAGGTGCAGGACGGAGGCCTCGCGCAGCAGATCGCCGAGGCCGACAGGCAGGTCTGTCCGACCGCCGGTGCCGTTGGCGCCCGTGCTGGTGTCGTTGGTGTTGGCGGCCTCGTTCAGGCCGCCGGGGCCGCGGGGCTTGCCCGCGGGGTGCTTCGCCGCCCGCAGATCGGCCAGCGTGCGCAGGGCCTGGATGCAGCGCATCCGGTGCTCGGCGACGGCCGGGGCGATCGTCCCGTCGGTGATCAGGCCCGCGACCAGCTTCAGCACGATGTCGCTCTTGCCCACGGGCAGCTCGGACGGATCAGCCAGCCAGCCGCGCAGCGCCTTGCGGCCGACCTCGGTGAGCTCGTAGATCTTGCGATCGGGCCCGTCCGCGTTGGCCTCGACGTGATGGACGACCGAGCCGTCACGTTCGAGCCGGGTCAGGGTCACGTAGATCTGGCCGACGTTGACCGGTGGCGCCACGTCACCGAACAGCTCGTCGTGGGCTCGTTTGAGCTCGTAGCCGTGGGCGGGCCCGCGGTCGAGCAGGGCAAGCATCAGGAACCTCACGAGGCGCCGTGGGACGTCCAGCCGATCTGCATAACGGTTATGTATAACGGCTAGGTAGCAACTGTCAACGATCGGCCCGCCTGGGTGACCGTCGGCCCGCGTCGGCCCGCGTCGGCCCGCGGCCGGGCCACTCGAAGGTGATCGAAAGCTGGCCGGGTGGCGCTAGGGCGGCGCCTCGGCGGTTCCTTGCCGCCGGCCACCGCCACACGGCACCAGCAATTCGCCCGGCCACCGCCGCACAGCACCAGCAATTCGCCATAAGAGAGGCAAAAGGGGCGTAGCTTCGCCTGACGACCCGCAAGAAGGAAGGATTTTGGTTGTCGGGACGACCAAAATCGTTCACCCTTGCGACTCGTCAAACCGGGCTGCCGGGCTGCCGGGCTGCCGGGCGCTCGGAGGTCCGGCCGCGTTCGAGGGGCTGCGAGCCTCCCCCGCCCGCCAACTAGCGATCTTGGCCGGCGTCGGTCTGTGACAGCCGGAACGTGGCGACCCATCTGCGCTGCCAGGGGGTCTCGACCGCCCGGGGGTGGAGGTGTTCCCGGGTCCAGGCGATGGCGGTGGCGGGGTCCAGGCCGGTCAGCACGGCGAGGCAGGCGATGACCGTGCCGGTGCGCCCGACACCGCCGCCGCACGCGACCTCGACCGCCGAGCCGGCGGGCTGCGCACGTTCGTGCAGCGCGCGGATGTGCCGGATGGCCTCGTCGCGATCACGGGGCAGCCCGAAGTCGGGCCAGTCGATCCACTGTCGCGCCCAGGTCAGCGCGTCGTCGTGCCGACGGCGTAGCCGCGGTGAGCCCAGGTAGAGACCGAAGTCGGGTGATCGTCCGTCCGGGCGGGGGTGGCGCAGGCCGCGCCCGCGGACCCAGGTGCCGTCGGGCAGTTCGATGGCTCCGGTGAGGGTGGGAAGGCTCGGCATGTCAGGCCTGCGACTCGCCGTCGGCCCCCCTGCCGGCCCCACTGCCGGGCCCGCCATCGGGGCCGCCGTCGGGCCCGGTGAGCCAGGCGGGATGTTCGCGCAGTGCCCAGGGGAGCGGGACCATCCCGGTGCGCATGCCGACCAGGGCGACCGGGTCGCGCGAGGCCATCCACAGATGGCCGCAGACCCCGACGAACAGGCCGAGCGCGAGTGAGTCGTGAACGAAGGTGGCGCCGGTGCGGTAGGAGACGGGGATGGCGCCCGGGCCGCCGTACTCCATGATCAGACCGGTGCCCAGCATGACGAGCACGGCACCCGCGACGAACGCCGCGTACAGCTTCTGGCCGGCGTTGAACTTGCCGACCGTCGAGCGGTCCCGGCGGCGTGGGCGGGTCCGCAGCCAGGCCCAGTCGCCGGCGGTGAACCGGTCGAGCGCGGCGACGTCCCGGCGGTACGCGGCGGAGACGGCGGCGGCGAGGATCGGCAGCGGCAACGCGAGACCGGCGTACAGGTGGACGGCCGACACGATCTGCCGGCGGCCCACCAGCGTCGCCAGCGGGCCGAGGTACAGCACCGCCGCCGTCGCCAGGCAGATTCCGGTCAGTACCGCGGTGGACCAGTGCGCGGCCCGGCTCGCCCGGCCGAACCGCCGCACCAGCCGCGGCACCTCGCCGTGCCCCGCCGCTTCGCTGTAGTCGGCGGCTTCGCTGTAGTCGGCGGCGTCGCCGTACTCCGTCGATTCGTCGGACGGGCTGCCCGACGGGCCGTCCCATGCGCTGTCAGACGGGCTCATCGTCGCGCCCGTTCGACTGGCCGATCCAGGCGTCGACGTCGTAGCCGCGCTGCTCCCAGTAGCCCGGGGCGACCGCGTCGACCAGCTCGATCTCGCCCAGCCACTTGATCGACTTGTAGCCGTACATCGGTGCCACGTAGAGGCGCACCGGCCCGCCGTGGTCGTGGGTGACCGGGCCGCCCAGCATCGTGAGGGCCACCAGGACCTCGGGATGGCGGGCCTGCTCCAGGGTGAGGCTCTCGTCGTAGGCGCCGTCGAACGAGCGGAAGGTCAGCGCGGTGGCCGCCGGCCTGGGCCCGGCGGCGTCGAGCAGGGCCGCGAGGCGCACACCCGTCCAGCGGACGTCGGGGACGCGCCAGCCCGTCACACACTGGAAGTCGCGTACGAGCTCGGTCTGCGGCAGCCGGGAGAGATCGTCCAGGGTGAGCCGCAGCGGCCGGTCGACCAGCCCGTGCACGGTCAGCACATAGTCCGCGGCCGTCCGGGCCGGAACATGGCTGACCACCGAGTAGTAACGGAAGCCGCTGGACGGGAGCAGGCCGGTCAGCCCGGTCGGGTCGTTCTCGCGTAGCGGGGCGACGAAGCGGTCGGTTCCGCGCTGCACGTCGGCGCCCACGAAGACGCCGAGCGCGCCGAGACCGAGCATGGCGAAGACCACCCGCCGCCCCACCGGAGTTCCCTCGGTCATGAATTCAGTGAACCTTCTCCGTCTGACGGGCGACGCTCCGGGTCCCGTGAGTCCGAGCTGACGACGACCGCCGATCTTCGTGCCGCGGGCCCGGTGCCCCGAGACGAATCTCGGGGCACCGGGCCCGCGGTGTGCCTGCCGGGCTCGTCCGGCTCAGGCCGTGACGTCGCGGCGTTGCAGGCTGACCGACGCGAACACCAGGGCGGCCACCGCGTAGCCGAGCCCGGCGAGCAGCGCCGGGGTGTAGGACGCGTCCGGCACACCGCCGCGCCCCACCGCGTCGAAGACGAGACCGGGCAGGACGGACGTCGCGGTGCCCCACGAGTCCTGCACGATGTGCTCGAGCGGGAACATCCAGGCGATGCCGACGACCAGGGCCGCGGTCGTCGAGCGCAGCGCGATGCCCAGCGCCGTCCCCGCGATCGCGAAGAAGGCCGCGGCGAGCAGCGCGTTCAGGTAGGCGGTGGCAACCTCGCCGAGCGCGGTGGCCGTCCACCACTCGCCGGTGTCGATATCGCGGGTGCCGGCCAGCAGCGCCGCGGTGACCAGGCTCAGCGCGAGCGCGAAGAACAGCGTGATCGCCACCGTCCAGAGCATGATGCCGAGGCGCCCGACCAGCCAGCTCAGGCGCCGGGGCTCCTTCAGGAACAGGCTCCGCAGCGTGCCCTGGCCGAACTCGGCGGTCATGCTGACGGTGAAGAGCACGAAGACGAGCAGCCCGATGAACGTCGTGCCGCCCCGGAAGCCCAGGACCAGGCCCTGCGCCGTCTCGAGCTGCGGAACGGAGATCGACAGGCCCGGCGCGCCCGGGCTCGGTGGGGTGAACGTGTCGTCGGCCAGCACGATCGCCAGCACTGTGGACAGCACGGTGAGCAACGTGACGGCGGCCATCGCCAGGGCCACGCCAGGACGCTGCAGCTTGACGAGCTCGGCGCGGTAGGCGCGGATGGTGGCCTGCAGTGCCGCGCTCACTGGGCACCCCCGGCGGCGACCTCGACCAGATCCCGGTAGCGATCCTCCAGACTGGCCTGCCGCCAGGTCATCTCCACCAGAGTGATCCCGTTCGCGTGCGCGGCCCGGTTGACCGCGGCGAGGGCCGGCTCGGGCGCCGGCCGCGTGTCGCCCGCCGGGTCTGCTGCCACGGCCGGCCTGATCTCGACGAGGACCCGGTCACCGGCCCGTTCGCAGGGCAGGCCCAGGCCTGCGACCAGGTCCGCCAGCATGCCCAGTGCGTCGGGGCTCTCGGGCCGCAGCTCGACCCGGCTTCCGGTGGAGGCCATGAAGCTGGCGGTCGGGCCCTGGTAGGCGAGCCGGCCCTTCTCCAGCACGATGAGCCAGTCACAGATCTGCTCGATCTCGGCGAGCAGGTGGGACGAGACCAGTACCGTGCGCGCCCGCTGCCGTTCGCCGGGCGGTGCCTCGGCCAGCGATCGCACGAGGTCCCGCATCTGCCGGATGCCGGCGGGGTCCAGGCCGTTCGTCGGCTCGTCGAGCACCAGCAGGTCGGGGTCGGACAGCAGGGCGGCTCCGATGCCGAGCCGCTGCTTCATCCCGAGCGAGTAGGTGCGGTAGGCGTCGTCGGCCCGCCCCGCCAGCCCCACCTGGTCGAGGACGTCGTCGGCGATGGCCGGGTCCTGCCCGGCGAGGACGGCCAGCGAGTGCAGGTTGCGCCGTCCGGACAGCCCCGGGTACAGCGCGGGGCCCTCGATCAGCGCCCCGCACCGCGGGAGGAAGTCCTCGGGCGCCCGCAGCGGCTCGCCCAGCACGGTGCCGCCACCCGCGGTCGGCCGGACGAGGCCGAGCAGCATGCGCAGCGTGGTTGTCTTGCCCGCCCCGTTGGGGCCGACGAACCCGGCGACGACCCCGGCCGGAACGGTGATGTCGAGATTCTGGACGACGGTGCGGCGGCCGTACCGTTTCGTCAGTCCGCGGACGTCGATCGCCGGTGGGCCGGTCACCGGCCCGGTCCGGATGGTGGTGGCTGCTGTCATGCCGCTCAGCCTGATCGTCACCGGCTGTCACGTCGTCCGTCGACGATCGTCATCGATCTGCGCAAAGTGGCGGGCCGATACCTACGCCTGCGGGAGTAGTCGCCGGGGCGCCTGCGCTCGGCGACCCTGGGCGGCCTCAGCTGGGCGGTCTCAGCCCGCGAGCCCGGCCTGGTTGGCGAGGACGGCGAGCTGGGCGCGGTCACGGGCGGCGAGCTTGATCATCACCCGGCTGACGTGGGTTCGCGCGGTCGCCGGGCTGATGACGAGGTGGGCCGCGATCTCGTCGTTGGACAGGCCCAACCCCACCAGGCCCATGACCTCGCGTTCCCGGCTGGTGAGGCCGCTGAGATCCACCGCCGCCGGGGCACTGGGCCGCCGGGCGAACGTCTCGATCACCCGGCGGGTGACGGTGGGGGACAGCAGCGACTCGCCGGCGGCCACCACCCGGATGGCCCGCAGCAGGTCCGCGGGCTCGGCGTCCTTCAGGACGAAGCCGGAGGCCCCGTTGCGCAGCGCCTCGAAGACGTACTCGTCCAGCTCGAAGGTGGTGACCATGACGACCCGGGTGGCCGCCAGGGCCGGGTCGGCGGTGATCTCCCGCAGTGCCGCCAGCCCGTCCAGGCCCGGCATCCGGATGTCGAGCAGGGCGACATCCGGGCTGACCCGGCGCACGAGGTCGAGCGCGGCCAGGCCGTTCTCCGCCTCGCCGACGAGCTCGAGGTCCGCCTCCGTCTCGATCAGGACCTTCAGCCCGAGGCGGATGAGCGGCTGGTCGTCGGCGATCACCACCCGGATCATCCGGCGGTCCCGGTTCGGTCGGCCTGTGCCTGTGCCTGTGGCTGTGGTTGCGGCCGTGCCTGCGATTGCGGTGGTGGTTGCGCGGCTCCCGGCGCGGCCCGTGCGGCGATCGGCAGCTCGGTGCGTACGCACCAGCCTCCCGCCGGGCGCGGCCCGGCGGTGAAGGCTCCGCCCAGTTCCGCGACGCGCTCGCGCAACCCCCGAAGGCCGTGTCCGTCTGTGACCGGAGTCCTCGCCGGGTCCGGCGCATCCGCGGCCCGCGTGGGCGTGTCGACGACCTCGATGCACAGCCGGATGTCGGTCGCGTGCAGGGCGACCCTGACCTCGGCGGCACCGGCATGGCGCAGCACGTTGGTCAGCGACTCCTGCACGATCCGATAGGCGGCGAGATCGACCTCGGCGGGCAGGCCGTCGAGGTCCCCCGCGGTGATCAGGTCGACGGCGGTTCCGCAGAGCCGGACCTCGGAGATCAGGCCCGGCAGCCGGCTCAGGCCGGTCTGGGGTGTCCGGGGCGCGCCGCGACAGCCGTCCGCCGCGCGGTCGTCTGCCGCCCAGTCGTCCGCCGCCGGGCCGCCTGTCGCCGGGCCGTCCGCCGCCCGGCTGCCCGCCTGGCTGCCCGTCGGGCAGTCCGCCTGGCCGTGTGCCGCGCAGCCGTTCGGCGCCGGGCCGCCGGCCGCCGGGTAGCTGCTCGGACCCGCGTGCCCATCCGGTTCGGCGGAGGTGGGCGCGGTGCCGGGGTTCGCCTCGCGGTGAGCGGCGGGTGTTCCGTCGGGCGGGTCGAGGCGCAGGTCGGGGGCGCGGCCGTCGCCCGCGCGGGTGATCGCGAGCGTGGCGCGCAGCTCGTTCAGCGCGTCGACGCTGGTGCGGCGGATGGCTTCCAGGGCCACCTGGGCCTGTTCCGGCCGCCGGTCGAGCACGTGCAGCGCGACCGCCGCGTGCAGCGAGATGATCGACAGGCCGTGGCCGACGACGTCATGGACCTCGCGGGCCATCCGCAGGCGCTCCTGTTCGACCCGCCGGCGGGTCTGTTCCTCCTTGGCCCGCGCCGACGCGATCCTGCTCAACCGGAGCAGGGAGCCCAGCATCGCCGGGATGACGGCGACCGCGAGCACCCCGGCACATGCGAAGGCGAGCTCCCATCCACCGCCGACGTAGCCGCGGAGGTGGGCCACCACGGTGGCCGTCAGCAGAACGGCCCCGGCCGACTTCGCCGCCCGGCCGGCGGTACGGGTCGGTGCCTGCACGCTGAGCGTGAACGCAGCGATGATGACCACGATGACCGCGGGCCCGTGTGGATAGCCGATCGCGATGTAGACGCCGATGACGAGAAGCTCGGCGACGAACAGTGCCAGGGGCTTGTACCTGCGCAGGGGGAACAGGCAGGTCGCCAGGATGATCAGGGCGTAGGCGGTGCTGTCCAGCTCGCGGCCGGGCGGGATCTCATCCTGGGCCGCGTTGCGTGACCCGGCCAGCAGTACCACGCCGAGGATCACCGTGGGCAGGACGTCGGCCATCACCACCGTCGCGACGCGGCGGACGGCCGCAGAGGGGATGCGCGCGAGCAGGCCGGCAGGCGGACAGCTGCGAACGTCGCAGACGCCCGTGCCCTCCTCGATCCCGGCCCACTTCCCGAGGCTCGCGACGAGCTGGCTGACCCTCGGCTGGACCCGACGACTGGTCCGCTGCATCGTTCCGACGGTAACCGGCGGCGGTCCGGGAGGTCATCCGTCCCGAGGCGTAGACCGGGATACCGCAGCGGACGTACCGCGTCCGGCGCAGGGCGGGAGCGCGAACGGCCAGCGGTGGTCAGGGGCGGTCAGCGGTGGTCTGGGGCGGTCAGCGGCGGTCAGCGGCGGTCAGGGGCGGTCAGTGGCGGGCGGGCTCGCGCTGCTCGAAGCGCAGGCGCAGGCCTTCGGGGGTTGCGACAGCATCGGCGAGGCGGGTCCCGCGGGGAAAGGACGGCAGGATCACCACCGGCTCGGCGAAGACCGCCGTGTTCGCGGAGGTCATCAGCTCACCCGGCAGCCGCTGGTTCCCCAGCACGATCTCGTCCGGCAGCAGGGCGAGGCGGCCGTCCCGGACCAGGGGAATGCCGATGATCCGGATGGCCAGCGTGCGGTTGCCCAGGTCGATCTCGGTGCCGATGGACAGCCGCTCGTCGCCGCCGTAGGTGATGTCCGTCCACCGCGCCTCGGGTGGGGACATCCTGGCCGGGTCGCCGTCGAAGACGGGCCCGCAGGAGTCGCCGAAGACCCCCAGATAGCCGCCGAACAGGGACATCAGCGCGTAGGCCGGGTCGTCCCAGGTGTTGCCGGCGGCATCGCAACCGCGTCGCAACCGTCGCAGCTCGCCGTAGGACGCCGTCGCGCTGACCTCGAGGACGGCGTGGCGCCCGGTGGCCGCGTGCAGCAGATAGGGGAACCGCGGCGGCCGGACCCGCACCGTCGCGTCCAGCGCGCCGAGACGTCCGCTCAGCCGGCGGTTGGCACGGCGGACCGCGAGCCGCGCGGCCAGCCGGTCGACCGCCGCACCGGCGAGCGTGCCACCGATCACGGCAAGGGAGATGGACGGGGCGGCTGGACGCGGCCTGGCGGCGGACGGCGGCATGGCGGCTCCTCGGGGATCCGTACTGGAGGCCCAGGTGCTCGTGTTCGTCTTGATCAGGTTCACAGCGGGCGCTGTCGACGTCCCTCCAACGAGACAGCACCCAGCTGTGAACCGGATACGAGATGAAACTGAATTACCTGTGCACTCACTGGTACGTCGCGGTGCCGTGTGAAACCTCACGCGAAAGCTTCGGCCCGTCCTGCCTCCACCCGGCCAACCCGGGTGGACACACCGGACCGAGGGGCCGGCGCCGTTCGGAAGCCGCTCGGATCAGCCGCAGCCGATGAGGCAGCTTGGGAGCGTCACGGGCGGCAGCCGCAGGTCGAGGCCCGGTGTCTGGGTGTTCCCGGCACGTGGCCGGGCCGTTGTGGCCCTTGGCCGCGTACTGCTCGGTCGGGTGGTCGTCGCGGACTGTGAGCGCACCGTGGTGGTGTCGGCGCCGTCGGCCGCATCGCTGTCGCCGCCCTCGGACGATGTCTGCCCGGCGGTGCCCTTTCCCGCCGGCCGGGTGCTGGAACTGGGCGTTGTCGTCGGGGTGGCCGGGGTGCGGCTGTCGCCGGCCCCGGTGGGAGCGGCCGGTGCGGCCGAGCGGCAGGCCGTCTCGGAGCTGGCCGCCTGAGAGCTGGCCGCGCCGCTGGCCGCGCCGGATCGGCATTCCTCGGCCACGGCCGAGGAGCCGCCGCCGCCCGAGCCCTTCTGCCCGACCATGAAGGCGGCCACGAGCGCGATCACCGCCAGCGCCCCGGTAATCAGCTGGGACCTGGGGATCGGTCGCGCGGACCCGCGATGTGTGCTCACTTCGGTCCGTCCGTTTCGTGCGTGGTGGCGGTGAGCACCGGGTGGTCCCGCCACTCACGCCACGGACACTACGGACATCGGGGAGCAGTTACGACAGGGGGCCGGAGTTTCCCTCGTTCCGCCCTCCGACCGGTGGGCGTGTGCCGGCTCAGCCGGCGGCGACCGGCGTGGGCTGCCGTGCCTCACGGGCGGCCCGGCGGGCCGCTGCGGCGGCCTTCTTCTCCGCCTGACGGGTGGCGAGCGCGTCGAGGCCGTTCATGAAGACGCCGATGTCCGCCTGTGCCTTCGCGGCCTCGCCCGAAAGACCCTCGAGGCTGAACAGCTTCCAGTGCCGCAGGATGGGCGCGACCACGTCGTCGTGGTGGATCCGCAGGTCGTAGATGCCGGACTGGGCGATGTAGCGGGCCTTGCGGCCGAAGTCCCGGATGCCGGTGCCGGGCATCTCGAACTTCATCAGCTCGTCCCGGATGATCGGCAGCAGGCGCTCCGGGGCCAGTTCCAGCGCCGCGGCGACCAGGTTCCGGTAGAAGATCATGTGCAGGTTCTCGTCCGCGGCGACGCGGCTGAGCAGCTTCTCGGCGAAGGGCTCGCCGGTCACCCGCCCGGTGTTGCGGTGGCTGACCCGGGTCGCCAGCTCCTGGAACGACACGTAGGTCATCGCCTCCAGCGCGGTCTTCGCCCCGGAGTCGTAGCCGCGCTGCATCTGCAGCATCCGGTCGCGCTCCAGCGTCACCGGGTCGACCGCGCGGGTCACCAGCAGATAGTCCCGCATGGCCATCGCGTGACGGCCCTCTTCGGCGGTCCAGCGGCCGACCCACGTCCCCCACGCGCCGTCCCGCCCGAACGCGACCGCGATCTCGCGGTGGTAGCTGGGCAGGTTGTCCTCGGTGAGGAGGTTGACCTCGAAGGCCATCTGGGCCGCCTCGGAGAGCACGGACTGCTCCGGGGCCCACGGCGTCGTGTCGAAGTCACGGCCCTGGCTCCACGGGACGTACTCGTGTGGCATCCACTCCGCCGCGATGCTCAGGTGCCGGTTGACGTTCGCCTCCGCGACCGGCTCAAGTTCGCGCAACAGGTCGATGTCCGTAGGGGATCCCATAGATGAACTCTGACATCGCTCCATGATTCGTGGCCATGGCCGCGCGGAGTGGAATCCGGTCCTAAAACTGTCTCCGGGGAACAGTTTTCGTCGGCAACCTTCCGATCGGTCAGGGGACTTCTGCCTGCACGGGACAACCTGCGGCCCGCGTCAGGGCAACCCGGGCCGGGCCGCGGTGCCCGGGATGCCTTCGCGGTGCCCCGGGACGGCTTCGCGGTGCCCCGGGATGCCTTCGCGGTGCCCGGGGACGGCTTCGCGGTGCGCGGGACGGCTAGAACGACTGCGACGACTGGAGCGCCCGGGCCGACCCGGCCAGCAGCGCGTCCAGGACGGCCTCGGCCCCGGTCGCCCGGTCCGCGACGAGCCAGGGGGCGACCCAGCCGCCGGCCGCCAGGCTGCGGTAGATGGCGGCGCAGCGCTCCTGGAGACCCTCGTCGCGCTCGAACGTGTCCAGCGCGCGGGTGGCGTCGCCGGCGGCGCGCTGGCGGGCCGACGCGCGGGCCGTCTCCACCGGGACGTCCAGCAGCACCTGGAGATCCGGCCGCGGCAGGCGCAGGGCGGTCAGCTCCAGCTCGGCGATCCACGCCAGGAAGTCGGGCCGCTCGTCGGCCGGCAGACGGGCGGCGCCGTACGCGGCGTTGGAAGCCAGGTAGCGGTCGACCAGGAGGACGTCGTGCCCGGCCGCGCGGGCGGCGAGCTCGGGCAGCGCGTTCGCCCGGTCGAGGGCGAACAGGACGGCGGTGGCCCGGGCCGATCCCGCAACCCCGGCGAGGCGCTCGTCGCCGTCGAGCATCGCCCGGACGGCGGTGCCGAGCGGCCCGGCCGTGTAGCGGGGGAAGGAGAAGGTCGCGGCGGTGCGCCCGGCCGCGGTCAGGGCCTCGACGAGACGGGAGGTGAGGGTGTGCTTTCCCGCGCCGTCGACGCCCTCGATCGCGACGATCATCATGCTGCCGCCCCCGTGCCGGCGAAGGCCCGCCGCTGCTCGATCCTGCTCATAGGGCCGCCAGCCTAGCCCCAGTGGTGTCATCTGGACGCCCGCCTGGTGCGGCACCTCGGGAACGTCCGGGCGGGCCAAACCGGGTGCTTCGGGTTCGCGCCCCTCAGCGCCCGCCGATCTCGGCCGCCGCTCCGGGCTGCCACTGGCTCCGGGTTTGCGGGCGGAGTTCCCCTCAAGAGGGACAAAAGGGGCGCAGATTCGCCTGGCAACCCGCAAGAAAGAAGGATTCCGGTCGTCGGCACGACCAAATCGTTCACTCTTGCGACCCGCCAAACCGGCCGGCCCACTCGGTCACCGGGCCGTCGGGCGGAAGGTCCGGCCGCGTCCGTGGAGCGCGAACGTCCCCGCTCACTGACCAGATCATCTCTTCGAAGACCGGCTTCGGGCTGCCGCCGGGGCGAGCTGTGCCGGGGCCGGCTGCGTTTCCTCAGGCTGCGTTTCCTCAGGCTGTGCTCCCTCAGGCTGTGCTGCCTCCGGCTGCGTCGCCGTCGGCTGTGCTCTCTCCGGCCGCTTCGCCGCCGGCTGCGTCGTGTTCGCGGCGGCGGCCGCGGCCGGGAGGCGTGAGGCGGTGACCGCCGCGGTCTCCCGGCCCGGCTCGTCCAGCCGGTAGACACGGCGGGCGTTGCCGACGCCGATCATCTCCGCCAGTCGGGTGGCGTCCGGCTCGGTCCAGTCGCCGTCGGCGATCCCGTCCGCCAGCACGGTCGACAGCGCTCGGCGGAACAGCAGCGAGCCGAGCAGGTAGAGCTCGCCGAGCCCGAACGCGTCGGTGGAGAAGAGGAACCTGCTGAACGGGACCAGCTCGAGCGCCTCGCCGAGCAGCACCGGCGCCCGGCGCCCGAGATTCTGGAGCGCGAGCCCGACATCCATGTGCACGGTGGGCAGAATCTGGGCCAGGTAGCCGGCCTCGCGGTGGTAGGGGTAGCAGTGCAGGAGCATCACCGGCACCCCGGTCGGTGCGAGCGCCCGCAGCAGGCCGGTGAGCAGCAGCGGGTTGCAGCGGTCGAGGTCGAGATCGGCGTCGCCGTAGCCGACGTGGATCTGGATGGGCAGGCCGGCGTCCACCCCGGTCCAGATCAGGAAGGCGTGCAGCAGCGGGTTCGCCAGCCGGATGGGTACTCCCCGCCGGATCAGCGCCATCCAGTCCCGGACCGCGGCGGTGACCTCGCGGTCGGTCGGCCGGGCCGCCGGCAGCGCGAGGCCCACCCGGTAGGCGGCGACGGACTTCAGCCCCACCGTCGTCGGGCTCGCCCCGGCGATCCGCTCTCGGATGGTGTCGGCGAAGTGGTTGACGCCGAGCTGGCCGGTGACGATGTCGACCGCCAGGGTCTCGGCGAGCCGTTCGAGCCGCAGGATGTCGTGGCCGGTCGCGTCGCAGGCGACGGCGAGCTCACCCGCTGACATCAGCGGCTCCGGCAGGTAGCCGGCGTCGACGCAGAAGGCGCCGATCCCGGCCGCGCGCAGGAACCGCCGGTTGACCTCCTCCACACCGAGCTCCCCGCGGCGCGCCAGATAGTCCTCGGGGCTGCTGTGCGGGGCGAGGTCGAGGACGGGTGCGCACCAGCGCCGCACGGCGAAGCCGACATGACTGTCGAAGAGCGTGGTGCCGGCCGGGGCGGGCTCGTCGGACTCGGTGAGCATGCGCTCGAAGTCCGGACGGCTGAGGTCGCGGGTGAGCAGCCCGTGACAGTGATGGTCCACCAGGGAGAGGTTCTCCACGAAGGGCAGCACCTCATGATCGTGCCCGGGTTCTGGGGACGACACACTCCCAGGTTGTGGATAACTTGTGGATGACCGCGGTCTGCCTGGGGATATCCACGCCCGGAGGAGTGGTCTGTCCCTGCTGGCCGGGGGTTTCCGACATCGGCACCTGTGGACGGCTGCCCGCCGGGGCGGCTGCGGGGCGGGAGTAGCGCGGCTGCGGGGGTGGGTACGGGGCGGCTGCGGCGCCGGTACCGGGGCGGGAACGGTGTGGCTGCGGGGCGGGCGTCGGTGAGCGTGGGGCGCGCCGAGCCGGAGCGTCACCGATGTTTGACATGTTTCCTGTCGCCTTGTCGGCGGACGCATGCTCGTCGAGCCTGGGGTGACGGGGCCGGTCGGCGGGCCCGGGCGGTCGGCGGGCCGTTTCGGGGTCGGCCGGTGGGCGGCGCGGGAACCCCTGTTGTTCCGTTGTTGTGGCATCTTCGCGGGTGAGGGGGTATCCATACCGGGCCGGCGGGGTGGTGCCTCGTTCCAGGCGACGAAATGTATGTCACTAATCTTGGCGCTCGCCGGCCAAACAGTCGAAAATCGACGGACTCCCTCGGTCCGTGCGGGACGTTCCGGGGCACATTCCATGAGGAGCCGCGCGTGCGCAAGGTGCTTGTGGCAAACCGCAGTGAGATCGCGGTCCGGGTGTTCCGAGCCGCGTATGAGCTGGGGCTGCGCACCGTCGCGGTCTACACCCCGGAGGATGTGGCGGCGCTGCACCGGACGAAGGCGTCCGAGGCGTACGAGCTGTGCGAGCCGGGTCATCCCGTGCGGGGATATCTGGACATCGACGCGCTGCTGCGGGTCGCGAAGATCGCCGATGCGGACACGCTGCATCCGGGCTATGGGTTCCTGTCGGAGTCGGCGGTGCTCGCGGAGGCCTGCGCGGCGGCCGGTGTCACGTTCGTAGGCCCGCCGCCGGCGGTCCTGCGGTTGACCGGTGACAAGGTGGCGGCACGCAACGCGGCGATCGCGGCGGGGCTGCCGGTGCTGCGGGCCTCGGAGCCGCTGCCGGACGGCACCGGCTTCGCGGCGGCGGCCGAAGCGGTCGGCTTCCCGCTGTTCGTGAAGGCGTCCGGTGGTGGCGGTGGGCGTGGTCTGCGCCGGGTCGAGCGGCCCGAGGACCTGGCCGACGCGGTGACCAGCGCGTCGCGCGAGGCGGCGGCGGCCTTCGGTGACGGGACGGTGTTCCTGGAGCAGGCCGTGGACCGGCCCCGCCACGTCGAGGTGCAGATCCTCGCCGATGCCTACGGGAATGTGATCCACCTGTTCGAGCGGGACTGCTCGGTGCAGCGCCGGCACCAGAAGGTCGTCGAGATCGCGCCCGCGCCCGCTCTGGACGCCGCCGTGCGCGACGCGCTGTGCGACGCGGCGGTGCGGTTCGCCCGGCACGTGGGCTACGTCAACGCCGGCACGGTGGAGTTCCTCGTCGGCGCGGACGGCACGTTCACCTTCATGGAGATGAACCCGCGCATCCAGGTGGAGCACACGGTGACCGAGGAGGTCACCGGGGTCGACATCGTCGGCGCGCAGCTGCGGATCGCGGCCGGGGAGAGCCTGGCCGATCTGAACCTGTCGCAGGAGGCCGTCTCGCTGCGGGGGACGGCGATCCAGTGCCGGGTGACCACGGAGGACCCCTCCGACGGATTCCGGCCCGACACCGGGACGATCACCTTCTACCAGTCGCCGGGCGGGCCCGGAGTACGCCTGGATGGTGCCACCTATCCGGGTGCGGAGGTCAGCCCGTACTTCGATTCGCTGCTGGTCAAGCTGACCGCGCGTGGCGCGACGCTGGAGAAGGCGTCGCGGCGGGCGCGCCGTGCCCTGAAGGAGTTCAGGGTGCGCGGAGTACGGACCAACATCGAGTTCCTCACCAGCCTGCTGGCCGATCCCGACTTCCTGGCCGGCGGGGTGACGACGTCCTTCATCGACGAGCGGCCGGGGCTGCTGAGCGCCGCCGATGACAGCGACCCGACCAGCCGCATGCTGGCCCGGCTCGCCGAGAGCACGGTGAACGGCCACGCCCGGCCCGCGGGCGGCGCGCTGACGGACCCGCGCACCATGCTGCCGCCGCTGTCCGCCGACACCCCGGCCTCGGGCTCGCGGCAGCGCCTCGTCGCCCTCGGCCCGGCCGGCTGGGCCGCCGACCTGCGGGCCCGCACCGAGCTCGCGGTCACCGACACCACGCTGCGCGACGCGCACCAGTCGCTGCTGGCGACCCGGCTGCGCAGCTTCGACATCCTGGCCGCCGCCCCGGTGTTCGCCGAGGCGACACCGGGCCTGCTGAGCCTGGAGTGCTGGGGCGGGGCCACCTACGACGTGGCGCTGCGCTTCCTGTCCGAGGACCCGTGGGAGCGGCTCGCCGCCCTGCGCGCGGCGGTGCCGAACATCTGCCTGCAGATGCTGCTGCGTGGCCGCAACGCCGTCGGCTACACCCCGTACCCGGACGACGTCGTCCGCGCGTTCGTCGCCGAGGCCGCCGCGACCGGCCTCGACATCTTCCGGATCTTCGACGCGCTCAACGACATCGAGCAGATGCGCCCCGCGATCGAGGCCGTCCTGGAGACCGGCACCGCCCTCGCCGAAGGCACCCTGTGCTACACCGGCGACCTCACCAACCCCGGCGAGAAGATCTACACCCTCGACTACTACCTGCGCCTCGCCGAACAGCTGGTCGACGCCGGCGTGCACCTGCTCGCCATCAAGGACATGGCCGGCCTGCTGCGCCCCGCCGCCGCGAGCCAGCTCGTCACCGCGCTGCGGGAACGGTTCGACCTGCCCGTCCACCTGCACACCCACGACACCGCCGGTGGGCAGCTCGCCACCCTGCTCGCCGCCGCCGCGGCCGGGGTCGACGCGGTCGACGCCGCCGCCGCGCCGATGTCCGGCGGCACCAGCCAGCCGAACCTGTCCGCGCTCGTCGCCGCCACCGACCACACCGACCGGGCCACCGGCATCCCCCTGCCCGCCCTGTCCGCGATGGAGGCGTACTGGGAGGCGGTCCGTGACCTGTATGTGCCGTTCGAGGCCGGGCTGCGTGCCCCGACCGGTGCGGTCTACCGGCACGAGATCCCCGGCGGGCAGCTGACCAACCTGCGCCAGCAGGCCATCTCGCTGGGCCTCGGCGACCGCTGGACCGAGGTCACCGAGTGCTACGCCGTCGCCAACGAGCTGCTCGGCAAGCCCATCAAGGTCACCCCCACCTCCAAGGTCGTCGGCGACCTCGCCCTCTACATCGCCGGCGGCTCCGTCGACGTCGACCGGCTGCGTGACCACCCCGAGGAGTACGACCTGCCCGCGAGCGTCCTGGGCTACCTCGCCGGGGAGCTGGGCACCCCGCCCGCCGGGTTCGCCGAGCCGTTCCGCGAGCGGGCACTGGCCGGGCGCCACCCCGAACCACCGGCCGCCACCCTCGCCCCCGACGACGCCGCCGCCATCGCCGACCCCGGCGCTACCCGGCGCGCGGCTCTGTCCCGGCTGCTGTTCCCCGGCCCGTGGAAGGACTACACCCAGGCCGTCGCCGCCTACGGTGACTCCTCCGTCATCCCCACCGAGGCGTTCCTGTTCGGCCTGCAGCCCGGCCGCCCCGCCCACGTCTTCCTCGAACCCGGCGTCGAGATCATCGTCGAGCTCGAGACCATCGGGGAGCCCGACGACGCCGGCATGCGCACCCTCTACCTGCGCGTCAACGGCCAGCCTCGGCCCGTCCGGGTCCGGGACAAGTCCATCACCACCACCGCCGCGGCCGCCCGGCGCACCGACCCAGGCAACCCCGGCCACGTCGGCGCCGGCCTGCCCGGCATCGTCACCTTCGCCGTCTCCGTCGGCGACACCGTCGAGAAGGGCCAGAAGCTCGCCGTCATCGAGGCCATGAAGATGGAGGCCGCCGTGACCAGCCCCGCCGCCGGCACCGTCACCGAGCTTGTCCGCACCAGCGGCGAGTCCGTCGAGGTCGGTGACCTGCTGCTGGTACTCGGCTCCTGAGCTCCTGAGCTCCTGACACACGCGGACGCCTGCTCGCGCGGACGCCCGCTCGCGTGGCCGTATCGACAATTCACCTCAAGAGCGGCAAAAAGGGCCTGGCGAGCCGCAAGAAGTGGGGATTTCGGTCGTTGGAGCGACCGAAATCCTTCACTCTTGCGACTCGCCAAGCCGGGCTGCCGGGCTGCCGGGCGCTCGGAGGTCCAGTCCCGGTCGCGTTCGTGGAGCGGTCAGGCGGTGCCGCCGTGGCGGGCGCGGCGGCGCAGCCGGGACGGATGGAACACCCAGGCGCGCAGAAGCAGGAACCGGATCACGGTCGACGCCAGGTTCGCGAGCACCAGCACGCTCAGCTCGGGGAGCCGGCCGGGGTCGTCGCTGACGGCGTGCAGGGCGGCCAGCGAGCCACTGGTCAGCGCGAGGCCGATCGCGAAGACGAACAGGCCCTGCAGATGGTGGCGGCCCGCGTCGTCACGGCCGCTGACGCCGAAGGTGAGCCGGCGGTTCGCCGCCGTGTTCGCGATCGCCGTCACCAGCAGCGCGATGAGGTTCGCCGCCTGGGCGCCGGTGGCGCCGTGCAGCAGCAGGAACAGCAGCAGGTAGGCCAGCGTGCTGGCGACCCCGACGCCGGTGAAGCGCACCAGCTGCCGGGTCAACCCCGCCGGGACCCCGGGCACCGGCCCGCCCGCGCCGCGTGTTCCGGCGCCGCGCGTTCCCACGGCGCCGGCCGCGGCCGTGGCCGCCCCCGCCCCGGCGCCCGCTCCCGGGCCCAGGCTGGCCCCGTTTCCTGCAACCATCGAGGCTCCGTTCAGTGGTGCTCGCCCGAACTCGCGGCGCAGTTCGGCGATCGGCAGCGCCCCGGTGCCAAGCGCACGGCCGAGCCGGGCGACGCCCTTCAGGTCGGCTATCGCGGTCGCGACGACGTCCACCCGGCTGTCCGGGTCGTCGACCCAGTCGACCGGAACCTCGTGGATGCGCAGCCCGCTGCGCTGCGCGATGACCAGCATCTCGGTGTCGAAGAACCATCCGCTGTCCTCGACGAGCGGCAGCAGGCTCCCGGCGACATCCGCGCGGATGGCCTTGAAACCGCACTGGGCGTCGGTGAACCGGACGGCGAGCATGCCGCGCAGCAGCAGGTTGTAGCAGCGGGAGATCACCTCGCGCTTCGGCCCGCGCACCACCCGGGAGGAGCGGGCGAGCCGGGTCCCGATCGCGAGATCCGAATGCCCGGAGATCAGCGGGGCGACCAGGGGGAGCAGTGCGGCCAGGTCGGTCGAGAGATCGACGTCCATGTAGGCCAGGACGGGTGCGGTCGAGACACCCCAGGCCGCGCGCAGGGCCCGGCCGCGCCCTTTGACGTCGAGGTGGATCACCGAGACCTCGGGGAGCTCGGCCTCCATCGCATACGCGATCGCCAGCGTCCGGTCCGTGCTGGCGTTGTCGGCGACCGTGATCTGGAAAGGGTACGGAAATGTCGTCCGCAGATGTGTGTGCAGCCGGGCTATGCAGGGCGCCAGGTCGTTTTCTTCGTTGTAGACGGGAATGACTACGTCCAGAACCGGGCGATCCGTGAAAAGTCGTTCGCTGCGGGGCCTGGGTACCAGGTCGGTGCCGCCCGCCGGCGCGGTGCGCCGTGCCGGTTCGGTGAAGAAGCCTCGCTGTGTGCCGACCGGGTGGTCGGCGCGGTGGGCTGTTTCCGATCGGCTCCCCGGTTCCCCGTGTCGCGCCGGCATTGCGGCGTCCGTCCTGGTCGCTGTCGTGCCGCCGGTCCAGGCATCCGTGGTCATAGCCTCACTGTCGACGGGTGGGCTGTGCCGGCCGTGTGGCAGTGCTGTGCGCTCGCTGTGAGCCCGCTCCGCAACCTTTCGAAAAGGGGGAACGAAAAGGAAACATGGCGATCCTGCTGAAGATTCCGAATACGAGAAGGCTGGGACGCGTGGTGGCCGGATGGTCCGCAGAGGAACCATCCGGCCACCACTTTCGTGCCCTGCTGGTTAGTGCTGGATTAGTCCGGATCAGGTGTTTGAGCTGCCCGAGGAACTCCCCGACGCGGAGGACGTCGCCGAGGTCGAGGCCGAGGCGGTCAGGTCGTAGAGCGTGACATTGTCGACGGTGGTGGCGGTGAAGTTCTCCTGCACCCAGGCGGCGATCTCGCTGGATGCCTGGCTGCCACCGCTCTGCCCGCCGAATCCGCCGCCACCGATGAAGTAGTGGATGCGGCCGTCCGCGACGTACTGCTTGAACTGCTCAAGCGTCGGGGACGGGTCGCTGCCGTTGAAGCCGCCGATCGCCATCACCGGGTCGCCGGTGGCGAGCTGGTAGCCGGCCGCGTTGTTCGACCCGACGGACGCGGCCACCCAGGTGTACGACGATGCGTCCTGCTCCAGCAGCGCGAGGATCTCGTCGCTGGGATCGGTGGCTCCCAACAGGCCGCCCATACCGCCGCCGCCACCCATGCCGCCGACACCGCCACCGAGGCCGCCCGTGGTGCCGCCGCCGGGGAAGGTGCCCTGACCCTGGCCGGTGCCGTTCTGGCCACCGCCGTTCTGCCCGGTGCCGCCGGGGAACCCACCCGTGCCGCCGCCGGGGAACGTGCCGGTGCCGCCACCTGGGAAGGTGCCCTGGCCGGTGCCGTTCTGGCCCCCACCGAAGGCGGCGCCGCGGCCGCCGCCGCCCATGCCACCGAATCCGCCGCTCCCGCTCGGCCCGGCCGACGGGATCGAACCTGTGTGCGGCACCGCCGCGGTCGCCATCGAATACCCCAGCGGGCCGAGCAGCGCGGCGACCAGGGCCGCGGTCACGACCGCCAGTCGGGCGGCTCGGGGCAGCCAGCGGTAGACCACGAAGAGCAGCGCCGCGGCGAAGCCGATGATCAGCACCGCCCAGCGAATCCACGGATGCCAGTCGGGAGTGCGGTTCAGCAGGACGTAGGACCAGATCGCCGTCAGCGTCAGCGTGCCGGCGAGGGTGGCCGTGGCGAGCGGGTGCTCCCGCCGGCGCCACAGAACCGCCGCACCCATACCGACGAGCGCGCCGACGGCCGGCGCGAGCGCCACCGTGTAGTAGGCGTGGAAGATGCCCTTCATCTGGCTGAACACGATCATGGTGATCAGCAGCCAGCCGCCCCAGACCACGAACGCCGCGCGGGCCGGATCCGTCCGGGCGGCCCGCCTGGTCACCCACAGGCCCGCGACCAGCAGGACGAGCGCGGTCGGGATCAGCCAGGAGACCTGGGTGCCGATCTCCGAGCCGAACATCCGGCCCCAACCGGTGGAGCCCCACATGCCGCCACCGCCACCGCCACCGCCGCCGACGCTTCCGGTCTCGTCCCCGGTGAGCCGGCCGAGGCCGTTGTAGCCGAGGGTGAGCTCAAGAATGCTGTTGTGCTGCGATCCGCCGATGTACGGGCGCGACGACTCCGGGACGAGCTCGACGATCGCGATGAACAGGCCGGCGGGGACGACGAGGCCCAGGGTCCCGGCACCGACCTGCCAGAGCCGCCGGGTGAAGCGGGTCGGTGCGAGGGCGAGGTAGGCGATCGCCAGCACCGGGACGATCAGCAGCGCCTGCAGCATCTTCGTCAGGAAGCCGAAGCTGATGAACACCCCGGCCCACACCAGCCACCGGGTGCTGGCGGTCTCGATGGCGCGCAGGGTCGCGTACACCGAGGCGATCAGCAGGAGCACCAGCAGTGCGTCCGGGTTGTTGAAGCGGAACATCAGCGTCGCGACCGGGGTGAGCGCGAGGACCGCCCCGGCGAGCAGCGCGGCGCCCGCGGGGAACGCCCGGCGCACGGTGAGGTAGAGCAGCCCGACCGAGCCGACGCCCATCAGCGCCTCGGGGACGAGGATGCTCCAGGAGTTCACCCCGAAGATGCGGGCCGACAGCGCCATCACCCACATCGCGGCCGGCGGCTTGTCGACGGTGATGGCGTTCCCCGCGTCGGACGACGCGTAGAACATCGCCTTCCAGCTGACCGAGCCGGCCTGGGCCGAAGCCGAGTAGAAGGCGTTCGCCCAGCCCGAGGCGCCCAGATCCCACAGGTAGAGCACGGCCGTCGCCACCAGCAGCCCGAACAGCGCGGGACGCACCCAGCGCGGATCATCCGGACGCCCCCGCACCAGCCGGGCGAGCCGTCCGCCGTCCGCCGCGTCCTTACCGGAAGCCGGGCCGGGACCTGAAGCCGGGCCGGGCTGGTCGCCGGGCGTTCCGCCGCCGGCTCCGGTACTGCCCCAGCCCCAGTCCGTGTCCGGCGGCGGGGCCTGCCGCACCGGCCGGTGCAGGTCCGGCAGGGTCGCCTCGCTGGACCAGAGGAAGGTGGGCTGCTCCGGCTCCGGGCCCGGGTACAGGCCGTCGCGTCGGGCGGGCGAGGGGCTGGCACCACCCGGGGTGGAGCTGGCGGCGGGCCATGGCCCGGCCCCCACTCCCCCCGGAGGACCGGCCTGGTCGGTCGGTAGTGGCGACGTCGGTGAGCTCGGCATACGTATCAGGCTCGGCCGGGGACCTTTCCGGTCCTTGTGATCGGCCTGTGCGTCACCTGTGAGGGTGGGCGTCCCGGTGGGGAGCGTGGACGATCTCCTTCGCCCGGGCTCGGCGGCCACGCCCCGGCCCGCCGCCCGGATGGGCCGCGCTCGGACGGCCCGGCGCCGCAGTCTCCGTCCCGGCCGACATATGCCCGCCAACGGGCTCGGCAACGGGCATGGCAACGGGCCCGGCGACAGGCGCGGCAACGGGCCAGCTCGTGCGGGCGGGTTGCGGTGGGGCAGCCGGCTCGGCCGCAGGGTGGGACTCCGGTCCGGCCCCTCCGGCCCCTCCGGCCCCTCCGGCACCAGGCTCCGCGAGGTCGGGCGTCCAGTCGGCCGCGTCAGCTTCCTGCCCCGTGGTGAGCATGAGGTCGGGCCTCGGCCGGTAGCGGGGGCCGGTGGCCGTGCCCACCGGCAGGAGAACCGTGAACACGGTCTGGCCGGGCCGGCTGGCCACCTCGACCCGGCCGTGGTGGGCCTCGACCACGGCGGACACGATCGACAGCCCGAGACCGGTGCTGCCGGCGGCGCGCGAGCGCGAACTGTCACCCCGGGCGAACCGTTCGAAGACCTTGGGAAGCAGCTCGGGCGGAATCCCCGGCCCGTCGTCGATCACCTGCAGCACGGCACACCAGACGAGCGGCCCGGGCACACCCGGGGGTGTGAGGCTCCCGGGCGGCGCCGGTCGGGCCTGGGTGGTCAGCCGGGCAGTCACCCGGGTTCCCGGCGGGGTGTGGGTGCGGGCGTTCGCGAGCAGATTGGTCAGCACCTGGTGCAGACGTGCGGGGTCACCGGTCGTCGTGACCGGCTCGCTGGGCAGGTCGAGCTCGAAGCGGTGCGTGGGCGCGGCGACATGGGCGTCGCTGACGGCGTCCACCACCAGCCTGGACAGGTCCACGGTCTCCCGGACCAGCGGCCGGCCGGAGTCGAGGCGGGCCAGCAGCAGCAGATCGGAGACGAGCGCGGTCATCCGCGCGCTCTCCGACTCGACCCGGCCCATGGCGTAGATGACGTCCGGCGGAACCGTGTCCCTGGTGCGCCGGGTCAGCTCGGCGTACCCGCTGATCGCGGCGAGCGGTGTGCGCAGCTCGTGGCTGGCGTCGGCGAGGAACTGGCGCATCCGCGTCTCGCTGGCGTGCCGGGCGTCGAACGCGTCCCCGATGTGGCCCAGCATCCGGCCGAGCGCGGCACCGACCTGCCCGACCTCGGTACGCGGGTCGGTGTCGACGTCCGGCCCGAGCGTCGGAAGGTCGACGGCGCCGCGGTGCAGCGGCAGCTCGGCGACCCGCGCCGCCGTCGCCGCCACCCGGCTCAGCGGGCGCAGCGTCACCCGGACGATCGCCCCACCCGCGATCGCGGCAGCGAGCACGCCGAGCGCCGCGACGAGCGCTCCGATCGCCGCGGTCCTGGTCAGGGTCGCGCCGACCTCGTCCATCGGCAGGCCCGTGACCAGGATCCGGCTTCCGTCTCCGGAGAGGCGGGCCGTCAGTCTGTAGTCGCCGTGGTCGCCGATCGTCAGGGTGTGTGCGTTGCCGTCCAGCGGAACCTGCGCCACCGTGGCGGCGTCCGTGTCCGTCAGGGTGATCTCGGAGCCGGAGCCGCCGTCGAAGATTGCTGCGTTGATCTGCTCGATGAGCTCGGCGACGTTCGGATTCAGCGCAGTGGGTGGGTTCTCCGGGCCGATGGCGGGCCTGAAGGGCACGGAGTCCCGGAGTTCGAGGACCGCGCCAAGAGTGCCCACGGTCTGACCAGGCCTGCCCAGGAACGCGGACAGCTGCGTGGACGCCGCCGGTGTGATCGTGCCGATGCCGGCACCGGTGCCCTGGCGGAGACTGCCACTGCCACCGGATCCGGTGGTGCCTGGCAGGAAGTTCGGCCGCAGCGAGGGATCCGCCATGTTCCAGCGTTCACTTGCGTCGTGCAGCCGCTCGTCGAGCTGGTCCACGAGGACCCCGCGCAGCGCGACCAGAGTGACCAGGACGATCACTGCCGACACGACGGCCAGGAGTGCGAGCAGGAGTGCGAGCAGCCGGGTCCGCAGCGACCAGCCGGCCGGGCCGCGCCGCCGCCGCACGCCGACGGGCCCGCTCGCGTGGTGACTGGTGGTGTGGTGACTCGCGGCGTGGTGGCTGGGGATGTGGTGGCCGAAGGTTGGCACGCCGGGGATACCGGCGGGGGCTTCCGTCATTGCGGCGGCCGGCTCAGGTCGCCGGGCGGAGCACGTAGCCGGCGCCACGCATGGTGTGGATCATCGGCTGCCGGCCGGCGTCGATCTTCCGGCGCAGGTACGAGACGTACAGCTCGACGACGTTCGCCTGCCCGCCGAAGTCGTAGTTCCACACCCGGTCGAGGATCTGCGCCTTGCTCAGCACCCGGCGGGGGTTGCGCATGAAGAACCGCAGCAGCTCGAACTCGGTCGCCGTCAGCCGGACCTCCTGGCCCGCGCGGCTGACCTCCCGGCTCTCCTCGTTCATGATGAGGTCGCCGACAACCAGCACCGCGCCGTCGCTGAGCGTGGAGCGGTGCAGCCGGCGCAGCAGGCCGCGCAGCCGGGCCACGAGCTCCTCCAGGCTGAACGGTTTCGTGACGTAGTCGTCGCCACCCGCGGTCAGGCCGGCCACCCTGTCCTCGACCGCGTCGCGCGCGGTGAGGAAGAGGACGGGCACGTCCGGACTCTCCGCGCGCAGTTTGCGGAGCACCTCGAGGCCGTCCATGTCCGGCAGCATGATGTCGAGGACCACCGCGTCGGGGCGGAAATCTCGGGCGACCTTCAGCGCGCCGCGCCCGTCGGGGGCGGTCTGTACTTCCCAGCCTTCGTACCGCAGGGCCATGGACAGCAGCTCCGAGAGGGTGCTCTCATCGTCAACGACAAGGATGCGGGGGCTCGACGGCTGCATGTCGCCAGAATGCGACCGCTTCCTGTGTGATTGCTGAAGATCATCTGTGTACTGGCTGTGTTCCTTCGCTCCTCTGCGGGACGCCGAGCGGCCGGTGCGATCACACATCCGGCACCCAGCATCGTCACAGGCCACTCACAGGTTCACGGCGAACTCTGCTTCCCGACGGCGCGGCACCTGACCCGCCGGGACGAGGAGCACGGACATGAGTCATGTCGGTCCGACCGACCCGCCCGCGTCCCCGCCAGCCGGTGGGCCGCCCTCGCCGTCAGACGGGGGAGAGGCTCAGCTTCCGGCACTGTTCCAACCCGCACAGCTGCCGTTGCCCGTGACGCCACCGTTGCCCGTGACGCCACCAGGGGCAGTGACGCCACCCGCGCCCGCAGCGCCTCCGGTGATCGCGGCGCCGCTGCCGGAACCGTGGCATACCTCGGGCCAGTGGGCCTGGCCGGCCCCGAACCCCGGTTCTGCGAGCACGGGTGGTTCGAGTCTGGACGGCCCGCCGCCGGTGGTGGGGGCCGCGGCCGGTCCGGTGCCGCCCGCGTCGGCGAAATCCGCGGGGCCACATACCTGGGGCCTGGGCCGCACGCTCGTGGCCGGGGCCATCGCGATCGCTCTCGGTGTCGGCGGGGCGGCCGCCGTGAACGCCAGCAGCCTCGGGGACAGCCAGGGCGGCGGTGGCTTCGGCGGCTTCGGCGGTGGCAGGCAGTTCACCAACCAGCTCGGCAACCAGTTCGGCGGCACCGGCAGTCAGGGCGGCCAGGGCTCGACCGGGCAGGGCTCGACCGGCCAGGGTGGTCTGTCCCAGGGCCAGGGCGGCCAGTTCCAGGGCCAGCTCCCCAGCCAGGGCCTGGGGCAAGGCCTGGGACAGGGCCAGCAGCAGGGCGGGACGACCGGTCAGGGCTCGGTTCCCGGCGGTGGTTCGAGCGGTTCGAGCGATTCAAGTGGTTCGAGTCAGGCGGATTCCACCGCTGACCGTGGCGGCGGCCCCGTCCCACCTGGTCTGGCCGGTCCGCTCGCGCAGCAGGTCACGGTGGTCCCGACAGCCGAGCTGATCGAGCGGGGACGCGGTGGCACCGAGACGGGAACGGCGGTCGCGGCGGCGTGAACGGCACCGCCCGCTGTCGCAAGACGGTCACGTTCTCGGACGCCAGTCGTGTTCGCGTGGCTGTTTGTGCGCACCTGGGCGGGCCTAAAGTGGTCCAATGGCCGTTCGTGTGATTCTCGCTGAGGACAATGCCCTGCTCCGGCATGGTCTTGCGACCCTTATCGAGCGGGCGGACGGCCTGGAGCTGGTCGGCACGGCGACCGATCGCCCGTCGCTGGAGCAGGCCGTCCTCGACCATGATCCGGATGTGGTGGTCACCGACATCCGGATGCCGCCGTCCCGGTCGGACGAGGGCATCAAGGTCGCGGGGTGGCTGCGCCGCGAGCGGCCGCAGGTCGGCGTGGTCGTGCTCAGCCAGCATGCCGAGGCCACCTATGCCCTGGCGTTGCTGGAAGGCGGATCGGCTGGTCGCGCCTACCTGCTCAAGGAGCGGGTGGCCGGGGTGGACGACCTGCTGCGGGCCATCCGCGCCGTCGCGGCCGGCGAGTCGGTGATCGACCCGGCCGTGGTCGAGGGGCTCGTCGCCGCGAGCGCGCGCAGGCAGCCCAGCGAGCTGGAAAGGCTGACGCCCCGGGAGCTGGAAGTGCTCAGCCACATGGCGCAGGGCTGGAGCAACGCGGCGATCGCGGCTGCGCTCGTGCTGTCCGAGCGTGCGGTGGAGAAGCACAGCAACTCGATTTTCGCGAAGCTCGGCCTGACCGATGAGCCGGATCTGAACCGGCGGGTCAAGGCGGTTCTGCTCTTTCTGCATTCGGGGAACCACCCGGCCGGCGGGCCGACGGGGAAGGTAGCCACACCGACGTCATGACATGGCTGCACCCTTGGGCGCCGGTGCCCGCTGCGGCGAGACTACGGACATGAGCTCCTCCCCGGCGGTCTCCGTGCTGGTCGTCGACGACCAGCGCCCCTTCAGGCTGGCCGTGCGGGCGGTGCTCCGCCGCGCGGCGGGCTTCGTACTGGCCGGTGAGGCGGAGACGGGCGAGGACGCCCTGACCGCCGCCGCGCGGCTGCGCCCCGACCTGGTGCTGATGGATGTGAACCTGCCGGGCATCAACGGAGTGGTCGCCGGTTCGCGGATCCAGCAGGACGCGCCGGGCACGGTGGTCGTCCTGTGCTCGACCTACGTCCGGACGGATCTGCCGGCCGCCGTCGCGGACAGCGGGCTGGACTACCTGTGCAAGGAGGACCTGGCGCCGAGCGTGCTGCGCGACATCTGGCGCCGCCACGGTCCGGACGGCCCGCCGGACGCACCCGCCCCCGCTCCCGCTCCCGCCTAGAACGGCGCCGCGCTCGGCGGCGGCTCGTAGCCCAGCGCGCATGGACTTGGCGCAGCCGTGCTGACGGAGGGCGAACCCCGCCCGCACGGCCACCCGTCGAGGATCCCGCACCGCCGCGCAGCACCGGCGAATTCGACCTTAAGCGGGCAAAAAGGGCACGCGGTCGCCTGGCGACCCGCAAGAAAGAAGGATTTCGGTCGTTGGAACGACCAGAATCGTTCACTCTTGCGACTTGTCAAACCGGGCTACCGGGGCTACCCGGCTCTCGGGCTCCTGGAGGTCCGGCCGCGTTCGTGAAATGCGAATCTGCAGCCGTCCGAAGCTGGGGATCCAGGTCTGGCCGTGCCCGGATCACTCGCGGCGCAGCAGGGCGCCGGGGAGCAACCGCCCGGCCCGTGACGCCGGTGGCGCGGCGAGGACCAGGCCGATCAGGATCACCGCCGGCGGCAGTGCGGCGAGCAGGCTGACGGGAATCGCCGGGCTGGTCGCGACGCCGGTGGCGGTGGCGATCTCCCACCAGGCCAGACGTCCGAGCAACAGGCCGAGGGGAACACCGACGGCGACCGCCAGCGCGGTTGTCACGCAGGACGTGACCAGCGGAATCCGGGCGGTCTGGGTCGGTGTGAAACCGAGCGTGCGCAGGATCGCGAGCTCGCGCTGCGCGTGGCGGCAGGTGGTCCCGACCGCGTGGCCGGCCGCGGCGACGGCGAGCGCGGCGAGCACGGTCTGCAGCATCGCGGGCAGCCGGCCCATGCCGCCGAGGTTCGCCACCTCGCCGGGGACCCGCCCGGTGTCGATCTCGTATTCGGTTCCCAGCGCCGCGGCGAAGGTCGCGGGGTCCGTCTCCGGGATGGCCCGGACCAGCGCGCTGCGCATCGGCTGGGTCCGCTGGATGCGGGTCAGCATGTCCGGTGCCACCAGCATGCTCTCGCCGAGGCGTTCGCCGCCCAGGACCGGGCCGACCCCGATGCCGACGACCTGGAGCTGGGCATGTCCACCGGTGTTCGTGGCCACGCTGAGATGGTCCCCGATTCCGAGGCCGAAGCGGCTTGCGGTGCGTGGGCCGAGGGCGACCTGGTTCGTCCGGGTCGGCCGGGCACCTTCGAAGATCGTCCAGCCGACATCCGGGCCGACATCCGGGCCGACATCCTGGTCGGCGGCCGTGCGGGAATCCGTGCGGGCAACCGTGCCGGCGGCGGGGCGCGGTTTGGCGGGGAGTGGCTTGGGGGAGAGCGCGTAGACGGTGACGTCCTCGCCGGGGGCGACGTCCCCGCGGCCGATCGCACCCGGACCGGCGTCGCCGGGGCCGCTGGCCACCTCCGGTTCCGGTGACGGCAGCGCGTGCCCCTGGTCGTCGATCTCGATCGTCGCCGTCGAGACGTCGAGCATGCTGACCGCGGCGACCCGGGGGTCTTCGGCGAGCTGGGCGATGATCTTCGGTCGGGCGTCGGTGACCTCCAGGTCCGCGTTCCGGCCGTAGCGGTGCGGATCGTCGACCAGGCGGTTCATGCTGGTGGCGATGGTGGCGGCGGCGATCAGGGCGGTGATGCCGATCGCCGTGCCGGTGATCGGTGGGCGCCGGGCGGCGACCGGACGGTCCTGCCCCCGGGCGAGCGCGAACGAGGCACCGAGCCACAGCCAGAGCGGGCCACGCCGGCCCACCACGCCGCGGGTGGTGTGGGTCGCCGGCGAGATCGGTCGCCTGATCGACGACGAACGCCCGCCGAGCACGGCACCCACCGGCCGGCCCGAACCCGGACTCGCGCCGACGCCGACGCCGGGGCCGGGGCCGGTGCCGGCCGAGGACCGGCCCGGGAACGGCACGGACTGGCCTGGAAACAGCCCCGCTCGGCCCGGAAAGCGGGCGGCTCGGCCGGCCGGCCTCGCCCGGCTGAGCCGGGCGGGCCGGTGACCGGCCCGCACCGCGGTTGTGGCGGCGAGCAGCGCAGTCGCGATGATTCCCGCCGCGGCGGCGAGGCAGGTGAGCGCGGTGTGCCCGGCATAGCCCGGGTGCGGCTCCATACCGGCGAGTGGCCCCAGCGGTTCGAGCCGGCCTGCCAGCAGCGGCCCGGCCGTGGCGACCGTGCCGGCGACGACCGCGGCGGGCAGCGCCGCGATTGTCCGGGCACCGGCCCGCCCCAGCGTGGGCAGGCCGAGCATCGCCTCGATGTGCTGGGTCCCGGCACCGAGGGCGTGATGGCGGTAGAAGGCCTGGCCGCTGGCCGCGAGCCCGGCCACGCCGACGACGGCGGCGAAGACGATCAGCCCGGTGATGAGGACCCGCTGGGTCGCCGCGATTCGGGCGTCTCCGTCCGTCGCCGGCCGAGAGACCTGCAGGGTGGGGAACTCCCGGGCGAGCGGGTCGGTGCTCAGGCTCTGGCCGAGGCGCCGCAGCGCGGCGGTCGCGGCGCCCATGGCCTCGGGCCCGGGTTCCAGCCGCAGCATGACCACGGTCGTCACGGCGTCGAGCTTCTCGGCGAGCGCCGGCGTGACCATCACGGGCATCTGCTGCGCGTTCTCGCCGGCCGTGCGGGTCAGACCCGTGACGACCAGATTCAGGGTCGGCCCGCCCGGTGTCCCGAAGCCGGTGTCGAAACTGATGTAGTCGGACTGAGTGAGCAGGCGCAGTGTGATGGTGTCGCCGACACCGAATCCCCACCATGCGGCCGCACGTTCGTCGAGCAGCACCTCGTCGGGTGACCGTGGGTCGTAGGCGCGCCCCTCGACCACGACCGGCTTGTACAGCTCCCGCGGGCCGCCGGTGTCACCGATCAGGCCGAGATAGGAGACCGACGCCCGGTTCTCGATGCGCCCGACCGCGCCGACGGTCGTCCACGAGTCGGCGACGCCCGGGACGCCCGCCACCCGGTCCGCCAGGCCCGGATCGTGGCGGAGGTAGCTGGTGACCTGTAGATCGGGCACCGCGGAGGCGCGTTCGAGACGATCATGGGCCGTGGCCGTGCGGCGGATCAGCGTGGCCGTGCCCGTGACCATCGCGACGACCAGGCCGAGGAGCACGCCAAGCGCCGTGAGCGCGAGCCAGCGCCGGCGCAGCTCGTCGCGCGCGATCATCCGGACGGCGCCCAGAACGCCTCTCACCTCGGCACCGCGGTGCGTTCCGGTACCAGGGATCACCTCGGAACCGCTGATTCGGGGTGCCCGGCGGCATCCCCGGGTCGCACGGCATCTCCGGGTCGCACGGAACCCCCGGGTCGCACGGAACCCACGGCTCGCGCGGGGTCCGTGGGCTGGCCGGGTGCCATGGACCCGCGGAGATCCGCCGGCTGCCATGATCCGTCGCCGGGGTCGCCCCGGAAGATCGAGACCGGAACCACGCCGTGCACCTGGGTGCCCGCACCGAGCGCGGATTCCCAGCGCAGGGTCCCGCCGATGGCGCCGATCCGGTCCGCCATGTTGGTCATGCCGTGGCCGCGTTCCAGCCGTCGCGGGTCGAACCCGGCGCCGTTGTCCTGCACGGTGAAGGTCAGCGCGCCCTCCCGCTCGGCCAGGACCAGCTCCACCGAGCACTCCGCGGCGTGCTTCGCGGCGTTCTGCAGCGCCTCCAGACAACAGAAGTAGACGGCGGCCTCGATGTCGGCCGGGTACCGGCCGATCTCGTCGGCCCGCACCGTGACCCCGACCGTCGAGCGCTGGCCGGCGGCGCGGAGGGCTTCGGTCAGCCCGGAGGAACGCAGCAGCGGCGGGTAGATGCCGTGGGCGAGGTTGCGGACCTCGGCGATGGTCTCCGCCACCTGCTCGGCCATGGCCGCGAGCAGCTCGTCGGCCGCGGCGACGTCCTCGTTCCGGCGGGCGGCGTTCTCGGCGCTGTCGGCGTCGGTGCCGGTACCGGTGGCGCCGTCGGCCCCGTCCGCGCTGTCGGCGCTGTCGGCCACCAGGTCACGGACCAGCCGGAGCCCGACGGCGAGCGAGACGAGCTGCTGCTGGGCCCCGTCGTGCAGGTCCCGCTCGATCCGCCGGCGTTCGGCGTCCGCGGTCGCCACCAGGCGCGCCCGTGAGACTCGCAGCTCGTCGTTGGCATGGCGCAGGTCCGCGAGCGCGTCCCGCAGGTTCGCGTCCAGCTGCCGGTTGTGCAGGACGGTGCCGAGCCGGGTGCCGAGCTCGGCGAGCATGCGGTCCTCGGGCTCGGAGAAACGGGGCGCCTCCAGCGGCCTGCGCACCACGATCATGCCGAGCAGCGCTCCGCCGGCCCGTGCCGGGATCACCCGGAGCTGGGCGTGCTCGTGCATCCGGGCGAGCACCGGCACCCACAGGGACAACCAGCCCGGGCCGGCCACCCGGGTACGGGAGAGCGCGACGCGGTCGCTCACCGTGAGTGTGATCGTCGAGCCCACCTCGACGAGGCGGATGTCGTCGCCGAGGCCACCACCCGGACCCGATCGCGCCGCATCCGTGCCCGAAGCGCGCGGAACGCCGGGAACGCCGGGAACGACTGAGGTACCGGGAGCGACTGAAGCACCGGGCGTGCCCGGATCCGTGGCCGGATCGTTGCCTGGCAGGCCGCCGGAGCCCTCGGGAAGCACGACCGCCGCGGTGAGCCGCCCGGCGGCACCGGTCCAGATCTCGACCCGCTGCAGCGAGAGGCTGCGCCGGAGCGCCTCGCCGAGCCCGCTGAGCGTCTCGTCGAGGTCGGCTCCCCGGCTGGCGTCCTCGCCGAACCTGCGCAGGACGTCCTCCGGCTCGTACCGGGCTCCTCGGACCACGTCGAGGACCACATTCGTGGCGCGGGTCCGTGCGCGCGTGGCGGTGATCGCGGCGAGGGCGGTGGCGATCAGCACCGGCCCGGTGAAGTCGTCCCCGCCGTCGAGCGGGCGATGCCCGAGCACGGCGATCGCGGCGACCAGGCCCAGTGCCGCGATCCCGGCGAGGCAGGCGAGATCCGCGGCGATCATCAACAGCCGCTCCGACCGCCGCCGCGCCCACGGCAGGGCGCCGGCACCCACCCCCGCGACGAGCAGGACCGCGTCGACCGAGACCGGTACCGACCAGGTGGGGTCCGCGCCACCGAGCAGCCGCGGCACGGCGCACGTCGCGGTCACCGCCGCGGCGGTCAGTACCGCGGCCGCCAGCAGCTGCCGATGCGGGCCCGTCATGCGCCGGCCCCGGGCCGTTCGGACACCCGGCCGTCGCGCATGGTCACGATCCGCTCGGCGCCGGCGGCGACCTGATGATCATGGGTGACCATCAGGATGGTCTGGCCGCGCCGGTGCAGGCGGGTGAACAGGTCCAGCACCTCGGCGGCGCCGGCCGAGTCCAGCGCGCCGGTCGGTTCGTCCGCAAGCAGGACGGTCGGCTCGTTGGCCAGCGCCCGAGCGATCGCCAGGCGCTGGCGCTGGCCACCGGACAGCGTGCCGGGCAGCGAGTCGGCGCGTTCGAGCAGCCCGAGCAGATCCAGCAGGTCGTGCCCGCGGCGCACCGCCGCCCGCCGGCCGACGCCGGACAGCCGGGCCGCCAGGACCACGTTGTCCGCGACCGTCATGGTCTCCAGCAGGTGGAAGAACTGGAAGACCATGCCGATGTGGCGCCGGCGTAACCGCGCCAGATCGGCCTCGGACCGCGATGCCAGCGACATCCCGGCGACGGTCACCGAGCCGTCGTCGACATGCTCGAGGCCGGCGACGACGTTCAGCAGGGTCGACTTGCCGCTCCCGGACGGACCCATCACGGCGACGAACTCGCCGTGCGCGACGGTCAGCCCCGCGCCGCGCAGCGCGTGCACCGGTGCCGTGTCGGCGGCGAAGGTCTTGTAGACGGAACGTAACAGGACGGCGGCGTCGCCGGTTCGGGCATCGCCGCCGGTTCGGGCGTCGCCGGTTCGAGCATCGGCCGGGCCGGGCCGCGGCGGCGCCTGCGAGATCGGCGAGCTCTGTGGCGCCTGCGGTGTGGCAGGTGCGTCTGACACCGGTCCGCCCCCCTCACCCTCGCAGCGGTGCTCGGGCCTCCTGTCCTCGGACGCCCGTCAGATTGCTCATTTCACCCGATGCCGGCCCGCGGGGGAACACCCATCCTGGGTTCCGGCTCGCCGGGCGTTCCGGCTGCCGCCGGAGTACAGGCGTCACCCCGCATCATCGACGTGGCTGTGGATCAGGCCGCCCCCATGCTGCTCCCTGCCGCCTGCGGCCTGCCTTTCCTTGCCGCCTGCCTTCGGTGAGGTCCGGGTCCGGGGTCCGGGGGTGCCGTCAAGGGCCGGACTGCTCGTCCGGCGGCGGTCCGAGTGCCGTCGCCGCCGGTGCGAATTCGGCTGGTCGGTGTCCCCTCATGCCGAGAAAGCCCTTGCGTCGCAAGGGGAATGGTTCGTGTGCTGTGGGTCGGATGTGGTCTGTCGTCAGCCTGACCGGAAACTCACTCGATTTGGCGGCTTTACCTGCGCAGACTGGGTACGTGCAGTCAATGGCTCGCCACCGCCGCCCCGCCTCGCCCCGCCGGTCCGTGCGTCCCGAGGGATCTGTCCGCGCGCGTGCCGCGCGTCCCGCCGTCGCCGCCGCCACTGTGGTGGCGGCGGGCGCCGTGACGGTCGGCACAGCGTTCGCCGTTTCGTCAGGCTCCGCCCCGGCCGTTCGGGTGTCCGCCCCGCGGGCCGAGGTCCAGACCGCGGCGGCCGCCGGGCCGGGAACCGTGACCCCGTCGTCGAACGAGTCCACGGTGATCGCCGAGGCGGTCCGCGGCAGCTCGCTCACGGCAGCCGTCGCGCCCGGGAGCTATCAGGTGGTGGGCACCGTCCTGGCCCGGTCCGACCAGTCCTGGGCCTGGGTCGAGCTTGTTCCCGTGGTGGCGGATGTCGACCGTGCCGAGGGTGTGCTGCACCGCGGCGCCACGGGGTGGGAGCTGGTCCAGCTGGGGAGCTACGAGGTCGGCTGCGGCTTGGTGCCCGCCGGTGTCGCCGCGGATCTCGAGCTGGAGTGCCCCGGCGACGAGCCGGGCTACGACGCCTGACCCGCCGCTCTGACCCGCTGCCCTTTCCCGCTGTCGTGCCCTGCGGTTCCGCGTGCCCGGACGTCTGAGCGCCCGGTAGCCCGCTTTGGCGAGTCGCAAGGGTGAACGATTTTGGTTGTTCCGGTGACCGAAATCCTTCTTTCTTGCGACTCGCCAGACGATCTGGCGCCCCTTTTGGTCACGCTTGACGCGAATTGCCGGTACTGTGCGTGGCTCTGTTCTGTGCGTGGCTCTGTTCTGTGTGACTGGTACGGGCGGCGCGGCCCGCTGCCCGCGCGGCCCGTCCCAGGCCGGGCTCCGGGTCAGGCCCGCGGTGCCGGCGGAGTGTAGGTGGGGCCACCCGCCGGGCCGATACCGCCACCCGCCGGGCCGTTGCCCGCGGCGAGCAGGTCACGGATCTCGGTGAGCAGCCGCGTCTCGTCGCTGACCGCCGGCTCGTCCGCCTTCGCCTGCGGCTCACCGCGGCGCCGCATCTCGTTCGCCTTCGCGATGGGCAGCACGATCACAAAGTAGATCACCGCGGCCACGACGAGAAACGAGATCACATCGTTGAGGAACTGCCCGTAGTTGAAGACACTTCCGTTGATCTTGAAGTGCAGCTTGGAGAAGTCCGGTTCACCGCCGATCGCGGCGATCAGCGGTGTGAACATGTTGTCCACCAGCGATTTGACGACGGCGGTGAACGCCGTGCCGATGACGACCGCGACGGCCAGGTCGACGATGTTGCCGCGCATCAGGAACTGCTTGAAGCCCCGCAGCCCCGGGCCGATCAGCCGGGTGGGGGTCTCGACCACACCGCGTCCCCTGCTCGCCGCACTCTGCCATCCGGACATGCCCGCTCCTCCGCACCACTCGCTGCTGGGCCCCGATCGCAGGCTGACCTGCCCGGTTCCCCGTATGTCTGCCGTCGGCAGGTTATAGGGGCCTGATTGAGACCAAAACGCCAGCTCTCCACCCGAATCGCTGAATCAGCGGGTTGTGGTGTCCGGTGTGTATGAGATGTCCCAGAGGCGGGCGGTCTTGTCGGTGCTCGTGGTGGCCAGCACCAGGCCGAACGGGGCGAACGTGCAGGCCATGACCGTGCTGGTGTGCCCGGTCAGGGTGGCCACCGCGGTGCCGGTGGCGACGTCCCACAGCTTGGCGGTGTCGTCGGTGCTCGCCGTCGCGAGCAGCAGGCCGTCGGGGGAGAAGGCGCAGCTCTGCGCCGAACCGGGCAGCGTGAGCGTGGTCGAGCCGGTCGGGGTGTCCGTCAGGCGGGTGCCGTCGTTGCTGGTCGCGGCGAGCAGCAGGCCGTCGGGGGAGAACGAGCAGCCGTTGGCGTAGTTGGTGTGCCCGTCGAGGTGGTGCACCGTCTCGCCGTTGGTGACGTCCCACAGCAGGGTCTGGTCGGCGCCGGCCGAGACGAGCAGGCGGCCGTCGGGGGAGAACGCGCAGCTGTAGACGGAGCCGCGGTGCCCGGCGAGGGTGGCGATGCAGGTGCCGGTCGAGACGCCCCAGAGCCGGACGGTGCGGTCCGTGCTGACCGTGGCCAGCAGGCGCCCGTCGGGGGAGAACGCGCAGCCGTAGACGGGTCCCTTGTGGCCGTTGAGGGTCAGGGTCTGCTTCTCGGTCGCGAGCTCCCAGATCCGCGCGGTCTTGTCGTAGCTGGTGGTGGCGAGCAGGCGCCCGTCGGGGGAGAACGCGCAGCCGTGCAGGCCGGAGATGCGCCGGCCGTTGAGCTGGCCGGCGGCGCGGCCGGTGCCGGCGTCCCACAGCCGGGCGCCGTCCTTGCTGGTGGTGGCCAGCAGTTGGCCGTCGGGGGAGAATGCTGCGCAGGTGACGTCGCGTTCGTGGCCGCTCAGGGTCAGTCGGGACGTGACCTCTACGTGTCTCGACGGGCGGCTGGTGCGTTCGAAGCCGCGCAGGTCGGCGGGCAGCGCGGTGCCGACGGGCGTCGGAGCCGACGGCAGCGTGGTCGCGAGCCAGTCGACGTCCCGGACGGAGGCACCGGGCTCGGCGTGGGTCTCGACGAGACTGCCGGGGGATTCCGAGGCCAGGTCGAACAGGGCGCCGTCGCTGAGCCGCACCCGGGCGAGCACCGCGCCGGCGTCGAACCGCGCACCGGGCTCGACCAGCCATCGCACCATCGTGGCCCGCCCACCTGGAATGTCCCAGCGGGCCGGCTGCACCACCGGATCGGGCCGGGCCGCGACCATCCGGCGGGTCGACACCGTGGCCGCCCAGGACGCGGCACCGAGGACGACGGCCTGGTCCGGGTCGGGCGCGGCGAAGACATGCTGCGCCGGCCAGTCGGTGCCGACGCCGAGCCGCCCGGCGAGGATCTCGGTGACCACCGGCATCCGGGACGCGCCGCCGACGGGCAGCACCCCGTCGAGCTTCTCCGGCGAGACTCCGCTGGACTCCAGCAGATGCTGGCAGCAGGCCATCGTCCGGGCCAGGGTGGGGGAGGCCAGCTTGGTGAAGCGGTCCCGGTCCAGGCTGACGAGCAGGCCGGCGGGGCTGAAGACGTCCTCGACGAACGCGACGTCGGTGAGCTGGTGCTTGACCGCGCGAGCGAAGTCGAGCAGCTCGTGGCGGGTGCGGCTGGCGGCGGTCTGGAACACCTCGCCGACACCGCTCGGGTTGAGCAGCGGCTCCAGGCCGGGCCCGTAGTGGCCGAGGATCTCGTCGAACAGCAGCTGGTCGAAGTCCCGGCCGCCGCAGTCGTGCAGTGCGCTGTGCCCGAGCAGCTCGTGCCGGCCGGCCTCGCCGATCAGCAGCAGCGCGGCCTCGAACGTGCCGCCGCCGAGGTCGTACACCAGCACCAGGTCGCCGGGCCGCGGGCCGCCGGCGCCCAGCGGTGCCCAGGCGACCGCCACCGGCTCGGCGAGCAGGTCGACGTCGACGAAACCGGCTTCCTCGGCCGCGGCGATCATCGCCCGGCGCAGCGGGCCGGCCGGGTCGTAGCTGGCGGGCACGGTGATGACCGCCCGGTGCAGCGCGGTGCCGTCGAGCTGGGCCTCGGCCTCCGCGCGCAGTGCCGCCAGCACCGCGGTGACCAGCGCGGCCGGTGCGTGGCTGCGGCCGTCGAGCACGATGGCGGCGTTGCGGGTCAGCCCGCGTTTGATGCCGCCGTGGTAGGCGCCGGGCCAGATCCGCTTGCGGCGTTCCGCGAGCGTGCCGACGACGACGGAGTCACCGTCGGCGAGAACGGACGAAGGCCAGGCGACGGCACCGCTCGCCGGCTCCCGGATCGCGGTGACCTGGCCGTCGACCACCAGGGCCGCCGACGCGCTGGAGGTGCCGAAGTCGATCGCGAGGATCGGCTCTCCCACCGGCACCCTCCCGTTGACGGTCGCGGCCCGAGCCGCCCGGAGCGCCGGGCGAATGATTCACCGTTGGTCGGAGGCCCGACCGTTCGCGTGCGGCGTGATGTCCGGAGATGACCCAGGTCTTCCGGGAATCGTAGCGACGCACTTGCGCGAGTGGTTCGGCGGGCCGGGTGTGCGACCTGTTCGACTGGGTACGCGACCAAGGGAGATCACCTCGTCGCGGGACGTCGTCGCGCAGCGTCGGCGATCCTAGGGAGGTTTCAGCCATGCACATCGCGATCTCGGCGGAAACGGAACCCCGGCGCGCGGTCAGGCCGCCCGGCCCGGGGCCCGATCCCATTCCACCCGGGCCACTGCCCGACCCGGTGCCGCCGGGCCCGGGGCCTGATCCGGCACCTCCCGGGCCGGGTCCGGATCCGGTGCTGCCCGGGCCCGACCCCGATCCGGTGCCGCCCGGTCCGCTGCCGGATCCGGTGCCACCGCCGCCCGGCCCGGATCTCATTCCCGGGCTGGTGTCCGGCTGGCTTTCCCGCCTGGGCTTTCCCGCGACCGACGCGGGTACTGGTGCTTCATGAGCCATCGCCCCGAGGGAATCCCCGCGCCCGAACTGACCGACGCCGATCTCGTCCGCGAAGTGCGCCATCTGCACCTGACCAGGCATGACACGTTTCTGACCGGCAGCGAGGACGCGTTCGAAACGCACACGCAGCGCATGCTGGAACTGGAGCGCGAGTACCTGCGCCGCTTCCCGGACGCGGCGAGCCCGGATCCACGCAGGACCAGGGCTGGCCGCCGCCGGGCGGCCGGAGTTCCGGCCTAGGGCGTTTCCTCGGCGGGCTGCCGCCGGTGGATGCGCACCCGCACCCGCGACCGGCGGCGGCTCACCGAAGGAGCCCGCTCAGCGAAGCGCCGGGTCGGAGGCCGGGCCAGAAAAGGACCGGCTCCCGACGGGGTCGGCTCAGGAGGAGGTCGACGAGGCCGGCTTGCCGGGCCGCCAGCAGGTCGCCAGCAGTCCGGCCGAGCCGAGGACACCCAGCAGGACGGCGATGAGCCCACCCGCCCAGCCGTTGAGGTCCTCGATCCCGATGACGTTGTCGAGTGAGGCCTTGCCCGGCCCGAGGATGGCGATGCCGGCGCACACCACCGCGATCATCAGGACGTACTCATAGCCCTGCCCCGGCTTGAAGATGAAGAAGCCGTTCGTGCGGTGCGCGGTGATGCCGGCCACCACCATGGTTCCGATGATCGCGCCCGCGGAGAACGGGGTCAGGAACCCGAAGGCGAGGCCGAACCCGGCGGCGAGCTCCAGCAGGCCGGACGTCCAGGCATGCACGATGCCCGGCTGCAGGCCCATGCTGGAGAACCACCCCGCGGTGCCCTGCACGCCGCCCGGCCCGAAGAGGTGGTTGTAGCCGTGCGCGACGATCGTGAGGCCGACGACGACTCTGAGAACGAGCGCCGCGGTGTCGGGCGAGGTCACGGGACCTTCCTCTCCTGGGCGTAAGGACCAGCTGACGATTGTCAGCACTGGTCTGGTCGGATGACTGCAGACGCTAGCGTTACTTCGCCGCAGATTCGACAGCTTGCGCGCAGGAGGCCCCATCGGCCCGGTGCGAGGCGGTGCGGGTGTGGCTGGTCGGGGTTTGCCGCGTGGGCGCGGGCGCGGGTGCCAGAACGATCCTGGGGGCAGGGCGCCCGGTGGTGGGGCGCCCGGCGGCGGGTGTCGGCCTCACTACTTCGAGTGGTTGCTCTTCTGGCGGTGAGGCCGACCCGGCTCAGACCGCGGCGGTGCCCTCTGCCGCCGAGATCGCGGGGACGGATTCGATGATCCGCGTCAGCATGGAACGCAGCGCGGTGCGCTCGTCCGTGTTCAGGGGGGAGAGCAGGAGGTCGTTCATCCGCTCCACCCGGCTCGCGACCTGGCTGTGCGTGGCCTCGCCGCGCTGCGTCAGGCGCAGGACGTTGCGACGGCCGTCGCGCGGGTCGCGAACGCGGCGGATCAGCCCTCGCTGCACCAGGCGGGCGACGACGTCGGCGACGGTGGAACGATCGAGTGACGCCCGTTCGCCCAGCGTGCGCTGGTCGATGTCGGGGTCGGCGAGCAGGCTGTTGAGAACGACGAACTGCGGTGGGGTCGTCTCGGTGGACACGACAGCTGTCCAGAGTTGATATGTGACCTGCTGCAGACGGCGGGCGAGCTGTCCGGGGTGTGTCGACAGGTCAGCTACGGGCCGTGCGCGGCCGGGGTCGGTCTCCTCGGCCGGCCGTCTCGGTCCCGGGTATCGCTGGTTCACGGCGTCCTCACGGGTCTCAATGGTCACATAGGCGGATGACGCGGGCGGGGTCAGGGCTTCGTTCCATTCAGGGATGTCGGGCTGGGATGGGCTGGGACGTTCGCGCGCCCGACGGCATGGGGCTTCGCGTTGGTCATCATCTCGCATCTCTACGCCCGTTGCCGGCAAGCCGGAGGAATCGCACGGGGATGACCCCACGGAACGGGTAACTCATCCGGCATGTTCCAAACCGCGCTGTTCGTTCCAAAGATATCCGGTGGATGGTCACCGGTCGGCGTGCCGCGGATCTGCACGGGCATCCAGCGCCGGCCGGTGGGGCGTGCCCGACATGTCATCACGGCCGGCTTGAGGTGTGTCCGGCCGTTCCATTTTGCCGGCTCGAGGGTGGGAGCGTGACGTGTTCGGCGTAGCCCGTGCGGGCCGTTGACGTGCGGCAGGGCCCGCGCGGCGGGTCGTCCGGAAGGTGATCCACTGCCTGGGCCACAAGGCTCCCACCAGATATGTCAGCCAGACCTATGTCATGAAATTTCGTCCAGCGACTCCGGCGTGGTGCATAGAGTCCCCGAAGGGCGGGATGCGTGCGTCACGGTGGTCCCACGGGGGAACAACACGTAGGACTTCTTCGTCTCCGCTCCGGGTGACGTACTTGGCGCGCAGGGCGGCGATGGCTTACCGGTGGTACTCGTGGAACCACCTGCCGGCTGGAATCAGTGCCATGCTCGTGCGGATGCGCCCGGCAGAAGACCGTGTGCTTACGTGTCGTGAACACGACCATAGGGCTGCGTGTGTCACTGAGGTGCGGTCGGCACCTTGTGTCCGAATTAGCGGTGATGTGTCCCGCCGGGGCATGATGCGGGGCGCCCGACACGGATGCGGCGTTCGGGGAGTCACCGACATCGGCGCGGGTACCCCGATGGTCATGGATGATGCACCACGAGGGCTACGGGAAAGCCTCAAACGGGTCGCCGTGACGCTGAAGGAGGCCGAGATCCCCTTCGCGCTCGGCGGCAGCTATGCCTGCTGGGCCCGTGGTGGTCCGGAGCCGGTCCACGACGTCGACTTCATGCTCCGTGAGTCCGACGTCCCCGCAGCTGTGGACGTCCTGCGCTCGGCGGGGCTGCGTCCGGTGGACCCACCTGAGGACTGGTTGACAAAGGTCTACGACGGTGACGTCCTGGTCGATCTCATTCATCACCCGGTCGGCCGGGCGGTGACCGACGAGATGCTCGCGCGCTCGCGTGACCTGTCCGTCGATTCGGTCCGGATGCCCGTCCTCGATGCGACCGACTGGTTCGAGATGACCCTGCTCGCGCTGGACGAGCGTTACTGCGATCTCGGCCGGGTACTTCCGATGATTCGCGCGATGCGGGAACAGGTCGACTGGGCCCAGGTTCGGCGGGCCACCGCCGACTCCCCGTTCGCCGAGGCCGCGTTGCTCATCGCGACCCGCCTGCAGCTGATTCCGCCACCCATCGGAGTGCCCGCGCCTCCGGCGGGGCTGGACGTCACCGAGCCCGCGGAGTATCTCGCCGGTGATCTGCATGAGCGCCTCGCCGAGGACCCGCGGGTGGCCGAGCTCGGGCTGGAGGTGGCCGTGGGTCCGGAGGGGGTGACCGTGCGGGGCGAGGTCGCGACGGAGGCCCGCCGGCACATGCTGGACGCGGTGCTGGCGGAGCTGGTCCCCGACCGGCCGATCCGCAACAAGGTCACCGTCTCGCACCGGGAGCTGCCGCCGACAGCGGAGATCGTGGAGACCGTGCCATGATCAGAATTGCCGCTGTCGGTGACATCCATCTGGGCACGGACTCCCCGGGCACCTTCGCGCCCTGCATGGCCGGGGTCGGCGACCTCGCGGACGTGCTGCTCGTCGCGGGTGATCTCACCCAGCACGGGTCGGTGGCGGAGGCGGAGGTGGTGGCGGGGGAGCTCGTCGACGCCGAGGTGCCGGTGATCGCGGTGCTCGGCAACCACGACTACCACGGTGACCAGCCGGACCAGATCGTCTCGGTGCTGGCCGATGCCGGGGTGCGGACGCTGGAGGGCACCGGGACGGTGCTGCCGGTCGGTGCCGTGCGCCTGGGGGTGGCCGGAACCAAGGGTTTCGGCGGTGGTTTCGCCGGGGCCAGCGGAAGTGACTTCGGCGAGCCGCTGATGAAGACGTTCATCCGCCACTCCAAGGAGGTCAGCGCCGGCCTGCGCACCGCCCTCGACGACCTCGACTGCGACGTGCGCATCGCGCTGACGCACTACTCGCCGGTGCCCGACACCCTCGCCGGGGAGCGTCCGGAGATCTTCCCGTTCCTCGGCAGCTACCACCTGGCGGAGGCGGTCGACGCCGGCCGAGCCCATCTCGCGCTGCACGGGCATGCCCATGCGGGCACCGAGAAGGGGCGCACGGCCGGGGGAGTCCCCGTCCGCAACGTCGCCAGACCGGTGATCGGCCGGGCCTTCGCGCTGTACGAGGTCGACGAGGCCGCCTGCGCTCCGCGGGGGACCGCCGCCGCGACGGACCACGCAACGGACCACGCCACGGAGCGGCCCACGGCCGGCCGGCGGCCCGCGTCGTCACCCGAACGGGCCAGTTCGACTACGAATCTGTGGCGTTCGAGGTGAGCATGACCGGCTGGTGCGGGTACGCCCAGAACACCAGACGAGAAGGGGCGTGCTCATGTCGATGGATCGGGGCAGTGCCAAGCACGGAGCCGTGCGCGACGAGGTGCTGGCGCACGAGGTCGCAGGCTTCGTCCGCGCGCGTCGGGACACCCGCGTCGGCGAGTGGAGGTCGCCGGAGCCGCCGGCGGAGGACACCTCGGCGCTGGCCGCCCGTCCGGACGGCGCGGGCGTCCTCGGCAGTGCCCCGCCCGGGATGACCTCGGCGGACGTGGAGGAACGCTCCGAGCTGGCCCGGTGGCTGGGCCGCGCCGTCTTCCCCGCCGAACGCAACGAGGTGATGGACCACCTGCGCCACCAGCACGCGCCCGACCGGGTGATCGACGAGGTCGGTGGCGCGCCCGAAGGGGTCCAGTTCACGTCGCTCGGGCAGCTCTGGCGTGCGCTGCGGGCTGACGCGCACGTCGAGTCCCGGCGCTACTGAGGCCCGGGACCTCCCGCCGCTGATCCAAACCTGCGACCTGGGTGAGAGACGACGTGGGTGAAAGACAGCCGAGGTTGCCGGCAAGGCTGGTACACGGCCCTCACGCTGGGCACAGGCCTGGCATGGATGGTCCTGTCCTGGAACGACAGCCGAGCCCCCGCCGACGCCCCGCGAAGGCCGGGGCATCCGCGAGCTCCAGGGCTTCGGCGGGCTCCGCGACATCCGCGGGCTCTACGGCGTCCGCGGGCTCCGCGGCATCGGGATCCGGGAGGCTCGCGAAGTCGGGGCGTACCGCGACCGGTCCCCGCACCGGTCCGCAGCCGCCGAGCCCGATCGCGGTACATCCCGGTCGGGAGCGTGCCAGTCGGGGGCGCGGCGCGGGGACGGCACGCCGTCGCCCCGTCGGGCGCGCCGGCTCCCGCTCCCGTTCGTGCTCCAGGTGGGTGGCCCGGCATCCGGTGGTGTTCGCGCTGGTCGGAGCGGCTGTGCTGCTCGGCTGTTCGGCCCTGCTGGGAGCACTGGACCTGTTCGCCGCGGGCGCCGTCCTCGGCTTCTGGGTCCTGATCGCCGCGACCGGTCTTGTGCTCGGCCGGCCGGGCATCGACTGGCAGATACCGACCGAGCAGCTGCGTCGCGGCGCCAGGGCCGCCGTCGCCGAGACGAGGCATGAGGCCCGGACGCTCACCCGGCGTCTGGCTGCCGGCCGGACCGCTCGCCGGAGCGGGCGAGGAAGCGGAACACGCCCGCGGCCGGCCCAGCCAGGCGTGCCCGACCCAGAAGATGGGTAGGGAACCGGCATGGCTGGGACCTTGGACGGTGCGTGTGGACCGGGATCCTCGGACCTGCTGGTGACGCTGGCTGGCGGTCTCGACGAGGCCGAGCGGGTGGAGACCATGCAGATCATCACCCGGCGGCTCATCGCCGAGCGTGCGGCCGCGGCCGGCGGCCAGCGTGAGCGGCAGGTCGACGTGGGGACCCGTAACCGGGCCTCACGGCGGCGTGCCCCGGGTCAGGCTCCGACGTCCACCCATGACACCAAGCCAGCCGCCACCAAGCCGTCAGGCGCCGCGAAGTCGTCGGCCACCACGAAGTCGGCCACGGGGCCAGCCGGGCACCAGGAGCCCACGGGGCGAGGCGAAGGACGCGCGCACGGGTCTCGGCAGGGCCGATAGCTCGTCCGGTCCGGGTCAGCCCCGGCTCAGGTCACACACAGCCGCAGCAGCCTCCGGTCAGCCGCAGCAGCCTCCGCCGCAGCAGGCGCCACCGGACGCGGGCGCGGGCGCGCTCGCCATCGCGGGCGCCGACGCGCCGCGGCTCACCGCGACCGCGGAGAAAACCCGAGAGGTCTCCTGGTGGCCCGCGGGGCACGGCGCCGGGGCGGTGGTGTCAGCGTGGATACCGCGACGCACCTCGAAGGAGGCGTCACAGACACGGCATCGGTACTCGTAGGCGGGCACAGGGCAAGGATAGGCCGGTGCCGGGTGCCGCGGGGGCGGAGTCACCCAGCCCGGCCAGTCCAGAATCCTCACAGCCGCCTGAGAGCCACAGACGCTTGGAGGCCCTTATGCGCCTGGAGAGTCACTGGCTCCTGCCTGGAGAGTCACCGGCGCCGGAGAGCCCACCTGCTGAGAGCCCACCTGCTGAGAGCGCACCTGAGGGTCACAGGCGCTCGAGAACCGTCGCGTTCGCGAGTCCGCCCGCCTCGCACATGGTCTGCAGCCCGTAGCGCCCACCGGTCTGCTCCAGGGCGTGCACCAGGGTCGTCATGATCCGGGCGCCGCTGGCGCCGAGCGGGTGGCCGAGTGCGACCGCACCTCCCCGTGCGTTGACCCGCTCGGCCGCGGCGCCGATCTCGGCCTGCCAGTCGAGGACGACGGCGGCGAACGCCTCGTTCACCTCGAACAGGTCGATGTCGTCGAGCCGCAGCCCGGAGCGCTCCAGCACCCGGCGGGTCGCCGGGATGACCCCGCGCAGCATCAGGAACGGGTCGTCGCCGACGACGGCGAAGCTGTGCAGCCGGGCTCGCGGGCGCAGCCCCAGCTCACGGGCCCGTTCCGAGGTGGTGATCAGCAGCGCTGCGGAGCCGTCGCTGATCTGTGAGGCGTTGCCCGCCGTCACGTTCCAGCCGATCTCCGGGAAACGCGCCGCGGCCGCCTCGTCGTAGTAGGCGGGACGAAGCCCGGCGAGCGCCTCCAGGCTCGTCGACGGACGGATCCCCTCGTCGGCGGAGACCTCGACGACCGATCCGTCCGCCTGGGTGACCTTCACCGGCGCGATCTCGGGGGTGAACAGCCCTTCCCGGGTGGCGGCGAAGGCCCGCTGATGGCTGGCGAGCGCGAACTCGTCCAGCTGCGCGCGAGGAGTGCCGCGGCGTGCGCCGATGAGCTCCGCGCTGATGCCCTGCGGCACCAGCCCGGCGGGGTAGCGCTCGTTGATGCGGACGCCGCGGCTGTCGCCGGGCTGGGTCGCCGAGCCCATCGGGACTCGGCCCATCGACTCCACCCCGCACGCCACCACCATGTCGTACGCACCGGCGATCACGCCCTGCGCGGCGAAGTGCACGGCCTGCTGGGACGAGCCGCACTGCCGGTCGACGGTGGTGGCGGGCACGGATTCGGGCAGACCGGCCGCGAGCCCGGCCCAGCGCGCGATGTTCGCGGACTGCTCGCCGGTCTGGGTGACACAGCCGGCGATCACGTCGTCGATGTGGGCGGGATCGATGCCGGCCCGCTCGACCACCGCGGAGATGCTGTGGGCCAGCAGGTCGATGGGGTGGACCGGGGCAAGGCTGCCGGTGGCCCGCCCGCGCCCGATCGGGGTCCGTACCGCTTCGACGATGACGGCGTCACGCATGGAGGACTCCTTCTCCCGAGTGAGTCCGAATACCAGACTCACTATGTAGGTCAGTCTGGACCTATGGGTTGGAAAAGGCAACTCACTGGTGGCGCAGGCCCCGAGCCCGCGTAGCCTGAGCCCATGACGGCTCCGCGATCATGAGGATGTCCGAGGCGAGCGTGTCGAAGTCGGAGCAGCGCGAGCCGGAGCGGGGTGGGGCCGGGCAGCCCGCGCCGGAGCAGGGCCGGCCGCAGCGGTACGTGGCTGGCGGGTCCGACGGCGCGGCGCCACCTGTCGTCGCCGAGATCCTGCGGGGCCGCGCGCCCGGCGTCGACGTACTGGTCGAGAGCCGGATCAGGGGAACCGTCGTGGGGCTCGACCCCACTGGCGCCGTGCTGCTGGCCGCCGGTGACCCGAGCGCGGTGATCTCGCCGCGTTCCACGGTCAAGCCGATGCAGGCCGTGGGCATGCTGACGGCCGGGCTCGACGTGGTCTTCGGGGCGACGCCGGTCGGGCCGGTCGGGCCGGTTGTGTCGGGCGTGTCCGGCGGTGGGAGCGGCGCCGCGGGCGGCGCTGCAGGCGGCATCCCGCCGGAGCTGCTCGCGATCGTGGCCTCGTCGCACAGCGGTGAGCCCGAGCAGGTGGCGGCCGTGCGTGCCGTGCTGGCGGCGGCCGGCCGGGGGCCGAGCGACCTGGCCTGCCCGCCGGATCTTCCGCTCGGGCGTCTTGCCCACGAGCGGCATCTCGCCGCCGGGGGAGGCCCCGAACGACTACTGATGAACTGCTCGGGCAAGCACGCAGGCATGATCGCCTGCTGTGTGGGGTCCGGTTGGCCGGTGAGCGGCTACCTTGAGCCGGACCACCCGCTCCAGCAGCGGATCCGGGCCGCGATCGAGGAGCTTGTCGGCGGCCCGGTGACGGCCCCCGCCGTCGACGGCTGTGGCGCACCGCTGTTCGGCGTTCCGTTGCTCGGCCTCGTACGCGGGATGCGTGAGCTCGCGCTCGCGGCGGCCGGGCCTGCGGGGCCTGCGGGGGCCGGGCCGGTGGGGCCGGGGCCGGCGGGAACGGCGTCGCCGAGGCAGCGGGTCGCGGCGGCGATGCGCGCCTTCCCCGCCCGCGTCGGCGGGCCCGGGCGCCCGGACACGGAGCTGATGCTCGCGGTGCCGTCACTGATCGCGAAGGACGGCGCGGAAGGCGTGTCCGTCGCCGCGACGTCGGCCGGGTTCGCGGCCGCCGTCAAGATCGAGGATGGTTCTCAGCGTGCCGCGATGCCGGTGCTGATCGCCGCGTTGCGGTATCTCGGTGCGTTCGGCGCCGACCCTGCCGCCGATCTGGCCCGTGTCGAGGAGCTCGGCACGCCGAAGATGTTCGGCGGGGGCGCGGAGGTGGGTGTGCTGCGCGTGGTCCTCTCGCCGGGTGCGTGATCACAGTGCGTGACATCGGCGTGTGATTCCGGGTGCCGGGTCGGGTGTCTGCTCCCGGCCATGTGTCGGTGTCCAGGCCTGCGACGTGCCCGAAAGCGGCGTTGCGTGCGTGTGGTGGCACAGCTGTGTAATGCTGTCCGTCACATAAGCCTCACTCTGGGACATGGCCAGGGGGTGGTGGTAACTCGGGCGGTCCGGCCGGTTACGCGTCAGGCAGCATTGTTGATCCGCTGCACAGGATGGGGAGATGGCCGACAACGCGATGATTGCTGCCCAGGTCGCGACGCTCGTCCGCGATCAGGGAGTCGTGGACCGGCTGACCATCACCGGTCCGGTGGATGTCCTGCCGAGTCTGCACCGGGTGACGGAGCTGGCCACGGCGAGCGTCGCCGCCGCGGCCGTGGGCGCCGGCCGGTTACTCGTCGCGCGGAACTCCGGCGCCGGTGGCCTCTGTGGTTCCGACGGTGCCGATAGTTCCATTGGTTTCGGCGATTCCGCTGGTTCCGCTGCCTGCTGGCCGGGTGCGGATCTGGATGCGACGAGCCAACCGGAGATCGAGATCGATACCCGGCACGCCTGCGCGGCGTTCCGCAGCGAACGGTATCTGCGGGTCGATGGCCGGCCCATGCCGACGCCCTGGGACCCGATCTCCGGCTACTACCGCACCGCCGACGACCGGTGGATCGAGCTGCACTGCAACTTCCCGCATCATCGGGCCGGGATCCTGGAGCTGCTCGACGTGTCGAACGACCGGGCCGAGGTCGAACGAGCGGTCGCGCGCTTCGAGGCGGAGTCGCTCGAGCTGGAGCTGCAGGCGATGGGCATGTGCGCCACGATGGCGCGTGACGAGGACGAGTGGTCGTCCCACCGGCAGGCGAAGGCGCTGGCCGAGCTGCCCGTCCTGGAGATCGAGCCGCTCGGGGAGGCCGCGCCGACCCGGCTTCGACCGGCCGACCTGCCGGCCGAGGGCATCCGGGTGCTGGACCTGAGCCGGGTCGTCGCCGGGCCGGTCTGCGGCCGGACCCTCGCCGGCTACGGCGCGGAGGTGCTGCGGGTCGGCGCCGCGCATCTGCCCGAGGAGCGGTCACTGCTCATCGACACCGGCTTCGGGAAGCGGAACGCGTTCCTCAACCTGCGGGTCGCCGCGGACGCACGCCGGCTGCGGGAGCTGATCTCGACCGTCGACGTCGTCATCCAGGCCTACCGCCCGCGTGCGCTGGACCGCCTGGGTTTCGGCCCGGACGCGTTGGCCCGCCTGCGGCCCGGCGTCGTGGTCGCGACGATCAGCGCCTACGGCCGTACCGGCCCGTGGAGCGGCCTGCGTGGCTTCGACAGCCTCGTCCAGACCGCTTCGGGCATCGCGATGGCGGAGGGGCGGGCTGGTGGTGACGACGGCCCGCGGCTCCTGCCCGCCCAGGTGCTCGACCACGCGGCCGGCTATCTCGCCGCCTACGGCGTCCTGGCAGCCCTGGCCCGGCGGGGCGAGGAGGGCGGGAGCTGGCACGTCCGGACGTCGCTGGCCCAGGCGGGGCGGTGGCTGCAGGAGCTGGGCCACCGCGACACGCTCGCGGTGCCTGACCAGACCAGAGCCGACGCGGAGGGCTTCTGCCGGCGGCTGCGCAGCGAGTTCGGTGAGGTCTCCTACATCGCACCCCCGGGAACGGTCGGCGGCCGGGCGCCGGGCTGGACGATGGCGCCAGCCTCACTGGGCACCAGCCCGCCAGGCTGGGAGCCCCGGGACGAGGCCTAGCTGCCCGCTGCCCGACGCCTCTGCTGCGGCCCTGCCCCTGCCCGCGGGGCCCGGCCTCGGTGTTGCTCGGGAGCAGCGGCAGCTCGTAGCCACAGTGCGAAGATCTGAGGATTCTGGTCGTTCCAGCAACCACGATCCTCAGGTCCTGCTCGCCGATGACCGCCTGAACGGGCCGGGTTGTCTCGTCCACAGGCCTGTCGTCGCGTAGGACTGGGTTTTGCGACTTCGTGGTGGCGCGAACCGGAGGCGACGCAGGACATGATCAGGCGACCGGCCATGGGCGCGATCGCCCTCGCCGTCGTGACGGCGGTGACCGTGACGGCATGTGGGCTCGGTCGGGAGGACTCGCCCGGCGACGGCAGGAAGACCATCACCATCGGCTTTCAGGGCATGCTGTCCGGCGACGACCGCAAGCTCGGCGTCAACGCCCTCTACGGGGTGCGGACGGCGGTCGCGGAGGTGAACGCCGACGCCAGCGTCCCGTTCCGGCTGAAGCTCGTCGAGGTCGATGACGGCGGCTCGCCCGACCGGGCGCCGGGTGCGGCGCGCGGCCTCGTCCGGGATTCCGACGTGGTGGCGGTGATCGGGCCGCTGCTGACGGACACCGCCGAGGTCAGCGAGCCGCTCTACAGCGAGGCCGGCCTGCTCTCGGTGAGCCCGTCCGCGACCGGTCCGGCCCTGACCGATCTTGGCTTCACCACCTTCTACCGGGCGATCGCCCCGGACACCGTGCAGGGGCGGGCGGTCGCGGACTACATCTCCACCGTCCTCGAGGCGAAGAAGGTGTACTCGATCGACGACCGCGGTGACTACGGCATCGGGCTGTCCACCGCGCTGGAGGCCGAGCTGACCTCCGACGGGGTCGATGTCACGCACGACGGGATCGACCCGGCCAGGGACTACACCACCCAGGCCGAGCGGATCATCGCCGAGGCACCGGACGTGGTCTACTACGCCGGCTACTACACCGACCTCGCCCGGCTCGCCGAGGCGTTGCGGGACAAGGGCTTCGCCGGCACCGTGATGTCGGGTGACGGTTCGCGGGACCAGCGGTACGTCACCCGGGCCGGCGCCGACGTCGCCGAGGGAACGTTCTTCTCGTGCGCCTGTGCGGACGTCCACGAGGACGCGAACGCGGCGGACTTCGTCGCCTCCTTCGAGACGGCCAACGGCGGGGCGCAGCCCGGGGTCTACTCGGGCGAGGCGTACGACGCCACCAGGGCCCTGGTGCGCGCGCTGCGGGTCGTCGGCCCCGACGGGGACCGCCGGGCGGTCGCCCGTGCCTTCGCGGACGTCAGCTGGAAGGGCGTCACCCGGGACATCTCGTTCGAGGAGACCGGCGAGCTCAAGGTGCCCACCGTCTACCTGTACAAGGTCGAGGAGGGCGAGATCGTGAGCCTCGGGAAGATCACGGACCTGCTCCGATCCTGAAGCCCCAGCGGGGATGTCGGGACGTTTCCGGCACCGATGGGGTGTCGTCCCTGCGTGGCGTGGGCGGTCGATCGGCCGGACTGTGCTGGATTCGGCGTAAGGTTGAGCCCGCTGAACCTTCCACTAACGTAAGGGTTGTTTGCCTGTCATGGTGCGGTCGCCGATCAGCGGTGACACGCCGTCCCCGCGCCGTCTGGCGGACCGGGCGGCGGTGGTGACCGGTGCTTCCAGCGGAATCGGCTATGCGGTGGCGCTCGATCTCGCGGCCGCCGGGGCGGCTGTCCTGGCGACCGGGCGGGACGCCGCCGCGTTGTCCCGCCTCGCCGCCGAGGCCGCTCGTCACGAGCTCGACGTGCGCGTCTTCGCCACCGAGATCACCGATCCCGCCGGTCGGGAGCGACTGGTCGAAACCGCGCGGGAAATGCTGGGCGACGTCTCCGTGCTCGTTCATTCAGCCGGCGTTTACCACAGCGACCCGATGAGCATCGCGAGCCTCGCCGATCTCGACGATCAGTACGCCGTCAACCTGCGGGCGCCGTACGCGCTGACGCAGCTGCTCCTGCCCGATCTCACCCGGACTCTGGGCGACATCATCTTCGTGAACTCCACCCAGGGGCTGGCGGCGGGGCCGGCGGTCGGTCAGTACGCGGCGACGAAGCACGCGCTGCGCGCGATCGCGGACAGCCTGCGCGCCGAGCTCGGGCCGAAGGGGCCACGGGTGTGCACGATCCTGCCAGGGCGGACGGCCACCGCGATGCAGCGGAGGATCTTCGAGACGGAGGGCCGGGACTGGGATCCCGATGCCCTCATGCAGCCCGAGGACGTGGCGGCGATGGTGCATTCCGTGGTCGAGCTGCCGCGCCGGGTCGAGGTGACCGACATCGTGATGCGGCCGACGCAGAAGGTCGCGGCGATGTAACGAAACGACACCCGGATTTCCGGGCGTGCAATTGATGGTGAACATGAAATGGTCCGGCGGCGATGCCCCGGGCCGGCAGTGAGAATCGAGCTCTGATCCGACCTCCAACAGGAGCCCCGGCGAGACCTTTCCATCTCACGGTGAATGGTCCGGACGCCGGGGGTCCGAGCCGACGATGGAAAGGGCTCAGTGTTCAGAGCAGCCAGAATTCTTGGTGCCCTCGCCGTCGCGTTCACCGCATTGCTGGGAACCAGCACCTCGGCGTCCGCGGCGACCCACGACCCGGTAATTTTCGTCTACGGTTTCAACGGCTCGACGTCCACCTGGACCGACATGGTCGCGGACTTCCAGGCCCACGGCTACTCCGCGTCCGAACTGACCATCTTCACCTACACCTCGACCCAGTCGAACGTGACCACGGCGAACCAGCTGGCCAGTAAGGTCGCCGCGGTGCGGTCCGCCACCGGCGCGGCCAAGGTCGACCTGGTCACCCACTCGATGGGCGCGCTGTCCTCCCGCTACTTCCTGAAGAACCTGGGCGGGACGTCCGTCGTCGACGACTGGGTTTCGCTCGGCGGCCCGAATCACGGCACCACCACCGCCTCCCTGTGCAGCTGGCTGTTCACGGCCTGCTCGGACATGGTCCCCGGATCCTCTTTCCTGAACGCGCTCAACGCCACCGACGAGACGCCGGGCTCGGTCAACTACGGCACCTGGTGGTCGTCGTGTGACGACACCATCAATCCCGATTCGAGTGTTGCGCTGACCGGTGCGACAAATACCGCCGCCGGCTGCCTGGGCCATTCCGAGCTGCATGACGACGACACTGTGGCCGCCGGAGTGCGCGCGTTCATCGCCTGAGCCGAGGGCCCAGTGAGGCGGCGAATGCGGTACCGGCCGAAGTCGCGACGAGGCGATATCGGTGACGGAACGTGACCGTGGCCCGTGCTGGTGCCCGTTCCCGGTGCCGTGACCGGCAGGTGTAACCCCGATCTGGGATTCTGCCGGTCACGGCACTGATTTCCCGGCCCACGGCGGCGGCATCGCCCCCCTGCTCCGGTACCTTGGCTTCCGTCGGAAGCGCCCCAGTCCGTCCTATCCCTCCCGTTTCGTCACTGTTCGTCGCTGTTTGGCGGTCGAGACCGGCTCGGCCGCCGGCGGGCTGTCCGGCGCTCCGTCACCGACCTGAGGAGCTTGGCGACGTGACCGATTTCCGCGGCCGAACCGCGCTGGTGACGGGTGCTTCTTCGGGGATCGGCGCCGCCCTGGCCGAAGCGTTGGCCGGGCGCGGGGCCGATCTCGTCCTCACCGCGCCGGACCAGACGCGCCTGCGGGCCGTCGCGGACAGAATTCGACTCCTGCACGGCGTGGACGTCGCCGTTGTCCCGGCGGATCTCTCCGAGGAGAGCGGCCCGGACGACCTGATCGAACGGGTGCTGGCCGACGGCCACCAGATCGACGTGCTCATCAACAACGCCGGCTTCGGAACACGCGGCCGGTATGACGAGCTGGCCGCCGAACGAGACCACCGCGAGGTCATGCTCAACGCCGTCGCGGTCGAGCGGCTGACCCACCTGCTGTTGCCCGCCATGGTCGAACGCGGATGCGGGACACTGATCAACGTCTCGTCGACGTCGGGTTTCCAGGCGGTCCCCTACATGGCTGTCTACGGCGCGTCGAAGGCCTTCGTGTTGTCCTTCTCGATCGCGCTGTGGGCCGAGTACCGGTCCCGCGGTATCCAGGTGCTCGCGCTGTGCCCCGGGCCGACCGACACCAGCTTCTTCGACGCCCTCGGGTCGACGATGAGCGCGGGCGGCCGGCTGCGCACCACCGAGGAGGTTGTGACCAGCGCCTTCCGGGCGTTGGAGCGCGGCCAGCCCTACGTGATCGACGGTCGGCTCAACTACCTGACCTCGAACGCGTCCCGCCTGCTGCGCCGCGGGTTCGTCGCGGGGATCACCGCGCGGGTCCTCGGCCCGCAGACCGGCCACGCCTGATTGCGGCACGCCTGACCGCGGCACGGCTGACCGCGGCGCGCCGACGCCGCCGTCCGTCCAGCGTCAAAGTGCTCTGGACAGACGGCGCGTCGGCGAGAGGATGGCAGGCATGGGCGAATACCGGCGCGCGTACGACGACTGGCAGGCCGACCCCGAGGGCTTCTGGGGCGCCGCGGCGGAGGCGGTCACCTGGACCCGCCCGCCGGTCCGGGTCCTCGACGCCGGCACCCCGCCCTTCTACCGCTGGTTTCCCGACGCGGAGCTGAACACCAGCGTGAACGCCCTGGACCGGCACGTCGACGCCGGCCGCGGGGACGCCACCGCACTGGTCTACGACTCGCCCGTGGCGGGCACCACCCGCCGCCTCACCTTCGCCCAGCTCACCGACGAGGTGGCCCGGGCCGCCGGCGCGCTCGCGTCGCTCGGGGTCGGGCGCGGCGACCGGGTCATCATCTACCTGCCCATGATCCCCGAGGCGGTCGTGGCGATGCTGGCCTGTGCCCGGCTCGGTGCGGTCCACTCGGTGGTCTTCGGTGGCTTCGCCGCCCCGGAGCTCGCGGCCCGCATCGACGACGCCCGCCCGGTGGCGATCGTCAGCGCGTCCTGCGGCATCGAGCCGACGCGGCTGGTGCCCTACAAGCCGATGCTGGACGAGGCCATCGCCCTGGCCACCCACAAGCCGGCGGCCTGCGTCATCGTCCAGCGCGAACAGCAGCGCTGCGAGCTGCTCGCCGGTCGGGACCACGACTGGGAGCCGCTCGTCACCGCGGCGCCGCCGCACCCGGCGGTCCCGGTCGCGGCGACGGACCCGCTGTACATCCTTTACACGTCCGGGACGACCGGGCGCCCGAAGGGGATCGTGCGGGACAACGGCGGCCACGCGGTCGCGATGGCCTGGTCGATGCGCAACGTGTACGGCATCGGGCCAGGCGACGTGATGTGGGCCGCCTCCGACATCGGGTGGGCGGTCGGCCACTCGTACACGGTCTACGCGCCGCTGATCGCCGGTGCGACGACCATCCTGTACGAGGGGAAGCCGGTGGGCACCCCCGACGCGGGGGCCTTCTGGCGAGTGATCGCGGAGCACGGGGTGAACATCCTGTTCACCGCGCCCACCGCGATCCGCGCGATCAAGAAGGAGGACCCGGCGGGCGCCCTGGCCGGCAGGTACGACCTCGCCTCGCTGCGGGCGCTCTTCCTCGCCGGTGAGCGCCTGGACCCGGCGACGTTCGACTGGGCCACGGCGGTGCTCGGGCTCCCGGTGATCGACAACTGGTGGCAGACCGAGACCGGCTGGGCGATCTGCTCCTCGCCGTTCGGGCTGGAGCGGATGCCGCTCAAGGCCGGGAGCCCGTCCGTCCCGATGCCGGGGTATGACGTCCGGGTGCTCGGCCCGGCGGGCGAGGAGGTCGCCGCCGGGGTCGAGGGCGCCATCTGCCTGCGGCTGCCGCTGCCGCCCGGCACCCTGCCCACGCTGTGGGAGGACGACGACCGCTACGTCGCGTCGTATCTCTCGGCGTTCGCCGGCTACTACCTGACCGGCGACGGCGGCTTCGTGGACGACGACGGTTATCTGTACGTCCTCGGGCGCACCGACGACGTGATCAACGTGGCCGGCCATCGGCTCTCCGCCGGTTCGATGGAGGCGGTGCTCGCCTCGCATCCGGCGGTGGCCGAATGCGCGGTAGTCGGCGTGGCGGACACCTTCAAGGGGCAGGTGCCGCGCGGGCTCGTGGTCGTGAAGAGCGGCGTGCAGACCTCTTCGGCGGCGCTGGAGGCCGAGCTCGTGGCGTTGGTCCGCGCCGAGATCGGGCCGGTCGCCTCACTGCGGCGGGTGGACGTCGTCGCCGCGCTGCCCAAGACCCGGTCCGGCAAGATCCTGCGCCGGACCATGCGTGAGCTGGCGGACGGCCGCTCGCCGGCGGTTCCGTCCACCATCGAGGACGTGGCGGTCCTCGACGCGATCCGCCCGGTGCTGGCCCCCGACTCCTGATCTTGGCCCTGGTCCCGGCCGGCCTGCTCGCGGTGCCGGGACCGCGATCGGAACAGGCCCGGCGACTGGCTGTACTGGGCTGGCCGCATCGGTCCTGCGCCGCTGGAACTCACCCGGTGCCGCGAGTACCGCCCGGATCCGTCGAAGCCGACGGGGTCTCCGCGCGTGGGCGCGCGATCTCCGCACCGATGCGTAGTACTACCAGCGCAAGCGCCAGGGAGGCGATGAGCGTCATTCCGGCCAGCGTGAGCAGGCGGACCGGTGCCTCCACACCCTGCAGAGTGTGGATCTTGTGGCCTGCGTGGATGAAGAACACGACCGGAAGTACTACGAGCACGCTTGACGCCAACAGTGAGAAGGCCTGGATGAACCTGGCCCCGGGCGGGTCGTGGGGATCCGGGAGAACGAACGAGACGATGTGCTGCGGGCGATAGAGCGCGTGCACCCGCGCGACCTCACGGGTTTCCTCGTGCCAGAACCTTCTTCGCAGCAGCTGGCGGTGCTCCAGGTCGAGGTCGAGGCAGGTGAAGGAGGAGCGGACGAAGTTCAGGTACAGATAGGCGCTCGCGACCGGCAGCAGATACCAGGTGTCGCTTGCGACCACCAGCTCGACCAGTGGCAGGTCGAAGCCCCCCTCGGTTGCCTTCTTATCCGCGAGCAACTCGAAGAGCGCGGCACAGACAAACAGCAGCGTAACGGATCTGCTCGCTGTCGCCGCAGCGCGCTCCCACACCGCCCGGACGGCTTCGAGGGTCGCCTCGTCGGAATCCTGGGCCGTCTGGCTCACGTGAGAATCCTTGTCGGGGAGTTCGGGGTGCCCTTCTCCGCGGGGCGCGCCAGAAGTACATATGACCCGCCATCGGCGAGATCGGACGAGCAGCTCAGGAAGAGGTCTCCCTGATTATCCCTGGCGAGGCCGTTGAGCTGGGAGCACGCCCGTCCTACTCTCCACACCTCCGCCTCGCCGGAGGCGCTGACGGTGTATATCATCCCGTCTCCACGTTCGGTGGCGAGTACGGCTGACGGATCGTTGCCAGCGGTGCCGAGATCGCGGATCTCACGCCCGGGCGGCCAGGACAGGACTGTCCTGATCGAGCCGTCGGGTTCGACGAGGTGCAACCGGTCCGTGCCGAGCGGAGTCTTCTCCCTGTTCATCTTGCTGAGCAGCCATATATTGCCGCTCTGGCTGACGGCGAGGCTGAAGACGTGGTCCAGATCCGCATCCGTGGCACTGGTCTCGCCGTCGAACCTGTCGAGAGACTCGTTGGATTCGGGACCCGCGTACATTGTCCCGGCGACCAGTTCGAGAGTACTGGCATAGGGGATCCGTTCCGACCATTCGCCGGTGGTCCGGCGGAGCTTCCAGACCTGGCCCGCCGGCCCCGTCGCGATATACAGATTGTCGTCGGCGTCGACGGCCACATCAGTCGGGGTTCCGATGTCGGCCGTTCTCCGCAGCTGCAGGTTCCTGCCGGGCTCGGCGCCGCGGTCGGTGCAGCCATCGCTCTCCGACGTCCGCCCATCGCCGGTGATGGTGTTCGTGCTCCAGCTCTTCCCGATCTTACGGACGACGCGTACGACGCAGTTCCCGGCATCCGCCACGAAGATCGCGCCGTCGGAGGTGGCCGCCACACCCGTGGGCCCGTTGAGATGGGCCGAGCTGGCTTCCCGCCACGAGCCGGGCTCGCCCTCCGCCAGGCCGCGCGAGGGCTCGTCACTGTCCTGGATCCCGATGATCGTCTCGAAGTCCTCCTGCGGAGTCACCCTGATCAGGGTTCCTTTCACCTGATCGGTGAGCAGCAGGTTGCCGCCCGGGTCGACGGCGAGTGCCACCGCTCCGATGAGTCGCACCGACCGGGTGGTGCTCCACGGCTCGGGCCGACCCGGTGGCCAGACCGCGGCCACCAGAGTGATGACGGCGGTGATGACCGCGAGCAGCCCCGTGAGCGTGTAGGCCCACCGCCGGCCGGGGTACGGCTGGAACGCCCGGTCCCCGCTGGCCGGATCAGCCCTCCGCCCGTCCCTTGCCACCCGGACCGTCTCCCTCGTGTCCTGCTCGCGGATTGTCCTGGACAACGGATCCGGTACGGCCCTGTGGAGGTCCGGGACCCGCACCGTGATCCCGGCGGAGTCTGCCCAGTCCGCGCCGAGCGCATCGCCGGCCGCGCTCATCAGTTCCTCGGCGAACATTCCTGCCGTGTTCTGACGGTCCCGAGCCTCTTTGCTCAACGCACGCAGGATGACATCCGCGACCGGCGCCGGAGCACCGGACAGGGGAGGTACCGGCCCGAAGACGTGCTCCTCGCTGATTCGCTGGCTCTCGGGTGGTGCGAGAAAGGGCGGCCGACCGGCGAGCAGCTCATAGAGGACGGCACCCAGTGCGTAAACGTCGGTGGCCGGAGCGAGCCGGCCGAGCGTGTACTGCTCGGGTGCCATGTAGGGAGTCGAGCCGATGATTCTGCTGGCCGTGGCATGGGCGGCGGCAAGGACCTTCGCGATCCCGAAATCGGTCAGTTTGGGCGCCCGGTCGGCCGCGAACAGAATGTTCGCCGGCTTGATGTCACGGTGCAGAACTCCGCTGGCGTGCACATCGTCCAGCGCCCAGGCGAGCGCGACCCCGACCGCGCACACCGCTGCCGGGGTGACACTCCCGCGTCGGGACCATTCCCGCAGGCTTCCCCCGGAGAGCAGCTCCATCACGATGTACGCGACGTCGTCCCGCTCCACATAGTCGTAGACTCGGACCACATGCGGATGGTCAACCCCGGCGATCACCCGTGCTTCTCGGGCGAGATCGCCGTCCACGGCGTCATCCAACAGGATGGTCTTGATGGCCACCGGTCGGTCGAGATTTCGATGGCGCCCGGCGACAACAAATCCGAAACGGCCGCTTCCGAGTGGCCTGCCCAGCTGGTAGTTGGGTAGTGCGGCCTGCGCTTGCTCCCGATCAAAAAACAAGTAGCATCCCCCGCACTGGATCGTAGTACAGGGGTGCGGCTTCGGGAACACGCTGAGAACGGTTATTGGTTGGCTGATTCTCCGGCGTGGCGTCATGGGCGGTCGGCCGCGCGAAACCTGGCCGCAGCACGGAACGAACTTGTTGACCGGCCTAGTTGACGGAGCGCTCGGCCACCTGCTCCTGGTGGTCGACGTAGGCGTCGGCGATCAGGTCGAGCTCGTCGAGAGGGTAGTCGAGCTTGCGTCGCATCGTGCGGCGCCCGACGAGCAGCAGCTGAAGCAGGTACTCCGGGACGTCGGCGCGCTGGCACCGCTGGAAGCCCATCGTGTACCAGGTGTGCGCCTCGACGAGCTGGTCGTGCTCCGCCAGGGTCTCGGCAACCGCCGCGTAGACGTCCGGGTCCCTGGGCCGGCTTGCCTTGATCTCGGCCAGCAGAGCTGTGGCCTCGGTGGCGCGCTCGAGCCGCTCGGTGGCGTCGGGCGTGGCGGTGGCGTCGGCGCCGCGGTCCGGCTCGTCGGTGACGGGCGCTGCGGTCGCCGTACTGTCACTGTTCCAACGCAGGAGCGCGTCGTGCAGCCAGACCCTGGGATCGAACTCCTCCCGCCCGCTGTCGCGTGAAGCGACCAGGGCGGCGCGGTAGCAGCGCACGGCCTCGTCCCACCGGCGGGCGAGGCCGTACTGGCCTCCCGCGTGGACCAGCAGCGTCGTGGCGCTGATCTCGCCGTGAAGCGCGGGCTGGCCGGCGAGGTCCTCGAACTCGGCCGCCGCCTGTTCGTGCCGGCCGTCACCCGCGGCACGGATGGTGATGTCGTCGATGTCGTCCTCGGTGAGCACCCGGCCATTCTGCTCCGCCAGCCGGAACGTGGAGCGTGAAGGCCCGCTGTTGCTACCGATGCTGCTGAGCAAGAAGTGAGGATTCTGGCTGCTGCAACAACCGAGATCCGCACTTCTTGCGGATTGTCAGGCGCCGTTTGCGGCTGTTGGTAGGAATTGATGGCGTTGTGTGGCGGTGCGGGATCCTCGGTGGGTCGCCAGGCGGCGGATCCCGGGGCCTAGTCCGGGAGGCGGCGCCGGGCGGCGAAACCGAGGTCGGCCCGGTGGTACCAGGCGAGCTCGGGCTCGCCCTCGATCCAGCAGAGGAGCACGCTCTCGCCGTCGAGGACAGAAGGGAAGTCGATCAGGAGCGGAGCGGCCCCCTTGACCTGGATGCCGTGGGCTGGAAACCAGGCCAGCGCTTCGGACAGCCAGGCCTGCAGGGCCTTCATCTCGGCGAGGCCGCCCTTCGGCGATGACGCGCCTTCGGAGAGGGCCGCGCTGAGCTCCGTGAGATCAGCCCGACGCGCCACGAATTCGGCGGCGCGTTCGTGGATTTCGGGCATCAGGGCACGGGCCTCGTCAACGGAGAAGATCTGGTCCACGTAGCCAAGTCCATCACGTCGCGGCTGGCGCCGAGCCGGTTCGGGGCACTGACCGGCAGGCGCGTCCGGGGGTTGCGGGCGGTGGCGCCGGTCATAGCGCTTCCCGTGGTTCGCCGCGGCCCACCGTGGTCCCTCGTGGTCCGTCGTGCCGGCCGTGGCGAAAGGGCGGGTGCCCGCCGATCCGCCGGAATCAGGCGCGGCGCGCCATCTTCAGGGTCTTCTCCAGGTGTTCCCGGTCGGCCTCGGTGGAGCGGCCGTTCGTGGCCACGGCGGGAATCTGGTGCCCACCGCCGAGCACGAGGTCCGTGGTGTGCCGAAGCCCCATGTCCCGCTGCTCGACGTCGAGGATCGCCTCCTCGACCCGGTACAGCTTCTCGATTTTCGCCACCTTCGCCTCGACCTGCGCCGCGACGATCCGCAGCCGTCGCTCCGCCTTCGCGAGGCGCCGCTCCAGCCGCCGGTCGACGAAGTTGGGCATCGGCTCGTCCCGCTCGGTCGGGTCGTGCAGGGACAGCTCGACGACGACCGCCACGAAGGGGATCAGCGCGGTGAACAGGATCGCGGGCCCGTCGCTGCCGTCGGTCGCCGCGCCCTGGATGCGGACCATGATTCCCGCGATCGACAGCAGCAGGAAGACGATCGAGGTCAGGGCGAGTGCCAGTGCCGAGGACTGGGTGGTGACGAGCTGCTCGCGGGTCTCGGCATCCACCTTCACGGTGCCGGCGTCCGCGGCCTTGAGCAGCTGGACCTGGGCACGGGCCAGGATCGCGCCCTTGATCGCGTGGGCGAGCACCATGCCGGCGATGAAGACCGCGATGCCCAGGATGCCGCCCAGGAACCAGCTGACGCCGTAGTCCGCGGCGTCGGTGAGCACGCCGTAGGCCTCGGCGAAGACGAAGAAGTCGAGGGAGGCGAGCACGGTGAGGACCAGGGTCCGGATCAGCGGGGCGAACGGCATCAGGGGAATGCGCTCCTGGATGCCGACGGTGCGCCAGAGCCGGCCCTGCTCGACCCGGTTCCTGATCAGCTCGGTGCGCCGCTCACGGCGTTCCGCCCGCGAGTCGATCTCCATCCGGAGCTCGGCGATCAGTTCCTCAAGGGTTCTCGCGTCCGCGCGGACGGCCGCTCGGACCTCCTGGACCTCGGCTTCTTCCAGGCTCTTGAGAACCTTCGGCCGCGTCTCGGCCCCCGCCAGCGCGATATCGGCGTCCCCCACCTGCCGGATGAGCTTCTTGGCGAGACGTCCTGGCCGATTTCCCCTGCGCAGCACCTGAGGGTCTCTCTTTCCGTGTCTTCGTGCGGACGGCCTCGGTGGGCTGGACGGCCTCCCAGTTCCGGTCGGCCGCAGAAATCAGAAAAGAAATCAGAAATCAGGCGGAGAGGGCTCGGTGAGCCTGTTTCGTCTCACGGTCCACGGTCAGGCGTGCGGCGAGTCCGGGCCGGCGACGAGAAAGGCTCAGTCGATGGGGCGGGCAAAGGTCCCTCCCACGAAGCAGAGCATGGCGCAGACGATGCCGAGAACGGAGGCGACCATGGCCTCTCGGGCGCCCTCCGTCTCGTCGCCGGCGAAAATCATCGTCAGTACCAGCGTGCCGACCCCGACGACGGCGCCGATAGCGCCGAGCATGAAACGGCGGGCGATGGTCTCCCGGGGCGGCAGGGTGGAGAGCGCGTCAATGGGCGCGATCCGCCCGGCGCGGGCCCGGTTGCCGACCCGGCGGCGGATGTCGCGCAGGCGGAAGGTGTTGCCGGCGATGAAGAAGCTCACCGCGGTGACAATCATCGAGCCGGTCACGGAGACCCGGGCGAACGGCGACGACAGGGTCACCCAGACCCAGACCTCCAGGACCGCGAGCAGGACGACGCAGGTCAGGATGACCACCGTCGACCGCATCAGGGCCGGGCTGAAGTGCTGTTCCTCGGGCTCGAACAGGACGCCCATCGGTCGCCTCCTCGCGGTGGTGGCTGTTCCGGCGGTGGCAGCGGCGGTGGACGTGTTTCCTGCGTTCCCTGCGTTCCCGGCCGTGGTTCCGGTTCCAGGGGCGGCGGCGCGGGAGGACCGGATACCGGCGGTGAACGCGGCGCCGGCCGGGAGCGGCCCGGTCGTGGTTCCGGCGACGAACGCGGCGCCGGCCGGAAGTGGCCCCGTCGAGGCGATCCCGGTGGAGGCGATCCCGGTGGGGAAGGCGGCTCCGCCCGGCATGGTCGCCGCCGTCCGGGCGGCCGGGCCGGTGGCCGGCCCGGTGTCAGCCGCAGTCACTGCTGATCCGTCGGCACAGCTCACCCTTGAGATAGCGGGCGATGTCCTGTTGTGGCTTGGTCGCGGGGCCGGCGTTCACTCCGATGAAGCGGACCTTGCCATCGGTGATGGGGGTCAGCTGCTGGGCCTCGGGGGAGAAGCAGCGCCGCACCATCGCCTCCGCGATCTGCACCGACGCCTTCTTGCCGTCGACGTTGAGGCAGTCGGAGGCCTCGCCGGAGCCCAGCAGGTCGGTCCAGACCACGACGGTCACCGCGCCGATCCTGGCGCCCGGTGCGGCGCGCAGCGTGGCGATCTCGTCGTTCGTCCCGGACAGCAGCTTGGTGACGCTGCCGGTGGGGCTGACCCGTTCACTCTGGACGATGTGGTCGACCTCCTCGGTGAGGGCGTCCACCGCGGCGTTGCGGTCCTTCTCCTCGCGGGTGTCGTTGTTCCGGTCGATCTTGAAGAGCGCTCCGCCGTCGAGGCAGTCCGAGCTGGTCAGGCCCGCGTCTCCGCCGCCGCTGGCGAGCAGGCGGATGTACTGGCCCTCCCGCAGCGCCCCCTCGAAGTAGGGGCGCAGGTTCTCGGAGATCCGGGACGCGCTCTCCGGTGAGTTGTCCGAGATATCCAGATAGATCAGCAGCAGCGGGGCGTCGCTCTTGGGCGGGTCGTCCTGGTAGCTGGTGCAGTCGATGGGGCCGTCGGCCTTCTTGCCGAGCATCGTGTCCATCGTCTGGCAGCCGGCCAGCGCGGGCGCGACGAGCAGCGCCGCGGCGAGCAGGCTGGTCGCCCGCAGCCGGGACGAGCCCGGTAGCCGGGACGAGCCCGGTAGCCGGGACGAGCCTCGCGGCCGGGAGAAGCGCAGGCGGGTCATCCCGGTCACCTCAGCACGATCTCGACCCGGCGCCGGCTGGCGTCGGCAACGTTGTCGGCGGCGCCCGCCTCGCCCTTGGCGACGACCTCGAGCATGGCCGCGGGGATGTCCTGACTCGTGAGATAGGTCTGGACGGCGACCGCGCGATCCCGGGAGAGCTCCAGGTTGTGCTCCGTGGAGCCGAGGCCGTCGCTGTAGCCGACGACCTGGACCTTCCCGTCGTGCTCGCGGATCTGGGGCACGATGCCGGCGAGCGCGGTGGCCGCCTCGGGGCGCAGGGCGGCGCTGTTGGCGTCGAAGAGGTAGTCGGCGCTGACCGTGGAGACCCGGCTGCCGTCGGCCTGGGTGATGAAGCTGCTCAGCGGCGGGAGCGGGTCCGCGGACACCGCCGGCGGCACTCTGGTGGCATGCGGGGCGGGGGTGAAGGTGGACGCGGCGGCGTCGTTGGAGCAAGCTGCGGTTAGCCCGAGCAGAGCAGCCAGCGCGAACGGTGCGCATACCGCGAGCCCGGGTAGCCGGCGTCCTGCGGACGCGGCGCGTCCGGCGGTGCGAAGCGCGAGATACACGGTCGGCCCCCAACAGCGAGTGCGGCGCCAACCATAACCGTGTCGATTAGCGCCGCTTCACCCAGGCTTGGGTGTTGTGTCAACAGTGGGGTGAGACCGTTTTGTGTTGACTTCATGGGAGTGCGGCGGGGCTAATCGAAGGCCGGTGCCACCGGTTGCTGAGGTGGGCTCGAGAAAGTTGAGTTTTCCGGTTCGTGGTGTTCTGTCATGTTTTGCGCCGCTCGGGCGCTCGCGGCGTGACGCCCAGCCATGCCGGTGCGGAACACGGCCCGGAGCCGGCGAGGTGGGCACCTCACCGGCTCCGGGGCCGTGCGACGTCGAGACCAGCGACGTAAGTGTCAGCGACGTCAGGGATCAGCGACGTCGAGACGTGTTGACCGCGAAGACCGCCAACGGCGGAATGATCATCGCGGCCGCGGTCATGCCCAGCGCCACCGGGATGGAGTACAGCCGGACAACCGCGCCGGCCAGGACGAACAGGGTCAGGCACAGTGCCATCGAGATCAGGTACCGGTGCCGTGCCCGCCGGCTCGGGCTCCAGGCCGTCGCCTCGTCGTCCGACCAGGCGGCCCAGATGTCGGGCTGGTCCGACTGCCAGACCGTGCTGTCCGCCGACTGCGCGCGTCGGCGCGAGCGCCGCCGCCCGCTGGTGGCGCCCCGGTGCCCGGGCTCGTCCAGGTTCTCCTGGCCGCCCAGGGTGCCGTCGGCGCTGCCGAAGGGCCCTGAGTCGGCCCCGCGTGGCCCTGAGCTCGCCCCGAACGGCCCGGAGCCCGCCCCGGCGGCCCCGGCGGCTCCGGCCCAGGCATCGGGTGAGCCCGCGCCCGGCGCCGGTGCGCCCGATCCGCCGGCCTGGGCCTGACCCGGGGCCGTGGCATCCGGCCGGCCCGAGCGCCCGGACGGATCCGGGGCTGCCGAGCCCGCCCGCCCGCCGGAACCGGTCCGTCCGCCGGGCGTGCCCCGTCCCTGCGGCGAACGGTTGCCACCGGAACGGCCCGGCTCGTCATAGGCGTCGAGCAGGTGGGCAAGCCACAGATCATGGGCACGCCGCATACCGGGATCAGAAAGCACCCGGTATGCCGCGTTTACCCGAAGGAATGCACGTTGGGATCCGCCGGCATCCGGATGAGCGCGTTTCACCACGCGGCGATAGGCAGCGTGGACTTCCTCGTCCGAAGCCGTTGGTGCGATCCCGAGCACCTCGTACATCGAGGCCCGCAAGTACTGGGCCGACTGGCTTTTTGGCGTATCACGCATGGCGATCACCTCCCGGCGCCCGTGCATTGGGGCGTCGCGTCGACCTGAACCCCACCGTAGGCCGGATCTCGCGGATCGGCCCGTTCCAGTCGCGGTGAGCGACGCCACGGATAGCCCGAAGGTCGGTCGCCGTCAGTGCGGCTTGGCCGTGACGAAGATCGATGTGGAGGGAACGAACTGCCCTCGAAGGGGGCCCCACTGGCCCCACACCTGGTCGTGCCCCTCAGGCCATTCCGGCTCGATGACATCGACTAGTACCAGGCCAGCGGCAACGATCTCCCGGATCCGGTCGCCCATCGTCCGGTGTGCCTCTATATAGAGCGGTTCACCTGCGGCGGAATGCTCCGTATACGCGCGACGATCGAAGTAACTGTGGAAGACGACTAGCCCGTTAGCGTCGGGGGCATCCGGCAGACACCACACGAAGGGGTGGGTGGTGGAGAAGATCCACCGGCCTCCCGGTCGCAGAACCCGGGCGGCCTCCCGCATCAGCGCCAGGCTGTCGGCGACGAACGGGACGGCGCCGAACGCCGAACAGGCGATGTCGATGCTCTCCGAGCGGACCGGGAGAGTGATCGCGTCCGCCTGGACGAGCGGAACCGGCACTCCGGTGTCTTCGTTCAGCCGGCGCGCCTGGGCCAGCTGGCCCGCGGAGAGGTCGGTGGCGATCACGGTCGCGCCCTGGGTGGCCAGCCACCGCGCGCACTGGGCCCCGCCGCAGCCGATCTCCAGCACGACCCGGCCGGAGACGTCGCCCAGCAGCCGTACGTCGGACTCGCGAAGTCCCTCCGGGCACCAGCAGAAGTCGACGTCGCCGAGGAACTCGCCGTGCTCGGCGTAGTAGGCGGGGGCCTCGTTGTCCCAGTAGTGCCGGCTGGCGGCCCTGGCGTCCTCCGAGTCCATCTCGGTGTAGCCGTAGGAGGGGTCGGTCGGAATGGTCACGGCGGCAATGGTCGCACCACCCGGCCGGAGCAGGGCCGCCGCCGGCAGCGGCAGGTGCCGGCCGCGGTCAGGTGCCGGCCGCGGTCAGGCGCAGGTGTGGGTGACCGCGGTGCCGATCACTGCCCGGTTCTCCACGATGCTCACCGGGGTGTAGACGACGGTGCCGCTGCCCTCGCGGTCGACCAGGCGCCCCCGCCGGCTCTCACCGACCTCCCTGGCGCGGCCCTTCAGGGAGTCCAGGCCGACCTCGCGGTCAGCCGGACCGAACGGGCCGGTGCCCACCAGGCCGGCCTGCTGCGGCGCCTGTGTGGCGTACACCCGGACGACGCAGCCGGGCACCGTCGTCCAGCGCAGCACCGTTCCGCCGAGGGTGTCGCGGGCCTCCAGGTCCACGACCGCGCGCGGCCGGGCGATGACCTTGGCGGCGACCTCGGTGAAGGTCTCGGGCCGCAGCCCGTCCGACTCCTCGCCGGCGGCGACCCAGACGCGGTACCGGTAGACGGCGCCGGCCTGCACGTCGCTGTCCACGAAGCTGCCCTTGAAACCGCGGTAGCGGCGCATCGCCCCCCGGACGGACGACGTCTCGTCGTGGGTCCGTTCGATGATCACCTCGTCGTGACCGGGCATCAGACGCCACGAGAGGGCCACCGCGTCGTCGGTCATGTCGGCGCGCAGGGCGGTGACCGGGGGAAGCACGGTCCGCATCGGGCTACGGGCCGCCGCGGACCTGGCCGCGCCCGCGCTGCGCGGGCCGACCGCGACCACCTCGTGCCAGACCTGGACGCCCTTGGGGACGCCCGCGTCGAACAGCTCCGTGGCGGAGGTGATCCCGAGGCTGCGCTCCCGGCGGCCGCTGTCGGCCTCGGGGGTGGCGACCACGCGCACCACCCGGTAGCTCTCGGCGCCGGGCGAGGCCGTCCAGGCGATCAGCAACGCGCCGTCCTGTTCGACGACGGTCACTTCGGCCGGCGGCGGTGGCGCTCCATCGGCCGGGCTGGGTCTGGCGTCCGGGCTGGGTCTGCTGGCCGTGCTGGGGCTGCCGGTGGGCCGTGGAGCGGAGCTGTCGGCAGGGGCGGTAGGCCGTGAAGCGGGGCGCGCGAGGGTGGTGGGCGCGTCCGGATCCGGCAGGGTCGGTGGGAGCCGTGAGGCCGGGGTGTCGTCGGCTCGGGCGCGCCAGCCCAGACCGTCCACGCGGACCACGGGACCGCCGCTACCTGGCTGCCCAGGCTCGTCCGCCGCCGCCGCCGGTGTCGGTGTCGACTGGCCGGCACCGCCGAGGAGGGCTGTCCCGGTCCGGGAGCCGACGCCGCCCGACAGAGCGCCTAGCGCGATCGTGCCGGTCGCCTCCACGGCCGGCCTCGCGTCGGCGAGCTCGCCGAGCATCGACCGGGCCGCGCCGGCCGGGAGCCGCCGCTGTGGTTCCTTCTCCAACAGGCCGGTCAGGACGCCCGCCAGCGGACCGGCGAGTCGCATGGGTGTCGGCGGATGGAGCAGTACGGACGTCAACATGGCGCCGAAGCTCTCCCGCTCGAACGGGGGATGGCCCTCGACGGCGAAATACAGTGTTCCGCCCAGGCTGAACAGGTCGGCTTCGAACGTGGCCGGAGAGTTGTTCAGTCGTTCCGGCGCCATGTACAGCGGCGTGCCGAGCACTCCGGTCACGGTCAGCGTCGGATCGCCGTCGCCGGTCGCGATACCGAAGTCGGTGAGCACCACCCGTCCGTCCGTGCCGATCAGGATGTTCGACGGCTTCACGTCGCGGTGCACGATCCCGCGGTCGCGGGCGGCGAGCAGCGCGTCGATGACGGCGACGCCGATCTGGGCGACCGCCGGCACCGGCAGCGGCCCGGAGTCACGCACCATCTCGAACAGCGACCGCGACGGCACCAGCTCCATGACGATCCACGGCAGGCCGTTCTCCAGGACGACGTCCAGGATGGTCACCACATGTGGGTGGCCGCGCAGCTTGGCGGCGTGCCGGGCTTCGCGCATCGCGCGTTCCACCCGTTCGGCCCGCTCGTCGCTCGGCACACCGCCGGCGAACTCCATCTCCTTGAGCGCGACCTCGGTCTCCAGGACCTCGTCGAAGGCACGCCAGACCGTCCCCATCGCGCCTGCTCCGAGCCGTGCGACAAGCCGGTAGCGTCCCGCGACGAACCGTGCACGTTCCGGACCGACTGCCACCTGACCCCCTCGGCCCCACACATCACCGTGGCCAGCATCTCAGGCGACTGTTGGCAACGGGACACCGAGGACGGATCGCCGACAACGAGCTTTTCCATCTCACGGTGCGCGGTCAGGCCACCGCAGGTTCGAGCCGACGACGAAAGGGCGCAATCTCCGTCGGTCCACCGCCGGTCCTCCGCCGGATCAGCCGCGCAGAAGCCACAGCTCCACACCGTCGACCTGCTTCGGCGGTGTGCCCACGATGCCGGTCATCAGCCTGGACAGCTCGGCGCGCCGCGGCGTCGGCCCCAGGATGACCGCCGCCGGCGCGAGTTGGGCGAACGCGCTGCGCACGGCGGGATCCGCGAGCGCGGCGTCGGCGTCCGCCCGGCCCTGCTCGATGGCCACCAGGGCGCTGTTCAAGGGGTCCGTCCACGCGTTGAACACGGCGCGGCCGTCCGGGCCCGGGATGGTGCAGTAGCAGCCGGGCAGGCGGAAGCGGTAGTGCGCCTCGGCCTGCCACAGCATGGCCTCGGTCCGGGACGGATAGGGGTAGGGCAGCACGAGCGCCGTCGCGTCTTCGGGAACGGCCTCCACCGCGGCACCGGTGAAGAAGGCGGGCGTGACCGCGGCCGTCGTCACGTGGGCGCGTGGCAGCAGCGGCACCACGACGGTCACGGCGGCCAGGACGGCCATGACGAGCCTGGTGCGGCCGGCGAGGGCTGCGCTGATCGTTCCCGGTCGGCCGGCCCCTCGCCACGAGGTTTCCTGACCGGCGGTGCCTCGCCGGGGGGCGCGATGGCGCGGGGCGTGCCGAGTGTGCGGGGCGTGCTGTGTATGCGGGGTACGCCGCGTGTGCGGGGCGTACCGAGTATGCAGGGCGTGCGGTGCGGACCCTGGCTGCCGGGCGCCGGGGCGTGCGGCCGTGGCGGCCCGGTGCAGGCCGGTCGCGACGACGATCCCCACGAACATCATCAGATAGAGCGCGAAGCGGGACGGAAGCGCGCTGTTGATGACCGGCGCGTCTTCCAGGGCGAGCCAGGGCAGTGGAATGCCGGTGATCCGGCCGTCCACGTGCAGGTGGCCGCCGAGGGAGAGCACCGCCGTCACCACCGCAAGTGGAGCGAACAGGGCCACAAGAGGATCACGCCGTAGCCGGATGGCCACGGCAGCCGCAACGAGAACCAGCGGGAGGCCGAGGTAGCCGGTGACCTCCACCGCGTTGCCGGTGAACCGCGCGCTGTGCCGCAGCGCGATGTCGGGTGCGACAAGCTGGGCGGGGGTCGGCGTGACGAAGGTCAGCAGGTCCGACACGGCGACGTTGTGTGGCTGGATGTTGCCGTGGACCCGAAGTGGGCCCAGGAACTGGACGGCCAGCGGCCACAGCAGCAGCGCTGCGGCGACGGCCGCGCAGACAGCCAGGCCGCGCGCGAGCGCCCCGGCGCGGGCCCGTGCGACGTCGCGGTGCAGGAGCGCCGCGATGACCAGGCCCGCCCCGCCCATCAGGGCCGACGTCGCCACGATCTCCTCGGAGATCAGGGCCTGGGCGGCGACCGCGAGCCCGAGCAGGGCTCCCGTGCGGACCGGCGGCCGCCCCCGCACCACCAGGTCGTCGAGCAGCGCGAGCAGCAGCGGTGGGAAGACCGCGAAGGTGAGGTGCAGGTGGCCGTAGGACTCGCCGATCATGTACGGCCCGAACCCGTAGAGCAGGCCGGCCAGCGCGGCGGCCGGCGCGGACAGCCAGCGCAGCAGCACCCGGAACAGCGTGAACGCCGACAGCGCCGGTGCCAGTGTCAGCAGGAGGTTGAGGGAGACGACCGGGCCGAACAGCGCGGTCACCGGCGCGACGAGCAGCCCGAGGAGCGGAACGGGCGTGCTCCAGAGGATGTTGGTGCCGGTGGGAGCATTCAGATGGGACGTGACGAACGGGTCCAGGCCGGACGTGAGTGCGTGCGGGATCCAGCCGAGATACCACGCGAAAAGCACCGAGTCGCTCTCGCCGTAGAGCACGCCGCCGGGCTCCGCCCACGCCGCCCGGAAGATCAGGACCGCGAGCGCGACGTACCCGGCGAGAACGGCGAGCGATCTGGGAACCCGGCGCAGGGCCCGGCCTGGACCGGCCGCGGATGTCAGAATGCTGCCGGCCTCGCCGGGCCCGCCCGTCCCAACCGTTCCATCCGTCCCGGCGGGGCCGGCGGGAGGAGCGGCCGGCCGGACGGCCTGGGACGCCGGATCCGCGCAGGTTGCCACACCGTTCCCCCCTCAGCACGGACGGACGTAGCCGATCGCGGGCCGATCTGCGGCTGAAGCGGCATGTCTACACCTGAGGCGCTATGCGCCCTGATCCATCCGATGTACGTGGAATAGACCCTAATGCTTACTGTGGGTCCGATGCGGAGGCGGCTGGTCGCCCTGTTCGTCCCATTCGGCGACGAGTGCCGACCACCTGCGATAGCGCGCGACCGAGTAACGCGGAGAAACCCGGCCGCGCGGGTCGAAGACCGCGACGGGGTACCCGCGCTCGGCGCGGTAACCGCGTTCCGCGATGATCACGCGGCCGCCCAGCCGGGCCACGCCGACCACGCAGGGGTGCCTCGTCCACCGTGGCCGGCGGGCCGCCGCGAGCAGTGCGGAGCTGCGCCAGGCGTAAAGGCCGCACACGCAGTCATCGGCCGGTGTCCGCTCGTGCGGAGCCTGCCGGCCCGTCTCGGTGCGCAGGCAACATGCCTCGGTCAGGCCGTCGGGGCGCCACAGCAGCAGGCCGCTGGGGAACGGTGACCACGGGGTCCAGGCGGGGCGCAGCAGGCCGTCGCCGTCCACGGCCCACTGGCGCCACCCGAGCAGGCTCACGCGGGCGCCGGCTCGACCGCGGGTTCGACGGGTTCGACGGGCTGAGCTGGTTCGGCGGGTTCGGGCCGGGCCGGGACGTGCACGGGAGCCGTCAGCGGCTCCTCGTCTGGAAATCCGATCGGTTCGTCCTCGACGATGCGTTCTGGCTTGCCGACGTCGCCCATTCATGGAACGGTCCCGGGCCGCCACGGTGGGGTCAATGCCCCGATTTGCCCAAGCCGGGCCAGTCCTCGCGGGGAGTGGTCGGCCACCCGTCCGTCCTGTCCGGCTCGGCCGTCCTGCCCCGCTCGTCTGCCCCGCTCGCCCTGACCCCGGTTCACCTTGGCCGGTTCGACCGGTTCACGACCTGTTCACCTTGACCCGTTCGCCGTGGCCGCCCGTGGGCCGGCTGGCCGTCCTGTGCGCGGGGTCCGCCATAAGGTGCTTGTATGAAGATCCGTATCGGGATCGGCTTCGCCTCGGTGTCCGGCGGGGAGTTCGCCGAGCGTGTCGATGCGATGGAGAAGCTCGGCCTGGACTCGCTCTGGTTGTCCGAGCAGCTCTCCACCGTGGCTGTCGACCCGCTCGCGGGCATGGCCTACGCGCTGGGACGCACCAGCACTCTCAAGGTGGGAACCAGCGTCGCGGTGCTTCCCGGGCGCAATCCCGTGCTGCTCGCCAAGCAGCTCGCGACGATGGCAGCGCTGGCTCCGCGGCGGGTTCTGCCCGTGCTGGGGCTCGGCCCCGCCCGGGCCGCCGACAGGTCCGCGTTCCCGGTGCCCGCCGGGCGTCGGGGGGCGGTGTTCGACGAGGCGCTGCTGCTGGTGCGGCGGCTGCTGGTCGAGGAGTCCGTGACCTTCCACGGTGAGTTCTTCGACGTCACCGATCTCGGTATCGGTGACCGCCCGCCCCGCCCACTCGACATCTGGCTCGGCGGTGCGGCGCCGGCGGCCCTGCGTCGCATCGGCCGCCTCGGCGACGGATGGCTGGCCAGCCTGATCGATCCGGCGGAGGCCGCCGCCGGCATCTCGGCGATCAACGCCGCGGCCGCGGCGGCGGGCCGGGAGATCGACCCCGAGCACTTCGGGCTGAGCCTGCGCGTCACGTTCGGCGAGCTTTCGGCGTCGACCGTGGAGGCACTGCGGGCTCGGCGGCCCGACGGCGACCCGGCCGAGCTCGTGCCGCTGGGCTGGGCCGCGGCGCGGGATCTCATCGCGAGGTATGTGGCGGCCGGGGTGAGCAAGTTCGTCATCTACCCGGCGATCGGGCCGGCCGGCTGGCCGGAGTTCCTCGACGGCTTCGTCCGCGAGCTGGTGCCGCTGCAGACCTGACCTGCCCGGGTGGACCGGGCCGGCTCCGCGAGCGCGGCCGGACCTCCGCGAGCGCGGCCGGGCCTCCGAGATCCCGGTGGCCCGGTGGCCCGGCTTGGCGAGTCGCAAGAGTGAACGATTTTGGTCGTTCCAACGACCAAAATCCTCACTTCTTGCGGTTCACCAAGTGCAGTTTGCACCTTTTGAGGTGAATTGCCAGTTCTTCGCGGCGGTGCGGGATCCCAAGATCCTCAGATCTTGCCTGGGAGCAGTGGTCGCCCTCGCGGGTCAGATGACGGTGATTCCGCCGTCGACGACGAGCGTCTGGCCGGTGACGTAGCTGCCGGCGTCGGAGGCGAGGAAGACCAGCGCGGCGGTCAGCTCCTCGACCTCACCGAACCGCCCCGCGAGGATGCGTGACTCCCGCTCCTCCACGTAGCCGGGCTGGTAGAGGTCGGTCATCTCCGTCTTGAAGAAGCCGGGCGCCAGGGCGTTGACCCGGATCCCGCGCCGCGCGGTCCACTGCTGGGCCAGGTCGCGGGTCAGGCCGATCAGGCCGGCCTTGCTGGCCGAGTAGGCAGCCTGGGGGAGCCCGCCGCTCTTGAGGCCGAGGACGCTGGAGATGTTCACGATGCTGCTGCCGGGCTGCATGACCCGGCCGGCGGCCTGAGCCATCCAGTAGCAGCCGTTGAGGTTGACGTCGATGACGGAACGGAACTGCTCCGGAGTCTCCCGCGTCGCCGGGGCCGCCCAACCCAGACCTGCGTTGTTGACCAGGATGTCAACCCGCCCAAAGGTGGTAATCGCCTCGTCCACGAGACGTTGACAGGCGGCGGGGTCGGCGACGTCCGTACCGACGCAGACGGCCCGGCGACCTTCCTTCTCCACCAGCGCCGCGGTGGCTGCCAGTCGGTCCGTGCGCCGCGCGCCGAGGGCGAGGTCGGCACCGGCCTCGGCGAGGCCACGGGCGAATCCGACCCCGAGGCCCGAGGAAGCACCGGTGAGCACGGCGACCCTGCCGTCAAGGCGGAATCTGTCCAGCACTGACATGTCAGTTCCTCGCTTCCGGTGTTCGGAGCTGCTCCGCAGCGTGAACGGCACTTCATCGGGTGGTGGGGCCACTGCGTGGAGCCACCGATTCTCGGTGTCCGTGCCGCCCGCGCGCGACTGATTCGTGTACCACCCGCGACCGATCCGAGTACAGGCCGCCGTGGCGGGGCAGAATCCCGGGACGGAAACCGGCCTCATGGTGCGAGTGGACCAGGCGGCCAGCCGGCTACGCCGAACAGCGGTGTCGCGCACCCCAGGGGGCGGTCGGAGGAAAAAGGATCCTGTTTGCCACTTCCCCTTTGTGACGTCACACATCACAATCTGGCCATCATTCTTGGTCGAGTTGGCGGCCGAGTAGGCGTCGGTGGAGGAGGAGCCGTGGAGCAGGCGGAAGGACGTCGACTCGCCACGCGGACGACGTCGGGCAGTCATGTGATCGTGGGCCTTCGCGCCGGAGACGCCGGAGATCTCGCCGATGTCCTGCTGGCGGCGGAGCTCGCGGCACGGATGGGTTCCCGGCTGGTCGTCGTGGCCGTGCGTGACCGGTGGTCGCGGTGGGCCCGCTGGTCCACGGGCATGTACGGGGCGTTCGGGATGGAAGGCGTCGCGTACGCCTCCCGCAACGCCGAGCAGGAGGTCGACGACGAGTTCCAGCAGCGGGTCGCGGACGTCGTCAGCCTCGTCAACGTCGAGTGGACCCTGGAGTGGGTCAGCGGCTCGTGTGAACGTGCCGCGATGCGCTACGCCCGGCGTAACCCGACCGCGCTCGTGATGTTCCGGCCGCCCTCCGGGCGTTGACGGGGGCTGGTGCTGGTGGGCCGGTGGGCTGAGCCGGCCCACCACCGGTTCCCGCCCGGAGGCCGGGCGTGCTCTCCGGTGGACGGCTCAGCGTCCGCCGGAGACGTCCACGATCGCGCCGGTGGTGTAGGAGGCACCGTCCGAGCACAGCCATGCCACGGCGTCGGCGACCTCGTCGGCGGTGCCGGGCCGGCCGGCCGGGATGCTGCTCGCCGCCTGCGCCGGCCGGTCGGGGTCCCCGGTGGTCGCGTGGATGTCGGTGAGAATGATCCCCGGCCGGACCGCGTTCACCCGCACCTTCTCGCCCGCGACCTCCCGGGCCAGGCCGATCGTGAACGTGTCGACCGCGCCCTTGCTGGCCGCGTAGTCGACGTAGACCCCCGGGCTGCCGAGCCGGGACGCCGCGGAGGAGATGTTGACGATCGACCCGCCCGCCCCGCCGTGCCGGGTCGACATCCGGCGCACGGCCTCGCCGGCGCACACGATCACCGAGATCGTGTTGATGGTGAACATGCGGGTCAACCGGTCGACCGTCATCTCGTCCACCCGGGCGGCCCGGTCGGTGACCCCGGCGTTGTTCACCAGGACGGTGAGCTGGCCGAGGCTGTCCGCGGCGGTGAACACCGCGGGGATGCTCGCCGGGTCCTCGACGTCCGCCGCGACGGCGATCGCTCCGGTCGGCGTCCCGGGCAGGCCGTGCGCAGCGTAGAACTCGCGCGTGGCGGCGTCGCAGGCCCGGACGACCTCCGCGGCGGCGTCCTTCTCCTTGCGGTAGGTGAGGCAGACCGTCCACCCGGATCCTGCGAGCAGCCGGGCGGACGCCGCCCCGATCCCTCTGCTCCCACCGGTCACGACAGCCACGCCACGGCCTGCCTTCGGCACTGACCGCTCCGACAGCGTCATCGCATTCCTCCTGGTCCTGGTCCGGCCGTCCTGGTCCGGCCGTCCTGGTCCGGCCGTCCTGGTCCGGCCGTCCTGTCCGGCCGTCCGGTCCGGCGGGGGCCCGGCGGTCGGGCCGAGGCCGGGCCAGGCCACCAGCGGCTCGTCTCGGTCGGCACCTCGGTCGGCTTCATCCTCTCTCGGAGCCCGACCCCGGCCACTCGACGGCCCTGGTCAGGGGGTCGGTCAAACGGGACCCAAGGGATCGAACGGGCACCAGGCGGGACCGGGCGGGTGCCGAACCAGGCCCCCCTCAGGCCGCGGGCCGCAGGAGCCTCCGACGCCGGCGCGGAGACTTGCCGGACGCGGCCCGGGATGCCCCGGGTCCGGTCGCGTCCCGTCGCGCCCCGATCGCGGGCGCCTGCGTGGGGACTGACACGGGCACCGATACCGGCACCGATACCGGCGCTGACACCGGCACGGCCACGGGTACGGGCACGGGCGCCGACACGGAAGCCGTCGCCGAGGCCACGCCGGCCGGCGGGGTGGGCCAGGCGGGGTGCACCCGAAACGCGAACACGTCGCCGACCCGCCCCTTCACCGGGCGCGGGTCCAGCGGGACGACGAGGTCGGCCGGAAGCACCGCCGCCGTTGCCGCGCTGAGGATCGTCGCGCCCGCCTCGGCCATGGTCTGCAGCCGGGCGGCAAGGTTCATCGTGTCGCCGACCAGGGTGTACTCCCGGCGGGCGTCACAGCCCAGCAGCGCCGCGGCCACCTCGCCCGTGGAGACGCCGACGCCCAGCCCGAAAGGCTCCAGGCCGCCGCGCCTGGCCCACTGCTCGTTCAGGGCGTCCTGGCGGCGGTGCATGGCCTGGGCGGCGTGCACCGCCCGCTCCCGGTGGTCGCTGGTCGGATTCGGCGCGCCGAAGACGGCGACGACCGCGTCGCCGGCGTACTGCAGGACGCTGCCGCCCTCGTCGAGGATCGCCGCGTTCATCTCACGTCGGTGCTCGTCGAGCTGGTGCGCGAGCACCATCGGGTCCGTGCGCTGCGCGATGCCCGAGTAGCCGCGGATGTCCGACATCAGGACGGTGACGTCGAGGCGTTCCGCGCGACTGGCGGCCGTCGCGTCGTCGCGCAGCTTCTCCGCCAGGCCACTGGGCAGCAGCCGCGCGAGCTCGGCGTCCTGCTCCTCTCGTTTCATCAGCGCCTCGTGCAGCATGCGCAGTCGGCGTAGCGCCCCGGCCTGCCCCGCACTCGCGCCCTGGGCGAGCCGGAGCAGCAGGGTGTCGATCGCCGCGTTGACCGCGGCGGGGGTGTCGCCGTGACGTGCCGCGATCGCGGCGACGGGCCGCCCGTGGGCGACGTCGCGCAGCAGTTCCTCCTGCTCCGGGCTGAGCGTCCCGGACTCGCGCACCGGTGTCATGACGGCCGCGACGATGTCGGGGTCCAGCAGGGAGCCACCGGTGGCCACCTCGCGGATGGCCCGGGCCAGCAGATCGGGGTCGGCGACCCGTTCCTTCAGGAGGTAGGCATAGCCGGACGCACCGTCCCGAAGCAGCGCGATCGCGTAGTCGGGCTCGTCGTACTGGGAGAGGAGCACGATGCCCGTGGCCGGGTTCGCCGCGCGGATGAGCTGGGCTGCGCGTACCCCTTCGTCGGTGAAGTCCGGCGGCATGCGGATGTCGGTCACGACCACCTCGGGACGCAGCCGGCCGGCGGCCCGCACGAGTTCGTCGTGATCGGCGGCGACTCCGATGACCGAGATGTCCGCGACCTGGGAAAGCAGCGCCCGGACACCCTCGCGGACGATGAGGTTGTCGTCCGCGAGCAGTACGGTGATACGCGTCGTCCGGACTGTGTTGATGTTTTTCGTGTCGCCGTTCGCTGTGGTGATGTCCGCTGGCCTGGTAGCGCCGGCTGCTGCTGTCGCTGCTGTCGCCGCGGCCGCCGTCCGGACGCCGGCGCCCGGGCCGTCGCCGCGGGCCGGGTGGTCGCGCCCGGTGGTGTGGTCGCGCCCGGTGTGGTCGTTCCCCGTGGTGTGGTCGTTCGTGGTGTGGCTGGTTGTACTGTCGCCCGCCCTGCGGTTGCGCGCCATGGCAATATTCAGCCGATTCGGCACCGTCGGCGCCAGCAGGCTGGGGTCACCCCGGCGGGGGTGCTGGCACCACCTTCGTGGGGCGGACTGGCCTCACCGCTCGCTGCACACTGCTTACCGCTCCCCGCTGGTCCCGGGTAGCCGGTCGCAGGTCGTGGTCGCCGCTGGCCGTGGCCGTGCGGCGTCCGGCACCTGGCAGGCTAGATCGTATGTTCCTTATAAGGATTCCGTTTCAATCCGTACGAGGTCGATCCTGGTAAGCGGCGCGGGCTAACATGCGTCATTGCGTGACACATCGTTCACAGTCTGGGAGTTGTCGTTGGCGGGATATGCCGACGTCCCGCCTGGCAGTCTGCTGGATGCCGCGCCGGACGCGATCGTCGGTGTTCGCCCGGATGGCCGCATCGTCCTGGTGAATGCCCAGGCCGAGTGGCTGTTCGGGTACAGCCGCGAGGAGCTGGTCGGTCAGCCGGTGGAGATCCTCGTTCCCGAGGTGTTCCGCGCGGCCCATCCGGCTCGGCGGGGCGCCTATCTGGCGGATCCGCGGCCACGGCCGATGGGCGCGGGGATGGAGCTCGCGGCCCTTCGCCGGGATGGGACCCAGTTCCCGGCCGAGATCTCGCTCTCGGCCGTCCAGACCGCCGACGGCACGTTCGTCACGGCAGCGATCCGTGATGTGACAAGTCGTAAGCGTGCCGAGGCGATGTTCCGGGGCCTGCTGGAAGCGGCGCCGGACGCGATCGTCGGTGTGCGTCCGGATGGCCGCATCGCGTTGGTGAACGCGCAGGCCGAGCGGCTGTTCGGGTACGGCCGCGACGAGCTGGTCGGCCAGTCGGTCGAGATCCTCGTGCCGGAGTCGGCCCGGCACCTGCACCCACGCCACCGCGAGCGTTATTTCAGCGATCCGCGGCCACGCCCGATGGGCGCGGGCATGCAGCTCGCCGCGCGGCGCCGGGACGGCACGGAGTTCCCGGCCGAGATCTCGCTGTCCGCGCTGGAGACCGACGACGGGCTGCTCGTCTCCGCCGCGATCCGTGACGTCACCGACCGGCTGGAAGCGCAGGCGGAGCGGGAGCGGCTACGGGCCCAGGCCGAGCGGGAGCGGCTGGAGGTGCAGCTTCACCAGTCGCAGCGGCTGGAGAGCCTGGGCCAGCTCGCGGGCGGGGTGGCGCACGACTTCAACAACCTGCTCGCGGTCATCATCAACTACACCACCTTCGTGGGTGAGGTCGTCACTGACGCCGCGAAGATCCAGGGCGGCCGCTGGGAGTCCGCCCGGCAGGACATCGAGCAGATCCAACGGGCCGCCGACCGGGCCGCGCAGCTGACCCATCAGCTCCTCGCCTTCGGCCGGCGTGAGGTCGTGCAGCCCAGGCCGCTCGACCTCAACGGGGTCGTGCACGACATGGAGCAGCTGCTGCGCCGCACCCTCGGCGAGCACGTGGAGCTGCACACCTCCGCGTACCCCGACCTGTGGCCCGTGCTGGCCGACGTCGGCCAGATCGAGCAGGTTCTGGTCAACCTCGCGGTCAACGCCCGGGACGCCATGCCCGGTGGCGGCACGCTCACCATCGACACGGCGAACGTGCGGGTCGACGAGGAGGCGGCCGCCACCCATCCGGGCTCACGCCCCGGGCGTTTCGTGCATCTGAGGGTGAGCGACAGCGGCACGGGCATGCGCCCGGACGTGGTCACGCGGGCCTTCGAGCCGTTCTTCACCACCAAGGCGAAGGGCGAGGGCTCCGGGCTGGGCCTCGCGACCGTCTACGGCATCATCACCCAGGCGGGCGGCCACGTGGAGATCATCTCGACGGTCGACGTCGGCACCACCGTCAGCGCGATGCTGCCGGCGATCGAGGGCGCGGTACCGGCGATCGAGGAGGTCGCGGCGGCCGGTGAGCTGTTCGGCGGCGAGACGATCATGGTCGTGGAGGACGAGTCCGCGATGCGCGAGCTCACCCGGCGCATCCTCGCCCGCAACGGCTATCGGGTGATCACGGCCCGCAGCGGGCCCGAGGCGATCACGATGGCCCAGCAGCTGACGGTCGACATCCACCTGCTGCTGACGGATGTCGTCATGCCGCAGGTGCTGGGCAGGGAGGTGGCGGAGCGGATCTGCCTCGGGCGCCCGAGCCTGCGGGTGCTTTACATGTCCGGGTACGCCTATCCCGCACTCGCCCAGAACGGAACGCTCGCTCCCGGGCTCGCCCTGCTCACCAAGCCGTTCTCGGAGCGGGTGCTGCTGTCCAAGGTGCGCGAGGTGCTCGACGCCGCCCCGACGCCCCGGCCCGCGCTGGGCCAGGCCCCGACACAGGCGGGCCCGTACCCGCTCCCCTGGTCGGCTGACGGCGGCGGCTGAACCGGGCCTGCCGCTGCTGCTGCTGCCGCTATCGCTGCCGGTTGCCGCGCCGCGGCAACCGCACCGCGGCCGACCACGCGCCGGTCGCGGGGTCCGTCCGCAGCTCGGCGCCCAACAGCTGCGCGATCGGCGCGAGTCGCTCCCGCCAGCTCGCCGCGTTGTCCCGCGTGGCCAGTGGGCCGTCCTCGTCGTCGGCGCCGGCGGGCCGCACCTGGTCGTCGGCCTCGGCCGTGAGATCCGGGGCGAAGGGCTGAACCGTGTCGGCATACGCGACCCGCAGCGCCAGGTCGATGCCCTCGGGCCTCGCCCGCACCGACACGAGGGCACGCGCGGCCTGGTGTATCGGATCGCTCTCCTGAAGGAGCAACTGAACGGCGGCGAGCAGAACGGCGACCTCTCCCAGCACCGGCGGGGCGGAATCGAGGTCCAGGCTGATGTACAGCCTTTCCACGAGCACCCCCTCGACCCGTTGGGTCAGGCCGAGCTCGAGCATCTGCCGTGGGCTGCTGCCCGGACGGAACGGCGACGGCGGCCGGTGCAACGTGGCCGCGGTGTCACGCAGCCTGGTCTCGATCTGGGTGACCCGTTCGGCCAGGTCCTCGGTCAGGTTGCGGCGCAGGCTCGCCAGCGACAGCAGGATGCCGGTGAGCTCCTGCATCGGGCCGTCGTGCAGGGCGTCGGTCAGCGCCCGGCTCTCGCGTTCCTGTAAGGCGATCATGAGGAACATGAGGCGTTCGGTTGCGTGGGCCGGCCCGACTGGTCTCGGCTGGCTCACCCGGCGCGCCCGGGGCGTACACCGTCCCACGGGCCGTTCTCGGCGGGGCGGTGGCCGGCAAGTCGGTTGACCGCGTCGAGGAGGTCGTCCGCCCGGAAGGGCTTGAGGAGAACCGCCACCTCGTCCGGTGTGGGGTCGGCGACGGCGCCGGTGAGCACGAGGCAGCGCCGGGAGACGAGCGGGTCCTGCGCACGGAGCAGGGCGAACAGCTCGGTGCCTCGTTCCGGGCCGAGCCGGGTGTCGATGATGATTGCGTCGAACTCCAGCGGCCGCAGTGCGAGGGCCTCGGCGATGCCGGCGGCAGTGTCCACCGCCCAGCCGCCGTCGGCCAGCACCCGCGCCGCGAGGACCCGGATCATCTCCTGATCGTCCACCACAAGCGCCCGAGGCCGGACGTGCCGGGGCGCCTCACCACTACATGGGTTCCGCACGCGCCACCTCGGTCGCCCTCAACCAGGACCTCATCGCCGCCTGTCAGCCGAACGGCGACACCATACGGCACGACCCTGATGCTGGATGGCGCAACCACGAGGTCTCGTGTCGCGATGTGCCAGCATTGGTCACCATACGTGCTCGACACCTGCTCCGGGAAGCGGGCTGCCTGCCCTGCCGACACCGTCCCGGCTGACTGTGTCGTTTGTGTGGTCCGTTCGCGTCATCGGATGCCCGGGATCCGGCGAGCGCGCGGGATCCGCCGGGTCCGCGAGGGCGATCCGGCCGGCGCGGTTGCGGCGCGCGGGAGGTGCTGGCGGTGCGGCCGGGGGGCCGCCGCCGGCCCGCTTCGCCTCGTACATGGCGGCGTCGGCCAGCCCGACGACGGCCTGCGGGTCGGCCACCCCGCGGGAGAGCGCGACGCCGACGGTGGCGCCCACCGACACCAGCTGCCCGTCCGCGAGGATGGGCCGGCGTAGCGCCGAGGTGATCCGATCCGCGGCGTGCCAGGCCACCGTCTCCACGTCCAGCCCACCGGTGGGCGCGGTGGACCCGGTCAGGACGGCGACGAACTCGTCACCGCCCACGCGGAACACCGCTCCCCGCTCGGGCCGGTACCAGGCCCGCCCCGCGATGCCGCACAGCCAGGACGACGGCCGGCGCAACCGGCGTCGTCCTTCGTCGTTCCGCTCACCGCCCCCGAGGCCCAGGGCGGCTCCGCCGGACCCGTCGCCCGCGCCGACCACCGACTGCGTGCCATCCGGCGACTGCGCGCCATCCAGTGACACCGTGCCTGCCAGTGGCAGCGCGCCATCCAGCGACAGCGACTGCGTGGTGTCCGCGGCGCAGCCACACGCGGCATCTCCAGCGGCGTCGTCGTCGCGGCTGTCGCCCTCGTGATCGATGCCGGTGTCGGTGTCGCCCTCGGAGGTGAGGATCCGCCGGATTCGCGCCGCGGCCACGCGCAGCACGTGGTCACCGACCGCGTGTCCGAAGGTGTCATTGATGGGTTTGAACCTGTCGAGATCGACGAGCAGGATCGCGAAGGCCGCCTGGTCGCGCGAGATCGTCTCCAGGTGCTCCGCGAGCGCCGCCCGGTTGGGCAGGCCGGTGAGCGGGTCGTGGCGGGCTCGTCGACGCAGCTGTTCGGTGAGACCCCGCCACTGCCCGATCTCCCGGCAGGTCAGGACGGGAACATGCGGCTGCCCCGCCGAGGCCGGCATCTCCCAGGCCGCGGCCTCGATGTCGAACCAGCGGTAGGCGCCGTCCTGCGTCTTGAGCCGGACATCCTGTAGCGATGGTCCGTCCAGCGGTGCGTTCAGGAGCATGCGTACGGCGGGCCGGTCGTCGGGGTGCACGTAGCACAGCAGGTCATGGCCGACCATCGTCGCTCCGTCCCGGCCCAGCAGGTTGCCGACCGCCGCGCTGGCGAAGGCGAGCCGCCCGCCGCGGTCGAGCAGGATGACGATGTCGCTCGCCTCGTGCAGGAGGACGCCGAGCTCGTCGAGGTCCTGGCGGATGGCGCGCTCCTGCCGCCGGTTGGAGACCGCGAGCCCGATGATCGTCACACCGATGATGCCGAAGAGCAGCCCGTTGCCGACTGGACGATGCTCCCGCACACTCTGCTCGACCACGTCGGCGGTCTGGTCGAGCAGCACGTAACCGCCGCCTTTGATCGCGGCCACGACGGCGATCGTGTCGGGTCCGCTGCGCGAGTGCACCTGCCTGGGCTTGCCGTTGCGGATGCCGACAAGCTCGGCCGGGTCGACCAGGACGCGGCCCACCAGAGTCCCGTCCCAGGCCAGGACCGCCTGGCCGTTCTGGTCGAGGATCGAGATGCCGCCCTGGCCGAGGTCACTGGACAGTCCGTCGGTCGTGCGAAGGATCCGGGCCGCCGGCAGGATGTTCGTCGGGCACATCATGAGCTGAGCGGCCGTCACGCCGTCCCGCAGGATCGGGGTGACGGCGCAGATTCGGGCACCGCCCGCGACCGGCAGCAGCGGAGTCAGCGCCCCGCCCTGACTGGAGCGGGCCCACAGCGGGTTGTCCGGAGGAATCGGCACCTCCGCCCCGGGTGGCTCGACCGCCATCGGCCTGCCGGTCCGATCGACCACGGCGAGAAGTGCGCTGGGGCCGGCGATCGGCGTCGCGGCCATGGTTCGCAGGGCTTCGGCGAGGGCGGCGTGGTTGTCGAGGTCCCACGGAAACTCCGAGACGGCACCGGTAAGCCGAGCGGGGTCGCTGACAGCGTGCGCGTACTCGGCGAAGTGCTCGACGAGCGCCGCGCCGGCCGCCAGTCGCTGCCGTTGGGCCCGGTCGCCCGCGGAGGCTTCCACGGACAGCCCGGTGGCCGCCGTGCCCAGCAGGACCACGAGGACCGTCGCGGCAGGGAAGACGGCGGTCAGCCGCCGCTGACGCCTGCCGCCCGGCCGGTACGGCGCGGCCCCGCGGCGGCCGCGGCCGCCGCGGCCCGCCCGTCCACGCCACCGTCGCGAGATCGCCCTTTCGCCGCCTGTCGGCGCTGGGACCGCTCGCGACGCTGCGGAGCTTCCCGGGGCCGACTGCGCTGTCCGTGCCGGGCTCGCTGGCTCCTGCTCCGTCCGATGCCGGCCCGTGATCGGGCCCCCGTCGACGCTCTCGCCGGCGCCTGCGCCGACGCCCGCGTCGACCGTGGCATCGCCGTTCACGCTCGTGTGGCCGTTCACGCTCGTGTGGCCGTTCACGCTCGTGTGGCCGTTCACGCTCGTGTGGCCGTTCACGCTCGTGTGGCCGTTCACGCTCGTGTGGCTGTTCGCGCCCATGCGGCTGTTTACGATCGCGTGGCTGTTTGCGCTCGTGTGGCTGTTCACGCCCGTGCCGCGGTCCGTGGTGTGGGCTACGGCCTCGACCTCGGCCCCTGCCTCGGCGACGCTGAGCGCGTGGCAGCCGCGACCCGCGGCCTTGGCTCGGTACATCGCCTCGTCCGCGGTCCGGACCAGGTGTTCCGGTGGACACGCGGCGCGGGTGACGCCGACTCCGATGCTGGCATCGACAGTGACCTCGGCCGTGTCCAGCGCGATCGGTTCACGCAGCACCGCGCCGATGCGCTCGGCGAGCTCGGCGGCGCTCTCCTCGCCGACGCCGGGGAGGACGACACCGAACTCGTCGCCACCGAAGCGGCAGGGCGTGGGTGTGCCGGCGGCCATCGGCGGCACGGCATCGGCCGCGGGGGCCGCCGCCTTCGCACCCGCGACAGGTACGGCGGCGAGCACGGCGGTGAGCCGCTCGGCCACGACGGTCAGTACCCGGTCGCCGGCGGCATGCCCGTAGTTGTCATTGATCGGCTTGAAATGGTCCAGGTCGATGAACAACACGGAGACGGGCCCGGCCGGTTCCCGGTCGGCGAGTGCGGTGGCGAGGCGATCATCGAAGGTCGCCCGGTTCGCCAGGCCCGTGAGCGGGTCGTGCTCGGCCTGGAACCCGAGCTCGTCGAGCAGAACCCGCCGCCGCTCGATCGAGTGGCAGGTGAGGACCACCTGTCCTGGACGAACCGTGTCGGCGAGCCGCCGCGCCGACACATCGAACCAGTGCTCGCCGCCGGTGCTGGACAACAGCCGGACGTTCATCACCGTCGAGGGATGCGCCTCGGACAGCACCGCGGCGACCCGGGACATGTCGGCGCGGTGAACCAGCGCCGAAAGCTGCCGCCCGCGAAGCTCGGCGGGGTCGTGCCCCAGCCGGGACAGCACCGCCGGGCTCACGAACTCCAGGAGGCCGTCCGCCGAGACGGTCATCACGATGTCGCGGCTGGCGGCGAGCAGGGAGCGTAGATCGTCACGCCGGCGCAGGGCGCGCGTCTGCTCGTGCAGACCGACGGCGGCAATCGAGAGGACGGCGACGACCGTCACCACCAGCAGGGTGACCATGCGGTGGGAGTGCTGGGTCCGCAGCTGCGCGTATAACTGGCCGGTCGGCTGGGCGAGGTAGGTGAAGTACCCGGTGGTCGGCTGGGCCGCGGCGATGTGGGTGTAGCCGTTCTCACCGCCGGTGGTCCAGATCGTGGGCTCGCCGGCCGAGCGTCGAGTGTCGCCGAGCCGCACCGGGTCGAGCACCCGGGTTCCGATCAGCGCTCTGTCCGTGGAGACCAGCGCGACGCCGTTCGGATCGACTGTCGATACGGAGCCCTTGCCGGGCAGGCGCAGCAGCGCGCCCAGCGCGGTGCCGAGCTGGGCGCCGGATTCCTCGGAGGAGACGCTGACGAGGACGGCCCAGGGGCTGGCCCCGCCCACCGGGACGACAGTGGCCCGCACGACCAGCCCGTTCAGCCTGAACACCGGTGACACCGCGTTGCCGCCGCGCCAGGCGGTCGCCCATGCGGGCCCGAGGTCCGTGACGTCGAGGGTCTCGTGCGCCGGCCTGATCGTGAGGGGAGCCTCGGACCGGTCGATCAACGCGACCAGCAGGGTGGTGTCGCCGCTGGTGGTGAACTGGAACCTGGCTGCCAACTGGTTGTTGAGACCGGAGTTGCCGCGCTCGAATGCCGTGCTGTCGACCAGGGCGCGCAGGCCGGCCGGGTCGTCGGTGCCGGCTTCCCAGCTCGCCAGGTTCCTGATCAGATTCGCGCGGCCCGTGAGGCGGGTGCTCTCGGCGCCGTCGAGCCAGCGCCCGCCGACGACCAGTGCGACCGCGCTCAGCACGAGGATCGCGAAGACGCCGCTCAGGAGGGGTGAACAGGCAAGCCGGACCGGGTTATGGAACCACAACCGCCGCCTGACCGGTGGCCAGGCGTGTTCGTCGGTCGCCATCGGGCGCCGCCGGCGGGCCATCGTCATCAGTCGGTTTCCGTTCCACCATCTCGCCGTCGGCATGACGGCCTCGTGCCGGAACCGACCTGGACCGTGGTATTGCCGCGGTCTGTGCAATCCCGGCAGGAAGAGCATACGAGTGTGCGTCTCGAGACTTTCGCCGGCCGGTAGGTCGCCGCGTTCTTTCGTCACCGGTGCCCGGCCGGACGAATTGCCGGTGGCCAGGAATCCGCCAGGTCATGTGTGTAGCACGGAGCCATTTCGGCCGATGATCGTTGCGCGGTCAAACTGGTGCGTGGCCGCTGATCACTGCGGGACCACGGCTGCCAATCCGTCGGTGGTGCGAGTGATGGCCCGGATGGCGGGCCGTAGGCCACTCTCGCGGCAGGGGGATGCCGTGGCTTCCGGGTGCCCCGCAGTGGTCTCTCCATGCCGCAAGGTAGCCGGGCGCCGGCCGCTTCGCAGCACGTAGCGATCATGCGGAAGCGTAGCGGTGGCAAGGTCGGACAGTCGTTGCCGCCGGGTCTCGGACGGTCGCACGCTCCGTAGTCTCGATCATGTCCTCGATCGGGATGGTGGGAGGGCGTCGCTTCCGGTGATCCGACTTGTGGTCGAGCGAACGTGCTGGTCCTCGTCTTGTCTGTGTGGAGGGCGGCAGGTTGTCGTGCGGTTTGGCTGGCATGACACAGCGCTACTGGTGCGCAGTGGGCGCAGTAGAAAGGGCTGTCGGGGTGACGAGCCCGTGGGATTACGCGCGGATCGGCGGATGGTCGGTGTGGTAGAAAGGGCGTGACTCAAAGCCGCTGGTTCCAGCCGGTGTCAAATCGATTGCCGGGCCCCGGCCGGGATGGTGGGGGTGCGGTGATGGTCATGGCTGTCTGGCGTCGGGCTGTTCCGGGTGCGTCTCGCTACCGGCTCAGTCCTGAATCCTCCGTGTCCGGAACGATTTCTCGTTAAAGGGTTTCGCTGGGCGTCCGTACCTGTCGGTTCGGGTCCGCGTGCGCCGCGCCCGGTTACGGTATGCAGTAGCCTGATCGTGCTGGCCGCTCCGGGCTGAATTCTGCCCGCGTCGTGGTTCAGGGGCGTGGGCGATGGTTCACTCTCTCCGTGCCCTACCGTCGCCCTGCCGTTGTGGATGACCGGCTCGCCGCGGCCCGTGAGCGGTTGGTCGCGGCGGCCACGGATCTCGTCGCCGAAGCCGGTTGGGCCGGCGCCTCCGTCACGGCGGTCGCGGCAGCGGCAGGCATGTCGGTCGGTTCCGTCTACCAGCATTTTCCGTCCAAGTCGGAGCTGGTGTGCGAGGTCTTCCGGCGAGCCGCGGCGCAGGAGGTGGCGCTCATCCGTGCGGTGGCCGGCGAGCCCAGCCCGGCGCGGGGCGTCGGCCTCGCCGCCGCCGCGGGAGATCCGGTGGATCGCCTCGTGCTGGCGGTCGCCCTGTTCACCCGGCGGGTGCTGGCGCGTCGAGGGCTGGTCCACGCGCTGCTCGTCGCGCCGTCGGATTCCGCGCTGGAGGCGCAGCGGCGCGACTTCCGCAGGCGCTACCGGGATGTCTTCGCGGCTCTGATCCGCGCGGGGGTCGAGGCGGGGATGCTGCCCACCCAGGATCCGGTGGTCGCCGCGGCGGCCCTGACCGGCGCGATCGGTGAGGTGCTCGCCGGCCCGGTCCCGATGGCCCATGACCTGCCTCGCGATGGCAGGGAGGCCGAACCGGTGGTGCGGGAGGTCGTCGAGATGGCGCTGAGGTGCGTGGGTGCGCGCCCGATGGTCCGTGGCTGGAGCGTTGCCGAGGGAATCGGCTGACGTCGCCCGGCTGACGTCGCCTGGATGATGGCTCCCGGTGATGCTCCTGCGGGTGCACCCACTGGCGCTCGCGCCGGCCGAGGCCGGCAGCGGGTGCGCGGTCGGCAGCGGATGCGCGGTCGGCAGGCGAAGATGTCCCGGTAGCGATCGCGGGCCGGGGCTCGTCCGTCAACGGTGCCCGGGCAGACCGGGAGGTCCGACAGATGACGACGTTTGGTGGCGGTCCGACCCACCGGGTGACGAACCAGCCGCCTCCGCTGGTCGGCCACGACGTCGCCGACGACATCCCGCTGCTGGCGGCGCTGGTCCGTGAGGGTGCCGGCGATCAGGTGGAGGAGCTGCACCGGCTCGGCCGGCTCGCGGGCGGCGCCGAGGCACAGTCCTGGGGTGACGAGGCGAACCGCCATCCACCGGTGCTGCGGACCCACGACCGGTACGGCAACCGGATCGACGAGGTCGACTTCCATCCGGCCTGGCATGAGCTGCTCACCGTGGCGGTGCGGGCCGGGCTGGCCGGGTCCGCGTGGGCCGCCGACCGGCCCGGCGCGCATGTGGCACGGGCGGCCGGGATTCTCGTGTGGGGCCAGGTCGAGCATGGCCACCTCTGCCCGGTCTCGATGACCTACGCCGCGGTGCCGGTCGTGCGGACGGCCCCGGACCTCGCCGCGGTCTATCTGCCCGGTCTGACGAGCTCTGTCTACGATCCCGGCCTGCGTCCGCCGGCGAGCAAGCGCGGCCTGCTGGCCGGCATGGGGATGACCGAGAAGCAGGGCGGTTCGGACGTCCGGGCCAACGAGACCAGGGCGACCCCGGTCGGGGGCGGGGCGTACCTGCTGCGAGGGCACAAGTGGTTCACCAGCGCGCCCATGAACGACGTCTTCCTGGTGCTGGCCCAGGCCCCTGGCGGGCTGTCGTGCCTGCTGGTGCCCCGGGTGCTTCCGGACGGGAGCCGTAACCCGTTCCTCATCCAGCGGCTCAAGGACAAGCTCGGCAACCGCAGCAACGCCAGCGCCGAGCCGGAGTTCGACGGGACGCTGGCCCACCTTGTCGGGGAGGAGGGCCGGGGTGTGCGGGCGATCATCGACATGGTCGCGCTCACCAGGCTCGACTCCGCGATCGGGACGGCTTCGGGCATGCGGGCGGCCCTGGTGGCCGCGGCACATCACGTGCGCCACCGCTCGGCGTTCGGGTCGCTGCTCGTCGACAAGCCGCTGATGCGCAACGTGCTGGCCGACCTGGCACTGGAATCCGAGGCAGCGGTCACGCTCGTGATGCGGGTGGCCGGCGCGGTGGACCGGGCCGAGCAGGGCGACGAGGGCGAGCGGGCGTTCCGTCGTCTCGCGACCGGGCTCGCCAAGTACTGGCTGTGCAAGCGTCAGCCGGCCATGGTCGCCGAGGCGCTCGAATGCCTCGGCGGCAACGGCTACGTGGAGGATTCGGGGCTGCCGCGGCTCTACCGCGAAGCGCCGCTGAACGGTATCTGGGAGGGCTCGGGCAACGTCAACGCCCTGGATGTGCTGCGCGCCCTCGGCCGCGAGCCGGCCAGCCTCGCCGCCTATGCGGCCGAGATCGACGCGGCGGCCGGCGGGAACCGCCACCTCGACGACGCCTGGCGCCGGCTGCGCCACGACCTGGACGCTCTCCTCGCCGCCGACGAGCCGGTCGAGCTGGAGCTGGTCGCTCGCCGGCTGGTCGAGCGGATGGCCCTGCTCCTGCAGGGCGCGCTGCTGGTGCGGCACGCCCCGCCGGCGGTGGCGGACGCGTTCTGCGTGGCCCGGGTGGGGGGTGACGCCGGCCTGGCCTTCGGCACCCTTCCGCCAGGTCTCGATCTCGACGGCATCCTGCGGCGGATCCCGCACGGTGCTGTCTGAGCGCAGTCCTCGCGGCCTGCGGTGATCGGTTGCGCGCGGCGCGACGGCGATCAGACGAGTACGGAGAGTTGCACGGACGGGTGTGACGCCAGCCCGATGTGACCTTGGTAGGTACGTCCGGTCCTATCCTGACTCTGGACAGTTTGCTGCGGTTCGAGTTTCGCACTGCTGGAAGCGCACTGTGGTTATGGCGTAGCGGAAGGTGGCGGTCGGCCTCTTAGGCTGAGCCCGTTGCCTGCCTCCGGGGGTGTGATGATCGTCTTCTTTCTTGCCGTGGCGGGCCTGGTGGTCTTCGCGGGCCTTTTTGGGCTCGTGCGCGGCGTCGCTGAATGGGCCTGGATACGTAACCGCCGGACCGCCGGGATCGTCACCGGTGCCGGTCTCGCCGCGGTGCTCGCGCTGAGCGCCATCGCGGTGCGCTTCGGTGGATCGGGCGAGTCCGTGGCGGCAGCCCGCCGGAGCACCCCGGACGACCCGGGCGCGGGCAGCGGCGCCGCCGACGCGTCGACGTCCCCGCGGCCGGCGCCGCAGGCCACCGCCAGGTCACAACCAGCGTCGGCCGGCCCGGACCCCGAGGACGATCCCGACCTCAAGCAGAGGGCCTCCGACGGCCCTGGCGGATCTGGGAGCGGCACCTCCTCCGGTGGGGTCGCCGCACCGCGCGGCGGCGCAACCGGCGGCAGCCCGCGGCCGGCGTCCACACCCGGAGGGTCGACCTGGCCTCGCTCGTCCACACCGACGAGCGTGACCGGCATCCCGGGGCTGGAGTACCCGTCCCCGACCGCGACCCGCACCTACCCGCCGACCACCGGTGCCGGGACGACCGCCGGTGGGGGGACAGCGTCACCGTCGCCCTCGACATCCTCGTCCCGCTCTCCGCGGCCGACGACGGGAACGAGCCGGACGCCGGGCGGTGCGGCATCCAGAACGACCTCGACGCCGACGCCCTCCACGAAGCCGCGGGCGACGGCCTCCGCGAGCCCGCGTGCCACGCCGTCCGCGAGTGTCCGACCTCGCGCCACGGCATCGCCGACGTCGAAGCCGGCGACCAGAACCACCTCCGGGCCGGCCTCGACGTCGACAACCCGGCCGACGACGACCCGGCCGTCGGCCCCTGCCTCGGCGGTCTCGTCCGACCCGACCTCGGCGACAGCGAGCCCTTCACCGGCACGAATGCCGACGTTCCCCTGGTGGCCCACCACCACGGCAGCGGTCGCGGCGGGGACGATCGGTTCCGCGGAGTCGGCGGGAGGCGATCGACTCGGCGCGCTTGCCACGCAGGTCCGGCGGTCGGTCGACCGGCTCGCCCGCGCAAAGCCGATCACCGGGAAGCCCTCGTCGCGGTCAGCGCGCTCGCCACTCGCCGCCCGCACCTCGGCTCAGGCAAACCAGAGCAGCACCGCGAAGCCGGCTCAGAAGCCTGTGGTGTCCAGGCCTGCCGCGTCCGAGTCCGGGGCGTCGAAGCCGGTGGCGTCCAAGCCTGGGGCATCGAAGCCTGGGGCATCGAAGCCCGCGGCGGCCAAGCCGGTGACTCAGAAGCCTGCGGTGTCCAGGCCTGCCGCGTCGAAGCCGGTGACTCAGAAGCCGTCGAAGCCTGCAGGGGCAAAGCCCGTGACTCAGAAGCCTGTTGTCTCGAAGCCGACGGCGTCCAAGCCTGGGGCATCGAAGCCATCGGCTCAGAAACCTGCTGCGTCGAGGTCGGCTGGTCAGAAGCCGGCTGGGTCGAAGCCTGCTGGGTCGAAACCGGCTCAGAAGCCTGCCGCGTCGAAGCCCGCGGCTCGGAAGTGAGGCGGTGAGTGAGGTCGGTGCCGAGCCATCGTCGGGCAGGCCTCGAGACGCCGACACACCTGAAATTGAGACCGTCCTGCTACCCTGAGTGAGGTACGTTCCCGCGGACATCGGATCGGTGGCTGGGGGGACGCATGCGGGAAAGCGTGACGTCGCAGGGCAAGCCGTGATCGCCCTGATCAGCGGCGTGCTCGCGGCCCTTGCCATGATCGCGCTGGTGGTCGGGATCGTCGGCCTGCTCCGCGGCCGGATCGGCTTCCTGGGCATCGACGATCGCCCGATGGCGGGCCTGCTGACGGCGGCCAGCTTCACGGTCGCCGTGGCGACCTTCGGCGTGCTCGCCACGGGCGGAGATCAGCCGGACGCGACGGTGACCGCCCGGCCGCTCGGAACGGACCCCAGCCTCTCCGACGGACACCCGACGGACGGGCGCACCGGCGACCTGGGGAGCGGACTGCCGCGCGCGGCGGTCCGGCAGTTCCCCGCGCCGTTCGGCTCCGGCGGCCCGGGCTCCTACGCACAGCCGGTCGTCCCGCCGTGGCCGACGATGCCAGGGTCGACAGCGCAGGGGCAGGTGCTGCCCGGGCAGGTGCTGCCTGGTCAGGTGCTGCCTGGTCAGGTGCTGCCTGGCCAGGCGTCCCCAGGGCCGGCGTTTCCAGGGGATGGGCTCCCGGCCGGTGTCCGACCCGGCCAGGACCTGGCGGGCCCGGGTGCTCTGGTGCCGCCGGGCCTTGTCCCGGGTGGAGCGGCCCCTGGCCTTCACGGGATCACGCCGTGGCCGTCGTCGTCGCCGTCGCCCGCGGCACCGGACCGCACGGACGCCGCGGGATCGGGATCTCTGTCGACCGGTGACTCGGCTGGCACGACGGGATCGTCCACCGGCGGTGCGGACCTGAGCCCGGACCGAGGCGAAGCGGCTCAGGGCGGCCAGGCTCGCGACACGGGTGGCTCGCCACGCGGCAACCCACGGGTGCCACCGGCGGAGGGCCGCAACGGTGGCTGCTACGGCACGGACGACGGTGGCCTGGGCGTTGGGCTGCCGGACGTGTCGGTCTGGGACATCCTCGCCGGCCTCGCCGAGGCCTGCCCGTGAACGGTGACCTGGGACGTCCGGTGGTGGCCCGGGACGTCCTCTGAGGGCGCCGGTGGCGACGCCGGCGTCCTGTATCCGGCAGCGACCGACGGGTAGGCGACGGGTACAGGACGCGGGGTCTCAGCCGAGGTCCTGCGACACCGTGGCTCGGGACTCGACGAGAGCGGTGATGGCGGCCAGGTTGGCCGTCGCCCACGTGTCCAGCTGGGCGGGCAGCTCGGGAAGCGTGGAATCAAGCACGAAGACGCCACGGGTCGGGCACGATGCGCCGATCTCCACCAGCAGCGGACGCAGGTGCACCTCCACCGCCAGCGCGTGCTCGGGAGCCCCGGCGACGAGCACGGGCACGGTTGGTACCCCGCCGAGCTCGCCCTGCCCGATCTGGTCGAGCAGCAGCTTGAGGAGCCCCGTGTAGGTGGCCTTGAAGGTCGGGGTCGCCACGACCAGGGCGTCCGCCGTCCGCATCGAGGCGACGGCTTCCTTCACCGCCGGGTCACCCCAGCCCAGCAGCCCCGGACCCAGTGCGCTGACCTCGATCACCTCGGTCACGACGTCGCCCTCGGCCGGGATCGCGGCGGCCACCCGGGCGGCGACGGCCTCGGCCACCGTGCGGGTGCGCGAGTTCGGCTTGGGGTTGCCGACGACACTGAGAACTCGACGCTGCGGCATGACAGGGCCCTCCTGTGAGTTTTCGTGACTGTCGCTTCAGGAGCGTGCCAGGAACTGGCCGTAGGCGCCGCGGAAGTAGAGCAATGGCTCGCCGGTTGCGGCGGCGCCGAGCCGTTCGACCAGACCGAGAGTGATCACGTGGTCGCCGGCGTCGTATTCGCGGTGCAACGTGCACTCCATCCAGGCAAGTGCGCCGTCGAGCACGGGGGCCCCGTTCTCAGCCGGCGTCCAGCTGATTCCGCTCCACTTGTCGGTGCCACTCCTGGAGAACTGTGCGGACACCGCCTCCTGGCTGTTGTCGAGAACGTTCACGCAGAAGTGCCCGGCGGCCCGGATTCTCGGGTAGCTGGTGGACGTCCGCGCGGGCAGGAACATGACCAGTGGGGGAGTGAGCGATGCGCTGCTGAACGACTGACAGGTCATGCCGACGGGTTCGGAGCCGTCCATCGCCGTGACAATCACGATTCCGGAGCAGAAATGCCCGAGAACAGCACGGAAGTCCGCGCTCTCGGTCGCGGTGAAAACGCTCCGCGGGGTGGCCGCCGCGCCCTCCTCCGAGGGCTGGCGTTGCGCGATCACGTCACACGTTGCCTGGGTCATCGGTGCCTCCGCGGGGTCGGGCCGGCCGGACGCCGATCAGGGGAGACCGGAGGCGAACCGGCGAGTGGTGCCGCACCGCGCCCGAGCGCCGCCGCAGGAGATCGGACGGGTCGCTCGTCGCGCGATGTTCGTACGCTCACGCGCGGAAGTGTCCTGGTTGTTACGTCGTCGTGGTGGGCCCGTTGCGCTGGCTGGCAGCGTGAGTGTCTGCTGACCGGGCAGTGGGACTCGGTGAAATCCGGTGCATTCCGCTGGCGGGGCGGGAGCTGTCGACGCGGGGCGTGGAGCGACGCCAGGTGCGCTGTCACCTGATCGGGCGCGGCGGCGTGGTCGTCGAGTGGCTTCTCGGGCATCAGCCCGGAGATCGTCCGCACTCGGCAGGCTACTCTTACGTAAGGGTAGAGTTAGTCCTGTATCTCCCCGGCGGAGGCGGCCCGCGAGTGGCGCCCAGGGAGGAATTCGATCGATGGTTGATCCCCGGCGGACAGGTCCGCGGAGCCTCGAGGAGCTGGCCGGTGCCGCGGCGATGACCGAGGTGCCGGCGGCCGGCCTGTGCCGAGATCTTGCCCTCGCCCATGAACGGGCGGGCGATGCCGCCGCCGCGGTGCGCTGGGCGCTCGCGATGACCGATGCCGGGGGCGATCTCACCTGCTGGTCGGCGGCCGCCGGTGTGCTGCGCCGGGCCCTTCCCGCAGCGGGTCTCACGTTGCGGCCGGCCAGAGTCGCGGTGCTCGGCAGCTACACCACGGCACAGTTCGCGGCGTTGCTGCCCCTGGCCGCGGCGCGCGCGGGGGTCGCGGTCGAGGTGTACGAGTGCGGCTACGGCCAGTACCGGCAGGAGGTTCTGGACCCCGCCAGCGGCCTGCACCGTTTCGGGCCGGACGTCGTGATCCTCGCGGTGCACGCGGGCGACACGGCCCTGCCGTCGTTCGCGCGCGACCCCGAGCAGGCCGTCGCCGTCGAGGCGGCGCGGTGGACGTCGTTGTGGCAGATCATCACCCACCGCCTCGGGGCAGCGGTCATCCAGCACACCTTCGTGGTGCCCGAGACCGAACCGTTCGGCCACCTTGCCAGGCAGGCATCGGGCGCCCGATCGTCGTTGCTCGCGGCCGTCAACGTGGCGCTCGGCCAGGCCGCCGCGGGCGTCGGAGGCGGCGCGAGCGGGAGCCGCGGGAGCAACGGGGACGCCGGAGGCAGCGGGGACATCGGAGGCAGCGGGGACATCGGGGGCAGTGGGGGCATCGGGGCCGGCTCGGGCCAGGTCTCCTTCGTGGACTGCGAGCGCCTGGCGGCGACGGTGGGCAAGCGCAGCTGGTTCGACCCGCGGTACTGGCATCGATCCAGGCAGGCGGTCTCCCTCGCGCACGTACCCGCGCTGGCCCGACACACCGCCGCGGTGCTGGGTGCCCAGCTCGGCACCAGCCGCAAGTGCCTCGTGCTCGACCTGGACAACACCCTGTGGGGCGGAGTGCTCGGCGAGGACGGTCTCGCGGGCATCGCGTTGGGCGACGGCCCGGCCGGCGAGGCCTTCAGCGAGTTTCAGGAGTACATCGCCCTGCTGCGTGAACGCGGCGTGGTCCTTGCCGTGTGCTCGAAGAACAATGACGCGGATGCCCGGGCGGCTTTCGACCGACATCCCGCCATGCGGCTGCGCCTCGACGACATCGCGATGTTCAGCGCGTCCTGGGATGACAAGCCCACGCAGATCCGGCGTATCGCCCAGACACTGGGCATCGGGCTGGACTCCCTGGTTTTCGTCGACGACAACCCGGCCGAGCGTGAGGTGGTGCGCCAGCTCGTTCCCGAGGTCGACGTGATCGCACTGCCGAAGGACCCGCACGAGTATGTGCGGGCGCTCGCCGACTACCCGTTCTTCGAGCCGGGTGCGCTGACCGCGGAGGACTCAGCCCGCACCGAGCAGTACCGGGCCAGGGCCCGCGCCGTCGAGCTCGAAGCCTCCGCGTCGTCGCTGGAGGAGTTCCACCGCGGGCTCGAGATGGTCGCGACCGTGGTTCCGCTCGATGAGCTGACCCTGCCCCGGGTCGTCCAGCTCATCGGGAAGACCAACCAGTTCAACCTGACGACCCGGCGGCGCGGGGCGGCCGAGGTCGCCGAGCTCGCGGCCGATCCGGCAACCGTGATCATCTGCGTGCGGCTGGCCGACCGTTTCGCTGATCACGGCCTGGTCGCGGTGGTGATCGCCAGTCGGGTGGCCGCCGTCGTGGCCGACGCCGACGCCGAGGCCGTGGCCGACGCCGAGGCCGAGGCAGCCGCGGGCCTCGTCGCCGGTACCGCGGTGCTGGATGTCGACACCTGGCTGATGAGCTGCCGGGTCATCGGCCGCACGCTGGAGTGCGAGCTCGCCGAGCTGATCGTCGCGGAGGCTCGGCGCCTCGGCTGCACGGCTGTGCGCGGTCACTACCTTCCGACCGCCAAGAACTCGCTGGTGGCGGATCTGTACGCCCGGTTGGGCTTCCAGCGCGTGGGGGCCGCCCACGGCGGCGCCGACGGTTCCACTCGTTGGCTGCTGCCGGTGGTGCTCGCCCCTGAACGGCCAGGCCTCATCCGGGTCGTCGACACCCGCCGGCACCAGCCGGGCCCGAATGAATCCAGGCCGCCCGAGCCCCGTTCGGGGGAGGTCGGCCATCCAGACGCGGGGACATCCGCACGGACGATGCAGGAGGTGGCCGGCTGATGGTGCAGGAGCGCCTCGAGCGGGTCTTCCAGGAGATCTTCAGCGACCATGCCCTGGTCGTCTCCGACACCACGACGGCGGATGACGTACCCGGCTGGGACTCGCTGGCGCACATCAACCTGATCTACGCGCTGGAGACCGAGTTCGACGTGCGGATTCCCGACGAGCGACTCGCCTCCTTCGCGAACGTCGGCGAGCTGCGCGCGTGTATCGAGGAGCTCAGCGGTGCTCGGTGAGTCGGTCGGCACCGAGTCGGTCGGCACCGAGTCGGTCGGTGCTGTGGCCACCGGGACGTCCAATGACTCCCGGCCCGCCGTCTCGCTCCGCGAACAGCTCCGCGAGGACAGGGCTGTCCACTACGGCTCGTGGCTGCATCCGGGCTTTCAGGTGCTCGCGGTGCACCGGTTCGGGCGATGGAGCCTGGAACGGGGGGGATTGGTCGGCCGGGTTGGCCTGATCGCCTTCAAGGCGGTGAACAACATCGTCATCCGCAACGTGTACGGCACCGAGATCTCCGTCGACGCCCGCATCGGACGTCGTGTGTTGATCGGGCACCACCAGGCCGTGATGATCCCGCGGTACTGCGTGGTCGGCGATGACACCATCATTCGTCACGGCGTGACCATCGGGTATGCGCGGACGAATGCCCCGCCCGCGGATGTTCCGAGGATCGGTGCGCGGGTGGACATCGCTCCGGGCGTGCACCTGATCGGTCCGATCGCGATCGGTGACGACACCCGGATCGGGCCCGGCTCCATCGTGACGACGGATGTCCCCGCCGGCTCCACCGTCTTCGCCGCACCCGCCAGGATCATGCGCCCGCCTGCCTCGCCTGCCTCGCCTGCCTCGCCTGCCCCGGGCCGGTGACGAATGTCGGACCATCCGGGCCGGATCACCCGGCCCGGATGATCCGGCCCGCCCCACGGCGGATCCCGGTGTGATCCGCAGGCCGGCTCCGGCCTGTTCCCGGCGCCGGCGCCGGGTGCTGAGGCGGCACTCGGTGGCCAGCGTAGATTCCGGCGTTTCTCCGGCCACATCTCGAAGGTTCTACCGGATTTGTGTCCGAGGTGTGCCAGGATCGCTCCAGTCGTGATGCAGGATATTGGCTGTCCAGTCCGGAGGGTTCTGGTGTGGGTGGCGTGCAAAAGATGACCACCTGAGCGTATGGTGTGCATTCGCGGTTGTACGGTGAGCCTTCCGCGTGCATTCGTCAGCCCACGGACAAGCCCCGATGGAGCGGCCTTGCGGAGGTCGCCGCCAGGGTAGGTGTGTCAATGAGCCCTTTCCGTCGTCGGATCCGAGCCGCAACAACACCACCCGATAAACGTGAGATGGAAAAGGCTCAATAAGGGAGGTGTTGGGGAAGGCCTGCCGGAAAACAAGCTGAGTGGTCCGGGCTGCAGTTGCCTGCGAATGATCAGGTCAATCGGTTAGGTTGATCGGCCATCCGCTACCGTGCCGCCGTGTCTTTGAGTTCGCTATCTCAGCATTCCGTGGGTCCACCGTCCGTTCCGGCCGCACTGCCGACGCCTCCGCCCATTCGCGCGGACACGCACTCGCTGCTCGACGGGGCCGCCGCCCCGAGGGGCTGGTTGGTTGACGCCCTTACCGGCTCACCGGTGCTGGCCCTGTTCGTCCTGCTGCTCGTTCTCGCGGTGATCGCGCTGACTGTCGCCTGGTGCGCCCGGGTGGCCGAGGCGAGGCCCTGGCGGCAGGCCCGCGCCGGCATGGACCGCGACGCAGCCATGGGCCGTGACGTCGACCGCGACACCGGCCTCAATGCCGGCCTCAAAGCCGACCGCAACGCCAACCCATGGCGGGACTACACGGCGACCGGCGCCCATTCCCGGGCCTGGGCCACGAGGCCGGCCCAGTCGGCTCCGCGACGCCGGGCCCGAGTCGCCAGCGACATGATCCCGTTGGTCAGCCAGGCGGTGGGCCGCACGGCCGAGGTGGCCAGTGCTCGGGTTGCCAGCGTCTGAGCCTCGTCCAGCGCGTCGGCGTGCATGGCGGCGGAGGCCTGGTAGAGGCGCACCGCGGCCAGTGCTCCGGGTGCGCGTGAGCGGTCGAACAGGGCGGCGGCGTTGGAAAGGCGGCGGCGCCCTTCCGACAGCGCTCCCGCCCCCACGAGCGCCGCGCCACCGAAGGTCGGCAGGTAGCCCGGATGCAGGCCGTCGAGTGCGTAGCCCTGGGCCGCGGGCGCCGCTCCGCGAGCGAGGCTCTCGGCTTCTCGTATCACTTCCATCACCCGGTCCGCGGGCTCGCCGCGACCGGCGCGGATGTTGGCCTCGGTCGTCATGGCCAGGATCGCGGTGTGGGAGTGGGGAGCGGTGGCCCGCGCGGCCATCGCGAGCGACAGCCCGTCGTCGGCACTGTCGAAGGTGTAGGCGGCCAGTTCGGCCAGGACGACTCCGGCGTGGGCGGCGGTCGGCGCGTCACCCACGTGGCGGGCCAGCACGAGGGCTGTGCGGGCCGACACCACCGCGCGCCCGGAGAGCCCGTTGTCTCCCTGCGCGACTGCCGACATGACGAGAACCCTGCTGTGAGTACGGCGCCAGTCCCTGCGGATCGCCGCGGGCTGGCGCCGTCCTGACATCGCTTCGGTGTGCCGGGAGATCACATCGAGCCGGTCGACCAGATCCGCGGGCGCCATCGTCTCCCAGCGGCGGGCCATGGTGGCGAGCCCGGTCTCTATCCGGCCGAGAGTGTCCTGGCTTCGGTCGTCCGGGGCGATCATGAGACGTGATCCGCCCAGCGCGAGCGCGGCTGTGGCCGCGCAAGTGGCAACGACCAGCCGTCTGTCCGCCGCTTCGTCCATCCCCAACTCCTGGGCGTCGTTGTCCGGTCACGGCGGCAGAAGCCCGGATGATCCGGACGTAATCTCATGATTGGACCTTTTCCGTCGTCTACGCGGACCTGCGGCATCCCTGACCGTGCACCGTGAGGTGGAAAAGGTTCATCAGTCTCCGGAAAGAGATGATCGCGACGCTGCTCTGACGGTAGCGATTTCGCGCCGCTCTGTCGTCGTCCTGGTCGGATCTCGGGACTTTCGTCATATGGCGTCTGCCTTGTCGAAACCTTGCCATCTTGACGTGTGAGTGTGGATGCGTTTTCTCGTGGTTGTGTCGGGTGTGGTCGGCGGATGCGCCGGTTTCGCCTGACTTGCCGGTCACCCCGCGTGGAGCGCCTGCTCCAGATCGGTCAGCAGGTCGTCGACCGCCTCGATGCCCACCGAGAGCCGGACGAGATCGTCGGGCACAGCCAGCGGTGATCCGGCGACGGAGGCGTGGGTCATGCTCGCCGGATGCTCGATGAGCGACTCGACTCCGCCCAGCGACTCGGCGAGGGTGAACAGCCGGGTCGCCGCGCACACCGCCAGCGCTCCCGCCGCACCCGCCGCGAGCTGGAACGAGACCATGCCGCCGAAGTCGCGCATCTGCTTCGCGGCGACGTCGTGGCCGGGATGCCCGGGCAGGCCCGGGTAGTGGACCGCGTGTACCGCTGGATGGGCGGACAGCAGCGCGGCGACCTCGCGGGCGTTCGCGCAGTGCCGGTCCATCCGTACCGGCAGGGTCTTGACGCCGCGCAGGACGAGCCAGGCGTCGAACGGGCCGGGCACCGCGCCGGCCGCGTTCTGGATGAAACGGACCCGCCGCGCGAGCTCGGCCGAGGCGGTCACCACCGCGCCACCCACGACATCGCTGTGCCCGCCCAGGTACTTGGTCGTCGAGTGGACGACCACATCCGCTCCCAGCGTCAGCGGCTGGCACAGGTACGGCGAGGCGAAGGTGTTGTCGACGACAAGCAGCGCATCCGCCCCGTGGGCGATGCTGGCGAGCGCCGCGATGTCCGCGATGGCCAGCAGCGGGTTCGTCGGCGTCTCACACCACACCAGTGCCGTGGAGCCCGGTCGGATCGCGGCGCTCGCGGCGGCCGGATCACTGAGATCGGCGGCGGTGTGCTCCACGCCCCACTCGGCCAGCACCCGGGCGAACAGGCGATAGGTGCCGCCGTAGGCGTCGGCCGGGATGACGACGTGGCTGCCCGGCCGGCAGACCGTGCGCAGCAGGGCGTCCGAGGCCGCCAGCCCGGAGGCGAAGGCAAGGGCCTCGGCGCCACGTTCGAGCGCGGCGAGGCTGGTCTCCAGCGCTGCGCGGGTCGGGTTTCCTGAGCGGGCGTACTCGAAGCCGGCGCGAAGCCCGCCGACGCCGTCCTGGGCGAAGGTCGAGGCGGTGTGGATGGGGACCACCACCGCTCCGGTCGCCGGGTCCGGCTCCTGGCCGGCGTGCACCGCCAGGGTCTCGAACTCCGCGTTCAATCCGTTCGATCCCGCGTTCCGATCAGCCATGGCGCTCACCTTCGCACGGGGTGGCCGCGGGGCCGGGGACATCACCGGTTCGACCGAGTCGCGCGAAGTCCGCGATCGAGGGCCGGCGGATGAGGCCGAGGGCCGGCGGACTACCGGACGGCGAGAAAGCCCAGCAGGTCGGCCCGGGTGAGGATCCCGCTGGGGTTGCCTTCGTCGAGGACGAGTGCCGCCGGGTCCTCGCCGAGGGCCGACACGAGCACCGAGAGCGGCTCGCCGGCGCCGACGGTCGGCAGTGGTGCGGACATGTGGTCGACGACGAGGGCGTCGACGGCCGCGCGGTCGGCGAAGACGGCCTCAAGCAGGTCGCGCTCGACCACGGCCCCGGCCACCTCCGCGGCCCGGACCGGGGGTTCGTGGCGCACCACCGGCATCTGCGAGACCCCGAACTCGCGCAGGTAGGAGATGGCGGCGCCGACCGTCTCGCCGGGATGAACATGGACGAGGTTGGGCGGGGCGGAGGTCTGCGCGTTCTTGTGCGCGAGCACGGCGGCGACGGTCGGCTCGTTCGAGGGCGGGTCGAGGAAGCCGTTGTCGTACATCCACTCGTCGTTGAAGATCTTGGAGAGATACCCGCGGCCGGAGTCGGGCAGCAGTACCACCACACAGCCGTCCGCGGTCGCGGCGGCGTCGAGTTCGCGGGCGACCCGGATCGCCGCGACGACCGCCAGCCCGCAGGAACCACCGACGAGGATTCCAGCCCGGCGGGCGAGCTCCCTGGTCATCAGGAAGGAGTCGCGGTCGCTCACCGCCTCCACCCGGTCGACCACGGACTTGTCGTACGTCGCGGGCCAGATGTCCTCACCGACCCCTTCGACGAGGTACGGCCGGCCGCTGCCGCCGGAGTAGACCGAGCCCTCCGGATCGGCGCCGATCACCTGGACGGTGCCGCCGCTGACCCGCTTGAGGTAGCGGCCGATCCCGCTGATCGTGCCACCGGTGCCGATGCCGGCCACGAAATGGGTGACCCGGCCGTCGGTGGCACGCCAGATCTCCGGACCGGTGGTGGCCTCATGCGCCGCCGGGTTCTGCGGGTTGGAGTACTGGTCGGGGCTCCAGGCCCCGGGCGTCTCCCGCTCGAGCCGGCGCGCGACCGAGTAGTAGGAGCGGGGATCCTCGGGCGCGACGGCCGTCGGGCAGACGATCACCTCGGCGCCATAGGCCCGTAGAACGGCCTGCTTCTCCTCGCTGATCTTGTCAGGCATCGTGAAGACGCACCGGTAGCCGCGCCGCGCCGCGAGCATCGCGAGGCCGACGCCGGTGTTGCCGCTGGTCGGCTCGACGATCGTCCCGCCGGGGCCGAGCCGGCCCTCCCGCTCGGCGGCGGCGACCATGGACAGGGCGATGCGGTCCTTCACGGAGCCGCCCGGGTTGAGGTACTCCAGCTTGCCGAGCACGGGGGTCGTGGTCTCGGCGATCGTCGGGGTCAGCCGCACCAGCGGCGTGCCACCGACCAGATCGGTGATGTCGTCGTACACGTCCATGGCCAGCCCCTCACCGAGGATCCGCGCCGACCGTTCGGGCGATCGTTCGGATAACCGATCGTCACCGAAGGTGACCCGGACGACGCTACCGGTGGCCTCCCCGATGCGCCGTCCGGACGCCGTCCGACACGGGAACTCGCCGGAGACACCGGTAGGCCGGTGCCGGGCATGGCCGGGTGCGTACGGCTTAGGTGCGTACGGCTTCCACGCCGGCCGTCATACCGTTGACGATCGCCAGGTTGTCCCGGATCGTCGCGTCGTCCCGGGCGACGAAGTGCGCCCGGTCGGTCACCTGTCGCTGGTTCTCCATGTAGTACCGCATGAACGCGGCCACACCGGGCTTGCGCAGCGACTCCTTGGACGCATAGATGTAGAGCGGCTTGCACAGCGGCAGGTACATTCCCGTGCCGGCGGTGAGCGCGTTCGGCTCCACACAGCCGAAGCCGCTGTCGATCTGGATCGCGCGCACCTCGTCGGCGGCCGACAGGAAGTTCGCGTAGTCCATGAAGCCGATCGCGCCCTGGACGTACTCGACGTCCTCGGCGACCTCCTCCAGCTCGACCTCCTGGTACTGACGGGTGTTGTCGGACGATCCGGTCATGCTGGCGAGGAACACCTTGGCGTGCACGGTCTGCGGGCCGGGGCCGACCAGCCGCACGGGCACGTTCGGGAACGCGGGGTCGACCTGGTTCCAGCTGGTCACGGTGGAATCCCGCTTCCAGATCTCGCCGACCTGCGCGACGGTGAGGCATTTGACCCAGGTGTTCGCCTTGGGCACCACGATCGGCAGCAGATGGTGCGCGATCTCGAAGCCGACCACCTTGTCCTTGCAGGCCGGATCGGACAGCGCGAACGACGCCCCGGCGATGTCGGCCTGGCCGGAGCAGAGCTTCGCGAGGCCGTCGTCGGTGTCGGTGGCGCTGACCTGGACCGTGACGCCCTTCTGTACCTCGCGGAACATCGCATAGGCCGTGCCGGTGATCGGTGCGACCTCGGCCGAACCGGTCGAGATCACGGTGTTCGCCCCGGGTTCGGCGGTGGTTGTCGGCGCGGTGGCGTATTCGGCGCTGAGGTCGGCGGCTTCCTCGGCGTTGCGCATCTGGTCCGCCGGGAGCTGCGGGTGCTGGTCGATCGTCGACTTCGGCAGCGAGCCGGTGTCGGCGGCGGTGATGGCCGCGGGCTCCTCGTCGCCGTCGGCGAGGACCAGGCCGAGGGTCACGCTGCCGGCGACGAAGACGATGAGGGCGGCGGCAGCGGCGATCAGCTTCCGCGTCGATCCGAACGGGCCGGCGGGACCCGCGGGCCGTACCGTTCGCGACCCGTCCCCGGCGCCGGCCCGCGCGACGAGCGGGCTGGCCGTCGCGCCGCCGTCGGCGAGTGCCGTGAGCGCGGTGACCGGTGCCGGTGCGGACGCCCCGATCCCGGCCCCGATCGCTGCGCCTGTCCCGGCGTCACCGCCGGCTGCGACAGCGCCGGGCGGGGTGTCCACCGGTGAGCTGATGGTGGGCGGCCGGCTGATCGGCGGGATGCTCGGTGGCGGCGTCGTGACGTAGGCCGCCGGGCCGAGCACGACGGTCTGGGAACTTGCCGGCTCCGTCGGGTTCTCGGCCGCCGCCAACAGCGCGGCACCCAGCGCGAGGTCGGATTCGGCCTGGATCTCGCACCGTGTCGTCGCGCCCACCGACTCGGACAGCAGCCGCCCGACCAGCGGGATGCGTGCGCCAGGGCCACGCAGGATCACCAGCGACAGGTCTTCGGGCGCGGCCGGGACCGAGCGCAGCGCCCGGGCGAGGGCACGCACGGAGTCCTCGATCATCGGGCGGACGAGGTTCTCGTACTCCGCCCGGGTGACCGGCACGCTGATCGCGGTGCCGGTACCGGATTCCGCGGCGCCGACCTCGATGCTGGTGCTCTCCTCGGCGATCAGCTCCTCGCGGGCCGCCGCGCAGGCGGCGAGCAGCCCGTCAGCCGGTGCCGATGGCGTGCTGCCCGGCGCCGGTGGTGTGGCGGCCGGCGGTGTGGACGTGGCCGTCGTCGGCGTGATGGCCGCCTGCGACGTGGCCGCGGCCTGCGCCAGGACGTGGGTGCGCAGCAACTCGTCGAGCATGGTCGTGGTGGTGTCGGCGAGCCCGACCGGCCCACCTGTGACCAGGACACCGGCGGGCATCGCCGCGTACACGGCGGCCTCGAACCAGTTCGTGCCGAGATCGAAGCTTCCGGCGTGGTGACCGGGCATCGCCCGGCCTGACCGGTCGAGCAGCGCGGCGAACGCATCGGTCGTCGAACGGGCGAGGATGGGGATGTCGGCCTCGACCCGGGCCAGTGCGTCGGCGAGGGCCTCCCGGCGCCGCCCCGGCCAGCTCCCCGGGGCGATCACGACGGCAAGCTCGGGCGGTCCGCCGCGCACCGCGGTGACCTGCTCCACCAGCCAGGACAGGTATCGCGCCACGAGCGCGGATGCGCTGTAGCCGACCCCACCCACCAGAATCGGGGTGGGGTCCCCGAGGCGCTCGACGAAACGTTGCGCGAACTGGGCCGGATCAGTTCGGGCAAGTCTGGCCGCTGCCAGGCCACCGCCGCCGACCGAGCCGCCCGGGCCGAGATGGAGAACTGTCGGCACGGTTACCGAGGCCCCGATCGGAACGAGGCTGGGCCAGCCCGCGTCGGCGACCGCGACAGTTGTTTCAGATGCCCCCAGATGGATGCCCAGCTGGTACCCCACGATTTCCCCCCTGGTGTTACCTGGCGCAGCGCGAAGATGGTACCCAAGGGGGATTGTGCGTAGGAAGTGGAGCCTCGCGGGATTTGGGTAAATTCATGGCGCAGGGGAACCGGGTCGGTCGGCGCCTCCATGGCCGGTAGCGCGCTGTTACCGGCCGAAGGACGCGCCGTAATGGTCCTGGTCGCCGTCCTCGATGCGGACGATGTCCTTTCCGAGGGGAAGCAGCGATATCGGGATGAGCTTGAAGTTGGCCAAACCCAACGGGATGCCAATGATCGTCAGGCAGAGTGCGACCCCGGTTGTCAGATGGCCGAGCGCCAGCCACCAGCCGGCAAAGAGGATCCACAGGATGTTGCCGATCAGTGAGGCGTTTCCAGCTGTCGGCTTGTCGACAACCCGACGCCCGAACGGCCACAGTGCGTAGTTGGCCATACGCAGTGAGGCGATGCCGAACGGAATCGTGATGATGAGGATGAAGCAGATCAAGGCTGCGAGCGTGTAGCCGATCGCCAGCCAGACTCCGCACAGCACCAGCCAGATCACGTTGAGTATGATTCGCACCCCTACCGCCGCCTCTCTGCTCCGCCCGCCGCGGGAACCCGTGGGAGTTGACCGGCGCCGCGGGCGTCAGTGTCCGGATGTCGGCGCTGTCGCTGGATTGCGGCGGGGCCGCCGGGAAGTCCGGTGTTGATGGTGAACCAGTTTCGGTGGCTCCGACCGGCCCGGACATCCTTCCCCGGATGGACCTGCCCGGATGGGTCCTCGGCCACCAGTTACGCATTACCACGGTCACCAGGGTTGGGTGCCGCTATGATTGGCCGCGGCGACCGCCCGGCAGTAGCCACGGGGCCGCTCTTTCCGTCTCCTTCATGCCTTTCCGGTGTGCCGTCCGGCGTCTCGGGTGTCGGGTGAGGTGGCACTCCTCACAGGCAAAGCGTGGTGGTGCCGGCCTCATGGTGCTTTCGGGCATGGTCGCGGTGGCTGGATGCCCCGTTCCTGGGTCGTCAAACGATGGCGGCCTGGCAATCGTGGCGCTGGCGCGTATGGGCTGCCGCCCGCCCGGGCCGCGCAGACTGGAGTACGGTTTGCGGCGTTGGCGAAAATGGACTGTTTTGCCCAAATGATAACGCGATGTGAGTACACGGTTTCAGTGAATGAGTGGCGACGCGGAAGCGGTACTCCACGGGCGGGACTGAGGTATCCGGTGACGATCGAGACCGAGACGGCGGACCTGGCGGACCGATGGTTCGCCGAGATCACCGCGGTCGATCTCCTGCCGCTCGCCGCCGCGGACGCCCGCGCCTGGCTCGCGGGCCTCGCTGCCGAGCTGCTCCGGGCGGTGCGCGGCGAGTCCTGCCAGCCCGAGGTCGGCTATGACATCGGCGCCAGGCTTGCGTACGGCCAGGTGGCGTCCGGCGAGGCCCTGGGGCGCACGGTGGCCCTGCTGGGGCGCCACCTGGCCCAACCGTACGGGTCACCGGCGCGGAGCCTGCCGAACGAGCGGATCATGGACCTGCTCGGTGAGCTCGTCCGGGGCCACACGGAGTCGCTGCGTGAGCGCGCCCGGGACGGTCAGGCCGCGCTGCGTCGCGCCGACCGTGGGGCCCTGGTTCGTGCCGAGCGGGAACGCCGCATTTCCCAGAGCAGGCTCAACGCCATCGTGAACGGCGCCGCGCTGGGTGTGCTCGTGGTCGACCGCGCCGGCCGGATACTCGAGGCGAGTGACGTCGCCCTGGACATTCTCGGCCTGTCCACGCATCGCCCGCCGGTGTCATGGCCGCTGGACGAGATCGTCCATCCGGCGGATCGGGAAATGGTCGCCCGGCTGTGGCAGGAGGCTCGGCACGGCCGTTCCCGGGGGGAATGCCGCATTCTCCGGCCGGACGGGACGCCGATGTGGATTGTGATGACCCTGTCGACCACGCAGGCCGGAGCCGGCGCGGGTGGGTGGTTCGGCGTCGCGACGATCGAGGACATCACCGAGCGCCACCGCCTGCAGGAAGAGGTTCGTTTTCATGCCCGGCACGACCCGCTGACGGGGCTGGCGAACCGGGCGGCGTTCCTCGACCGGCTGGAGACCGCGTTCCGGGAGGCCGGGCCCTCGGCGCGGATCGGCCTGTGCTTCCTTGACATCGACCGGTTCAAAATGATCAACGAGGGTTTCGGGTACGAGGCGGGTGACCAGCTCCTGGTCGAGGTCGCCCGCCGCCTGGCCCGGGTCGTCGCCGCGCCCGGGCCGGTGCCCACCGTGGCGCGGATGGGCGGGGACGAGTTCGTCATTCTCGTGCCCGACAGCGCCGGGCTCGACGAGATCACCGGTATCGCCCGCCGGTGCCTGGCCGCGCTGCGTGACCCCATCCGCGTGGATGAACGTGATCTTCCGATCACCTGCAGCATCGGCGTCGTCGAGATGGCCGTCGCCGACACCCGTCCCGGCGACCTGGTCGCCGCGGCCGACGCCTCCCTGACCTGGGCGAAGCGCGGTGGCAAGAACCAGTGGACGGCCTTCGACCCGGACCGGGGAACCCGGGAGGCCACCCGGGGGCTGCTGTCCCGCTCGATGAGCCCGGGCCTGGCCAGGGGCGAGTTCTCCCTGGCCTACCAGCCGATCGTCGACCTTCGCGATGCCACGATGGCTGGCGCCGAGGCACTGCTGCGATGGGACCATCCGCACCTGGGCCCCACCCGCCCGGGGGAGTTCATCGACCTGGCGGAGGACTCCGGCTTCATCGTCGAGCTCGGGCAGTGGGTGCTCGAACGCGCCTGTGAGGTCGCGCGGGACTGGCCCGCGCACATGTTCGTCAGCGTGAACCTCTCCGGCCGCCAGCTGCGGGAGCCGGGCCTGGTCAAGGTGGTCGAGCGCATCCTGGCCCGGACCGGGCTCCCCGCGCAGCGCCTCCAGCTGGAGCTGACGGAGAGCGTCCTGATGGATTCCGGGGGCAGGCAGGTCGGCGCACTGCATGAGCTGAACGCGCTCGGTGTCCGCATAGTCATCGACGACTTCGGCACCGGCTGGTCGAACTTCGCCTACCTTTCGACGATGCCGGTGCGTGGCCTGAAGCTCGCCGGCCTGTTCGTCGCGAAGCTCGGCAAGGGCACCGAACCCGGCCGGGACGACCATCTCGTCGAGGCGATCGTGGAGTTCGCGCGCAAGCTCCGGCTTTCGGTGACCGCCGAAGGCATCGAGACCTCCGAACAGGCGGCCGCGCTGCGTGCGTTCGGCGCGGATCTCGGCCAGGGCCACCTGTTCGGCGAGCCGGTGTCGGCGGGCAAGTTCGCCGCGACGACGCTGCCGCGCGCCTGCGCCGCGAGCTGACAGCGGGGGCGTCGCCGATCCGGCGTGATGTCGGATTCTTGCTGGACCTGGCCGGTCCCGCACGCGAATCCTGGACAGGTGCCCGCCACCGACGAGCTGCCTGACACCGGAGAACCCGGCGAGCTGGCCCACGCCGGCGAGCTGGCTCACGCCGGAAAGCCCGGCGAGCTGGCCCACGCCGGCGAGCTGCCGGACGCCGCCGCGGCCACGGTGTGGAGCCTGGACGGTCTCGACTCGGCCGCGCCGCATCGTGATCCCGAGCTCTGCGCGCGTGCCGTGCGGTCCCGCGACGCCCGTTTCGACGGGTGGTTCTTCGTCGCGGTCACCTCCACCGGCATCTACTGCCGCCCCAGCTGCCCGGCGAGAGCGCCGCGGGTCGAGAACATGCGTTTCCACCCGACCGCGGCTTCAGCCCAGCGTGCCGGCTTCCGCGCCTGCAAGCGGTGCCGGCCCGACGCGAGCCCCGGCTCGCCCGCCTGGAACCATCGCGCCGATGTGGTCGCCCGGGCCATGCGGCTGATCGCCGACGGCGTCGTCGACCGGGCCGGTGTGCCGGGGCTCGCCGCCCGGCTCGGGTACAGCCCCCGCCAGCTCGAGCGGCAGCTGCTGGCCGAGCTCGGTGCCGGCCCGCTCGCCCTCGCCCGCGCCCAGCGTGCGCAGACCGCCCGGCTGCTGCTGGAGACCACGACCATGAGCATGGGGGACGTCGCGACGGCCGCCGGGTTCCGCAGCATCCGTGCCTTCAACGGCACGGTGCGCGAGATCTTCGCCCTCGCTCCGGGCGACCTGCGGCGGCGGGCGCTGTCGGGCCCGGCTGTGCCTGCTCGGGCTGTGCCTGCTCGGGCCGTGCCCGCGGCATCGGCCGGTGGTTCGGCCGATGGTTCGGACCTCATTGCGACGATCACGGTCAGGCTGCCGTTCCGAGCCCCGCTGCACCCGGACAGCCTGTTCGGGCATCTTGTCGCAACCGCGGTACCCGGCGTCGAGGAATGGCGGGACGGGGCCTACCGGCGGACTCTGCGGACCCCGCACGGGCACGCCATCGTCGCGTTGCGCCCGCTGCCCGACCACATCGCCTGCCGGCTCGCGCTCAGCGACATACGGGATCTCGGTTTCGTCATCGCGCGCTGCCGCCGCCTGCTCGACCTGGACGCCGATCCGACGGCGGTCGACGCGCACCTGCGCACCGACCCGCACCTGGCCCCGCTCGTCGCGCGGGCCCCGGGACGGCGGATTCCCCGGACCGTCGATCCGGCCGAGCTCGCGCTGCGCGCGGTCCTCGGGCAGCAGGTTTCGGTCGCCGCGGCGCGCACCCACGCGGGCCGCCTCGTCCGGGCCGCCGGGCCGCCGATCCATGATCCGGATGGCGGTCTCACCCATCTGTGGCCGACGGTCGCCGAACTGGCGGACGGGCCGGCTCCGGCGGTGCCGGCCGGGCGCAGGCGGGCCTTCACGGCTCTGGTCACGGCGCTGGTTTCCGGGGAGGCCGAGCTCGACGAGGGCGGTGACTGGTCACGGACCCGATCGGCCCTGGCGGGCCTGCCCGGCATCGGCCCCTGGACGATTGAGACCATCGCCATGCGCGCGCTCGGTGACCCGGACGCATTCGTGCTCGAAGACCTGGGTGTACGGCGCGGGGCGGAACGGATCGGCCTGCCGGCCACCCCGGCCGCGCTGCTGCGGCGAGCCGCGGCCTGGCGCCCCTGGCGGGCGTACGCCGTCCAGTACCTCTGGGCGGCGCTGGACCATCCGATCAACCTGATGCCGCCGAGGGAAGGGGACCATTCGTGATCGGTGACACGCAAGTACCAGAGTATTCACTTCAGGTGATGTCTCGGGCCAGGGCTTCGCGGCCGAACGCCTCCGGGCGCATCCATACTGTCGTGGACAGCCCGATCGGTCCGATCACCCTGGTGGGCCGGGACGGCGCGATCGTCGGCCTCTTCATGGACGGCGGGCGTCACGTGCCCGACCCGGCCTGGTTCGGCGACCGGGACGACTCCGCGTTCGCAGCGGCGGCCGATCAGCTCGCCGAGTACTTCGCCGGCCGGCGGACGACCTTCGACCTGCCGCTGCGGCCAGCCGGTACGGAGTTCCAACGCGAGGTGTGGTCGGCACTGCGCGACATCCCGTACGCCCAGACCATCTCCTACGGGGAGCTCGCCCGCAGGATCGGCCAGCCGCGGGCGTCCCGCGCTGTCGGGCTCGCCAACGGCAGGAATCCGATCAGCATCATCGTGCCCTGCCATCGAGTGATCGGCGCGAACGGCAGCCTGACCGGGTACGGCGGTGGCCTGGAACGCAAGCGCCATCTGCTGGCCCTGGAGCAGCGGTCCGCAGGGATCTCGCTCCTTTAGCCCAGCCCGCCAGCCCAGCGACTGCCGCCGGCGGCCCTGGGCTGCCTGGTAGCCCACCGAGCGGCCCGAGACTGTGCCGGATGGCCCGGGACGGCCGCCGGATCGACGGTCCGCGGGCCGGCCGGCGTCGACCCGCGCCCCACCCCCCCCGGCCGGCCGGGGGGTGTCAGCGCCTCATCGTGGCCGACCGCGGCGCCGCTTCTCCCGCCCGACCAGGATGTCAGGCCCCAGATCGTCGGGCGGGACCTCGGTTCCGGGCAGGCGCCGAGGTGACGCGGGTGCCGGCCGGTAGCGGGTCAGCGCCGCGAGTGAGTAGCTCGTGGACGGCGTCGGTACCACCGGGTTCACCGAGGCCGCTCGATGCCCGGGCGGCAGTGCCTCGCCGGACCCCGCGGGTGAGCCGGAGCGGCGGCGTTGCGCGGCCCGGTAGGCCTGCCTGCGGGCGATGGGCGCGGTGACCGGGTCGATCGAACTGGCGTCGGAGCCGGCGGCTGGGGTCGGATCGGTCTGGACTCTGCCGCCCGAGGACGAGCCCGAAGTCGTCGCTCGCCGTCGCGTGCGGTTGGGCGGCGCGGGCTGATCGGCCCGCGCGGTGGTGCCGAACCAGTCGAAGGACCGACCGCGGCCCCTCAGCGCGGTGTTCTCCGCCTGGACGATGACCAGCAGCGCGGTCGCGAAGGCCGCTCGGGTGCGGGCCTCGTCGAGCTGCCGTGAGAGCTCCGCGACGTACGCTGCGTCGATCACGGGCTCCTCGGCCTCCGGCGCCGGTTGCCCGTCGGGCGCGACGGTCTGGCCGAACGCCTCGGCATGGAGCAGGCGCAGGTGCTCCAGAAGCTCGGAACGCTCCGTGCCGGTGCCGGGGTCGGGGAACAGCAGGTGGACGTAAATCTCGACGACCTGCCACTCGATCGCCTTCTCGCCGCGGAACTGGCGGCTCAGGTCCCTGGTCCGCGACCTCTGGATCTTCGAGGGATCCGTGTCGGCCCAGAGCTCGCGCGCAACCATTTCGTAACTGACGCGATAGGGGTTGTTCAGCTCATTTAAGCGCGTCAGAAGAACTTTCTGTGGCCCGTCCTTGAGGTCTGCGCGCGGCCCTTTGGGGCGGGCCCCCGCGAGAGTCACCCACACCCCGTCCGGGCGAGGGGCGGCATGTCGGCCGGCGGGCGAGTTCGCGGCACTGCGCGGATCCTCTCTCTGCTTCGTTCGCCCGCGTGCTCTCGGCGCATCGGGCGGTGGGGCGGTGGGGCGGGCACGTTCCCCGGCGATCCACTCTGATTGTTGCGCATGATACGGCTCGGGTGCGCCTGATGTGGACGCGCGCTGAATCTGCGCGGTTTCGTTGTACAGCGAACGATCATGCCTGGTGAAGCGTGGGCCCTTGTGCGGTCCGCGGGGCCGGTTAGCTGGTGCCGGGTCGGCCTCGTTCGCGCGGCGTGAAGTGCGACTCCTGGTCGCGTCGCCGTGTAAGCGCTCCCGCATCTCCTTTACCCCTTTTCCGAGCGGCGGCCTGTTGCCGGTGGGCTCTGGGAGACGAGGAAACTGGGTGGCGAGATGCGCGGCAAGTTCGCACAACCAGCTGACCGAGAAAACTTCGGGTCGGTCTCGGTGGGTGCCTGTGTCGCGGAAGGCCGGCGCAACCGGACTGCCCGATCATCGGCATCGGCGCAACTGTCGCAGCTGGTCGGTTCGAGACGGTGTCGTGTTGACGACGGGCGTCGTGTTGACGACGGGCGTCGTGGTGGCGGCGCCGGTGCTGGACCGGCTGGTGCTGGCCGGTCCAGGGCGAGGGCCCAGGTCGCGTCGGCGGTGTCGCAGTCCCCGTGGGTTCGCCGTGGGTTCGTCGGTTCGCCGTGCCGTGGGTGCCGCCGAACCACGGCCGAAGAACGTTCTCGTGTTCCGCATCGTGATTGTGTCGGTCCTGGAACTCCGCTCCCTGCTCGGGGAGCGGCGTTCCTCGGCGCTGCTGGTCCACCTGGATCGAATGGGTGATCTTATTCATCTCACGGTACGACCGAGGTTGCCGCTGGTCCGAGTCGACGATGGAGAAGGATCAGCCGACAAGCGCTTCGGTCACGACCCGGGCCGCTTCCGCGGTGCCGAATGTCGGCGGTACTGGTCGGGCCTCGGGCGTACCCAGCCGCACCACGACTGTTCCCGACCCCGGATCGATCTGCAGGATCTGGTTTCCGAGCCCGATTGCCCAGAACATGTCCGCAGGGGCGCCCGGCACGAGACTACCGTTCTTCTTTGTCGTATCGGCCGCGGCGGAAATGTCGGAAGCCGCGAGCGGCTGGGCGAGAACACCTTCGCGATTGAGCCACCAAAGATATCCGTAGGCTGCGTTCATCTCCGTCGACGAGGTGCCGGTGGCGGCGTCGACCCAGTCGCCGGAGACAATCTGCTCGCCGTTCCAGTTTCCATGCGCCAACATAAGATACCCAAGCCTGGCGATGTCACGGCAGGTCGACTGCAGCCCCATGAAGGTCAGGGTGTTGCCGGCCGCGTCGGTCGTCATCCGGCTGTCGTCCATGCCGAGCGGCTCGAAGAGCCGCTCACGGGCGAAGTCGGTCACCTCCTCGCCGGTGGCCGTGCGCAGCACCTCCTCGAGCGTCTGGACGGCCGAGTTGTTGTAGGCCCAGACCTGCCCGGGCGCCTTCTCCTGCGGCAGCGCCACGGCGTACGCGGTCTTGTCCGGGGCCCGGATCAGATCCTGGTAGTCGATCTTCAGGCTCCACTGCCGGCCCGAGTCGTTGCTGACCAGGTCACGGATGGTCACGGCCTCGGACTCCGTGCCCTTCCACTGCGGGATCCAGGTGGCAGCGGAGTCGTCCAGCCGCAGGTCACCGTCGTCCTGGGCGATGCCGACCAGCGTGGAGGTGAGCGATTTGGTCACGGAATACACCGCGCTGGGAGTGCTCGGCGTGCTGCCCCGAAAGTACCATTCGCCAGCGATTTTCCCGTTTCGGGATACCAGTAAACAGGTTGACTTGCCCCGCTCCGCGGTGTCGGCGATCTCGTCGAGCTTTGCCGGGTCGAGACCGACCTCGGCCGGATCCACCGTCTCCCAGGTATCGCCGGGAACGGTGACCCGCTTCGTCGGCGCGGTCGCGGCCGCCGTCGGCGTACCCGGGTCGGTGGCTGTGCGACCGTCGGGTGACCCGTCACTGGTACAGCTCGCGGCCAGGACCGCGACGCACGCGGCCGTCGCAATACCGATGGCGGGGCGGAAAAGGCGTCGCATCGCTGAACCTCGCTCGGGCCGAAAGCTGCGGATCGCGGGGGTGCGACCGTATACGTCCCGATGCGGAGTGAAAACCCGGAATCCGGATCGCGGGTCCGGATTCCGGCTGACGTGATGGGTTCGTCGCGCGGTCGGAGGCGTCAGACGGACGCCGCCGACCGGCGAGACGGACGCGACGGACGCGATCGAACGGCGTCGCGTCGGATCATCGGATCAGCAGTGGCTCCGGTGCTTGCCGGGCGGATACGGGCAGGGCTCTCCGGGCTGGCAGCCGGCCGCGGTGGTGAGCAGCGCGAGTGATCCGGCGGCGAGGATCGCCAGAACGGTTCTGCGTAGGTTGCGGACGGAGCGCTTCATGGGTGATGCCTCTCTCAAGCCAGCCCCGATCCGGTTTTTCCTACCGGCTGCGCCGCGTGGGGGTGGTGTGCCACGCCACGATGTTCCGTGGCAGCCACGGAGGGTGCTGTTTCGAGCACTTCGTGTGGATGTCCCCTGGGGCGGACGTCGCTGGAAGTGATGTCACCCGGGCAGCCGCCCGCCCGTCCTGGATTGTGACGATCGGCGGATGTAGGTCGGCTGCGGGTGGGTATCCGTGATACTGGGTGTGTCCAGGTTGGTGGAAGTCGGGCAATCAGGTCAGGTGCTTGCGGGTTCCTCCCAAGGTGGCGGATCCGGCCGCGATGGCGGTCGTTTCTGAAGGACGATGCGAAGGTGCGCACCTGCAACCGGGGGTGCACGGTCCGCGAGGTCCGGGCGTCGCGGGCCGTGGGGAGTTCAGCGGGTCAGGACGGACTGGGGGCCGTCGAAGGAGGAAAGGTCGATGGTCAACATGAACCCAGGTGACGGCGCTTGGCAGGGAGAGCGCTTCGCGCAGGCCCGCCGGTTCGCCGGGCAGGCCCGGCAGGACCGCACGACCGGTTGGTACATCCCGCTGGCGATCACGGTGGTCGGAGCAGGTTCCTCGTTCGACGCGTTCGGGCGGGGTCTCGGCTTCCTCTACGGGTGGGGCCTGGCGATTGCGTTCGTCGCGCTGAGCTGGTCCACCATCAGGGCGATTCCGATCATGATCGATGATCTCAACGTGGCGCGGGAGAGCTGGCCGCGCAAGATCACCGCCCTTCTCAACACTCCGGTACGCAGCCGCGGGATCTTCCTGCTCGCGGCCGCGCTACCGATCCTCGTCGCGTTGGTGAAGACGGTGGGCTTCTACACGTTCGGCGGTCTGCTGATCGTCGGTGTGGTCCTGGCGGTGGCTCTTGGAGTCTCCTGGTTCCTCGAGCGTCGCTGACGTCGCGATCTGATCGGCCCCGGTCCCGGGCAGCCGACGCCTCCCGTTTCCGGAGGCGGGGCTGTTCGGGCCGGGGCCGACTCACTTCCTGATCCGTCCGGAACCTGCTGCTCGCCAGCCGTCGGCCGGGTCGGCCGAGCGGGCCGACGCCGGCCGGTTGAGGTCGGGTACGCCCCGTGGCCGCGAAAACGGTCGTACTCTCCGTATCGGTCGCACTCGCGGACCCGATCGACCTGCGCGTACCGGTCGTACAGTTCCAGTTGGCTGCGGTGGCCGCCGACCGGGACTATTCGCCGACGGAGATCACATGCTTGTCAGACTTCTGCGGAGTCACCTCGCCCCTTACCGGCGGCTGGTGTCCCTGCTGGTGGCGCTGCAGTTCACGGCCACGCTGGCCATGCTCTACCTGCCGACGCTGAACGCGGACATCATCGACAACGGGGTCGTCCCGGGCGATACCGGATACATCTTCCGCCTCGGTGGGCTGATGCTCGGGGTGACGCTGGTGCAGGCCGCCTGCTCTGCCGCCGCGGTCCTGTTCGGCGCGCGCACCGCCATGGGCATCGGCCGCGACCTGCGCGCCTCGGTGTTTGCCCGGGTCCAGTCCTTCTCGGCCCGCGAGGTCGGGCGGTTCGGGGCGCCGTCGCTCATCACCCGGGCGACGAACGACGTCCAGCAGGTCCAGATGGTCGTGCTGATGGCGTTCACCATGATGATCTCGGCCCCGATCATGTGCCTGGGCGGGATCGCGCTGGCCGTGCACCAGGACGCCAAGCTCTCGCTGCTCCTCGTCGTGATCGTGCCGGTGCTGACGGCGACGGTCGTCCTGATCGTCCGGCGCATGGCGCCGCTCGGCCGCCGTATGCAGGACCGCCTCGACGAGGTGAACCGGATCCTGCGCGAGCAGATCACCGGTCTGCGGGTGATCCGCGCCTTCGTTCGGGACGGGCACGAGAAGCGGCGTTTCGCCACCGCCAACACCGAGCTCACCGACGTCTCGCTGCGCATCGGGCGCCTCATGGCGCTGATGTTCCCGCTGGTCATGGCGGTGGTGAACGTCTCCAGCATCGCGGTCATCTGGTTCGGCGCGCACCGCATCGCCAGCGGCGGCATGGAGGTCGGCGCACTGACCGCGTTCCTCAGCTATCTGATGCAGATCCTGATGGCGGTGATGATGGCGACCTTCATGTTCGCGATGCTCCCGCGGGCCGAGGTGTGCGCGGAGCGCATCCAGGAGGTCCTGGACACGCAGTCCACGCTCGCCCCGCCCGTGCGGCCCGTGCGGGAGCTGGCCGGGCGCGGCGAGCTGGAACTGCGCGACGTCGGCTTCCGCTACCCGGGCGCCGAGGAGCCGGTGCTGCGCGGAGTCGACATCACGGCCCGCCAGGGGCAGACCGTGGCGATCATCGGCAGCACCGGCAGCGGCAAGTCCACCCTGCTCGGCCTCGTTCCCAGGCTGTCGGACGTCTCCGAGGGCGCCGTCCTGATCGACGGGGTGGACGTCCGCGAGCTCGACCCGGCGCTGCTGGCCCGGGTGGTCGGGCTCGTCCCGCAGAAGCCCTATCTGTTCACCGGCACGATCGCGTCGAACCTGCGGTACGGCAACCCGGAGGCCACCGACGACGACCTGTGGTGGGCGCTCGACATCGCGCAGGCCCGGGAGTTCGTCACCGCGATGCCGGACGGGCTTGCGACCCGGGTCGCCCAGGGCGGCACCAATGTCTCCGGCGGTCAGCGCCAGCGCCTCGCGATCGCCCGGGCGCTGGTCCGGCGTCCGGAGATCTACCTGTTCGACGACTCGTTCTCGGCGCTGGACTATGCCACCGACGCCCGGCTGCGGGCCGCGCTGGCCCGGGAGACCGCCGACGCCACGAAACTGATCGTCGCCCAGCGGGTGGCGACCATCCGGGACGCCGACCAGATCATCGTCCTGGAGGACGGCGAGATTGTCGGTACCGGGACCCATCATGAGCTCCTGGCCGAGAACCCGACCTACCAGGAGATCGTCTTCTCGCAGCTGACCGAGGAGGAAGCGGCGGCATGACGCGCCCACCGGCGGGTGGACCCCGCCCGATGGTCGGCCCCGCCCGTTTCATGGGCGGCGGCGGAGAGAAGGCCGGCGACTTCGCCGCCTCGACCAGGCGGCTGCTCGGGCTGCTGAGCCGCCAGCGGGGCCTGCTGGTGCCCGCGGTCATCCTTGCCGTGATCAGCGTCGGCCTCACCGTCACCGGGCCACGGCTGCTCGGGCACGCCACCGACCTGGTGTTCGCCGGTCTGCTCAGCTCGCGGCTGCCCGCGGGCACGACGAAGGCCGAGGCGATCGCGCGGCTGCGGGCCGAGGGGCACGGCACCCAGGCCGACCTGCTCGCGTCCGTCGACGTGACCCCCGGAAAGGGAATGGACTTCACGGCGATCGGGATGGTGCTGCTGGCCGTGCTGATCGTCTACCTGGTCGCCACGGCCTGCGCCGTCGCACAGGCCCGCCTGGTGAACAAGGCCCTGCAACGCATGCTGAGCGACCTGCGGTCCGAGGTGCAGGCGAAGATCACTCGGCTGCCGCTGCGGTACTTCGACCGCAGCCAGCGCGGCGAGGTGCTCAGCCGGGTCACCAACGACATCGACAACCTGGGCCAGACCCTGCAGCAGAGCTTCTCCCAGATCCTCGCCTCGGTGCTGACCATCATCGGAGTGCTGGCGATGATGATCTGGATCTCCCCGCTGCTCGCGCTGATCGCGGTCGTCACCGTCCCGGTGTCGATCCTCGTGACCGCGCGGGTCGGCAAGCTCGCCCAGCCGCAGTTCGTGAAGCAGTGGAAGACGACCGGGCAGCTCAACGGTCACATCGAGGAGATGTACACCGGGCACATGCTGGTGCGGGCGTTCGGCCGGCAGGACGAGGCCGCCGAGATCTTCCGCGAGCACAACGAGCGGCTTTATGAGGCGAGCTGGCGGGCCCAGTCCATCTCCGGCCTCATGCAGCCGGCGATGATGTTCATCGGCAACCTGAACTACGTGCTGGTGGCGGTCGTCGGTGGCCTTCGGGTGGCCTCCGGGTCATTGTCCATCGGTGACGTCCAGGCGTTCATCCAGTACTCGCGGCAGTTCAGCCAGCCGCTGACGCAGCTGGCCAGCATGGCGAACATGGCGCAGTCCGGGGTCGCCTCGGCGGAGCGCGTCTTCGACCTGCTCGACGCCGCCGAGCAGGAGCCCGACCCGCTGGTGCCCGCCATACCGGAGCAGACCCGCGGCCGGGTCGCGTTCGAGCACGTCTCCTTCCGCTACGAGCCGGACAAGCCGCTGATCGACGACCTGTCGCTCGTCGCGGAACCAGGCCACACCGTCGCCATCGTCGGCCCGACCGGTGCCGGCAAGACCACCCTCATCAACCTGCTGATGCGGTTCTACGAGGTCACCGGCGGGCGGATCACGCTGGACGGCGCGGACATCGCGGGGATGTCCCGGGCCGACCTGCGCTCCTCCATCGGCATGGTCCTGCAGGACACCTGGCTGTTCGGCGGGACGATCGCGGAGAACATCGCCTACGGCGCCGAGGGCGCCACCCACGAGCAGGTCGTCGAGGCGGCGCGCGCCGCGCACGTCGACCGGTTCGTGCGCACCCTGCCGGACGGCTACGACACCGTGCTCGACGACGAGGGCGTCGGCGTCAGCGGCGGCGAGAAGCAGCTCATCACCATCGCCCGCGCCTTCCTCGCCGAGCCGCTGATCCTCGTCCTGGACGAGGCGACCAGCTCCGTTGACACCCGGACGGAGGTCCTCATCCAGCGGGCCATGTCCCGGCTGCGCCACGGGCGCACCGCCTTCGTCATCGCCCATCGGCTGTCCACCATTCGTGACGCCGACACGATCCTCGTCATGGAGAACGGCGCGATCGTCGAACAGGGCGACCACGCCAGCCTGCTGGCGGCGGACGGGGCGTACGCCCGGCTCTACCAGGCCCAGTTCGCGCAGGCCGTCGCGGAAGCCGGGTGAGAGCCGGGTGAGACCAGCCGCCGCGGGCACGGAACACGGGCAGGGTGGAGGCGGCCAGTAGGCTTGTGGGTGCGGGCCGTCGGCGCTCCCGCGGAGGCGTCGGGCCGTGACGACGTCCGGGTTCCCCCGGGCAGCGAACCTCTCGGAACCTCTCGCAAAAGGGTGTTGTGCATGGCGACGGACGAGTTCACAGCCGGTCCCCGTTCCGGGTATCGCACCGACTCGGTGACCGCCGCCGCCGGCGCCGCCGATGATGGCGAGGTCGTTCGCCTCGCCGGCCGTGTCGTGCTGTGGCGGCGGATGGGCGGCCTGGTCTTCGGGCACATTCAGGACCGTGCCGGGCGCGTCCAGGTCTCGCTCTCGCGTGACGAGCTGGGCGTCGACACCTTCCAGGAATGGGCCCGCGCCGTCAAGATCGGCGATTTCGTCGGCGTCACCGGGAAGCTTTACACCACCCGCCGCGGCGAGCGGACGGTCGGCGCGTCCGAACTCGTCGTGCTGAACCGGACGGTGCGCGCTCTGCCGGACAAGTGGCTGGGCCTGTCGAACGTCGAAGCCCGGCTACGGCGCCGCTACCTCGACCTGCTGGTGAACAACGACTCCCGGGAACGGTTCCGCATCCGGGCCCGGACCATCTCCCGCATCCGTCGCTTCCTCGACGACAACGACTTTCTCGAGGTTGAGACGCCGATGCTGCAGGAGGCCGCCTCCGGAGCCGCCGCCCGGCCGTTCATCACGCATCACAACGCCCTCGGCGAGGACTTCTACCTGCGCATCTCACCGGAGACGTTCCTCAAGCGGGTCGTCGTCGGTTCGCTGGACCGTGTGTACGAGCTCGGCCGGAACTTCCGCAACGAGGGCATGGACCCCTCGCACCTGCAGGAGTTCACGATGCTCGAGTGGTACGCGGCCTACTGGGACTACCGCGACAACATGCGTTTCGTCCGGGAGATGATCCTCGCTGTTCTCGACGACGTCTTCGGGTCCCGGACGGTCACCTACGGCGGGGTGAAGCTCGACTTCGGCGCCGAATGGCCGGAGCTGGACTACCGCGCCGAGGTCGCCCGGCACAGCGGTATCGACCTGACGGTCGTTCGTGATCTGCCGACGCTGCGCGCGCGGATCGCCGAGCTCGGCCTCGAGGTCGACGACGCGGCCTCCTACGCGGGGCTCGTCGACCTGCTCTACAAGAAGACCGTCCGCCCGCATCTGATCCAGCCGTGTTTCCTGCTGCACCACCCGGCGGAGCTGGTCCCGCTGGCCCGGCGCAGCGACTCCGATCCGTCCCAGCTGGACATGTTCCAGGTGGTGGTCAACGGCTGGGAGCTGGTGAAGGCCTACTCGGAGCTGGTTGACCCGGTCGAGCAGCGCCGCAGGCTGGAGGAACAGGCCGAGCTGCGCGCGGCCGGCGACGACGAGACGATGATGCTCGAAGAGGACTTCATCGAGGCGATGGAGTACGGCATGCCGCCGATGTCGGGGCTCGGCATCGGCATCGACCGGCTCATCGCTCTTCTCACCGACGCCCCGACGTTGCGGGAGGTGGTCCTCTTCCCACTGATGCGCGACTCGCGCCGAGGCCGGACCGACCCGACCGCGGCCGGCGCGGACGACTCCGCTGACGGGGACGACTCCGCTGACGGGGACGACTCCGCTGACGGGAAGGACTCCGCCACCTCGGCTGACATCGCGGGTGCGGCCGTCGAGGCGGCGGATCCGGTCTAGGCGCAGCTTCGCCGGTGGGCCCCGGCCCCCGCGGTCCTCAAACGGCGTGGACAGATGGTTACGCTCGGCAGCCGAGGACGCACATCGCGCGGCCGGCACCAGCGGCGAGTTCGACAACCGGCCCGCCTCGGTCTGGCGAGTGATCGACTTCGCGCCCGACGTTCCGGCCGTCCTGCCCGCCGCGGTGCTGGCGCAGGCCGCCGAACGACACGCACTGTGGTGTGAGGTCCGGCCAGGCTGCCGGCGGCTGTCAGGACCAGTCGAGCACCGATCTCACGGCGGGCCCGCGAGGTAGCGCTGGAGGCTGGAGTGGCGGAACTCCCACACGGCGCCGGCCTGGCGCAGGACGCCGCGGGCGTGGGCGTCCTCGAGGAAGGCGATCAGGTGCAGGGGTTGCTGGCGGCGGGTGGCCAGCCATAGCCGGGCAAGCCCGAGGCGGCCCCACGCCGAAGCAAGTGCGACCACGAGCCCGACCACGAGTCCGAACGCGAGAGCGAAGGTGAGCCTGGCGGCAGGCCCCATCGTGAATCCGGGGGCGGCGGCGAACCCGGCGATGCTCGCGGCAGCGAATCCGGCGGCGAGCCCGGCTATGAGCATGCTCGCCAGCCCGCTGGTCCGGTCCTGGGCCAGGAGGCTTCCAGGGTCTGCGGCGCGGCTCACGTCCGCGTTGGCAAACGGTGCGAACGTCTCCACGAGCTGGGTGACGCACCCGACCCCGAGCCCACAGACCAACCCGACCCCGATCCCGCCCCCGATCCCGCCTCTGACCCCTACCATTGCCCCGATCGTGACGCCGGCGAAGAGCCCGGCTGCGAGCACTGCCGCCATCTCGGCGAGCCGGAGCCGCCGCAGCGTTACCAGATGGCGGGAATACCCGCCCTGTCCCTCGGCCACCGCGAACGAGAGCGTCGCTGGGAACCCGCTCACGAACCCGCCTGCGAGCCCCGCCGTGAGCCCGGATGTCAGTCCGACCGCGACCGTGAACGCGAGCGCGACCGCTGACCAGACCGTCATGATCGGAAGCGAGCGTGATGTCGCGCGCGGCAGCTCCCACCAGGCGAGGCTGGTGGTGCGCAGGCGGTGTTCGAGGTGGCGGGCGAGGAAGCTGAGGTAGCCGGTGGCCTGCTCGGCGTTCCAGTGCGTGGACTGGTGGGGGTGGGGTCGGTAGGCGGCAGGAACGAATCCGGCGATCAGGTGCTGTTCGATGGCGGCCCTGGTCTGCAGGGTGGCCAGGTCTGCGGGGTTGGGGAGGCCGATGGTGGATTCGCCGTCGCGGGGGTTGTAGATGGTGCGGGCGAGGCTGGCCATTAGCGGCGTCACCAGTGTCCGGGCGAGCGGCGTGCCGGGGCTGGTCACCGCGGTCCGTACGGCGGCCCAGCGGGTCTGTCCGCCTTCGCCCGCCGTGGCGATCAGATAGTCGGCGACGGCGTGCGGGGCGATCGGGTCCAGGTGTACCCCTGCGGCGCCTTCGAGTCGGATCGGGCCGACGCCCGGTCGTGGGCGCACGGCGTTGCGGAATGCCTTCACGCGGCTGGACAGAACCATGCCGGTGTGGTTACCCAAAGTGGCATTGATCTTCACGAGTGCCTGGGCGCGGCTGCCGCCGCGGATTTCATCGAGGCCGTCGAGGATGGGCACGATCAGCCCGTCGTCCAGGAGTGCTCTAGCTCGGGATTTACCTCCGGCAGAGATCGAGCCAGTGAGATCCGGGTAGGTGCGCAGGATCTGGCTTTCCAGCCAGTCGTTCAGGTTCTGTCCGTCAGGGTTCCAGGACGCGAGCGGCACAAGCAGGGGTACGGGCTCGCCGTCTTGGCGGCGCGCGAGCAGGTCCAGGACCAGCCGGAGCAGCAGGACTGTCTTGCCTGCTCCGGGTTCGCCGAGCACAACGAGGCGTCCGCAGGGGGTGCGGTCGTAGGTGGTGAGGATCTGCGGGCCGCTGCCGGCGAGGTCCTGCGGCCCGGCGGCGGTCGCCGTCGTGGTGGGCCAGCCAGCGCCGTCGCCGGCGAGCTGTTGCAGGTAGGTCCAGGGCTGAACCAGAGACGGGTTGACGGGGCGCCAGGAGACGGCCAGCGGCGGGCTGGTGATCTCACGGCGCTTCGCCTCGTCTGCCCACTGCTTGCGCACGGCGGCGGCGAGCCGGTCGGCGACCATCTTGATGTCCAGGTCGCCGGCGCGGGAGGCCTCGCGGTCGAGGAGGATTGGGAGCACCGTCAGCAGGACCCCTGCCGCGACCAGCACCGCGGCCCAGCCACCCTGCCCGGCGGGCCATGCCACCGCGCCGGCGAGCACGGCCGCAGCGCCAGCTGTCAGCCAGATCAACTGCGGTCTCCCGCGCCCCCCGTTGACGCTCATAGCGAGCAATCATCCACACTGTGCGAGCATGTGCGCATGGGGGTAGGCCGGGGCGTGGCGTGTGGTTGCCACTGAGGGCGCGCCGTCGTGGCAGCGAGCGCTGGAGTTGGCAGCGCTCGCGGTAGTCCCGGTTCCGCTGCTGACTGCATTGCTCTACTACTTCGGGTACGTACGGACCCAGGTGGTCTGTGACTACTTCGGGATCTCAATCAGCCGGCTTGGGCTCTCCAGCCAGGACTACGTTGTACGCAGCTCCCGACTGGTGTTCGACCGGCTTGTCGTGCTCGCGGTGCTGGCGCTGGTCGGCATTGTCGTGCACCTGCTGATGACCCGGGGGCTACACAAGTTGTCGCCCCAGAGCCGGTGGTGTCGAGCTGCGGCGCCTGCGGTGGCGGTGGGTTCCGCGCTGTCGTTCCTGGCCGCGCTCGACGGATTCGGTCGCCTTCCAGGCAGCCCATGGTGGTTCACGCGAGAGGAGGTAGCGGTCCCGCTGGGGCTAGGCGCGATCCTGGCTGAGTACGCCGTCCACCTGGCCGAGGGGCAACGGCTACGCCGCTGGCGGCAACGCCGTCGCCGGCGGCGCGGTGAGCCCCCGTCTCCGTTGATGAGTTCCGGGGGCACCCTCGCGCGGCGCGCGTTGCTGGGATCGGTCGTGCTCATCGCTGTGTTCTGGGGCTTCGCGGTCCAGGCGGCCAGCGAAGGAGCGAAGGTCACCTACGCGGTCGCCAGTGACGTTCCGCACCAGCCGGAAGCCATCGTCTACACCAAGGAGCGGCTGCAGCTCGACGGCTACGGCATAAATGTCACCTCGCTTCCCCTGGGGGAGAGCGACTGGCGCTTCCGCTATACCGGACTGCACGTGCTGTTTTACAGCGAGGGCCGTTGGTTCCTGCTTCCCGCGGACTGGCGCCGTGACAACGGAGCTCCTGTCGTCGTCCTCGACGACAACCCCGCTACCTACCGCGTGGACACGAGGCCCCGCTCGCTCGCCTAGCGACCACCGGCCCCGTTCACGCCCTCAGGCGGAAGCGTGGAAGACGGCGACGGTGGGGTCGAAGTCGGGTCGAGTGTTTGGGTAAACGTTGGTGGTTCCCCTGGCGAGGTTGTCGGCGTTTCCACGTCGGTCGTCTTGGGAGGTCTAGGGGTATGTGCGGCTGTTGGCACTGTGCTTTCTACCGGTGGGACCGGCGTTCGAACCGGTGAGGTCACACGCGGCCCTCGGGCCGTATCAAGCGGCGGGATGCTCGGATCTCCGCCGCCAGGCGCCCCGGCGGGCAGGACGGCGCCGTCGCTGGGTGGTGACGGCTCCGCTGGGGCCGTCGGCGCCGAACACGCTCCCGTCCCTGCGAGTACGACGACCGCAAATACTACGCGGAGCAAATTGGTGGCGACCACAGCGTAATCATGGCCCTTGCGTCATCGCGGTGTGCACGGATGTCTGGAGCGCTGGGCCCGAGGCTGCGACGCTGCGGCGTAGAAGCGCAGAAACTACGCGGATTTGACTTTCCGGTCGTCGTTACAGGGTGTAGTGCCTACGATCCAGGAGATACCGCGGCCTCCCCGGAGGGTGACCCGCCATGCCGAAGACTGTCGCCCCGTCTCGGAGCGCCGTTCGTCGCGTGGTGCGGATGCGGATGCGGGCCCAGTTACGTGAGTTCCCCATCTCACCGCCCCGCTTGTTTGCCGATTCGGCAAAGATTTTTGTCAGCTCCGTGGACGTTCGCGCAGGGTCGCCAGCAGGCGGTTGTCGACCCTGACCGGCACCGCCCTCATCGAGGGATCCGAGGAGCAGGCGGATGGACGCGACAGGTCACGGTCATGATCACTCCCATGGCCACGGGCATGCGCACGGGCACGGGCACAGTGATCACGACTGGGAGAGCGAGTTCAGTGAGGAGGCCTGGGACGAGCGGTACCGGGCCCGGCCGAAGATCTGGAGCGGCCGGGCGAATCCGGTGCTGGTCACCGAGGTCGCCGAGCTGCCCGCGGGCACCGCGCTCGACGCCGGGTCCGGGGAGGGCGGGGACGCGTTCTGGCTGGCCGCCCGTGGCTGGAAGGTGACCGGCGCCGACCTGTCGACCCTCGCGCTGAGCCGCGCGGCCGCGACGGCCGAGGAGCTCGGGCATGACATCGCCTGGCTGCACATCGACCTGTCGGAGCACGAAGCGCCGGGGACGTTCGACCTGGTCACCGCGCACTACCTGCATCTGCCACCGGCCCGTCGCCCGGCGCTGTTCGCCCACCTCGCGGCCGCCGTCGGGTCCGGTGGAACGCTGCTGGTCGTCGGCCACGACCTGAACGACCTCGGTATCCCGACACCTCGCCCGGGGGTGGCGGAGACGGGCTGGACCGCCGCCGATGTCGCCGCCTCGCTGGGCGCGGGCTGGGCCGTCGAGGTGGCGGAGCGCCGGCCACGGCGCCTCACCGCCCCGGACGGGCGGGAGATCGACGCCCACGACGTCGTCCTGCGGGCCCGCCGCGCTGGTTCGACGGCCCGTCCGCTGCCGGTGGCGGGCCCCTGACCTGCGCGGCTTCCGAACGCGGACTGGTCGTCGTTCGGCGCCGGGCGTCCAGCCCGGCACCGTACGGGGCGCAGCCGTATAGTCCCCACCGTTCTGGGAGCGGCAAGACGGAGGTCGTCAGGTGGACAAGGACATCGTTGTCGTCATCGGCGTGGGCGGGATGGGGCGGGCGATCGCTCGCCGGATCGGCAACGGCCGCAAGATCCTGCTGGCCGATGTCAGCGAGGGCGCGCTCAGCGTGGCCGACGTGCTGCTGGGCGAGGGGCAGGACGTCGTCACCCAGGTCGTCGACGTCTCCAGCCGTGACTCGGTGGCCGCGCTCGCCGACACCGCCGCCGGGCTCGGGCGGGTGACCCAGATCGCGCACACCGCCGGCCTGTCCCCGACGCAGGCGTCGACCGAGGCGATCCTGCGGGTCGACCTGCTCGGCGTCGCGCTGGTGCTCGACGAGTTCGCCCGGGTCGTCGCCCCCGGTGGTGCCGGAGTCGTCATCGCGAGCATGGCCGGCCACATGGGCGGCCTCACACCGGAGGAGGAGCGGATCGTCGCCGTGACACCCACGGACGAGCTGCTCGCCCTGCCCTTCTTCGAACCCGACGTCCTCGGCTCGCCGGGTGCTGCCTACTCCAGGTCGAAGCGGGCCAACATCGTGCGGGTGCAGGCCGCGGCCGGGCCCTGGGGGGACCGCGGCGCACGGGTCAACTCGATCAGCCCGGGGGTCATCTCCACTCCCATGGGCCAGGAAGAGCTGGCCGGGGAGTCGGGGGAGCAGATGCGGATGATGGTGTCGATGTCCGCGGCGAAGCGTCTCGGCACCCCGGACGACATCGCCGCCGCCGCGGCCTTCCTGCTCGGCCAGGACGCCAGTTTCGTCAGCGGCACCGACCTGCTGGTCGACGGCGGCACCGTCGCCGCCATCCGGCCGCTGCTGCCGGTGGGCTGAGCTGCCGATGGGCTGGGCTGCCGGTGGGCTGAGTTGGGCTGGGCTGCCGGCGGGCTGATCAGGACGGCTTGACCTGAACCTCGGTTGAGGAAGGAGGCTGGCCCGACTGACGTGCCGGCCGGGTCCTCCCCGCTGGCCTCGCGGGAGGAGACAGCAGTGGCCGTGCTGCCAGCCAGGCCGCCGAGCGCGGACGACGGGTCCGCTCCATCTCCGGACACATCGGGAGGCGCAGCGGGCGGTGCCTCGTCCGCGGGAACGCCCGGGATCCGGCCCCGGATGGTCTTCGCCGCGCTGATCCTCGGCGGTCTGCTCGTCGTCCTGGACATCACGATCATCAACGTGGCCATCCGGACGCTGGCTCGGGACCTGGAGGTCTCGCTGCCGGTCATCCAGTGGGTCTCGACCGGCTACACGCTGGCTCTCGCGATGACGGTGCCGACCAGTGCCTGGCTGGTGGGCCGGTTCGGGGTCCGTCGCGTGTACGTCGGTGCGCTCGGCGGCTTCGTGCTGGGATCGGTGCTGTGCGGGCTGGCGTGGGACATCGGATCGCTCATCGCCTTCCGGGTGCTCCAGGGCGTCGGCGGCGGCCTGGTGCAACCGGTCGGGATGATGATCGTTTTGCGGGCGACGCCCCCCGAACGGCGGGGGCGTGCGATGGGCCTGCTGGGGCTTCCGGTTCTCGTCGGGCCGGTGCTGGGGCCGACCCTCGGCGGTTGGCTGGTCGAAATCTCCTGGCGATGGATCTTCCTGGTGAACCTGCCCGTGGGCCTGGCCGCGCTGCTGCTTGCCGCGCGGGCGCTGCGCCCCTTCACCGGCTCGGCGGGTGATGCCGCCGCGGCAGCCGGTGGTGCTGTCGGTGATCGTGCGACCGGCCCACGACTTGATGTCGCCGGTCTCGCCCTGGTCGCGCCCGGCCTGGCCCTGTTCGTCTTCGGGCTGGCCGAGAGCGGTCGCCTGGGAACGGTCGCGTCCAGCTCCGTGGTCGTGCCCGCCCTGGTCGGCATCGCGATGGTGGCCGGATTTGTGGTCCGTGCCCTGAAGACACCGGCTCCGCTGGTCCGGATCACGTTGCTGGGGCGGCGGGCGGTCGCCTCCGGCGCGGTCACACTGGTGCTGTTCTCGTCGGCCTACTTCGGATCGATGCTCGTCCTGCCGCTGTACTGGCAGGTCGCACGGGGGCTCAGCCCGGCGGAGACGGGCATGCTCGGGATACCGCAGGCTCTGGCCACCGGCCTTTCGCTGCAGGTGGCAAGCCGGCTGGTCGATCGGCTGCAACCGGCGCGGGTCGTCGGATTCGGTATCACCCTGGCCACCTCCGGGCTGCTCGCCGCGGTGCTTCTGCTCGACGCCAACACTCCGTACTGGCAGCTCATGCTCGCGATGTCGGTCACGGGTGTCGGGGCCGGTTCGACGATCATGCCGACCATCACCACCGCGCTGCGTAACCTCGATGATCGGGACTCCCCGTCGGGGAGCACGCTGCTGAACATCACCAGCCAGGTCGGCGTGTCGATCGGCACCGCCGCGACCTCGGTCGTGCTGGCCTCCGGCCTCGCCTCGCGAGGGCTCGCCGCGGTGCTCGCCGGAGGAGAGACCGGCGGTGGATCTGACACCGCTGTACCAGGCGCAGGCCCGGCGCAGGCGGCTGTCGACGTCGCAGCGGGCTTCGCGGCCGCCTGCCGCACCACCCTCGGCGTGCCTTTGGTTCTCATGGCAGGCGCTCTGGTCGCGGCCCTGACGGTGCTCCCTCGCCGCGCCAGCCGGACCTCAACAGCCGTCGTCGAAGGGTAGCCGGCCCAGCTCCCAACCGGTGTCCTCCCAGGTGTCCTCCCGGCCGGCGCCCACCGCGGCCTGGCCGCCGCCCGCAAGCTCGCCGGTTGCCGGCGGCGGCAGCCGCACGGTCGAGTGGTCGGTCATGGCCTCCTTCCCGGCGGCCGATTCGAGAATCACGGAGAGCTCGGTCGTTTCGGCGCTGGTGAGCTCGTGCAGCAGCGGAAGGCAGACCAGCAGCTCCGACATCGGCACCTTGCTCGGGCCTCGGGGCGCGACGATCTGCGCGGTGAAGTCACAGACGAGATTTCTGTCCCGGGTGACCGGAATCCGCGCTCTGGTGACACGTGCGTCCGGGCCGAGCGACGCGGCGAGCGCGGCGAGGCGCTCGTCACGGGTGATGTCGATGCTCTCGTCCGACCGGTAGACGATGCTTCGACGGTCGGCGGTGATCTCCAGCTCGGCCACCACGGTGCCGGCGGCCCGCTCGAGCAGGACCGCCAGACTGATTCCGCGGGTGCGCGCCCCGGATGTTTTCCGGCGCAGCTCCTCGACGGAGGTGTCGAAATATGCGGAGAAACCCGCGGAAAGCAGTGAGAGGAGCTTTCTCTCGATCGCCCATTCCAGGGCGGCCGGCTCCTCGGTCGGGCTGTCCGTTGTTTGCTGGAGGTGGAACGCGCGGGCCCAGAGGACGTCGATGTTGTGCGTGATGAAATGCTGAAGGTTTCGGGTCGAGCGGCCGATCTTCAGCCGGGTGAGCTGCTCCAGTGTCGCGTGCCGGCCCAGCCGCCGCCAGAACTCCGGGTCGACGATCTCGTCGCCGCTGAGAAGGAACTCCAGTGCGCTGTCCGCGATCTCGCCGGACAGGTCGCGGACACCCGGAAACCGTTCGATACTTCCGCCGGACCCGACCCACACCGCCTGGAGGAACTGGTTCAGCAGGCGGGACTGCCGCCGACGAAGCCTGGCGGTGACGATGTCCGTCGCGTGCCTGGTGCCCTCGACCGCCAATGAGCGTGCCGCGTCGATACCCTGGCTGAACCCGTCGGCGATGAGGGATGCGTTCTCGGCGTCGAGGAATCCGCGCCCGTCCTGGGTGAGAGCCGTGGAGATGATCCGGACGTCGGGCGAGCGGTCCCGCCGCTCGATCATCGTGGCGAGGCCGTCGGCGTCGGTGAGAAGCGTGTTGACGGCGCCGGTCTCCGCCGCGAGGCGGGCCTGGGCCGCGCGGGCGTTGCGGTGGTGCCCGATGCTGAAGACGATCGGCTCACGGTCCTCGACAAGGGCGACATCGCGGGCGAAGTAGTCGGCATCGCCGCTGAACTTCAGGTACATGAATCGCTGGCCGGCGGCCTCGTCGTCCGGCCATTCCAGTACGAAGTCGGGCATGTACGAGTGATTGAAATATCCTGTGTCGCGGATTCGCGCCGACGTGTCGGTCGCCTCGATCTCGCGTGCGACGACGGATTTTATGCCCTGGATGCTTTCCCGGGTGCTTGATATGCCGAGTGCTGCTTCCAGTGCGGCGGCGTAGGTCGGGGTGGTCATCCGGCTCCCCTCTCGATGCCTACCGCCCGAAGTATACTTAGGTTCTCGGTGGAGATCACCAGCTTCTCCTGTCGTTCGGAGAGCACGATGATCCACAGGCGTTCCGCCAGGAGCTCGCAGGTCTCGTCCGAGATCTGGTCCACCGGGTGGTTCGACGGGTGGTTCGACGGGCTTCCGAAGACCCGTCTGCGGTGCAGCTTCACAGCCGATCGGATCTCTCCGGGTGAGCGGAGGTCTGACCAGCGGGTCACCAGGAAGGGGGCCCAGGTGATCCACATGAAGTGGTCTATTCGCGTGGGCTGCAGCGTCAGCGCGCGGTAGCATTTCGCGAGGAACTCCACATAGAGGGTTCCCTGGTCGTGATGGCCGTCGTAGAACTTGGACTCGGCCACGAACTCGTGGCCCTGGAACTCGCCGCCCAGCAGAACTCCGCCGAGGTCGTAGGAGAAGCTTCCACCATCAGCCCACCGGTAGCTCAGCTTCGCCACTGCCACTGGCTCGGGAGTCACATAGTAGACGTTCGCACGGGTCGTGGCCTCGAGCCAGAGCTTTGCCCGGCGGGCTCCATCCGCTCCACGCTGGTGCAGCTGCTCCCCCGCCACGGTTGTCGAGGGTATCCGACCCAGGTGGGCGTAAAGGCCGTCAACCGGGGCCTCTGGTGGCCGTTGGCGACCGGGATTCCTGGCCGCTGCCCGTCCCGGCCGTGTTGACCAATGTGTTTTCGCAGGTGGTGGACTTGTCCGTGGCGAAAGTGATTGTCTTCGGTCGCGTTGGCGGCTCGGCTGGCGGTTTCACGATCAGGCTCGCCACCAGCGCTGTCGGTTCGTAGCATCCTCTCCATGACGTCGGAGGAAGGGACCACACGGGTTGACATCTGGATCTGGTCGGTCCGGCTCGTCAAGACCCGCACGATGGCGGGGGATGCCTGCCGGGGTGGTCACGTCCGGCTCAACGGTGAGCGGGTGAAACCGGCCCGGCCCGTGCGGGTCGGGGACGAGGTCCGGCTCCGGCAGGACGGCCACGAACGTGTCGTGGTGGTGACCAAGGTGCTCACGAAGCGGGTCGGCGCCGCTGTCGCGGCGGAGTGCTACCTCGACAACAGCCCGCCACCACCGGAGCGCCAGCCGCTGATGGCAGTGCGTGATCGGGGTACGGGGCGCCCGACCAAGCGGGACCGCCGAGCGGTGGAACGGCTCCGTAACCGCTGAAGGTCACGGAAAGGATCACTCGGCCTACGCGGTGGTCGTGATCCGTGCGGCGAGCGCTCGGGCGAGGTCGTTCATCGCCGCCTCGGGCACCCAGGCTGCCGAAGGCTCGCGCAGGTATCGGAAGATCGACGGGCCGCGCTCCTCGACGGGAACGTCGTGCGCCCGGGGAATGACATGCACGTGCAGGTGGTCGAATCCCGGGGCCTCGGAAAACGCCGCGACGTAGGTTTTCGCGCACCCTGTCACGTCGGTCAGCGCCAGGCTCAGCGTGCGGCACAGAACGCCGAGTTCGGCGGCCGCGGCCGCGTCCAGATCGGCGATCGTGGTGATGTGTCGACGGGCGACGAGCACCAGCCAGCCCGGAAGCGCGCAACGGATGGCGTGTGCCGCGCGCCATCCCGCACCGACCAGGATTCGCTCGCGGATCGGCAAGGTGGCCAGCGAAGCCTCCTGCCTGCATGAATAGCAGCTGTCCGAACCAGTTGCTTGGTCGTCGAGCACGATCGTCATCCTAGGAGAGCCGGACCCCTCGCCGGCCCGTATTCGACAATGAGCCTCGGTACTCGGTACTCGGTACTCGGCGACGGCAGCCTGAAGCCGCGGCTCGAAGATCCGGGGATTTTCGTCGTTCCACGACCGGGATCCTCATGTCCTGCCACCCGGGTGTCACGGGAGGCCGTGAACACCTGGTTTGGCGGTGGTGCCCCGGTCGGTGCGGCTTGCCTGTGGGCGCCGCGGGCCACCAGCGAGATCGGCCAGCGGCGTGGCGTGGCGACATGACGGCGTGGCGTGGCGACGCGGCGGCGCGGCCGGCTGATCCGCATTGGCCTATGTGGCCAGCTCAGGGCACTGAAGTGACACTTTTCCGACCCCGTTGCAGGAACCCGTCAATGGTTTTCTATCATTCCAGGTACTGCATACGGATCATTTGTTGCAAACGGCTGGGTGCGAGCAATCCGCCCAGCGGCCTTGGATGGGGTCGGGCAGGTACATGATCGGAAAAGGTTCGCACCGCACCGTGGCCTGCGCGTGACAAACGCCGCCAACTCCCACCGCGGCCGATGACCATCGAGCCGATGACCGTCGACACCACGGTCGACGAGTCGACCGTCCACGTGTCGACGGTGCGCGAGGCGCCCCTCGACGAGGCGGCACTCGACAAGGCTGCCGTGGTGGGGGCGTCCCGCAGCCTCGGCGTACGTGGGCGGGTGGTGTCGCGACCCGCACGCACGAGGCGGACCCGCCTGCGGCTCTCGCGTCCGGCGATCGCCGTCACCGTGCTCGCACTGCTGTCGTTCGTCGGCAGCGTGCTCCTGCAGAAGATCCTCTTCCCGGACGGTTCCGGTGACGCGGACGAAGCCGCCTACGTCCTGCAGGCCCGGATGTTGCTCCAGGGGCGGCTGACCCTGGACGCCACGGTGGTCGAGCCGTTCTTCCGGCCCTGGCTCACCGGTGAGCACGACGGCAGGGTGTTCACGAAGTATCTACCTGGCTGGCCGGCGATGCTCGCCGCGTCGCAGGCGCTGTTCGGGACGATGGTGGTCGCGCCCGCGGCGGTGGCGGCCGGTTGGGTCGTCGGGACGTTTCGGCTGGCCAGAGAGCTGTTCGCCGATGTGCGCACGGCGCTCATGGCGGCGGCGGGCGTGGCCCTGTCGCCGATTGTGCTGCTGCACACCGCACTTCCGCTTGCGTACGCCGCGGGTGCGGCGACGCTCGTGCTCGCGGCTGCCGAGCTTCTGCGCGGGGCCCGGACCGGTTCGCGGCCAGCACTGCTCCTGGGCGGTGCCAGCGCGGGCTTCGCGCTGCTCATCCGGCCGTTCGACGCGGTCCTGGTACTTCTCCCGGTGCTCGGGCTGGTGCTGCTGCGGGCACGGCAGCTGACCGGCTCGGAATGGTCAGAGCCGGTGGTACGGCGGGGGGCGCTGTCGGGGGCCCGGGCGTGGGTGCGGGTCCGGGCGCGGACGATGGCGCATCGCGCGGGCTGGGCCGGGATCGGTGCGCTGCCGTTCGTGCTGGTGGCGGCGGCCTACTGCTGGTACGTCACGGGATCACCGCTGCGCATGCCCCTGTCGGCCTCTGATCCGCTGGACCGCTTCGGCTTCGGGCCGCGGCGCATCCTGCCGTCCGAGTCGAGTTTTCTGTTCACCCGCCGGCTGGCGCTGGACGCGCTACGCGAGACCCTCGCTGCCGCCCCCAGCTGGTTGTTCGGTGGCACCGTCCTGGTGGGGTTGGCGGCCGCTGGCCTGTTCGCGCCACGGCGCCGGCCCGAACGGATCATGCTTCTGGCCGCGGCCGGCATGGTGCTCGGTGGCTATTCCTTCTGGTGGGGCTCCGCGTTCGCGATGCCGGGCCTGCGTAACGGGCTCGGGCCGCATTACCACCTCGCCGCGTTCACCCCGGTCGTCATCCTCGCGGCCGAGGGCGCGCGGTGGCTCTGGGGCCTGTCGCGGCGCCTCACCGAGTGGCTGGGCCTGGCCGGGCGTGCGGTCGGCGAGCGTGCGGTGGCCGGGCGCGCGGTGGGCCGGCGCGCGACGGCCGGGCAGGTGATGGCCGGGCGGGCGGGGGACTGGTGGGCGGCGGGGTTGCACCTGGCCCGGCCGGGGGTGGCCGTGGTCGCCGGGGTGGGACTCCTCGCGATCACCTGGTCGAGTCTGCCGGGGCGCATCGACGTCCAGCGTGGTGTCAACGAGAGCAATCATTTTGTGGACGAGTTGATCCCTGACGAGCTCGACACACCCGCGGTGATCCTGGTGACGCCGCAGACCCCGAGCCGGTACACCCAGATCCCGTACCACACGCTGCGGAACTCCCCAGATCTTGATGATCCGGTCGTCTACGCGGCGGACATCGGTCCCGGCTCGGCTGCGCTGCCCGACCGGATGCCCGGCCGGACGATCTACCGGCTGCGGCCGGAGGAGATTGTCGACCCGACCGTTCCCGGCAGCTTCCGTGGCTCCTTCGAAGCGTTGCGGCGGGTCACCGGCACTCGTATCGAGATCCAGGTGAACGTGCGGGCACCCGTTGGCGCGGGCCAGGGCCAGGGCCAGGGGCTGGGGCAGGAGCCGCGACTGTACGTGCGGCTCGGTGGTGCGCTGCGGGCGCTCGACGGTGCCACCAGCCACACCTTTGTTCTCACCACGAGCGATCTGGCGACCGGTCCGGACGAGATCGGAATCTCGCCGGCGTCGCCGCCCGAGGAACTCGTCGTGGGTTACGCGGACGGCTCCGGCGCCGGGGCCGCCGTCTGGGAGGAACGGATCCCGATGGTCCAGCGCTCAGACGGCGAGCTCGCGCTGCTCGCTCCCGGGCTCGGCTGGCGGCGGCTGCGCACGGCCTCCGGTACCGAGTGGATCGCGGCGGCGACCCGGCCGGTGCTGCAGGTCTCACTGACCCGGCTCGATCCGGGCCTTTCGGGCCGGGCCGCCACCGGTGGCGGCCGGTAGAGGTCCGACATCCAGGTCGTATCAGGTACACAGCGAGAGCTTGGCGACAGCTCGCGTCGAATTCCGCCGGGCGCTCACGCAGGTGACAAGGAAGGTTGTCGTGCGACCGGCCGGGCCGGCCGACCCAAGTAGCCTTTGCATGCTCTTTCCGGTACTTGACTTCTTCCGGTACCTGATCCGCTCCCAGGTCCGGGTCTGGGGATGCGATGGGGCTACTCGGAACATTCAGGAACCTAACGGTTCTCTTCTTCTGCGAGCAGTATCCGCCCATTGTCTGGGATGGTGCCGGAACGTACACGGCGGCTCTTGCCGCCGCCCTTGTCGGGCTCGGGCACAACGTGCACGTTCTATGTGCTCAGGGGCGGCGGATCTCGGACACCGTGGAAAACGGAGTGCACGTGCACCGGCGGCCGTTGCTGCAGGCTCCGGCGACCCGTGCGCTGGGCGGCCTCGGTTCCCGGCTGCGCGGCCCACTCCACCCGCGTGACTCGCTCGCGCTGCGGGCCAGCCTCGCGGTCTCCTACAGCTTCTGGATGCGCCAGCTCCAGCTTCGGCCGGATGTGATCGAAACACAGGACGGCGAGACCCGCGCCCTCATCGAGGCGGTCTGCCACACCCGGCCGCTGGCCATCCACCTGCACTGCCCGACGATGCTCGCGGTCCGCCTCGCCGGGCAGCCGATCGGCACCCGCGGCCTGGTCGCGGACCGGCTCGACCAGGTCTCGGCGCGGCGGGCCGCCGTCGTGACCGCACCGTCCCAGCTGCTCGTCGACGAACTGCGCCGGGACGGCTGGCTGGGCGACCGTGCGGTCGAGGTGATCCCCAACCTCTTCGACGCCACGCCGTGGCGTGGGCTGCCGGACGCCGGGGCGACCGAGCCGACGATCGCCGTCGTGGGTCGGCTGGAACCGTTCAAGGGCGTCGACGTGCTCCTGGACGCAGCCGCCCGGCTGCGGGCCGCAGGCGTGACGCACCGCCTCGTCGTCGTGGGTCGGTCGGCGGGTGCGATCGGCGGGGTGGAGTCCGGCACCTGGCTGCGGGGCCGGGCCCGTGAGCTGGGTGTTGACGCCGAGTTCACCGGTCACCTGACGGCCGCGCAGATCCGTGAGGTCTTCGGCCGGGCCCGGGTCGTGGCGGTGCCCAGCCGGTTCGAGAGCTTCTCCCTCGTCGCCGTGGAGGCGATCGCGGCTGGACGTCCCGTCGTCGTCACGAGCCGGACGGGAGTCGCGCCGTTCGTGCAGCGCTGGAACGCGGGAACTGTGGTCCCGACCGGTGACCCGGCCGCCCTGGCAGACGCGCTGGCGCCCTTCCTGCTCGACGCCGGCTGGGCGGCCGCGGTCGGCGAGCACGGCCGGCACGGTGTCACCGAGCTCGAACCCGAAGCCATCGCCCGCCGCAAGGAGGCCGCCTACCTGCGCGGAATCAAGGAATTTCGCGCGCGGCAACGGGGCGCCACGACGATTCGTCCCGGTCTCCGTCTCCGTCCTCACCGTCGGCCGGCTGGCTGGCTCCCGGAGCCGAGACCGCCCGCCGCGGACGTTCGGAGCCGAGATGGCGCAGCGAGCCGGCCGGAACACAGATCTCGTATCGACATGCCGGAGTCGCCAGCCCGGACCCGCTGAGCGGCGGCGTGGCCTGACCACGTGACGCACTGAGAGCGGGTCTGTGTCGAAGGTGCCTTTTTCGTTAGAATTTTGCCGATATAGGGGATGTGCTGCTGTCTGTGAATAAGCGAGAGGGCCCATCATGCGCTTGTGTCGTCAGGCTGGCCTGTTAGGTATGGCGGCCGCCGTCCTTGTCGCCGCGAGTGCTGGCTGCTCGGCTACCAGCACTGTCGACAGCCAGGGTGGCGCCGCCGAAATCTGCACGAGCCCCGGGGTATCGGCGGACCAGATCACGTTGGGCTTTGTCTACCCCGACTCCGGCCCGGGCAGCGACGCACTGTCCTCGACCCGTGCCGGTGTCGACGCCCGGCTCGGCCTCGCCAACGAGCAGGGCGGAATCCACGGCCGGCGGATCGTCTATGACTGGCGGGACGACGCCACCTCGCTGACCCAGAACGTTCAGGTCGTCACGAGCCTTGTTCACGACGAGTCCGTCTTCGGCCTTCTCACGGCTTCGGTGACGATGGGCGACTCGATGGCCGCTCTTTCCGCGGACGGAGTACCCGTGGTCGGGCTTGCCGCCGAGTCGTCCTGGTCGAACTATCTGAACATGTTCAGCTTCGTCTACGCGGACTCGCCCGAAGTCGTCGCGCAGTATGTCGCTACAAGCGGCGCGGTCAGAGCGGGCATTGTCATCACCGGCGACGCGCCCTCGACGCTGCAACTGGCGGCCAGGTACACCTCCGCGCTGGCGTCGGTGGGCATTGCGTCGGAGTCGGTCCCCTTCAACCCGGCGGTCGACAGCGCCACCCAGACGGCGCGGCGCCTCGCGGCGTCGGGCGTGAACGCACTTGTCGGCCTGTCGAGCCTGGACGATCTCGCCACCATCATGCAGGCCGCTCACACCACGGGAATGGAGATCGCCGCCAGTGTCGCGCTGAGCGGGTACGACCAGCGATTGCTTGCGGCCAAGGGGAAGCAGCTCGCCGGTGTTTCCTTTCCCGTCGCCTTCCGCCCGTTCGAGTCCGGCGGCCCCGCCATCGACCGCTATCGGCAGGCCATGAACGCGTTCGCGCCACAGGCCGGCGGGCCCGACCAGCAGTTGGCGATGTTCGCGTACATCTACACCGACATGTTCCTGCGCGGCCTGGAGCTGGCCGGCTCCTGCCCCACCCGCCAGGGATTCATCAACGCGTTGCGAGGGGTCACCGACTACGACGCGGGCGGCCTCATCTCCCCGGTGAGCCTGCGTGACAACATGGGCAAACCGAGCCCCTGTTCGGCGATCGTCCAGATAAATCCCGCCGGCGATGCCTTCGACGTCGTCAGGCAACGCGTCTGCGCCGACGGGACGAGCAGCTGATCCGGTTCCCGGCGCCGGTGTTCGGGCAGCGCTGTGCCGGGTAACGCTGCGCCAGGCAGCGCTGTGCCGGGCGGCGCTAGGCGTGCTCGCCGGTGGGCTGCGAACGGGGCGGGACGCCGTCCGGGCGGTAGGTCTTCATCGGGGTGGTGGTCGGGTCGGTGCCCAGGGTGTTGCCGCAGCGGGTGGAGATCCACCGCCGGCGCCCCGGAGTCGGCCGCCAGCTCTCGATGTCGAACGTCGTCCCGGTCGCGTACCGCTCCCCGCCGGACCCGGGGACCAGGGCGAGGAACTCGTGGCAGCGGAGCTGGTCCTGCAGGCTCTCGGTCACCGTGGAGTCCAGCGTCCCGACGCACCTGTTGATCGCCGCCCACATCTCCGAGACTGCTCCGTCGCGGTCATCGGCGTGCCGCGCCGCGTCGGTGGGCCACAACGAGATCCGGAAGTCGCCGCCGGCCCACCGCTGCACGGTGATCTCCTCGGCGTAGCGGCTCGCGCCGCAGTAGGGCGCCGCGCCCGCGCCCGCGCCGTCGGGCCGGGCCGCGGGCGCGGAGGCGGCGGCTGAGGCCGGCCCGGTTGCCGAGGCTGTGGCGGTCGGGTCGCGGTCCGACGAACCGGCGCCGGTCGAGTCGCGCGGTGTGCCGGTGGCCGGCCCGGTGGTCCGCTGGTCGCCGGGCGCTCCGGCGTCGGAGGCTTTGTCGCTGCCCCCGGCATTGGCCACCGTGATCGCCACAGCAGCCAGCAGCCCGGCAGTGCCGATCAGGCCCACCGTCGATCGGCGCTGCTGTGTCATTTGTTGAGCGTAGGGCCTGCCTGGAGGATTGCCCGCCGGATCGGCGACAGGGCGCCGGGGGTGTCCTGACCTCGATGTCAACACCTATCTCCGGTTCGGAGAATCTGATATTACGTCCAGAAGAGCGTCGTTCCGCTCGGCACGAATGCTGCTTCCGCAGCGGAAGGTGGCCGTGGGTCTGGTGGGTGGCGGTCTGCCGGCGGTGCCCCTGCGCCGCGGGGAACCGCCGGTTGCCCGCGGCGGTCACCCGCACCGCAGGAACCGGAGGATCCATGTACCCGCCCGACTTCGTGACACTGACCCCCGACAAGCCCGCGGTGATCCTGACCGGTGGCCCCGACGGTGCGGACCGCGTCCAGACCTACCGTGAGCTGGCCGAGGGTTCCGCGCGGTTGTCCCGCTTACTCGTCCACTCGGGCCTGCGCCCGGGTGACTGCCTGGCGATACTCGCCGAGAATCATCTGCGCTACTTCGAGCTGGTGTGGGCGGGTCTCAACTGTGGCCTCTACATCACTCCGATCAACTCCCACCTCACCGCACCCGAGGTCGCCCACCTGGTCAACGACAGCGGTGCGAAGGCACTGGTCACCACGCAGAAGCTGGCCGGTGTCGCGGAGGGGATCGTGGCGGAGACGCCAGGGGTCCTGCGCCGGCTCATGCTCGACGGGTCGTCCGAGCACCACGAGGATCTCGACGTCGCCACCGCCGGCTACGACAGCGGGCCCCGCGAGGACGAGATCCGCGGCTCGTTCATGCTTTACAGCTCGGGGACCACCGGCCGCCCGAAGGGCATCCGTTTCCCGCTGCCGGACACTCCCGCCTCCGCCGGCGACGTCCAGCTGCTGAACGGGACGGTGCGGATGTACGGCCTCGACGCCGACTCCGTCTACCTGTCGCCCGCGCCGCTGTACCACGCGGCACCACTGAGGGTGTCGGCCGTGTTGCACAGCATTGGGGGAACCGTCGTGGTGCTCCCGAAGTTCGACGCGCAGGAGGCGTTGAGCGCGATCGAGCGGTACCGGGTTCTCGCCGCGCAGTGGGTGCCGACGATGTTCGTCCGGATGCTCAAGCTCGCCCCGGAGATCCGGAACCGTTACGACCTGTCGAGCATGCGCATCGCCCTGCACGCCGCGGCGCCCTGCCCGGTCGACGTGAAGCGCCGGATGATCGAATGGTGGGGGCCGATCGTCTACGAGTACTACTCCGGCTCGGAGAACTTCGGCAGCACCGGTATCTCCAGCGAGGAATGGCTCGCCCACCCCGGCTCGGTCGGGCGCGCCCAGGGCGGCGGTGTGCTGCACATCTGCGCCGAGGACGGCACCGAGCTGCCCGCCGGCGAGACCGGGGCGGTCTACTTCGAGAGCCCGGGTGCCGGCTTCAGCTACCACAAGGATCCCGGGCGGACCAAGGCCGTGAGCCACCCCGCCCATCCGGGCTGGCGCACACTGGGCGATGTCGGTCATGTCGACGAGGACGGCTATCTCTACCTGAGCGACCGGCGTGACTTCACGATCATCGCCGGCGGTGTCAACATCTACCCGCGGGAGATCGAGGACGTCCTGGTCATGCACGACGAGGTGGCGGACGTCGCCGTGTTCGGAGTCCCGCACCCGGAGCTCGGTGAGCAGGTCAAGGCCGTCGTCCAGCCGGCGACCATGGCCGACGCGGGGGACGCGCTGGCGGCCCGCCTGCTGGACTACTGCCGGGACAGGCTGGCCCCGTTCAAATGGCCGCGCTCGATCGACTTCGTGCCTGAGCTGCCCCGTCTCGACAACGGCAAGCTCTACAAGAAGGCGCTTCGGGACGTCTACTGGGCTACCGAGTCGTCCAGCGTGTAGCGGCGGCCCGTCCGCGTGGTGCGGCCTGTCGGAGGCACCTGGAACGCGGCCTCGGGTTGTGGACGAGCAAAATCGCCGGATGATTCGAAATCCGTACGTAATGGGCTCCTGGGCGATTGTCATCGTTGGCTGATCGGTGCGGGGCAACGGACTCCTCTGGATACGGCCGGTGGGATCCAAGGCCCCATTCCTCGGCGGTGGTTCGTCCTTTCCAGGTGGGGCCAGAACCGGCCGCGTGTGCGGCGACGCCGTGCGACACTTCTGGCAGCGAAGCCAGCTACGTTCCCGCGGCGTGCCGTCGTGATAGCGGCCGTCGCCTCGCACCGGTGGTCAGCCATGCCCGAAAGGAGACCGACGGTGATGACCCAAGGCCCGGTCAACATCCAGAGCTCATTCCTGGACCTGAGCGAACTCAGCCTTCGTGACCTGCGTCATCGCCACGACGTCGAGTTCGATGACCGACTGCGCCGGATCCTGGCGGTCATCGACGAACCGGACAGTCGGCTGATCGGGGGCATTCGGGCCGGGTGGGTGTGACCTACCGCCCAGCAACGGGCGTCGACGGGCCGCGGGGGCCCATGGCCGGTGGGGCTCACGCACAGCAGGAGCTGTCGGCCGCTGCGTTCGACGCGCTGGCCGCGGGGACGGACGACGGCGCGCCCAGCCGGATCCTGTGGCGAGCCGAGCGGAGCCGGCGGCGGCTGCTGCTGCGGGCGCTCCTGGACCAGACCCGGGCCCGGGCCGGTGTCTACGGGCCGTTACCGTCGCTGGACGTCGCCTGGGAGCTGCTGGAGGCCGCGGAGGCCCGGGCCCCCGCCGAGGCCCGGGCGGTGCTCGAGCACCCGACCGTCGGGCGCTGGGTCGCCCATGTGCTGCGTCGCCTGCGCGGTGTGGCCCATTCCGACACGCCGCTGTGGGTGGATCTCGGCTATCTGCACACCGTCGCCGCGTCCGCCGCCGTGCGCGCCGGGCTTGACTTCGTGCTCCGGGTGCCCCTGCGCCATCGCCTTCTGGTGCTGCCGACGTTGGGCTCGGGTAACGTGCCCGGCCACGGGATCTGGGCTGTCGTGGCCCTGCGCCACGAGGCCGGTCGGCTGCGCGCCGATCCCGGTGGGGAGATCTGCCTGGATGTCACGGTGGCCGGCGCCGGATGGCGGCCGCTGCCGGTGCTGCGCGCTGAATACGGGGACCGTGTCCTGACCGTGGCCCTTGACGACACGGACCCGTTCCGCCATATCGCCACCCCGGCACGTCCGCTGCGGCTGGAAACCTCTTCGGTACGGCACTGGGAGAAAACCCTCGCCGCCGCGTGGGAGATTCTGGTGACTCGTTTTCCGCAACAGGCCGTGCTGCTGTCACAGGCTCCGCTGATGTTGGCCCCGATACCGAACAGGCAGCGCTTCCGGATCAACAGCGCGTCGGATGGCGACGCGGTCGGCTCGATCGGCCTCGCCGAGACGAATCACGGGCCGTGGCTGGCGGAGACGTTGTTGCACGAGCTGGCGCACGCCCGTCTCGGTGCTTTGTTCAACCTGACGGAGCTGCTGGTCCGCCGGCCGGGACCGGTCGGCTACGCACCCTGGCGCGATGATCCGCGTCCGCTTCAGGGAATGCTGCACGGGATATACGCTTTTCTTGAGGTCACCGCGTTCTGGCGCACCTGGCGGAGTTCGCTGGACGGGGCGGCGCGCCTGCACGCCGACTTCGAGTTCGCGCTGGCGCGCGGGCAGGTCGACGAGGCGCTCCGCCAGGTGCGGGTGCACCCGGATCTGACCCAGGCCGGTCACCGTTTCGTCACCGGCCTCGTGCTGCGCCTGGAGAGCTGGCTGGGGGAACCGGTGGCCTCGGAGGCCGAGCGGTTCGCCGGTCTGGCACGGCACGTGCACCGGACGCGCTGGCGCCTGCGGCACCGCACCGCGGACGTCGTCCGGCCGCTGCCGTTGCAGGGGCTGACCGACCTGTGCCGGCTGCAGCTGCTCGAGCCGCGCGAGTTCCGCACCCGGGCGGCACAGACGACCGCCGGGGCCACCCGCCCCGGCGACGCACTGCTGCCCGCCGACTGGCTGCTGGTGGCAGGCGATCTCGCGGGTGCCCGCGACGGCTATGAGCGGGCGGCCCGGGCGGATCCGGCGGATGACCGGGCCGTCGCCGGTCTCGCCGCCTGCCGCATCCTGGAGGCCCGGCCCGGGCCGACGAACTGGGATGACGGCGTCGGCGATCTCAGCGGCCTCCCGGTCTGACACCGCCGCGGCTCGGACACGCCAGCCTCCTGATCACACCAGCCTCCCTCCTGACAACGCCAGCCTCCTGATCACACCGGCCTCCTGGTAACGACGTGGCGCCGCTCGTCGCTCGCCGGGAGGCCGGCGTCACAGTGGCATCGGATCGACGTCGCAGTCGGAGCGCACCCAGCTCATCGCCGACTGGGTCGCCAGATGACTGACGCCGAGCGCGTGGTCCAGCTGCGAGACGACCTGGGCGTGCAGCTCCTCCGCCCGCTCCCGCTCGCCCAGCGCCCGCAGGTCCATGGCCAGGTTGGACAGCACGGCGAGGGTGGACGGGTGGTCGGCACCGAGATGGACGCGTGACCGCTCCAGCGTGTCCTCGTCGAGCCCACGGGCCTCGCCCGGCCGCCCGAGCGCGTAGTGGTCGCTCGCCAGGTTCGTCGCCGAGATCAGGGCCAGCGGATGGTCGGGGCCGATCGTCGCCGCGAGCGCGGCGCAGGACCGGAGGTCGATCTCGAACGCGGTCTCCGCGTCGCCGGCGAGCCGGTAGACGACGGCCAGGTTGGTCTCGGCGCCCAGAGTGTGCGGGTGGGTGTCGCCGAAGCTGTTCCGGTAACGCCGGTGGGCGTCCTCGCACAGGCGGCGCGCCTCGTCGAGATCACCGTTGTGGCGCAGGTCCATCGAGTAGCAGAGGATCGCGGCGAGGGTGTCGGGATGGTCCGGCCCGTACCGGGACAGGAGCCGCTCCCAGGCGAGGCGTGAGGTCTGCAGCGCCACGTCGTGGTCGCCGGCCTTGCGCTGGTCGATGGCCAGATTGCGCAGTGCCCGCAACAGGTCGGGGTGGTACTCGTTGCCCAACAGCGCACGGAGCCGCGCGACCAGCTCCTCCTGCCGAGCCCGCGCACCCAGGTAGTCACCCAGCTCGCGCAGGTTGAGGTTCTGGCTGCTGTGGGACTCCAGGCTGGTGACGTTGTCCTCGCCGAGCAGGGCGCAACGTCGGCGCCAGGTGTCGTCGTCGATCTCCTGCGCGCGCCGGAAGTCACCCACCAGCCGAAGCGCGGCCGCCAGGTTGTGCGCGGCGTTCAGGGACTGTGGCTGGTCGGCGCCGTAGACGTTGACCGCGCGCTCGCGCGCCGTCTCGCTCAGCTCGACCGCGCCCGCGAAGTCGCCGCTGACCTTGCGATCCATCGTGACGTTCGCGAACGCGGCCAGGGTCTCGGGATGCCGCGGGCCGTGTACCTGTTCGCACAGCTCCAGCATCCGGGTGTTGATGGGCGCGGCCTCGGAGTAGTTGCCGACCACCTGGAGCAGCCAGCCGTACCAGCCACCGACGGAGAGCGTGTGGGGGTGCTCCTCGCCGAGGGTGACCCGCCAGCTCTCGTAGGCCTGGCGCGCCAGGTCCACGCCGACCTCGTGGTCGCCCCACTTCCACAGGTAGCGCACCTCGTTGACGAGCAGGTCCCGGATGAGGGGATCGTGGCCCTCCACCGCGCCCGCCGCGATCACATGCGGATACAGCTCCGCGTAGACGCTCCACCATTCGGGGTTCATCGGCTCGTCCGGGTCGCTGGCCGCGAGCAGGCGGTGCGCCCCGTGGCGCATCGTCTCCTGCTCGTCGGGGCTCATCCGGCCGATGAGGACGGCCTGGACCAGGCGGTGCATCTGCAGGGAGTTGGTGCGGTGGTCGATGCGGGCCAGCGCGTACTGGTTGATCTCGCGGATGGCCTCGTTCAGCCGGAACGAGTCGCGCAGCGCCGCGTCGAGCTCGGGAACGATCGAGATGTGCCGGCCGCGGCGGAACACCTGCCGGGAGATCGGGTCGGGCGCGAAATAGGCACAGACCTGCAGCAGCCGCAGGGCGGCGGGGTTGGACTGCGCGAGGCGGTCCAGCGAGACGTTCCAGGCCGCCCGGACGGGCATCCGGTAGTCCAGCGGCGGCGCGGTGCCCAGCAGTTCCTGACGTTTGTCCTCGAAGAGCCGCAGATACTCGTCGGCGGGCATGCCCGTCTCCGCGAGCCAGGTCGCCGCCTGCTCGATGGCCAGCGGCAGGTCGCCGAGCGCGGCGGCGACCCGGTCGGCGTCCACCTCGCCGATCGACGTCGTTCGCCGGCGGAGCAGCTCGACGCTCTCGCCGCGCTGGAACACGTCGACCTCCAGCGCACGGGCGGCCCCCGCCCACTGCGCGTTCCGGGACGTGATCAGGATGCGGCCGGTGCCGCTCGCCGGGAAGAAGTCGCGCACCGCCCGTGGGTCGTCGGCGTTGTCGAAGATCAACAGCCAGTTGCTGAAGGGCTTGCCGACGCGCAGCGCCTCGATGACGGCGGGCACCGCGGCATTGGCCTCCTGACCGACGCCCAGGCCGAGACGTTGGGCCAGCTCCACGAGCGCCTGGTTGATCTGGGTGGTCCGCTCGGACGGGATCCACCAGACGACGTCGTAGTCGGCCAGCTGCCGGTACACGTACTCGATGGCGAGCTGCGACTTGCCGACTCCACCCATGCCGTGGAGCGCCTCGGGCAGCACGGCCGTGGTCCCGGTCTGCAGCCGCTCGTGCAGGGCGTCGAGCAGCTCCGCACGTCCGGTGAAGTTCGGGTTCCGCTGGGGCATGTTGCCCCAGACCGCGGGCTGCCCCCCGGGCCGCCGTGCCGGGGGACGTATTTCCGGCGCGATGCCTGCCGCGGTCGGGCTGGTCACGATTGTCGGCGCGTCGTACTGCGCCACATTCCCTCCTCCAGGGTCAGCGGAAGCAACCTCGGCCGCGGTGGGCTGGTCATCTATGGGCGTCCGTGCGGCCGGCGCGCGTGATGTCGAGTCGTTACTGTGGGTCACAGGCTCTACCTCATGTCGACGGCCACGCCTGCGCGTGCCAGACACGCCGGCCTGCGCGGCGCCGGCCTGCGCGGAGCCGGCAGACCGGGGCGCCGGGCCGCCATCCGTCCGGACCTCACGCTCCGCTGTCCGAAGGGCGTCGCGAAGCATCAGTGCGCGGGATCGGTAGGGCCCTGACAGGGCGCTCAGGACGACCTCCTCGACCCGGATGAAGGGCGCGCTGTGCGGAGTGATCACGGGCAGCGGGGCGCCCACCGGGTCGTCCAGGACGACGTCGACGTGCCGAAGCGCCGCCACCGCCGGACTCAGCAGACGTCCGGCGGAACGCCACGTCCGGATCGTCTGGGACTGCCTGCCGCAGGCGAGCAGTTCGGCGGGAACCCCCTCGCCGAACTCGAAGGCGACCTCGTCGGCGGCCGTGGGCAGGGCAGCGGCAGCCGTGACCGGACGCAGCAGGCGGTGGACGAGGATCTCGCCGAGCTCGGCCCGGCCGGCCTGTGAGACCTGGTCACAGACCATGTGGATCGCGTCCCGGGTCAACGGGACCGCCGCGAGCCGCACCGCGAGGTCGAAGGCCGCGGGGCTCAGCGTCGCGCGGGCGCGGCGCACGATCTCCAACGGCGTCAGCTTCGTCAGCGTCACCCCGACGCCATCTGTCACGCGGGCGCCGGCCCCATCTGTTCCGGCCCCCGCGTTCCGGCCAGCGGCTGTGCCTTCCCCGGTGTCCCGCCCCGCGGCCGCCCCTGCGCCAGCACCGGTGCCGCCGGGTCCTACCAGCACAGCCGGCGCGTCCAGCCGGCGCTCGTGCTCCGCCGACTGGAAGCGGGCCCAGCTGGCGATGCTGCCTCCGTCGACGCCCAGCATCGGAATCGGCGCCACGGCGGCCTGATCCGATACCGCGCCACCGGTCAGACCGGCCCAGGCATCCTGGAACCGCCAGCGCACCGCCACCGAGCCCGGCCCGGCGGCGGCGAAGATGCTCACCTGGTGCGGGGCGAGGCCGGTCAGATGCCAAAGGTGGGCCGGCAGCGGGTTCATCACCGCCACCGGAAGGCGGCGGCTCCACCACCAGAGCTGCCTGTGCAGCGCCCCGTTGTGCCAGCCGCGCCCGACGCCGTCGGTCAGGACCCAGATGATCCTCCGGCCGCTCGGATCGATGATTTCCCGTGGGGACCGGTGCAGGGCGCCGGCCCGGGACTCGGGCCGGAGCGTGACCTGGCCCGCCTCCGCGGCCTCTCCGTCGACGAAACAGACACGGATGTCGCGGAAGACGCCCTCGCGGACGAGGTAGCCGCGCAGCAGCGGCACCAGGTCGAGCCAGGCCACCTGCATGGACGGACTGTCGTCCACCAGGAGGACAAGGTCCCAGCGGCGCTCCGGGGCTGGTCTGCGGACCGGAACAGGCGCCGGCCCGCGCAGAAGACGTTCCGCGGTGGCCTCCTCGTCCAGCACCATTTGGACCTTTGAGGCGACAGTCTGCCGTAGCGGCCGCAGGCTGCGACGGGCACCCGATAATTGCCTCTCCAGCGACGCGAAACCACTACGGGGCCGCATCCAGGGGAGGGGTGTCCATAAGGACTCCGCGTCATCCTCCGGGGCACCCTGAAGGCGTCGGGTGTTCGTCGATACGGGAGCTGCGAGCGCAATGTCCCGGTCAGTCCGCGGAAATGGCGGAAATTGTTCTTCGGTGTCGGTGTTTCCGGCATTGTCGCCGCGGGTGTCGGGGTCGGGTGCCGGGAGGGAAACCGGTCCGGTCGGGCGCCCCTCGCCGAGGGCGCCGTCCCTGGGACCGGCGCCCGACGGTGACGGCGCCGGTGGTGGATCGCCAGTGGTGGAGCCCTGCGCGTTCGAACCGCTCGAACCGCTCGAACCGGTGCTGGCCATGAGGCCGTAGAGCCAGAGCGCCTCGGCGTGCTCGCGGGCCGTGATTTCCACCGTGGCCGCGGTCGCGGCCGCGGCCCGGCCGACCGCGGAAACGGCGGAGGCTCCAGCGGCGGAGCCGGCGGACGAGCCGGTGATCGGCCCGGCTTCCACGGAAGCCGCCGGGGGCGGCAGCCGTGCGGATGGGGCAGGGTCGGATCCCTCGCTGGTCATCCCGGGTCCGTGTCTGGGGCGAGGCGGTGCCAGAGCTGTTCGCGCAGATCTGGCCAGGCCTGGGCGCCGTCCGTGTCGGCGCCGAGCGTCAGCAGGTAGGCCGCGTTGAGGAGCTGGTCCGCGGCGAGCGGCCCGGCGAGGGTCCGCTGCCGGGTGAACTGTTCGACCAGCTCGGCACGCCCGGCGACGCCGTGTGGGAAGTGCGCGGCGATCAGCGCCGCCAGCCGATCGGTGTCGGGCGGCGGGATGTCCAGGCGGGTGCACCGGCGCAGCAGCGCCGGCGGGAACTCGCGCTCCCCGTTGCTCGTGATGACGACGACCGGGAACTCGTGGCACTCGACGATGCCGGCATGGACCGTCGCCGTGCCACCTGGGTCCGCGGTGTGGACCCGAACCTCGGGTGTGGCGTCTCGAGCCCGGACCAGCTCGGGGATGGAGAACTGCCCATCCTCGAAGACGTTCAGCAGATCGTTGGGCAGATCGATGTCGCTTTTGTCGAACTCGTCGACAAGGAGCACCCGCGGCCGGCGATGCGGGAGCAGCGCTGTGCCGAGAGGCCCGAGATGCACGAAGTCCCCGACCGGCGGGATGGCGGCAGGCGCGGGACGTTCGGCGTCGGCGACATCCTTGGCGCGTATCGGCGACCGAGCCCGCGTTCCGGTGGGTCGGCCCGACGGCGCCGCCTGGGCACGGCCGAACACCTCGTACTGGGCGCGGCCGATCGCGTCGTAGTCGTAGAGGCCCTGTGCCAGGGTGCTGCGGCTGGTGATGGGCCAGCGCAGCACCCGGCCCAGCCCCAGGCTCGCCGCGATCTGATACGCCAGGCTCGACTTCCCGCTGCCCGGGCTGCCTGTCACCAGCAACGGCCGGCGCAGCACGAGAGCGGCGTTCACCATCGCGAGCGCGGAGTGGTCGAGCAGGCGGACACCGCCGAGGCCGAGTCGCCGGGTGGTTTCGCGTTGCTCTTCCGGGGGCTCCGGTTGGTCGGGACCCCCGGAGAACGTCCGCCACGGTGGTGGCGGAGGCCATTCCCGGACCTCGGACCGGATTCCACCGTCGAACAGCCACCAGCCCGGCACTGACGGTGCCTGCGCAGGTCGCGTGCCCGGCGCGGGGTCCGTGCTCCCCGGCCCACTGGGCCGGGGAGGGCTCGTGGGCGCGGGATCACCGGCGCGTGCGCCACCATCGGCGGAATCCGGCCGATCGCGGCCCGGGGCATCGTCAGTCACGGTGGTGTCCCCCCTCGGGGTGGCTGGGCGAACCGGCCAACCCCCGTTCCGGCAGCCTGTCGGGGTCATCCCATAGCAGCGCAAGATACCCGCCGAGGCTATTGTCCGGTGCGGTTTCCAGGAAAGCCGCACGGCGGGCGGAGGTGACCCGGTCGGGAAGGGTGTCAACTTTCTGGGTGCCGGCGAACTCATGGATCCCCGAGGCGGCGTCCGTCGCATCTGGGGAATACGACCAGAGAATTCCCGGAATTCCGCAGCGTAGGGCTATGATGAGCTGTTCGTGCGGTGGTGTGGGATGGTGGGCCGCAGGCACCCGGGCCACGGGCACGCGGCTCGTCGGCGCCTGGTCCACGGGCACGCGGCCCGCCGGCATGTGACTCGCCGGCACGCTGTCGAACACCACCGCGACCACTCCCTCGTCCGAGAGCAGCCGTGCCTCCAGCCGGCGCAGGCTGCCGTCGGCGGGCTCGCCACGCACGACGGCGGCCCGCGCCGGTTCCCGGGTGAGGATCCGCCACCGCAGGCGCCACGCCCGGTGCCATTCCCGCTGGCGCATCCGGTCGAGGCTGCGCAGCACGACCGGATAGCGCAGCGCGAGGGGGAGCGGCACACCGGTAGCCCACTCCACGCGGAAGGACTCAACCCGCAGGCCCAGCAGGTCCAGCGGCAGGATGAACTCGATCCGCGCGTCGACACCGTCGCTCGCGAGCGAGCGTTCGAACCGCTGCACCGCCGCCTCGACCTGCCATTCCAGGGCTTGGCGGGTGATCTGCACCGGTGGCGCCGCCGGGTGGAAGACGGTCTCCCGGCCGTCCCACTGCTGCCAGGTGCGCAGCAGATAGAGATCGGGGCTGGTGGTGATCCTTTCCAGCTGCAGCGTCAGGATCGCCTGTCGGCTTCGGCCATCGGCACCATTGCGACCGCTGTCGGGGCTGCCGCGGCCCAGCCGCAGCGCACGCAGCGCTGCCGTCGCCTTCCAGTCGTCGGCGCAGGACTGGTGCCAGGCCTCGACCCGGCGTGCCACCCGCTGATCGATGTCGTGCACCAGATGCTCGAGGAACTCGATGCGGGGACCGAGCCGGCTGCCCGGAGCCGACCTGTCGCAGAGGAAGACGAACAGTTCCCAGGCGGTCCTGCAGTGGTCGGACTCCGGCCCGCTGTGCCGGCCCTCGGTGACCTGGTGCAGGACGTCCGCGACCCGCGACGCCGGCACGGAGCTGAGCTCGCGTTGGAGCTCCTCCCACAGGCCCTCGGGAGCGTCGGCGGCGACCTCGGCTGCCTGCCAGGCGTCGTCCAGCCGCAGCAGTGCCGCGCGCAGCTCGCCGTCACCGGTCAGGTCGTTGACGGCCTCGGCCAGGAAATCGAAGCGGCCTTCGCGGCTGAAGGAGCCCACGAGGTCGACGAACCAGTGCCGGGCGTGGGGCAGGTCACTGATCGGCAGCCGTGTTCCCGACCAGGCGGCGCATCTGCGCAGCAGCACCGGTCGGCTTCCGGCCCCGTGCAGGTCCGGGTGGTCGTCGAGGGTATCGACGATCTGCCGTTCGATCGCGGACCGGTATCGGTGCAGGAAAGCATCCCGAGTCATACGGTTGCGAGGCTCATCCGCACCGGTCACGGCCCCCCGAACCTCTCGCGCCGGCCGCGCAGGTAGATCTGCCGGGCGCGGCTGAGCCTTCTTCAGAGTGTCCTACATCAGCACAAACAAGGTGGCTGGAAACCCCCGAAATGCGGGTTTTCGGGTAGGCGCTCGGCCGCTGCGGCCAAAATTTTCCGCCGGCCGTCCACCAGCGCGCCGGCGGTGAGGAGCTGATTCACTTCGGTCCAGAACTCCAGGGCGCTGCGTGCGGCCCAGGACGGCTGCTGCTCCGGCGCGAGACCGGCGGCGGTGAGAAGGCTCTGTGACGCGGACCGGGCCGGAAAGGCGGCGGCCAGAGCCTGCACCTCGGCGACGGAGAGTCCGTGCACGTTCGGAGCGCCGGTGATCCTTTCCGGTGCGGGGCTCTCCCGTGCCGGCCTGATGCGCGGTCCTGCGGTTTCCGCTGCGGTGGCGTGATTTCCGCGTGGAGTTCCGAGCTGCTCCCAGCGTGCGGCGAGCTGTGCGACGTCCTTCGCGGTGACTCCGCCGGGCTCCATCTGCGCGACGGCCACGGCGAGTGCGGCCATTCCGCCGGGGCGCTCGGCGCAGATCTCCAGCAGTCGGATGAACCACTGCCGCGAGAGGGGAAGGTCGGTCACCCGGACGCGGGTGTTCAGTTCCCGCTCGACCTGGCGGGCCAGCAGCAGGCGGCTGCGTTCCGAATGCAGATCGGCGGCGTCGTCGAGCACCTCGACCAGTCGCCGTTCGATGAGTCGGCGCGAACTCGGGCCGGACTGCTCCCGATCTTGATTCGTGCACATCCGCGCCCCCGAAGAGATCAACGGGGTCACTTCGCCGGGTGGTAAGGCGGACAGCGCCCGAAATGGGCACGCAGAATCCGTCCGAGAGTGTCCCTCCGAATGAAACTCTGCCAGGACTGTACGACGGGCCGGCATGGCACGGGCTGGAATTGTGAATCCGGTCGCGGTGATGGGGCGTCCGGCGTGGGCTCGGCGGCGTGGCGGCGCGGCGGCGCGTCGGCGCGGCGGCGATGGGATCGGGGCCGGGGACGCCCCGATCGAGGGGGCGGGACCGTGAGTGGTCCGCCCCCGGCCGAGATGATGGGGACGCCGATGACCTGACGGGTACTGGAGGCGAAGATGACGGCGTCGCGGGAACTTCCGCCGGCCGAGGTCCGCGATGCCCTGGACCGGGCGGCCGAGCTTCTGGGCGAGGCGGACGCGCTGCTGGTGTGCGCCGGAGCGGGCATGGGGGTGGATTCCGGGTTGCCCGACTTCCGTGGCGACACCGGGTTCTGGCGGGCGTACCCGCCCTACGCGCGCCTCGGCCTGTCCTTCGTCGAGCTCGCCGATCCGGCCCACTTCGGCACCGACCCCGCCCTGGCGTGGGGCTTCTACGGGCATAGGCTCGCCCTTTACCGTGAGACCGTGCCGCATGCCGGCTTCGGCATCCTGCGCCGGTGGGGCGCTCGGCTGCCGGCAGGCATGTGGGTGTTCACCTCCAACGTCGACGGCCAGTTCCAGCGGGCCGGTATCGCCGAGGTGGCCGAGGTGCACGGTTCGATCCATCACCTTCAGTGCGTGCGGCCCTGCACCTCGGACATCTGGTCGGCGCAGGGCGTCGACGTCGCGGTCGACCAGGAGTCGATGCGGGCGCGGGAACCGCTGCCCCGCTGCCCGCGCTGTGGCTCGCTCGCCCGCCCGAACATCCTGATGTTCGGTGACTGGAACTGGGTCGGGCTACGCACCGAACAGGCGACGCGTGCCTGCATGTCCTGGCTCGACGGGCATTTCGCCGGGGGTGGCGATGCCCGGCTGGCCGTGATCGAGCTCGGTGCCGGCACCGCGGTGCCGACCGTGCGGCTGCTGGCAGAGTCGGTCGCGGGCAGCCGGCTGATCCGGGTCAACCCGGTGGAGGCCGGTGTCCGTGCCGGCGGCGGCGTCTCACTCCCGCTCGGCGCCCTGACCGCCCTGACCGAGCTTGACGCCCGCCTGCCCTGACACCGCCTGCCCTGACACCGCCTGCCCCGGCTCGGTCTGCTCTGGCCCGGCTTGAGCGGGGTCTGTCGGTGCTGAGCTGGCCTGCTGGTGCCGGTCTGCCTCGAGCCGGCCGGCACCGGGACGCTGGCCGGCGCGGATCGCCTCCACAACCAGATCAAGGACCCAGCTGACGGCCTCGGTCGCGGTGCTGGGCGTGAGGTTCCACGTCCGGACCAGTCGTTCGTAGGTCGGCACGTTCCACAGGACGTCGAGCATGCCCGCCGCCGCCGCGCGCTCGTCGTCGCTCCAGCCGACGCTGTGCGGGGCAACGGCGGCGAGGAGCGCGTCCCGGCGCCGCCGGTCCTCGGCTACGAGTGCCGGCTGGTGCGGCTCGGTGCGGTCCCAGCGCGCCACCGCGTAGGACGAGAGCGTCGCGAAGGATCGCGCGGTGATCTCGGTGAGCCGGTCGAGACCGAGATTGTCGTAGGTGACGCCGGCCTCCTCCTGCAGCCGGCGCATGACGGCACCATGCAGGTCGACCTCGGTGGGGAAATGGCGGTACACGGTGCGCTCGCCGACTCCGGCCCGCTCGGCGACCGCACGGAAGGTGAGGTCGCTCCAGTCCCAGACCGGGAACCCGTGGACCAGTTCGGAGCCGGCGGTGACGATGCGTTCCCGCGTCTGGATGGCTCGCTCGCGGCGGACCGGGCTGTTGTAGCGCCGACGGGCTCGCGCCTGGCCCCCGTTCTCGGCGGGTGTTGCGGGCACGCTCATATTGGTGTCATCATGCTGTCGCGAAATTCATTCGGGTGAACTGGTCCTCGGGTGTCGGTCGGCGGGCGCATCGGTCGTGGGGCGAATCGGTCGTCAGGCGGATGGTTCGTCCGGGCGGATCGCTCGCCGGAGAGATTGTTCGTCACGCGCATTGTTCGTCGGCGAATCGTTCGATTGTCGGATGGGAGAGCGGTCAAGGTGGATCTTGGCTTAGCCGGTGCCGCGGTCGTGGTGCAGGGCGGTACCCAGGGAATGGGCCTGGCCGCCGCGGAGTGCTTCGCGGCCGAAGGCGCGAAGGTCGGAGTGCTCGCCCGCGGCCGGGCGAACCTCGACCGAACTGTCGCGCGGCTGCTGGAGCTCGGGGCGGCCGACGCGGTCGCCCTGCAGGCCGACATCACCCGGGCGGACGAGGTGACCGCCGCGTTCGACGTGGTCCGGGGCCGCTGGGGTGTGCTGAACAGCCTGGTGAACGCCACCGGTCCGAAGGGCGACCGGATGGGCCCGTTCGAGGAGCTCACCGACGACGACTGGCTCGCCGCCGTCGATGTGGGCGTCCTGGGCATGGTGCGCTGCGTACGTGCAGCCCTCCCGCTCCTGCGCGCTGCCGAATGGGCCCGCATCGTGAACATCTCAGCGCATTCGACCAAGCGTCAGACCGCCTCCCTGATCGCCTACACGGCGGCCAAGTCGATGGTGACCAGCATCAGCAAGAACCTGTCGCTGACCCTGGCTGACGACGAGATTCTGGTCAACACCGTGTCGCCCGGAAGTTTCGCCTCCGAGGGGCTGGCCACCTGGGCGCGCGGTGTCGGCATCGATCCCGGGGACCTGCGGGCCGTCATGAGCGGTATTGCCGAGCATTTCGGTCACCCCGCGCACCTGCCGCGGGCTGGGGCGCCATCCGAGATAGGTGCGGTGATCGCTTTTGTCGCCTCACGTCGCAACACCTACATGACCGGCGCGAACGTCAATGTCGACGGCGGCTCCGACTTCTGCTGATCGCCGCAGGCGCAGCCGCAGCGGCCGCCTCTGGGGGCTTACCCGCGACGAGGCGCTGCGGTTCGGGTCGCGGGTCGCCGGTGCGGGCCCCGGTCTCCCGCGTGGTCGAGCACCGCGGTCAGACCGTCCCCGCGGGCAGCGCCGCGCCGCTGCTCAATTCCGCTGCGAACCGTGATGAACGCCACTTCGTGGGCCCGGACTCGTTCGACATCCACCGGCGGATCGACCGTCACCTGGCCTTCGGGTGTGGCTCGAACCTCTGCCTGGGCACCTCGCCGGCAGGCATGGAAGGCCGGGTGGTGCTCGGCGAGGTGCTGTGGCGTTGGACCGACCGGGACATCGACCGCGAAGGCACGGTGTTGGACCACACATCCACGCCGAGGGGATGGAAGTGCCTGCCCGTGGTTGCTTCATAACAACGAACCAGTCGGACGGGCGCGGCGACCGAGCGGGAGGATGGACGGATGCACCGCGAGCGGACAGGTGGGTCTGACCGATGACCACGGGGGAGAGCCCGGCGCCTACGGCGCCCCCGGGGCTTCCGGCGGACACCGTGTTTCAGACGGGCACTGTGTTTCAGACGGACACCGTGTTTCAGGCGGGCACCGAGCTTCCGGTGGACACGGTGGGCCTGCTGGAGGGCCTGACGACGACGCGGGCCATCCGTCGCTACACCGACGAACCGGTGCCCCGGGAGGTCCTGCGGACCATCCTGTTCGCGGCCACCCGGGCCCCCAGCGGGTCCAACCGCCAGCCGTTCCGGTTCGTCGTGCTGACAGACGGCCCGAAGGCCCAGGCCGCGAAGGCGCTGATCGGGCAGGCCGCCCGGCGGGCCTGGGGTGGGAAGCGCCAGGCGGACGGTTACGACCGCGGCTCCGGCGGCGTCGCCGACTCGCCGAAGGCCCGGACGGCCCGTGCCCTCCAGCAGTTCGTCGACGGGTTCGAGCGGATTCCGGTGCTGATCCTGCCGTGCCTGGTGCGTTACCGTGAGCCGACGCCGTCCGAGGGCGCGTCGGTGTATCCGGCCTGTCAGAATCTTCTGCTCGCCGCCCGCGCGCTCGGATATGGTGGCGCGTTCACTGGTTGGAACTTCGCCGTCGATGCCGAGCTGCGGGCCCTGCTGGGGGTTCCCGACGGCACGTTCATCGCCGGCACCATCACGCTGGGCCGGCCGGCGGGCCGGCATGGCCCGGTGCGCCGGAGGCCGTTGGCCGAGCTTGTGTACGAGGAGGAATGGGGCTGCCCCGCGGACTGGGCCGTGGATCCGGCTGGGACGAGGTTCACCACAGCCGGCCCACCCCGGCCGGCTGCTGGTTCGCTGGGATCGGCTGCCGATCCTGGACCGGCCGCCGATCCCGGACCGGCCGCCGACGCCGATCCGCCTCGACAGCCCCGACAGCCTCGACCGGCAACGGTCACCGGACGTGACGAAGGACCGCAGCGATGAGCCAGACCGACCGCGTGGACGCGCCGGCACGGAGAGCACGGACGGAGAAGGGCAACCCCGGCATGGGCCGACTGACACACCTGCAGCGCCTTGAGGCGGAGAGCATTCAGATCTTCCGGGAGGCGGTCGCCGAGAGCGAGCGACCGGTGATGCTCTATTCCGTCGGCAAGGACAGCTCCGTGCTGCTCCACCTGGCGATGAAGGCCTTCTATCCGTCCCGGCCGCCGTTCCCGCTGCTGCATGTGGACACGACCTGGAAGTTCCGGGCGATGTACGAGTTCCGCGACAAGATCGCGGCCGACCTCGGTGTCGATCTGCTGGTCCACCAGAACCCCGAATGCGTCGAGCGGGGGATCAACCCGTTCGACCACGGCTCCGCGACGCACACGGACATGTGGAAGACGGAGGGTCTCAAGCAGGCCCTCGACAAGCACGGTTTCGACCTGGCGTTCGGCGGGGCCCGCCGGGACGAGGAGAAGTCCCGGGCGAAGGAGCGGGTCTTCTCGATCCGGTCGGCGCAGCACCGGTGGGATCCGAAGGCACAGCGCCCCGAGCTGTGGCGCCTCTACAACGCGAGCAAGGCCCCGGGCCAGAGCGTGCGGGTGTTCCCGCTGTCGAACTGGACCGAGCTGGATGTGTGGCAGTACATCTACCGTGAGCAGATCCCGATCGTCCCGCTGTACTTCGCCGCCCAGCGGCCGGTGGTGGAACGCGACGGAGCGCTGATCATGGTGGATGACGACCGGATGCCGCTGGCCCCGGGTGAGGTTCCCGAGCAGCGCAGCGTCCGGTTCCGCACCCTGGGCTGCTACCCGCTCACCGGCGCGGTGGAAAGCAATGCCGCGACCCTGCCGGAGATCATCCAGGAAATGCTGCTGACGACGAGCTCGGAGCGGCAGGGCCGGGTTATCGACCACGACTCCTCCGGGTCGATGGAGAAGAAGAAGCAGGAGGGGTACTTCTGATGGCGCACGCGACCAACGACCTCGTCGCGGCCGACATCGAGGGTTATCTGCGCGCGCACGAGAACAAGTCGATGCTGCGGTTCATCACCTGCGGCAGCGTCGACGACGGCAAGAGCACGCTGATCGGCCGGCTGCTCTACGACTCGAAGCTGGTCTTCTCCGACCATCTCGCCGCGCTGGAAAACGACTCGAAGAAGGTCGGCACCCAGGGCGACGGGCTCGATTTCGCGCTGCTCGTCGACGGGCTCGCCGCGGAACGCGAACAGGGCATCACGATCGACGTCGCCTACCGGTTCTTCTCCACCGAGCGGCGCAAGTTCATCGTCGCGGACACCCCCGGGCACGAGCAGTACACCCGCAACATGGTCACCGGGGCGTCCACCGCCGACCTCGCCGTCATCCTCATCGACGCCCGCCGGGGTGTGCTCACCCAGACCCGCCGGCACAGCTATCTGGTGTCGCTGCTGGGAATCCGCAACGTCGTCCTGGCGGTGAACAAGCTCGACCTCGTCGACTACTCGCAGGACGTCTTCGACGCCATCGAGGCGGACTACCGCGAGTTCGCCGCCCAGATCGGCCTCACCGACATCGTCGCGATCCCGATGTCGGCGCTGCGCGGGGACAACATCACCGAGCTGAGTCCGAACATCGGCTGGTACACCGGGCCGACGCTGGTCGGGCACCTGGAGACCGTGGAGATCGCCGACGATCTGCACGCCGGCCCGTTCCGGCTGCCGGTGCAGTGGGTCAACCGCCCGAACCTGGACTTCCGCGGCTTCTCCGGCCAGATCGCCGGCGGCAGCGTGCGTCCCGGCGACCGGGTCCGGGTGCTGCCGTCGGGCCAGGAGAGCACCGTCGAGCGGATCGTCACCGCCGACGGCGACCTCGACGAGGCGATCGCCGGCCAGTCGATCACCCTCACCCTCACCGACGAGATCGACGTCAGCCGCGGCGACATCATCGCCACCGCCGGCGACCCGCCGGGCATCGCCGACCAGTTCGAATGCCACCTGGTCTGGATGAGCGAGGAGCCGATGCTGCCGGGCCGGCCCTACCTGCTCAAGATCGGCAGCCGCACCACCAGCGTGACCATCGCGCAGCCCAAGTACAAGGTCAACGTCAACACCCTGGAACGCACCGCGGCCCGCACGCTCGAGCTCAACGAGATCGGCGTCGCCAACATCAACCTCGACCGGCAGATCCCGTTCGACCCGTACACGGCCAACCGTGACACCGGCGGTTTCATCCTCGTCGACCGCTTCACCCGGGCGACGGTGGCGGCTGGGCTGCTGCACTTCGCGCTGCGCCGCGCCGACAACGTCCACTGGCAGGCCGTCGAGGTCGACAAGACCGCGCGGGCCCGGCAGAAGGGCCAGCGGCCGGCGCTGCTGTGGTTCACCGGGCTTTCCGGCGCCGGCAAGTCGACGATCGCCAACCTCGTCGAGAAGCGCCTGCACGACCAGGGCTTCCACACCTATCTGCTGGACGGCGACAACGTCCGCCACGGCCTCAACAAGGACCTCGGCTTCACCGACGCCGACCGGGTGGAGAACATCCGCCGGGTCGCCGAGGTCGCGAAGCTGATGGTCGACGCCGGCACCATCGTCCTGGCCTCGTTCATCTCCCCGTTCCGGGCCGAGCGCCAGATGGCCCGCGAGCTGCTCGGCGCGGGCGAGTTCATCGAGATCTTCGTCGACACGCCGCTGTCGGTGGCGGAGTCCCGCGACCGCAAGGGGCTCTACGCCAAGGCCCGCCGCGGCGACCTGGTGAACTTCACCGGCATCGACTCGCCGTATGAGGCGCCCGAGAACGCGGAGATCGTGCTCGACGCCAGCGGGTCCGTCTCGGCCGAGACCGCGGCTGAGACGGTCGTGGACTACCTGCGCGGCACCGGCATCCTGACCCCACCGGAGGCATCGTGAGCACACCCCCGACCTCGGCCGCCAACCTGGCCGGCCTGACTCACCTGGCTGACCTGGCTGACCTGGACGACCACGGCCTCGCCGCGGCCCTCGCCGCCCAGGCCGGCACGCATCTGGTTGCCATCCGCGATCAGGGTGGCGCCGAGGGTGACCGGCAGTCGAACGAGCTGCTGCTGGCCGGGCTGGCGGCGGCCCGGCCGGCCGACGCCGTCCTCTCCGAGGAGAGCGCCGACAGCCCCGAACGGCTCCAGCGCGAGCGGGTCTGGATCATCGACCCGCTCGACGGCACCCGCGAGTACGGTGAGCCGCCCCGCGAGGACTGGGCCGTCCACGTCGCCCTCGCCGTCGGTGGCCGGGCAGTCCTCGGAGCCGTGGCGCTGCCGGCCGCCGGCGGTCTCGTCCTGCACACCGGTGAACCCCCGGTGCTGCCGCCGCGGCAGCCCGGGCCCATTCGCCTGGTCGTGTCCCGGACCCGTCCGCCGGCCTGCGTCGACCACCTGCTCAGCCGGCTGGACGCCACCCTGGTGCCCATGGGCTCCGCCGGGGCGAAGGCGATGGCCGTCGTACGGGGCGAGGCGGACGTCTATGCCCACTCCGGCGGCCAGTACGAGTGGGACTCGGCCGCCCCTGTCGCGGTCGCCGCCGCAGCGGGCCTGCACACCTCCCGCCTCGACGGTTCCCCGCTGGTCTACAACCAGGCCAACCCGTACCTGCCCGACCTGCTCATCTGCCGTCCCGAGCTGGCCGAGGACGTCCTCGCCGCCCTGCGCGACCAGTAGCCCTGCGCGGAACACACCGCAGGATTCTCCAGCGGCGTGGCATGTTGCCGGAGTCTCCTCGAAGTTCATGCCGGCAGTGCGGCGAGTGCGCTGGGGCTATTCCAGGTCATCCCATGACCAGGGGGCGGCGGGGCTGTGATCGGGCTCCCGCCCAAACCGGAAGCGCTCCCGGTGATCCCTGACGGTAAGGAACTGATCGAAATGCCCCGCGGCGGGTAGCTGTTCGGTCAACGTGGCTACCTCCTCCTCGGCCCCCAGCTGGTGCAGCTGGTCCAGCAGCTGGGCGAGGGCGTATGGGTTGTCGAGGGGGGTGTGGGTGGCGGCTCGGGTGGCGAGTGTGGCTGTCTGTTCCTCGCCTCCGAGTTGGTGGAGCCTGGCCAGTAGTTGGGCTACGGCGACCGGGTTGCCGAGAGCGACATGTGCGGCGGCTCGGGTGGCCAGCGTGGCTGCATGTTCCCTCGCTCTCACCTGGTGCAGCCGGTGCAGCAGCTGGGCGAGGGCGTACGGGTTGTCGAGGGGGGTGTGGGTGGCGGCTCGGGTGGCGAGTGTGGCTGTCTGTTCCTCGGCTCCGAGCTGGTGGAGCCTGGCCAGTAGTTGGGCTACAGCAACCGGATTGCTGAGGGTGACGTCTGCGGCGGCTCGTTCGGCCAACATGTATGCCTGTTCTGTCGCGGCCAGTTGATGCAGCCGATCCAGCAGCCGGGCGAGGGCATACGGGTTGTCGAGGGGGGTGTGGGTAGCGGCCCGGGTGGCGAGCGTGTCCGTCTGTTCCGTCGCGGCCAGTTGGTGCAGTGTCTCCAGCAGCCGGGCGAGGGCGTCCGGGTTGCCCAGGGTGACGTGTGCGGCGGCTCGGGTGGCCAGCGTGGCTACCTCCTCCTCGGCTCCCAGCTGGTGCAGTGTGTCCAGTAGTCGGGCTACGGCGACCGGGTCGTCGAGGGTGACGTGTGTGGCGGGGTTGCGGGCCAGCAGTGTGGCCATCTGTTCGTCCGCTGGCAGCTCGTCCAGTCTGTCGAGCAGTCGGGCCACGGCATCCGGGTTGTCGAGGGCGATGTGTGCGGCGGCTCGTTCGGCCAGGACGGCTGTCTGATTTGCGGCCCGCGCCGCGTTCAGGCCGTCGAGTAGCCGGGCGAGGGCGTCCGGGTTGTCGATCGGCACGTGTGTGGCGGCTCGTTCGGCGAGTGTGGCTGTCTGTTCCTCGGCTCCCAGCTGGTGCAGTGTGTCCAGTAGTCGGGCTACGGCGACCGGGTCGTCGAGGGTGACGTGTGTGGCGGGGTTGCGGGCCAGCAGTGTGGCCATCTGTTCGTCCGCTGGCAGCTCGTCCAGTCGGTCGAGCAGTCGGGCCACGGCGTCCGGGTTGTCGAGGGCGATGTGTGCGGCGGCTCGGGTGGCGAGTGTGGCAGCCTGTTCCGCTGCCCCCAGCCGGTGCAGCCTTTCCAGCAGCTGGGCCATGGCGTAGGTGTTGTCGAGCGCGATGTGTGCGGCGGCTCGTTCGGCCAGGGCGGCTGTCTGTTCCGCCGCTGCCACCTCGTCCAGTCCGTCGAGCAGTCGGGCCACGGCGTCCGGGTTGTCGAGCGCTGCGTGTGTGGCGGCTCGGGTGGCGAGCGTGGCTGTCTGATCCGCCGCACCCAGCCGGTGCAACCTGTGTAACAGCTGGGCCACGGCGTCCGGGTCGTCGAGGGTGACATGCGCGGCGGGGTCGCGGACCAGCAGCATGAGTGTCTGTCTTCCCGCCCCCGCCTCCTCCAGCCCATCCAGCAGACCGGCAACGGCGACCGGGTCGTCGACAGCGATGTGCGCGGCGGGGTCGCGGGCCAGCAGCATGGCCATCTGTCGCGCCGTTCCCAGCTCGCGCAGCCTTTCCAGCAGTCGGGCCACGGCGTACGGGTTGTCGAGGGCCACGTGTGCGGCGGCTCGCGTGGCCAGTGTCGCTGTCTGCTCCCTCGCCCCCAGTTGATGCAGCCTGTCCAGCAGCGCGGCAACGGCGGCCGGGTCGTCGAGAGCGACGTGGGCGGCGGCGTGACCGGCGGGGCGGTGGTCGGTGGGGTGCAGGGTGTTCAGGTGAGTGATGAGGGCATGGGCGGCGTGCGGGTTGCCGTGGGTGGTGGCGTCTTTGTGGAGCTGCGTGGCGTCGCGGTAGAGGCCACGGTTCCAGGCGGCGTAGGCGAGGGTGTCGAGGTCGGAGCGGCGGGCGTGGGCGGCCGCGGCGGTCCAGAAGTCGATCGGCGGGAGGTGGCCGGCACGGTGACGGCGTCCGTGCTGGTCGAGGTAGTCGGCCAGCCGGTACCTCCGTTCCGGCCCAGTGCTGCTGCTCGTGCGGGGCGTGCGCTGGTTACGGGCAGTGTTGCTGAGGACAGGGGTGAGAACGCCGGGGATGCCGTTGGCGGGGGTGACGTAGTCCAGGGCATGGTCGAGCCAGTCGACGCCGGTCCTCTCGGCCGCGAGCAGCGCCTGTTCCCAGGCGGTGTCGGTGAGGTAGCCGGGGGCGGCCTGGGCCAGCCAGGCCAGGGGAAGATGCGGGCCGGCGCCGAGACGACGGGCGTCCATCGCGGCGTGGATCAACGCCTGGGTGGCGGGTTGTGCCTGCTGGTAGCGGTCGAGCAGGGCCGGGGCCCCGGCCAGGTACTGGACGATCTGCCCGTCACGGGCATGTGTGGCGGCCTCGGCCAGGCGAGGGTCGCTGCCGGCCAGACCGGCCAGCGTTTCCCAGTCGGCTCCGGCGAAAGCGTCTGGTAGGCGGATGATGTGGGCCCCGTCGAGGAGCTCTCGGGCATGGGCGTGCGGGTCGGGTCGGGCGGCGTGCGGACGGGTGGTCAGGGCGTCCCAATGCTCAGGCCACAGGGTGGACAGGATCAGTAGCGGGCCGTGCCCTGGCTCGCGGAGCAGGTTCCGCAGCCCTGCGGCGACCTGGTCGCCGCCAGCGTCCGGGGCCAGGTAGAACTGGGCCTCGTTCAGCCAGATCACGGTGTACGGGGCGATCCGCGCCAGGTCCGCGAGGGCTGCCTCGGGTCGGGTCGGGTCGATGGGATGCCACAACCGCCACGGTTCGCCACGACCCCGCAGCAGGCCGACCGCCTCCCAGCAGGCGCGGGTCTTCCCGGTGGAGGATCCGCCGACCAGCACTGCGATCTGGCTGATCTTCTCGTCGGCGGTCCGGGCCACCACCTCGGCGAGCTGGCGGTCATGCTCACGGGGCACATACACCGGCAGAACCGGCACACCGGCGGCGGTCGTGGCGACGGCGCGATGGACTTCCAGCCTGAACGGGTCGCTCACCTCCTCCAGCGGCCACCCCGGCCCCATCGGAGTGTTCCCCGGCGGGGTCCCGCCGGGGAACACGGCCCCAACCTGCGGAGCGGCGTGCCCAGGGAAGCCGTCAGAGCGGCGGGCCGGGCGGGCCAGGCCCGCGGCTTCGATCAGCCGGCGCCGAGCGGTGGCTTCGTCGACACCGTGCAGATCGCGACAGGCGATGGGGGCCAGCACCGGTGGCATCGCACAGTTTTCCACTCGCAGTGGGGTGAGGCCGTTGCCGGCGAGGGCACCAGTCCATTCCTGGGTGCACCAGTGGGAGGTGAAATAGGCCTGCGAGCAGACCGCGATCGTGCGGGTCGCGATGGTCATCTGCTCGTTGACCCAGGCGACGACATTCGCCCCGGCCGGCGAGTCCCACGCCTGCAGCCGGACCGCCTGACCTTCGGCTTCCAGGACAGCGGCGATCCAGGTCGCCCATGCCTCGTCTGCCCCTGTGTAGGAGACAAACACATCCACGCCACCGCCTGGGGCCCCCGTGCCCATAGCTGTATAGCCTGCCACGAAACGCCACCAGACCGATACGTACAGCCTCAGCCTTTGCCTGGGTCTTCGCCTTCACCGTGATCGCCGGTCCGCGCTGCCGAGATCTCAGGTGGGCTGCGCCGAACGGGCCACGATCTCGTCCGCGTGCCGCGCGATCCAGGTCATCAGTGGTGCCAGGCGGAGCACGAGATCGTTCCCGAGGTCGGTGAGGCTGTACTCGACATGCGGTGGGATGACGGGGAACGCCTCGCGGTGGACCAGCCCGTCCTGTTCCAGTGTCCGAAGGGTCTGGGCGAGCATCTTCTCGCTCACCCCCTGGACAGCGCGGCGCAGCTCACCCCAGCGCAGGGTGCGCTCGGCCAGAGTCAGCAGGACGAGGACGCCCCACCTGCTCATCACATGATCCAGGACAGTCCTGGTCGGGCATGACGAGGGAAAGACGCCGTCCGCGAAGTAGGACCGGAGCTCGCCGAAATGGTCGCTGGTGTGTTCGGCGCTCTGGCTTGGCTCGCCGGTCCGGATCTGTCCGTCGGCCTGGTCGGTGAGCTGTGTGCTAACCATAAGGTCAGTACCTTACCTGAAGGTGGGTACTGTGCGATGGGAAGTATCTGCGGGAGAGTCCGGATGGGCGCGGCCGCGCCCTGACAACGCAGCGATGCAGCGATGCGGTAACGCGGCAACGCAAACGCAGCCACCTGGAGATCTGATGTCCCTCGTCGTTACCGGAACCGGCGGCAACCTCGGCCGTCTCGTCGTGGAGAACCTGCTGGCGCGAGGCGTCGACCCTCGGCGGATCGTTGCGGGAACACGCGATGTGGGCGCGCTGTCGGCGCTGGCCGAGCAGGGTGTGGACGTCCGGCGGATCGACTTCGACGACGCGGCGTCGCTCACGGCCGGCTTCGCCGGCGCGGAGAAGGTGCTGATCGTCTCGGGGACGGACTTCGGCCGTCGGGTGGAACAGCACGTCGGTGCGGCCAGGGCCGCGCGCGACGCCGGTGCGGCGCTCGTCGCCTACACCAGCGCTCCCTACGCCGACACCACCGACCTGCTGCTGGCCGCGGAGCACCGAGGCACCGAGGAGGGCATCCGCGAGCTCGGTGTCCCGTTCACCTTCCTGCGTAACGGCTGGTACTTCGAGAACTACACCAGCCAGATCCCGGTCTACCTGGAGACCGGTGTGATCGTCGGCAGCGCCGGTGAGGGTCGGATCAGCGGGGCGGCCCGGTCCGACTACGCCGAGGCCGCCGCCGCGGTCCTCGCCGGCGAGGGGCACGAGGGTGCTGTGTACGAGCTGGGCGGCGACACGTCCTTCACACTTCCGGAGCTGGCCGAGCAGGTCGCCACGCACTCCGGCCGCCCGGTTGTGTACCGGGATGTCACCCAGGCGGAGCTGGAGGCAGTCCTGACCGGCGCCGGTGTTCCCGCGCCCGTCGCGGCCGTCCTCGCCGACGCGGACCGGGCCATCAGCGCCGGGCGGTTGCTGATCACCACCGGTGACCTGGCTCGGCTCATCGGCCATCCGACGGCCCCGCTGGCCACCGCCGTGTCTGCCGCCGCCGCCGTGTCTGCCGCCGCCGCCGTGTCTGCCGCCGCCGCCGTGTCTGCCGCCACCACCGTGTCCGCCGCCACCGTGTCTGCCGCCACGTCCGCGGCTTCGTGACGGAACACGGGGGCCCGCACCAACCTTGAACGCGATGTGACTCTGTCATCGAGCCCTGTCCCTGCCGCACCGAGCTCTGCGACGCAGCGCTTTTCCACCGTGGAGGCCAGCGCGCGACTGCTGGACGGAACCGATGCGGCGCCGCTGTTCACGCCGTTCTCGCTGGCGGGCGTCGAGCTGGCCAACCGCTTCGTGATGGCGCCGATGACCCGCCAGCACTCCCCGGGTGGTGTGCCCGGCGAGGACGTCGCCGCCTACTATGCGCGGCGGGCCGCGCACCTCGGCCTGATCGTCACCGAGGGCACCTACGTCGACCATCCCTCGGCCGGGACGAGCGACCGGGTGCCGCGCTTCTACGGCGACGACGCGTTGGCCGGCTGGCGCCGGGTCGTTGAAGCCGTGCACGGGGCGGGCGGGAGGATTGTGCCCCAGCTGTGGCATCTCGGGGCCGTTCGTGAGCCCGGGGCACCGCCGCATCCGCGGGCGCCGGTGCTCAGCCCGTCCGGCCTGCGGGCCGACGGCGCCGTGGCCGGGGAGCCGGCGACCACGGCGGAGATCGACGCGGTGATCGCCTCCTTCGCCCGTGCCGCGGCGGACGCGCGGCGGGTCGGTTTCGACGGCGTCGAGCTCCACGGTGCCCACGGCTACCTGCTGGACCAGTTCTTCTGGTCGCTCACCAACCGTCGCGCCGACGGCTACGGCGGGAGCCTGGCTGGCCGGGCCCGCCTCGGGGCGGAGGTCGTCGCGGCGGTCCGCGGCGAGGTCGGCCCGGACTACCCGGTGATCTACCGGTTCTCGCAGTGGAAGGGCGGGCACTACGACGCGGTCGTCGCCGAGACGCCCCACGATCTCGACACGCTGCTGACCCCGCTCGTCGGCGCCGGCGTCAGTGCCCTGCACGTGTCCACCCGCCGCTACTGGCTGCCGGCATTCGACGACTCACCGCGCACCCTCGCGGGCTGGACGAAACACCTGTCCGGCCTCCCGACCATCGCCATCGGTTCGGTCGGGGTGCCGACGGCCTTCCGCGGCGACCATGAGGGCGCGGCCGCGTCGCTGAGCCTCGCCCCGCTGCTGGAGCTGTTCGCCCGCGGCGAGTTCGACCTGGTCGGGCTCGGCCGGGCCGTGCTCTCCGAACCCGCCTGGACCACGAAACTGCGGGAAGGGCGCCTGGCGGAGATCCGTCCCTACGACAAGGCGGACGAGACCCGCCTCACCTGACGAGCACCGCCCGCGCGCCTTCCATCGGTACCTGGACGGACGTCGTGGCAGGGCTCGGGGGCATCGCCTGAGTCCGCTGGTCGACAAGGCATTTCGCGTAGGGTCGAAGGTGGCAGACACTTCGTGCGGCCCACTTCATCCGGTTTGTGGTGGGCCACGCCGGCCGAGCAGGGTTACTGCCCGGCGGATGTCGGGGAGGGGACGCCGTGTCGGACTCGTTGGACCTTGGTGGCACGCCGGCTTCGGGGGCCGGTGCCGCCTCCGCCGGGGCTGCTGCCACGGGTGGCGTGCTGGAGCTGGTGCCGCCTGCCCCGGTGCCCGTCGTCGCCGACGACCAGGTGGACAGCATGGTCCCGCTCGACGAGGCGACCAAGGTGGCGCTGCGGGAGCGCGCCGCGGCGTTCGCGGCCGATCTCGCGGCGCAGGACCCGCGCAGCCCCGCCTTCCAGTCCAAGATCAACGACATCACCCGGATGGGCGAGCGGGAGATCGTGGCGAGCGCGCGGGTGTCCAGCCGGATGCTGGACCGGCCGGCGGCGGCGCTGCAGTCGAGCCGCGGGTCCCGGGGCGGTCGGGCCGGGGCGGACGCCCAGGCCCGGGTCGCCGGCACCCTGGTCGAGCTGCGCCAGACGGTCACCGACCTCGATCCGGGGAAGGCGGACCTGAAGGGCGCCCGCAAGCTGCTGGGCGTGGTCCCGATGGGGAACAAGATCGCCCGCTACTTCCAGCGCTACCAGTCCGCGCAGAAGCAGCTCGATGCGATCATCGGTGCCCTTGGCTCGGGTCAGGACGAGCTGCGCAAGGACAATGCAGCCATCGAGCACGAGAAGGCCACGCTCTGGGCCGCGATGGGCAAGATCACCGAGTATGCCACGCTCGCTCGCGCTCTCGACAGCGCCGTCTCGGCCCGGATCGACCAGATCAGGATCACCGACCCGGCGACGGCGGACGCCCTCACCTCCGACGCGCTGTTCCCCATCCGCCAGCGCCAGCAGGACCTGGTCACCCAGCTGGCCGTGAGCGTGCAGGGCTACCTGGCCCTCGACCTCGTCCGCAAGAACAACATCGAGCTGATCAAGGGCGTCGACCGGGCGCAGTCCACGACCGTCGCCGCCCTGCGCACCGCCGTGATGGTGGCTCAGGCCCTGGCCAACCAGCAGCTGGTCCTCGACCAGATCACGGCGCTCAACGCGACCACCAACAACATGATCCTGTCGACGAGCGAGCTGCTGCGCCAACAGTCCGGCCGCATCCAGGAACAGGCCTCATCCAGCACCGTGGACGTCGAGACGCTGCAGAAGGCGTTCGACAACGTCTTCGCGACGATGGACGCGATCGACACCTACAAGGTCAAGGCGGTCGACAGCCTCGCGACCACCGTCGCCGCGCTGGAAACGCAGGTCGGCCGTTCGAAGGCCTACCTGGAGCGGGCCCACAACGGCGAGGGCTGACCGGTGCCCGCCCCAGTGACGGCGGGCCCACGGCCGGGGCCGGAAGCATGATCTTCCGGCGGCGTGGCGGGCGCGCCGAAGAAGACACCGAACAGGACGCGCAGACGTCCCCCGCAGGGCGGGCAGCCGAGCTGCGCAAGGAGCTCGCGGCGATTGTCACCGGAGCGAACGCCGACGGGGGGCGGCTCCCGCCCGGCGCGGTGCCGACCGTGCGCGACATCGACGACGTCGTGCGGCCGTTGCTGGTATATGTCGAGGCCAGGTCGGCGAGCGACGAGGAGCTACGCTACCTGACCATGATCGTCCGTGACTACCTGCCGCGGGCGCTCGACGACTTCCTGGCGCTGCCATCGCAGTACACCGACCGCCCGGGCATCACCGGGACGACCCCCGCCGAGGACCTGGTGCGCCAGCTGCAGCTCCTCGACGAGGGTGCCATCGAACTCCAGGACTCCGTCTACTCCGGGGACGCCGCGAAACTGGCGATCCAGGCCCGGTTCCTGGAGGCGAAGTTCCGCCGATCGGATCTCGACTCTTGACGGCGACCCTGCCCCGCGGCGGCAACGTGCTGCTGGCGAAGGAAGCACCCGGGATTGAGCGTGTCCGTGTCGTGACCTCCTGGAGCGGCGCCGCACCCGAATTCGGGGCCCGGGCTGGGACCGGGGGCGGAGCTGGGGCTGGCGCCGGGGCTGGCTTCGGGAGCGGTGCTCAGGCTGATGGTGGCGCTCAGGCTGGCAGTGGTGCTCGGGCTGGCAGTGGTGCTCGGGCTGGCAGTGGTGCTCGGGCTGACGGCGGGCCTGGCGCGTGGCTTGAGGTCGACGGCGTACTCGTCCTGGTGGATGACGCGGAGCCCACATCGCAGCTGCTCCTCACCAGCCAGGTGCCGAATCCCACGGAGCCGATCGGGGTGTCGCCCCTGCCGAGGCAGCCCGCCGGCGGAGGGAGCGAGGAGGTCGTCGTCACCCTCGCCGCCGTGCCACGTACGGTCACCAGACTCCAGTTCGCGGCCGCGATCTACGCCGCCTCCGGATCCGGCCGGAGCTTCCGTTCGGTGCCGCACGGTTCGATCCGGCTGTACGACGACGCCACCGGCACCGAGATCGTCAGCTACACCTTCACGGTCGAGACCGGCTACGAGACCGCGCTCGTCTTCGGAGAGCTGTACCGGCATCCGACCGGCTGGAAGTTCCGGGCGGTCGGCGAGGGCTACACGGACGGGATGGCGGGCCTGGCCGGCTCCCCGAGTGGTGCCGGCTCGCCGGGTGGCGTAGGTACCGCGGGTGGCGCCGGCTACCCGGATGAACTGCCAGTGGCCAGGCCGGGGGAGGTGGCCTCGTTCGTGAGTCGGCTTTCCCGATCCCACAGCCGACGGAAGGTGGCCGACCACCTGGAGGCGGCGAGACGTCCGCCAGCGGCCTCACCCCCGGCGGCCTCACCCCCAGCGCCGTCGCCCATACCACCGCGGCCCTCCGCGTCACCGCAGCCGGCCAGACCCACACCGCTCGCGTCTACGTCTGCGCCTGCTCCGTCTCCGCCCGCGCCTGCCCCGCAGCCGTCCGCACGGGCGACGCCTGCATCGCCGTCTGCGCCACCGCTGCCCGTATCCTCGCCTGCGCCGCCAGCCACGCTCCGTCCGTCGGGTACCGCGCAGGCACCTGCTGCGGGGCACCAGGGTCCGGCAGCCAGACCAAGTAGCGCCGTCCCAGCCGGCGCGCACCCGTCGTCACCGCGGGAGTCCGCGCCGTCGCCGCTCGACCTCAGCCAGAAGGACGGCGCCCCAAGGCCAGCGACCATCGAGGTGAGCGAGCGTTCGTCTCGTTACCGCCAGCGCCATGAGCGTGTCAGCACCTTGGACGAGGAGCATCCCGCCACCATCTGGACCGGCGAGCAACGGGGAACCGGCGGTGCCATGACAGTGTCGCTGAACTGGACCCCGCTGACGACGCGGACGGGCCTGCCCCGCCCCGGAAACATCCATTTCGGGTGCTTCTGGCAGGCGTTGGATGGCGAGACCGGGGTGATCCAGCAGTACGGCGCCGGTACGGCGACCGGCACTGGGCGTGCCGGTCGCCAGGTCCTGCGGCTCGTTGGGGGCGACGAGCGCGACGAGCAGACGATCTTCGCTGACCTCGGCACGCTCGCGACCTTCAAGCGGTTCTTCGTATACGCCTATGGCCTGCACCGTGCGCCAGAGTGGGCGCTGCTACGGCCGTCGGTGGTTGTCTCCGCGCGGACCGGTGAGCAGCTCACCATCCGGCTGGGCAACGCGCCGGAAAACGCGCGCACGTGCGTGGCGGCGTCGTTCCACATGGTGGGGGACGACCTGGTGATCCGCCGGGAGAACGACTTCGTCGAAGGCGCCCAGGCCGATGCCGCCGTGCGCTACGGCTGGCCGCGGGGTTGGGATACGGACGGGCGTTGAAACCCGGGTGAAGAACCCGAGTTCTCGCCCGTTCCGTGCCTATTCTACTACTTCTATAATACATTGATTTCGCTGACTCTCTTGGTTTCATGATGCCTCTGGATGTCACGTCTGGGTATGGCTGGTGACCTCACAGTGCGGCATATCGGCCGCACGGATTTGCGGATAAACCGCTCGTCGGCGGTGGTCTTCTGGCTGATCTGGGAATGCGAGGTTGCCGGCTGGGGCGTCTGTCTGTCAAGGCGGTCTGGGTGGCCGGTGAACTCGTTGTGTCCTCCGTTCTCCGGCCCGGTCTTCACTCCCGCTTTCCGGTTTAGCATCGCCCTTGTGATCGAACGCCCGTTCGATCGTGTGGTGTGTGTTTCCGGACCGGAGGGCAGTGCCATGGCTTCCAGTACCCGCTCGACCCGCACCGACCCGGCCAGCGTGTCCCGTGTGCCGGTGGAAGGCGACGGCGAGGGGGTTCCGGTCGCTCATCGGGTGTTCGAGGGGTGGTTGAACGAGTGTCTGGAGCGGCTTCGGGTGGCGGTGGCGGGGATCGCGGCGGCGCAGGCGGTGGCGATCCGGGTGCAGGCGGAGCTTGCCGCGGCCCGGCCGCCGGAGGGCTATGACGAGCTGGGTCTGTTCGGTTCGGTGGTGGCGGGTGAGGTGGCGGGGTTGATGCGGATCTCGACGGGGTCGGCGGAGTGGCATCTGGATTTCGCCGATCAGGTGGTCCGCCGGATCCCGGTCGGGTTGGAGGCGTTGGCGGCGGGGGTGTTGGACCTGCCGCGGCTGCGGTCGTTGGAGCGTGCGACCGCCCCGTTGGATGTCGGGCTTGCCGGCCGGGTCGTGGACCACGTCCTCGCGAAGGGGCCGCGGGCGCATCGGAGGTCGTTCACGGCGGCGTGCCGCCGGGGGGTGATCAAAATCGATCCGGAGGGTGCGGCGCGGCGGTCTGAGGAGCGGTGTCGGGAGCGGCGGGTGTGGGTGGAGCCGGAGGAGGACGGGATGGCGGTGTTGGGGGCGTTGCTGCCCGCGGACGGCGCGTTGGCCTGCCGGAAGCGGATCGAACGGATCGCCGACGCGACGATCGTGGACAGGGCCGAAGAGGACGGTCGGAGTCGGGATGAGGTGCGTGCGGACACGTTGATGGATCTGATCCTGGGCCGGTACGGGCAGCCCGGGCCGGCGGGTGCGGCAGGTGCGGATGTGCAGGTGATCGTTCCGATCGGGACGTTGCTCGGCCTGGACGCCGATCCCGGTGAGTTGGTGGGGTACGGGCCGATTCCCGCGGTGGTGGCGCGGGAGATCGCGTCACGGCCTGCGTCGACGTGGCGGCGGATGCTCACCGATGGGCTGGGCTCTCTGGTGGAGCTGGGAGAGCGGCGGTATCCGAGTCCGGGGCAGAGGCGTCATGTGCAGGTCCGGAACCCGTGTTGCACGTTTCCGCATTGCACCCGTGGGGCGTGGCGTTGCGATCTGGACCACACTCGGCCGTACGCCGCGGGTGGGAAGACGCTGGTGGAGAATCTGGGGCCGTTGTGTCGGCGGCATCATCGGGTGCGTCATCACAGTCGGTGGCGGGTGGTCCAGCCTCGGCCGGGGGTGTTCCGGTGGACGAGTCCGACCGGCCGCCGTTATGAGGTGCGGCCGCATTCGTATCTCGACGGGGAATGTGCCACCGTCGAGCTTGACGCGACGAGCGAAAACGGCCGCCCAGGATGAATCATCGCCCGCCGGCCAAGTGGGCGCAGCCGGCCCCCTACCTATCGATAAAGAATTTGCATCGGTGGTCAGGAGTCGGAGCCGGCCGGCACCTGGGCGGAGGCGGGGAAGGACATGGACGCCAGGACACCGCGGACGCGCTCGGGTACCGGGGCGGGGCCGTTCTCCGACCGGTGCACGATGACGGTGTCGCACAGCGCCAGGCAGGTCTCGCCTTCGAACAGCCCACACACCTGCAGGATCGAGGTGTTGCCGAGCCGGCCGATCCCGACCCCGACCTCGTAGGTACCGGGGTAGGCGACCTCTCCCAGGTAGTCGATCTCCACCCGGGCTGCGACCACCGGGAGGGGACGCCGCTCGTGGGGCAGGCCGCCGTGGTTCGCGCCGAGCAGGGCCCGGTTCATCGCGATGCGGGCCTCCTCGAACAGCGCCGCGATGGCCACGTTGTTCACGTGGCCGAGGCTGTCCATGTCACCGAAACGCGGCTGCATGGTGAGGGCGAACGGGTAGTTCGCCAGCTGGATCCGCGCCGGGTCGTACTTCGCTCCCATAGCTCCCCTTCTATCGCGTCCCGCGGCGTCGGGGCGATCAGCGTGGCGTGGGTCTCGTTCCGGTCTCGATCAGCTCCGGATGAACGCCTTGTTCTCCATCAGGAAGTCGGCGAGGTACCCGTCGTGCGGGACGCCCGCGGCCATCCAGACGGTGGGCTGGTCGCCCAGGTAGACGTTCCGGATGGTCGGCTCGTTCAGCAGGTGGTCGATCAGCCGGCCGTCCCGGGTCATCACGGTGAGCACCAGCGAGTCCCGCAGCGGGGTGATGCCGGCGTCGGGGGTCCAGGGAGCGATCCAGACGCAGGGGAACGACAGCTCGATCCCCGCCTGCGCGGCGGTCGGCGAGTCCAGCTCGTGGACGGCGGGCCGCAGCACCGCGCTGCCGTCCCCGAGCTCGTCGACGATGCCGTCGCCACCGAGCCAGGAGCGGGTGCCGGCGGCCTTGCGGGCCAGGTACTCCTCGACGACCCGGGCGCTCGCCAGTGGCTGGACAGGCAGGGCGGCGGAGTCCTCCTCGGGGGGCAGGCTCGGCAGGCGGGCCAGCCGGTCGGCGACGGCCTCGGCCAGTGGCGCCGGGTCGCCTTCCACGAACACCGCGGTCGCGTTGACGCAGCCGGTGCCCCCGCCGCGGGCCACCGAGTCGACGATGACATCCAGGTGATCACGCCAGTCGGCGTCGGCGGTGATGAGGATCTTCGACCGTCCCGGCCCCTGGATGAGGACGGTCGGGTCGGCGCCGAACCTGCTCACCACGTCGTCGCCGCCGTAGACCATCCCGAGGTCGGCGGCCTGCAGGATGGCGTCGGCGCCGCCGTGGTCCGTGGGCAGCAGCGCCACCTGGTCGTTGGGCGCGCCCGCGAGGCGCAGCGCGGTGATGAGCCGGTGGGGGGTGAACGGGTCACGGCGCGAGGGGCGGACGGCGATCCGGTATCCCAACGTGAGCGCCTCCGGCCACAGGGCATGCGTGCCCGGATGGTTTCCCGCGGCGTGGACCGCGAACACCTCGCCGCGGCGGGCCCAGACCGCCCGCCCACGCCAGGTGGACGGATCCCGCCAGTCGCTGGCTGTTCCCACCGGGCAGGCCCGAGCCACGGTGTCGGCGGCCTTCGTGATCCATTCGGCGGTGGAGCTCGTCGCCCCTCGCACGGTCGAGATAGGCAGCCCGCCGACGCGGCTGACCAGCCGCTGGTACTCCCCGACGGTCAGCCCGCCGATGGTCGCGCTCGCGAAGAGCTTCGCCGCGTCGGCGAGGATCTCCGTCCAGGCGTCGACGGGCAGGGCGTCGGCGGCGCGCAGCTGGCTGACCGTGCGGTGGACGTACAGCGGGGGCACGAGACTGAGCTGGGCGACCTGCGCACCGGCGACATCCATGATCGCCTGCTGGTTCCTGGTCCGATATTCGCCGGCCGGGCCGAGAGCGGCGAGCTCGACCGGGGAGCTGACCGCAGACGTCATCAGTAGACCCCCTCGATGACGGCTTCGTTCTCGAAGGTCGCGACCGGGGCGACGTCGGCGACCGCGTCACCGACGGTGCCGTCGAGCGCCTTGATCCGGGTCGCCATGTCCCGCTCGAGGTTGTTTGGCAGCAGGAAGCCCTTGCTGACGTGGCTGGCCAGGATCTGGCCCCGGTCCCCGTAGCCGACGCGCTCGAGGGTGTCCGGGTTGACGACCTCGAAGGTGAGGTACGGCGAGTACGGGTCGAAGATGCAGGGCGCCTCCACCGGCAGGTTCGGCCGCTCGGCGGCAGAGCCCAGGTACATGGTGCTCCCGTACTGGCCCAGGAAGATCGTCTCGGGGAACACCTCGGTGCGGAACAGCGCCAGCGTGTCGGCGTCCATGTGGGCGCCGCCCCACATGATGGCGCGCACCTTCTCGTTCACCAGGTCGACCAGGTCGCGGTGCCGGGACAGGCGCTCGAGCAGCGGCGGGGTGATGTTGAGAGCGCCGACGTTCTGCCGGCGCAGGATGTCGGCGGCCTGGTCGATGATGTGCTCGGCATAGGCGTCGGCGTCGTTGAGGCGCCGCTGGGCGATGAGCTTCTTCACCCAGCGCGGGTCGAGGTCGATGGTGAACACGTACGAGCCGTGCCGCTCGGTGATCAGCCGGAAGAGCGCGCCGATGATGTGCGGCCCGGAAGGGAGGACACCCAGCCAGTTCAGCCCACGCGGGATGCCGTGCCGGTCGAGGATGTCCTCGTGGAGGCGTAGCAGGCGGTCCTGCCACTCCCGCATGAGGACCACTCGTTTGGGTGCGCCGGTGGTGCCGCCGCTCTCGAAGAACCCGGCGACGTCCGGCCGGTCGCCGTACCCCCGCGCAATGAGATCCTCCGCGTGGACGTCCCGCAGGTCGGGCAGGACGTTCGGGAAACGTCGGAGATCATGATGGGACCGGATCTCGGCCCGCGGGTCGAACCCGAGGGACTCCGCTCGCCGCAGCCAGAACGGTGAGCCCGTCGCGGGGTTGAAATGCCATTCCATCGCCGCCCGGATGAACTCCTCCGGGTCGGGCACGACATCAAACGGCAGATCGAGAACCTTGTCGGCCAGGAGTGGCATGGGACCTCCCTCGAAGCAGACGACGACGCGGCCGCACGGGAGGAAGGTCGGACCACCTGTCCCCTCACATCCCGCGATGTTGTGGTTCTTCCCCGCGAGGTAAGACCGACACGGCCTCGTCGCCGCCCGCGGCCTGCCGGCCGTCACCGCTGCCGCTGCTGCTTCCGCCTGGGTTTAGGGAACCGGGTCGGCGGTGCCCGGAACGACCCCCGGACGGCAGCCGCGCAGCCGGCGTGCGGTCAGGGCGGCTCCGTCGGCCAGCCCGTGGCGGGTTATCGCCGTGGCGGCGAAGGCACTGCAGGTGGGCGTGTAGCGGCACCGCGCCCGCATCCGCGGCGACCCGAACCGCTGGTACAGGTGAATGGCCCCGAGCACACCGCGGACGGACGCCGACCGCGCGCCGGACCCACCGGTGCGTCCGGCGTGACTGGCGTGGCTGGCGTGTTGTCCGGTGTGGTCGGTGCCCGCGGTGTGGCCGAAGCGAAGGCGGGCACCGGCGGCTGCCAGCGTCGACAGCACGGTGAACCAGGTCGACAGAGCGAGAAAGGCGGGAAATCCGTCGCAACCGTCGCAGGCGTCACAACCGTCACACGCGTCGAGAGCGTCGCATCCGTCGTCGGCGTCGGCTGAGGAGCGCCGCCGCCCTCGGCGCCGCTCGCGCCGCCGAGCACGCCATCGCGCAAGCCGTTGCCTGAGCCGTCGTCCGCGCCCACGACGCTGCTCGTCCGGCCCGGGGCCGCCGCCGGCCGAGTCCTCGATCGCGGGGAACACCTCCACGGCCGCGGGTTCGGTGGCCGTGCGGTCGGTGGCCGTGCGGTCGGTGGCCGTGCGGTCGGTGGCCGTGCGGTCGGTGGTGGCGTGGACGGTGGTCGTGCCGTCGGCGGTGGTGGGCTCGGTGGCCGCGGGCTTCGCGGTCGTGCGGTCGGTGGCCGTGCGGACCGCGGTCGTGCGCCGCGCGTGTGTCGGTGCGGGCCGCTGGTCTCGGCGCGGTGTCTGGACCTGCATGTGCGGGCGCCTCCGGCTCGCCTGTGCCGCAGGCGACGCGGCGCAGCTGACCGTATCGCCGCCGGTGGCTCCTACGCAGGCGGTTCCGGTGGCAGGTTCCGCCGGCGGGTGGGCGGTCGGGGGCGGCGGTCGGAGAACGGGCGAGGGGTGGTCGGAGAACGGGCGAGGCGCGGTTGGGGAACGGGCGGTTGGCCCGGTCGGCGGGTGGGCCGCCGACCGGGCCCGGGATCACCCGCGCCCGCAGACCCAGACGGATCGCGGGGGCACCCAGCGCCGTTCTCCGGCCGCCCAGACCCAGTGGCCGCTCACATGACGCCAGTAACATCCGGCGGCGGTGGGCACGCGGTCAGGTGGCGGTGACGCCGGCGCGGCCAGGGCGGGCGCCGCGGAAAGAGCCGAACCGAGTGCGGCAGCGGCGATCAGCAGTGGGAATCGGGTGCTCTTCCGGTACGCCATCTCTGCTCCCCCCGGCGCATGAAACGCCATGTCATCGAGGAAGTTCCGGCCGGACTGAGCCTTTTCCATCTCACGTTCCACAGCCAGGGATGCCGCGAGTCCGCGTTGACGACGGAAAAGGTTCACTGCAGCTCGGGCATACCCCGGACCAACAGGAATCAGTCGCCGTCGGCCGTGCCCGGATTCAGAGTGAGGTGTTGCGCGCCTGCATCCCGGGCGCTTCCGGGTCGATTCCCCAGCTGATGATCCGCCGTGGACGAATGCGGATCACCTCCGGGCTCAGGTATCCCTCCGGGGGATCCTCGCCGCTGACGGCGTCGGCCTCCCCGCGGATCTCCAGGCCGCGCACCTGCCAGGGGTCCACCGATGCGATGTCGTCCACGACGAGGGAGACCACCCTGGTCGCGGCGACGTTGCGGAACTTGCGGCTGGCGCCCAGGTTGTACCCGTGCACGTCAATGGTGCCGGTGGCGGCGTTGTGCCGGAAACCGACCGGGCTGTTCTGTGGTGTGCCGTCCGGCGCGACGGTGGCCAGCCGGCCGAGGCGCTGCCCGGCCAGATAGGCGAGTTCGACGGTGGTGAAGATCATGCGCTGATCCTGCAGGCTCAACCAGGCTTCAGGTCAAGCACCGTCCCGGGAACTGGCGATGGAACGCCGGGGCTCGGTCCGGCAGCGCATCAGGAGGGAACGTCCGGTCGCCTGCGTGGTCGACCCGTCGGTGTTCGTGTGTGATCGGTGGATGTTCGTCGATCCGGTGGTGTCCCCGTGGATCGGTGTGCGGTATTTCGGAGTGGGATCAACGTCTGCCCGCCGCCCGAACCCGGATCATCTGGGTGCCCATCGATCTACCAGCACAAATCCATGCACTAAACAACGGAAACGGTGATTCATAGCCTACACATAGATTCCGCACGGGCTGGCCACAGCTGTCCTCGAGAAGCTCTCGAACGTGCAGAGACAGATACCGGCCCCATGCGCCCGGTCATGACATTCGTGGGCCGGCTGGCTGCGCGCCGTCGACTGCTGGTCGCGCTGGTCGTGGTGGTGGTCATCGCCGCCGGCATCATCATCTACGCGGTCACCCGTGGTGGATCCGACGACGCGGACGCGGCGACGCCGACTGTCACCTCGCGAACGGTGACGGCGGAGCTCAGTACGATCAAGCAGTCGATCTCCACGACCGGCACGATCGCACCCGCGACCCAGTCCGATCTGACGTTCCCGGCGTCCGGCAAGGTCACCAGCGTCCTGGTGAGCGAGGGCGACAAGGTGACCGTCGGCCAGAAGCTGGCGACGATCGACTCGGCCTCGCTGACCGCCAGCCTCGCCCAGGCGAAGCTGACGCTGGCCAACGCCCAGGAGAAGCTCGCCTCCGACGAGAGCGCCGACGCCTCCAGCGAGCAGATCGCCGCCGACGAGTCGGCGGTCACGACCGCGACGGACGGCGTCACCTCGGCGGAGACGGACCTGGCCGGAGCGACCATGACCTCGCCGGTCAACGGCGTCGTGACGAGCATGGGCCTGGTGGTCGGGCAGCAGGTCTCCGGCTCCTCGAGCAGCTCCGGGTCGTCCGGCGGCGGCAGCGGCGGCACAGGCGGAATGAGCGCGGGCGGCGGGACGTCCACCGGTTCGGGGAGCACGTCCACCACGTCGACGAGCGGGCAGATCACGGTCATCAGCACCGACTCGTGGATCGTCAACGCGACCGTCGACTCCAACAGCGTCGATCTGATCGCCAAGGGCAACCAGGCGACGATCGTGCCGAGCTCAAGCAGCTCTTCCTCCACCACCACCGGCGGAGGCTTCGGGCAGTTCGCGGCCCGCAACGGCGGTGTGGCCGCCGGCGGCACCGCGGGCGGCGGCACCACAAGTGGCGGCACGACGGGCGGCGGCGGCACGACGGGCGGCACCGGCACCGGCACCGGCACCGGCACTGGATCGGGCACGGCCGCGAGCGGGACCAGCAGCACGATCTACGGAACGGTCGAGTCGGTGGGCCTGATCGCGTCCAGCTCCGGCCAGACCGCGACCTTCCCCGTGGTGATCAAGGTGACGGGCAGCCCCACCGGCCTGCACTCCGGCGCCAGCGCGACCGTCACCCTGATCTACAAGCAGCTCAGCAACGTCCTGGTCATCCCGACCAGCGCGATCACGCAGCAGGACGGCAAGTCCGTCGTGAAGCTCGTCTCCGGTGACTCGACGACGACCCGCGAGGTCACCACCGGAACCGCCAGCGGCGGCTACACCCAGATCGTCTCCGGCCTGTCCGAGGGCGACCAGGTGAAGTACGACGTCATCAGTGTGGTTCCCGGTGGCACCGGCACCGGCGGCGGTACCACGAACCGCAACGGTGGCCAGGGCTACGGCGGCTTCGGCGGCGGCACCGGCAGTTTCCCCGGTGGCGGCAGCTTCCCGAGTGGGGGAGCGGCCGGCGGCGGGGGCGGCTTCCCCGGCGGGGGCAACTGACATGGCCAGGAGATCGCGCAGGCGTGAGCGCGCGGCGGCGGCCGAGTCGCCCCAGCACGGACTCGCGGACACGCCGACGACGGCAGACTCCCCGACCACGGACTTCTCGACCACGGACTCCTCGAACACGGAAATCTGGGCCAGGGGCACTGAGTCCCGGGACGTCCCGTCCCAGTTCACCCCGGTGACCTACGAGGAGCCGGCGACGATGCCGCTGGCTCGGGTGCCGCTGGGCGCCGCGACCACGGACGCGGCGGCGACCACGGACGCGGCGGCGACCACGGACGCGGCGGCGACCACGGACGCGGCGGCGACCGCGACCGCGGCAGGGCCACCGGTCATCGAGCTGGACCAGGTGTCCAAGTCCTACCGGGCCGGTGCGCTGGACGTCGCCGCGCTGCGCGGTGTCTCGACCCGGATCGGCCAGGGCGAGTACGTCGCCATCGTCGGTCCGTCCGGCTCGGGGAAGTCGACGTTGATGCACATCATCGGCTGCCTCGACGTCCTCACCGGCGGCACCTACCGGCTTTCCGGCGAGGACGTCAGCGCGATGACCGAGGAGGACCTGGCCGAGATCCGCAACCGCCGGATCGGGTTCGTCTTCCAGCAGTTCAACCTGCTGCCGTCGCTGTCCGCCTGGCGCAACGTCGAGCTGCCGCTGGTGTACCGGGGGGAGCGGCGGGACGTCCGCCGCAGCCGGGCCGTCGCCGCGCTGGAGCGGGTCGGCCTCGCCGACCGGGTCGAGCACCGGCCCGGTGAGCTTTCCGGCGGCCAGCAGCAGCGGGTCGCGGTGGCCCGCGCGCTGGTCGGCGACCCGTCCCTCATCCTCGCCGACGAGCCGACCGGCAACCTGGACTCGACGGCGACCCGCGACGTGCTGAACCTCTTCGACGAGCTGCACGCGCAGGGCCGCACGATCGTTCTAATCACCCACGAGCAGGAGGTGGCCGACCGGGCCCGGCGGGTGCTTCGGATCCGGGACGGGCTGATCGATTCCGACTCCGCGGCCGACTCCGCCGTCGACTCCGTGGCTGGCTCGGCTCCCGCCGTGGCGACCCAGCCGGTCGCCCATCCGGCGACTCAGCCGGCGACTCAGGCGGCGACCCGCTGATGGGCTGGCTGGAGACACTCCGCACCGGCCTGGACGCCATCCGCACGCACCGGCTGCGGTCCGGGCTGACGGTGCTCGGCATCCTGATCGGTATCGCCGCCGTGGTCCTCACCGTGGGCCTCGGTGTCGGTGCGCAGGACGAGGTCGGGGAGGAGATCAACTCGCTGGGCAGCAACCTGCTCATCGTCTCGCCGGGCAGCTCGACGGACTCGTCGACGGGCCTGCGCGGCGGGTTCGGTTCCTCGTCGACCCTGACCACGGCCGACGCGACCGCGCTGACGTCGAAGACGGCCGCCCCCGACATCGAGGGCGTCGCCCCGATCAAGCAGAGCTCCATGTCGCTGCTGAACGGTTCGACGAACTGGACGACCACCGTGGTCGGCACGACCCCGGACTGGCTGCCCGTGCGCAGCCGCACCCTCACCGAGGGCCGCTTCATCACCACGACGGACGAAGCCCAGTCGGCGGCGGTCACCGTCCTGGCTTCGGACACGGCGACGGAGCTGTTCGGCCGGCGCAGCCCGGTCGGCCAGAGCGTGACGATCAACAACATCGCGTTCCAGGTCATCGGGGTGCTCGAATCGGCCGGGTCGGACAGCTCGAGCAACCTCGACGACCAGGCCATCGTGCCGATGTCGACCGGGGCGAACCGGCTGTTCGGCGGGACGACCCGCAACTCGGTCTCGACCATCTACATCAAGGCGACCTCGTCGGACACGCTGTCGGCGGCCTACCAGGAAGCCAACAACCTGCTGCTGAACCAGCACAGCATCACGGACTCGTCCAGCGCGGACTTCACGATCACCACCCAGGACTCGCTGCTCGACACGGCGACGTCCGTGAGCAAGACGCTCACCGTGCTGCTGGCCGGCATCGCGGCGCTGTCGCTGCTGGTGGGTGGCATCGGCGTCATGAACATCATGCTGGTCTCGGTGACCGAGCGCACCCGTGAGATCGGGCTGCGCAAGGCCCTGGGCGCACCGCCCGCCGCGATCCGGCGGCAGTTCCTGATCGAGGCGTCGATGCTCAGCCTCGTCGGCGGCGCGGTCGGTGCCCTGCTGGGTATCACCGGGGCCCTGGTACTGCCCCAGTTCATCGACAACTCGGTGGCCATCGTCTGGTGGGCGGTGTTCGGCTCCCTCGCCGTCGCCGTGGCCATCGGCGTCGCCTTCGGTGTCTACCCCGCCAGCCGGGCCGCCCGACTGGCTCCCATCGACGCGCTCCGCAGCGACTAGTCGCCGACCATGACGAGGACAAAGATCATGACTGGCCAGGCTCCCACTTCCGTGCCGTCGACCGGGTCCGTGCCGTCGACGGGGTCATCCGGCTCGTCGACCGGTGGACGTCGTCCTGCGCGTCGTCGCGCGTCCGTCGTCGTCGCCGTCGCGTCCGCCGCCGTGCTGACCGCGGTGCTGGCCGGCTGCGGTGGCTCCTCCGGGACGTCCAACGCGCAGGGCGAGCAGGGCGGCGGGCAGACCGGGCAGGGCAACGGCGGCGGCCGGGCCGGCGGCGCGGCCGCTTCCGGGCTCATCGCGGCGGTCGACTCGGGCACCATGCAGGTGCAGAACCAGCAGTCCGGCCAGGTCGCGGTGAAGTTCGGCGACAGCACCACGTTCACCCAGACCGTCTCGGCGGCCCTGGGTGATGTCACGACCGGCGTGTGCGTCACCGCGGCGAGCGTGTCCGCGGGTGGCACGCAGGCCTCCGGCACGCCCAGCGCGCGGTCCGCGGCGCAGCCGACGGCCATGCCGACGTCCTTCACGGCCACGACCGTGTCGATCAGCCAGCCGACCGACGGCTCCTGCACCAGCGGCTTCGGCGGCGGCACCCGGCCGAGCGGTATGCCCAGCGGTATGCCGAGTGGTATGCCGACCGCGATGCCGAGCGGTGCGCCTGGCGGCCAGGGCGGTGGCTTCGGTGGCGGCGGCAACGGTGGTCAGGGCGCGCCCGGAGGCGGCGGCGGGTTCGGTGGGCGGGCGACGGGCGAGGTGACGGCGGTCTCCGGCTCCACGATCACCGTCTCGGGCACCAGCTTCGGCAGCAACGAGACCGTCACCTACACGGTGCTCGTGGACGGCAGCACCACCTACACCAAGTCGGCCACGGCGGCCGCCGACGCGGCGACGGTCGGGCGGTGCGCGGTCGTGAACGGCGACACCGACGACACCGGCACCGTGACCGCGACCCGGATCGCGCTGAGCGACGCGACGAACGGAACCTGCACGACCGGTTTCGGTGCCGGCGGGTTCGGCGGCGGTGGCGGGTTCGGTGGCGGCGGCGGTGCGGGCGGCAACGGCTCCAACGGCAACGGGACTGCCAATGGCTGAGGACGTCGCCGTTGCCCACGGTGCCGTTCCGGCCGACGGTGCGGTGCCGGCGGCTGACGGTGCGGTGCCGGCCGATGGTGCTGTGCCGGCTGACGGTGCGGTGCGGGCCCGGCCGGACTCCACTGCGATGCGGAGCCGGCGGCGCCGGCCGAAGCCCCGGCGCAAGGGCGTGGCCGTTGCGGTGACCGCGGTGGTGGTCGTCGCGGCAGGAGTGGGCACGGGGCTCGCGACCAGCGGGGATGACGGCCCCTCCTACCGGCTCGCCGCCGCGAGCACCGCGTCGGTCACCCAGACCCTGACCTCGGTCGGAACCCTGAGCACGGTCAACACGGCGACCCTCGCCTTCCCGGTCAGCGGGACGGTGACCTCGGTGCCGGTGCAGATCGGCGACAAGGTCAGCGCCGGGCAGGTGCTCGCCTATCTGGACCCGGCCGCGCTGCAGGTCGCGCTCAACACGGCGAACCAGAACCTGGCCGACGCGAAGCTGACGCTGGCGAACGACGCCTCCGGGCAGACGTCCAGCAGCAGCGGCGGCTCGCAGGGCGGGTCGACGAACCTGACCTCCGGGGCGTCGGACGGCGCGGTCAGCCTGCTGGCGAACTCCGCGTCCGGTTCCACCGCCGCCCCCGGCTCCGGCGGGTCTGGCGGTTCCACCGGCGTGCAGCTGACGAGCCTGGAGACCGGACGGGTCGTGGCCACGGTCTCGGCGGGACGGATCGTGAGCGTCTCCACGGGCGCCGCCATCCGCACCGCCGCGAACACCGCCGCCGCGAACACCGCCGCCACGACCACGACTGCGGCCGCGACGACGACCACCCCCGGGAAGCCGAGCGCGCTGGCGACCGCGGTGACCGCGGCACAGCAGGACGTGATCGCCGCCCAGTCGGAGCTGGACAGCGTGCTGGCGGATCTCGGTGCCGACCTGACCGCGCTGACCGCTCAGGGCGGCGGCTGCGCAGTGGGCAGTGGCGCCGCGCCCGCCCCGATCTCCTTCACCGCGACGCCGACCACGGCCGGCACGATCAGCGGCACCGTCGGCGACCAGGACAAGGTGACGCTGAGCCGCAACGGCTCCGTCATCGCGACCAGGACCGGCTCGTACACCTTCACCGGGCTGAAGGCCGGTGCCGAGTACACCGTGAAGATCCAGCAGGCGGGCGGCACCGGCACCATCGACGTCACGCAGTGCCAGAACGCGATCAACGCGCTCGTGACCAGGTTCAGTGGGTCGTCCGGTGCGTCGGGCGGGTCGAACCTGGCCTCCCTGACCTCGCGTCTCGCCTCGGCGAAGACCAACCTTGACAAGGCCGTCAGCGCGCTGAGCAGCGCCGGCGGCGGATCAGGCGGGCCGCAGACCTCGCCTCCGTCGACCTCGCCGTCCCCCGGCGGGACGTCCGCTCCGGGCACGAACGGCTCCGGCACGGGCGGCTCCGGTACGGGTGGCCGGCCCTCGACCGCTCCCTCCCCGAAACCGTCCGCGACGGGCTCGACCGGCAGCGGTGCGGGTACCGGCAGCGGCGGGGGGACCGGAAGTGGTGCGGGTACTGGCAGTGGTGCGGGTACTGGGACGGGCACCGGTAGCCGCCCGTCCGCGGCAGCCAGCCCCTCCGGCGGCACCGGCTCGACGGCGACGCAGAGCGCGACTCCTGGCACGGACGGGCGTGGGGCGACCAGCGGCACCGGCGGATCCACGACCGGCGGCACTGGTACCACCGGCGGCACTGGCGGTACCGGCACGACTGGTGGCACCGGTAGTACCGGTGGTTCGGGCTTCAGCGCCTCCGGTGGCAGCGGCTCCACCTCCGGTGGCGCGATGTCCGGCGTCACGGGCGGCGGTTCGTCGACGCGGACGACCCAGGTGGCCACCGCCGAGCAGCTCGCCGCCGACCAGGCCGCCATCGACGCGGCGGCCGCGCAGGTCACGGTGGCCCAGGCGAACCTGAACGGCGCCACGCTCACCAGCCCGATCAGCGGGACGGTCGGCGCCATCTCGGTCGCCGTCGGCGGCGAGGTCAGCTCGTTCTCGTCGAGCGCGACCATCACCGTGCTCGGCGAAGGCGACAAGCAGATCACCACGACGGTCCCGCTGTCCGCCGTCGACACGGTGAAGGTGTCCAACCCGGCGACCATCACCGTCGACGGTGTCAAGGAGCCCCTGACCGGCACGGTGTCGTCGATCGGCGCGCTGAACAGCAGCACCGGGTCGACCACGACCTATCCGGTCAGGATCGTGCTGAAGCCGAGCAGCGCCAACCTCTATGACGGCACCGGCGCCAGCGTGTCGATCACGGTCAAGGAGGTCAGGGACGTCCTGACCGTGCCGACGTCCGCGGTGCACCGCACCGGCCAGCTGACCACGGTCAACGTGCTGAAGGACGGCAAGGCGACGGCCGTCCAGGTGCAGATCGGCGCGACCGGCCCCGAACGGACCGAGGTGACCTCCGGACTCGAAGCCGGTGACCAGGTCGTCCTCGCCGACGTCAACGCCGCGCTGCCCTCCGACGATTCGGACGACTCGTCCAACAGCGGCGGACTGTTCGGCGGCAGCAGCAGCAACAGCGGCGGCGGGACGTTCCCCGGCGGCGCCGGCGGTGGCTTCGCGGGCGGTGGATTCGCCGGCGGCGTCCCCGGTGGAGGCGGTGGCCGCTGACCGGCGACCGGTGACCGGCGACCGGTGACCTGACGGAGTGAGGCGACCGGTAGCAGCGGTTGGTGCCGCCGCTACCGGTCGCTTTCGTCGTCGGGCCAGCCGCGTAGCTCAGCCTGGGTGGGAAGGGCCTCGTAGGCACCGGGGCGGCTGATGGTGAGCGCGGCGGCGTGCTGGGCCCGGCGGACGGCCGCCTGGGCACCGGCACCGGTGAGAAGCTGGGCGCAGAGCACCGCGGTGAAGGCGTCGCTGGCCGCAGTGGTGTCGACGACCTCGGCGGGTGGCGCGGGGACGGCGGTGCTGCTCCCGTCGATCCGCAGGACGCACCCGCGCTCGGCGAGGGTCACGCAGACCGTTTCCACGCCCAGCTCGTCGGCGATGGCGTCGGCGAGATGCGCGGCGGGCCCGTGCGCACCTCGCCGAGACGCGAGCAGGGCCCGTGCCTCGGCCTCGTTGGGAACCAGGATGTCGACCTGCTCCCACGCGATCCCGCCGACGACCGACAGGTCCGCCGGCAGCGGCGCCGGATTCACCACCACACGCAGGCCGTGCTCCCCGGCCGCACTCAGCACGCCCCCGATGTGCTCAGGGGCGTCGAGCGTGACGAACAGCGCCTCCGGTGGCCGCGCCGCGCCCGCGCCCGCGGCCGGGCCGGTTTCGGCGAGGGCGGCGGTGACGAGATCGGCGGTGACGGCGAAGGCGTCCGGCACCTGCCACACGAAAGCGTTCTCCCCGTCGGCGCGGGAGTAGACGACGCAGACCGGAGTCGGCAGGCCCGGGACGACCGCCATCGCGGCGGTGTCGATGCCCTCGGCGGCGAGGGCACCCCGGATGGCCGCGCCGACCGCGTCGGCTCCGACGCATCCCAGGGCCGTCACCCGCGCACCGAGCCGGGCGAGGGTGACGGCCTGGTTGAGGGCCTTTCCACCGGGGGCGGTCCGGATCGCGTCGGCGCGCAGGTCGTCCCCCCACACCGGTAGCCGGGGCGTGCTGATCAGGCAGTCGAGCAGGTAGGCGCCCGCGACGAGGAAGCTCCCGCCGTGGCCGCCATTGCCGTCGCTGTGGCCGCCGCCGTGCCGGCCATGGCTGTGCCCGCTGCCTTCGCGGCGGGTCAGCCGACCGCCTCGTCGGCGGGCTCGGGGTGCATCTCGCGGGCGGGGATCGGTGACGGCACCGGCCGCCGGGGCTCGCGCACGCCCGCGGAGCCGCCGCCGGGCCCGAGGCTGAGCCGCACCATCGTGCCGATCGCCACCCGGGTGCCGGCGGCGGGAACCTGGCTCACCACGACCGAACCGGAGTCGAGCGCGTCGACGGGGAGCGGCGGGCCGTCGGGGTCCGGCCCGACCCCGATCAGGCTTACCCCGGAGAGCTTGGCGCGCGCATCGTCCCAGGAAAGGCCGATCACGCTCGGTACGACGCGGGAGTGCCGCCGTGGCCGCCGCCGCGCGTCCGAGAGCTGGTCGGTCGCGTCCTGCAGCATCTCGCTCGCCGCCCGGCCCAGTAGAGATTCCGTTCCGAAGCGCAGTGAGCGCCGTCGGCTCTGCGTGGCGTTCTCGTCGGGAGCGTCGCCGGGCTGGCCACTCGCGGCACCGCTGGCGTTGCCACCGGTGCCCTTGCCGCCGGCTTCCCCGCTGGTGCCTGCGGGCGGACGCGGGCCCGCGATCTCATCGTCGAGCTCGTGCCAGCGTTCCCAGGCGGACTGCCGGCTGACGCCGAGCCGAATCGCGATCTCCGCCCAGGACCTGCGTTCCCGCCGGGCGGAGCGGACCGCGTCCAGCTCGACCTGATCGAGCAGTCTGCGCACCGTGCCGATGTCGGTCAGTGCCTCCAGCGCCGCTTCTCCGGGACTGTCGGGGTTATCGAGGTCATCGGGGTTATCGGTGTTGCGGGGGTTGTCGGCGGGTGGATTCGAGGGGGTGCGATGCCAGCCGGCGAGGTGTTCCCAAGCGCGGCGGGCGTCCTGCCACGGACTTCCGCTCTTGCTCATGATGTCAGGATAACCTGACGCCTGTACCGGCGCGAGACCGGTGCAATTCCGGTTCGGTAGCTTCTACGTCTTGTAGAAGTGGTCTGGCTGGAATGGCGATGAGGTGCTCTGCTGTGGGGAACGAACGACGGTTACTACCGGGATCCGCTCGCCTGGCAGTTCTCGCACTGGTGGTCGGGGCCAGCCTGGTACTGGCATTCGCGGGATGCTCGCCCGGGGCGAGCACGGCGGACGGTTCTGCCGGTGGTTCGGCGGGTGGCCGCGCCGAACGCGGATCGCTGGGCGGCGCCGCCGAGGTGATTCCGGCCGCTGACCGGAAGCCGGCGCCGGCCATGTCCGGCCGGACCCTCACCGCAGACGCGTTCGACCTCTCGTCCATTCGCGGCCGTCCGGCCGTGGTCAATTTCTGGGCCTCCTGGTGCGGGCCGTGCAGGGCGGAGACGAAGGCGCTGGTCGAGATGGCGCAGACACATCCGGAGGTCGCCTTCATCGGCGTGAACCGGGAGGCCGACGGTTCCGCCGCCGCCCGGGCCTTCGTGCGTGACAACGCCGTGCACTACCCGAACATCGTCGACGAGCGGGGCACTGTGGCGGCGCGCTGGAACGTTCCGGGCCTGCCGACAACCTTCGTGCTCGATTCCGACGGGCGGATCGCGGCGCGACTGTTCAGCGCCGTGACGTCCGCATCCCTCAACGCCGTCATCGCCGGGCTCACCTGACGAGGGCCGGTTCCGGGGAACCCCTGACGAGGCGCGGTTCCGCGGAACCGCGCGGTGTGGTTGCTCCGCGGAACCGCATCGGTCGGGCGGTTCCGCGGAACCGCATCGGGCGGTTCACGGTTCCGCGGAACCGCCCGAACCACCCGAACCGCCGATGACCTCGTCCGCGCTGCCAGCGCGACCACCAGGACGTGTCGATGCGGACGCGGCCCGCCGAACTCGCCCGACAACCGGCAGGCGCATACGCTTGAAATATAAGCCCATGCTTATAGGGTGAGGTTATGATCGCTGATCCCGCGGCCACGGCCGGGCTGGTAGTCCGAGAGGTTCGAAGCGGCACCCGGGACGGGGCCGCGACCAGGATTGTCGTGGCTCGCCGCACCTATCCCACCGACCAGCTCGACCTCTGGGAGGCGCTGACCAGCCCCGAGCGCATCCCGCGATGGTTCCTGCCCGTCAGCGGAGACCTTGAGGTCGGTGGGCGCTACCAGCTCGAAGGCAACGCCGGTGGCGTGGTCGAACGCTGCACCGCACCCGACTCGTTCGCCGTGACCTGGGAGTTCGGGGAGATGATGTCGTGGCTGGAGATCACGCTCGCCCCGGCTGGCCGGGGCACCACACTGGAGCTTGTCCATGAGGCACCGGTCGACCCGCAGATGTGGGGGCAGTTCGGCCCGGGTGCGGTCGGCGTCGGCTGGGACCTCGCGCTGATGGGCCTCGGCCTGCACCTGGAAAGCGGCGCGCCGGTCGACCCGACGATCGCGATCACCTTTCCCACCTCGCCCGAAGGGATCGAGTTCGTCCGCAGGTCAGCCGCCGGCTGGGCAGACGCCGCTGTCAGCGACGGCGACGAGCCCGGCCCGGCCCACGACGCCGCGGGGCGGACGGTCGCCTTCTACACAACCCTGCCCGAGGAACCCTCGGACTCCGAGGGTTCCTCGGGTTCCGGGAACTAGGTGGACCTCGCCCTCGACGCGCTCGGCGAACCGACCCGCCGACGGATTCTGGAGCTGCTGGCCGCGGGTGGAGAGCAGCCGGCGGGGGCCGTCGTCGAGGCGCTGCGAGCCGACGCGCAGATCTCCCAGCCCGCCGTCTCGCAGCATTTACGGGTGCTACGCGACGCGGGCCTGGTGACTGTGCGGGCCGCGGGCGCCCGCCGCTTCTACGCCCTCGACCCAGCCGGGCTCGAGGCCGCCCAGGACTGGTTCACCCGCCTCGCGCGCGCCGCCCGGGAGGCCGCGACCTCCCGGGCAGTCGACCCGGTGGCCGTGCCAGCGGACCCGGTGGCGGTGTCAGCGGACCCGGTGGCCGTGTCAGGCGTCCCGGTGGCGGTGTCAGGCGAGCCCGTTGAGTCCGCTGCATGCGACGCTGATCCACTCGCCCAGTTCGTCCAGCCCCTCGACGCACTGGCCACCGAGATCGCACGCGGCCGGCGGGCACGCCGGTCCGGCCCCATCGCCGAGCCGGTGGCGCGACCGGCGCCGCGGCCGGCCGAGCGCCCCGGGGCGTAGATGGCCTGGCTGACTCGGCCCCCGGCCCGCTCAGTCCTCGTCTTCGGGGGCGAAACGGCTCAGCGCGGCCACCGACGGGATCAGGTAGTAGGCGCCGCTCACCGGCGTCGAGTAGCGGGTGAGCTCGTCGCGCAGGCCATCGTCGTAGGCGCCGGCCATCCGGCGCAGCATGATATCGAGCACCCGCTGCTCGCGGCTGAAGCCGACGAACATCGTGCCGTGCTCGGTCGCGGCGCCGTAGGCCGTGTTCCGGCGGAAGATCTTCAGCTCCTCGCCGTCCTCCTCGACGACGGTCCGCGAGACGTGCGAGGTGGCGGGCATGACGTCCTCGTCCAGCTCGACGCTGTCGGCTTTCGTCCGCCCGATCACCCGCTCCTGCTCCTCGACGGGCAGGGCCTGGAAGGCGTCGGAGTCGTGCCGCCACTGCTGGAACAGCAGCACGCTGCTGCCGGCACCCGGCCCGCCCGCCCCCACGACCGCGACATTCGGCGCCACCAGCAGGGACGGGTTCTCCGTCCCGTCGATGAAACCGGTCAGGTCACGGTTGTGCTCGTACCCCCAGCCAGTGACCTCGCTGGCCACCGACGCGATGTCGGCGAGGGCGGCGATGACGTTGCGGCTGTTGTTGAACACCGCCGTGCGGTCGCCGCCCGCGACCCACACCCAGGCGTCCCGCTGGGTGGCCGGCATCTGGAAACCGTCGGTACCGATGATCGGTTCGGTGAAGCTCCGGACGTCCGGAGGCAGCTCGTCCGGTGCGACCTGTGCCCACAGCTCGGGCCGGAAGCCCACGACGAGGTTCACCCCGCCGCCGGTCGACAGCGGGTCGCTCAGGCCCGCGACCGCCTTGACCAGATCGGCGGCAGACGCGTCCTGGTGCAGCGAGAACTCCAGATAGCAGTGCTCCGGAGTACCGAGCCCGAAGATCCCCGGCTGTGTCACCCGTACCGCCCTCCACCCCATCTGACCTGGCATGCGTGCAAGCCGCACGCGTGCGGAGACAGTATCGGCTGGCGCCGGGACGGACGGTGTCGCCTGGTCCCGGCGTCAGCACGGTGTTACCCGCCCGCCGGCGGGGTCGGCTCCGGCGTCGGCGCGGGCGGCGGCTCCGTGCTCTCCGGCGGATCCGGGATCGGCTCCGGATCCGTCGTCGGCGGGTCCGTTGTCTGCGGCGTGGTCGGTTCGGTTGTCGGTGTCGTCGGTTCGGTTGTCGGCGTGGTCGGTTCGGTCGTTGGAGTCGTCGGTCCAGTCTCCGGCGGGTCCGTGGTCTGGCTGGGGGGTGGCGACGTCGTTGGCGGGGGCGGGCCGTAGCCGTCCAGGGTGACCTCGTCGTGGGCGGACGAGGCGCCGGCCGCGTTCGTCGCGTCGATGGAGATCCCGTAGGTTCCGCCGGGAACGCCGTCGACGACGACGGTGGTCGAGAGCGCCGTCGTGACGCTGCTCTGCGCGTCCTGGCCGGCAACGCCCGGATACGTCTGCGAGACGGAGTACTGCTCCACGTAGGTGTTGGACGGCGCGGTCAAGGTCCAGGTGATCTGGGTACCGACGATCGACCGGATGATGCCGACCGAGGCTGGTGTAGCGCAGCCCATGCCGATGACTGGGTCCGAGACCAGGCTTCCGCTTGGGCCGGTGGCTGTCACCGTGATGGTGAACTGGCGGCAGTCGGTGGTGCGGAAGGAGATCTGGTCGGCCTGCGGCTGCACGCTGAAGCCGGCACCGCCACCGCCGTCCGTGTAGGACCACGCGTAGGTGACTGACCCGTCCGTCACGGCGTTGCCGATGGTGACGCTGAAGCCGAAGCCGTCGCCGGGCTGCACCACGGGCTCCGGCTTATGCATGGCGCACAGGCCGACTGACTGTGGGTCGAGTTCGCGTGGGTCGAGGACCTGTGGGTTGGCGGGGGTCTCGGTGCCGTCGGCGGCGTAGGCGGAGAGGGTCAGGTTGAAGCCGTCGCAGGTCGACGGGATCACGTCGAACGTTCTGTCCGTGATCGGGGTGACTCCGACGTCCGCCCGGTCGGCGGTGAGACCGAAGCGGGCGGTCGGTGCGCCGCCCGTGCCGGGGGCCGCCTCGACGCGCCAGTGGTCGCCGGCGGCGGTCACGGTCATGGTGGGGGGAGGCGGCGCCCCCGAGCCGATGATCGTGACCTGCTGGCTGGCGCGGCTGGTGTTCCCGGCCTGGTCGGTCACGGTGACCGACACGACGAAGGTTGCTCCGGGCTGGGCGGACTCGTAGGTGTGGGTGGCGCTCGCCGCCGCCCCCGAGCCGCCGGCCGCGGTGCCGTCGCCGAAGTCGAAGGCGTAGCCGGCGATCGGGCCCGTGCCGGCGGTGGAGCCGGAGGCGTCCGCGGTGATGTGCAGCGGTGCCTCGCCGCTCGCCGGTGTCACCGTCAGCCGTGCGACGAGCAGGTTCGTCGGCGGCGCGTCGATCGGTGCCGTTCCGGGTGGTGGGGAGCCGGCGTTCTCGACCGATGGTGTGCCGCGGCGGTCGACGGTGAGGCGCACGGCGGGGGTGGCCTGGCGGCCGTCCGCGAGGACGGCGTGCGCGACGACCAGGTAGTTCCCCAGCTGGGACCAGGCGTGGCTCGCCTGGCTGCCGCTGCCGGTCGTGCCGTCGCCGAAGGACCAGGTCGCGCCCGCGATCCGGGTTCCGTCCCGGGCGGCGAGGCGCAGTGTGACCGGCTGGCCGATCCGGACCCGGACCGCCGACACCTGGATCGTCACCTCGGGGTCGCTGGTTTCGGCGCCGTCCGAGGTGTTCTTCACGTCGCTGATGCGCGGGGAGGGGGCGGTGTCGGGCAGCGGTGCCGTCGCGGGTTGCGCGCCGCCGTCCGTGCTGCTGTCGCCATCGCCTGCGCCGCTGGTCGCGGAGCCGCCGGCGAGGCCGTCACCGGGCCGGTCCGGGTTGTACTTCTCGATGACCCGCACGCTGCCGTCGAGGCGGATCGCGCCGGCCCGGAAGCTGGACGGGTCGTTGAAGAAGATGAACGGGCCCTGCGTGACCAGCTCGAACCGGGTGCCGGCGGGCAGCACCTCGGGCCGGGCGACGACCCGGCGCTGGTCGACGTCGACGACGATGACATGCCCGTCGGTGAAGTCGGGGAGGAACACCCGGCCGGCGGCCTCCCGCGGCTGGCCCAGGTCGTGGCCTGCCGCCGCGAGATCCACAACGGTGTCGCAACGCCCCGTCGCAAGATTGCTGATCACCAGTGTGCCGTGCTGGCCGCTGGCCGCGTACACCACCGGACGGCTTGTGCTGCCGAGGATCACCACCGACCGGTCGGCGGCCGTCGTCTCCAGGCAGGTGCTGGCATCGGGCCCGATTTCGGCACCGCCTCCGTCGCTTCCGCCACTGCCTCCGCTGCCTCCGCCTCCGCCTCCGCTGCCTCCGCCTCCGCCTCCGCCTCCGCTGCCTCCGCCTCCGCCTCCGCTGGCATCGTCGCCGCTGGCGCCGCCTCCGCCGCCGGTGTCGCCGACCGCGCGGACGGTGCGGGCCGCCGGGTCGACCACGGCCGGCCGGTCGCCGGCGAGGACGAGCTGGCTGCTGGCGGTGACACCGGCGCGGGTCCGGCCCTTCCCGCCGTGCTCGTCGAGCCGCACCAGGTCACCGTTGTCGCGGTCGACCAGCCACAGCCGGCCGAAGCCGTCGGTGACCGCGCTGCCCGACCCGGCGCGCGCCGCGACCGACTGCAGCGAACGTGCCTGCAGGGTGCCCGGGTCGGCGGTCGTGACCAGGCCTGACTCCTCGTCGACGACGTAGGTCGCGGCACTGGTCGGAAACACCCGCAGCTGTCGCTGGCCCGAACCGAACCGGACCGGTTCGGAGGCTTCGAACGTCGCGCCGTCGACGCGCAGCACGCTGCCCGCCGTGCGGTTGACGACGTAGGCGTCCGGCCCCGACTGCGCGGACGTCAGATCCCCACTGCCGACGGCGACCTTGGTCACCACCTGGGACGACGCACCGTCGACGAGCGCGGCCTGGCCGGTGGCGGAGGACACCAGCCAGGCCGCGCCGTCCTCGACGGCCAGCAGCCTGCCCGGCACCCCGCCGGCCTGGCCGACGAGCACCGCCCCGCCGGCGAGCAGTGCCAGCGCGACCACCACCCGCAGCACGTTCCGGGGCCGCGGCACCTTCCGGGGCCCGCGCTTGTTCGGGGGCCGGCGCAGGTTCCTCATCGCGTCACCTCGTGTACGTCCCTCGGCCGGCCCGAGCGGGAGCGGGAGTCAGAGCGGGAGCGGGGCAGCAGCGGGCGCGGGTCGAGCGCGGCCCGCGCCCGTGCACCGTTCCCGCGCCAGCCCTGCCCGCGCCAGCCGTGCCCGGGCCGACGTCCGAGATCGTTGATGGTCAGGTCGGTCAGGTGCCAGGCCTGGCGGGCGTCGTCCTCGCCCGGCTCGGCCGCGGCGAACAGCGCCATCGTGACCAGCGGCGCCAGCGCCTCGAGATGGTGCGCCGCCGGGGCGCAGCCGGGCAGAGCCCCGGCGTGGCCGCAGACCTGCCGCGGGGTGAGCGCGGCGGTGCCGGTCAGGCCGTGTTCGGCGAGCCGGTCGCCGACCTCCCGCCAGGCGGCCTCGATCCGCGTGGTCGGGGTGCCGGTGCGCCGCCGTCGTCGCCGGCGGCGACGCTTCTCCACCGGGACCAGCGCGACCAGCAGCACCGGCACGGCGGCCACCGCGGCGGCGTAGCCGAGCCACGTCCAGCTCCGGCCGGTGCCCGTGCCGCCGCCGGCGCCCGTGCCGGCCGGGTCGAGCTGGGGGACGACGACGGGGGTCACCACATCCACGCTCTGCTCCTGCTGGCCGGTGTCGGCGCTGGTCGCGCGGTCGACCGGGGGCAGCGCGAGCCCGAGCCGGCTGACGTCGGTGGGCTCGAACGGGACCCAGCCGAGCCCGGCGAGCGCAACCTCCGGCCAGGCGTGGGCCTGTCGGGTCGTCACGTGGAACGCCCCCTGGCCGTCGCCGGACTGTTCGTCCAGCAGGTAGCCGACCGCGATCCGGGTCGGGAACCCCTGGGTGCGGGCGAGGATGGCGAAGGCGGCGGCGTGCTGCTCGGCGTAGCCACGGCGGTCCGCGTCCGCGTCCGACCCCGGCCCTGAACCCGTGCCCGAAGCGGCTGTTGTGCCGCTGGCTGCTGTCCTGCCCGCGTCGAGCAGACGGGTCACGGCGCCGTACGAGTGGCCCGGCCGGGCGTCCCCGTCGTACGGGAAACGCTGCGGGTCACGCAGGTAGCGCTCCAGCGCGAGCAGCTTGTCGTAGGACGTCGCCGCCGTCCCCATCACCTCGTCGGCGAGCTGCGTCAGCTCGGGGGCCAGGCCTGGCGGCAGCGCCACCGCGCCGTCCGTCGCGGGCCCGATCGCCGCGCGGGCGAGGCGGAGGTCCTCCGCGCCGGGGGTGGCGACCTCGGCCCGCAGCTGGTAGCCGTCGCCGTCACGCGGGACGGACGTCGCCGCGACGGCACCCGACTCGGCCTGGACGGAGATCTCCCGCCCGTGCAGCGTGACCGGCACACCGACCTGCGGCAGCAGGGTGCGGTCCCAGGCCTCGATCGACACGTCCAGGCCCACCTGGGCGGTGGGGACCGTCACGGCCGGGCCGTCCTGGGGCAGGGTGCTGCCGGCGCGCAGGAAGAGCCCGGCGTCGCGCCAGGTCGCCCCGTCGAAGTCGCCGAGCGCGGCGATGCGCAGCCGGTCCACGGGCAGACGTCCGGTGCTGGTGGAAAGCCGCGCGGTGAACAGCGAGCGCGGCGGGTTCGTCCGCAGCTCGACCTGCACCTGGGCGAGCGGGTCGAGCAGCGGCGTCGCCTCGACCGGTGGGGTCCGATGCTCCCTCGGGTCGAAGCGCCCATCGCCGTCGGCGAGGGGGAGGACGGCCGCGCCGACGGTCGCGACCGTGGCGGCGGCGGCGACCAGCGGCAGCCCGAGCACCAGCACCGACGCCGACGCCGACGGGCCGGAACCCTCCGGTCCGTCCGCATCGCCGGACTGCGACGCCCGCAGCAACACGAGCACGAGTGCGGTGCAGGTGAGGCATCCGGTGAGCGGCAGCTGGGACCGTTCGCCGGCCGCGGTGACGATCAGGGTGAGAACCTCCGCGAGCACCGCGGGCAGCAGCGGGAGCAGCACCGCCCCAGTGCGCAGGGCCAGCGCGACGGCGGCGAACGTGGCCGCCCACAGCAGCAGGCTCGGGGCGAGCAGCAGCTCGCCGGTCGGGTCGGCGGGCAGCCCGACGGTGAGCAGGTCCGCCCAGCCCTCACGCAGTGCGCCGGCGAACGCCGACGGCGCGGCGCCGCCGCGGGCGCCGAACAGGGCGAGCAGCGCGAACAACAGCCAGCCGCCGGCGGCGACCGCCACGATCGCGTCGATCTTCAGGCGGTTGGATGTCGCCGCGGCCAGCACGCCCGCCAGCAGCACCGCGCCGCCGAGCGGCGCCAGGAACGCGGTGCCCGCGAAGAAACCACGGTAGGTCGCCGCCACCTGCACCATCAGCAGGACGACCACGGCGGCCTGCGTGAACCGACGGCCCAGGGGCCGGGCCTTCGCGCCCACCGCCGTGGTCGGCGCAGCGGTGGCCGCGACCGCCGGCACAGACGCGGACGTAGACGGGACGGCGGGCATCGGTAGCGGCATGGGTACCGCAGGCGGTGGACCCGGTGGTCGTCCCGCGGTCGGCGGCGCCAGCAGCGTGGCCGCGTCGGAGATGTCCGCAAGGGCGAGATCTCGTTGCCGCCCCGCGGCGCCCCCGGGCAGCGCACCGGCGCCCGGTACCTGCGTCTCGCGGCTCAACGGGCCACCCGCGTGTTCCAGGCGGCCACGAAATCCTCGCTGGTGCGCACGTTGAGCACCAGCGCTCCGCGGACTGCCGGGCCGGGCCGCCCCGGTGTCGCACCGACCTGGACGAGGGTCACCATCGCGAACCGTGGGCGGACCGCCGACACCGTGGCCGCGGCGGCCGCGGCCGGCTGACCGGTCACGATCCCGAGCACGACACCGCCGTCGCGGGGAACCATCCCGGCCAGTGCGGTCAGGCCCGGGTCGTCCGCACCGGCCTCGACCCCGGCGAGCAGGTCGAGGACCGCCATCGGCGCCCCTTCGCCCCGCTGGGCGACCGCGCGCTGGCCACCGGTCGTATGCACCTCGACGGGAAAACCGTGCGTCACCGCCGCGGCGGCGAGCGAGGCGGCGATGCGCACCGCGTCCTCGAAGCGGCCGTGCACCTGTCCCTGGCCGCGGCCATCGCCGGCGCTGTGACCGTCGCCGTCACCGCGGCGGCCGTCGTTCGCGCGGCCGCCGTTCGGAGCGTCCAGGTAGGGGGCGGCGCTGGTGTCGAGCACGACCAGCATCCGCGGCTCGCGGGGCACGACGTTGTGGCGGACCATGAACTTGCCGGCCCGCGCGGTGGAACGCCAGTGGATGAGCCGCAGGTCGTCGCCGCGGACGTAGTCACGCAGACCGTGGAAGGCCACGCCGCCCGGTGCGGCGGCTGCGGTGGTCGGTCCGTCCAGGTCAGGTGAGCCGCCGGTTGGCAGCGGCACCACCGGCAGCAGCTTCGGGTACACCCGCAGCACCGAGCGGGACGGGAACCCCCGCCGCAGATGCATCAGCCGCAACGGGTCGGCGTGCCCGAGGGTCAGCGGCCCGACCTCGAAGACGCCGCGCTGGGCCGTCGGCAGCTGGTATTCGGCCTGCTGGCAGCCACCCGGCGGCAGGCTCGCCACCGTGATCCCGACCGGCTGCCCGCCCACCGACTCGCCGACGACCATCGGTGGGGAGCGACGTCGAGCCGTGTTGGTCACGACCAGGACGCCGCGGGCCATCCCGCCCTCCGCGACCCGGTCCGGACGGATCTCGCGCTCGATCGTCACCTCGGGCCTGGCGAGCATCCAGCCGGCGGCCGCGGCCACGACCGTCGCCGCGCCCAGCCCGAGAACGATCAGCTCCGGGTAGTCGAGCAGGATCCCCGCTACGAGGAGCACCGCCGCGGCCACGATCATCGTGGCACCGGATCGCGTGATCACCGCATCGCCAGCCGCTGGTTCGGGACCGGGACCGACGCGAGCGTCTCACCGAGCAGGTCGACGGCGCGCAGGCCCGACATCTCCGCCTCGGGACGCAGCAGCACCCGGTGCGCGAGGACGGACGGTGCCAGCGCCTTGACGTCGTCCGGCGTCGCGTAGGTGCGGCCGTCGGCGGCCGCGTGCGCCTGCGCGGCGGCGGCGAGCGCCAGCGCACCACGGGTGCTCACCCCGAGGCGCACCTCGGGCCGGCGCCGGGTGGCGTCGGCGAGCGTGACGATGTACCCCAGCAGCTGCGCGGACAGGTGCACCCGCCGAGCGATCCCGATCATGCGTTCGACGTCGGCCGTGGTCAGGACGGGTGTCACCGCGGCGGCGGACTGACCGCCGCGGCGGTTCGCCAGCACCTCCACCTCGGCCGCGTGGTCGGGGTAGCCGAGCGTGAGGCGCATCATGAACCGGTCGATCTGCGCCTCGGGCAGGTCGTACGTCCCGCCGTGCTCGACCGGGTTCTGGGTGGCGACGACGACGAACGGGCGCGGTACCGCGAGCGGCTGGCCGTCCACGGTGACCTGCTGTTCCTCCATGACCTCCAGCAGGGCCGACTGCGTCTTCGGCGAGGCGCGGTTCACCTCGTCGGCCAGAATGATGTTGCCAAAGATCGGGCCCGCCTGGAACTCGAAGATCCTCTTCTCCGGGTTCCACACCTGCACGCCGGTGACGTCGGTGGGCAGCAGGTCGGGCGTGAACTGGATCCGCCGCATCGTGCCGGCGACCGAGTTCGCCACCGCCTTCGCCAGCGACGTCTTGCCCGTCCCGGGGACGTCGTCGATCAGCACGTGGCCCTCGGCCGCCATGCACACGGTGACGAGCCGAACGATCTCGGTCTTGCCCCGGATCAACGTCTCCACGTTGCGGACGAGTGCCGCGCAGCGTTCCGCGAACCAGGTGGCCTCGCTCGCGTCCACCAGAGATTCCGTCATCATTCCCCCGTTCGGGGCGGCAGGCCTTCTCCTGCCGCCCAGCGTCCTCACCGGGCCTGGCCCGGGCCTGAGCCGGGCCTGGGCCGGTATGCCGGTACTCCGGCCGCGGCCGGAGTCACCTGGCCAGCGCCACCACCGCGGCCACCAGCAGGCCGACCGAACCGAGCAGCACCGTCACGGCGACCGCCGCGCGGACGCCGAACCTGCGGTAGCCGACATCGGACCCGGTGTGGACCACCACCCGCGGCTCGTCCCCGACCACCTGCTGCAGCGCACCCGCGGGGCGGGGCGCAGCGGCCGGCCGCGGGAACGCCCGGGCAGTGGCAGGCACCGGCCCGGGCACGACCACAGTCACCGGCGCCGGCAACTGCGCGGGTGCTGGCCCTGGCGCGGGCAACGGCTCAGTCGCGGACAGCGGCGCTGGTGCGGGCAGCGGCGCAGGCGCAGGCGCTGGCCCTGGCGCGGGCAATGGCGCAGTCGCAGACAGCGGCGCTGGCGCTGGCAACGGCAACAGCACGGCAGCCGGTGCAGCAGTCCGCGCCGGCGGCGGGATCTTGACTGTGACCGCGTCACCTGCGGCGAGGGCGCGGATGTCGTCATCCAGAGCCAGCATCATGCCCGCGCGTTCCAGCCAGCCCGGCCCGAGCGAATCGTAGGCCGCGCGGGCCAGCGCGGCGGAGAACTCGCGGGCCGTCTGGTACCTGTCGACGGGGCGCTTGCCCAGTGCGCGGAGCACGACGGCGCCGAGTGGCGCCGGTGCGGTGTGCAGCGGCTGCGGTATCTCGTCCAGATGGCTGCGCCGCAGCCCTTCGAAGGACCGCGCGTCGGTCGGCGCCGCCCGGAACGGCGGCCGGCCGGCGAGCAGCTCGTAGAGAATGACGGCGAGCGCGTAGAGGTCGGTGGACGGCGTCAGCCGCCCGGCCAGGAACTGTTCCGGTGCCATGTACCGCGGGGTTCCGACGGCGGTCGCCGTCTGCAGCGCGGTGCCGGCGTACTCGCGGGCGATTCCGAAGTCGGCGACCTTGAGCTGCCCTCTGTTCGTGAACAGGACGTTCGCCGGCTTCACATCCCGGTGCAGCACGCCCTGCTCGTGGGCGTATCCGAGGGCCGCGGCCGTGGCGAGACCCGCCGCGCACACCTGTTCCGTGGACAGCCCGCGGGTGGCCCGCCCGCGCAGGGTGCCGCCACCGAGCAGCTCCATGACGATGAACGCGGAGCCGTTCTGCTGAATGTAGTCGTACACCTGCACCACGTGCGGATGCTCGACCCTGGCCAGGGTGAGGGCTTCCGCCTTGGCGTCACCGTCGCCATCGGCACCGTGCACGACTTTGACGGCCACCTCGCGATGGAGCCGGTTCTGGCCGGCGAAAACCACACCGAAAGCGCCGTGGCCGATCTCGTTGCCGATCTGGTAGCCGGGTAATGCGGCCATGATCAGATCACGGTTGTCGGTCACCATCTCGCCCCCCCAGGCACGGAACGCCGTGACTCTGGAGCCCGCGGCGGTGCAGCAGTCCATCATCGCAGATCGGGTGATGTCGGGTGCGTTCTGATGCGTCCTGGTGTGCCTGTTGGCATTGCGGTGATCGTGTGGCGCTGAAACGAATCGGATCATTGTGCTGTTCTCGCATTAGGGGTGGGGTGGATGGATCTGTTCATCGCTGGCGCCACCCTCGCCACCCGCCAGGCCTCGCCGTCCTCGCTGGAGTGATCTCCTTCAGGGCGGGAGCATCGTCGGCGAGCCTGCCGCCGAGCTTCCGGCTGTGACTCGTCGTCGACCGGAATCGCTCACGCGGCCCTCGGGGTCAAGTCCGTCCTTGTCGCAAAGGTGGCGTCGATCACGGTTGAGAGGATTTTGTTGTCCTGAGGCCTCTCGCGGAATCGTGGGCTTCGGGTCGGCGTTGCCGACGGGCAGGAGGTGAGGATTTTGGCTGCTGGAACGACCGAAATCCTTACTTTTTGTGGATCGTCAAGATGGCTTTGTGCGACCTTCGTTCCTTTTGCTGTGAATTGGTGCCGCGATACCGTGGTGACAGGGGAAGGATCCTCATCTCCTCGCCTCCGCCTTTCCTCCGGGTGTCCGTGGATGCTCCGATTTTTCGCCGGCCGGGCTGGCTGTCTTGTTGTCAGAGGGGCACCGGGCGGCGGCGCAGGTTTCTGAGCAGGTGTGCTGGCTGGCGGGTGCACCGACAATGAGGCGGCCGACCGCCGGCTCCGCGCTCGTCGCCGAATCCGTCGACGAGGCCCGAACCGGCGGGACGCGGAGAAATGCGGCGGATATGGCGGTGACCGCGGCGGCACCTGCCCGGATGCCTCGGTGGGGAGGACGGCTATGGCCCAGACCGGAGATGGCCCTGACCCAGGCCCTGACCCTGGACCCGGTGGCGGTTCCGGCGGTGGGATGGTGCTGCTCACGCTGTGCGCCGGGCAGTTCCTGATGACTCTGGACAGCTCGGTCATGAACGTGTCGATCGCGACGGTCTCCGCGGATGTCGGCACCACGGTGAGCGGCATCCAGACCGCCATCACCTTCTACACGCTGGTCATGGCGGCATTCATGATCACAGGTGGTCGGATCGGCCGGATCTTCGGCCGCCGGCGGGTCTTCGCCGTGGGGTGCGCCATCTACGGCTGCGGGTCGCTGACGACCTCGCTCGCGGGGAACCTGCCCGTGCTCATCCTGGGCTGGTCCTTCTTCGAAGGGATCGGCGCAGCGCTGATCATGCCCGCGATCGTCGCACTGGTCGCGTCGAACTTCGCGGCGGCCGACCGGCCGCGCGCCTACGGCCTGGTCGCCTCGGCGGGCGCGATCGCGGTGGCGACCGGGCCGCTTGTGGGTGGCCTTTTCACCACCTATCTCTCCTGGCGTTGGGTGTTCGCCGGCGAGGTGCTGGTCGTGCTGGGCATCCTGTTCTTCGCCCGCCAGCTGACCGACACACCGGAGCCGGCCCCGCCGCCGAGCACGGCACGGCCAGCACCAGCCCTCTCCGAGCAGCGTGACGCGGCTGGCCGGGCTGACGCAGCTGACGGGTCTGGACGGGTCGGTGAGGCTGGCCGGGCTGGTGAGATGAACGGCCTCGACCCGGTGGGTACCGTGCTGTCCGCTCTCGGCCTGTGCCTGGCGGTGTACGGCATTCTGCGGGCGGGATCCTGGGGACTGTTCCGTCCCAAGGCCGGTGCTCCCGCCTGGCTCGGAATCTCACCGACGTTCTGGCTGCTGCTTGCCGGCCTGGTGGTGTTGCGCCTGTTCCTGTGGTGGGAGAACGCACGGATCGCGCGTGGGCGGGCATCCCTGTTCGACCCCGCGATGCTGCGCAGCCCCGTCCTGCGCGGCGGCCTGACATCCTTCTTCTTCCAGTACCTCCTGCAGGCCGGGCTTTTCTTTGTTGTGCCGTTGTTCCTGTCGGTGTCGCTGGGTCTGTCGGCGGTCGGGACCGGTGTCTGGCTGCTGCCGTTGTCCGTGACGTTGCTCGTCGCCGCGGTCGGCATCCCGAAGGCCTTTCCGCATGCCTCCCCACGCCGTACTGTCCGCGGCGGCTTTCTTGCACTCCTCGTCGGGATCGTGATCCTGGTCGCCGCGCTCGACCTCGGCGCCGGGCCGCAGATCGTGGTCTGGCCGCTGCTGCTCGCCGGCCTGGGCATCGGCGCGCTCGCCTCCCAGCTGGGCAGCGTCACCGTTTCCTCCGTCGCGGACGAGCACAGCGCGGAGGTCGGCGGTGTGCAGAACACGGTGACGAACCTGGGTGCATCGATCGGGACCGCCGTGGCCGGAACGGTGCTCATCGCCAGCCTGACGACGTCCTTTCTCGCCGGAGTGCGGGAAAACCCGGCGGTTCCGCCGGACCTCGCCGCGCAGGCGAATGTGAAGCTGGCCCAGGGCGCTCCGTTTCTTTCCGACCGGGATCTGCGGGCAAAGCTCACCGCGGCCGGTGTGCCCGCGCCGACCGTCGACATCATCGTCGAGGAGAACGCCGACGCGCGCGTGACGGCGTTGCGGGCCTCGCTGGCGGTCCTCGTCTTCTTCGCGCTGCTCGCGACCGTTTTCACCGGCCGGATTCCGCTGCGCCAGCCCACCGGGACGTCGCCCGAAGCCCTCCCCGAACCCTTCCCCGGAGAAGCCCCGTCGCCCCGGGGCTGAGGCGCTTCCTGTCACTCGCCTCGGTCATGGTTCATGACACATGTCATGGCTGAACAGTGACGACGATGACTGGGGTGAGGCCGGCCCGGAGAGGACCCTCGACACCATGACGAGCGACCCTCCTGTGAGTGTCCGCCTGTCCGGGCTGCGCAAGATGTACGGGGCGGTCCGGGCTGTCGACGGCATCGACCTGGCCGTTGACGCCGGGGAGATCGTCGCGCTGCTCGGTCCGAACGGCGCCGGCAAGTCGACGACGATCGACATGCTGTTGGGCCTCACCCGGCCGGACGAGGGCGCGGTCACACTGTTCGGGCTCGGCCCACGCCAGGCCTGCGCCGCCGGGCGGGTCGGCGCGATGCTGCAGAACGGCGGGCTGCTGCCAGGGGTCTCCGTCGGGCGGATGCTGCGCGACGTCGCGTCGCTCTACCCGCGCGCGCTGTCGGTCGACGAGGTTCTCGACCGGGCCGGTGTCACCGACCTCGCCGGATCCCGCACCGACCGGCTTTCCGGCGGCGAGCGGCAACGGGTCCGGTTCGCCCTCGCCCTGCTGCCGGACCCGGACCTGATCGTGCTCGACGAGCCCACCGCGGCGATGGACGTCGAGAGCCGGCGCGCGTTCTGGGTGGCCATGCGGGCGTGGGCGGCTGGTGGGCGCACAGTTCTGTTCGCCACCCACTACCTGGAGGAGGCCGACGACTTCGCGGACCGCATCGTGCTGCTGCGCCGCGGCCGGGTGATCGCGGACGGGCCGACGTCCGAGGTGAAGGCACTCGTCGGTGGCCGGACGATCCGGGCCACGGTGCGCGGGCTGGACGCCTCCGCGCTCGACGAGCTGCGCGGGCTGCCCGGGGTCGCCCGGGCGGAGCGGCGCGGTGACGTGGTCAGCCTCGCCTGCCCGGACAGCGACCGGGCGCTGCGCGCGCTGCTCGCCACCTGCCCGGACGCCTGCGACATCGAGATTGTCGGTGCCGGGTTGGAGGATGCCTTCATCGCTCTCACCAGCGACACCGCTCTCACCAGCGACACCGCTCTCACCGGCGAGACCGCCCTTACCAGCGACGCGACCCCTGCCTCTGCCCCCGCCCCCGCCTCCACTTCGGCCGCGAGGAGATAGATAAATGATCGAGAGCTGTCTTGCCGCCGGCGGTCGGGGCACCTACCTCCGGTACATCCGCTCCGAGATCATCCGGGCTATGCGCAACACCCGGCTGGTCGTGTTCAGCCTGGTCATGCCGATTCTCCTGTTCGCCGCGTTCAGCGCGAGCGACGACGGCGACACGCTCGGCGGGCTGGAGATCGCCCCGTACATCATGATCAGTATGGCCACGTTCGGCGCGATGAACGCGGTACTCGGCTCGGCCGGGCGCATCGCCGTCGAACGGTCGATCGGCTGGAACCGCCAGCTGCGGCTCACCGCCCTCACCGGCTCCCAGTACGTGTTCGGGAAGGTGGCGACCGGTTTCACCACGGCCGTGCTGCCGATCGTCGCCGTCTTCGCCTACGGCCGGGCGACCCGCGGAGTGGAACTGTCCGCGGGAACCTACTTCGGTGCCGGTGCGTCCATCCTGCTGAGCCTCCTCCCGCTGGGCGGGTTCGCCGTCTGGCTGGGTTATCTCGTGCGCCCGGAGAACCTGCAGGCCGTCGCGGGTGGGGTGTTCAGCCTGCTGGCGCTCGCCGGCGGCATCTGGGTGCCGATCGAGCAGTTCCCGGGCTGGCTCGCCGATATCGTGAAGGAGCTTCCGATGTACTGGTCGGCGCAGGCCGGCCGTGCGGTCCTGGAAGGCGGCTGGGTTGGCTGGCAGGGGCTAGGCACGCTCGCGATCTGGTCGGTCGTGCTCGCCGCCGTCGCCGGCCGCGCCTACGCCCGCGACCAGCTGCGTACCTGACGCGGGCGCGGCGGAGAGAGGCGAGTCCGGCGATGGCGAGTGCCCGCTGGCCAGCCGGCGACGGTGAACCCGCGGTGGCGGTGACCGGGGTACGCGGTGATCGCGACCTGCCCGGGGCGTTGGTGGCCTGGCTTCTGCGCCCCACGCTGACGGGGGAGCGGCGGGCCGACGAGGCCGGGATGAACGCGGCGCGCTGGCGGCGCAGCGCGGGTGTGTTCCTGATCTACCTCGCGTACGCGGTCGTCGACATGGCCCGCCTGAACGAAGGCCCCGCCACCATGGCGTACGGCTTCGTGATCCTGGCCGTGTTCATCTACCTCTACATCGGTCTGCTGCCGCAGGTGCTGTTCGGCGACCGGGAACGCCACCGCCTGACGGTGATGATCGGAATGACGGCCTGCGTCGTCTGCTACCTGCCGATCGCGGGCGGCGGTGGCCTGGTGATGACGATCTACCTGGCGATGACGTTCGTCCTGCTGCTGCGTCCGATCGTCTCGCTGCCGCTGGTGGCCGCGTGTGTGGTGATCGAGACCTGGCTGCCGGAGCAGGTCGGGTGGTGGCAGGCCGACGGTCCGCAGTGGTCACTGTCCGGCCCGGCGCTGCTGTCCGCGATCGCGATGTACGGGGTGCGGGCGGGGGCGCGCAACCAGGCCGAGCTCACCCGGGCCCGCCTGGAGATCGAGCGGTTGGCCAAGGAGCAGGAGCGGCTGCGGATCGCCCGCGACCTGCATGACCTGCTCGGCCACGCGCTCACGACGATCACGGTGAAGGCCGAGCTCGCCTCGAAGCTTGCCCGCCGCGACCCGCAGCGGGCCGCCGCCGAGATGGCCGAGGTCGCGGCACTGGGCCGCCAGGGCCTCGCCGACGTGCGGGCCACCGTGGCTGGCTACCGGGAGGTGAACCTGGTCACCGAGCTGGCCTCCGCCCGGCAGGTGCTGGCCGCGGCCGGCATCTCGGCGGAGCTGCCCGCCACCACCGAAGCCGTCCCCGGCGAGCTGCGCGAGCTGTTCGGCTGGGTGCTTCGGGAGGGAGTGACGAACGCGGTGCGCCACAGCGGCGCCCAGCATGTCCGCGTGCGTGTGGACGGGCACAGCATCGAGATCTCCGACGACGGGTCCGGGCCGCCGTCGGCGCCGGCCTCGTCGCGTCCGGGCTCGGGCCTGGGCGGGCTTCGGGAGCGCGTCGCCGCCGTCGGTGGCCAGCTGGAGGCCGGCCCCGCCGAGTCCGCCGCGGCCACGCCGGGCCTCGCGGCGGCTGGCATGCGGCCCGTGAGAAGGGGCTTCGTGCTGCGCGCGGTCATCCCGTCCGCGGTGGAACCGCTCGCCGAGGCGGTCCCGACGACTGCTTTCCCGGCGGGCCCATTGCCGAACACCGCTGCCCCGGTGGCTGCCGGCTCGGGCGCCGGCGTCGTGGGCTCCGCCGTCTCGAACGCTGCTGGCTCGGGCACTGCCGGCTCGGGCACTGCCGACTCGGGCACTGACCTTCCGGGCCGGGCGGGTACGGCGCGGGCCGAAGAAGGGGCCCGGTGAAGTGATCAAGGTTCTGCTGGCGGATGACCAGCACCTCGTCCGCGGTGCGCTGGCCGCCCTGATCTCACTGGAGGACGATCTCGAGGTCGTCGGCCAGGTCGGGCGCGGCGACGAGGTGGTCTCCGCCGTGACCCGGCTGCATCCGGACGTGGTCCTGATGGACGTCGAGATGCCGGGCATCGACGGCCTCGCCGCCGCCCGGGCCGTGCGGGCCACCGCCCCCGACACCCAGGTGCTGGTGGTGACGACCTTCGGTCGCACCGGCTACCTGCGCCGCGCGATGGAAGCAGGTGCCCTCGGGTTCGTCGTCAAGGACGCCCCCGCCGAGGCCCTCGCGGAGGCGATCCGTCGGGTTGCCCGCGGCGAACGGGTGGTGGACCCGACCCTGGCCGCGGCCACGCTGGCCGGCGGAGCCAGCCCGCTCACCGGCCGCGAACGTGACGTGCTCGTCGCCGCACGCGACGGCGCGACCGTCGCCGACATCGCCCAGCGTCTCTTCCTGTCCGAGGGCACTGTCCGCAACTACCTGTCGGCGGTGATCGCCAAGACCGGAACCCGTAACCGGATGGAGGCCCTGCGCGTCGCCGAGGACTCCGGCTGGCTCTAGCCGAGCAGACCCCGGGCGGTGCCGGCACGGGATCAGCCAGCTCGGTTGACCGGAGTGCCTGCTCGCCTGGAGCGGCGCGGTTCGTGGCTTCAGCGCAGGTCGCTGCGCGGTGCGTGCGGTGCGTGCGGTGCGTGTGACGCGGATGGTGAGGCTCGCAGGAAGGCGAGCGGAAGGAAGAGATCGTCGACGATCTCGACGATCAGGTCGTCGGGGGCGGGCGAGTGCCGCAGCGACAGCTCGGCGTGCAGCAGGTCGACGGGAAGGCGCGCAAGGCGCGCAGGGAGCGCGTCGAGGTCGATCTCTCCGCGGCCGGCGGCACGGTCGAGGACGATTCCCGTCTGGTCGGCGCCGTCCACGTGAGCCTGGCGACGCAGGTGGACGGCCAGGTCGCCGCCGATGTCGGGGACGGCCTGGGCGGCGTGGGCGCGCTGGTTCATCGCGGTCAGGACGGCGATGACGTCGCCGCGCAGGCTCCCGGTGTCGGGCGGTGGGCCGGCCAGGTCGACGACGCGCCGGCTGATGGCGGCGGCGAGCAGGTCGGTTCGGGTGGGCCAGCGGCGGTACAGCACGGCCTTGCTGGTTCCCGCACGGGCCGCGACCGCGGCGACGGTGAGCTCGGCGGAGCCGACCGCGGCGAGCTCCTCCCAGGCCGCGTCCAGGATCGCCTGCTCGAGGGTGTCTCCCCGCCGCCGTGTCCGGGGCGCCGTCTGCCGGTCACGGTTCTCCGCCAGTGGGGTGTCCCTGTCGAGCGGCATGCCAACAAGATACTTGAGTTCCCTAATGCGGCCGACTACGCTGCCCAATAAGAAACCTGAGTATCTTATCTGGTGTAGGTTGGGGTGGATCGTGCGAGACGGAACCCAGACAGGGCTGCTGGACGTACCAGGAGCCACGCTGCACTACAAGATCCGCGGCGACGGCCCCGCGCTGCTGGTGCTGCCGGGCGGTGACGGCGACGCCGACGCCACCGACGCGCTCGCCGCCGGGCTGACCGGCCGGTACGCGGTGATCAGCTATGACCGGCGCGGCCAGGTACGCAGCCCGCTCCAGGACGCGGACGCCACTGTCGACGTGGCGACGCATGGTGACGACGCCGCCCGGGTGCTCGCGGCGGTCGCCGGCGGCCCGGCGCTGGTGCTCGGAGTCAGCCTCGGCGCCCTGATCGGGCTGGATCTGATCTGCCGTCACCCCCACCAGGTGCGGCGGCTCGTCGCACACGAGCCGCCGGCGACCGAACTGCTCCCCGAGCCGGAACGTCAGCAGGCCGTCCATGCCCAGCAGGAGATCGAACGGCTGTACCGCGAGGAGGGGCTCGCCGCGGCCATGCGGCGGCTCCCCGCGCTCGGCGGGGTCGACGTCACCGACCGGGAGCCGGACGTCGCGGTGCCGCGGCCCAGACCGGAGCGGATCGCCAACCTCGCGTTCTTCCTGTCCCACGACGCTCCCGCCGTGCGGCTTCACCGGCTGGCCTGGCCCGGTCTGCGGGCCGCGGCTGGCCGGATCGTGCCCGCGGCCGGTGCCACCTCCACCGGCTTCCCCCGCCAGTGCGCCCGCGCCCTGGCCGAGGAACTGGGCCGGCCGCTGGCCGAGTTCCCCGGCGGGCATTCCGGCTTCGTGCTGCGACCGACCGCGTTCGCGGCCCGCCTGCACGACGTCCTCGACCAGGCGACCGGACCCGCGCGGGATCCCGCCGCGGCGGATCCGGCCGGCCCTCGCCCACGCTCTGACGGACGGCAGCCGTCTCGCCCGGTGGCCCAGCCGTGACCGGCGCGCTGACCGTCTCGTTCACGCGCCGCCGCGGACGCGCGGACCAGGTGCACGTCACCCGCGGCGACACGACCACGACCGGCTGGGAGTTCCCCAGCTATGGCGACGCCCTGCCCCACGACCTCGTCCACCTCGTCGTGGAGGAGGGCCTCGACCTGACCGACGGCTTCTGGGGCCTGATCGACCAGGGGGCCTACGTGGTCATGGTCGGTGACCAGGCCGTGCTGACCCGCGACGGGGTGCCCCTCGCCCAGCGGCCCGACACCGGCTTCGCCGGCCTGCGGCGGGCCGAGGAAGCCGTCGCCATCCTCGGCCCGCAGCCGCACCTGGAACAGTCCGGCGAGATCATTCTTGCCCGGGTCGACCCGGGCTCCTTCGCCACCCCCGACCTGCCCGGTACCGCCCGACGCCTCGGCTTCCAGCTGCCGCAGAGCGCCACATCCGATCGCGTCGACACGATCCACACCCGCCTGCGGGACCTCGCGCGCCGATGGCGTGACGGTGAGGACGGCACGATCACCCTCACCTGGCACCGCGCGTCGACGAGCGGCCGGTGAGCGGCTGGTAAGCGGCCGGTGACGGCCGAATAGGAGAGACTGGCCGTATGGCATCTGCTACTTCAGGTGGTGCGGCTGGTTCCGGAGACCTCTCCGATGACGTCGTTGCCGGTCAGGCGGCCTACAACCGGTGGGTTCTGGCCGCCTACGACATCGGGGTGCTCGGAATTTCCAACAGCTTTGTCTGGCGTTGCCCGACGAAGCGGCTGCGCCGCCTGTACGACGACCACGTCAGCGCCCGGCACCTGGATATCGGTGTCGGCACCGGCTATTACCTCGACAAGGCACGGTGGCCCACACCGAACCCCGCCGTGACCCTGGTGGATCTCAACGAGAACTCCCTGCGGACGGCTTCGGCCAGGATCGGCAGGCTCGCGCCGCTGACCGCCGTCCGCAATGCGCTCGAGCCGGTGGGCACCCTGCCGGGCGCCCCGTTCGACTCGGTCGGCGTGAACTACCTTCTGCACTGCATGCCCGGCTCGCTCGACGTCAAGGCGGAAAAGCTGCTGGCGGCGATCCGGCCGACCATGGGGCCGGGTGCGGTGTTGTTCGGATCGACGATCCTCGCCGACGCCGCCAAGCTGTCCGCGCCGGCGCGGAAACTGCTCGGCTTCTACAACCAGAAGGGGATCTTTCACAACACCGAAGACCAGGTGGGAGCCCTGGACCGGGCGTTGGAGGCCGTGTTCGCCACCCACCGGGTGGAGATCATCGGCGGGGTGGCGACGTTCGTCGCGTCCGAACCGCGTCGACTCGACGTGTCCTGATCGGCGCGGTCCGGCCTCCGTTCCGCCGGCCCCCGCCTCAACCACCGCGATCGATGAGTTTCCAGGTCACCGGATTCTCGGGGGTGGTTCGGCCAGGATGAGGATGCCGCCGACCAGAAGGAGCCACCCGCGATGCCCAGCGAGCACGACGTTCAGCAGATCGAAGAGGCCAACGCCTCCGGGCGCACGCCGGTCGTGTTCGTCCACGGGCTTTGGCTGCTGCCCAGCAGCTGGGAGCGGTGGGCGGAGGTGTTCACCGAAGCCGGCTTCGCGCCCGTCCTGGCCGGCTGGCCCGACGATCCGGAGACCGTCGCCGAGGCGAACGCCCATCCCGAGGTGTTCGCCGGCAAGACCGTCGGCCAGGTCGCGGACCACTTCGCCGACATCATCGGCCGCCTGGACAAGAAGCCGGTCGTGATCGGGCACTCCTTCGGCGGGCTGTTCGCGCAGATCCTGGCCGGCCGAGGGCTGTCTGCAGCCACCGTCGCGGTCGACCCGGCACCGTTCCAGGGTGTCCTGCCGCTGCCGATCTCCACGTTGCGCTCCTCGGCCCCGGTGCTCGGGAACCCGGCCAACGTCCACCGCGCCGTGCCGCTCACCTATGACCAGTTCCGCTACGCCTTCGCGAACGCCGTCAGCGAGGACGAGGCCCAGCAGCTCTACGACACCTTCGCCGTTCCGGCACCCGGCAAGCCGCTCTTCCAGGCCGCCGTCGCCAACTTCAACCCGTGGTCCGAGGTCAAGGTCGACACGGAGAACCCCGAGCGTGGGCCGCTGCTGCTCATCTCGGGCGAGAAGGACCACACGGTGCCCTGGGCGATCACCAACGCCGCCTTCAAGAAGCAGGAACACAACAAGGACGCCGTCACCGAGATCACCGAGATCCCGAACCGCGGCCACTCCCTCACCATCGACGCCGGCTGGCGCGAGGTCTGTGACACCGCCCTGGGCTTCGTCCGGCGTTTCATCTGACCGACGGCTCGGGCGCGTCCTGCCGCAGGACGGCGGCCGTTTCGTGTGCGGGGGCCGGCCGGCGCTGACCGCGGCCGGCCGGTCCGCCGGTCCGCCGGTCCGCCGCTCTGCCGGTCCGCCGGCCTGCCCTGGACGGGCGGACATGTGGTTGAGCCGTTCGGCTATGGTCCGTCCCGGCACCGCGGACTTGACTGAACGTCGTGACCATTCACACGCAGAGCAACCCCGCCAAGCCCGTCCTCGTGACCGTCGCCTCGGGGAAGACCGGCCGCCGGGTCGCCGCGCGGCTGACCGCCGCCGGCGAGCCGGTGCGTGCGGTCTCCCGCAGCACGCCGATCCGGTTCGACTGGGAGGACCAGAGCACCTGGCACCCCGCGCTGCAGGGGGCCCGCGCGGCCTACCTCTGCTTCGTCCCCGACCTGGGGTTCCGCGGCGCCGCCGAGACCGTCGGCGCGTTCGCCAGGCTCGCGGTGAACCTTGGAGTGAACCGGCTGGTCCTGCTCTCGGGGCGCGGGGAGGAAGGTGCGCTGGCCGGTGAGCAGGCCGTGCGGGCGTCCGGAGCCGAGGTGACCGTCATCCGGGCGTCCTGGTTCAACCAGAACTTCCACGAGGACTTCCTGCTGGACTCGGTGCGGGCCGGTGAGATCGCGCTGCCGGCGGGCGACGCCGCGGAGCCCTTCGTCGACGCCGACGACATCGCCGAGGTGGCCGTCGCCGCGCTGACCGGCGACGGCCACGCCGGCGAGGTGTACGAGGTGACCGGGCCGCGGCTGCTCACCTTCCACGATGTCGCCAAGGAGCTCGGCCAGGCGCTGGGCCGGGAGATCCGGTACGTGCCGCAGACCAGCGAGCAGTACGCCGCGGTGCTGACGGAGTACGGCCTGCCGCTCGACCTGCTCGAACTGTTCGCCAGGATCCTCGACGGACGCAACGCGAGCCTGACCGACGGCGTGCGCCGCGTGCTGGGCCGGGAGCCCCGGGACTTCGCTGACTACGCCCGGAACACGGCGGCGTCCGGAGCCTGGGACCGGTCGCTCTGAGGGGGGAACGCCGATGTCCGTCGCACCCGGCCATTCCTTTCCGCCTCCTTCTCCGGCGCCGCTGTCGCCTGCTCCGGTGCCGCCCGGGATATCAGGGCGCGGCCGCACGGCCGGCGCCGCGCTCGGGGTGTCCGCCGTTCTGACGGGGCTGATGGCCGGCCTGTTCTGGGGCTTCGACATCTCGGTGATGCCGGGGCTCGCGGCCTCGGACGACCACACCTTCGTGACGGCGATGCAGAACATCAACACGGCCATCGAGAACCCCGCCTTCGGCCTGGTCCTCGCCGGGGCGTTGCTGGCCCCCGCCGCCGCGGCGGTGCTGCAGTTCCGGCTCCGCCGGCGTGCGGTCGTGACGTGGACCGTGGCGGCACTCGCCTGCTACTGCCTGACGCTGCTGCTGACCATGGCCGTCGAGGTGCCGCTGAACGAGGAGCTTGCCGCCGCCGGCGATCCGGGCACCATCAGGGATCTCGCCGCCGTGCGGGGCGACTTCGAGAGCACCTGGGTCGCCGTCAACATCCTGCGCACGCTGACCTGCACCGCGGCCCTGGCCTTCCTCACCCGGGCCCTGGTGCTGCACGGCCGGGGCGGGCCGTCGCCGCCGGACTGACCCACCTGGCGCCGGCCGGTGCGAGCCGGATCGGGTTTGTGCCCCTGACCTGGTCAGACGTGGTCAGGCCGCGGTGAGCAGGGCGGCGCAGAGGCAGCCGAACGCGAACACACAGGCAAGGGTCCGGAGGTGGTGCCAGCGGACCCAGGAGCGTTCGAAGCCCGCGCGGAGATCTTGGACGTCCTCGTCCTCGGCCGGCCCCGTCCGATCGAGCCTGTTGTTCAGCGGGATGTTGGCCCGGAAGGTGATGGCCAGGGTGACCAGATAGCCGGCGAAGCCGGCCGCGACCCACGGAAGAACGTCGTCGTGGCCGGCATACCGCCAGGTCGCGACGCCGGTACTGGCCAGGGCGCCGAGGAGGACCAGGGCAAAGACGCCGTTCTGGATGGCGGCGTTGACAGCCCGCATGACGTCGACGAATGCCCGGTCATCAACCCGGGCCAGCGCGGGCATCACCGCCGTCGAGAATCCGAGAAAGATCCCGGACATCAATCCGGTGGTCACCACGGCCGCAATCAGTGCCGCTTCGGACATTTTTCCCCCTGCCAGGGCGGCGCCGCGCCCTGTTCTCTCGTCCGCCGGTCATCTGTTTGCCCGGTCTGCCGGCCTGCCGGTCTGCCCGCGATTCTGTTCGCCGTCCCTTTCCGTCCACGCTATTGATCTCGGTCCCCGTGGAGCAATGCGTGGACGGCTCGAATTCATACGAAAGCATCTACGATCGCAGGTGTGGACGCACTCGCCGAGCTGCTGGACCAGCCCAGGGCCCGCGGGGCGTTCGTGCTCCGGTCGATCCTGAGCCCGCCGTGGTCGCTGCGGATCGAGGACCGGGCGCCGTTGACCCTGGTTGCACTGATCCGTGGCCACGCCTGGCTCCTGCCCGACGACGGTGCGCCGGTGCGGCTGGAGCCGGGTGACGCGGCGATCCTGCGCGGCCCCGACTGCTACACGATGGCCGACGAGCCGGGGCGGGACGTGCGGGTCGTCATCCATCCCGGCCAGCGCTGCAGCACACCGCAGGGCGACGACCTGGCCGACGCGATGCGGCTGGGCGTGCGGACCTGGGGCGAGGCCGGCCCGAACGCGACGGTCATGCTCAGCGGGACATACCAGCTGGACGGTGATGTGCACCGCCGCCTGCTCAGGCTGCTGCCACCGGTGCTGACCCGCACCACCACACCCGCCGACGCACCCTTCGTCGAACTGCTCGGGCGGGAGGTCGCCCGGGATGAGCCGGGGCAGGAGCTCATCCTCGACCGGCTGCTCGACCTGTTGCTGGTGAGCGTGTTGCGCCACTGGCTTTCCAGCGCCGACGCGCCGGACGTCGGCTGGTACCGGGCCCAGCATGATCCGGTGGTCGGGCCGGCGATCCGCCTGCTGCACGCCGAACCGGCGTTTCCGTGGACGGTCGCCGCCCTGGCCGCCAGGGTCGGGGTGTCGCGGGCGGCACTGGCCCGCAGGTTCAACGCGCTGGTCGGCGAGGGGCCGATGACCTATCTGACGAACTGGCGGCTCGACGTGGCCGCCGACCTGTTGCGCACGACCGATGCGACGGTGGCCGCGGTGGCCCGGCAGGTCGGGTACGGCAGTGCGTTCGCGCTGAGCGCCGCGTTCAAGCGGGTTCGCGGGGTCAGCCCCCAGGAACACCGGCGGGCGGACCGTCCGGCGCAATCCCCGGGCGTGGGCGTGGGCGTGGGCGTGGACGTGCCGGGTGCGGATTCGCTGGTGGTCTGAGGTCTCCCGGCCGGGTGTGCGGGGGTCGCCCGGGCGGTGCGGGCGTTCGCCGCAACCGGGCGTTCGCCACAACCGGGCGTTACCCGGGCGGAGGCGGGCATACCGGGGCGTGGCCTGGAAAAGCCCGCATCGCAAGGAGTATTGCCTGTGATCCATGGATCCGCGCCTGCGTTCGCCGACCTCGACACTCTGGACTCCGGCCTGGCCGTGCTGGTGATCATGGTTGGGGCTGGCGTCGTCGGCTACCTGGCAGCCCTGCTACTGCACCAGGGCCTGCGCCGGATCGGCCGGCACTCGCAGATCGTCCACGACCTCGCCGAACGCGGACGCCGGCCCACCCGCTTCGCGTTCGTCCTCATCGCCCTGCTCACGGCCGCGAACGCGGCGGCGGAGCAGCCGTGGACGCCGCCGACGGTGCGTGTGCTCGGCCTCGCCCTGATCGCCGCCGTGGCCTGGATCATCGGCGTGCTCGCCTTCGTCGTCGAGGATCTGGCGCTGGCCCGCTACCGGATGGACATCGCCGACAACCGCCATGCCCGCCGGATCCGGACCCAGGTGACCCTGCTGCGGCGGATCACCGTGCTGGTCATCGCGGTCATCGCGACCGCGTCGATGTTGATGACGTTCCCCAGCGTCCGCGTCGCCGGGGCGAGCATCGTGGCCTCCGCCGGCGTCGTCGGCATCATCGCCGGCCTGGCGGCGCAGACCTCGCTCGCGAACGTCTTCGCCGGCCTGCAGCTCGCGTTCACCGACGCGATCCGGGTCGACGACGTGGTCGTCGTCGAGGACGAGTGGGGGCGCATCGAGGAGATCACGCTCACCTATGTGGTCGTGCACATCTGGGATGACCGCCGGATGATTCTCCCGTCGACCTATTTCACGACGAACCCGTTCCAGAACTGGACCCGCAAGGAATCCGCCGTCCTCGGCGCGGTCGAGTTCGATCTGGACTGGTCGGTGCCCGTCACCGACATGCGGGCCGAGATGCACCGCATCGTGGAGAACACCGAGCTGTGGGACGGTCGGGTCAGCGTCCTGCAGGTCACCGACGCGGTCGGCGACCAGGTGCGGATCCGGGTTCTGGTCAGCGGAAAGGACGGGCCGACGACCTTCGACCTGCGCTGCCACGTTCGCGAGGCGCTGGTGGGCTGGCTGCGCCGCAACCATGTGCCGGCACTGCCGCGCACCAGGGTCGAGATCGACCGCACCCCGTCCCCGGACCGGGTGAAGCTGGAGAAGGAGCAGCCCGAGCTGCTCGCCGACGCCCGCCTGTTCACCGGCAGCGCCGAGGCCGAGGAACGTTCGCGCGCCTTCAGCGAAACCGGCGAGCATCCCGTCGACGCCTCCACCGCCCCGGTCACCTCGGATTCGGGGCCCGGCGAGGGCCGCCGAGCCGCGGACCCGGTGTCGGCAGGCATGACGGAGCGCTGAACCCGAGGCCGGTGGTTCTGCGCCTCAGTCCGTGCTTCAGTCCGTGGCTTTGGGGTGGCCTGTTCCGGCGTGGATCACCCAGACCGTGCGGCTCGCGTCGTCGACGAGATACCAGATTCGTCCGCCGGTGGTCACCTCGTACTGCCAGCGTTCGAGCGGCTGGCCCTTGAAGACCGCGGTGCCGAGGGATCCTTTCAGGCGGTGCTGGCGGTCCGGCGCGTCCCGGGAGCGCGGCCTGGACCTGATGGCGTCGAAGGCCCTGCGCAGGTTGTTCGGCGCCTGCCCGGCGAGCTGCTCCCAGCCCTCGGCGGCATTGTTGGATGCGAAACGGATGTCGTACTCACCCCCGCTGGGCGGTGGGGCGGCGCGCTCTCCTCGCTTCGGGCTCATCCAGCCTTTTTCAGCAACGCTTCGGCGTTTCCCGGTGTCAGCCCCCACGTGCTCCGGAGGCGCCGGTCGAACCGGTCGGGCCGGACGCACCGGACGCACCGGATGTACCGGACGGGCGTGGGGCGGGCCCGAGGTCGCCGTCGGGCTCGCGGGTCAACATCGTATACAGGTCCGGGTCGGCGTGGATCTCGGCGCTGTGCCGCCACTGACCCAGCAGGGCGGCGATGGGAGCCAGCGTGTTCAGCGCCATCGCGCCGCGTGCTGTCTCGATCAGCTCGGTGAAGAAGGTGTCGACGTCCTCGGGCGGCAGGAAGATCGTCCAGGGCAGCGCGTCGGGCAGCGCCTGCCGCAGCGCGGCGGTGTTCCCGGTGCGGATCAGGCCGGCGAGCATGCTGGTCGCGAAGTCCACCACGACGGAGTCCCGCTCCATCTGGTCGACGCGCATCAGGGCGAGATCCGTCGCGCCGCGGCGGCGCAACCGCAGGGCCCGCACCTCGTCCAGCCGCCTGGCGGTCGCCGCCGGGTGGTGGAGCAGCTCGCTGAACGGGACTTCCTCGTAGGCCACGCTCACGACATCCACACTAGCTTGGATGTCGTCGGTGCTCCATGGCGCCCACGGCCCGTTGGTGGCTCCGCCGTCACGCGTCCGAACATGCCGCCGCGGGTTCGGCGAACGGCTCGGCCGGCAGAGTGGGCTCATCGCCGCCCGAGTCGCCGCCCGAGTCGCCGCCGTGGTGCCGATCCCCGGCGCCGCGGCGGTGCCGACCCGCGGCGCAGCACGGGCCAGATCGTCGCCGCGACGGCGGCGGTGAGCAGCAGGAGGGCGGCGAGGTCGAGTGCCCAGGTACCGGCGTCGGACGTCCACAGCGCGTCGATATCAGGGTCGGACGGGGTCTGCCGGTAGCCGGTCGTCGCCGCGAGCATCGCGAAGCCCCACCGGGCCGGCATGAGGTAGGCGAGCTGTTCCAGCGGCGGCCGATGGTCCAACGGGATGATCAGTCCGCACAGCAGCAGCTGCAGCAGCAGCACGACCACCAGGATCGGCATGCCCCGGTCGGCGTTACCGATCACCGCGGAGACCAGCAGGCCCTGCGCCATCGCCGCCAGCGCGACCGCGACCATGGCGATGACGACCTCGGTCAGGCCACCGCCGAGTGCCGGTGGGGCGTCCGGCAGCGGCTTGCCGGCCAGGCCGGCCACGGCGAGGATCACCGCCTGCAGGCCGCTGATCGCGCCGAGCACGGCCAGTTTCGACCAGAGATAGGCACCGCGGGAGAGCCCGATCGCCTGTTCCCGGTTGAAGACCGACCGTTCCTTGACCAGCTCGCGGAACGCGCCGGCGAACCCGGTGAACGCGCAGCCGAGGATGAGCACGAGCATCAGCGGCGAGATGTCGCTTTCACGGTCGGCGCCGGTCTGCCGATGGTGCCAGGACAGCCCGTGCCCGCCCGGCAGCAGCTGGGCGAACAGGCTCAGGACCAACGGCAGTGCCAGCAGGAACACCGCGTAGGCCCGATCGGCCGCGATCACCGCCAGATAGCGGCGAGCAAGCACGGCGAACTGGCGCACGGCCGGCTGCTGGCGCGGCGGCGCATCCGGCGCGACCCGGGCCGGGCTGGCCGGGCCGGCGGGGCCGCCTGGCTGCGGCGCCGCGGAAGGCGCCGTGCCGCGCGGTGCGCCGTACTTCGCGTACTGGGGCGAGGCCTGGAAACGGGCCGTCCAGTCGACGTCCCGCGAGCGGTCGAGCAGCAGGAACATGTCGGCGAAGTCCTGCTGACCGAAGTATTCGAGCGCCTCGTCGGGCGGGCCGAAATAGGCCAGCCGGCCGCCCGAGGCGAGCACCAGCAGCCGGTCGCACAGGTCGAGCTGCGCCGGCGAATGGGTGACGACGACCACCGTGCGGCCGTCGTCGGCCAGCGTGCGCAGGGTCTGCATGACGGACTTGTCCATGCCGGGATCCAGCCCGGACGTCGGCTCGTCGAGGAAGAGCAGCGACGGGCGGGTGAGCAGCTCCAGCGCCACGCTGGTGCGCTTGCGCTGCCCGCCGGAGAGCGTGCTGATCCGCTGCTCGGCATGGTCGGTCAGCCCCAGCTCGTCGATCACCTCGTCGACGCGCGCGCGGCGCTCCGCGGAACCTGTGTCCGCGGGGAACCGCAGTTCGGCCGCGTACCGCAGGGCCCGGCGGACGGTCAGCTGCGGGTGCAGGATGTCGTCCTGCGGGACGAGCCCGATGCGCTGGCGCAGCTCGTCATAGGAGGCGTAGAGATCACGGCCGGCGTAGCGGACCTCGCCGGAGTCGGCGGGCCGCTGCCCGGTCAGCGCACCGAGCAGTGTCGACTTTCCGGCGCCGCTCGGCCCGACCACCGCCAGCAGGCTGCGCTGCGGCAGCGCGAAACCGACATCGTCGAGCAGCCGCCGCCCGGAGCGGGTGACGGTCAGCCCGTCAGCCTCGAACGAGATGTCGCCTTCGTCGACGTACTCGACAAGCGTGCCGTTCTGCAGGTGCAGCAGGGCGTGGCCGATGCCGACGATGTCCCCGGCGGCGAGCGGGGCCTGCTGCCCGATCCGGCGACCGTTGACGAAGGTCCCGTTCCAGCTGCCGAGGTCGACGATCTTCCATTCGGTGCCGGTTCGGCGCAGTTCCGCATGCCGGCGTGACACCAGCGGGTCGCCGAGCACCACGTCGCATTCGGGCGCGCGGCCGATGACGACGGAAGCGGTGGTCATCGGATGCAGCGCCGTGGCTCGGTGCTCCCACCACTGCCCTCCAGCCACCGAACCGGCGGACGGACTCCCGGACGACCGGCCGCCGCCAGGTCGGGAACTCGGGGTGGGGCGGGCGGCACCCGGCCCGATGGTCGTCGTCGCCTGGCCGCCGCCTGCCTGGCTGCTGCCCGGTCGAGCGGCTGGCGTCTGCTGGCCGCCGCCTGGCAGAGCGGTGACGGTGGGCTGGCCGGCACCGAGCCGGGCGGTGGGCGGGGGCTGGGCCGCTCGGTAGCGCCCGGCTCCGAACACCGCGGCGGCGGCGGATCCGGTCGGCGGCCCGGGAACGCCGGGCGCCGCGGTGGGCGAAGCCGAAGCCTGCGCGGATTCCGGTGGCGCTGCGGACGGCGGTGGGGTTGTGGATGGCGGTGGCGCTGCGGACGGCGGTGGGGTTGTGGACGGCGGTGGGGTTGTGGACGGCGGTGGCGCCGCGATGGGCGGTGGGGTTGTGGACGGCGGTGCCGGTGCTTGCACGGGGGTGGGCGGGGCGCTCGCCGCCTGCCACCACTTGCCGGCGGGCGCGGGGGATGACGCCGGTGCCGGCGGTGATGGTTGTGCCGCTGCCGCCGGCGCCGCTGGCTGGGACGGCGGCCGCATCGGTTGTGTTGACGGCTGGGCCGCCTGCTGTGGCTGCTGTGACGGTGGCTGCTGTGACGGTGCTTGCTGTGGTGGTGGCTGCTGTGGCTGCGGCGGGCTGGGCTGCGATACGGGCGATGCCGCCGCGGGAGCGCCGGGGGTCTGCGCCCACCACTTGGCCCGCGGCGCGGGGCTGGCAGGCGGCGGGTTCGAAGCCGCTGGCGCCGCCGGGGTTCCGGCCGCGCTCGGGGTACCTGATCTGCTGGGGGCGTTTGGACTGCTCGGAGCCCTTGGACTGCTTGGACTGCTCGGGGTGCTCGGGGCGGCGCCGATGATGGCGGCCTGGGCCGCCGCCGCGAAGGCGGCAGTGGACGGATACCGCTCCGCAGGATCCTTCGCCATGCCGCGCGCGATGACGGCGTCGAGTGCCGCCGGAGCGTCCGGCCGCACCGCGGACAGGATCGGCGGCGGCTCCTCCAGATGTGCTCGTACCACCGCCAGCCGTTCGGCGGAGGCGAACGGCCGGCGCCTGGTGAGGCACTGGAACAGCAGGCAGGCCAGGGAGTAGACGTCCACCCGGTGGTCGACGGGCCCGGTGCCGAAGCGCTCGGGTGCCATGTAGTCGATCGAGCCGATCGCGGCCCCGACCGTCGTGAGGTCGGTGCCGTGGACCGAACGGGCGATGCCGAAGTCGACGAGGTAGACGAAGTCGGTCGGCCGCCCCCGGCCCGCGCAGAGCACATTGGACGGCTTCACGTCGCGGTGGATCAGGCCGTCGGCGTGTGCGGCGTCCAGCGCGGCGGCGATCTGCTCGATGACGTTGCCGGCCGTCCGCAGGTCGAGCGGACCGGCCCGCAGCACCGTGCCCAGGTCGGCGCCCTCGACGAGACGCATGTCGATGTACAGCTGGCCGTCGATCTCGCCGTAACGGTGGATCGGGATCACATGCGGCTCACGCAGCTGGGCCACCGTCGCGGATTCCCGGCGAAACCGCTCGATGTAGTGCGGATCTTCGGCCAGGCTCGGGAGCAGGAGCTTGAGTGCCACCAGACGTTGCTGGGCGGTGTCGTACGCCCGGTAGACCTCGCCCATACCGCCGCGGCCCAGTCGGGCCTCGATGCGGTAGGGGCCGAACATCCGCTCTGTCATACCGCCTTCTCCGGTGGTCGCCGTGCGAGGTCTCGCCCGTGCTCGGACGTCGCTATCGCGGGTTCCCGGGCTGCTTACGGCGGCGTCGTCGCCACCGTGCCCAGAGGACGCCGACGAGGACCGCCGGCAGGAGAGCAATCAGTGCGCTGACGTTCGCGATCGCCGGCCGCGCGTCCTCACCCTGGACGATCGCGAGGGTGATCGCGATGGTGGCGGCCAGCCAGGTAAGCACCGCCACGGCAACGGCGCTCAGGTTGCGCCGCACCCGCCCGCGGCCAGCCGCCGCAGCCGGCGCCGGGTTTGTCGGCATCGGGTGCGCGGGCGTCGGCCGCACCGGTGTGGAAGGAGCTGGTGCCGAGCCCCGGCCCGGTCCGGCCGCGGCCGCTCCCTCGGAGCCGGATGACTGCTGCCACCAGGCGGTTGCCTCCGCCGGCCGGGTACCTGTCTGCGTACCCCGGCGGCGGCGCTGCCCCGTCGATGTCCTCGCCGGTCCGGACGGCTTGGCAGCTGGTCCGGATGGCTTGGCACTCGGCCCGGTTGGTCTGGTAGCTGGCCCGGTTGGCTTGGTGGCTGACCGGGACGCGTTGGCGGCTGGCCTGGACGGTCTGGCGGTGGGCCTGGACGGTGTGGGCACCGGCCCGGCCGGCGGTGTCGCCGGGTCGGGTGTGGAGCTGGTCGCGGTCGCCGCGGGCTCGGCCGGCGCGGTGGGTACGACGCGGCTGCTGGTGCGCGTCCACCAGGGCACCGAGCCCGTGATCAGATCCTCGAGGTCGCCGGTTGCCGTCCAGCCTGCCGCGCAGCAGGATCGCAGCCTGGCCGCGAGCTGGTCGATCTGCGGGTCGCGCAGCTCGGCCAGCCAGGACCAGGCCTCGGTCTGGTGCGGCGGCTGGAAGTCGCGGCGGCCCAGGAGCAGGTTCTCGCCGTCGTTGAACCGCTCCCACTGGTCCGGTTCCTGGGCGAGCGCCAGCAGCGACAGGTAGATCACAAGACCGGGGAACGTGTCCATCCACGGCCCCCACGGCCGGTTCTCGGGCTGGTAGTTGCGGTGCCCGCCTTCCGTGGGCGGCGGCGAGCCCGTGAACGGGGCGATCCACGAGCTGTCGAAGTCGACGAGGCGCAGCCGCCCGGCGGTGTCGACGAGCACGTTGCCGTGCTGCAGGTCGCCGTGCGCGAACTGGGCGGCCTGGAGCCGGCGCAGCAGATCCCGCCACGAGTCGGCCAGCGTCCGCAGCGCCGCGCGGTCGTCGGCCTCGACGAGCTCCTCCACATGCCGGTCGAGGGTGTGGCCGTCCACCCAGTCCATCTGGACCATCGGCCAGCGGCGCCCGTTCACCAGGATCGCGTCGTCCACCCACCGGCAGGCGGCGACGTCCGGGCCGAGGCCGCGTTCGGTGAACCAGTCGTCGATCGCGGTGTAACGCTGCTGGGTGGACGCGTCCTCGCGGGTGAAGAACCGCAGCGCGTGCGTGGCGCCGCCGATCGTCGCGCGGAACACGACCGCGGTGCTGCCCGACGCCGGAACGGGAATGCCCAGCAGCGGATGGACGTCGAAACGGGCCCCGGTCAGCTCGGGATGGTCGAACACGAGGTCCGGCCGCTGAACCGCGCGGATGTAGTCCTCCGCCGACGGGTGGCGGACAGCCGGCTGGCGAGCGCTGGTCACAGGCACACCACCAGCGCGTCGGGCTCGGCCGCCACGAGCTGCACCCGCAGCAGGGTGACGTCGTCGTTGCGCATCCGTCCCGCGGCGCGTTGGTCGGCGACGATCGCGGCGAAGGTCGCGTCGTGGTCGATACCGGTGAGGTCGGCCCACAGCCCGTCCCGTTTCCGGCCGGTGCCCCGGCCGCCGGTGGCGTGCCTGCCGGTGCCGTGTGCGCCGGTGCTGTGTGTGCCGGTGCTGTGTGTGCCGGTGCTGTGTGTGCCGCTGCCGTGTCGGCTGGTGCTGCCCGCGCCCGTCTCGGTCAGCAGCCAGTGGGCCAGTGCGTCCGTGGCGATGAACAGGACGTCGCCGACCCGGAGCTCGCCGTGGGCGAGGGCCAGGCCGCGCAGCATCGGGCCGAGCGCCTCCGGACGGGTACTGACCCCGTCGGGGGACAGGCCGAACCCGTCGACGTCGAGGTGAGGGAAGTGGGTCAGCAGCCGGCCGCCCCGGATGTGGAACAGCACCGTGTCACCGAGCGCCGCCGCCTCCCAGCGGGCCTGTGGTCCGTCCAGGCCGGTGAGACGGCAGCCGAGGAACGTCGCGAACGACCCCTCGCTGCGGAACTTGTGCTCCTCGATCACCGTCGCGAACCGGGCCGGTGACTCGGCCACCCACAGCTGTTGGACGTACTCGAACCAGGCCCGCAGGCCCTCGGAGGTGAGGTCCGGTCCGGCGCCGGCGACGAACGAGGTGACCAGGTGGTCCACCCAGCGGATCGCGTCGTAGGCCTCGGTGGCGCCGTCCGCGACCGCGTAGCGGGGCGCGACGCCGACCGCCGGATCGCCGTCGTGGCAGGCCGCGGCGTCCTCCCATTCCTGGGGTGTGCTCCCCAGCTTCTCCAGCGCGAAGCAGACCGAGCGGGCGACGATCATCGGTGCGCCCTCACCGGTCCCGCAGGTCGGCGACCCGGGTGCCGATCTCCAGGAACCACACGAGCGTCGCGAGGCCCGCGTTGAACACGAACCCGCGGGCACCGTCGGTGATCTCCATCCGGGCACCGCGGGCGTTCGCGACCATCGACGCCGGCAGCGTGCTCGAGATCGCGAACAGCTCGGGGCCCGGCTCGGGCAGCCCGGCCGCGGAGACCGGGAACAGCACCTCGGGCGCGAGCGCCGGCGACAGGAAGATGTTGAACAGCAGCGCGGGGCCGTCGTGGGTCTCGATCGAGGTGAGCCGGGAGGCCCAGTCAGTCAGGCCGACGCCGTCGAACGGGCTGTCGGTGACCATCCCGTCGGTGATGTTGATGATGATCGGCGGGAAGGAGTCGGGATGGCTCGCCGCCCACTCGAAGACGTGCTCGCCGGCGCTGGCGATCGCCTGGCACATCGGGGTGCGGTAGCCGTGGACGGGCTCGACCCAGACCGGCAGCCGTGAGCCCGCGACCGGGTCCACCGTCGCCACGGCGCCGGGCCCGGATGGCGGCGGCGTCGACTCGATCCGCAGCGGGTTCTCGAAGACGTGCGAGATCGGGACGATCGGCTGACCGTCCACCGGGCCGATCAGCGCGGGCTCGACGCCCTCACCGCCCGTCACCGGGCAGGCGCCGTAGCCGAAGACGCCGACGTCGAAGTAGTGCCGGGCCCGGCCGCCCACCTCCTTCGCCGACTTCACGCACAGATCGAGGAGGATCTTGTTCACCGCGCGGGCGGCGCCCTCGGCGAGGGTTCCCCCACTGGACTGCCACGGCTGTTTCATCGAGTCGGACCGGTCCAGCAGGAACACGATGCAACCCGGGTTGGCACGGGAGAAGGTCTGCTCGTACATGCTCGCTCTGTCCGTTCTCGTCAGCGCGGTCCGGGATTCATGGGTTTCCGTTCCGACGGCGGCTCGTCACGACGGTCACCGGCCAGGCGGTCCCGGGCTGCCAGGACCAGCTGTGCCCGTCGACCCGGCAGCGGAAGGCGAACCCGGTAGCGGCGTACCGGGCGTCGACACGGAACGCGCCGCAGCGCGGGCACTGGACGACCCTGGCCGCCTCGCGCAGCTCGGCGATCTCACGGGGAGCCGGTCGGACCGGTTCGGTACCCGGGGTGGTCCTGTTCCCGGCGGGTTCCCGGGCGCCGCTCGCGGGCCCGCCCGGTGGCGTTGCGGTCTGGGTCCACCACTGGCCGCTGCGGGTCGTCTCGGTACCGGGACGCTCGACCGGCAGCAGGACGGCCTGGGCCTGGGCCGGTGTCTGGGCCTGGGCCGGCGCCTCACGTTTCCCGCCGCCACGCGGTGGCGCCCACTGGTCGTCGGCTGTGGGCTGTTGCCGGTCGGTGGGATGGGATCGGTCCGCGGGATGCGGTCGATGTGCGCCCGCGCTCCCGGTGCGCCCGGGCGCCTGGTCGGGATGTGGCCGACGGGGCCCTTCGCCCAGCCGTGCATCCCGCGCCCCGGCCGGTCGTCGCGCCGACCCGGGCGGCAGGACCAGCAGCGCCGACGTCAGCACACCCACGGCGAAGGAGCCGGCCACCACCATGGCGGTGGTGGTTCCCGGGCGGTCGCGGAACAGCAGCCCCCAACCGGCCAGCGACGCGCCGCCGGCGGCGACCAGGAGCAGGACGAGGGAGTTCCGCGTCGCCTTCGCGGTCACCAGGCCACCACCTTTCCCATGGGGCCTGATGGGGCTGATGAGGCGGCCGGCGTCATGACGGCTCCACCGAGAACGTCACGTCGGCGACCGGATTGGTGATCGCCTGGCACTGCTCGCCGCCGGGTGCCGCGGCGCCGGCGAACCGCCAGCCGTCCACCAGCCTCAGGCAGACCCGCGCGTCAGGCGGCAGCTGCTTCGGGATGAACGACCCGGACTGATCGAGCGCGCCATCCTCCGAATAGCCGTCCTGTGCGTAGCGAATCGTGACGGAGCTGTCGGAGGGGACCTTGGTGCCACCCCCCGTGACCCGCGCGATCACCCGTGCCGGTTCGATCTTCAGCTCGATGGGTCGGGTGCCCGGGACCTGCTCCTGCCGGCACGCGGACGCGGGCTTCGTCCCGGCCAGCCGCACCGGGGCGTCTGCCGACATGACGCAGACCTCGCGTCTGCCGGCGGTGATCTCGGATGACCACTGTCCCTGGTCGTCGGCCCGTTCGTCGGCCAGTACGACCGCGCCTTCACGGATCTGCACGGCCAGGTGACTGAGCCGGAGCCCGGCGCGCGCCTCCGTCACCGTTACCACCGCGGTCACGGGCACCTTCCCCGGCGCGGTGGTCACGGGCTTGGCGGCGGCCCTGGTGGTGGGCGAGGCCACGGGCGCGGTGGCCGTCGGTGGGGCCGTCGGCGGACCCGGTGGATCGTCACCGGCCGAGGCGTGCGGTGCCACCACGAGGCTCGCCAGGGCGACACAGCCGATCGCCAGCGCCGCCGCGTATACGGGCGCCAGGGCCGGGTGCCGCCACAGCGGCGGGCGTGGCGGCGTCACCCGCGGGTGAACGGGTCGGCGGTGCCGGTGCGCAAGGCCTTCACGGAAACGAGTGTCCGGCGGGCCGGAAACCGGCACATCTGTGCCACCACTGGCTTCTTTGACCGGTACAGCCCAGTGCTGGCACGGAGTTCCGGGCGCGTGCGGCGGTGCTAACGTCCGAGCCGTGGACCGGGTGGCGGTGGGGCGTGTCTTCATCGTCGACGACAGCGCACCGTTCCGGGCGGTGGCCCGCGCGTTGCTGGAAAGCGGTGGCTACGAGGTCGTCGGCGACGCCGCGACAGGGGCCGAGGCGTTGGCCGCGGCACCCGCGGCGAGCCCCGACGTCGTGCTGCTCGACGTCGCCCTGCCCGACCTGGACGGTTTCGCCGTCTGCCGCGAGCTGCGGGACACCGTTCCCGGTGCCACGGTTGTGTTCTGCTCGGTACGCGACGCCGAGCACTACGGAGACGCGGTCGACCAGTCGTCCGCCGCCGGCTTCCTCCCCAAGTCGACGCTGTCCGCGGAGGCGCTCGCGCTCGTCGTGGCGCGGGCGCGGGCGCGCGGGGCCGAACGCAGATAGGCGAGCACGGCCAGGACGCGGCGGTTGTGCTCCGCCTCGTCAGGCAGTGAGAGCCGCAGGAACACGTTGCGTACGTGTGTCTCCACGGTCCGCGTCGTGAGCTGGAGCTCGGTGGCGATCGCGCCGTTCGACCGGCCCTGCGCCATCAGCGCGAGGACCTCCCGCTCCCGCGTGCTGAGCGCGGCCAGCTCGCCGCGCCGCGCCCCGCCCCGCTGGCCGGCGAGCAGCGGGACCACCTCCGGGTCGAACGCGCAGCCGTCGGAGGCCACCCGGCGGATCGCGCTGAGGAAATCGGGCCCGGTGACCCGGTCCTTGAGCAGGTAGCCGACGCCGCGGGCGGACTGCCCGACCAACTCGTCGAGATGCGTGACCTCAAGATGCTGGGACAGCAGCAGCACTCCCGTCCCGGGGTGCCGCCGACGCAGCCTGACGGCCGCGCGCAGGCCCTCCAGATGGTGGCCGGGCGGCATCCTGATGTCGACGACCGCGAGGTCGGGGCGGTGTCGTTCGACCGCGTCGAGCAGTCCGTCCGCGTCCGCGGCCTGGCCGACGATCACGCATCCGTCGCGTTCCAGCAGATCGGCGAGAGCCGTCCGGAACAGCTCCGCGTCGTCGGCGAGCACGACCCGAGGCCCCGACGAGGAAGATCGTCCGGGCTGGTTCGTGGCGGGCTGGCCCGTCGCAGGACGGTGAGCGGGAGCAGGCTGGTCAGCTGGGGTGATGGCTGGGGTCAAGGCATCTCCAGGGGCAGGTTGGCGTGGACGGATGTGCCGTCGCCGGGGGAGCTCCGCACGACCAGCCGGCCCTCGATCGCGGCGACCCGGTCGCGCAGCCCGAGCAGTCCGGTCCCACCGGCCAGGTCCGCGCCGCCGACGCCGTCATCGGCGACGGTGACGACCAGCCGGTTCGCGGACACCCGCACACCGACGTGGATCCGAGTGGCGTGGGCGTGCTTCGTGGCGTTCGTGACCGCCTCGGCCGCCACGAAATAGGCGGTCGCGGCCACCTGGTCCGGCAGCGGAGGAAGCGCCGGACCGTCGATGACGTCGACCGGGTACGCGGACCGGGCCGCGAGCGCCCGCAGTGCGGGCATCAGGCCCGCCTCGGTGAGCACCGCCGGGTGGATGCCGCGGGCCAGTTCCCGAAGCTCCGACACCGAGGCCTCCAGCCCGTCGGCGGCCCGCCGCAGCAGGACCCCCAGCTCCGGATCGGACGGATCGGGGCCGAGCCGGTCCCGTGCCAGCCGCAGGATCAGCGCGGTCGTGACCAGCTGCTGCTGGGCTCCGTCATGCAGGTCGCGTTCGATCCTGCGGCGCTGCTCGTCGGCCGCCGTGACGATGCGGGCCCGGGAGGCCCGAGCCTCCGCGAGCTGTGCACGCACCTCCGCGGCGAGCCGCTGGTTGTCCAGCTCCAGCGCGGCGGCCGCGATGGTGGCTTCCAGGACGTGCCGGTCGGCGCGCAGCGCCGGATCATGCAGCAGTACGGCGACCACCCGCGGACCGCGCAGGACCGGTGTGACCGCGTCCTGCGGCCGGGGGATGACCGGGCGCCCCGCGGCGTCCACATAGAGATCGGAGGCGCCGGGGTCGTCTGTGTCGTCCGGGTGGGGGTAGGCGATCCGCAGTGTCGGATCGCCGAGCGCGTGGGCCAGCAGGTCGCGCAGCTCCGCCGGATCCGCCCGCGGCAGCCGGAGCAGGAGGCCACCCACGACGGTGCGGCCGAGCCGGACCCGTAACGCACCGGCGAGGAAGGCCAGCGGCAGACCCAACGTCGCCAGGTGGGCGATCTCGTTGACCAGCTCGGCGCTCTCACCGGGCAGCCCCGGCTGTGACAGCGACGCGGCGACTCCCGTGATCCCGACGCCGTACACCGGTGCCAGCACGCGGCGGGCCGGTGGCGTCGCGACGAACCACCGGCGAATCAGCAGCCCGCCCACGGCGACGGCGAAGCCGACCTGTGTGCCATTGATCAGATTCTCCTGCAGCCGGGTCAGGTCGGCGACCAGCACCAGGTTCGGTGTAATCGAGTTGTAGAACGGGACGCCGAGCGGCACGAGGAGCAACACCGTCGCGTAAACGGCACCGGTCACCGCCCGCTCGGACCGCCCATGCAGACGTCCGTCGGGAAAGGCGAGCAGCAGGTGCACCAGGCTCGCCGAGGCCACCGTCCGGCAGAACAACCCGATGGTGTGCGGGACAGGATTGTTCGAGACCTGCAGGTCCTCGGCGAACCAGGCGATACCGACCATCACCATCAGCAGGCCGAGCCGGCCGGGCCGGCGCAGGTGCGCGATGGACCCGGTGAGCAGATAAAGGCCGCCGACGACACCGGAGAAGAAGGTGGTGGTCGTGTCCGGGTCCCGGCCGCCGTCGGACACCCAGAGCGCGGTGGCGCCGAAGACCGCTCCCACCACCGCCAGTGCCGGTACCCCAACCCCGCCACCATCACGCCGGCTTTTGTCGGGATCTCGGCCCCCGTTCCCCACCCCTGAGCCTTCCCCCGACTCACCGGACCGATCAGGACGCCAATCATTATTCGCGAGACGGTGACTCCGAACAAGGGGGCCGCTCACTCCGGTCGCACATCGCGGAGCTCGGTAATGGAGACTCGCCCGGCCCCATCATACGGAAAGCTGTGCCGTTCACCTCACCGCGGCCTGGTTCAGCGAGCCTTCTCCATCTCACGGTCCACGGGCAGGGAAGCCGCGGACCGAGCCGACGATGGAAAAGGCTCGGTCTGCATCGGGTATCCGGGCGACCGTGGATTCTTCCCCGTCCGGGTGTCGGTGAGCGTGATTCCCGGTGTTTCCGGCCGGTCGACGGGAAAGGTTCAGAACGAGGAGAACTTCGGCCGCCCTGCATACGCGGCGACCCTCGATCTGATGGCCGGGCGACGATCACAGCCCCCGCACCCGGCGAGACGGGTGGGCCGCTGTTCACACGGCGGTGGACGTCAGACGCGGAAGGTTCTGCGGTAGGCGTTCGGTGACACCGCGATCGCCTCCCGCAGATGCTGGCGCAGGGAGGTGGCGGTGCCGAAGCCCGCGCGCTCCGCGATGCGGTCGACCGGCAGGTCGGTGTTCTCCAGGAGCTGCCTGGCAAGGTCGATCCGCTGCCCGGTGAGCCACTGCCCCGGGCTCTGCCCGACCTCGGCACGGAAGCGGCGGGTGAACGTCCGCCGGCTCATCCCCGCGTGCGCGGCGAGCTCGTCGAGCCCCAGTGCCTGGTCGAGCCGATCGAGGGCCCAGCCGCGGGTCGGCGCCGTCCCGTTGTCCGCGGTGTGTGGGACGGGGCGTTCGATGTACTGGGCCTGGCCGCCGTCCCGCCAGGGCGGAACCACGCTGTTGCGGGCCACCCGGTTGGCGACGCCGCTGCCGTGGTCGCGGCGGACGATGTGGAGACAGAGGTCGACTGCCGCGGCCGCACCGGCGGAGGTGAGGATGCGTCCCGTGTCGACGAAGAGGACGCCCGGGTCGACGTCGATGGCTGGGTAGCAGCGCCGGAGGTGCTCCGCATGCCGCCAGTGGGTGGTGGCCCGCAGACCGTCCAGCAGGCCGCCGGCGGCGAGGACGTACGACGCCAGGCAGAGCGAGACCAGCCGGGCGTCGGGGCGCACCTGGCCGAGCGCGTTCGCCAGATCGGCAGGCAGGAGATCGCGGCCGGTGATCCTGGTCATCTCCTCGGCAGGAGGGATGACGACGGTGTCGGCGGTTGCCAGCGCCGCCGCGCCGCCTGCGACGGTGACGGAGAAATCGGCGGCCGTCCTCACCGGGCCGCCGCTCACCGTGCAGGTGGTCACCCGGTACAGCGGCCGGCCGGCGTCGTCGCAGGCATTGCCGAAGATCTTGGACGGCGTGCTGAGCTCGAACGGCATCACACCGTCCGTCGCGAGGACGGCAACCTGATGCATGGCCCGATCCTTGCACAAGTCGGCCTTCGGGCCACTTTCTGGCGCTCGGGGCCGGCGGCAACGTGGAGCCATGACGACAACGACGCCCCCAGCGACGCCCCTGACGATGCCCCCGACGATGCCCCCGACGACGTCCACGTTGCCGGCGACGCCGACCGCGACGTCCACGTCCACGTCCACGGCGATGATGCGTGCGATCAGCCAGGACAGCCTGGGAGGACCTGAGCGGCTGCGGCTGGTCGAGGTCGAACGCCCCGTTCCAGGCCCGTCCGAGGTTCTGGTGCGGGTGCGGGCGGTGGGCCTCAACCCGACCGACTGGAAGCATCGGGCCATGCCGGGCTTCCTCGGGAAGCTTCCGCTCGTCCTCGGCTGGGACGTCTCCGGCGTGGTCGAGGCGGTCGGGCTCGGGGTGACCATCCACGAGGTGGGCGACGAGGTGTTCGGCATGCTGCCGTACCCGTACGGGCACGGTTCCTGCGCCGAGTACGTCACCGCGCCGGCCCGCGTGCTCGTCCACAAGCCGGCGGAGCTCGATCACGCTCAGGCCGGTGCGATTCCGCTGGCGGCGCTGACCGCCTACCAGGCCCTGGTGGACACCGCCGACGTGCGGGCCGGCCAGCGGGTGCTGATCCACGCCGCGGCCGGCGGAGTCGGGCATTTCGCGGTTCAGATCGCGAAGTCGCTCGGCGTGTATGTGATCGGCACTGCCAGCGCGGCCAAGCACGACCTGCTGCGCGGGCTGGGCGCCGACGAACTGATCGACTACCACCATGAGGACTTCGAGCGGGCAGCCGGCGGAGTCGACGTCGTCATCGACCCGATTGGTGGCGATTACACGACCAGGTCGCTACGGACGCTGCGCCCGGGTGGTGTCCTTGTGTCCCTCGCGCTCACCGAGACCCGGCCGATGCCGCAGGAGGCTGCCGGGCGCGGTGTCCATCACCGGCTGATGCTGGTCGAGGCCGATCAGGCGGGCATGCTCGCGGTCGCCGAGCTGGCGCGGACGCGGCGGCTCCGCCCCGTCATCGAAGCCGCCTTCCCGTGGGAGGAGGCGGCGAAGGCACATGCGGTGGGCGATGGCGGCCGGGTGACCGGCAAGCTCGTACTCACCGTCGGATGATCGGTGCACGATGGGCCGGGCGGCCCGCCACGGCCGGGATGAAGCCATCACGGCGCGGGGCGGCGGGCGGCGGTGCGGCCGGGGTGCAAGCAGCGCCCGGTGCGGCGTGGCAGCAGTCGGTGCGGCGTGGCAGCGAGCGGTGCGGCGGGAAGGAGCCAGGGTATGAGCACGGCTGAAGGCATGAACACACTGCCGCGGGAGCTGCGGGAGTTGGTCGAAACCGGCCCACTCGCGCATCTGAGCACCATCAACGCGGACGGGAGTCCGCAGGTCTCCGTCATCTGGATCGGCCTCGACGGCGACGATCTGGTCAGTGGCCACATGTCGTGGTACGCGAAGCTAAGCAACATCGAGCGGGATCCCCGGGCGGTGCTGTCCTTCGCCGCGCCCCGGGAACCCGGCGTGGTCATGAACCCGTACGCCGTGCTGCACACGCGGGCCATCGTGCAGCCCAGCGACGAAGCCTGGGGCCTGCTCGATCGCCTGACCAGAATCTACGTCGCGGCGGACGCGCGGTTCCCGGCGCCCCAAGGCCCCGGCTACATCGTCCGGTATCGCGTGCAACGCATCGGCGGGGTCGGCCCCTGGGCGGGGGCCCGCCGCTGAGCTGCCCGCAGCGGACCTCGGCCGGCCGGCTCCCGGGATCAGACGCGGCGGGTGAAGGACAGATGGGTGATGCCGCTGGGGGAGGAGACCGCCTCGATGTCGAAGCGCTCCTCGAGGCCCTCCTGGCCGTCCCACAGCCGGGTGCCCCGGCCGAGCAGGATCGGGACCACCGCGACGTGCATCGAGTCGATCAGGTTGGCGGCCAGGAAGTCACGCACGATGGTCGGGCCGCCGCCGATGCGCACGTCGAGGTCGCCGGCGGCCTCCCGGGCGAGGTCGAGTGCCTGCTTCGGTGCCGCGTCGATGAAATGGAACACGGTGCCGCCCTCCATCTCGATGGACGGCCTCGGGTGGTGCGTGAGAACGAAGACCGGGGTGTGGAACGGCGGGTTGGGCCCCCACCAGCCGCGCCATTCCCGGTCGGTGCCGAGGTCCTCCCACGGGCCGGTCTGGGGGCCGAACTTGCCGCGGCCCATGATCTCGGCACCGATACCGGGGCCGAAACGCTCGGCGTAGGCGTTGTCGACGCCGGTGCTGCCACCCGGCTGGCCGTGCGAGGCCCGGCCGAACCGGGTGGCGAACGCCCACTCGTGGAGGCGGATGCCGGCGTGGCCGAACGGTGCTTCGAAAGTCGGGCCCTCGCCGGTGGCGAACCCGTCGAGTGAGATCGCGAAGTTGTGGACACGTACCGCCGACATCGCTGCTCCTGGTGCTGGTGATCTGCAAGCGGTCGCCGCCAGGCTAGCGAGATCAGTGGAGGTTTGCATCTCCCTGGGTGGCTGGAGTCTTGCGTACCGCGACAGGTGTTGGGCGGAACGAGGCGCCCCGACGGCAATTTCTGTATTTGTTTCCCGGCACCGGTCCGTCGGTGTAGCACTGATTCGTGCAGCCTCTTACGGTCGTCATCGTTCACCGCGACCAACCGGAGCGACTCCTCGACACCATCGACGCGTTCCGCGCGCAGGACATCCCCGTCGCGATCACGATCGTCGACAACGGATCGGTGACCATCCCGCCGGTCGAGGCCGACGACGTCACGGTCGTGCTCGGCGGCGCCAACCTGGGATTCGGGCCGGCGGCGAACATCGGCTACCGCAGGTTCCTCGCCGACCCGCACGCGGGTGACTGGGTTGTGCTCGCGCCGCACGACGCACTGCCCGAACCGACCTGCCTGAGCCACATCCTCGGCGTGCTGGCCGAGCGGCCGCGGGCAGGGCTCGCCTGCGCGGACGTCGGTGACGGTGCGACCCCGGTCATCGACGCCTACCTCGGCGGGATCCTCGTGCCCGCGAGCGTCGACGCGGGCTGGGAGACGGTCGGGCATCCGCACGGCACGCTGATGTTCGCCCGGCGGGCCTGCCTCGACGAGGTGGGAATCTTCGACGAGCGCTACTTCGCGTACTGCGAGGAAGCCGACCTGGCGCTGCGGGCACGCGCCGCCGGCTGGGAATCCGGGCTGGTACGGGGCGCGATGGTCAAGAACCCGTATGTCGGCTCGCCCTCCGGGGCGATCGACTACCTGCAGCTGCGAAACACCCTGCTGATGGTGCGGGAGCACTTCGGCCGTTATCACGTCTTCATCCGGCTCTGCATCGCGTTGTTGCAGCTTGGTACGGGTGCGATCAGGCCAGCCCGTCGGGGCCCCTACTGGCACCCCGACGGGCGTGTCCGCGGCATCGTCGACTTTCTCCGCGGGCGTTTCGGCCCGCCGCCGGCGCACCTTTACACGAAACGCTGAGTGCGCCGGCCGGGCACGTGCCGCTGCCGCTGCCGCTGCCGCTGCAATGCCGCCGTACCGCTGCGGCCTCAGGTCAGGGCGCGGGGCAGACAGCCCCCGCCCAGCCCATGACGTGGCAGTAGGTCTCGCGGCTGACCTTCCAACGGCCCTCGCTGATCACGGCCTTGCCGGTCTGCAGACCGAAGGTCACCCCGCCCTGGTAGGTGATCTCGTAACGCAGCGACGCATGCCGCGGGTCGGTGAAGACGATGTCGCGGGTGGTCACCGTGGCGGTCGACGTCGCTGTGGGGAAATTCTGAATGGCCTGCTCCAGGGTGCCAGCCAGCGATGGGCCCGCCTCGACCGCGGCGAGGGAGTACGCCGGGTCCTGGCCACTCGTGAATGCCTGCGCGTAGGCCTGCTGGACCGCGCTTCGGGCCGCCGCAACGTCCCGTGGCTGGCGTCCGGCTTTGGCCGGGCAGATGGCCCCGGCCCAGCTCATGACGGTGCAGTAGGTCTCGCGGCTGACCTTCCACCGGCCGTCGCTGATCACCGCGGTGCCGTTCTGCACGCCGAAGTCGACGCCGCCCTGGTAGACGACGTGGAAACGCAGCCCGGCCGTGCGAGGCCCCTGGAGCCTGATGTCACTGACCGTCACCTGTGCGGTGCTGGTGGCCTGCGGGAAGTTCTGCATGGCCTGCTGCAGGGTGCCGGCCAGCGCCGGCCCGTCCTCGACGGCGGCGAGGGCGTACGCCGGGTCCTGGCCGCCGGTGAAGGCCTGCGTGTAGGCGGCGGTGATCGCGGCCTGCGGCCGGTGCTGTGTCGGTGCGGGCCTTGGCCCGCCGGCGGTCGCCGTCTGGGCGGGAATCTGCGCCACGATGGCGACGGCGAAAAGCGTCAGCCAGGCCAGGCACCCCCGCCGCGCCCGCTGCCTGCGCCGACCTTCCTGGCCGTTCCGATCCGGCTCCGGGCTTCGCCTGCTTCCGGCGGCGGGCTGCTGGGCCGGGCGCACCCCGGTCTGGTCGGACATCGTCATTGTCTCCTCCTCCGCGGCAAGGTTGCCGCCGATACAGGAGAGTCCGCACAGCCCGGGATGGTTTACCTGGAAAAGACAACGATTCGCGGATCAGTGCCCTCTTCCCGGAGTCGTCGACCGGGTTGCCCGTAGGTATCGCTCGGGTTGCCCGGCCGGCCATCCACTGGAACGGAGCGTGGACATTTCACGTCTTTCGTTGTGACGCGGCGCATCGACCGACAGGGTGGCGGCCGAGGGTGACTGCCCCCGGAAACCGACCCGATTCGGAGTCGCACACACGATGACCACGCGGGCCACACCTACGGTGCGATCAGCTCGCAGTTCACCGAGGCCATCGAGGCCGCCGACACCCGGCTCGGCCAGCTGATCGCCGCCGTCGAGGCCCGCCCGACCCGTGCGAGCGAGCAGTGGACCATCATCGTCAGCGCCGACCACGGCCACCTGCCGATCGGTGGCCACGGCGGCGCGACCATCGGCGAACGTTCCAGCTACGTGATCGTCGCCGGTGACGGCGTCCCCGCCAGCTACCGTTACGACGCCCAGCTCGTGGACGCGAGCGCCACCGCCCTGGCCCGGATGGGCGTCACGATCGACCCGTCCTGGGGCCTCGACGGCGTGCCGCTGGGCAGCCGTGCCTCCGACGCCTTCGATCCCCTGCGCCCGGCACTGAGCACCCGCAGCGGCGAGCTGCTCATCCCCAGCTCGGTCAAGGGCTTCACGCACAACCCGCCGGCTGGCTGGAGCGTCGACAACTCCCGCCTGCCGTCGGGCGGCGTCGAGGAGCGGAAGGGCTGGACGTTCACGACGCAGAACATCTGGTCGCGCGCCCAGGCCAGCCAGGCGCGGGAGAACGCCGTCCGCATGCGGGACGTCTTCGCCGTCGCCGACTCCGACGAGTGGGACGACTGGATCCACGGCGAGTACGGCCGGCGGGTGTGTCTCTCCCCGCCCGCCGGTCGGCTGTCAGACTCCGAGGCTGCGGCGCATCACGGCGGTCGCCGCAGCCGTTTTCGTGCGCAGGGGAAGAACCGCGCCGACGACTCGGTAGGTACGGTTGATCAGTCCGGGAACGTGGACGAGATCCCGGCCCAGGGTGGCCAGTGAACCGGCGGCGACGACCTCCGGAGTCAGCGTCCACGGTGGCAGGCGGGTGCTTCCGGAGCGTGCCTGAAAGGGCGTGGCCGTCGTTCCGGGCAGTACGGTCTGGAACAGCACACCGCTGTCACGGTTCTCGTGCCATACAGCCGTCGCATACGAGAGCAGAAACGCCTTCCCCGCCGAATAGACGGCGCTGTGCCCGATTGGTGCCAGGGCGTTCACCGAGGCGATGTGGATCACGGCACCGCGGCCGCGACCGAGCATCGAGGGCAGGACAGCTCGGGTCAGCAGCGCCGGAGCCAGCATGTTGAGGTGGACCAGATCCGTGTACGCGGCGTTGTCCGCGGCGGTGAACGGTCCCTTGATGCCGATTCCGGCGCTGTTGACCAGCACGTCCACACGCCGCCCGTCGACAAGGCCCGGCAGCTTGTCGACGAAGGAGGGATCGGCCAGGTCCAGGGGATGAGCGACCGCCCGGACGCCGTGTTCGGCGCGCAGCGCGGCGGCCACCCGGACCAGGTTCTCGGCGTCGTCGCTGGTCAGGATCAGATCCACGCCGAGGGCGGCGAGAGCTTCGGCATAGGCCCGACCGATCCCCGACGACGCGCCTGTCACCAGTGCCCACCCGCCGTCGGCCGCCTGGGCGAGAACGGCCTTGCCGGCCGCCGACATCCGCAACGGCGCCCGCACCCGCATCCGCACCGGCATCCGCCCCTCGGTCCGTGGCCCTGGTCTCCCGGCGGGCAGGCCCAGCCGCTCTCTCAGTGCCCTGCCCAGCCTGTGCCGCACTATCCGCAGAATGCCGAAATAGCGCTTTTCGAGCGTCGTCTGGTAAACCCAGCCGGTCTTCTCGACGCCGTCGACCACGACCGGACCGACGTATAACGGCCGCGGCCTGCTGTGGTGGTAGAAGTCGCGCAGCGCGGGAACCTCGGTGCCCATGATGACACTGTGTCTGCCGGCCTTTCCGCCCTGGTGCAGCACATGGGCCCAGAACAGGAGGGAACGCCAGCTCCGGCGCAGGGACGGCGCGAGCCAGGCGCAGGTGAACTCCTGGGTGTCTGTTTCGTCGATCTCCATCTCGCAGCGGGCCCGCGCTGGCTGCGGAATTCGGGTGAGAGTACGGAAGGGGGGAGTCACGTTCAGTACGAAGCCGCCGACGAGGTCGGGGCCGTCGAAGGTGGCGAAGACGCGCGCAAGGCGCAGATATTCGATTTCGACGGAATATCCAGAATATCGGGCATAGTGTGCGGTGAATTCGGCCAGTTCGGTGTCCGTGCGCAGCCGCCTCAGCCGGAACGCGTGTCGCCCCACAGTGCCATGGTAGGGAGGGCTGGCGTTTCCGCGCGGCGGCGGATACCCGCGGAAGGCTTCCACTGTCGCCGGAGCAAGAAGTGAGGATTTCGGCTGCGAGGACAACCAAAACCTTCACTTCTTGCGGATCGTCAGGTGATCACGCGCCCCGTTTGCGCCTATCGGTGATAGTTGCTGGCGTCGTGCGGCGGCGCGGAATTCCCGGCGGGTCGCTAGCGGAGCGCGCGGCGCAGGAGACGGTGCGCCAGCGCCGGGTACTGTCGCGGCAAAAGCCGCACCACGGCATCGGTGATCTTGGCGTCGGTGCCCACGAGGATACGCGGTCGGTTCGCCTCGACGCCCCGCAGAATCGTGGTCGCGGCCTTCTCCGCGGGAAGCCTCAGTAGCTTTTCGTTGTAAAGTCGGGCACGTTGAAGCTGCTCGTCGGTGATCTCCAGGTCCCGGCGTCGCGCCTCCTCGAGCGCGGCGGTGGCGATGTTGGTCCTCACCCCGCCTGGGTGGACGACGGTGACCCGCACCGGATGGTTTCCCTGCAGCATCTCGATGCGCAGGGTCTCGGTAAAGCCCCGTACCCCGAACTTCGAGGTGCAGTAGGGGCCGAGCTCGGGCTGGGCCATGAATCCGTTCAGGCTCGAGATGTTGATGACATGGCCGTCGCCGGAGGCGATCAGATACGGCAGGAACGCCTTGGTGCCGTGCAGCACACCCCACAGGTTCACGGACAGGACGCGCTCGAAGACCGTCCAGTCGGAGTCGAGGATCGTGGTACCGGCGCCGGCGATCCCGGCATTGTTGTAGAGCTGGTGGACGGTCCCGAAGCGGGCGTTGACCTCGGTGGCGAAGACCTCCACCGCGGCACGGTCACTGACGTCGAGGTGGCTGGTGTGCAGGTCGGGCACGTCGGCACCGGCGGACGCCTTGACCAGGTCGGCGGTCTCGGCGAGGCCGGCGTCGTCGACGTCCGCCAGGGCCAGCCGGGCGCCCCGGCTGGCGAGGCCCAAGGCGAGGGCGCGGCCGATACCCGACGCGGCGCCGGTGACGACGGCGACCCTGCTGTGGAAGGTGGTCAGCGTGCTTCTCCTCCGTGCTGGGCCGCTCCCGACCGGGCGGTTCGGGCATTGCCAGCCGCCGGGGCATTGCCAGCCGCCGGGGCGTCGCCGGCCGGGCGGGCTGTGCCGGTGCGGGCTGTGCTGGTGGGGGCTGTGCTGGTGGGGTCGGCGTTGGTGTGGTCGGTGATGAGCTCGACGAGCTGGTCGACGACGCCCGGTGCGAGGTGATGGCGCAGACCGGTGATCTCGACGTGTCGCGCTCCCGTGATCGCCGCCGCGGTGGCCCGGCCGCCGCTGGGATGAACCATCAGATCGGCGTCGCCATGGATGACCAGGGTCGGCGCGGTGACGGCGGCGAGCGAGGCGGTGCGGTTGCCCGAGGCCTGGATCGCGCCGATCTGCCGGGCGACCCCGGCCCGTCCCCGCGGGCCCGGCCCGCGGTCCCAGGCCCGGGCGGCCCAGTCGGATTCGACGTCCATATCGGGCGGGTAGGTGGTCGACCCGATATGCCCGAGCAGCGCCAGGTGGTGGGCCACGGCCTCCTCGCGGTCGCGGGCCGGGCGCCTGGCCATCAGCCGCAGCGTCGACCGGGCCGGCTGCCCGACCTGACGCGCCCCCGTGGTGGAGAAGATCGAGGTGAGGGTGGCGACCCGCTCCCCGTGGCGGGCGGCGAGCGACTGGGCGATCATGCCGCCCATCGACATGCCGACGACATGGGCGCGGGCGACGCCGAGCTGGTCGAGCAGCCCCACCGTGTCCTCGACCATGGCGGCCAGGCTGTAGGCGTCGGGGCGGGGGCGGGCCAGCAGCAGCCGGGCCCGGCCCGGCGGAGGCGGCGATGGTGACGTGGTGGGGAACGTCGTCCGACCGACGTCACGATTGTCGAACCGGATGACCCGCAGGCCGCTGGACACCAGGCCGGCCACCATCGACTCCGGCCAGGACGCCAGGTCGAGGCTGAGCCCGGCGATCAACAGCACCGGGACCGCGCCACCCGGATCGCTCCGGCCGTTCTGGCTGCGCTGCCCGTTCTGGCCGGTCTGCCCGCTCTGGCTGCTCTGGTCGGACCGGTCGGACCGGTCGGACCGGTCGGACTGGTCCGGCTCGTCGATCCGATAGCAAAGCCGCATCCCGCTGGGCAGGTCGCAGAACCGCTCGTCCTGCCCAGCGGAGGCCGGTGCCGATGCCGGGGCTGCTGTCAGCGCCGAGGCCGGTGTCAGCGTCGGGGTCGGGGTCGGGGCCTGCCGGGCTCGGGTGAACCGCAGCTCGTCGTCCTCTACCGGCATCCGCCGCAGCAGCCTGACATCCCCGAAGTAGTCGAACGACGTCCGCCACGGTGCCCGGTCGCCCTGCCGGGGCAGCTCGTCGATGGAACGCCGGATGTAGCCGGCGCCGAAATCGAGGAACGGCTGGGTGCTCAGTGCTGGGCCGGTGACCGCCGGGCAGGCCGTGTCGTAGCCGTTCGCGTCCATATGGGCCAGCAGCCGGCACAGGTGCTGTGCGAGCAGGCCGACCTTGAGCGTCCAGGAGGAGTTCGTATAGCCGACCAGGTAGGCGAAGTTCGGCACGCCGGAAAGCATGAGGCCCTTGTAGGAGACGGTGGACGGCAGCCGCACCGGCTCCCCGTCGACAGCCAGGCTCACGTCGCCGAGCGACTTCAGGTTCAGCCCGGTCGCGGTGACGATGACATCCGCCGCCAGCTCCCGGCCGGATTCCAGCAGCACACCGTCCTCGGTGAACTCGGTGATCCGGTCGGTGACGACCGAGGCCGCGCCGCGGCCGATCGTCCGGAAAAGATCGGCACCGGGGGCGATACACAGCCGCTGATCCCACGGGTCATACGGCGGGTTGAAATGCTCGTCGACCGGATAACCGGCGGGCAGCAGCATCCTGGTCAGCCGGCGGAGGATGCGGCGGGCCGCCGTCGGATACCGCCGGCAGAAACGCCAGATCGCCTGCTGGCGAAAAATGTAGAGGGGGCGGATGATCGCGTGCGCGCGCTCCGCGCCGACCGCGCGCCGCAGCCCGATGGACAGCACGTCTTTGCTGGCCATCGGCAGGATGTAGGTGGGCGTCCGCTGCAGCATGGTCACGTGCTTCGCGGTGGCGGCCAGCGCCGGGACCAGCGTCACCGCCGTCGCACCACTGCCGACCACCACGACCCGTTTCCCGGTGCAGTCGAGATCCGCCGGCCAGCGCTGGGGGTGGACGATCTGCCCGCGGAACCGTTCCCGGCCTTCGAACCGCGGGGTGTAGCCCTCGTCGTAGCGGTAGTAGCCGGTCGCGGACAACAGCCAGGAGCAGGTCAGCGTCCGGCGGGTCCCGGACCGGCCGCTTTCACCGTCGCCGCCGAGTGATCCACCGCCGCTTTCACCGCCGCCGCCGTTGTCGTCGCCGACCTCGACCTCGACGGTCCAGCGCGCGTCGGGGGACGACCAGGAGGCTCCGACGACCTTCGTCCGAAGGTGGATCCGGCTCGCGATGTCGAACTCGGCCGCGGTCTCGTGAAGGTAGGTGAGGATCTCGTCGCCGCCGGCGAGTGATCCGTCGCCGCGCCACGGCTTGAACTCGTAGCCGAACGTGTGCAGGTCGGAGTCGGAGCGGATACCCGGGTACCGGAACAGGTCCCAGGTGCCGCCGATCGCCCCGCGTGCCTCCACGATCGCGTAGCTGCGCCGAGGATGGTCCCGCTGCAGGTAGTACGCGGCGCCGATACCGGAGATCCCCGCCCCGACGATGAGGACGTCGACGTGCTCGGGAAGCCTGCCCTGCTCGGGAAGGCCGACTTGCTCGGGGAGACCGACTTGCTCGGGGAGACCGATGTGCTCGGGGAGGCTGCGCGTGCGCTCGGCAGAGCCGCGGGCGTGCGCGGCGGAGTCGGGGTTCGGCGACATTCGGTGACCTCCCAGCCGGCATCAAGCACCGTATGGGGACTTATGGTGTCGCCGCCGCGCGCGATCCGCCAGGGATGCAGTGCACCATCCTGGACGGAAACTGGTGCAGATTGCACTGCCTGCCGTAGGTTCGGGTCGTGTCCTGGGACCTTCCGCCCAGCCGGATCCGCGAGCTGCTACGCCGCGGCGCCGAGCTGGTGCTGCATCCCAAGCCGGAGTGGCTCGACGAGCTCGACGCGGCGACCCTGGCCGGGCCGGCCCGCCAGCAGGTCGCCGAGGACCCGGTCCTCGCCGCGGCGATCCGGCGCAGCAACCGCTCGAACCTGCGCTACTGGGCGGCGGCCAACATCCGTGCCCCGGGGGAGCGGGTACCCGCCGACCTGGGAGATGTGCCGCTCGCGGTAGCCCGCGACCTGGTCCGCCGCGGCCTGGACGACGCGATGCTCGGCGCCTACCGATCCGGGCAGAGCGTCGCCCTGCGCTACTGGATCGAGATCGTGTTCACCCTCACCTCCGACCCGGAGGAGCTGCAGGTCCTGCTGGACGTCTCCTGCCGCTCGATCGCCACCTACATCGAGGACACCGTCGACGCGATCGCCGCCCAGATGGACCGGGAACGCGCCGACCTCACCCACGGCACCCACGCCGAGCGCCGCGAGGCCGTCACCCTGCTGCTGGACGGGGCACCGCTGTCCCCGCAGCGTGCGCAGCAGCGGCTGGGCTACCGCCTCGAAGGCGCGCACTGGGCGGCCGTCATCTGGAGCGACGACCCCGACATCGACCTCGCCGCTCTCGACCGGGCCGCCGACCTGCTTGCCGTGGCCGCCGGCGACCCCCGGCCACTGACCGTGCTCGCCAGCGCCGCGACCCGCTGGGTCTGGGTCCACGGTGAGCCGGACCTCGCCCGGCTGCACGCCACAGCCGCCGAGATCCCGGCCGCCCGCATCGCGATCGGCCGCCGCCGGGTCGATCTCGACGGGTTCCGGCGCAGTCATCATGACGCCCTCACCGTGCAGCGGATGCTGGCCCGGCTGGGCGCCCCCCGCCAGATCGCCACCTACGCCGATGTGGAGCTCGTCGCGCTGCTCACCGCCGACCGCGAACGCGCCGACCAGTTCGTCGCCGGCGCCCTCGGGGATCTCGCCACCGCCCCGCCCGAGCTTCGCGAGGCGGTACGCACGTTCGTCGCCGCCGGCTGCAACGCCACCGCCGCCGCGGCCCGGCTCTACACCCACCGCAACACCCTGCTGCGCCGGCTCGCCCGCGCCGAGCGCCTGCTGCCGGTGCCACTCGCCGACAACCTCGTCCCGGTCGCCGCCGCACTGGAGATCCAGCACTGGCACACCGGAACCTGACCGCCGCGGAACCCCGAGCTTCAGGCCGCTGCCGCTGCCGCTACTGCCGCTGCCGGGCAAGATCTCGAGCTTCGAGCTGTGGTTGCTGCCGAGCAAGAGTTGAGGATCGTGGTCGTTTTCGTGACCAATATCCTCAACGCTTGCGGAGTGCCAGGTGGCTCCGTGCCCGAGTGGACACGGATCGCCAGCCCAACGCCGGTGGCCCCGGATCCGCCGCTTCTCGCGCCGTCATCTCACGGCAGCAGGTCCACGCAGCCGGTTTCGTCCGGCAGGAGTGGGCGGAACCTGACCCTCCACTGCCTGCCATCGAACGTCCACAGGGTGGTGCTCACCGCGCTGCTGGCCGCTGCCAGCAGCTCCCGTGTCTGGTCGCCGCGGACAGTGGCGCAGGTGATCTGGGTGAGCGAACCGAACGGCTCACCTGGAAGCGATGGCCCGGGCCAGGCCGGCGCGTCCGCACTGGCAATGGACACCGGGTCGACGAACGCGGCCACGGCGGCCGGGAGGTAGGGCACGGGATCGCTGACTGCGCGGGGGCCGAGTGTGGCCGGCAGGTCGGTCAGCGCATCCAGTAGTCGCTGGAGCTCCTCCCGCGCGGACCACTGCCCTGCCGTCAGCTCGCCGCCGCCTCTCGCATGCGTGTACTCGGACAGCGCGTACACCGACGTCGTCCGCACACCATCCGCGGTGCGGACGGTGAACCGGGTCGACGACGAGTCGGTGATCCGCGGCTGGCCGAAGTCCCGGTCGCCGCCGGCACCGGCCGCGACGGCGCGCTCGACGAGCCTGCGGACGTCCGCGGCCGAGATGCGCCGAAGCTGGACCTCGGGCAACGCCGGCCCCGGCCCCACGGTGGACATCGGATCCCGGCTGACCACTCGGCCGTCCTGGTAGACGACCACCTTAGGCAGCCGGACGGCCTGCATGTCCACGGTGACCATGCCGCCGAGCACATCCACCCGGATGGCGACGGTTCCGGGGCTGTCACCCGGGACGGAACTGTGCGGCTCGGGCGGGGGCCCGGTGGTGTCGGAGGCGTGGGTCGACCGGCTCTGCGGCCTGGCGCCGTCGGTTTCGGTGCACGCCGCTGTCACGACGGCGAGGGCGGCCAGGGGAATGACGGCCGTCACCCGCCGGGCGCCGCGGTGCGTCCTCATCGTCATGGCCCTTTAGACGGAACAGCACCCGGTCTGGTTCGGATCTTCCGCGACGGATCTGCCGGTGGTGGCGGAGACGTCTCCGTGTAGTTCGTCCCAGGAACGCCGTGCCGCGGCGATGGCGTCCCGATGTTCCCGGGACCAGTCCGCCAGCGCGAAAATCGCGGCGACGAGGCTCTCGCCGACGGGAGTGAGCCGATAGTCGACCTGGGCCGGAACGGTTGCGTAGACAGTGCGATGAACGATTCCGTCTCGGCAGAGCCGACGGGTCGTCAACGTCAGCATCCGCTGCGAAATTCCCGGAATCGCCCGCTGGAGCTCGCGAAACCGCCGCACGCCCTTGGACAGTTCCACCACCACGAGAACGGACCATTTGTCGCCGATTCGGTCGAGCACGTCGCGGATGCCGCAGTCGTCGTCCCCGCAGGGGCCGAGCTCCGCCTGATTGACACCAGACGTGGTTACCGCCGTGTTCCTGACCGACATCAATGTGCCTCCTTGTGGGTGTTAATCGCCTCAGCCTACGTTCGACCGGTTATCGAACAGGGCCACCGAGGAGAAACTGATGATCCTGGTCACGGGCGCTTCGGGCGCGCTCGGCACTCTTGTCCTCGACCGGCTGCGGGCCACGGCCGGCAGCGAGAACGGCAGCACGAACGGGGGCAGGAACGGCGGCGAAGCCGGCACGGCAGCCGATGTCGCGGAAGCGGCGTCGACAAACGGGGTCATCGCGGGAACGCGAACCCCGCACGGCAACGCCCGACACCTCGATTTCGACCAGCCTGACACCCTCACCGACGGATTCGCCGGCGTGGACGTCCTCGTCTTCGTCTCGGCTGGCTACGCCGAGGACGACGTGGTCCTCGCCCGCCACGGCGCGGTGGTCGCGGCCGCCACCGCGGCGGGCGTGCGCCACGTGATCTACACCAGCCTGGCCGGCTCGGGCGAGCGGATGACGATCGCCCTCGCGCACCGCTGGACCGAGACCCGCCTCGCGGATGCACCGTTCGACGTGACCGTCCTGCGTAACGGCCTGTACTCGGAGCTGGCCGCCGGCATGCTGGCGCCGAAGGCGAAGAACGCGGTGCACACCGGCGTGCTGACCATGCCCTGGGGTACCGGCCGGCTCGCGACGGTCGCCCGGGAGGACCTCGCCGAGGCCGCCGCCCGGGTCGCCGCCGAGACCGACGCGGATCTGCGCGCCGGCCGCCGTGGCCGCCACGCCGGCCGGAGCTACGAGCTCGAGGGGATGACGGCGTTGTCCGGCGGTGACCTGGCGGCGCTGCTGGCCGAGGAGTCAGGCCGCCCCGTGCGCTACCAGGTGGCTCCGCTTTCCACGGCCCGCGACGGGCTGGAAGCGGCCGGCCTTCCCGGCTACCAGCTCATGCATTCGATGTCGGCCTTCGCCAACATCAACGCCGGCTTCCTCGACCTCCATCCCTCCGACCTGCCGCAACTGCTCGACGCGGCGCCGCGCGAGGCCCGTGACGTCGTCCGTGTGCTGCTACGCGCGGAACTGGGCTGACCGGGGGCCGGACCGTAGCTGGCTCAGCTCGTCTCAGCTGCCTGCGGCACTGCGTTCGTAGGCGCCGTCGCGCAGGATAGGCACCACGTCGTCGGTGTCGGCATGTGCCGCGCACAGCACGTCGTCATCCCAGCCTCGGGCCCGCAGTTCCTGGCCGGAGGCCGAGGCCATCAGCTCGCCGGGCAGGTCGCCCACCGCGGCGCGGAACGCCGCCATCGCCGCCCGTGCCTCGGGTGACACCGCGGACGTCGGTAGTCCCCCCGCGTCAACGGTGCGCGCGATGATGCCGCCGGCGCCGAGCAGGTCCTCCACCGCCGGCCGCAACGGACCCAGGTGCGGGGTGCCGGACGGATCCGGCCAACGTTCCCCGGCCGCGATGACCGCCACGGCCTGCCCTGCGCTGATCCGCTCGGCGAGCCACCCGCCGACCGCAGCCGCGTTGCGCAGACAGCCGGCGATCACGGCGGCGGCACCCAGCTCCTGGGCCCGTGCCGACAGCGTCGCCCCGTTCGGCGACGTCAGCACCAGCCGCGTACCGGCCGGGATGGCGGTCAGCCTCGCCGGCGACAGCGACCACCGGCTGGACGGATCATCCCGGCTACCTGCCAGCGCCGCGCCATGCTCCACGGCGAACCCACGCGCGGACGCATCGCGCCAGCGATAAGGCCACACTCGGGCACCGCGTGCGACGGCGACCGACACCGCCGTGCTGAACCTCAGGACGTCGACGACGACAAGGACACATCCAGCCCGGGCAAGCACCGCGAGATCTTCGCCGCCCCACCCGAACCTGAGCGGGTACTCGCGCTGGTTGGTGAAGACATCCGCCCCGGCCACTGCGCCGGCATGCACAACCACGCTGCGATGGTGACATCCCCGCATCGGGCCACGCCGCTGAGGGCGGCGGTGTCACACCGGCAGATGTGCTGGACATGTTCTGGTCGGCCGACCACATCGACAGCGGAGGTTGATCAGGAGATGAGGCTACGGAGAACCGATCGTCCCGAAGGCGGTGAACTGATCCGGCGGGTGCGCTCCGCGGACCCGCTCGCGCCCGACCTCACCAGCAGCGAGGACGTCGCCCGCCTCGTCGACGAGCTCGCGTGTGCGGTGGTACGGACCGTGCCTGCCGAGCCCGCTGTGCCTGCCGCCGGATCCGTGCACCGCATTGCGACCTCGCGGGCTCCGGGCAACAGCCTGGCCCGGACGCCAGGAGCCGCCACGGACCCGATCGCCACGGAACCGATTGGTGCGGGTCGGATCGGCGCCGGTCGGATCGGTGCGAGAGAGCGGCGTGTGGTGGTCGCCGCGCTGGTGGCCGTGGCCCTGCTGGGAACGGCGGCGTTCACCTTCGGCAACGACCTCATCGCACGAACGGGAATGTTCGGCTCACCGGGGATGACGGAGAACGACACGAGCGAGTGGCTCAACACCGGTGCCCCGGACTTCCGGAAGGTCATGGAATCGCTGCAACCGGCCGACATCCCGTTGCCGGCTGGCCGCAGCTGGCAGCCCGTCATTGAACAGCAGGTCGCGAACGGCCAGCGGGAGCCCGGTTTGATGCAGGTCACCGGGGTACGGTCGACGTTCGCGCTCTATGCGGTCTGCGTCTGGTACGGAGAATGGATCGCTGGCCGCCAGGCAGACGACAGCGGCCGGGTTGGCCGCGCGCTCGAGGTGATGAGCGGCACGGCGTCCTGGCCGATCTTCGTCGCGATCGACGGAGGTGGCATCCGGGACAGCCTCCGCGCGGCGGCCGACGCGGCGGCGCGTGGCGACGGGACTCTGGTGCGCCAGCACATCGTGGCGAACTGCGACTGGACCGGTGTCGCCCCGTGACCCGCGGCGGCTCGACCTGCTCCGCGTTCCCGGCGACGTCCGAACCGTTGCCGGTGGCGTCAACGTCCGTGCTGGGAACGCCGGTGGCCTCGGCGGAGGAGCGGTTCACCGGCCTGGTCACCGCGGTCGGCCCGCGGGTGCTGGCGTTTCTCGCCCGTCGCGTCGATCCGCCCGCGGACGCCGCCGACCTGCTCGCCGACGTCCTGATGACCGCCTGGCGCCGGGTCGGCGACCTCCCGCCCGACGACGACGCGGCGGCCGCCTGGCTGTTCGGCGTGGCCCGCCACACGCTCGCCAACCACCGCCGCTCGCAGACCCGCCGGGCCGCGCTCGCCGACCGCCTGCGGGACCATCTCGCCACCGTCGTCCCGGCGCGAGAGGCACTGACCGGCGCTGCGATGGCTGACGACGTGATGACCGACGAGGCCGTCGAGATCCGGGCCGGGCTGGCGCGGCTCAGCGAGTCCGACCGGCTGGTTCTCACCCTCTCCTGCTGGGATGGCCTGACCACGGACGAGATCGCCGGCGTTCTGCGGATCACCCCGGCGGCCGTCCGGCAACGCCTGCGCCGCGCCCGCACCCGTCTCCGCCGCCTGCTGGACGCCTGACGCCTGACCTCTGGCGTCTGGCGTCTGAGGCGTCAGGCGTTACTCGGCCACCGCCAGGACGATCTTCCCCTGGATGTGGCCCTGCTCGGCCCGCTCGTGTGCCCGCCAGGCTTCGGCGAGCGGGAAGACGCTGTCGATGCCGACCCGCACGGCACCGGCGTCGAGGAGGGCGGCGATCTCCGCCAGCTGGTCACCGGCGGAGCGGACCTGGCCGCTGCGAATCACGACGCCGCGCCGGGCCAGCTCCTTCTCGCCGAAGTCGCCGTAGAACACCGGGCTGAGCACGCCACCGTCCCTGATCGCGGGGGTGAGGCGGTGGGCGTCCGGCCCTCCGACGGTGTCGAACAGGACGTCGACGTCCTTCACGACGTCGGTGGCCTGGGTTGTCGTGTAGTCGATGTACTCGTCGACACCCAGCCGACGCAGGAACTCCTCGTGCCGCGTCGACGCGACGGCGATCACCCGGGCGCCGAGAACGCGCAGGAACTGGACGAGGAGGTGCCCGACGCCCCCGGCGGCGCCGTTGACCAGCACGGTGCTCCCGGGGCTCACCCGAGCGTGCTCCCGGATGAACTGCCAGGCCGTGAGACCCGCCATCGGGACCGCCGCGGCCTCGATGTGGCCGACTCCGGCCGGCTTGCGCGCGAGCTCCGTGGCCGGTGCGGTCGTGTACTCGGCGTAGCCTTTCGCCGCGCCTATCGCGGTGGGGAAGCGCAGCAGCCCGAAGACCTCGTCCCCCACCGCCCAGGCGGTGACACCGGGCCCGGTGGCCGTGACGACGCCGGACACGTCCGTCCCCGGCGTGAACGGGAACGGGACGACGGGTCGAAGCTCCGCGGGGATCGAGGCGAGCCCGGACCGCGCGTACCAGTCCGGCGGGTTCACCCCGGCGGCGTGCACCCGCACGAGGACCTCACCCGGGCCGGGCTCTGGACGGCCGACGTCGGCAAGCTGGAGCTCGCGGGGCGGGCCGGGGCGGTGCACGAGGATGGTTTTCATGCGAGGTCGTCTCCTGATCGTCAGGCGAAGGTCACCACATTCCGGAGCAGTGCTCCGGATGCTAGACGGAGCGCTGCTCCGATTTCAACCTCGGCGGACGGCATGAGCGCTGGACCGGACTCGCCCGGTCACCGTGACCGGCGCGCGGACGCCCGCCGCAACTACGACCACATCCTCGCCACCGCGGCGGTCGTGCTGGCGGAGCAGGGCGTGCAGGCGTCCCTACGCGACGTCGCCCGTCGCGCCGACGTCGGTCTGGGCACCCTCTATCGGCATTTTCCGACCCGCGAGGTGCTCCTGGAAACGCTGCTGCGCCAGGGTTTCGAACGGCTCGTCGAGCTCGCCGGCAGCCTGCGCGCGACCCACCCACCCGAACAGGCCCTCACCAGGTGGCTCCACGAGCTCGCCACCGGCGCCAGTGTCTACCGCGGTCTACCGGCCTCGCTGGTCGCGACCCTGCAGGACCCGACATCGGCGCTTTTTGCCTCCTGCTCCGCACTGCAGAACGCGGGCGCCGGCCTGGTCGAGAACGCCCAGCAGGCCGGCGCCGTCCGGGCTGACATCACCGGCCCGGACGTCTTCGCGCTGGTGGGAGCGGTCGCGTCGATGGCCGAACACGCGGCCTTCCGGGGCCGCACCGCCCTCCTGCTCGACGTCGTCATCGACGGCCTGAAGAGACCGGCGGGAGGCTAGACCCGGACCGTGCCGTCGTCCTTGCCCCCGCTGACGACCGAATGCCCGTCGGGTGTCACCGCCACCGCGGACACCGCACCGGCGTGCCCCCAGAACGGCTCCACCGCCACCGTCAGGTAGCGGAATCGGTGTCGGTGTCGGTGAGTGCCGGCAGGGCGGCGTCGGCGACGGCGGGGGCGAGCCGGGGATGGTCCGGCCGCGGGAGCAGCGCGCCGAAGGGGGCCTGGGCGGCGATGGCGTGGACCGCGGCGACCCGGGCGGCCATGTTGATCGGGCGGTGGGCGGTGACCGCGGCGCGCAGCAGGCCGGGCAGCGCGTGCAGGGGCCGTGGCCCGTCGGTCGCCTGCGGGAGCAGGGGCGGTGATTCGGGACGGACCCGCAGCAGCGCGGGGCCTTCTGGCGGCGCAGCCAGGCCGATCAGGTCGACGAGGAGATCGAGACGGCCCGCGAGCTCGTGCAGCAGCGTCACCCCGTAGGCGACCGGGTCGTACAGCATCAGGTCGCGGATCCCGGCGGCCAGCAGGAGACCGGCGAGATCCCCGCCGCGCTGCGGATCGACGACTGCCACCCGGGCGTGGCGGGGGTCGACGCCCCGGCGCCGCAGATGGTTCAGAGCGGCCGCCGCGGCCGCCACGGCGAGACCGTCGTTGATCGCGTCCAGCAGTACCGGGTGCGGTACGGGGTGCGATGCGGGTTGCGGCGCGGGCGCGGCCCGCAGCGTGGCGCGGACGGCGTCGATGTGCCGGACGTGCGTGTGGACCAGCACCGACGCACCGAACCCCGGCGCCATCATGCGGATCATCGCGGCGAGCTCGTCCGGGCCACAGGCCGACAGTGGAATCGGCACCACGTCCAGACCGGTCTCCCGGTGCAGGTGGGCTGCCTGCGACTCGACGGCTGGCAGCGCCGCCTCCGCCGGCAACGACTCGAAGTCCAGCACCGCGCTGGCGTCGCTGAGCAGCGCGACTCGGCGGGCCCGTCCGCTGAACCTGTCGACGTGCCCCGGATGGGCGACCAGATGACGGATCACCCGGCGGTCCGCGTCGGCATCCAGCAACGCCAGGTCCCGCCCGGTCGCGGTCGACGCCCGCAGCTGCTGGCCCAGCTTCCCCGTCGAGGCGACCGTGAACACCGGGTCCTCGGTCCGGAGCAGGTCAGCGCCCAGCGTATCCCGGAGGGCCTCCACCAGCCAGGACAATGTCGGCCCGCTGTCGGCGTCCACGATGATCCGCCGGCAGCCGTCCGGGCCGGGCTCGTCCGCCTGGATGACCGCCATGCCCGGGTTTCGGGCGAGGACCGCGTCCACCGCCGGCCGCGCCTGCGCGGACACGTACACCGCGACACCGAACGCCGCACTGACCGCGGCCGACCCGTGGGGCGTCATGGCGCCACCTGTGTCAGGATCCGTCGGGCCGCATCTCCCACCTGGCCGTCCGGCATCCTTACAGAATCTACGAAGTTGCCGAGGGCAGCAAGCAGTCGGCGTGCCAGAGCGCTCCGGGGTCGCCTCGTGGCTGATGACCAGCGGGTGGTGCACAGATATGGCGCTGCCCAGGCCGGGGGTGCCCAGGGATGGTGGTGCCCAGGGATTCGCCTGCTCCCTGGGCAGCGCACGGTTCAGAGACTGAGGGCGCTTCGCATCCGTGCCCGCGTCGCCGGGCCCACGACGCCGTCGACCACAAGCCCGTGGCTGCTCTGGAAGTCGCGGGTCGCGGCCTGGGTGATCGGCCCGAACGCCTCGTCGACCGTCAGGTCCCGGTGCAGGGCCAGGCGTAGCCGCCACTGCCAGGTCGCCACCGCGGCGCCGAGGGCACCGACCTGCAGGAGCTGGTTGCCGGTACCCGGTGGGGTGTGGGTGATGTCGATCGCGATCCGGGAAGGCGATTCGAACGGCCGGACCTCGAACGGTGTCTGGGCCGCGACCCCGATGCCCCAGCTGGCGATTCCCTCGAAGTAGTCGGGTTGCGTCACCTCCCGCAGCGCGGCGAGATCATGGAAGGCTGGCGGCGCGAGCGTCACCGTCGGGTTGCCGAGGTCGTCCGTGACGTCGGCGGGCCGCAGTGTCACGTGCAGGAAAGCGCGCCCCTTCAGCGGGATCCGGTCGCCGGATCCGTCCTGGAACACCTCCGGCACGTACCTGACGTCCACAGTGGGTCGAGGGCCGTCCCATTCGATCACGACCCGGTCGAAGTCCGGGTGCCCGCCGATCCGCACGTCTGTCAACAGGGCTTTGAACTGGTCGGTCATCGCGTCCATCCGATGTCGAGGAACTCGGTGAGCAGGGGGTTCGCGTCGACGCCGGCCGTTTCCGGGGCGGCGCGCGCGATCACGCGTACTTTCTCGACGATCGCCGAGATCCGGATGCCCTTGTCGGTCGACGGCAGCCAGGGGAGACGAGGAGCCCGGTGCCGAAACCGGCGGGAACGCCGAAACCGGCGGGAACCTCGACCCTCGCCACGGCCTCCGCCGCTGCGGCTCCCAGGCGCAGCCACCTCCCGGGCATGAAATCCGCCTTGCGGGGCGTCATGACGCGGCTCCCGCTGCGCTTGGCTGCATAGCCGGATCGTCGGTGTTTCGCCTGCCGGCGACATCGGGAAAATCCCGAACACGTGCCCCCGAATCCGGATTCCCTGACCCTGAGGGAATGGGGGGTTGCATCGACGATAATAGGGGTCATGTCGGCGGGGGCGGCCGTTCCTGTGGGGCGTGAGCGTGAGCTCGGCGCGGTTGAGCAGGCAGTTCAGTCTCTGAGCGAGGGCCGGTCGGGAGTACTGCTCCTGGCCGGTGAGCCGGGTATCGGCAAGACTCGGTTGTTACGCGAGCTTGTCGTTCGCGCGCGGGCCGCGGGCGCCCTGACCCTGTACGGCCGGGCGACGGAGTACGAGCGCGACCGCATGTTCGGGCTCGTCGTCGACGCCCTCGACGATCACGTCGTCGCGGTCGGCACGTCCGGTGTGGCACTTCCCCGGGAAGCCGACCGCGAGCTCGCTCGGATTCTCCCCTCCTGGGGGGCGGGCGAGGAGACGCATCCGTCGCGGCTGCGGGAGGAACGGCATCGCGGTCACTGGGCGTTACGGGCCCTGCTGCGGGCGTTGAGCGAGGCCCGTCCCGTACTGCTGGCTCTGGACGACATGCACTGGGCCGATCCGGCCTCGGCGCAGATGCTGTCCTACCTGCTGCGCCATCCGGTCCGTGAACGGCTGCTGCTCGCCATGGCCTTCCGCCAGGAGGAGGTCCCCCCGCCGCTCGCGACCGAGCTGGCCACCGCGGTCAGGGACGGGAGCGCCCGCCGTCTCGACATCGCCCCTCTGAGCGAGCAGGAGGCGGGTGGTCTGTTCCGGCCCGACCTGCATCCGAGGGCGCGGCGCCGGATCTACCGGGACAGCGGCGGGAACCCCTTCTACCTTCTGGAACTGGCCCGCGCGTCAGGTGAGTCGTCCGGCGCGGCGGCCATCCTGCCGCACCGGCCGGAGGTGGACGCCGCCGCTTACGCGGACCCCGTCCCCCCGGCGGTACGTGAGGCCATCGCCGGCGAACTGAGCGCGCTGAGCCCGCGGGCCCGAAGGCTGCTGGACGGCGCCGCGGTCATCGGGGACCCCTCCGGGGTGGATCTCGCCGCCATCGCCGCTGATCTCGACGACGACGATGCGCTTGCCGCCCTCGACGAACTGCTAGCCCACACACTCGTCCAGCCCATCGCGCCGGCGCGCCAGTTCCGGTTCCGCCATCCGATCGTGCGCCGGGCCGCCTATCAGGCCGCCGGAGCCGGATGGCGCCTCGGCGCCCACGCGCGTGCCGCCGAGGTGCTGGCAGCGTGGGGCGCTTCCTCCGCCGTGCTTGCGCATCACATCGAACCGTCCGCGCGGCCCGGCGACCGCGACGCCGTCGAGCTGCTGACCCGAGCGGGGCAGGAGGTGGCCTCGCGGGATCCCGCGACGTCAGCCGGGTGGTTCCAGGCGGCGTTGCGGCTGATCCCCGAGACGGCTCGGACATCCGACCACCGCCGCGATCTTCTGCTGGCCGCGGCGGACAGCCTTCGGGCCGCGGGCCGGCTGGAGGAAAGCCGCGACTGCCTGCGGGCGGCACTGGAGCTGGCCGCGCCGGACAGGACGTCGCGGGTGGCCGTGGTCGTGGCGTGCGCGGGCCTGGACTACCTGCTCCGGCGGCACACCGAGGCACTGGCCATCCTGCACGAGACCCTCGACCAGATCGCCGACCCCGGCTCGGCGGAAGCCTGCCAGCTGCGACTGGCCATCGGCGGGATCCTCACCTGGAGCGACGATCAGACCGCCCCGCGGACCTGGGCCCGTAACGCGCTCGCCGGTGGCGTCCACGCCGACGACCCGGCGCTGACCGTTGCCGCGCTCGGCCTGCTGTCGCTGGGCGAATGGCGGATGGGTAGCACCGGTGCCGCCTTCGAGGCCATCGACACGGCCCGCGGCATACTCGCCGGCCTCGGCGATGATCGGCTGTCCCCGCGAGTCGACGCCCTCACCTGGCTCGCGTTCGCGGAGGCCCTGAGCGAGCGGGTCGACGACGCGATCGAGCACTGCCACCGAGCCCTCCAGATCGCCCAGACGACCGGGCAGGGCCATCTGCTCACCGCCGTGCTGACCGCGCTGGGCTACTCGTTGCAGTGGAAGGGCGACGTGCCGGGCGCGATCAGCACGTACGACGACGCGATCGAGGTCGCCCATCTCACCGCGGTCAAGGAGACCTACGTCTGGGCCGCGGGGCTGCGCTGCTACGCCGCGACCGTCGCCGGCGACTTCGCCGCGGCGGTGCGCTACGGCCAACGGGCGCTGCAGACCATCGACAGCTCCGCGCACCTGACGACCACAGCCGCCGGGCTCTTCCTCGCCGAGGCGCAGCTGGAAGCCGGAGATCCCCACGGCTGTGTCGATCTGGTGCTCGCGACGGGCGGCGGACCTCAGCTACCGAGAGCCGAACTCCCGGACTGCCCCTACTGGTACGAGGTCCTGACCCGGGCGGAGCTTGCCCGCGGACGGGTTGACGCCGCCGGTCGCTGGGCCGAACGATCCGCGCAGAGCGCGAACAACCTGGGCCTGCCCGGACGAGCCGGCTGGGCGAGCCGCGCCCGGGCCGGCGTCTGCCTCGCGATGGGTGAGGCCGCGGCGGCGGTGAAACTCGCCCAGGAATCCGCCGCGCTGCTGGGCCTGGCCGGCAACCCTGTCGAACAGGCGAGAACCCGGATAGTGGTGGGACGGGCGCTTGCCGCCGCCGGTGAGACGGCCCTGGCCGTCGCGGAGCTCACCGACGCCGAGGCGGATCTGTCCCGGTTCGGCGCCTACGGCTACCAGCAGCAGGCCGGTCGTGAGCTGCGCCGCCTCGGGCAGCGCGAACGTCGCCGCCGGCCCGCTGGTGGTGGACGGGCTACGAACAATGGCCGCCGGATCGCAGCCGATGGCCGGACCGCCGCCCAGGTCGCGGCCTTCACCGATCGTGAACTGGATGTCGCGAGACTCGTCCGCTCCGGAAAAAGCAACCGGGAGATCGCCGCCGCCCTCTTCCTGAGCGAAAAGACGATCGAACACCATCTCACCCGCATCTTCGCGAAACTCGGAGTGCCCTCCCGGGCGGCCGCTGCCAGCATCCTGACCCGAGCCCTCACACCGTAGGCATTCAGCTGCTGGATGATGTCTGTTGTCATTCCAGGTGCCGCTACGCGTCACGGCTGCGTAGCGTCTGCCAGCCGCCGACGACCGCAGCCGCTGCCCAGACGGCTGTGATCGGCGGGCCCAGCCATGGGTTGTAGAGGACATCAGGGTCCGCCCGCGAGCTCAGGATCGCGTACAGCCCGGCCCGGTCCGGCAGGAACTGGGTGATCTTCCACAGGCCGGGGACCTCCATGCTCAACGGTGACAGCAGGAAGAGGAACGGCAGGAGCAGGCCCAGCGTCGCTGCCAGGGAACGGGTCATCGCGGCAAGACCCATGCACAGCAGGGTTAGCAGCGGAAAGTAGAGGATCAGCGAGATCACGGCGCGCACCGTGCCGGGATCACCGAGGGAAACCCCGTGCTCGCCGAGCAGCCCCTGGGTCAGGAAGAACGTCAGCGGTGCGGCCGGGAGGGCGACTGCCAGTGCCAGGCCGGCGTTGGTCACGAGCTTTCCCAGGTAGAAGTGGGTTCGTTGGGGAACGGCCGTAAGCGAGGTGGTGATGGTGCCCTTCTCGTATTCGCCGCCGAGGGACAGCATCGCGAAGACAGCCAGCGAGATCTGGGCGAAGTTCAGGCTCCAGAAACCAATCGCCAGTGGGTCATAGTCCGCTGCGGCGGCCTCGGCGTCGCCGTAAGCCCCGCATGCGAAGGCACCGAGGCCCATGAGGATCACAACGGACAGCGCCAGGGACGAGACGAGTGACCGTACGGACCGGATCTTGGTCCATTCCGAATACAGCACCGGTTGCAGGGTCATACCGGCGCACCCTTTCGCCCGGCATCGGCGGTGAACGCAGCTTTGAAGTCGCCTGAGTGCGTGGTCAGGCGTAGGAACGCCTCCTCCAGGGAGTCGCTGTGCGGCGCAAGCTCCTGAAGCGGCACCCCTTCGCGCGCGGCGACCGCGCCGACGTGGTCCGGCCGAGCATCGGCCACCTCCCACGCCCCGCCCTTCGCCGGTGCGAGGGTGAGCCCCTCGGCGCTGAGCGCCCTGCCCAGCCGGTCCGGCCTGGTCGTGCGCAGGCGGACTCGACCGCGGCTGTACCGGGCACCGAACTCGGTCATGCTGACGTCCGCCAGGAGCCGGCCCCTGCCGATGACGACCAGATGATCGGCGGTCACCGCTATCTCGTTCATGAGATGGCTGGAGACCAGGACCACCCTGCCGCCCTCGGCGAGTTCCCTCAGCAGGCCCCGGACCCCCTGGATGCCCTCGGGGTCGAGGCCGTTCAGCGGCTCGTCCAGGATGAGCACCCGAGGATCGCCCAGCAGCGCGGCCGCGAGCCCGAGCCGCTGACGCATTCCCAGCGAGAACTCGCCGAGCCGGCGTCCCGCCGCGCCGGCCAGGCCCACTCGGTCGAGCATCTCGTCCACCCGCCTGTCCGGGATCCTGTTGCTCCTGGCCAGGACCAGCAACTGGTCACGAGCCCGCCGCCCCGGGTGCACTGCGGACGGATCGAGGAGTGCGCCGACCTCCTGCAGCGGTTCCCGGATCTGCCGGTAGGACCGGCCGCCGATGAGCACCTCGCCTCCGGTCGGCCGGTCGAGACCGATCATCATGCGCATGGTCGTCGACTTTCCGGCCCCGTTGGGCCCGAGGAAGCCGGTGACACGACCGGGTTCGACCCGAAAGGTGAGCTGCTCCACGGCAACGGTCGCCCCATAGCGCTTGCTGAGATCCCGGACGTCGATGCCCACCCGGGCCGGTCGGTCCTCCTCGGTCGTCATGGTTCTAGTAAGCGCTCTGGCGGGCTGCGAGCGGATCCCCCCGCGGTCCGAGTGCAGGCTCCCTCTCGTGGGGGAGGCGCTCCTGGGGTGGCTGTGGGCATCATGGGGCAGTGCCGATCTTCGTCTCCGCCGTGTTGCGGCCCGCGGTCTTCACGCGCTGGCTGCATCTGGCCATGGGCGGGGTCTTCGCCGGCATGTGCGTCATGGTGGCCCCAGGCTTCGACGAGTCCCTGTCACGTACCCTGATCGCCTGCCTGATCTCCCCGCTGCCGGTGCTGGCGCTGACCGCACTCGTGCCGGCGACCAGGCATGCCGAGGGCGTTCAGGCACGGTGGCTTCTGAGGCCGTCGGAAAGCAGCGCGATCAGTCTCTCCCCGTCACGTGCCCGGTCCGACCGCGTGCGGACCGGGCTCTGGCTGTTCTTCCGTGTCTGGCTCGGAGTCGCCGTTCTCGCGCTGACGGTCAACTCCGTCCTCCTCGCCGGTCAGCTCGCGCTCGCCCCTTTTCGGCCGGAGCCGCTGCAGGTCAACGGAATCCGGGTACTGGCCGGGGACGGCCTTCTGCTGGGCCCGTTCCTGGTACCGCCCCTGATCCTCGCTCTGCTGGGGGCGGTCGCCGCGGCCGGTGTGTTTCAGACCCGAGCGGCCCGCGCTCTGCTCGGCCCATCTGCGGCGGAGCGGCTGGCGGAGGTTGAGCACCGCGCCGAGCAGCTTCTGGAACGCAACCGGCTCGCCGCGGAGCTGCACGACTCCATCGGCCATGCACTCACCCTGACCATCCTGCAGGCCGGTGCGGCGAGGGGGCTTGCGGCGACCGATCCCGAGTTCGTCCACCGTGCCCTGGCGGTGATCGAGGATACCGGGCGGCGCGCCCTGGGCGATCTTGAGCGGACACTGGCAGTCCTTCGCGACGCCCAGGACGGGCCGCGAGCCCGTCCGACGCTCGCGGAGCTCGACACCCTGCTGGACAACGCGCGAACCGCAGGCACTCCGATCCTGGCTGATATCAGCCCACGGATCGGCGGCGTCCCCGGCGTCGTGTCGCGGGAGGCCTACCGGATCCTGCAGGAGGCGGTGACCAATGTGCTGCGGCATGCGCCGGGCGGCCCGGTGACGATCGATGTCACTGTCGACGACGTCTACCTGGAGCTGCGTGTCGTCAGTCTGCTTCCCGCCAGGTCCGCCGGTCCACCGAGGCAGGGCGGAAAAGGCCTGCGAGGCGCGAGGGAACGGGCCATTCTCCTCGGCGGTGATTTCAGCGCGAAGCCCCAGGGCGACAACTGGATCCTCGAAGCCAGGCTCCCTCTGAGCCTGGGATTCAACGTTCAGGCCGTTCGCAGGGACGGGGCGTCTCCGAGTAGCTCGCCCGGCGGCGGTGCAGGTTGTGCTCCACCAATCGACCTGACCTATTAGGCTGCATCGGTGGACCGAGCAGCCGATGCGCCTGAGCATCTCACCCAGTCTGCAGATTCGACCCGGGTAAATGACTACGACAGCTTTGCGCAGGCCTACTCGGCGGAGACCGAGAACAGTCTCGTGAATGCGTACTACGAGCGCCCCGCGATGTTGGCCCTCGCCGGAGACGTGGCCGGCCGTCGGATCCTGGACGCCGGCTGTGGCACCGGGCCCCTGTCTGCTGCTCTGCGCGATCGCGGTGCGGTCGTCACCGGCATCGACGCCAGCGCCGAAATGCTGGCGTTGGCCAGGCGGCGCCTGGGCGACGACCTGGCCCTGCACCTGGTCGACCTGCGCGACCGTCTGCCGTTCGCCGCCGGAGCGTTCGACGACGTGGTCGCGTCACTGGTGCTGCACTACCTGGAGGACTGGGGGCCGACGCTGGCCGAGATGCGGCGAGTGCTCAGGCCCGGCGGCCGACTGATCGCGTCGGTGGACCATCCTCTCGTCGCCTACATGATCAGCAAACCTCGGCCTGACTACTTTGCGACCACCGGTTATGACTTCAACTGGATGCTCAACGGCCGGTCCGTCCCGATGAGGTTCTGGCGCAAGCCGCTGCATGCGATGACCGATGCCTTCACCACCGCCGGCTTCCACCTTTCCGCCATCAGCGAGCCGCAGCCCGACCCGGCCGCCCGTGAGCTTTTCCCCGACGGCTTCCACGATCTTTCGACCAAAACCACCTTCCTGTTCTTCGTCCTCGATGTACCGCCGCCGCCGCCGGCCGCGGGCTCGGTCGACGAATCGGCTGTGGATAACAAGCGGAGCCAGAACCCGCCAGCGAGTACCGAACATGCCCAGTAGCCACACCCAGGTCTCAGTGCTCCTCGTGGACGACGAAGAGCTGGTGCGGGTGGGTCTGCGGGCCATCCTGGAGTCGCGCGGCGAGATCGTCGTCGTCGGGGAGGCCGCCGACGGCTCGCAGGTCGTGCCACTGATCCGGGAGACAAACCCGGACGTCGTCATCATGGATGTGCGGATGCCGAAGGTCGACGGTCTCGCCGCCATTCGGGAAATCCTCAAAGAAGTCGCCGAGCCTCCGAAGATCCTGGTGCTGACCACCTTCGAGATGGACGACTACGTCTACGAGGCGCTCCGTGGTGGGGCCAGTGGGTTCCTGCTCAAACGAGCCCGGCCGGAAGAGATCATCCAGGCCGTCCGAACGATTGCCTGCAGCGACATCCTGCTGTTTCCCGAAGCAATCCGACACATGGCAGGAAGCCGACGGAACCGGGTGGCCCACGAGACGATGCGACGGGCCGCGCTCACCGATCGGGAGTCCGAAGTACTTCGACTGATCAGCGAAGGACTGTCCAACAACGAGATCGCCAGCCGGTTGTACCTCGGCGCCCAGACCGTCAAAACCCACGTGAGCAGCGTGCTCGCCAAGCTCGGCGCCCGTGACCGCACGCAGGCGGTCATCATCGCCTACGAATCCGGATTCGTGAGCTCCGGCAACCCCTGATCGTCCAGCGCCGGTGACGCGATCATCCAGGCCACCGTCAGGCGTAGGCGTCTTCGTCCCTCTCCGGACCACGGCGCGATGGGCCATCATTTCACTCGTGTCCCGCACCCGACGATCACCTGGCAGCCGGACCGCCCTCGACGTTCTCCGTGGACTGTTGAGACCACCCGACCCGGATGCCGTCAGTCGGCTCACAGCCGAGATGGACGCCGGCCTGCTCGTCGGAAATCCCGTGGCTGTCTCATGTTTTCTCCGCGGCACCGCAGACACGATGCCATCTCGTTGGTCTTTCGGGGTTCTGATCCTCGACGGGAGAACGTTGACGTGGCGGTCCTTCTACTACTGGCGTCGTAACCAGGTGACCCGCCTGCCGTCCCGGCTCGACGTCGAGCAGGTGCGCGAGGTCCGGGGCGCGGAGAGTTTCAAGATCAAGGCGGATCTGTTCAGGATCGTGGTCTGCCAGTCGACGTCAGGACGACTGGAGCTCGGGATACCGGCGCCTGATGTACCGCTCGTGCGGCGCGCAGTTCAACGTGATCAGGGAGAACCTTTTCCTGTCTCGGGCTGAGCTGAGCTGACCGCCACCGGCATCGATTGGGGGATCAGGAGCGGGGGCGGTGGGCCCCAAGAACGTCGTCGACAAGATCATGAACTGCCTCGACCACGGAAGGCGGAGCGGCTGAGTTCAGGACTTGTCCTGGATCTCCCAGACGTGGTCGAGGGCGTGCCAGGCGAATCGGCGGGCGGCATAGGCCGGTGGCCAGCCGCCGCCGGTGAGCGGCACGCCGTCCGCGGGAGTGCCCAGCACCTCGAGGATCTTGGCACGCAGGGCGGTCAGGGCGGCCCGGTCGTCGGCAGGGAACGGCCGACGCCGGATGCCGATCTTCCGTGCGTAGGCGCGCTCGTTGTCGATGACATGGGCGACGATCTCGTCGCGGTCGCGCCCGCCGCCGCGGGGCCCCTTGCGGAGCGTTCGCGGGGCTGACCGGGCGAGGTCGTCAAGGGTGCGCCAGGCGGTCTGGAGTACCGCGACGGTGCGCTGCGCCGCCGCGACACGGTAGGGGCCGCTGTCCTCGGCGACGGGCACGCCGGGCGCGCCCCAGTCGGTGGTGTTGACGCCGGTCACCGTGTCGACGACGGTGATCGGCCCGGGGTCGAAGGTCAGCCCGGCGTCGGTGGTGATCAGCCGGTACCGGTCGGCGTACGCGGTCATCGCGGCCACGGCGCGGTCCTCGGTGCTGCCGATGCGAGCCCAGCCGGGCCAGTCCAGCGCGCAGGCGACGATCTTCGTCCGACCCTTTTCCAGGTAGATGCGTGTCATCGCTCGGTCGCTCCTTGATCTGAGCAGGTGGCCTGGTCAGGCCGGTACCAGCCATCCTGGAGACTCCTGAGGACAGGTTCGTTCCTCAGCTCGGAGGGAGCTGCGCGCGGATGCTGGAAACGTCGGCTCGGCTGTTACGGCTGCTGTCCCTGCTGCAGTCCCGGCGTGACTGGCCCGGCGCCGAGCTCGCCGAGCGCCTCGGCGTCACCACCCGCACGGTGCGCCGCGACGTCGACCGGCTGCGCGACCTCGGCTACCCCGTCGAGTCCGCCACCGGCACCCGCGGCGGGTACCGGCTCGGCGCGGGCGCCGCCCTGCCCCCGCTGCTGCTCGACGACGACGAGGCCGTCGCCGTGGCCGTCGGCCTGCGCGCCGCCACCGGGACGGTCACCGGGCTCGAGGAGACGTCGCTGCGTGCGCTGGCCAAGCTCGAACAGGTCCTGCCATCCCGGCTGCGCCACCGGGTCGACGCGATGCGGTCCGCCATCCTGCCGCTGACCGGTCCCGGCCCGACCGTGGACCCGGACCTGCTCCTCGCACTGGCCGCCGCCTGCCGGGCTCACGAAGGCGTCCGCTTCGGCTATCAGCAGCGCACCCGCCGCGTCGAGCCGTACCGCCTCGTGCACACCGGCCGGCGCTGGTACCTGCTCGCCTTCGACCTCGACCGTGACGACTGGCGCACCTTCCGCGTCGACCGCATGGACCCGGCGCCACCGCAGCCCGGGCCACGCTTCACGCCCCGGCCCGAGCCCGCCGAGGGAGCGCACGCCTACGTCGCGAACGCCCTCACCGCCGCTCCGTACCGGTACCAGGCGACCATCCTGTTCCACGCGCCGCTTCAGGTCGTCGCCGAGCACACCTCGCCCACCGCAGGCCGGCTCGTGCCCCGAGACGCCGACAGCTGCCTGTTCCACGCGGGTGGCGACTCCCTCGACAAGATCGCCCTTTACGTCGCCCTGAAGGGCATCGACTTCCAGGTCCTCGACCCGCCCGAGCTCAGAGACCACATCCGCGCGCTCGCCCGCCGGCTCGGCCGCGCCGCCTCAGCCACGGAGCTGGCCGGTACCGGCAACGCGGAAAGCTGAGGACGGGGATTGTCTGCAAGGATCCCCAGCGTTCCGGGCATGAGCGAAACGATCACCCGGTTTCGGATCGACATCCCCCAGGCGGACCCTCGACGACCTGCACCGCCGACTGGCAGAGCCGTGCGCTGGCCCAGCGAGCTGCCCGGTGTCGGCTGGCTGGCCCGTCCGCTTGACGAAGTAGTGATTGGCCACTACCTTCGTTCTCGTGGCAGCGGCAGGGGCAAGGTTGACGGCAGAGGAACGCCGTGTGTCGGTGCTCGCCGCCGCGGTGTCGGAGTTCGCGCGGGGTGGGCTGGAGGGCACGTCGACCGAGTCGATCGCGTCGGCGGCCGGAATCTCCCAGCCCTACCTGTTCCGGCTGTTCGGCTCGAAGAAGGGCCTGTTCCTGGCGGCCGTGAAGGAGACCTTCGCCCGAACGGTCGCGGCCTTCGAGGCCGCGGCGGGGGAGCGGTCCGGCCAGGAGGCCATGACCGCGATGGCTGTGGCCTACAACGACCTGCTGGCCGAACCCAGCTACCTGCTGATGCAGATGCAGGCATACGCGGCCTGTGGTGATCCGGACATCCGGGCCGCGACGCGGCGGGGTTTCCGGGATCTCTGGTACGCGGTCGAGCGTCTCAGTGGCCTGGACGTCGACGTCGTACGTGCCTTCTTCGCCATGGGGATGCTCTGCAACGTCTCGGCGGCCATGGACCTGCCTGCCCTCGACGAGCGCTGGGCGCAGATCATCTGCACGGATGGCGCGGGCATCGGGGTGAGCAAGAAGGTGCTGGCCGAAGGCTTCACGGGCCCGGTCTCCGAGCCCGCCGACGCCGATGTGGCCGACATCGACTGAGTAGCAAAACGAGTCATCCGCGGAATTTTTTTTGGCCGCGTAAGGAAGTGGTCAGTCACTACCTTGGAGGGAAGGCCTGATGGCCACCGACCGGAACCGCCTCACCTGGACCTTCGTCGTCACCTGCCTCGCCGCCTTCATGACCTCCCTGGACAACCTGGTGGTCACGATGGCGCTCCCGTCGATCCGCGAGCACCTCCACGCCAGCCTGGCCGAGCTGGAATGGACCGTTAACGCCTACGCAAGTAGTACGTCGTAGCAACGTTCGACCTGGGTCGATACGCCCGCTTGCTCTTGCAAGCGGGTCTTTTCGTTTGTTCGGGGTCTAGCTGTCGCCTGTCGACTGGCGGGGGCTGAGGCTGCGTCCACGTCCGGGTCGGCTCGCCATCCACGCCTCGAACGTCGACTTGCGCCACCGAGGACGGTCGGGCGCGGGCTCGTCGTCGGGTGGGGGCATGCGCCCCTCGGCCCGGTACCGACGCAAGGTGCTCGGCTGGACTCCAGCCAGTTCGGCAAGCTGGCTGTAGCTGAGCAACGGGTCGTCGTCGGTCACGCCGCGATCTTACGTTTCCCGAAAATGATGGCGCGCCGCGTTGTATCATTTGGTTATTGGCGGTCCCGGCGGGTGTTCCACCACCACACCGGGACCTTGATCACTACCTGCGTGAACAGGGAGATGACCCGTGACCAGTATTCCGCCTTCAGATGACCGTGACCCGTACCGGGGCCGACCGTTCGTGACGATTGAGCCTCGGCCCCATGGCGTCTATGACTTGGGTGTGCGGGCGGGCGCTACGCTGCGGGACCTCGTCAACGTGACGGCGACCCTGCCGCGCGTCGTCTACATCGACCACCGGACGATGGTCCGGAATGGCACCGACGTCATACTGCGGTTCCGATCGGCGACTGACGGCGCGCTACCGGCGGATCCGGGAGGGTGGGTACCAACCCGCGAAGTACCGGGTCATGGGGGGTGGACCCCCTATCAGGACGGTCTGCACACGCTTCTGGTGACCATGCCTGAGGGCCCGACCGGTGAGCGGCTGTGGGATGAACTGCTGGGCCTCGACCCCCGGAGCGTCGTGGCGCTGGCGGACATGGTCCGCAATCGGCGCAACGCGCGGATGTAGCTCTCGGCTGTCGGTTCTGCGGCCGGTATCCCGTGCTCGGGGTACCGGCCGTTTGGCGTTGATCGGCTGCGTTCACAACGTATAGCGAAGTTGCGACAATTGATCTACCGAACAAAGCGGCCCGGGTCGGTGCTCGAACACCGAATCCGGGCCTGGTCCCACACCTGAGAGAGCAGGGCGGAACCTGTGAAGAGCGTACGCGAGAACGCAGAATCAGACGTGACGATCGGTAGGGGAACGGCGGCGGCCGTGGAGGTGCCCTCCCGGACTGTTCCGAACGGGACGGACGTCGTGGTGGTGGCACCTGGGGTGCGGCTGCGGATGGGTGCGCCGGATGCTGCCTGGGGATGGGTGGTGCTCGGCGCGGCCTGCCTGGATGCGGCGGCGGAAGTGCTGTGGCCTGCCTGGGCTAGTGAGGGTCCGGACGGGTGGGTTGACTGGGAAGACATGGTGTCTGCGGAGCGGGCGGCGGCGTTGCGCTCGATAGCCGAATCGGCGATCGGGGCGGCGATGTCGACCGGTCCGGCGCGGCGTCGGCGGTGGTGGCGGTGGTGACCCGGGCCATGAGCTTTGTTCGGGATGACGTCCCTGTCGTGGAGCGGGCGATACAGCGAACCGCGTTCGTGACCCTGTGCCGTAACCGGGGCTGGCTGGTCGGTCCGACGGTGCATCAGCAGCGGGAAGGGCTGTGGGCCTGGTCGCTTGTCCTCCGGAAGCTACAGGCGGAGCGCTGCGCCCTGGTCGCGGTCGACAGCATCGACCGGATCGCGTCGACGGAAGTCGGACGGGTCGCGGTCCTGGCCCTGCTCGACCGTGAGAACGTCCGGCTCGTGGCCATCCGCGACGGAATCGACACGGCAGACACGGATGGGCGGGCGCTCGTGCAAGATCTGATCAGCGCTCCGGGACCACGTCCACTGATCAGACAGTGACCAGTCAGGATCGGGTCCGGTAGCTCGGAGAGGACCGGACCCGATCCTGATCTTCATAACAGACCCTGGCCTGAGGTGATCTCCTCCGTCGGACCGGCGGGCTTCAGCCCTATCCCGGGTTCTCCTGCCCGTGCAAGGGCGCCGACGCTCCGTAACCGGGCTGGTCGTCGTGCGCCCTTGCGCGGGTGGGGGGTTCCGGGATTGCCTACGGCGCCGGTTTGGCGGAGGCGATCACCGGTGCCGTGCGGCTCCTCCCCCTCCTCCAGAGCGTCCGGTCGGGGTCTGGGGCGGCGCCCCAGGAAACACCAGCGAGACGTGCACCTTTGAGTCTGACAGTCGGTGGCGTGGGGGCTGACGCTCCGACGGGCCGACGCATCCGACACACCCGGCGGGCCGACGCACCGGTGGGGAGCCGACCGAAGGGAGGCGGGGCCCCACCGCGTGCGGCGAGCCTGCCGGGCGTGGCGAGTGCGGCGCGCGCGGCGTGTGCGGCAGGTCACACGCGCGCGCCGTAGGCGTGCCTTGAAACCGTACAGAAGATTGACGATGAAGATCATGATCTAGCCGCGCCATGTCTCCCGGATGCCTGGCTACGGTGCCTCTATGCTGGCGTCCATGGACTTTAGAGACTTGGGCGAACAGCGGCGAATGCGGCGACCATCGGTAGAGGCTGACGAACTAGAAGACGAAGTTGCAAGCCTGACTGGAAGCTTCAATCTCAGCGGAGCCAGGTTGGCGGGCGAGCAATCCGGAATCCGTGGCGAAGGGTCCATATCACGGTCCATTCTGGCTGGATGCGAACTCTCGGGCGCGACGCTTGGGCCACTTAGCTGCAGCGATGTAAGATTTGAGGTAGTCGACCTCTCCAACTCTTCGTGGATCAAAACTGTAATCCGCCGAGCAGAATTCTCGGGCTGCAAAGCAGTTGGCTGGTCGGCTCAATTCGAGCGTATTGAGGATGTCGCATTCATCAACTGTCGGATGGATTTCTGTTCATGGGAAATTGAAAAGGTATCCGGTCTAGTTCTCTTTGAGGGATGCACTTTTCGGGACGCCGAATTTATGGGGCGGATGGATGGTTTTGTTTTTCGTGACTGCAAGCTAGATAAAATGCGGTTTGATGCCGCCTCGGCCGAAGGGAGCGATCTCCGGAACGCCGAACTGAGGGGCGTTAGTGGCCTCACAACAATGAGAGGTGCCAGGATTAGTCTGGAGCAGACCGGCGAAGCCGGCGTAATTCTTGCGGAAGAAATAGGAATTTCGGTGGAGTAAAGGCCCTCCGCGCCTACTTTCTACCTTTCTTGTCCCAATTGTCCCAACTTGGACTACTGTCAAATTTCCGCGAACTCTTGCCCCAGTTGTCCCAGGACGGACGATTATCGAATTTCGGATGCGGCGCCTGCTGCCCACCGGGGGGACCTGGCCAATTACTAGCGCGCGCGCAAATTTTCTCACCTACCGCGTCGAACAGGGCGATTTTACTATTGCGACAGTAGCTCGTTTCCGTGCCGTCAAGTCGTCCGTGTTCGAAGTGTCGATTCGAGGCATGGCCACCGCGGCAAAAGTCGAAGATTCTACACGATTCGCGGCAGTTCGCGATTCCACGAGCGTATTCGTGTACCCAACTCGATTGCTGTCCGGTTGCGATGATCTGGTGGAACGGCTGATCTAAAACGTTGCCACTGGCGAATTCGCCGTGGCGAGGCGAAGAATATCCGGATAGCTCGGGAGAATGAAGCGTAACCTTACCCTCCCACGAGACAGTGGGAAACGGATCGGCCAGTGGAAACCCTCGATCTCGATTTGGGATCAACGCGTAGTCCCTGATACGCTCGAACTCGCGTACGGGAATTGCCGGTTCGGACTGCCACGCCTCCCAAAGCGCCGTCCAAAACCCTTTGATTGCGTGATCCACGAAATGGTGGTCCCTCCGATTTTCCCCTTCGCGTTCCTCGATATTTACGGCCAGTGAACGCGATCCTAGTGAAACCGAGAAGCTGTAAAGTTCCTCCGCGCGTCGCGGATTCGGGTCTGAAACGACGGCGATCATGTCGTACGGTACGCCTCGACCTCGGAGAACTTCAATTCCGGAAACGATGCGATCGTACACCTCGCGGCCCGAGTAGTCCTGGCGTTGCGTGTTGGCCGATCGCTCACCATCGATGCTGATTCCGATGTGAATCTTTTGGCTCTCGAAGAAGTCTACCCACTGTTGATCGATGAGTGTCGCATTTGTCTGAACACTATGTTTGGTTGTGCCCGGAAAGCAATCCATGAGGTGCATTAGAGCGTCTATTCCTGCAGTTAGCGGCTCACCTCCGTGCCAAATTATATTTGATTCGATCGGGCTTTCTGCGTCGTTTGATATCCGAATTCCATCGGCCACCGCGCGGGCGACTGATAATGGCATGAGGTGCTTGGACTTGCGGTTCGGAAGATAGCAATACGAACAGTCTAGGTTACATAGAGGTGTTGGCTGCATTACGACAGTTTCCAGGGCAGGGGACATCATCTCTCCTTACGGTTGGAAACGAGGAAATGTCTTTGCAGGTAGGTGGATCCTGTACCTACCTCGGGAGTGCGCGGATCTGGGTGAATGCTTCTATCTCGGCCGCGGTGTCGCGCGCGATAGGTGAGCCGTGGTGGCGTGCGTCACTCAGAGCTGCCTGTACCCGTTGAACGTTGGCCACGATGCCATACAACCGCTGGTGCGGTGGGAGATCGAGCACTGGGCGGAGGGCGTCGCGGGCTCCGTCAACGTCACCTCGACGGGCACGGGCAAGACCTAGGTCAATCCGTGCGCCAGCGAAATTGCCCAGCTTGACCGCGCCGACCGGCGTCCCGGTGAAGGCTGTCACGGCGCTCATCGCGGCTTCTTCGGCTGCGATAGCATCTGGTAGGAGCGAGAGCGCATCGGCAGCGACAAAGAGGCTGTCCGGGGTGGACAACGTTACCTGGCCTCCGATCTCGTCGAGTTCATCGGGCTGCATTAGCGCCTTGACGCGGGTGGCCTCGGTTAGAGCGGTCTGCGCTGCCTCCGTATTCCCGATGGCTGCTTGGGCGCGGGCCTCTCGCAATGCGCGCCCAAGCGCCGATGACCCCCTCGCGGTGGCCGCGTCGGCAGATGCAAGCTGGACGAATCGGAGAGACTCGTGATGCCATCCGGCCCATCGCGCTATGGAGCACTGCTCGTTGCGGAGCCAGACGCGCAATCCGGCATGTCCGGCTCGGTCTGCGCATAGAAGCGCGGTCCGTGTCTGGCTCATGGCGGCGTCTATCTGGCCGAGGTCAAGACTCGCATGGGCAAGCAGGCCGCAGACGACACCTGTGAGAAAATATAGATCGCGTACCTGATCAGGCTGGGTTGGGCCGTCGAGATAGCGGAAGGCAAAGCGCTGTGTGGTGCTGAGGGCCGGCAGCAGCGCTGGACCACCGTCGGCAGGGTACGAGTGGGCGATACGGCGTACCTCGTTGTAGAGCAACGTCACGACCTCGGGGCCGGCGTCGGCTGCCTGCGCGTGTGCGAAGAAGCGAGCGGTTTCATCTGCGGCCATGAGACTCAGCCCTTCCGGCGCTGCCGTGTCGGGAGACGAGCCGCTGTGGCTCCTCTCCCTACCAGGGTAGGCAGCAAGGGCGCCTGTCTGTGGCACCGATCGGACCGGAACGTGGGCGGGTGACTCGCGGGCAGGTGGTGCGAAGAGAACCTCGACGCTCTGATCGAAGATCGTTTCCAGAATCAGGCAGGCTGAGGGGTATGGGTGGGTCTTGAGCGTCCCGGCCAACCAGCGCTTCGCCTGGCGTTCCCCTACCTCATCCGCCTTAAGGTTGATCGACCGTGCGGTGGCGGTGTACTCGCGAAGGAAGTCCTGGACGGTCCAACGGCGCTCGTGGATGAGCTGCGCGAGGAGCGTGCGGGAAGTATTCACTGACGGCGGTGTCATGGGCGCGTTCTCTCGGCTGGACGGCAGAGGACGAACAGCGGTGCCTCGCCATGGTGGCCGCGCAGTGCCGAAATGTCACGTGCTGCGGCCTGGAAGTCACGCAAGGACACCTTGAAGTCATGCTGCTCCGAATCGGCGCGGTCGAGGTCACGTAGAAGTCATGGGAACGGCCACTACGGCGACTCATCCGGACGCAGATAGTCATCAGTGACGGTTCTGGTCGGGGTTGGGGATGGCCCCTCCGGCTGGGGCCGTGCCAGGGGCATGCAGGTGCTTGTTCCGATAGCTGGTGCCTGCGTGTTTCCTGTGGCGGTCCCGGGTGTGGCGTCGGACCACACACATCCATGTTCTAGCTGTGCCCGGGGCTGCCGTCCTGGCAGGTGGCATCGGCTTCCTGTGTCCGGAGACTTTGGGGGTGTGTGTGAAGACGTATGACCCGTTGATGGCACTGGGCAGGGAGTTCCCGTTGCCGTCGTGGGGTGGTGAGCCTCTGGTGTGGCGTCGGGCGTCGGGCGCGGGGTCGTCGGCGTTGGAGGTCGCGTCGGTATGCGGGCTGGGCGTGGCGTTGCGGGAGGCCGGTCGCGCGGAAGTTCCGCCGCTGCTGGTGCCTGCGGTCGAGTGGTCGGCGTTCGTGGAAGCGCTAGGGGCCGCGGAGTTCCCGGACCTGACGGATCCGGGAGGTGGCGACGGACCATGGGACGGGGACGGTGACGACGAAACGTGGGAGTGGGGAGACGATGACGACTACCGCCCCGTGGCCGATGACGATGAGTCGTACCAATGACGACCAACCTTCGATCGGGTCCGGGGATTCTGATCCATCCCGGGGGGTTGGTCACTCCGGTCGGAGCATGGGCGCTGGTGGTGCCCGCGGTTCACGTGGTGGCGCCGTTCATGAACCGGCGGGAGGTGGCGGAGTACGCAGAGATGCAGCGGACGCCGGAGTACCGGGTGTTGCCGTTTCTGGCTCGGGGGGTGGTCGCGACTCTGTGATGGATCCGTACAGGCGTCCGGGGCCGGGTGACTGGTGAGGGGGTCCGCGCTGCTGACGGCTGCGGGCTGGGAGCTGCAGGTCGGTGATCTTCCGGATCTGGTGCATGAACGATATGACGGGTTGATCGTCGGCCTGCATGTTCCTTGGCCACTCCGGCGGCTCGATGGAGTATCCGAGCTGCTGCCGTTCGGGCTGGGGCGGGTAGAGCGTGATCTGATGGGGACGGCGATGGAGATTTCTTCGTCGGCCTGGGTGGGTCTGGTTCTGGTGCATCGGGATGGGACTCAGCTGACAGGGTCGCGGGTCGCGTGGGCTGTGGGGACGGAGCTGCGTCGTCGCTATCTGGAGACTGGTGGTGCGCCTGGGATCGTGATGACAGCTTCCGATCCGAGTATGGGTGTGATCCCGGATGGGGTTACGTTCACCGCTCATCGAGTCCTACTGAGGAAGTACGGAACGCTGAGCCGGATGTATGTCTGGGAGGCGCGGGTACCGGCGACGGTTTCTGGGTCGGCACTATAAAAGGGGGTCGTGTTCTTGGGATACGCGAGAAGGAATCGTCTGGAGTTCGATGCCCGCGAGTTGGAATTCCTAGAGATTCCCGACGATGACGGGCTGGTTTTGGGTGGGCTGGAACGCTGGCAGGGACTGGAGGCTAGTCCGGTCGTAGCGGGCTGGGACTTCTTGGCGATGGAGCCGGAGGAGCTTCTAGGGGCTGCCGCTGGAATGCTGCAGCTGAGTTTTGTCGGCGTGATCGTGATGCATCTCACGACGATACCGCTACCCGATACGGCGCTGGCGACTCGGGTGGGCGCGATTCAGCGGTATGTAAGAATGTGCGATGGCGACCATGGAAAGCTTCTGGTCGCTGGTGCGCAGATCGTGGGCGATGAGGTGCCGGATGGCCTGAAGGTTTCCTGTCTCCCTGCTCGGGTTCGCGACCCGGACGGCTGGAAGGAGAAGAACGTTTTCGAGTTCACGTTTTCACCGGACGTGACGTCGATGTCCGAATAGGCTGGTGATGCCCGTACGCTGTTCTAAGTGTACGACGCCGTGTGTCCGTGAAAGCTGACGGCCCCGCTGACCTTTCCCCGCGTGATCGGTCTCGCCCGATCGCGTGTGGACGTGGTCCGGGGCCGTCGTCGTTCATGCGGGTCTGGGTTTGGGTTGGTAGGCGCTGGCTGGTGGGGGTGGCGCTGCGGGTGCGGGTGTGGCGGAATGGGCGGTGCCGAGGACGTCGGCGTTCGGGGTGGCGCGGGGATGTGGTCGCGGCATCGGGGATGGCACGCGGCGGATGATCTCGGCGGCGAGCAGGAGCGTGATGGCCGGTTCGTGGCGGCGTTGGAAGCTTGGTCCGGTTATGGGCGTCGCGGGGTTGGTGCTGTAGAGGCGGGCCGCGTGTTCGCGCCGGGTCTCGATGCCTCCTCGGACGCGGGTGCTGTCGCCGTGAAGATCCAACAGGTGACGCGCGATGGTGCGTTCGGGTTCACCGAGTGCGGCCACGGCGGCGCAGATGATCGTGTGTGCCTGGGTGAGGTGGTCCAGGCGTGTCCGGTCGTCGTCGGCTGGTCCTGGGGCGCGGCCTGTGACGAGTCGGATGGTGTCCTCGGCGTGGGGGCTGTGGAGCAACGTGGCGGCGTAGCGGATGCCGGGCCTGTAGAGGCGGCGGAGCAGATCCGTGAGGGCGTCGATCGTGGTGGGTCCGGTCGTGGTCACGGGGGCGTGGGGTCCTGTCCGGGTTTTGTCGTGGTCCTGTCGGCCTTCCCGCATGGAATCGTCTGACTACTGATCGTGTCAAGGTTTCGTCCGGGTCTGGTCCGGTTGGTGTCGGTGCTCCGGGTCCGGCTCGTTGCTGGCGTCCGGGTTTCGTCGTGCATTCCGGCGTGAAAGTACGTGCTGCCGGTACTGTTTTTGTCTGGCTGTCTGGCGTCAGGATTTCGGTTGTGGAGCTGACCGGCTCCGCGTTCCGAGAGGACGGATTCCTGATGGCGCGGCATGCGCGTAGGCGGTCGTCGCTGTGGCGGTTTTTCGCCATGGCCTGTGGGGCGATGTGCGGGCTTTACCTGGTGCTGGCGGGGTTGGAATGGGCGATTGAGTCCGCGCCGTATCTGGTCGCGGGTCTGCTTGTGGTGGCGATCGCGGTGGTGGTGGCGCGATGAGCGGGGAGAAGACGAGTCGGCGTCAGACGGTCGTGATCTGGCTGGCGCTGGTGTCGTTGAGCGTCGTGGTTTCGGCGGTCGTGAGTGCCTCGACGCTGGTGGTTTTGACGGTGGTGGATCGGGCGCTGTCGGGCCCGGGGGTGTCGGTGTCGGTGCCGACGTCGGGTGAGGTGGGGGTGTCGTGGTGACGGTTCCGGATGTGGCGGACCTGTGGGTGGCTCTGGATGGTGCTGTGCGTCGCGGGGCTGACGCGGGTGCGTTGATTGCCTACGCGCCGGACGTGGTCAGGTTGCTGGTGGGGGACGGCGGGTTGCCGCTGGTCGTGCGGGCCGTGGCGGCGGAAGGGCTGCTGCGGGCGGGTGCGGGGCGTCTGCCGGCTCGGCAGGGCGCGGCGGTGGGGATCTTGTTCGGGTTGACGGACACGATGCGCGGTCAGCCGTTGGGGGTGCGGCGTCGGCGGGCTGCGGGGGTGCTGCATCTGTCGCCGTGGACGTTGCAGAAGCCCCGGCACCGGGATGCGCTGGTGGTGGCGCTGGCCGGTGAGACGCTGCGGTTCCTCGTCGACTCGGGGAGTGACGGCGGGGGCTCGTAGAAGGCGGTTCCGCGGTTTCCGTGTGTGCCCGCGGCATGGTCGCCTGTTTTTCTCTCGACTGGTTCCGGTGAATGTTCACGATGTGGATGGACGTTCTTCGGGCTGTTTCGGGAACGGTCGTGTCGCGGGATTCCTGGTGTGTTTCAGGTCAGGGTTCGACGTTTTGGAGGTAGCAGGAAATGCGCGTTATTCCGGTTGACGTGACAGCGTTCACGATCATGTTGGCGATGGGTCCGGCGGCTCCGGTGATGGAGCAGGACAACCGGGGCAAGGAGTCGCAGAAGGCTAACGCGGACGGTGAGCTGATGTTTCAGGTGCCGATCGTTTTCGGGTCGGCTGACGGGCCGGCGAGTGTGGTCACGGTGAAGGTGGCCGGTTCGGCGCCCACTGTGCAGGTGGGTGCGCCGGTTGTGATCACGGGTCTGGTGGGGCGGGTGTGGGAGATGGGCTCCCGGCATGGCGTGTCGTTCTCCGCGAAGTCGATCAAGCCGGCGTCGGGGGCGGGTTCGAAGGGCTGACCGGCGTGGGGGTGGTGGCCTGCTTCGGTGGGTCGCCACCCCCGTCCGTTTCTGCGTCGTCTGATCGGGCCGTTCATGAGGGGTGGTGGTGGTGATGCCGGTGTTGCAGGTGCGTCCGGGAAGGCTGCGGCCGGACACGTTCCGGCTGCGGATGCGGCCGTCTGTTCCTGAGCTGGTGGTGCGGTACGGCGTTCGGCTGGTGGTGGGGTGGCGCCGTGAGCTGGGGGTGTTGGTCGGTGCTCTCTGGTTGTGGGGGCAGCTGGCGGGGCTGGTCGGTGCGGATGGTGCTCGGGTGCTGCTGGGTGTGGCGGTGCTGGCGGTGGCGGTGGTGGGCCGGTGGCGTCGCGCGGTGCTGGGCTGGCTGGGGGTCGGGCGGCTGCGGCGGCGCTGGGCTGCGGCGTGTCGGGCGGCGGGGCTGGAAATTGGGGGGCGGACGCCGCGGGTGTGGCGGGTACGGCGGACGGCTGCGGGTGCGGTGATGCGGGTGCGGGTCCGGGATGGGCAGGAGGTGGCGGATCTGCAGCGTCATGCGTTGCGGCTGGCGGCGGCGATGGGTGGCCGGGGCCTGCGGGTGGTGCCGGATCTGGAGCATGCGGGGCGGGCGGATGTGGTGCTGACGACCCGTGAGGCGCTCGGGGAGCTGGTGACGGCGGAGGATCTCGACGCCGATGGCGAGGGCGCGTCGGGGTTGGACGCGGTCGTGGTGGGCCGGCGTGAGGATGGCGGGCCGTGGCTGCTGCGGGTGCGTGGGTCTCATGTGCTGGTCGCGGGTGCGTCGGGGGCGGGTAAGGGTTCGGTTCTGTGGTCAATTCTTCGCGGGCTCGGTCCGCATATCCATGCGGGGCTGGTGCGGATTTGGGCAGCTGATCCCAAGGGTGGGATGGAGCTGGGGTTCGGTGAGCCGTTGTTCGAGCGGTTCGCCACGGACATCGGTGGGATCGCGGACCTGTTGGAAGACGCGGTGGCGGCGATGAATCGGCGTACGGGTTGGCTGCGGGGCCGGTCCCGGCTGCACAAGCCCACGACCAAAGAGCCCCTGATCGTGGTGATGGTCGATGAGATCGCGGCATTGACCGCGTATGCGACGGATCGGGAGGCGAAGCAGAAGATCTCGGCGGCGTTGTCGCTGTTGCTGTCCCAGGGCAGGGCGGTCGGGGTGGTGGTGATCGGGGCGGTGCAGGACCCGCGTAAGGAGGTCCTGCCGTTCCGGGACCTGTTCCAGACCCGCGTTGCCCTGCGGATGGGTGCCAGCGAGGTCGGGTTGGTTCTCGGTGACGATGCGTATACGCGGGGTGCGTGGACGGACCGTATCCCGATGTCGTTGCCCGGGGTTGGCTATGTGCTGGTCGATGGTGATCCGACACCGGTCCGGGTCCGGGCCGCATACGTCGATGACGGTGAGATTCACACGATGGCGGCGCGGTGGGGTCAAGCGCCGGACTGGGCGCCTGCGGCCTGGTCGGCTTTGCCGGGCGGGGGTGTCCCGACGCCCACGTTGCCGATGTTGGGGCGGCCGGTGCGGCCGATAGCCCCACCCCCAGCTTCGCCTGCGGCTGCGGCGGGTCCTGTGGCTGCTGCTCCTCCTGGGTCTGTTGCGGGGCCGGCGGCGGCTGGCTGGGTGCCGGACGTGGGTGAGTACCGGCCGGACGAGGACACGACGGTGCCGCTGCGGGCGTGGACGCCTGAGCCGCCTCGGGCGTTGCCGCCGGTCCCTCCAGCGGATTTCGACGACGGCGGTCCTGAGGCTGAGGCGATGTGGGACCGGTTCGTTAACCGTCGCACCGACCGGGATCAGGGCTAACCCCTCTTTCTCCTTTCTTCTCGTGTGGCTGTGACCGGCCTGGGTTTGTGCTGTCCCGGGCCGGTCCCGGTCATGCCCTGACCAGGAAGATGATCATGAGTGAGGCGGTTGCGGGTCGGCCGGTCGCGGGTGGGTGTTCCCGTCCGATTCGCCTGTCCGGCCATGTCGATCATGTGGATACGGGGACTGGTGAGGTGCGGCGGGCGCTGTCCGGGGCGGATCTTCCGGGCGGGGTCTTGCATGTGAGGTGCAACAACCGGCGGGAGAGTGCCTGTCCGGCGTGTTCGGCGGTTTACAAGCGGGATTCCAGGCGGCTGGTCCTGGCCGGGCTGGCGGGCGGCAAGGGCGTTCCGGATTCGGTGAGCGGCCATCCGGCGTGGTTCGTCACGTTGACGGCTCCGAGCTTCGGGCCGGTGCATTCCCGCCGTCAGCAGGGCGGTAACGGCGGTCGGGTGCGGGCGTGTCACCCTCGGCGGGGCCTGTGTCCGCACGGGGAACCGGCGGGCTGCCACGAACGGCATCATGAGGCGGATTCGCGGCTCGGGTCGGCGTTGTGCGTGGACTGCTACCAGTACGGCCGGAGCGTGGTGTGGAACGCGCTCGTTCCGAAGCTGTGGAAGGCCACCCGCGACGGGATGGAATCCGCGGTGGCGGCGGCTGCGGGTCTGACCGTGGCGGGGCTGCGGCGCTCGGCGCGGATGTCGTTCGTGAAAGTGGCTGAGATGCAGTCGCGGGGCGTGGTGCATCTGCATGTGGTGATCAGGGTGGACGGTCCCGGCGGGCCGGGGTCGGCTCCACCGGCTTGGGCGGCGGGTGAGCTGGTCGCGGACACGCTGCGGGACGTGGTCGGGTCGGTGGCTGTGCGGGCACCCGATCCTGACCCGCTCGGCACCTCGACCGACGACGGGTGGGAGGTGCGCTGGGGTGTCCAGGTCGATATCCGGCGGATCACGGTGGACGGTGCGGCGGCCGGCGGCGCGGTCGCTAACTACCTCGCGAAGTACATCACTAAAAGTGCTGGCGGCGGTGCATTGGATCATCCCGTGCGGTCGCTGGCCGCGCTGGAGCGGCTGACGCTGCCTGCGCACCTGCGCCGGCTGGTGGAGACGTGTTGGCGGCTCGGCAAGGATGCGGCGTTCAGCTCGGCGTTGGATGAGGCGCTTGGTCGGGAGTCCGGCGACGTTCCGCGTCTGCTGCGGTGGGCCCACCAGGCGGGTTTCGGCGGCCACTGGCTGACGAAATCGCGGGCCTACTCGACGACGTTCACCAGCCTACGGTCGGCGCGGCGGGTGTGGTCCCGGACTCTCGGGGCCGCGTTGTCGGGGCATCCGCTGGTGGATGCGTTCGGCCGTGTCGACGGTGACCCTGCCACGGACGTGATCGGAACGTGGGCCTATGCGGGTCGGGGACTGCAGCTGGGGCGGGCTGATCCGTCGGGGCTGTCATCGGCACGGGCGGCTAGTAGCCCGGTCGGCACTGGGTCGGCTGAGAGATGAGTACCGGCTCGGTCCAACCGTCGTTGTTCGATGACCTCGACGACTCCGGTTCGGGCTCGGTGGAGCCGGGTGGGCTGGTGGTCGGCCCTGATATGAGCGCCGAAGGCGCCGCTTGTTCTTCGTCTTGTTCTTCGTCGTTGGGGGTGGTGGCTGGTGGCGGTGCGGGTGAGGTGACGGTAGTCGTGGTGGCGGGGGTGGGTGGGTGGGCTGCACCTCGACCGGCGTTGGCGCGGGAGCCTCGGCGCGGTGTTGGTGGTGAGGCGGGAAAGGCTGGTGGTTCCGGGGGTGCACGGGCTACTGGTCCTGGCCGACGGCGTGGCCGGACCGCGACGCAGCCTCGTTCCTGCTCGTCAGGTGGGGAATCTGCCGCGTCAGATATTGACGATGAGGCGGCGGCCGATGCCCGGTGGATCGCGGCACAGCTCGCACGGGCACCGGAACCATCGGCGTTGATGGCGGCTGCGATCGTGACTGCGCTGACACCGAAACCTGGGCGGACCGACAGCGGCTAGGCAGGTCCGGGATGACGCCACTGGATGTCCAGTCGATCACGCAACGGAAGATCCTTCCCGGGAATCACGATGATCCGCTCAATGATCGTTGACAGGACACGTCGTTTCTCCGTGAGCGTGCCATGGCGCCACAGCCTGAGTGCTTCTGCTCCGTCAAGCACGGTCACGAGACGCGCGCGGCGGGCTAGCTCGGTGTCGATCTTTCGTAGGCGGGTTTCAATCTGTGCCTCGAGCTGGCCACCCAACCGCAAGCTGATCTCCTTCTCGGCGATCGCGCGGGGGAGATCGGCAAGTTCCCGTTCTTTCTCGGTCCGCTCGGCCTTCAGCGCGTCGGCGTCCTGTACCTCTCCTGCCTTCTCCCAATCTCGGCGCACTAGGTAGGCGTCGATCAGGCGGGTCATCAGGGCGTCGGCTGCGTCGACGTTGATGTGGAACGACTGGTCACATTCAAGGTGGTAGTGGCTCTTGCCGAGGCGATGCCGCCAGAGGGCATTCTTGCGGGGAGAGTTCTTCAGTAGTGATCGTTTGCATTTGTGGCAGACGTAGTAGCCGGCGAACGTGGCCTTGACCGCTGTTCCGGTGCCTTTACGGGTCTTCACGACCTCCAGCGCTGCGCACGTCTCCCGCCATTCCTCCTCGGTGAGGATTGCGGGGAAGTTCGACATCGGGCCTATCACTGTCCAGCCCTCACGTACGTTTCCTGTCGCGTACAGTCCGGCGATCCGGGGGTTACGCAGCATTGCCGAGAGGCTGGCCCGTGCCAGTACGCCTGACTCCCTGGTGTCATCCGGTCCTGAGGACCGGTGCGGCACACGCAGTCCACGGTCATAGAAGTCATCCGCGATCTTGAGGACTGCTTCCCCTTCGCGGACCCGCTGCGCGGCCTCGCGCAACCATCGGGCCTGCTCCTCATCGACGGACCACACGGTAACGATCTTCTTGTGCTTCCGGGTGAGCGTGGAGCGCCACCCGAACCCAACCGGCCCGCCCTGGAACTCTAGGGCTTCTCGCTTGGCTTCCTTCTTCCTTTTGATCAGCTCCGACTTCAGGCCGGAATCGCTGACGGACTTCCCCACGGCGCCGTGCCAGGCGTCCCTGTCTCGCTGCCGGCGGAAGTCGTAGACGGTGGCCTTCTCGCCATCGGTGATGATCAACCGGGCGCCGGCGTCCTCCATGATCTTGCCGAACTGTGCGCCGGCCACCGGATGACGAGTGATCCGGCTTTCCTCCCATGCCACGACCGTCCGGTATTTCCCGGTGCGCAGAACTGACAGGAACAGCTCGAACTCCGGACGAACCACGTCTTCACGCCACGCCGAAATGCCGTCGTCGGCCCATGCCATGGCGATCCAGTAGTCACCAGTCAAGGCGGCATACCGCTGACCTCGGTCGAACTGGTCCGGTATGCGGGCGTCGTTGTCGGCGTCGGACATACGCCCGTACCACAGGGCGGGGTCGGCGTGCGGCCACTGAGGCATGGGCATCAACGGAGGAAAGTCCATACATGCGATGCTATGACGTACTACATGCCTACACCCTCAGCTTCGCCGTCCTCCTGCTGCCCGCGGCGGCGCTGGGGGACAGGCTCGGCCGGCGCCGTGTCTTCGCCGCCGGGCTGACGATCTTCACCGTGGCCAGCGCCGCCGCCGCACTGGCACCGGGCGTCGGCACGCTCATCGCTGCCCGGGCCGTGCAGGGAGTCGGTGGGGCGATCGTGCTGCCGCTGTCGATGACCCTGCTGTCGGCCGCGGTCCCGGCAGAGCGCCGCGGCGCCGCACTGGGCATCTGGGGCGCGGTCTCCGGCCTGGCCATCGCGCTCGGGCCGCTGGTCGGCGGGGCCATCACGCAGGGCGCGGCCTGGCAGTGGATCTTCTGGGTGAACGTCCCGCTGGGCCTCGCTGTGATCCCCCTGGCCTTCACCCGCCTCACCGAAAGCCGTGAGCCGTCCAGCCGGCTGGACGTCACGGGAACCGTCCTGGTCAGCCTGGGCCTGTTCGGGGTGGTCCTCGGTGTGGTCCGTGGGCAGGACCACGGCTGGACGAGCGCCGGGGTGCTAAGTGCACTGATCGCCGGCGCGGTCGGACTGGTCGCGTTCGTCGCCTGGGAGCTGCGGTCCGAGCGGCGCGGCGGCGCACCGATGCTGCCGGTGAGCCTGTTCCGCCGCCGCGGGTTCGCCGCGGTCAACGCGGTCGCGGTGCTGTTCTCCTTCGGGATGTTCGGATCGATCTTCCTGATCTCCCAGTACCTGCAGAACGTCATGGGCTACTCACCGCTGGGCGCCGGCCTGCGCACCCTGCCCTGGACGGTGATGCCGCTGATCGTCGCGCCGATCGCCGGCCCGCTGTCCGACCGGATCGGCGGGCGCCCGTTGATGGTCACCGGCCTGGCCATGATGACCGCCGGGCTGCTGTGGCTGCGCGCTGACCTGGCCCCCGACACGTCGTTCCTGACCCTTGTCCCCGCCTTCGTCGTCTCCGGCGTCGGCATGGCCCTGTTCTTCGTCCCGGTCGCGAACGTGGTCATGGGGTCGGTTCCGACCGAGTTCGAGGGCGTGGCCTCCGGGGTCAACAACGCTTTCCGTGAGGTCGGCGGCGTCTTCGGTATCGCGGTCCTCGCCTCGGTGTTCGCCGCGGCCGGTGGCTACGCCAGCGCCGCCGACTTCACCGACGGCATCCGCGTCGCCCTGGTCGTCGGCGCGGTCGCGACCGGCGTCGGAACGCTCGGCTCCCTGCTCGTCCCCCGCCACCGGACGTCCCCCGCCGACGAGCTCACCGACCGGACCGACATCCGCACCGACGCACCGGCCCGGAGCCTCGGCTACGAGCCGGCCGGTACCTGACGGCTCCGCGGCCTTCCCGCCGGGGCGGATCCGGTCAGATTGCGAATCCCCGCCACGCCCACGCCCACGCCAACAGCCGGGACGCCGGCCGCCCACGCTGCGGAATATCACCCGCAGCCCGGGCGGCCGGCCCCTGACTTTCAGTGATCCTTCTCCGTATCACCGTCCACGGTCAGGGAAACGCAGGTCTGGGTCGATGAGGGAAAAGGCTCCGTTACCGCCGGGGGCGGAAATAGTTTCTGACCGCATAGGCGGTGGTCTTCGCACCGATCTTCGCACCCTCGATGTCGGCCGTCCGGGTGTGGATGCCACCCCAGATACGGGCCTCGATCACCTCGGCGATGGCCTGCGAGAAGCTCCGGAAATACCGGGTGGTGCCCGAGGCCTCGCTGTAGGCGCTGAAGGCTATGTCGTCCCGGCCGAAGAAGTACGCCAACGCCGACATGCTCGCCGCCGTGAAGCAGGTGTGCCCCGAGGTGAAATCGGGGTGCGGCGGCGTCACGAGCAGCGGCATCCAGTTCGGGTCGGCCGCGGTGGCCGGGTTGCCGTCGGTGTCCGCCAGCTGGATCGCGGTCACCGGCCGCCAGAACATCCAGGCCGCCTTCTCGTTGTAGCAGGCGGTGGTCGCGTCGGCCTCGGAGATGTCCACCATCGCGAACATCCGTGCCGTCTGCAGGACGGTCAGGTGCTGGCCGGTGGCCAGCTGCCGCTTGATCTCCCACTCGCCCAGGTGACGGTCATGCCACCAGATCGCGGCCTGCGTCTGGTCGAGGGTGCGGGTGCTGCTGTTGACCGCGCCGACCTCCTTGACCTCGTTGAGGTCGCGGGCGTACTGGGCGGAGGTCAGCGCGGGTGGGCCGGCGCTGCGGAACATCGACGTACTCGGCAGGAGGAACGGCCTGAGCTTCGCCACCCACGCCGTGTCGGAGGCGTAGGTGGGCGGGGTCGGCCGCCACTGGCCGGGCTCGGTACCCATCGGCCAGGCCGGGTCGCCGAACGCCCCGTCACCCTGGCGCGCCCGGATCATCGCGGCGGCGGTCTGGCTGCCCACCGAGACCCCGCCGCGCTTCGCGGCACTGTCCGGGACGGTCGCCATCCACTCGTCGTACTGTGCCTGCAGACGCGCCTGCTGAGCTGGGAAAAGCGAGCTGAGAACCTGGAAGGCCGCGGTGCCGACCGCCGCGTTCACCGATTCGCGGCCGTTGGTGCGCGGAGCGCTGAGATAGGGCTCGTAGGGGCGCCCGGAGATGGCGTTCACCGCGTCGTAGACCGCTCCGTGCACCATCGCGAAGCTGCGCGCCTGCACCTGCGGCTGCTGCCCGGCCACATCCCAGATCGCGGTCTGCGCGTTACGGTCCCAGACGATGACGGCATTTGGCGAGGTGTTCGCGAACGCGCCCGGCGCGGGCGAGGCGCCGGCCGCGACCGGCACACCGGCGGCAATGAAACCGGCGACGACCGTGCACATTAATTTTCGACGAAATCGACCCGAGCGCACCACAGTTGGTCTCCCTTGCTCGCGGGCAGAAAAGGCGAGAGATGGACAGATGTCCAGCGTGAACTCCGGTCATGATGTCACCACGAGATCAAGGGCGTAGCGCTTTGAAGCGCGACGTGCTGTTTCGGCAGGTCCGGGCGTTACCGCCTTCAGGTATCGGCGTGACGTTCCCCGTTCCCGGCGGAGCCCCGGGTAGCCAGCCGACCAGGCGCTGCGATGGTCCGGCATGCTGGGCGGATGCGTGAAGTGAGTATTCGTGACGACGTCATCCGCCTGGGTCAGTTCCTCAAGCTCGCCGACGTCGTGGAGGCGGGCGCGGAGGTCAGGACAGTGCTGGCCAACGGGGACGTCCAGGTCAACGGCGAGGTCGAGACCCGTCGCGGCCGTCAGCTACGGCGGGGAGACGAGGTCACCCTGGCCGGTGTGCAGCTTCGCGTCGGCTGACCCACCGCCTGCCGCGGCCACGCGCGGGGCGCGGTACGTCGCCGCCCGGCGAACTCCGCCCCGCCGCCCCGGGACCCCGCTGTCCCGGGACCCCGCGGTTCCGCGACCCCGCGGTTCCGCGACCCCGCGGCCTGCGGCCCCGCGGCCTGCGGCCCCTGCTTCGTTCTCGGTGGCTGCGAACGGCGTGTGCCGAAGCGGCGCGCGAGGAACCTGCTCAGCCGCCGAAATCGCCGGCGTTCTGCGGGCGCCAGTCCGCCGACCGCAGCCACGCCCCCATCGTCAGGACCTTCGGGTGCAGGGCGCGCAGGGCCGGCAGATCGGGCTGTTCCATCGCGCCGGAATCGAACCAGGCGAACATCTTCGCGACCTCCTCGTCGAAGGCGCGCAGCTGCTCGAGCGGGGTCTGGTGAAAACGTGCCGGGATTCCGGCCGCCTCGCCGAACCGTTCGGCTATCTCCGAGGCGGCGAGATGGTCGCCCGCGATCACCAGGGTCTGACCGACGAACGCCGCCGGCTCGTCGAACGCCAATGCCGCGAACTCGCCGATGTCGGCCATCGAGATCAGCGGCAGCCGGCTGGACGGGCGCAGGGCGAGGGAGACGACCAGCCCGTTCTCGGTCAGGACGGGGCGGGTGACGGTCGTGAAGTTCTCCATGAAGAACACCGGCCGCAGGACGGTGGCCGGCAGGCCGAGATCCCGGATGTGCGCTTCGACGAGCCCCTTGCTTTCCAGATGCGGAACGCCGGTGTCCTGGTCGGCGCCGGTAACCGAGCTGTAGACGAGGTGGTCGACACCGGCCTGCGCCGCGAGGTCGGCGACGAACTTTCCGCGCCGTACCTCGGACTCGACGTCCGCCAGGCTCACGGTGCCCGAGGTCACGCTGCTCAGCATCAGGAAGACGCCGCTCACGTCCGCCATGGCCGTGCGGATCGATGCCGGGTCGTCCAGATCACCGACGACGAGCCGGGCCCCCGCCGCCTGAAGCGCCCGCGCCGCGGGCCGCTGCGGGTCACGTACCAGCGCGTGCACCTTCCGCCCGCGTCCCAGCAGCGCTCGGGCCACCGCACCGCCCTGCTGTCCGGTCGCGCCGATGACAAGAACTGAATTCTCACGATCATCCATGGGGCGTAAAGCTAGCCACGGTCACCGCCGACAACCTGGTTGCGATGGTGATACCCAGGACTCCTGGACAGCAAGGGGACGAGGATCTATGCACCGCGCCGAACTGGCCACCTTCCTGCGCGCGCGACGGGCAGCCCTGCGGCCCGCGGACGTCGGCCTGCCCGACGGCGTCGGCCAGCGGCGGACTCCCGGCCTGCGCCGCGAGGAGGTGGCCGAGCTGGCCGGGCTCTCGCTCACCTGGTACACGTGGCTGGAGCAGGGCCGCCCGATCGCGGCGTCCGCGCAGGTCGTGGACGCGCTGGCCCGCGCACTGCGGCTCGATGCCGACCAGCACCGGCACCTGCGTGTCCTGGCCGGCCTGCCGGTGCCGCCGGCGCGAACCGCCCCGGACGAGGTCGAGCCCCGGGTCCAGCGCCTCGTCGACGCGACCGCGCCGAACCCGTCCGTCATGTTCGACCGGTACTTCGACTTCATCGCCTGGAACGCCCCGTACGTTCGGATCAGGCATGATCCCGCCGTGTTACCTGAAGGCCGGCGCAATCTGCTGTGGATGATGTTCACGGACAGGGAGAACCGCGCACGAATGCCGTTCTGGGAAGCGGCCGCGCGGGCTGTGCTGAGCCAGTTCCGCGCGGCCGTGGGCCAGCGCCCGGACGACGCCCGGTTCGTGGAGCTGGTCCGTGCGCTGACCGAGGCGAGCCGCGAATTCGGCCAGTGGTGGAACACCTACCCGATCCGGGATTTCAGACCGGCGACGATTTCGATCGACCATCCGGCCACCGGCCGAATCGCCCTGGACGTCTACCAGCTGCGACCGGTGGAATACCCGGACCTTCTGCTGGTCATGCAGGTTCCGACAACCCCCGACGACCTGCGCCGCGCCCTCTCGCTGGTCGACCACTGACCGTACCTCAACTCAACTCAACTCAACTCATCGCAGCGCAGCGCGGTCCTCGCGGTGCCGTTCAGATATCGGCTGCGTTCGGGGGGATGGCGTCGAGGACGGCGAGGGCGTCGCTGAGCATGGTGGCGAGGTCGCCGCCATGGAAGCTCCAGCGTGCGTGTGCGGCGATCATGACTGCCGCGGCGGCGACCGCGAGCATCGTGGGTTGGAGGCTGTCGCGTGCGGTGCCAAGGCGGGTGCTGAGGAAGTCGCCGAGGACCGCGTTGAGTTCCAGGACATTGATGCCGAGCATCACGTTGCTGGCGGCCGGGCTGACCATGGAGATACGGATCCAGCGGGCGACGTCGGTGGTGTCCTCGGCGGCGACGACGTCGTGGACAGCCCATCGGATGGAGCGCATGGGTGGTTCGTCGGCTGCTCGGGCGGCCAACGCGGTGGCGATGGCCTGTGCCCGGCGGCGGACACCGGCGCGCAGAAGATCGTCTTTGGTGGGGAAGTAGCGGTAGAAGGTACGGATGGAGATCCCTGCGGCGGTCGCGATGTCACCTGCGGTCACCGCGTCGAATCCGTGCAGTTCGAACAGGTTGAGGGCGGCGGATTCGACAGCCCGGGCCGCGGCTTCCCGCCGGTCGGCCCGGGCCTGTTCCACATGCGGTGATGTCCTGTACGGACGCTTCGCCGTCCCGCCCGCCACCGTTTCCCCCTGTGCCCGCCTGTGCCTGTGTCCGCGACGGCAGTCTGCGCCGTTTCGACCAGGCTAGCTTCGGGGGCGGCTGGTGGCCGGGGTCAGCTGATGGTGGGCAGGGTCAGGGCGGATCCGCCGGCGCCGGTGGCGATGGCGACGTCGACCGGTGTCGAGTTCTGGGTGAGCATCGACGAGGCGCCGCCGGAGATCCGCAGGGCGATGCGATGGCCTGCGGCGAACTGCCAGTCGTCGGCCCGGATCGGGATGGTGTAGGTGACGGATTCGCCCGCCTGCACCGGCATCGGCACGACGTCGGACGTCCGGTGGCTGGCGCGCAGGAAGCCGTTGTTGACCAGGGTCTGCTTGCCATCGGTGCCGACATCGATCAGTTCGACGTAGAAGTTGGCGTCCGTCCCGGACAGCGTGGCCTTCAGAGTGAGCGTGGAATGGCCGAAGATCGACATTGCCGTGGTGAGTGGGCTGGTCTGGAACAGGACCGACCCGCCGGAGGTCGAAGGATCCTGCGGCTGGTGGAACGTCACGGTTCCGGCCGTTCCGGCTGCTGTGGTCGCGGTGCCGGTGGTGCTCGCGGTGCCGGTGGTGCCGGTGGTGCCGGCAGTGTTGAGGGCGAACGACTGCGTTGCCGTGTCGTTCGGGTCGTAGCCGACGATCTCGCGCCAGCCCGGCGCGGAAGCGGTGGCACCCGCGTAGCTGACGAAGGTTGGCTTGGCCGGGATCGGGACGTCGGGCAGCTGCTTGATCCAGTGGTCGAACCAGGCGAGCACGATTCCGGGGGCGAGCCCGTCGGAGTTGCACAGCGGTCCGCAGTTCGGGTAGGTCAGCGGGAGCAGGTGGGTCCACTGGCCGTAGATTGCCCAGGTCCTGCCCAGGGCGCCCTCGATGTTGGCCAGTTCGCCGGAACGGAAGTACTGGTCGACCCAGCCGCCCATGGTGAACACGGGAACATTGATGGAGTCGTGACGGCCAAGGAATGACCGTGACTGCCAGTAGTCGTCGTAGGTGGGGTGGGCGCGGTTCGTCGCGTACTCGTTGGCGGGGTTGATCACTCCACCGCTCATGAGCTCGGCGGTGCCGGGCCAGTTGTCGATGTCGCCGCCTTCGGTGGCCTTGATGCCACCGGGGTAGATCACATCGTGGTACAGGTCGGACGGAGACTGCAGCGGCGCGATGGCGACGAGGTGCGGGGGCTGGTTGATCGCGGTGGCGTAGGTGGTGTCGCCGCCGTAGCTCTCGCCGGTCATCCCGATCCGGCCGTTGGAGAAGGGCTGCGCCGCCAGCCACTCCACGAGGTCGTAGCCGTCCTTGCCGTCCTGGGCCGACATGGCGTTCTGCCAGGTGCCGCCGGAGCCGCCGACACCACGCAGCGTGCAGACCAGGGCGTTGTAGCCGCGCGTCGCGAAATAGGTCGCCTCACTGTTGACGTAGGTGTCGTGTAACAGCGAGTACGGGGTGAACTCGGTGACGATGCCGGGGAAGGTTCCTGCGGCCGGCGCGCTGCTGGTCGCGGGACGGACCAACGTACAGCTCAGCTGGGTGCCGTCCCGGGTCGGGACCGTGACCTTGGTGGTGATGGACTGGTAGGTGGCCTCGCGGTCGTAGCTCCACCATGCCTTCGTCTGGGCCGACAGCGGCTGCGCGCTGACCGACCCGGACGAAGGCGGCGAGGAAGGCTGCCCAGACAGCTCTCCCGTCGAGATCGGCAGGCAGGCGGACGCCGTCAGCGCGGCGACGGCCAACGCGGCGACCGGAGCGAGGCGACGCAGCGGCGTTCGCCTTGGAGCGGCCATACGAGGCCCCCTTCCATTTGGGTGGCACAGCGTGTCACGCAAATGTGTGCGGGGGCGAGACATCCTTACGACTTGGCCTCCCGCGGATTCGGGCCCCACCGGCCGCCTGGTCGGCGCCTGGCTTGCCCGCCGCGCGGTGGCCTGCACAAAGGCCACCGCCGCAAACGGCCTCGACCAGATATGCGGATACCGGCGCGCATTACCACGAAAGTGCCGCCGGCCGGGATGGATCAGGCCGTCGGCATGCCCGGCCATTCAGCTCACGCATCGTGCTGGCCTGTCGGCCAATCCCGGCGTCCGGCGCTGGTTGGACGCCACCTCGCCAGTGAGATCCCATTGACCGGCCCGGCCCGGACGCGGTCAGCCGCGGGGAAACCGGTCGTTGAAGGTCTCTGCGGCAAGCTGATCGAAGAGCGCCCGGGCGCGTGCGTCCTCGGCGTCCAGGTGCTCATCCATAGCCGTCTCCGCCTCCTCATCGGTGGGAAAGCGCAGACTGTCCAGCGCCGCGCAGTGGCAGGTGACCTGCCACTGGCCGTCGAGGTCCTGGTCGACAGCGGCGCCGGTGCAGCTTTCGTCGCCCAGCAGGAACAGGGGCATGGAGCGGAGCCCCGGCGGCTCCGGGCTCTTCAGAACCACGTCGCACCGTCGATCCGAGAGCGGGTGGCTGTGAACAGCCGAATCGGCTGCGGCCTCAGTCGGATACTCGCCGTTGAGGGCGCCACACCAGCAGTGCACCCACCACCGCTCGTCAGCTCCGCCTGCTTCCACCGCGTTCTCCTCTGCTGCATGGGCCCGCCGGATGCGTATGCAGCGTCCCATCGCCCTGGTCCGGCCCACGGGCAGCCCATCGGTGAGGTCTGTCCAGGCAACGACCGCTGGAACTCAAGCCGGCAGGACGAGGGCCTGAATCCCGGGCCGTGCCGGTGCGGATGCCCGGAAGGGAACGACCACACGCGGGCACGACCCGGGTCGGGCGCCGGAATGGGTACCTACCCGGCGGCCAGGTTCACGGCCAGGTCGGTAGCCGTACCGCGGTTCCGCGGAACCGCGCGGTACCGGACGGCATCAGGCCGGGGAGTAGCGCAGCACTCGGCTTCCGGTCAGCTGGGCCATCCAGACGGCGTCGCCCGGACCGTAGTTCAGCTCCGCGGGTGGGCCGAGGGGGCCGCCGGGCACCGAGGTCTCCGTGAAAACGCCGGTCGCCGGGTCGTAGGCACCAAGCTTGTCGCGGAGAAGATAAGTGAAGTAGATCTTCCCCTGCGGTGAGGAGCAGATCCCGATCGGGAACGACAGTGGGACCGGCACCGGGACCTCGCTGACCGAACCGGTAACCGTGTCGATCCGTCCGAGCTTGCTGGCACCGAGCTCGGTGAACCAGACATATCGGCCGCCATCCGTCTCGGCACGCATCACGAACGGGACCGCGAGGAGGCTCGGGACCGGGTATTCGGTGATCGTTCTGGTCGTTGCGTCAATGCGGCCGATCTTGTTCCCGAGAGCCTCGGTGAACCACACATCGCCGTTCGAGCCGGTGAAGACACCAATCGGCAGCGCACCCGGCGTGGGCACCGGGTAGGACGTGAAGGTCTTCGTCGCGATGTCGAACCGGCCGATCGTGTTGGCGGTGGTCTGGGTGAACCAGATCGCCCCGGCCGGGTCGGCGGCCAGGTCGTTGAAGGGGAAGAGATTACCCCCCACGCCGGGAACCGAGTAAAGGGCGAACGCCTTCGTCTGCGGGTCGATGCTGCCGAGCTGGTTGCGCAGACCGTTGGCGAAGTAGATCTTGCCGTCCGGCCCGGCCGTGATCGCGCACGGCAGGGCGGTAACCGGTGCGGGTGTCGCGACCGGCAGATTCAGCCAGTTTAGCGACGCCGGCAGCTGTGCGGTGGACCAGGGAATCGGGAATTCCGCTGTTTCGCTGGTCGCCGGGTCGATGCGGCCGATCCTGTTGGCGAGTGCTTCGACGAACCAGGCCGCCCCGTCCGGCCCACCCGCCGTGACACAGGGAATCGACGCCGGGGTGGGGGTCGGGTACGAGGTGAACGTGCCAGCCGCCTGGGCCGGGGCCGCGGCAGAAAGCGCGAGAGCACCCATAGCGGCAGCCAGCCCCACGGCGACTACGCGGTGACGAGCGCGGGCTCGCTCCAGTAAGGGAAACAAGGCTCCTCCTTCATGATGAGAGGCGGATTTCGGCGGAATTCTCGCAGAGCGCATCGTGGCCTCAACCCGGTTTCACGGTCTGCATGTGCTGCCCGCGGCCGGTGATGGTCGCGCTGCGGCGAAGCGTTGCGTTGCGCGGCGCCGCGCCGCGCTGGTCGGAGTTCGACGAGTCGGCCTCCACGCTCCGGGTTGAACGCCAGGTAACCCGGGTGCGCGGGGTGAGAGGCTGGAGACCGGCCCGACAAGGAGCCAGGTTGGAACACGCGTGTTCGCACTACCCGCGGTCGGCGCAGAGCGGCCACCGCGGTGATGCTCGCGAGAACGCGACATTCAGGAGAGGAACGAGCTTGGGGGCACCGGGCCTGGTGGGCCGCCGACGCGAGCGTGCCGCCATCTCCGGCTGGCTTGCCGCCGCCTTCGGTGGGGCGCCGATGCTGGTGCTGTGCGGAGGTGAGCCGGGCATCGGCAAGACCCGGCTGGCCACGGAGGCGGCCGACATGGCGGCGGCCGGCGGCGCACTCACCCGGTGGGCACGGGCGCATGAAGGCGTCGGTACCCCTCCTTTCTGGCTGTGGCGGCAACTGCTGCGTTCCGACCTGGCAGGGGAGGGGAACGGCCCGGCGGATCTGCCGACGACGATCGAGGCGAACTCGGAGGCCGACCGGATCGCGCTGTTCGACGCCGTCGTCCGCCGGGTGTTCGCGCTCGCCGAGCGTTCCGGCCTGCTGCTGGTGGTCGAGGATGCGCAGTGGGCGGACGAGCCGTCGCTCCTGCTGTTGCGCTACCTGGCTCGCGAGCTGCGCGGAGCGCGGGTGCTGGTCCTGGCCACCCATCGGACGGTAGGTGCCGGTGACGCGGCGCCGTGGCGCAGGATTCTCCCGGACCTGGGCCGGGAGCCGGTGACCGTGCAGGTGCCGCTGGCCGGACTGGACGAGGCGGAGACCGCCCACCTGGTACGGGCGGTCACCGATACGGACGTGGCCGACGACGTGGCGAGGGAGGTGCACCGGCGGACCGGCGGCAACCCGTTCTTCGTCCGGGAGCTGGCCCGGATGCTGCCGACGGACGCGGCTCTGGCCGGCCGGCGGCTGCCGGCGTCGCTCGTCGAGGTGGTGGGGCAGCGCGCGGCGGGCCTGTCCGGCCCGGCCCGCCGGATGCTGGCGGCGGCCGCGGTGCTGGGAGAGCAGTTCTCGGTGGCGACGGTGGCGGCGATGGCTGGCCGACCACCGCTGGACTGCCTGCCACCGCTGGAGGAAGCAGCCGACGCCGGGCTGATCGCTGCCGCTGACACCGCCGGGGCCTGGCGATTCGTCCACGCGCTGGTGTGCGAGGCGATCGAGGCTGACACGCCGGCCCAGGAGCGGCTGCGGCTGCACCGGTCCGCGGCCGAGGCGCTCGAGCGCGTCTACGCGGGGCAGATCGACGACCGGCTGGCGGACATCGCACGGCACTGGGCCGCGGCCGCGCTCGATGACCCGCGGCCTGCCGTGGCCTGGGCCCGGCGGGCCGCGGACGCCGCCCTGCGCTCCCTCGCGTATGAGGAGAGCGCACGGCTCTACCAGCTCGCGCTCGACGCGGGCGGGCCGACGGTCGACCGACAGCTGCGCTGTCGGCTGTTGATCGACCTCGCCGGTGCCCGCTGGAGGGCCAGGGACATCGAGCCGTGCCGGACCGCGACGACGGAGGCAGTTGCGCTCGCCCGCCGGATCGGCCGGGTGGACCTGATCGCCCAGGCCGCCCTCGGTATCGAGCCCATCGGCGCGATGGCCTGGGACCTGGGGCTGCGCCAGTGGTGTGACGAGGCGCTCGCCGGGCTCGATCTGGTTGCCTTGACTGACCCGGCTGACCCGGCTGACCCGGCTGACCCGGCTGCTCTGGCTGACCCGGCCGATCTGTCCCGCCGGGCGCGCCTGCTCGCCAGATCGGCCGAGAGCTCCGTGTATCTGAACGACGTCACCGCGGCGGAGGAGAGCAGCCGGCAGGCGTTGGAGATCGCCGCCGACGTCACCGATCCGGCCGCGGTGATCGCTGCTCTGAGGTCCCGCCAGCTGTGTCGCAGCGGTCCGGAACACGTGGACGAGCGTGCCGGGCTCGCCGATCGGATGACCGAGATCGGGCGTACGCTGCGCCGCTCCAGGGAGGAGATGTGGGGTCGGCTGTGGCGGATCGACACCTACTGGGAGCGTGGGGACCTGGCGGCTGTCACGGCTGAGCTGCCCCGGCTGGCCTGGTGCGTCGAGCAGGTCGGCGGCCCGATCGCCCACTGGCACCTGCTCGTCGCACGTGCCGCGCTCGCCGGCGCGCTCGGCCGCTACGGCGAGGCGCTCGAGCTCGGCCGCGCGGCCCTCGGAACACTCCCCGCCGACAGCCACCCGACCGCGTCAGGCGCGTACCGGTCGCTGGAGTGCATGATCGCCGCCCACATCGGCCACGAGCGGGTGGCGACCAGCCAGCCGTCGGACCCGCCGGACCCCTCGGACCCGCCGGACCCGCGGACCGGCCGATCTACCGGTGGTGGCGAGGCACGAACGGGGATCTTCCGCGGGCCTCTCGGGACCGCGCACATGCTCGTCCTCGCCGGCCGGAGGGCCGAGGCCCTCGGTGTCTACCGGGAGGCCGGGCCAGTGCGGAGCTGGCATCCGCCGCCGTACTGGCGGGTGCCGACCTGGGCGTTCGGGTCCGCGGTCGCGGTTGCCGTCGGCGAGCGCCATGACGTCGAGCTCCTGTACGATCGGCTGCTCGCCGAACGCGGGCGTTTCGTGGTCGGCGGTGCCGGGACCGCCAACTATCTGGGCCCTGTCGAGCTCCACCTCGGCCGGGCGGCGGTCTTCCTGGGCCGTCTCGACGACGCCGTCGCGGACCTCGACACCGCGCTCGCCTACTGCCGCGCCGCGGGCGCGGCCGGGTTCACCGTCGAAACCGAATGCGAGCTCGCCGCCGCCCTGACCCGTCGAGCACACCTCGGCGACCTCGACCGGGCCGGTCAGCTCCTCGAGCATGCCGAGACGGCCGCCGTCCAGCTCGGTATGGACCCGTGGGCCCGCCGAGCCCGTGCTCTGCGCGCCGCGGCCTCCGCGGCCTCCGCGACCTCCGCGACGTCCACGGCGGCGAGCGCCAGGACGCCGGCCGTCAGCCCGCTGTCGCCCCGGGAGGGCGAGGTCGCCGAACTGGTGGCCCAGGGACTGACGAACCGGCAGATCGCCGTGAAGCTGTTCATCTCCGAGCGCACCGCGCAGACTCACGTCCAGCACATCCTGACCAGGCTCGGCTTCTCCTCCCGGGCTCAGATCGCCGCCTGGGTCACTGCCCGCCACCAACAGCAGGACACCGAGGGCCCGCGCCTGCGGGATGCGCAGGCCCCACGCTGACCGCTTCACCGAAAATCACCCTGCGGCCCCTGCGGCCCCTGCGGCCCCTGCGGCCCCTGCGGCCCCTGCGCCGTCCGTGGTGGAGAGGGACGGGACGCCCGGCTGGTAGCCGGGCGCTGGTGTGCCGGGCGGGTTGTGGACGTCCGGCCGGCCCGCGGGATTCGGGACGCACACCTCCGCCTCGAGTCCGTCCGGGTCACGGAAGAACAGGCTGAGGGTCGGGCCGAAATCGGTGACGAAGCCGTCGGAGGCGTCGCGGGCGATGAGCCGATCCCGGATGAGGTCGAACGTCTCCCGGGAGGCGGCCCGCAGGCCCAGGTGATCGAGACGGCCGCGGCCGAACATCGGTGCCTGACGTCGGGCCTCGGAGTTGCCGGGAATCTCGTAGATGTTGAGCGCGGTAGCCGGGCCGATCTGGAGAATGGAGATCCGGCCACCGCCGGGCCCGGGAACCTGATAGCGGACGGTGGCGTCGAACACCTCGGCGTAGAAGGCAATCAGCCGCTCGGTGTCACCCGTGATGACCGCCACGTGGTCCAGACCGTTCAGCAATCTCCCCGATTGTCCGTCGGTATCCTCCGGAGTCTGCTCCAGCGCCATTGTTGTTCCTCCTTCAGGTTGACGAAGATGAATGGACGTCCCACCGGCACGGATCACTGTTGCTGGGCGGTGCCCGGCCCGGGCGCGGCCTTGGTTGCGGCCGCAGACGCGGGCACAGCCGCGGGCATGGACGCCGGCATGGTTGTGGTCGTGGCCGCGGACACGGGCACGGCGGGAAGGCCGGAGCGCAGGATGCACGCGGCGCAGGCGCCGAAACCGGCGAGGAGCAGGCCGGTGGAGATGACGCCGGTGACGGGCGCCGCGAACGGTCCGCCCACGACATAGCCGAGGGGGAACGCGACCGCGAACGGCCAGGCGACGACCTTCGCGCGGATCAGCGCGATCGCGAGCAGGACGAACGCCGCCAGGCCGCCCGCCACGCCCACGGCGAGGTAGACGATCACGACCGGTCGTTCGAAGAAGGCGGCGACGACCTCCGCGGCGGCCTCGCGGTCGGCGGTGCGCGCGGCGGCGGCGCACATGATGTCGACGGCCACCAGAACACCGGTCGCCCCGCCGACGACCGTTCCCAGCAGGCCGGCCCAGGTGGACAGCGCCCGCGCACCGGGCCGGGCGAGCAGCGCGACGAGGCCGATGGCGACGGGGAGGAGCAGGGCGCCGAGATCGAGGACGAGCAGGGCGTTCGCTCGTCCGGGATGGACGGCGAAGTTCTCGACGGTGTCGAGGGCGGAGCCGCCGCCACTGCCGGGCGCCGGGTGGACCGCTACCGACATTCCGTAGCAGACGGCGACGATGGCCAGGCAGACCACGGCGAGAACGCGGCCCGAGACGTGGGTGAGCATGGGGTCCCCTTCGGATGGGATCGACGGTGACGTCGCCGGCTCAGCGGACGTGGAGCTCGCGGGCGGCGAAACCACCGGCGAAGTCCGGCGGGCTGCCGAGCGGACTGGCGACGATGTAGCGACCGGCGGGCAGCTCCGCCAGGCCATAACCGGGAGAGTCACCCTGTGGCTGAACCGCGGAGACGATGTCGGTGGCTGATTCCAGGCTGGTCGACCCGTCCGCGAGTCCGGCCGCGGTCGCGGTGACCCCGTCCTTGACCTTGGCGAACAGCAGGACGAACCCGGCCTTCGCCGGGTCGTCGCCTGCGTTGGTGAACGTGATGGCGACCGGCCCGGCGGGAGCGGTCTCCGGCAGGCCGGTGAGCGTCCCGGCGTCGTTGGTCACGGCGAGCGTGGGATAACCGCAGTTGTCGACCATCCAGGCGTCGACGATCTGGCCCGCGGCGAAGAGCCCACTGCCTTCGTAGTCGATCGGCTGGCCCTGCCTGGCGGAATTCACCACGGAGATCAGGACGTCGACCTTGCTGGTCAGCTCGGCGGGGACGCTCGCGCGCAGCGTGGCGGCCAGCGGTTCGGCGGCCGTCGCGAAGGCCCGCAGCTCCGCGGCGGTCGGAGCCGGGGCCGCGGGATCGGACCCGGGGAAGCCGAGGCTGTTGATCGCGACTTCCGCTGCGCACGCGGCCCGCACGTCGCCTGCGTCCGCTGCGACGGTGGTCAGGCTGGTGGTCGGCGGGCTGGTGGTCGGCCTGGTGGCCGCGGCGGTAGCCGGCTCGTCGGAGGCCGAGGAACAGGCGGCGGTCGCGGTCAGGGCCGCGGCGGCGACCACGGCCGCGGCGCCGTGGCGGACGACGCGGAAAACATGGGGAGACGTCACGGGAGCGCTCCTGAACTGGTGTGGCGGCGGGTGCTGGTTTCGTCAGACGGCGCCTCGCGTCTTCCCGCCGCCGGCTCGCGCTCTCGCGGAGAACGGGCCAAGGGAGGGCGGTGCGAGTTCGCCTGTCCTCACTGACGGATGCCGGTCAGGGCGTCCGGGAGGATCATGGCCGCCGTCGGGTGGCGCGGGAATCCGCCGAAATACGTATCGGACCTACGTATCGCCGGCGCTTGTGGCGCTTGTGGCGCTTGTGGCGCTTGTGGCGCTCGCGGCGCTCGTTGCCGAGGGCGGGGCCCGCACCTCGGTTCCCATCCCGCTTCGGGCGCGGATCGTTGCTACCCGGCGAAAAGCGTCGAAAGCCGGCCGGTGCCGTTCAGGTGTCGGACGGTGCCGTTCAGATATCGGATGCGTTCGGGGGGATGGCGCGTCGACGCGCGTCCGCCCACTGTGGCGGGTAGCGTGACGGGTTAGTAGCGGGCAGCGAAAATGCGGGGGATCGTGGCCGACCCTGTGGATTTCTCCTGGGTCGCCGGTTTCCTGCTTCGCAAGCTCGATACCGGTGAGGTGCCCCGGTCCTCATCACCCTCCCGTGTCAACAGGCCATTTCCCTCCTGACATGTGCTCCTGAACGCCGCCTGGCCGCGACGACAAGGAGTACATCTCGGAGCTTTTCTCTCGGTTGAGAAGAAACGGGTGTACCGCTGATGTCTCTGGATCGATACGGTGTTCTAAAAGGCCGGGTTCTTGACCACCGCCGGGAACCCGACGATGACACGCCGCACTACCAGATCCTCATCGACGGTGACGGCTCCGCTCGCGCGGCCGTCAACGTTCTTTCCTCTGGCCAGGAGTCGGATCCGAAGATGTCGGAACTGCTCTATGTTGCCGTGGAGGACTTCCAGCATCCCATTCTTGCAGATCTCGAGAAGCTGAAGGACGGGTACACGGAGCTCGACCGGAAGCCCGGCGGGCTGGCGTTGGACTACATCCGTGGCAGTCTGTTCGACCGCACCGACCTGCGGGCGCTGCCCGCGCACGAGCCCGGCGAGGACAATGATCTCGCCGATGTGCTCGACCACTACGTGACCCGGGCACAGGCGAACAACGGCAGCCGTATCTACGCCTTCGGCGAGCCGTGGTCGGCGGAGAAGGAAGCCGACAAGGTCTTCAGGTTCAAGCCGGGCCGAGGAATCCACAACATCCACATGAACCAGGGGAACGCGGGCCGGTTCAAAGGCGACAACGGGGTGTGGCAGGACGGCGCGCTCCTGTTCCACTTCCCTGCCGCGGATCGCTGGGTCGCGGTCTTCCTTGCGTTCCAGAGCCAGAAGTGGCACACCGATGACCGCACCGGCGGTGCGCTGCCGGACGTTCCGCAGGCCCGTCCGGGTGGACAGCCGGCGGAGGGCGAGCCCGACCAGCGGCTGCGGATCGTCGGAGCGCTCGTCAACGCGGTCGGCGCCTCGCCCGAGGACGAGTCCGTAACACTGATCAACACGACGACCGAGTCGGTTGACCTGGCCGGCTGGGCGATCGCCGACCGAGACCAGCACCAGGTGTCGCTACCTGCCCGCACGCTGGCCGCGGGAGAGACGATCCGGATCCCGGTCGTACCACCTGTCGCGCTGGGAAACCACGGTGGGACGATCACTCTGCTCGACGCGGTCGGACTCAAGGTCGATGGTGTCGCCTACACCGCCGCGGACGCCACCGAGGAAGGGCGCACCGTCGTCTTCTGACCCGGCGAAGCATGCCCCGGTGGCCCCGGACTGCTCCGGGGCCACCACAGTGCCCTCGCGTTGCCCACGACGGTCGTCCGTTCTCCGTGAGCACAGGCGGCGGCAGGACAGCCGGCGGCGGCTGGACGATGGCCGTGCCCGGCTCGGCGTGGAACGCTCGGCGGCCAGCGGCGGCCAGCGGCGGCCAGCGGCGGCCAGCGGCGGCCAGCGGCGGACGGTCGACGGTCAGGGCCGTCAGCGGTGGCGATGGGCCACCATCGGTAGGCCGCCCCTGGGGCGCAGGGTGACCAGCGGTTCGGGCACGACCGGAGCGTCGGACGCCGGGGTGAACGACCAGCGGCGAGCGATTGCCGCCAGTGTCAGCACGCCCTCGGCGACGGCGAAGCTGTTTCCGATGCACTGGCGGGGCCCGGCGCCGAAGGGGAAGTAGGTGAAACGCGGCCGGTTGTCCGCCGCCCCCAGCCAGCGGGTGGGGGCGAAGCGGTCGGGATCGGGCCACCAGCGCTCGTGGCGGTGCATCACCCACTGGCTGAAGACCAGCGTTGAGCCTGCGGGAAGCAGGTAGCCGGCTACCTCGTGGTCCGCGACGAGGTGGCGGCCCATCGCCCAGACCGGAGGATAGAGCCGCATCGACTCGGAGAACACCGCGTTCGTGTAGGTCAGCCTCGGCAGGTCCTCGATCGTGGGCGGCCGGCCGTCGAGGACCGTGTCGAGCTCCTCCCGCAGCCGCGCCGCCACCGCCGGTTCGCCACCGAGCAGGTGGAACGTCCACGCCAGCGCGTTCGCGGTCGTCTCATGACCGGCGAGGAGCAGGGTCATCGCTTCGTCGCGGATCTGGATGTCGTCCATCCGCTCGCCGGTGTCGGGATCCCGGGCGGCCAGCAGCAGCGACAGCAGGTCGGTGCCGGCTCCTGCGCTCGTGCCCTGTGCCTGGGCGGCGCGACGGCCGGCGATCATCTCGTGGACGGTGCGGTCGAGCGCTGCCCTGGCGCCCTGGCGCCGCCGCGCGGCTCGCAGCGGGAACCGTTCCAGCCGCTCGAGGACGGGCAGGCCGGCCCGGCGCGCGACCGGCATGTTCTCGCTGACGGCGGTCCGCACGACGTCGACGACGCGGTCGGAGATGTCGACGTCGAACAGCGTCCTGGCGACGATCGCCAGCGTCATCTCGGTCATTTCTGCGTGCAGGTCCAGGGACTGGCCGTCCCGCCAGGTCGCGGCGGTGGCCTCGGCGAGGGCGACGAACTGGCCGCTGTAGCCGGCCATCTGCTTCTTGTGGAACAGGGGCTGGATCAGCCGGCGCTGGCGCATGTGCGTCTCGCCGGCGCTGGTCAGCAGGCCCTGGCCGAGCAGGAGCGTGAGCGGCTGCGTGACGGTTGCCCGCGATCCGGGGCCGCGGACCACGGCCCCCTTGGCATAACGGCGGTGACCGCTGACCAGCGCGTCGGCGATCGCGTCCGGGTCGGACACGAGGAAGGCGGACACCGGCCAGCTCGCCAGCCGCGCGATCGGCCCGTACCCACGGCGGATCTCGGCGAGCCGGGTCAGCGGGTCGGCCCGCAGCCGCCGCACGGCCGCCATCGGCCCACCGGCCGGGCCGGGCACCTCGGCCGCGGCCCGCGGGGCCGATGCCTGCGGGGCCGATGCCTGTCTGGACACCGGGGCCGCTGCGGTGGCCGGTCTGACCAGGGGAGAAGGAAGGAGCGGGTGGTCGGGTTCGGATGCCGTCGGGCGCGCCATGCGGCGCCTCCTTGTCACGACGTAGGGGGAAGGAAACAGGGAAGGCGGATCGGGACTGTCGAGGTGGGACACGGGCGACCTGGGTCCGTGCGGGCAGCGGCACGGCCGCGGTGGGCAGGCCGGGCCGTTCCTGACCGCGAGGCCGGCAGGGTGCGGGCGGTCGTCCCGACGGTCATCCGGACGTCCGTCAGCCGGGAAGGAGGACAAACGCCACCAGCAGGGCGATCTTCAGGGCGAGGACGAGGTCGCCGGCGGGACCGGACACGTGGGGCAGTCCGATCGCTGCCAGGACACGGGTGGCTGCCTCCCGGGCCTTCGGCCACAACAGCAGCACGACGCTGACGCCGCAGCCCGCAACGGCGGCCTGGACGCCGACCGGCTCGGCCGTGAACATGACGGCGATCGCCGACGCCGCCACCATCGCGAATGCCTTGATTCCGGCGAACGCCGCCAGCACGTGCGCGCGGGGAAGCAGGACGGTGGCGAGGCCCGCCGAGATCAGGACCATGGCCAGTGTGGTCAGCCCGGTTGTCGGCTCCGGTTCGACCTCGGCCAGGCGAGCCATACGCAGGCCGGGAGCTGGGTGCTCGAGCCCGGAGACGGTCACGGCGAGCACGGTCAACCCGGCGACGGCGGCCTGAACCACGCGCAGCACCAGCAGCGCGGCGAGGACGAAAAGCAGCCTGGTCGCGCGATCCCGGGCCGACAGGCCACGCCGGACGGCAAGACGCCCAACGACGCGCCCAACGACGCGCCCAACGACGCGCCCAACGACGCGCACGGTGACGCGCCGGACGGCGCCGGTCTCGGCGAGCTCTGCGTCCCGTCCGTCAGCCACGGCACAGCCGTCCGCCGGTCTCGGTGAGCACGCCACCCGGGATCGTGACCGTGAGCCGCAGCCCACCCGGCATGGGCTCGACGGAGTCCAGGTGTGTGCCCGGCGGCAGGACCGGCTCCGCCGACGACCCCGCCGCCAGTGCTCGGCCGAGCAGGCCGCCCGAGCCGGCGAGAACCGGCCGACCGTCCGACCCGAACCGCAGGACGGCTGCCGCCGAGACCGAGCCGACGGTGAGCGAGCCGGGGCGCCCCCGGCCGAGAAGAACCGACCAGACGGGCACACGGACGTCACGGAAGGTCACCGCGACGTCGGTCAACCTGTCGGCCGGGTCGATCCCGGCGGCCGTGGCTGTCACGGTCCGGAGATTCCCCGCAGCGAGCTGGGTCAGGAACGGAAAGCCGCCGATGTGGACGGACCGCGTGCCCACAAACGTGCCCATGCAGCCGAACCGCTCGGTCAGGTGGTGCTCGGCGACTCGAACGAGCAGGCGGTCGGTCACCAGGAGGGCAGCCATGACGACGAACGGCGTCGCAGCCCCCCATCGCCACCGGTCCCGCCACCACGCTCGGCCATCCACGCCGCCCGCCCGCCGCCGGAGCGGGCGGGTCTGCGATCGGGGTACAGCGACCAGGTTCCGCATAGGACCGAGAAGACCGCGCGTTCATGCGGAAATGATGTGAACCAGGGGCGAGCAGCGTACGGGTTTGGCGGGCGGGCACTGTTGCACGGCCGCCGGCTGGCCGAAGTCACCACGGACGAGGCGTCGGCGTTCCTTGCCCACATTCTCGGACGGCTGGCGAAACGCGGCCCAGTAGCGCTGGCGCCGGCCGCAGCGCCATCGTCCGCGAAAAAATGGTGGCTGAGCTCCGGATGGCGGTTCCTCCGCACGCCCAATGGGCGCGCTGCTTGGGCTCTGTTGTGAAGGGCGGCAGAATCGGGGCGTGACACGGGGGATTTTCAGTCGGGAGCGAGAGTTGACGGCGGTCACCCGGCTTCTTGACGGGGTGGCGGACGGTCCGGCGGTCCTGGCGATATGGGGTGAGGCCGGGATCGGGAAGACGACGGTGTGGGATGCAGGCGTCGCGGTCGCGGTAGCTCGGGGATTCACGGTGCTGGCGTGTCGCGCTGCGGCTGCCGAGGTGCGCCTGAGCTATGCGGGGCTCTCCGATCTGCTCGCCGAGGTCGGTGCCGGGAACCTTGCGTCGTTGCCGGGACCGCAGAGACGGGCGCTGGATGCGGCGCTGTTGCGAGGGGCAGACACCGAAGAGGACGGTCCTCCGGCCGAGCTCCGGGCGGTGGCGGCCGCTTTTCTGTCCGTGCTTGAGCGGCTGGCTGGCAGGGCGCCGGTGCTGGTGGCGGTGGACGACGTCCAGTGGTTGGACGAGTCGACCCGTCGGGCGATCGCATTCGCGGTGCGGCGATGTTGCGGGCCGGTCGTCACGCTGACGGCTGGTCGGGACGGCGATCGGGACGGCGATCGGGCGGACCGGCGGGGCGAGATTCGTCCCCGCGACCAGGCGCGGCTGTGGCACATCGATGTAGCTCCGCTTGACCTGGGTGCCTTGCATCACGTCCTGCTGGAGAACCTGGGGCGTTCGTTCCCGCGGCCGGTGATGCTGCGGATCGCTCAGGCTTCGGGCGGCAACCCGTTTTACGCGCTGGAGCTCGCCCGGTCGCTGGAGGAGCGGGGTTCGGCGCTGACTGGCTTCCCGGACAGTCTTCGGGCGGTGGTCCGGGACCGCATCGGTTCCCTGGACCCGGGGGTGCGGCAGGCGCTGCTGGTGGTGAGCGCCCTCGCGGTACCTCGCCTCGACCTGGTCGAACGGGTCTGTGGGGGTGTGGACGCCGCCGAGTCGCTCGGCGCCGCCGAGGATGCGGGGGTGGTCGAGCTGTCCGGCGGCTACGCACGGTTCACGCATCCACTGCTGGCCAGCGGCGTCTACACCGAGGCGTCCCCCACCACGCGGCGGGCGCTGCACAGGCAGCTGAGCGAGCTGGTCGACGACGTCGAGGAGCGGGCACGCCACCTGGCGCTCGCCGTCACCGGCCCGGAGGCCGAGGCGGTGCGCGCACTTGATGCGGCTGCCGGCCAGGCGCGGCGGCGCGGCGCGGCGTCAGCGGCAGCCGAACTCCTGGAACTGGCCATCGGCCTGGGCGCCGACGAGACACCGCGGCGGGTCCAGGCAGCACGGGACCACCTGCACGCGGGCGACCCTGTGCGGGCCCGGGATCTACTGGAGCCGGCGGTCGATCTGCTCGACCCGGGCGCAGTGCGAGCCGAGGCGCTTGCCCTGATGGCCACGATCTTCTACCAGATTGACGACTACGCCCAGGCCGTTCGAACTCTGCGGCGGGCGTTCGACGACGCCGGCGACGATCCCCGGCTGCGGGCCGAGATCGCGGTGGAACTCCAGATAGCGCTCACGAACGGCGGGAGCGTGAGCGACGCCCAGACGTATGCGGTGGTCGCGGTGCAGGATGCCGAGCAGGTCGGTGACGACGGCCTGCTCGCCGAGGCCCTGGGCGCCTCGGTGTTCGTCCGTTTCCTGGCCGGTCAAGGCGTCGACGACGTCGCCCTGGCTCGGGCGCTGGCGCTGGAGGACCGGAACCGGCGCAATCACGCGATGCGGTGGCCGGCGCTGCACGCGGCCATGGTGCACCTGTGGACCCGCCGGGTCGGTGAGGCTCGGGCCGGACTGATGGCGATACGTGAGCGGTGTCTGCAGCAGGGTGAGGAAATCGGCTTGTGGTTCCTTTCGTTCCAAGCCGCCGCCGCTGCGTTGTGGTCCGGCGATGTCGAGACGGCGCAGCGGCTCGCCGTCGAGGTGACCGACCGAGCGCTCATGATCGGGACCGAGCACGTCCGGGCACTTGCGCTCGCTACCCAGGCGCAGGTGGCGGCATGGACGGGGAGGGTTGACGAGGCACAGGCCGCGGGCGAGGAGGCGGCGGTTTCCCTCGCGAAATTCGGGATGCTCCCCGGCGCCCTGTTCGCGCAGGCGACGCTCGGCACGCTCGCACTGTCGGTTGGGGATCACTCGGCGGCGGGTCGCTGGCTGGCGCCCGCCGCGACGGCGATGGCCGAGATGGGCGTCTGTGAACCGGCCTGTGTGCCCTTCCTCCCCGACGCCGCCGAGGCGCTCATCGTCCTCGGTCGCCTGGACGAGGCCGAGCCCTTGGCGGATCAGCTTGAAGCCAGCGGCCGCGGCCCCGACCAGACCTGGGCCGAAGCGGTCGGGGCCCGGATCCGGGGCCTGCTGGCAGCGGCCCGCGGTGATCTCGACGCCGCGCGGTCGGATTTCGAGCGGGCACTTGTCGTCCACGACCGGCTGCCCCTGCCTTATGACCGGGCCCGCACCTTGCTGCTGTTGGGAAAGCTGCAGCGCCGCCGCAATGAGCGGCAGGCGGCCAGGGTGACGCTGGGGGAGGCCGTACGCGCTTTCGATGTCGTCGGGGCGCGCCGATGGGCCGACAACGCCCGGGCCGAGCTGGACAGGTTGGGCTCGCGTCCGGGTCCGGTCGACGAGTTGACTCCGACGGAGGAACGCGTCGCCGAGCTGGCCGCCAGCGGGCTGATCAACCGCGAGGTGGCCGCCGCGCTCACCATCAGCCCCAAGACCGTCGAGGCCAACCTGTCCCGGGCCTACCGCAAACTCGGGATTCGGTCCCGAGCTCAGCTGGGCGTATGGCTGGCGGAGAGACGGACGAAGGGCCAGCCACCGGAGGCATAGGAAACCCCGGCGCGCCGACTCCAGGCCGGCCACCGTCGAGCCGTGGAACGGACCCATCTCGTCGAGTGCTGCCGGTCCTGGGGACGACATCAACGCTGACCGAATGCCACGTTCCGGGCGGTCGCCCCCGCTCGCGAGCTGGGCATCGGCGGCACCGCCGGCACCGGGTGAACCCTTGCCGAGGGTCTGTCACGGCACCCGCGTAGGGAAACACCCGACGCGCAGCGAATGCCCGGCATGCCACAGTCGGCGCCTGGTCGACAGGCCGTGGTGATCGCGGTCCGGCCTTCGGTAGGCGGGTTCCAGGAAGGGAGCGGGAAGATGCCCGAGGTCATTGGCGCCATACGGGACAGGTGGCTGTCCATCGGTGGTCCTGGATCATTCCTCGGAAACCCGGTCACAGATGAGATGGACTTTTCTGAGGGCGGTCGTGTCAGCGTCTTCGAGAGAGGATCCATCTACTGGTGGCCGGACGTCGGGGCAATCGACATAGGCGAGATCTTCGTTCACTTCCAAGGTCTGAACTGTTTCGCGACAACCAGCGGATCGGGGTCAGACGAACCTTATGTGACAATGGCTGTCGCCGTACCCGGAAGTCCGCCGCTGTCTCTGCGTTCGCAAATTTACAACGATGTCGATGGGGGTGATACGCGACCTGACCAGGTGGAGCTCTATCGAGGGCAGCCGCGCGGGATGACGATTGTCGCGCAGCTCATCGAGCACGACAACGGAAACCCGGAGAACTACAAGGAGATCATGCAGGGCGTGGCATCGGTCGCCGGCGCCGGTGTGACGGCGCTTCTCGCGGTCGTTCCCGCCGTCGGCCCAATACTGTCGGCTGCGGCCGGCCCCATACTGGGGGCGCTTAAGCCCGCCATCGCCGACGAGCTGGGCAAGCTCCTCGGCTTGGGTGACGACCTGATCGGCCCCCCGACCACGATCGCCCTTTCGCCGAAGGACATGGTCCTTCTTGCGGCACGCACCCAAAATTCACTTGAGCGACAGGTGGCATTCAAGATCGCATCTCCTCTGATCGAGGGTGACGGAGGGAACTACAAGATCTACTTCGGAATGTCCAAGGCTCCCTAGCAAGGGACTCCCGTGATCGGCCGACGGTCGGGCCCGTCCTGTTCCAGGGCCCGACCCCAGCCGGTCCTTCGGGGGCTCAGGCCGCTGAAGGCGGAACGAAGAGGGCGTTGTGCGGACGATACGGGTACCATGGTCGGGCACGATTCCTGGCTCGGTGCGATGGAAGCGGCCTGGCCTCGACGCTGGGGAAGCGGATGGCTAAGGACGTAGCTCAGTTCACCATCGTGGTGGTGGGGGCGCAGGGTGCGGGTAAGACCGCCTACCTGGCCGCGCTCTTCGAGAGCCTGGAATCCGATCCAGACGGACGTGGCTACTACATATCCACCGACATGGCGACGACGGAATGGCTCAATCCGCTGGCCGAGGTGATCCGGAAGCCTGGCTCGGAGTGGCCCGAATCGACGAGGTGGGTGAAGCCCGAGATCGAGTTCACCTGCTTCGTGCCCATTGGCGGATCACCGTTCCCGATTATGCGAATCCGCTACGTCGACTATCCCGGCGAGTACCTGACGGAGACGCCCGAGGGCGCCGAGGAGCAGCGCGACCTGCTCGAGAAGACCCTCACCAGCGCGGACGCGTTGCTGGCGATGATCGACGGCCGCGAGCTGCTGGCTGTGCTGCGTGGCGAGGAGCGAGGCGAGGACTACCTGCGGACGAAACTTCGGCCGACCGTCCAGCGGGTACAGGCGACGTCCTGCCCGGTCCACCTGCTGGTCACCAAGTGGGATCTGCTGGCCGACGCGGGCTACAGTCTGGCCGAGGTACGGGACCGGCTTCTCGATGTGGGTTTCGTCCGCGGAATGGTACGGGCCCGGCGTCCGGTGGCCGTGCGCGGTGAACCGATGGCCGGCGGTGTGCGGCTGATCCCGGTGTCGGTGTTGGGTCGAGGTGTCGCGGAGCTGACGACGGAGCCGGACGGCGTCGACGTCATGACGAAGCGGGCGGATGTCGAGCCGCACCCGATCAATCTCGACGTGCCACTGTCCGCCATCCTTCCGGACCGTGTTGAACAGGTCTTCGCGTCGTTGAGCCCGCGGACGCTGCGCGGACTCCGGCGGGCGGCCCGGCGACGCCGACGCCGGCAGGCCGGTCAGCGGATCCGCTGGTTAGGCGGCGAGACGCTGCGGATCGCCGGTCGGCCCCTACAGGTCGTGATCGGCCTTGCTCTGGGCCGGCAGGCGGCGGACATCAGCGAGCCGCTGGTCGAGTACCTGGTAGAGATGCTGGCCAGGAGTACGAGTACGGGTCCTGGAACGATTTCTGAGGACCGCCATGAGGTCGAGGAGATGCTGCACCGGCTCGGTCCGATCGCCGCCAACTCCGCCACCGTGCTGCGATCCTTGCTGCTGTCCTTCGCGGAGCGGGTAGCGGACTTCGACCAGGGATATCCAGGCTGGAACCTGGTTTCGGCGCTGGAAAAGCGTCCTCTCGTCCGGCCCGGCAGGTCCGCGTGATGAGCGACGTTATGGGCAGGCCGCCCGGACATGAAATGGACGCCTGGCCGTTTCTGGTGAGCCGGGGACGCCGGCTGGGTTATCGTGTGATCGTCGCCCCCGATTTTCTGCGGGCCGCCGGCGAAGCCGGAATCCTTTTCGTCGCGGCGGAGATCGGTCCGGGTGTGAACACGCACGACACCCGGCTGCGGGTTGTCCAGACGCAGGCCGGCGACGTTTTTTCCCTGGTCTATCGTGTGGTCACCGCCCGGGACGAAGGAACGGGCGAGACGGAGGCGCCGTTCATTCGTGACCGGCACGGCCGGCCCATCCCCATGGTGGAGGGGTATGCGGTCCGAGGCAGACACGAGCACCTGCCGGTGACCGATCGGGAATGGGATCGAGCGCACGCGACCCTGCTCGCGAGCCTTCAGGAATTCCTGCGGGACGAGTCTGGCAACGATGGTGTCCTGTCCAGCCACGCCGTGCCGCTGGGCGCGGCCGAGCGAACCGAACTGGACGCCGACGCCCGCCAGAACCCAGGTTCCCGCGATCAGCCGCCTGCGGTCACGCCACCGAGCCAGTCCATCCCACCGAGCCGGTCCATCCCACCGAGCCAGTCCACGCCACCGAGCCGGTCCAGACCGGCGCACCCACTGGTCCTGGTCCTCCTCGGAACGCTGCTGTTGGCCGCGATCGTGATCGGCCTTACTGTCGCCCTCACCTGACAACGCCGCAGACCTGGAATTCACGGCGGTCCGCGCGCGGCGCGGTCACCGCGCGGGTCCCGCGTGATTTCGGACGCGTCGGCGCAGGTGGGGGCTCAGCGACGGGTTACCGTCCAGATGGTCGATTCCGGCGAGGTCTGTGCCGGGTGCGACCACCTCGTCAATTGCGTCCAATGTCGATGCGTCGAGATGTACGTCCGCGGCTCCGAGCACGTCGTCGAGCTGGGCGGCCGTCTTCGGGCCGATGATGACCGAGGTGACCGCCGGATGGCTGGCGACGAACGCGAGCGCCAGGTGAGTGAGGCTCAGCCCGGCTCCGTCGGCGATCTTCTGGAGACGCTCGACGGCACTGAAGCGGGCCGGCGACGTCGGGTCGTCCTCCAACCGGGTCTGCCGCCGCCGGGCGGAGATTCCCTCGGGCGAGAAACGCGAGCCGGCGGGCGCCGGTGCGTCACGCTGGTACTTGCCGGTAAGCCAGCCGCCGGCGAGTGGGCTCCACGGGATGACGCCGATGTCGTGCCGCTGGCATGCGGGAAGGACCGCGTTTTCGATCGACCGGGCGAAGATCGAATATTGCGGCTGCTCGCAGACGAACCGCTCGAAGCCGCGGCGCTGGGAGGCCCACTGCGCCTCCACGATCCAGTCCGCCGGATAGGAGGACGAGCCCAGGTAGCGCACCTTGCCGGCACGGACCAGGTCTGTCAGCGCGCCGAGCGTCTCCTCCAGGTCGGTGTCCCAGTCGTGGCGGTGCACCTGGTAGAGGTCGATGTGGTCAGTGTCGAGCCGGCGCAGGCTGTCCTCGACCGCCCGGATGATCCAACGTCGCGAGCCGCCCCGCATGTTGCGATCACGGCCCATCGGGCTGAAAACCTTCGTGGCAAGCACCACGTGGTCCCGTCGGCCTTTGATGGCTTTGCCGACGATCGTCTCGCTCTCGCCGCGGGAGTAGACGTCAGCGGTATCGATGAAGTTGACCCCCGCATCGAGCGCCCGGTTGATGATCCGTGCGCTGTCATCGTGGTCGGCGTTGCCCATCGCGCCGAACATCATCGCGCCGAGACACTGGGCGCTGACCTCGACACCGGTCCGACCGAGCCGCCGGTATTCCATGGTGAAGCCTCCTGTTTTCCAGCTTCCTACGGTTCGGGTTCGCGGCACGCGGAAGGCGCGCGGCTGGCACCGTCACGGCAGGCGAGCGCGCCACGCCTCGGGCCTCGTCGCCGTCTCGAACTCCCAGGCGAGCCGGTCGACGACCACGGCCACCGTCGGTACGTCGTCGATCAGGCCCGCGCTCTGGCCGGCGCTCCAGACATCCCGCCACGCGCGGACTCCGTCCCGCAACGTCACGCGTTGGCCCCGGTCCCACGCCGCCGGCGGCGCTCCGGACCCTCCAACGGCGCTCTCGATCGAAGGACGGATCCAGTTCGCCTCGACACCGGTGATCGCGTCGGACGCGACGATGTCCGCCATGCCGACATCGGCGATCATCTGCTTGTGGCCGGCGACCGCGCCTGACTCGTGCGTGGCTATGAAACGCGTCCCCATGACGGCGAGATCCGCGCCGAGCGCGAGCACGCCGGCGATTCCGGCGCCTGTCGCGATGCCGCCACCAGCCAAGATCACCCCGTCGAACATCGACCGCACCTTCGGCACGAACGCGAGCGGGGTGAGGCGACCCGTGAGCCCACCAGCGCCGGCGCAGGTCAACATCAGGCCATCGACGCCTGCCGCGATCGCCCGTTCCGCATGCCGGACTGTGCTGACGTCGTGGATCAGATAGCCGCCCCAGTCGTGCACACGGCCGGCCATCTCGGTGGGATCACCGACGCTGGAGATCACGATCGGGATCTTGGCCTTCGCACACAGATCAAGGCGCCGCGCGCCGACTCCGGCGTCCATCGCCGAGCCAGCCGGCAGGTTCACGGCCGGCGGCGCGAACAGGCGCCCCTCACTGCGGGCGGCTTCCTCAGCCTCCACCAGAGCGTCGATGATGCGGGCGAACTCGTCGATGTCGCGCACCAGGCCGCCCTGCCAGCCGGCGACGATGCCAGCGCGGCAACACGCCAGCGTCAGAGACAGGGTCGACACGTAGGACATCGGTGCACACACCAGCGGAAGGCGGAGTCCCTCGAACAGTCGAGGCGGACGATCCATCGATGCCTCCCTGACGAGAATCTCCGGCCTCCGGCGAAACCCCGGGGCGGAGATTCGTATCGTGTGCCGCGAATCCGGCGCAGGACTGCTGTATGCGAACCGGCGGCCGGGTCTGTCGTACCTCCGACTGTCATATTGACACTCATCAGTGTCAAACGATCTCAGTGCACCTTGTGCCCTCGGGGCAGGGAGGGCAGGGAGGGCAGGGCCGGACGGGGACGGAGGCGGGCCGAGCCTCCCGGCCTGCAGCCCAGCGGGCCGATGCATGTTCGACCGAGCAGGTCACCCGGGCTGGTGGGGAGGACGCGGTTGCTGCCGGCTGGCAGCATCTCCGCTTCCTCCCGCTCAGGTGTCGGTGTTGGTTTTGGCCTCGGCGTCGGCCACCCCGTCCCGGACAGCGAGCGAGGCGAGGTTGGCGGCGGCCCGGCCGAGGACGCTCCCTTCCACATCGGTGGCGTTCACAGTTCGCGCCACGACCTCGGGGAACATCCTCTCGGCCGCCTCCCGAACGCTGTCGTAGCGGGCGGCGAGTGCCGGCAACAGCCGGCTGTCGCCCGAGGCGGCGGCGGCGTCGGCACCCGCCTGCTCCGTCGCGGTCGCGAGTCGTTCGCCGATCCGGGTCGCGAAGGAAGTGAGGAAGGACTGGCGGAACGCGCGGGTCCGGGACCGGCCGTACCGGTCCTGGCGGCCGCCAGCCCGCGTCACCGCCGCGATCGCCTGCACCAGCAGCGAGGTGTAGAGCAGATCCACGGCCTCCAGATCCCTCGGGTACCCGATCACCGTCATGAACCCGAAATTCCTCACCCAGATCGAGCGGCAGCGGTTCGCCTCGGCGATCACGTTCAGCAGGATGGCCTTCGGTTCCTCATACGGTCTGCCGATGCCGATCCGGCTGGCATCCGGCTCGTCCCCGGACGCGGACGCCGACGCCGACGCCGACGAGCCGCGAGCCGCCAGCAGCGCGTCATCGATGCTGTACCGGGCCATCAGCTGCTGGGCCTTGCTGGTCAGGGCCTCGGCCTCCTCCGTGAAGGTGGTCGATTCGGCCTTGGCCAGCAGCGCGCGGACCTTGTCCAGGACACGGGGATCGCCGACGGGGCCGCGGGCACCACGCCGTGCGGCTCCGGGCAGGGGCCCCAGCATCTGGATGGTGGGCAGGCCGTGGATCAGAATGATCAGTTCGATGGCGTCGTGGATCACTTCGGCTCGGCCGCGGCCCTCGTGCGTGCCCTGCGTACCCCAGGCGTCCAGCAGTTCGTCATCGCCCCACCAGACGGTGGCGTCGAGGGCCCGCAGCTGCGCATCCCACCGCTCGTCAACGGTGGCGGCGTCGTAGCCACGCATCATCGCGGCCACGATGTCGACGGCCATGCGCGCCGACCGGCTACCGACCTCGCGGCTGGCGAAGCGGTGGAGGTCCGCAGGTTGCCAGCCGCGGCGCCAGGCAGTGCTGACCGTGCGTTCGAGCCAGCCGGTGAGAGCCTGGTTGACGACCTGGTACCCGCTCGACCCGGCCGGCGCCGCGGCCAGGTGCCGCACCTGTGCTGCCACTGTGGCGGCCATGCCGTTGACATGGGCGTTCAGCGCCTCGGCGATCACCATGTCGGCGGTCTCCCGGAGCATCGTCCGGTGGTCATGCTCCTGATCGATCCGGCCTGAATGACCCGCAGGATCCCCCGCAGGGCCTGTGTCACCGGCCTTGCCTGTGTGGTCGGCCTGCGCGCGGGCACGCGCCTCGCGGGCCTGCTGCTTGGCCTTGCGCCTCTCGCGGTTCTCGCGGCTGCGAGTGCTGATGGTCGCCTCGCAACGGTTCGTCGGGCCGGCTGGTTCCGGTGGTGGCACCTGCTGCCAAGTATGCCAACCGCCCAGGAGTGCGCCCGGAAGCGGACGAGTGGGCCGCTCCTCGTCGACTATGTGGTCTCGTCGATTCTGAAAGGCGCGTAGCCGGCCGGAACCTCCGTCACCGACGCCCGACTCGCACGACCAATGGCGCGGACGCCAGACGGAACCCATCGAGATCCTTCCCGGTCTCGTAGTCGATGAGTGAGTTCTCCGGGCTTGTGTCGGGAGCCCGTATCTGCCCTGGCGCGCGCGCCGCATGCACCCATGCGCCGGGCGTGACGCCCGGGGGGTGAAAGCCCAAGAACCGACTTCCATCCGTCGGGTACAGGCGAGGAAAATGCTGGAAGGGTGAATGAGGTGAACCCTTGATGGAAGCCTCGAAATCAGAAGCGCAGTGAGTGCCCAGTGAGTGCCCGGTGGTGTAGCGGGCTACACCACTGGTTGGGGAGTCCTCACCCTCGTGGCGAAGACCGTCTCGCGGAATCGTGTGAGACGACGAAGGGCACTCCTCACCGGCGCTTCAGCTGGCCGGATGCGTGTGGGTGGTTCTTCGAGTCTGTTTTCGACCCGATGCGCTGATGCGGAGGCTGCTCCAGCCATGGCAACTGTCCTTTATCGCCTGGGCCATGTCTCCTTCCGGTGGCGATGGTTCGTCGCCTTGTTGTGGGTGGCCGTGCTGAGCGGCGTCGGCTTCGCCGCCTCGCAGGCGTCCACCGCGAAGGACGAGGGGTTCACCACGCCAGGTATCGAGTCGCAGAAGGCATTCGACCTGATGGAGCAGCGCTTCCCCGGCTCCGTCGCGAACGCCGCGAGCGCCCGGATCGTGTTCGTCGCGCCCGGCGGTGAGAAGGTCACCGCGGCAGAGAACCGGAAGGTCATCGAGCGCCTCGTCGACGAGGCGGCCGACGGCACGCAGGTCGCCAGTGCTGTGGATCCCTTCCAGATGAGGGCGGTGAGCGACGACGGCACGACGGCGTACACGACCGTCAGTTTCCAAGTCGCCGCCGACGACCTCTCCGACGCGAGCAAGATGCACCTGGAGCACGCCGTCGAACAGGCCCGCGAGGCCGGGCTGACCGTCGACGTCGGCGGGAACGCCCTGGCCGAGCAGCCCGGGGCGGGTGGGGCGACAGAGGCAATCGGCATCGCCGTGGCCGCTGTGGTGCTGCTGATCACCTTCGGGTCGATGGCCGCGGCAGGGCTTCCCCTGCTGACGGCGATCCTTGGCGTCGCCGTCAGCATGACCGGCATCCTGGCGCTCTCCAGCGCGTTCGGCCTGTCCGACAGCACCGGCACCCTGGCCACCATGCTCGGCCTGGCCTGCGGCATCGACTACGCCCTGTTCGTCGTCTCCCGGTACCGGGAGGAGCGCGCCAAGGGACATACGCCGAGGGATGCGGCCGGGCTGGCCGTGGGCACGGCCGGTTCGGCTGTCGTCTTCGCCGGGCTGACCGTCGTCATCGCCCTCGGCGGGCTGTTCGTGGTCGGTATTCCGATGCTCACCAAGATGGGGCTGGCTGCCGCCGGCGCGGTGCTGCTGTCCGTGCTGGTCTGCCTGACGCTGGTCCCGGCCCTGCTGGGCTTCTGGCCTAACGCCGTGCTCTCGCGCGGAGCCCGCAGGAACTCCGAGCGCTACCGCCGGAAGCAACTCAAGCAGCACAACGGCGGCTCCCGCTGGGCACGGATCGTCGTACGCCGCCCGTGGCCCGTTCTGCTGCTGGCCGTTGTCGCCCTGGGTGTCGTCGCCGCCCCGGTCATGAACCTCCAGCTGGGCATGCCCGGCGATGAGGCCAGACCCGCCTCCACCACCGAGCGTCGCGCCTACGACGATCTGGCCAAGGGGTTCGGAGCCGGCTTCAACGGCCCGCTGACCATCGTCGTCGACGCCAGCGGAGCCACGGACCCGAAGGCAGCCGTGGCGGCGATCTCCACGGATATCGGGGCCACCGACGGAGTCGTGTCGGTGTCCTCGGCTCGCTTCAACTCCGCCGGTGACACGGCGGTGTTCTCCGCCATCCCGTCCACCAGCCCCACGGACGAGAAGACCAAGGACCTGGTCAAAAGCATCCGTGACCAGCGGCCCGGTATCGAGGCGAAGACCGACGGCGCGAGCTTCGAGGTCACCGGCAAGACCGCGCTCGACATCGACGTCGCCGAGAAGGTGCAGGGCGCGCTCATCCCGTACCTGGCGGTCGTGGTCGGACTGGCGATCGTGCTCCTGCTGCTGGTCTTCCGTTCACTGCTCGTGCCTGTCAAGGCGGCACTGGGCTTCCTGCTCTCGGTGCTCGCCGCTCTCGGTGCGGTCGTCCTGGTCTTCCAGCAGGGCCATGGCGCGGGCCTGCTCGGCGTCGAGACCACCGGCCCGATCATGAGCATGATGCCGATTTTTCTGGTGGGCATCGTCTTCGGCCTGGCGATGGACTACGAGGTCTTCCTCGTCTCCCGGATCCGCGAGTCCTACGTCCACGCGGATGCGGCCAAGCCGGCGGTGGTCTCCGGCTTCCGGCACAGCGCCCGTGTGGTGGTCGCCGCCGCACTGATCATGATCGCGGTGTTCTCCGGCTTCGTCGGCGCCGAGGAGTCGATGATCAAGATGATCGGCTTCGGTCTCGCGATCGCCGTCCTCTTCGACGCCTTCGTCGTCCGCATGGCAATCGTGCCGGCCGTGCTGTCACTCCTGGGCGACAAGGCCTGGTACCTGCCGCGATGGCTGAACCGGCTGCTGCCGAACATCGACGTCGAGGGCGAGAAGCTCAGCCACAAGGTCACGCCGCCCAGCGACGTGATGCGGACCGAGCCGGACCAGCCGGTCGTACAACCCCTCCCCATCCGCTGAGGTCACCGCGGACCGGGGAACGGCGGGACGGCCGGCCTCCACTGGTCCGGCCACACGCTGACCGGGGCCGCCGGACCGGCGGCGGCTCCGACCGCGCCAAACATCGCTGGCACGCCCGAAACGGAAGGCGCAACACCTTGATGACCACTGCGCTGCGCGCCGCCGCGGCCGGCGCTCTCCTTGCCTGCGGGGCCTTGGCCGCTGCGGTTGGCGTCACACGACACGACGGCGACGACAGTACTTCCGCGACAAAGGCAATGGAGGCGCTCACCGCCCCCGAAAAGGCAGTGGAAGCGCTCGTCACATCCAGGGGGCCGTACGTCGCGCTCGGCGACTCCTACACCGCAGGGCCGAGAATCCCGGGCCAGACGGGCACGCCGGCCGGCTGCGCCCGATCCGACCACAACTACCCCTCCCTCGTTGCCCGCCAACTCGGGATCCGGGCGACCGACTTCCGCGACATGAGCTGCAGCGGCGCGACCATCGCGGATCTCACCGAGTCCCAGGAGACCGGCGAGGGCACCAACGCCGCCCAGCTCACGGCCCTGTCCGCCCAGACCCGTCTGGTCACCCTCGGAATCGGCGGCAACGACATCGGCTTCAGCACGATGATCAAGCGGTGCGTCGGCATGGGGGTCGTGTACCACGCCCTCGGCAGCGGCAAGTACATCCCCGATGACATGCCCTGTGCGCGGCTCTACACCGGGACCGGCGGCGACCAGGTTCAGCGGAAGATCGACGCCGCCGGCAGCCGGCTGACGGACGCGCTGAAGAACATCGAACAGCGAGCGCCCGAAGCCCGCGTCTACGTCGTCGGATACCCGGCGATCCTGCCGGACGACAGCACCGGCTGCGAGCGCGAGATGTCCCTCGCCCCCGGCGACATGACCTACCTGCGGGAGAAGGAGGAACAGCTCAACGCCGAACTCCGCGAGCGGGCCGAGGCCAACGGGGCCGTGTACGTCGACACCTACTCGGCGTCGGAAGGCCACGACGCCTGCTCGGCGGCGGCTGACCGCTGGGTCGAGCCTCTTGTGCCGAGCAGCCCCGCCGCGGCCATCCACCCCAACGCACGCGGCGAGCAGGGGATGGCCGACGCTGTTCTGCGCGTCCTGGGCACCATCGGATGAACCTGACGGAACCCCGGTCCCCGAGAACACCGGGCGTGGACGGCCACGACTTCAGGGCTGGGTGTTCTGCGGGCTGTTGAGGTAGGCGAGCACGGCGAGCACCCGCCGGTGACCGCTGTCGCTGGGCGGCAGGCCCAGCTTCAGGAACACGTTGCCGATGTGCTTGTGGACCGCACGCTCGGTGACGACGAGCGTCCTGGCGATGGTGCTGTTGTCGTGGCCTTCCGCCATCAGCTCCAGCACCTCGCGCTCACGCGGCGTGAGCGAGTCGATCGGCGTGTCGCGGCGGCGGGTCATCAGCTCGGTCACCACCTCCGGGTCCAGGGCGCTGCCGCCCGCAGCGACGCGTTCCAGCGCGTCGAGGAACTCGTCGACCCGCCCGACACGGTCCTTGAGCAGGTAGCCGACCCCGCTCGCTCCGCCGCCCAGCAGTTCGGCGGCGTAGGACCCCTCGACGTACTGGGAGAGGACCAGGACCGGCAGGCCAGGAATCGTCTCCCGCGCCTCGCGGGCGGCGCGCAGGCCCTCGTCGCGGAAGTGCGGCGGCATCCGCACGTCCAGTACGGCGATGTCCGGCCTGTATCGGAGCAGAGCGGGCAGGATCTCGGGCCCGCTGCCGGCGACGGCCACAACCTGGTGCCCGGCCGAGTTCAGCAACAGGACGAGCCCCTCTCTCAGCAGGGCGTTGTCCTCGGCGATCACCACACGCACGGCAGCTCCACTTCGATCTCGGTCGGGCCCCCGGTCGGGCTGGTCACGGTCACCTCGCCGTCCAGGGCGGCGACGCGGCGGCGGATGCCCAGCAGGCCCGAGCCGCGGTGCTCGTCCACGCCGCCGGCGCCATCGTCGCGGACGACGGCACGCAGTCCGGCGCGCAGGCGTTCCAGCCGCACGGTAGCCCGGCTACCGCCGCTGTACTTGGCCGCGTTGGTCAGCGCCTCAGCCACCGCGAAATACGCGGCCGCCTCCACCGCCGCCGGGGGACGGGGCCCCTCCTCCAGACCACCCACGACGTGAACGGTCACGTCCAGCCCGCTGCTCGCCGCCAGCGCCCGCACAGCGCCGACCAGACCGCGGTCGGTCAGGATCGGTGGGTGGATGCCGCGCACCACGTGCCGTAGCTCGGTAAGAGCCTCCTGGGCATGGTCCTGGGCGTCGGCGAGCAGTCTGCGGGCGGTGTCGGGGTCGCGGTCGTAGGCGCGTTGGGCCAGGCCGATGCGCATGGAGAGGGCCACCAGGCGGGCCTGAGCGCCATCGTGCAGGTCGCGTTCGATGCGGCGCAGCTCAGCTTCGTGCGCGGCGATCGCGTCCGTGCGGGTGGCGGCGAGCTCCTGCACCCGGGCAGCGAGCAGTGCCCGTGGGGCGGGCCTGAGCAGGGCCTGCGACCAGCGAGCCTCCAGGTCGGCGAGCCGGGTGATCAGCGGAAGCACCACGGCTTCGCGGCGCAGCAACCCGCACCGCACCCCGTCGACGACCAGGCCGAGCGGCCACAGTGGCAGAGCGAGGAGGATCAGAGCACCGTAGAGGTAGAAGGCGAGCATCCACAGCAGATCGGTGCGGGTCCCAGGGTCCTGGACCGCGATACGTAGCCGCTGCCGCAGCGGGCCGGTGATCGCCTGGTACGCCTCGGGGATCTCCCGGCCCGTCCACGCCGCCGTCATCTGCCGTTTGGCCCCGGCGATACGGCGGATCAGCAACACCGTTTCCGGCAGCAGCCACGCCCCGACCACCGCGAGCGTGCCCATGGCGGTGATCAGCAGAACCGTGATGAAGATGTAAAGCCCGAAGGCCATCACCGCGGCCCCGCCCAGCTGGACCGTCGCCCGCCCGGCCAGCCGCATCGCCTTCCACATAAGCCCACGCTAGGGGATCGGATTCCGCGGACCGGGCCGACGCCAAGAAGGTGTAGCCCGCTACACCACTCGTTCGGGAGTGCGCTCCCTGGCCCGCACACCCGCGCCCGGGAGACGCTGGAACCAACGGCAGGTCGAAGACTCCTGCCCGGGCACCGCACCGTTCACCGCGCGCCTCACGGACGGCGAACCCCACGGCGGCACGCGCCCGGGACCTGCGCCCTACATCACCCCCTCATCCACCGGAGGAGAGCACCACCGTGAGCAGGATGAAGGCCCTCTACACCGGCACCACCCCGGACACCGTCGAGATCCTGGAGGTGGACCGCCCTGTCCCAGGCCCGCGCGACGCGCTGGTCAGGATCCGAGCCTGCGGCATCTGCGGCACCGACGTGTCGTTTCTGCACCTGGGCGGTATCCCTGCCCACGCTCACCTGGGCGGCGACATCGTCCCCGTCGCGCTGGGCCACGAACCGGCCGGTGAGGTCGTCGAAGTGGGCGCCGAGGTGGAGGGACTGAAGGTGGGGGACCGGGTCGTGGTCAACCCGCAGGGGCCGAGCGGCGTCATCGGCTGCGGTGCGCGACACGGCGCGCTGAGCGAGTACCTGCTCGTCGAGAATGCCACCGTCGGCAGGAACCTGGCCGTCTTCCCCGACCACGTTCCCTTCGACGTCGCATCCCTCAACGAGCCCATGGCCGTCGCCCGGCACGCCGTCAACCGCTCCGAGGCAAAGCCCGCCGACAAGGTCGTCGTCTTCGGCGCCGGGCCCATCGGCCTGGGCGCGGCGATCTGGCTGAAGCTGCGCGGCGTGGAGCACGTGGTCGTCGCCGACGTCATTGCGTCCCGGCTGGAGAAGGCGCTGGCCATAGGAGCGGACGCCGTCATCGACTCCGCCGAGGAGGACGTCACCGGGCGCCTGACCGAGCTGCACGGGCAGGCCACCAACGCCCTCGGACAGCCCCGGCCCGGCACCGACATCTACTTCGATGCCGCCGGCGCAGCGGCGGTCTTCAACACCGTGGTGGGCAACGCCAGATGGGGCGCCAAACTGGTCATGGTCGCCATACAGAAGAAGAGCTCGGAGATCGACCTCGGCGGAATGCTCCGCAGCGAGCTCACGCTCATCGCGTCTCAGGGCTACCCGACCGAGATCTTCGAGGTCACCCCCGAACTCGTCGAGCACGAGGACCGCTTCGCCAGGCTGATCAGCCACCGAGTGCCGTTCGCCGAGGCCGACCGTGCCTTCGAGTGGGCCCTGACGCCCGGCGCCGCCGAGAAGATCGTCATCACCCTCGACGACTGACCGAAGAAATGACACCGCTGTCGCGTCCGGACGAGAGCCCGGTGCGGACAGCCTGCAGTAGTCGAAAATGGCTGCCTCCGTCCGAGGCGGAAATCGAGCGGCGCGGTGCACATTCTGGCTGCACCCCGCCACCTCGCTGCCCCCCGCCACCCCCCTGCACTCCGCCACCCCCTGCACCCCGCCACCGCCCTGCACCCCGCCACCGCCAGCAGCATGAGATGGAGATGTGCGGTGAATCACCGATCCGACGCCGGTGAGCCCGGCACCGGCGCCCACCTGTCCGGCGATGCCGGCGGCCCTGACGAGGCAGGGGAGAACAGCGCCGAACAGAGCCGCATTGAATCGGTCGAACCCCCGAGACAAGCCCACGTCCGGCCCGAGGCACTGTGGAGAGAACGGATCCAGGCTCGTCACCCCGTCCCACAGGCGCAGTCAACCACCCGTAGCACCCAGCCGGACGTCGCCAGCGAAAGCCACGCCTGCCCTCGCGGTGATGATCAGCAGGGCCATGAGGAAGGTCCGGTGGCATACCGCGACGCCGGGAATGATGCAGGCGCCCGGCCGGCATCCGACGGGAAACCGCCATCCGTGGCCTCTGCGGACACAGCACGACATGCGAAGCGGCGTCGTCGGCGGCGGATCATTGCGGTGGCGGCACTCATCCAACTCGTCGTGTTGGCGGCCGGTGACCGATTCGCGGTCTCCGCCGCGGAAGACCAGATGGTCAGCCAGATCGAAGCCAGCATCATCGAGAACCTCGACTGCGACGTCACCCCACCCACGGTGAGCGACGTCAGTATCGGAGGGTTCCCCTTCCTGACTCAGGTGGCATTCGGCAGGTTCAAGGACATCGGGGTGACCGTAGAGGGGGTACCCACGCCAGGGCCCCGGATCTCCGCAGTTGAGGCACACCTGCGCGGCCTGCACATCCCGGTCACGAAGATGGTCACCAACAGCGTCGGTGAAGTGCCGGTCGACGAGGTCGAGGCAACAGTTCACCTCGACTACACGGATGTGAACACCTACCTGGCTGGCCAGCCGGGCGCGGTGCAGATAAACCCGGTGGACGACGGTGACCAGGTAGAGGTCTCCGGAATCGCCGACATCCCGGTGGTCGGCTCCCAGCAGGTCGGCGGCATCACCACCTTCGAGATCCGGGACAACAAGCTCACTCTCGTACCTTCAGAGATCTCGCTGCGTGGCACGCTGGACATCAGCATCCCCGTTCCGGGTGGGTTGGGGAACCTGCTTCCCGACATACCGATTCCGGTCGGCGCCCTGCCGTTCGACGTCAGCGTTGTCAAGGCGGCGACCGATGCGACAGGTCTCTCGCTGACCGCCACGGCCAGGGACATCACGCTCCCCGAGGCCGACACGAAGCCTCGGAACTGCCCGGCGGTGGACATCGACCGGTCCTGAGTGACCGAACAGACGCCGCAGTAGCCGTGTCGCGCTCGGCCCACCACCGCGACGCCCACGAATGCGTCCCAGGGTTTCGCACCCATGAAAAAATCCTACGGAAGAATCTCCACGCCCAGAAATTTCCGAGAAGGAAGAAGGAGGGCGGACGTGAAGAGAATCGCTGTTTCCCTCGCCGCCGCATTTACTGTACTGACCGCATGTCAGGATCCAATCGACTCGACCGGCGGCGTCGACAGCGCATCCCCCGGGCCGAGCGTCTCGGCGCAGATGTCGCCGAGCCCGGGCGCCGCATCAGACAGTGCAGACGCCGCCGCATATGTCGCAGAGTTCCGCAGGGATTTCCCAGAGGTCGCCGAAGGCAGGACGGACCAGCAGATCATCCAGGATGCCTTCAGTAGTTGCTCGGACATGGCGGCCGCCATGGCTATAACCACCGCGTCGATGGGGCAACGCTACGGGCTCTCTGGATCGAAAGCCGACCAGTTCACTCTGCACAACATCGCGCTACTCACCATGGCGAAAATCTGCCAGACCGTCTGAGGAATGGCGACGCACAGTTGGAGGGGCGCTGATGCCACGACGATCGCTCACGCGGTGGATAGCTGCGAGAATCCACACCGCCATTCTGGTGACCCGGCCACGGGGCGGAAGGCCTGCCCCCACGCATGCCGGTCCACATCGATCTCGGAGCACCCCGATCAGGCAGCTTCCTACGTCCCGTCCTGGCAGAGAGCCAAATATCGCTGACGCCCTACGGATGGCCGCGGGGAGAGCTGCGTCCTTCGTCTGGTCCTGCATGCTCTGGGTGGCTTTCGCTGTAAGTATCACAGGAACGATCGCCGGAGCGAAGATCCTCGATCTCGACGGTGCGCAGGGTAAAGCCGTGAGCTACGGCTCGATCGCACTCTCTCTCCTGGTGGGATCGCTGCTGGCACGGCGAGAGCCCCTGAAATCGCTCCTCAGGTCGACCAGGGTGCAATGGTTCCTGTTTCTTTTCAACGGCGGCATCGCCGTGGGTTCCTATTTCTTCGTTGACGGCAACAAGGGTACCGGCCTTGCTGTCGGGATGGGGCTGGTCGCCCTCGGAGCAGGTATCGGCCTGCTGAAACATCCGAACCGGTCCGCCGCCCGGCCGGAATAACGTGCTCCGTCGGGCGCTGTCGCGTCGACAGTCCGCCATCCAGCGGCCGTTATCCGGCCATGATCGGGTGCTGCGTCGACGTCGTGGGCTGTCCACCGGTTCCGACGTCGGAGTTCGCGCGGTTCCGGTTCCCGCCGGAGGTGATATGTCGATGGGCGTCCGCTGGCGTCCGTCCTCGTTCACCAGGACTCGTCGACCGTCGACCGTCGACCGTCCGTCCAGGGGAGCTGCCCGATCGCTCGACGTCGCTGGAGGAGCCGGACGGTTCGAGCGCAGTCTGGTTTGACTTCGAGCGCGCTCTAAGCTTTAGCGTCGGGGCATGGTCACGATCGACGGGCTCGATGAGCGCGATCTCGGAGTCTCGGGCTCGCGCCGGCCGGATGTCACGCCCACCGAGCCTGACGCCGACTCCGATGCATCCCCCGTTCTCCTTGCGCGCCCGGAATTCCGACTCGACGCCGTCGGCATCGCTGACCCGGCCGGCACCGCTGACATCAGCGGTAGCGCCGACAGCGGCAGCGCCGACAGCGGCAGCGCCGACAGCGGCAGCGACGTCGAGCACACCGTCGCCCCTCCGCTCACCGGTCTCACGATCGCAGAGGCGGCGAAGGCGACGGGCGTCAGCGCGCACACGCTGCGGTACTACGAGCGCGTGGATCTGATGCTCGAGCGCGTGTCCCGAGCGCCGTCGAGTCATCGCCGATACGACGATGTGGACCTGCGCTGGGTCGGGACACTGACCGCACTGCGCCGCACCGGCATGCCGATCCGGCAGATCGCCCGGTATGCGGCGCTGGTCCGGGCTGGCGACGGCAACGAGGCGCAGCGACTCGACCTGCTGGCCGCGCACCGACGGCTCGTCGCCGAGCGGCTCGAAGAAGTCCGCCGTCACCTCACGGCCATCGACAACAAGATCGATATCTATCGGAAGAAGGTCGACGACTGATGCCAACCTCCACGCTGCGCCAGATACCGCTCGGCGCCCAGGGCCTTCAGGTCTCCGCCCAGGGCCTGGGCTGTATGGGCATGTCGGACTTCTACGGCACCCGCGACGACGAGGAGTCGGTGGCCACCATCCGCCGGGCGCTCGACCTGGGTGTCACGTTTCTCGACACAGCCGACATGTACGGACCGCACACGAACGAGAGGCTGGTCGGGCGGGCCATCGCCGGTCGCCGCGACGAGGTGGTCATCGCCACCAAGTTCGGGATCGTCCGCGACCCGGCCAACCCGCTAGCACGCGGTGTCAACGGCCGGCCGGAGTACGTGCACTCGGCCTGCGACGCATCCCTCTCCCGGCTCGGGGTCGATCACATCGACCTTTACTACCAGCACCGGGTCGACCCCGACGTGCCGATCGAGGAGACCGTGGGGGCCATGGCCGAGCTGGTCGCGGCGGGGAAGGTGCGCTTTCTCGGACTCTCGGAAGCGGCCCCGGCCACCATCCGCCGGGCATATGCCGTGCACGCGATCAGCGCGCTGCAGACCGAGTACTCCATCTGGTCCCGCGAACCTGAGAAGGAGATCCTCCCGACGGTTCGCGAGCTCGGTATCGGTTTCGTCTCGTACAGCCCGCTGGGGCGGGGCTTCCTCACCGGGAGCTTCCGCGGCGCCAAGGATTTCGAGGCCGGGGACTTCCGTGGCTCCCTGCCCCGGATGAACGAGGAGAACCTGGAGACGAACCTCGCGCTGGTGGCGGAGATCGAAAAGATCGCGGCGGCGCGGGGATACACACCGGCACAGGTCGCCCTCGCCTGGGTACACCGTCAGGGCGCCGATATCGTCCCGATCCCCGGGACGAAGCGACGTACCTACCTGGAGCAGAACGCCGCCGCCGCAGATCTCGAGCTGAGCGACGGGGAGCTCGAGACCTTGGCACAGGCAGGCGAGAGCGTCCGGGGCGAGCGGTATCCGGACATGTCCAGCGTCGACCTGTAGGTTGAAGTGCCTGACATCAGAGGGCCTGTCTCGTTCTCGGCTGAGACTCGGACGAGCCGGGCGGTACCACCGAGTCTGTTGCGTGCATCGAAGTAGCCCAGGACGGGCCCGCTTCCGCAGGCAAACGCGCAGGCCACCACCCAGATCGGAGTTCTGGAGCTCCACAGGGCAGTACGTGAGCCCCGGAAAGCCCAGAGCCCCGCGCCGTGTGATCGGCTGCGGGGCTCTGAACCTGTCTCAACCAGTCACCTGAGGGGCCCACCCGGAGAATAATCACTGGCTGAATTAGCCCAGAGGCGTGGAACAGTTCCCGGGGGCTTCCGGATGTCTCCGGCCCGGCCGTTGCTCCTGTCGAGCCTCTCATTTTTCCGCCCCGTTGCCCGGAAAGTGCCTCTGCCTGTTCGGGACGCCGATCGGGTCAGGGTGGCGAAGCCAGTCTGCGCGACCGCCCGAAGGGCGCCCTTGGCGCGGCCGGCGACCCGTCAGATCATTTGACGCTTAGCCGGGGAATGGGTGCGATGTCATTTCGATAGGATGCTTGTTGACCACGAGGTCAGGTCAGTGCAGGACATTCGGAGTGACCACGCTAAAGCGAAGATCTTGAGATCGGGTCTGGTCCAGAATACTGTGGCTTGTGCGTCCTCGATTTCTGCTGGCGGCTCATAGCAGATGATCTGACCGGTTTCCCGTCGGCCGGAGTGCGATACTGTTCCAGTCGTCGGGCTGGTGCTTGTTGGGAAGTTCTCGCTGGAGCGGGTGAACTCCGCGTCCATAGCTGCCGTGTCGTCGAACTGGCCGAAGCTGAACTCGGTGGGATTCGCGGGGTCGCTCGAGGTGCAGTACAAAGATTCCACAGGGTCTTCGGCGGTTCGGTCTGCGGGGTCTATTCTGAGCGACTTACAGACTGCCACCAGGCCGGTCGATAGGTGGCCCCGCGGCCCGCTGGCCTCATGGGACTGATCGCGGAACTGGGCGTTGAAAGGGTCGTAGCCGAGGGGAACCAGGATCAGGATACCCTAGGGCACCCGGAAGGATTCCTGCGGTAGCGATATAGGCAAGTAGGCGCCAAGCACTGATCCGCCAGAAGTATCGCCAGATACGTATAGCATACACAAGTGTCGGTATTCCCATGGCGGCCGTAAGGGCTGCGCCGGCAGGAAAAGACACGTACCACTGGATAAGAAATGCACCGAAGTATGGCGGCGCGACGAACCCTACCTGCAGCATGTATAGGGTCAGCACCTCACGGGTGGACCGCTCGACCTCGGACTGGCGCTTCGCCAGCCAGTAGAAGATGTATATGGATCCTGCGGAAACGACGAGCAGATATGTCGGGTAAAGAACCTGCTGCAAAAAGTTGTTGTCGACCCGAAGAAGGGTTGCGATCGTGATCAGTGTCGATATGAGGATGGCGGTCTCGAAGAACTTGAGGACGTCCTGGAAGTGTCGCTCTTCAAAGATCTCTATCGTGTGGGCTGTCGGCCTCCGAAGAATTCTCCAGTAGATTCGAAAGAAGGCACCCCAGGCGCTCGCCCTAAAAAAGGCGTTGAGGAGCGTGGTGAGGGCGCTTTCGTTCTGCTGGTTGAATTCGTCGCCGCATTGTGAGCAGAACGGGCCGCTGCCTTCGGCGCTGCATCTGCGGCACCTGATGGTTGTCATGCCGAACACCCCGCCGTTGTCGGTTGATCAAGAAGTACCCTACCGACATCTTGTGACGTTCTGACATCTTTTGGCGCGTTGCTGACAGTCGCGGCGTTTTCATGGCAGTGGTAGGGGCCGAGTTGCGACGTGTAGACGAACAAGTAACTCTGCCGCCCTGGGTGTGTTGATCTCTTCAGCACCTCAAACCGGCTACGGCGGACAACTACGCCGTGATCGTGGACAACTACCTGTTCCCGGGCTGGAGCGAAGCGGCTGAACAAGCTGACGGCTGCCGACGTGCGCCGCTACCTGGCGTCGTTGGCGAACTCGTGCCTGTGCTGCAGGGCGGGAACTGATGCTCGGCGGTCGGAGGGTCGACGTCAGTGCTGTGCGGTGGGGAAGTGCTGCGCGTGGCGACCGTCGGCACGTCCGGTGCAGCTTGCTCGTGCGGTCCTGCGGAGTGCGTTGCAGGCGGCTGTGCGAGAGGAGCTGATCCGGCGCAACGTTGCCCCCCTGGTACAGGTCCCCTCGCCTGGTCACGGAATCAACCGCGGGCTGAGCATGGTGGAGGCGCGGGCGGTGCTCGATGCGGCGGCGGGGCATCGTCTCTACGCCCTGGTGCTGATGGCGCTCCACCTCGGCATGCGGCGCGGTGAGCTGCTCGGGCTGCGCTGGTCGGATATCGACTGGGCGGACGGGACGCTCACGATCCGGGGGAAACTGCAGCGCTCGGGCGGTGAACTACGCATGGTCACACCGAAGTCGGAGGGTTCACGGCGTACGCTGCCGCTGCACGGACTCGTCGTGGAAGCACTCACCCAGCACCGGAAGCTGCAGGCGGCCGAACGGGACGCTGCGGATGATCGGTGGGTCGAATCTCGGCACGTGTTCACCACGACGATCGGCACTCCGATCGAACCTGGCAACCTGCGGCACGCCTGGTTCCCGATCGTGGAGGCGGCCGGACTCGACCGGCGGGTGGTTTTCCACGGGGTCCGGCACACCTGCATCACGCTGCTGCTGGATCTCAAGGTGCCACCGCACACGGTCCGCGATATCGCGGGGCATGCCACGACGGAAGTCACCATGACCGTGTATGGGCGCAGCTCGCTGGAAGAGAAGCGAAAGGCGCTCACCCTGCTCGACGAATACCTGAGCTGAGGGGGGGCGTTGCTACACCCGTTGCTACAGAAGCGGCAGAGCCCCGCAGCCTTGGATGGGGGCTGCGGGGCTCTGGCCTGTCTCAACCGTGCGTGCGCTCGGAGGTGTCCTGGCTCAGGACATAGGAGACAGGTGTCTCAGGACATAGGCGACACATGTCTCGGGTCATCGAAGACAGCACCGGCGGGTTCGATGATCGGCAATGTCGAAAGCACGGTTGGTGATCACGCCTCTGGTCGTGGAGGGAGAGACACCGGCGGAGGTCGCACGCCGGTACGGGGTGTCCCGAGGCTGGGTCCACAAGCTGAAAGCCCGCTACGACGCCGAGGGAGACGCGGCGTTCGAACCGCGGTCGAGGCGGCCGCACTCGTCCCCGACCGCCACACCCGCGGCGACGGTCGAGCTGGTCATACGGTTACGCAAGGAACTGGCCGAGCAGGGCTTGGACGCGGGCGCGGACACGATCGGCTGGCACCTGGCCGCCCATCACGCCACCACCCTGTCCCGGGCGACGATCCACCGGATCCTGACCCGTGTGGGCGCCGTCACACCGGAACCGGCCAAACGACCATGGTCGTCCTACATCCGCTTCCAGGCCGACCAGCCGAACGAGTGCTGGCAGTCGGATTTCACGCACTACCGACTGACCGGCCCGGACGGCAGACCCGGCATCGATACCGAGATCATCAGCTGGTTGGACGACCATTCCCGGTACGCCCTGCGCGTCACCGCCCACCCGAAGATCACCGGGAAGATCGTCGTCGCGACGTTCCACCAGGCCGCGGACCTCCACGGCTATCCGGCGTCAACGCTGACCGACAACGGCATGGTCTACACCGTCCGCCTCGCCAGCCCAGGCGTCGCCGGTGGGCGGACCGGGTTCGAAGCCGAGCTACGCCGGCTCGGGATCGTGCAGAAGAACTCCCGGCCGAACCATCCCACCACCTGCGGGAAAGTCGAACGCTTCCAACAGACCCTGAAGAAATGGCTCACGGCGCAACCCACCCAGCCGGCCACCCTCGCAGCACTCCAGGCGCTCATCGACGGGTTCGTCGACGCCTACAACCAGCAGCGTCCCCACCGCTCCCTGCCCGGACGCAGCACCCCTGCCGTCGCCTACCAGGCCCGGCCCAAAACCGGCCCGTCCACCGACCGGACCGCGGACAGCCACGACCGGCTGCGCCGCGACAACGTCGATACGAACGGGAAACTCACCCTGCGCGTGAACGGCCGCCTGCACCACATCGGGATCGGACGAACCCACGCCCGAACCCCCGTCCTCCTGCTCGTCCACGACCTCGACGTCCGCGTCATCCACGCCACCACCGGCGAGCTTCTGCGCGAGCTGACGATCGATCCCACCCGCGACTACCAGCCCACCGGCCGACCCCGCGGACCCGCCCCCAAAACCACAGAAGCCGAACCCCTGCGGTGAGGGTTCGGCTGTCTCCGATGTCCCGAGACATCACACAGTGCGGGAGGGGGGACTTGAACCCCCAACCTTTCGATCCGTAGCCCTCGGCGCACCGTCCACGGACATCTACGAACGTCCGCCGGTGCAGGGCGCGGGCTCGCGGATATCCACGGACGTCCACCTCGGTTGCAGTCCGTCATGGCCCCTGGTGGGGCCACCCGGGACAGGGTGAAAATGTGGTGGGGCGTTCGGTCGACGTCGTTAGTACTTGGTGCTGTGAGCCCGGGTTGCAGTCGGACGCTGGAGGCCGCCTTCAGGCACCCGTGACTGTTGCTGCGAGCACGTGACTCAGCTTCTTCTTCGCCTGGTCGGTCTCCCCGGACGTCCCGCCTGACACACGGTGGGAGGTGGCCAGTGGAGACACTCGTCGAGCGGTGCGCCGGTCTCGACATCGGCAAGGCCGACGTGAAGGCCTGCATCCGGATCCCCGGTCCGGGGAAACGCCGCCGGCAGGAAGTCCGCACGTTCGCCACCACCACACCAGCGCTGCTGGAGTTACGGGACTGGCTGGCCGCGCATCAGGTGACCGTGGTCGGGATGGAAGCCACCGGCGACTACTGGAAGCCGGTGTTCTACCTGCTTGAGGACGCCTTCGACTGCCAGCTCCTCAACGCCCGGCACATGCGCAACGTCCCCGGCCGCAAGACCGACGTTGCCGACTCCGCCTGGATCGCCAGGCTGATCGAACACGGCCTGGTCCGGCCCAGCTTCGTTCCGCCCCCACCGATCCGGCGATTACGGGACCTGACGCGCTACCGCACCGTCGTCACCCAGGAACGCACCCGCGAGATCCAGCGTCTGCACCGGGTGTTGGAGGACGCCGGGATCAAGCTGTCGGTGTTCGTCTCCGACATTCTCGGTGTCTCCGGCCGGGCCATGCTGGATGCCCTCATCGCCGGTGAACGCGACCCACATGTCCTGGCGGACCTGGCGCGCACCGGAATGCGCCGGAAGATCGGCGCTCTGCGTGACGCGCTCACCGGCCGGTTCGACGACCACCATGCCTTCCTCTGCACCACCATGCTGGGCCGCATCGACGCCGCGACCGCCACCATCACCGACCTCACCGCCCAGGTCGAGACCGAGATCGCCCCGTTCGCGGCCGCGGTCGACCGCCTCGATGGCATCCCCGGGATCAACGCCCGCATCGCGCAGATCATCATCGCCGAGACCGGCGGTGACATGACCCGGTTCCCCACCGCCGGACATCTGGCGTCCTGGGCGGGGCTGTGTCCCGGGAACAACGAGTCGGCCGGCAAGCACTACTCCGGCCGCACCCGCCGCGGTGACACCTGGCTGCGCGGAGCCCTCGGCGAGGCCGCCTCCTCCGCGTCCCGGTCGAAGACCACCTACCTGTCCGCCCACTACCGGCGGATCGCCACCCGCCGCGGCAGCAAACGCGCCCTCGTCGCGGTCTCCCACACCATGCTCGTGATCGCCTGGCACCTGCTCCACGACCAGACCACCTACCGCGACCTCGGCCCCGACTACTACCAACGCCGCCAGGACCCCGAACGTCAAACCCGCAAGCTCGTCCACCAGCTCCAACAGCTCGGCCACCAGGTCACCCTGACAGCCTCACCCTGAGTCATTTTCGACTCAGCTCGTCCACCAGCTCCAACAGCTCGGCCACCAGGTCACCCTGACAGCCTCACCCTGAGTCATTTTCGACTCAGTACGACTGCAGTATGGGGCGGTACGTCGGATGTCGTGACTGGGCGTGAGATTCGGGCAGAGCGAAAGCAACTACATGAGCATCGTCATGCCTGCAAAATTGATTGCCTCGGGCTGCACCTTGGGAGGCCAATGTCTGGGCGATCCGGATGCCGCTTCTTTCGAGGTGGCATTGGCCGAATGGTGACAGCACGTCTACAGGGCGACTGCAACTATCGAAGAATCTACCGGACGGCGCCTTGGGCGGGATTTTCGGGCGGGAGGGGTGAGTTCCCCCGCCGCCAATTTGACCCGCGGGTTAAGGGAAGCAGGCGAGTCGTCCACCGACATCCACCTTTGTCCGACCATCCCCGCACTCAGGACGGTTCCGTCAACGCCCATCGCCCTCCAGATAATTCCGCCGGCTCGGGTACATTGCCCGCATCGGCCCGGCCGCGCTGCCGGTAGCCTGGCTTGGGGCGACCCCAAACCAGGCTAGTGGCGTGCCGAGGAGCTACTTACCGATATCTTCATACCAAAGATCATGGTTCTCTCGAATAAACTTTTCCATCATCTCCCGACACTCCAAGTCGTCAAGATCTATCACAGAAATCTCGTGCGATTCCATAAATTCGCGAGCGCCGGTAAAGTTTCGAGACTCGCCCACGACGACGGTGGGTATCTCAAATTGAACGATAGTGCCGGCGCACATATAGCACGGCATAAGTGTTGAAAATATCACCGTGTCTCTGTATGATCTTTGCCGCCCTGCGTTCTGTAGGCAATCCATTTCCCCGTGGAGAATGGCACTGTCCATTTGGACTCGCTTATTGTGGCCAGCTCCAACAAGATCCGACCCCCGGTATAGGGAGGATCCGATGGGAATACCTCCCTCGGAGAGCGATTTCTTCGCTTGAAAGATCGCTTCTGTGATACCGCGGCGCACGTACTCTTGGTCGAGGTCCATACCTCCAAGATATCACAGTGTAAAATAAAACTAAAAAATACTATTATGGTTAAATATGACTAGATCAAGAATAAAAGCTCCAATGTTGACGACAAGTAATGCGGCTAGTTCTGGCGATGAAAATGAGTGCTTTTCGTCAAGTGCGCCTGAAAGTATAATATAAAATCCGAGTGCAGCATTGAGGATTCCCCACCTATAGGGAATAAATTGTCTAGCGAGCAGACTTCTAAATTGGGCAACTGGGGAAAGTCTTGCGGCTCGATCGATGAGCAAAACGAGTGACAGCCAGCCGATATCTATGATATAAAGAAGTAAGAGGAGATCGAAGAATCCGAATCGAGCGGCTTGACTCTCCTCTAATGAAGCGACGCGTGCCATAAAGATCAATACTACGCACTCGAGTGTGATGATAAAAAGATCGAGAAGCCAGCGAAATCCGCTATTTTGACTTACTAAATCGTCGGATTGAAGATGCAGGATATCGCCGACGAAAAATCGAAAAATAGTTAGGAAAAAAATGGCGAATAGCGTGTAGCTTGCCAGTGTTACGCCCTGGGAGCGGATCGCCGTCGAAACCGGGTCGACCGCTTCTTGTAGTGCAGTTCCTAGCAGTGCAGTCACCATGAACTGGCTTACTAAGATGCGGTGTTCCTTGGAGACCTCGGGCTGCGGTGGGTCGGGCTGCGGTGGGTCGACTGCCATTCTAATCCCCCGATTGATAGATTAGTGCTCGTCCGATTCTGAAATTAATTTCAGGCGTCCAGAATGCAAGGCTTCAGTGATTACGTGCCACTCCGAGGTAAAGTCTAAGTTTAGCGGTACTTCAATGTTTAAATCAGTAAAGATCGTAACGTTTAAACTTGAGTCGTTTGCAAGTCGCGCGATCGCACCAAAAGCCAAGCTAAACGCCTCTATGCAGTCGAGGACAATGATGACCTCCTGTGCGCAGTAGAATGCTGTCTGGGCTGAAAATCCTCGCAATATCGGATCGAGTATCACGGGTTCGGTCATCGACTGCGCAGACTGTTCAAAAATTCCTCCGCCCCTGTGGAGTAAAATTCGTTCCCCTTCGGAGACGCGTAGGATAACCTTGGCGAGAACCTGGCCGTCGTCGTCGTGTATCGATATCGCATAGCGATCGCAATCTGATTCGATTATTCTTGGCCTTGTCGTGAGCCGTCGGACACTCTAGCGGTCAAATCTTTGCTAATTAGCAGACAGTTTTGGGGTGTTCGGTGGCCCTGTGACGCGCCGGTGATCATGGCGCGCAAGCGCCACGCGCAGCCGTCGCGCGGCGCGGTTCTTGATCCTAAATCGGCGGTTTCCGCAACCTGCGGCCTACATCGCTGCCTCGTGTCGACGGCGCCATGCGGCGCATCGTTCGACGTAGGCGTGTAGGTGGTAACGGGCGAAGTCGTCCGGGCTCCAAGCTGCGGCGGGGAGTAGCTCGGTGGGGTCGGCGCAGATGTAGGCCCATGCGTGGCGGTCGTGGTCCAGGGTGATGCGTCCGACGGTGTAGAAGTCGGCTTCGAATGCGTCCAGCGTGACCCACTCGGCCGGGGTGAGGTCCTCGAAGAGGTGCCCGCTCGCGGTGGCCGCCTGGTCGTGGATGAGGCCGGGGTAGATGCGTTCGGGTGGGGCGATGACGCGCCATCCGGTGACGGTGACCGGGGTGCGGTGGGGGTCGCGGTCGATGAGGACGCGTAGGACGTCAGGGAAGAGGAGGCTTCCGTAGACGAAGAGGGGTGCCGGGTCCGCCGATGCGGGGGCCAGTCGGCCAGAGGCCGGTGAGCTGGCTCGGGGTGAGGGGCTGTGTGTAGGTGGCACGGAAGACCTTCCCCACGGTGTCGGTGTCGGCGGTGTCGGCGAGGTTGACGAACCAGTCGATGCCGGCGGGGTAGGCCCACAGGTAGCTGCGTAGCTGTGGGTCGTTGCCGCGGTCGGTGAGGATGTCGGCGATGGTGCCCGGGGTCCAGAAGGGGACGCGGGCGCGGGCGTGCTCGGCGCATGCGGCGGGGGAATGGCCGGTGTTGATGGCCTGGTTTAGCTCGGCGCGGACGAGCTGGAGGTAGTGGTCCAGGCGGACGCGGGCGGTGACCGCGGTGTCGTCGGGGATGACGAACAGGGGCATGGCCTGGGCGATGCCTTCCAACAGCACCTGGTACGGCGCGTGGACCGACAGCAGACGCGGCCACGGAACGTCAGTGCGCTCGGCGGTGCTGGTGTAGCTGGCGCTCTGGAGAGCGTGACCGAGGATCTCATGTAGCGCGAATTGGCGTAGCCGGGTCTTGGTGAAGGCGGCGTTGCGGAGGTTGAACCGTAGCCGGACGTTGTGGCCGGTGCCGTCCAGCCAATAGGCCCAGTAGGCGTCGACGTCGGCGGTCGTGATGTCCAGCGTGTACGGCGCGTCTGTTTCGGCAAGGGCCCGGACGGCCGGCTCCAGCTCGTCCGCGGCGGCCCGGATCAGACCGGGTGCGTCGGCCGTGTCGACCGGGCCTTCGGCGTCGCGGAGCTGACGGTCAGTGTCTGGCCCCCAGGAAATCCCGAGGTCGGCCAGTGCCGTGCGGGCGCGGTCTCCTACGGCGGTGATGTATTCGTCGGGCCATCCGCCGGCGGGGCATCCCTGGGTGGCTATCAGATAGTCGTCGAGCGGGAGCTTTTCGCCGAGCAACGCGCCCAGGTAGGCCAGATGTGCGCAGACCTGCTCGGCGCACACGTGGTCGTTCTCGGTTTCGGCGCGTTCGTGCAGCCCGCTGAGGGCGTCGTAGACGTCCAGGCGGCTCGGTGCCGCGGTGACGGGCTCCTCGGTGGGCGCGCAGTCGAAGTCGATGACCGGGGCGGCGCCGCGGGCGGTTTCGTGGGCGTCCCACGCGCGTAGGGCCTGCTCGATGGCGTCACGCAGACGCATGCGGTGTGTCCCAGCGGAGCGTGACGAACTGGTTCGGGCGCAGGTTGCGGCGGGTCAGCTCGATGACGATGCCATTGTCGTCCCGGGCGATGGACAGGCTCTCGGTCGCGGTGACCTCCGAGCCGTCCGGTCGGTCCTCGGTGGCGGAGCACCGGGTCAGGGCTGTCACGCCCTGGTGGCGAAGCCGGATCGTGAGAAGGCCGGTGGGGCGGACGATCGACTGTCGCCAGTAGTGGTCGTAAACGAACCGGCCACCGGTGCCGCGGTAGCCGACCGTCGCGGATTCCCCGGGCTGGATGGCGGGGAAGATCTGGCAGGCGAAGCGGGTGGACAGGTCGGTGTCGTGGATCCGCTGGATGATGATGTTCCGGTCCGGTGTCGGCAGGGCCTCGATGTCCAGCGGGCCGCGGGTCGTCTCGAACCACAGCTCGCGGTTCAGTCGGGTGAAGGGCGTGGCCGTGCCGTTGTGCAGCTCGTGCCGGTAGGTCAGGGTCGCCCATCCGTCGTCGGCCACGTCGATGTCGATCGTCAGGCTACGGTCCTCGACGTCCCCGCTGGTCCCTGTGGCTGGCCCGGCCTGGCCCGGGATGACGGGAGTGGGAGCCGCTGTTTCGGCAACCGTCGCGGGGTGGGTGGCTTCCCACGGGCGCGAGGCGAGACGGAAGTACGCCCCGGGGATGCTTAGAACGTCGGCGATGCGTTCGACCAGGTCAAGCGTGGTGATGTGGGTCTCTCCGGACATGACCCGGCTGACGCGGCTTTGAGTGAGGCCGCGGACGGGGGAGGAAACGCGGTCCTGGCTGGCTCCGTCGTACTTCCGCATCAGGAGGAAGACCGTCCGGAAGTCCATGGCTTCGCAGGCGGTGCGGAAGTCGTCCCGGGCGAGTAGCTCGGGGGAGACGGTGTAGGGAGGGGCGGGCTGTGCCATCCGCCATCTCCTCCGGGTGCGGGCCGACTGCCAGGATCAGCGGGTGGTCATGTCGCTACGCAGAGACTAACCCGCCCATGCAACGGGGGTATGGCGTGTTCGCCGGTGTTGTGCGGATCGGGCGCTTGTCGTGCGCTCGGCAACCGTCTGTCGACCGGTGCCCGTCCCGCACGCCATGCGCCCGGTGCATTGCCATCGTGACGTTTCTCGGGGTCGACTGGAAGCAGATTCAGGCGATGCTCGGGCACACGATGCTGTCGACGACGATGGACATCTACGTGGACATGGTCGACACGGTGCACAAGGATGCGGCGTCCAAGCTCGACGGCTGGTTCCCGGCGGAGGACAACGGGGGCGGGGACACCGAGGACGGTCCGACCGAGGCTGAGGGGGCCTGACAGGCTGTTGGCTGTTAACTAGGCTGTCAAAGCGGCAGAGCCCCGCAGCCTTGGATGGGGGCTGCGGGGCTCTGGCCTGTCTCAACCGTGCGTGCGCTCGGAGGGACTCGAACCCCCAACCTTTTGATCCGTAGGCAAGGCCGATGCCGGCTGGATCGGTCGATGGGGTGATGTGTCCGTACATCGGAGTTCGCCAGCGTCCGCCAACGTCCACGGGTGTTGCTACAGCCGTTGCTACACGGCGGGGCGTCTCGCGCTTCGTGGGTGTCCTGCGACGTGCCGACGCGCCGAATGGGGTCGGCGGTCGACGCGCCACGGGGTGCCGACCGGAGGGAGGCGGGGCCCCGTGTCGCGCGGCGAACCGACTGGGGCCCTGTTCGGCGTGGCGTGTGCGGCGCGGGGCTCCTGCGGGCCCGGAGGGCCCGCCTTGAACAAGTAAGGAAAGTTGGCACACTCATCCCTCGAAGTCGTACCGAAGGACGTAACGGTCTGCGGCAAGGGTCATGTGGGTGATCTCGACGACGCGGTCGGCCTGGTCGTAGGCGAGACGTTCGATCTTGATGATCGGACTGCCCTCGCCTAGGCGGAGCAAGCGGGCAACCCCGGGTGTGGGCATGGTGGCCTTAAGGATCTCGGTGAACCTGACGGGGGCACGTCCAAGGTCGGCAAGGCGCGCGTGTGCTCCACCGGGCCCGGTGTCCTTCTGCTCGAGGGCGGTGCCCTTCACGATCGCGTAGTTGTAGGTGGAGATCGCCAGTTGTACGGGCTCGTCGTCGACGTACATCGTCCGATCGCGGGTGAGGACGTCATCGTCGGGCTCGATACCGAAAAGGTCGCCTGCCGGCTGCCCTGCGGCGGTGATCTCGATGTCGGTCTCAACCCGCCACGTGTATCCGGCGTTCGTCGCGTCACCGATGAACGCGCTTTGGTTCGCGTCACGTGCCGATCGGGAGAGGCGGCTTGGGGCGGTCCGGATGACTGGTCGGCGGCGCTTCACGAAGATCCCTCGGCCGTGCTCGGCGGCAACTAGGCCTTCGGAGCGAAGAACGGCGATCGCCTGCCGGACGGTCACACGGGCCGTTCCGTAGGTCTCGGATAGCTCCCGCTCGGAGGGCAGCTTGGCGCCTTCCGCGAGTGCACCTGTTTCGATCTTGCTGCGAAGCTCATCGGCTATCTGCTGGTAAGCAGGTCGATCGCTGATCCTGTCAATGGGTGCCATTGAAAGTCACCCTCCCTCCGACGTGGCTGGCCTGCGGCAACTGACTCCTAGGGTTGCGCCTGTCAACGGTACTGGTGCCTACCACTCGATACCCGCGGGACTACTGGTTCACACGTCCCTACCAGTTGTGCTACACTGGTTCTACTGGTCGGGACGTGCCGACCACTTTCGAAGGGTCCTCGGATCATGGCTGTGCCGATGAGGATCCCCGTGAGCTTCGGGGACGTGTTCCCCCACGGGGCGTTCGTGCTGGGCGTGGAGGCGGAGAACGACTTTGACAAGGTCCGCGACAAGGTCCCCAATCCTCAGGTCCGCGACAAGGACACTGGGATGCTGGTGTGGATCGTGCGGGTGTTGGATGCATCGCCGGACCTGCGGGCCGGGCAGGCTGAGGTGAAAGTGAAGATCTCGGCGGAGCATCAGCCGGTCCCGCCTGAGGCGATGCCGGGTACGCCGTTCCGGCCGGTGGAGTTCGACGGGCTGACGGTCACCGCGTACGTCGATCAGTCGCGGAAGACCCCCCGTGTCGGCTTCAGCCTGCGTGCCCGTGAGATGCGTGCTCCGGCTGCGGCGCGGTCCGGAAAGGCTGCCTGATCATCTGACATCCGGGTGCGTGTTCCTGAGTTGCCCGCTCCTCCACGCACCCGACGTTCGTAAATCCCGGTAATTCCCTGCGACGAAAGGTCTATTTGGTATGCCCTCGAACAAGGACATTCAGCGCGCGGCTGCGCTGGCTGCGGCGGACGGTGCTCGGGATCGGGTGTCGACCCTCAAGGCGCACGGTGCCTCGGGTGAGGCGCTCCGCGCGGCCGAGAAGGCGGAGCACGCGGCGTGGTCGCGGTACCGCAACAGCTCCTGACCTTCCGATGTGAGGTGACGTCCCGGAACGGGGCTGAGTTTGCCCGCTCCTCCCGTTCCCGGGGCGTCACGTGTCCGGTTTCCCCTGCGACAGAGAAAGGACTCTCCATGTCTACCACACGGACGTCCCGTCAAGCCGGGACGCGGCGATGCCACTGCGGTCCGGGGATGGTCTGCCGGCTCTGCGGCCCGCTTCCTGGTGACCGTGTCGTTCGGCGACCGGCGAGGCTCGGCCGGTGAGCGAGTCACACTCCTACTCCTGTGACCGGTGTGGCCTGGCCTCGCAGCCGGTGCGCTCGATCGTGGAAATGCGCGGCCAGCGGGACACGCATGACCGGCTCGTGCACGGTCACATGTCCGGCGGCTCCGGCGGAAACGACCGTACCCGGCGAGGTGGGCGGCGCGATGGCTCGTCGGCGTAAGGATCAGGCAGCCGGGCAGATGTCGCTGCCGTTCGACGGGGACGGTCCGCCCACACCGGCACCGTTCGCGATTCCGCTGGTGTCGGCACGTGAGGCGGCGGAACCGATTCCGCTCGAACCACGGCGCCGGCGCCGGTCACGGGGCTGATGCCCCTTCTGGATTGGGGAACGGGCTCTCCGGGGTCCCGCGGAAGCGTCGGCGATCCTGAGTCGTGCGTGCTCTGCGGAAAATCAGCGATGGTCCGTTCCCCTGCCGGGAAACCGGTTCACAAGGTATGCGCCGAAGACTGGTACGACCGGAATCCGGGCGCCTACGCGGAACACGAACGTACCAATCACGGGAAGGTGAACGGCTGATGCGTAGAGACAGGCTGTCGGGGTGGATGACGGGTGAGGCGGTCGCGCGTATCCGCAGTGCGCAGAAGTCGGCACGGGATTCCTGGCCACCGCTGGAAAGGCTCGCCTCGACGTTCAATGACGTTAACGATGACGATTTCCGTGCGCTGGTGAAGCGGGTCGCCGTAGCCATGGACGACCTTGATCGCTATTTCGTACTGCTGCTGATGGAAGCGAGGAGGAGGGGAGTCGGATGACCTCATCACACCTTCGCTTCCTGTTCGCGGACGCTGATCCGGCGCGGCGGGTCCTGGTCTCACGCCGGGTCCCGCTCGCTCTGTCGTCGGACGACACGATCGGGCAGACCCTCTGGGCGCTGGCGGGGTGGGCGGTGCGTGCCGGCCTTTCCGGTGCGCTGCGGCTGGTCCTGCGGTTCCCCCGGACGATGTTCGCGGTGCTGTCCGCTCTGCTGCTGGTGGATCGGGTCGGCTGGGTCCTGCCGCTGCTGCTGGCCTGCCTGCTGGCGCTGTCGGCGCTGGTCTGGCGGCTGGCTCATCCCGGGTCGTACCGGCTGTGGCTGGGCCTGCGGCTGCGGTCGTGGTGGCTGCGGTGGACCCGCTACTCGCCGCGCTGGGGGCGGCTGATGCGCGCGCATGCCCTGACGGTCAAGCCGACAGAGGAAGTGGAGGCGTGGCCTCGGATCCTGCGGGTGCGCTCGACGGGCGCGGCGGATTCGCTGCTGCTGCGCCTGCGGGACGGGCAGGCACCCGAGGATCTGGAAGCGAAGGTGATTCCTCTGGCCCATGCGTTGGGCTCGGAGGATGTGCGGGTCCGCACGGTGGCTCCGGGGCGGCTGTGGCTCGATATCCGCCGTCGTGACCTGCTCGCCGCGACGATTCCCGCTCTGCCGGTCCCCGCGGCTCCGGACCTGTCCCGGTTGGAGATCGGCCGGTGTGACGACGGGTCGCCGTGGCTGCTGCGCCTGCTCGGGACGCATGTCCTGGTGGCGGGTGCGACCGACGCGGGGAAGGGGTCGGTGCTGCAGAGCATCCTGCGTGCGCTGGCTCCGCTGATCGCGTCGGGGGTGGTGGAGGTGTGGGCGATCGACCCGAAAGGCGGTATGGAGCTGTACCCGGTGCGGTCGCTGTTCACCCGCTACGCGGACGAGAGCACGAAGGACATGGCGGGCCTGCTGACCGACTTCGCGCAGGTGACGCAGGAGCGTGCGAAGTCCCTGAAGGGCCACGGACGGAAGTTCGTGCCGAGTGTCGACACGCCGTTCCGGCTGTGCGTCGTCGATGAGTTCGCGTTCCTGTCCGCCTACCAGCCCGATCACACCCTGGCGCGGGAGGTGGATTCCGCCGTTCAGATCATCTGCTCGCAAGGTCGTGCTCCGGGCTCGGCGCTGCTCGTCGCGGTCCAGGACCCGAGCAAGGAAGTCGTGCCCTACCGGCAGCTTTTCCCGACCCGTATCGCGCTGCGGCTCGATGAACCGACGCAGGTCGGCATGGTGCTGGGGCCTGGCGCGTGGGAGCGGGGCGCACGCTGCGAGGAAATCCCGACCTGGGCGCACGGCACCGGCTATGTGAAGCTCGACGGTCGCCGTGAACCGGTCCGGGTCCGCGCGGCCTACCCGGATGACGATGACGTCGCCGCGCTGGCGGCAGGTTACCCGGCTCCGCTCGCTGTCTCGCGAAGCCTGCCGGTGGCGTCGTCGGTGGCGGCAACACGTCCCCTGACCGATCTATCCTCGGCGATCGACGGGGCTTTCACCTCGGAAACCCCTCTCGGTGACGGCGCCTACCTCGGCGATGACGAACTCGATGCGGCGTGGGCGGAGTTCTCCCGCGACTTCCAACGGCGAAACCAGACCTCGAACTCCGACCTGTGAAAGGAACCTTCGATGCCTCGACGGAACATCAACTCTGGGAATGCTCGACGCTCCTGCCGTGCCTGTGAAGGGCAGGGTGCGGCGGGGTGCCCTGCCTGCCGTGGACAGGGCACGGTGACCGTGTCTCGCCGTTCCCGGCGCGGATGAGCGGTTTAACAGCGGCGTTGATCTGTCCGGTGTGCCGGGGGCTTGCGGTGCGTAAGCCCCCGGCGTCGCTGACCGACTACGCCCACTCCGGACCGCTCCTCGTGCAGTTCACCCACACCAACGGCGAACCGCTCTGCCTGACCACAGGACCAACCGGATACCGACCCACCCAACCGGTATGGTCCCAACCCCTTTCATTTTTTTCCCGGCTCCGGGCGCCTTTCCAAACTATCGGTCGGTGGTTCTGTCAAGGGCGTTCACGTAGTGCCCTTGATAGGGCCGCTGTCCGATAGACAATTCTGCGCCCCCGGAACGGGAAACCGGTGAGTCGCCGCTGCGACCGTCCACCCACAGCAATCCGAGACGTCACGCACCCAGCATCGTCAGCCTGTTCTTGTCCGGGTTCGGTCCGGGTCTCGTCCGGGTTCTGTCTACCCGGGTCCCACGTGTCCGGGGTTTGTCCGGGAAACCGCACGCTTTCGGACCTGGGAATGTCCGGGTCCAAAGGTCCACGCTGAAAGCGCACCGAGAAAGGAGGGGGGCGATGCTTCCCGACTCATTGACCGCGATGCGGGAACGCATCGAAGATGGCACCCTGCCGGCGTTCCTCACCCAGCTCGACAGGGTGGCGGGCTGCACCAGCCCGATCCGGCTGGTCGGCGCTGTCGATCACGTCGACGTCGCGACCGGTGAGGTTCGCCGTGTCCTCGACAGCGCCACCATGCCGGACGGCACCATTCTCGTTCCCTGCGGGAACCGACGGGCCTCGGTCTGCCCGTCCTGCTCCTACCTTTACCAGGGCGACGCTTGGCAGATCGTCCACGCGGGCCTGTCCGGCGGCCCGGACGTACCCGCCACGGTCGGCTCGCACCCGGGCCTGTTCGTCACCCTGACGGCACCCTCGTTCGGCCCGGTGCACTCCCGCCGTTCCAACCACGGCCCTGCCCAGGTCTGCCGGCCACGCCGGGGCCGCTGCCCGCATGGCCGTTCCCGCGGCTGCTTCCGCGTACACGGCGACGGTGACCCCCTGCTCGGGCAGGCGCTCTGCCCGGAGTGCTTCGACTACCCGGCGGCGGTCGTGTGGAACGCCTGCGTCTCCAGACTGTGGAAACGCACGGTTGATCTCACCTACCGCAAGCTCGCCACCCACCTGAGCACCTCGGAGCGGGCGGTACGCGCCGCGCTACGCATCTCCTACGTCAAGGTCGCGGAAATGCAAGCGCGGGGCCTGGTCCACCTGCACGCGATTCTCCGGCTCGACCGTGGCTCCACCCGAGACGGCGAGTGGATCACTCCACCGGACTGGGCGACCGGCGAGCTGGTGGGGCGCTGCCTGCGACAGGCGGCCGAAGCGGTGCGGGTGCCCTGCCCTGACCCGCACCTGCACGCCCCGATCACCATGGAACAGGCACTTGCCACCCTCGCGGGTGCCGGCCTGACCGACACCGCTCCGGTGACCGGTCCGACACCGGTCCACGGTGCGGAGGTCCGCTGGGGCGCACAGCTCGACATCCGGCGCATCCATGTCGAGACCGGTGATCTCACCCCTGCGACGGTCGGGAACTACCTCGCGAAGTACATCACGAAATCGACCACGGATTCCGGCAGGCTCGACCGACGGATACGCGACGGTGAGGAACTCTCGGCGCTGCTGCCGTTCCTGACCGAACATCAGGCGGCGCTCGTGAGGGCGGCGTGGCGGCTCGGTGTCTGGCCCGAATACGACGACCTGCGCCTACACACCCACGCCCATGAGTTCGGATTCCGGGGGCACTGGCTCACCAAATCACGGCGCTACTCGACCACCTTCGGCAAGCGGCGGGAGGCACGCCGCACCTGGCAACGCACCCACACACCCAACGGCCAGGAACGGGTACCACTCGACGCGTTCGGCAGGCCAGACGACTCCGACGAAACCGTGATCGTCGCTACCTGGCGGTTCCACTCCGTCGGCTACCGACGCGACGGCGACCGATGGCTCGCACTCCAAGCGGCAGACCAAGCCCGGTCACGACGCGAGGAAGCACACCTGGTCCGGAAAGCTGCCTGACGATTGGAGAACTGGGGATGGACCGGCTGTTGCTGTCGACTCCCGATGCTGCCGCTCGGCTGAATATCGGCCGATCGACGCTGTACGACCTGATTCGCTCGGGTGCATTGCCGACAGTGAAGATCGGCCGGCGTCGCCTGGTGGCGGTCGATGATCTCGCGCGTTACGCAGCCTCGCTGCAGGCGGCTGGTGCGGCGTGACTGACGATCGGAGGAAACGAACCAAGCGCGCGAACGGGCAGGGTTCGATCTACCAGAGGAAAGATGGCATGTGGGTGGGGGCTGCCTACGTGCTCATGCCGGACGGGACCGTCAAGCGTCGGCCGGTCTACGGCAAGACAGAGGACGTCGTCCGTCGGAAGTTGACCGAATTGCAGGCCAACTCCGATCAGGGGATTCCTTCGGACGCAACGGGATGGGCGGTGGGCGCCTACCTGACCTACTGGCTTGATTGTCATGTGCGACCGAATCTCAAGCCGGCTACGGCGGACAACTATGCCGTGATCGTGAACAACTACCTGATTCCCGGGCTGGGAAAGAAGCGTCTGAACAAGCTGGCGGCGGCGGACGTGCGCCGCTACCTGGCGTCGCTGGCGAACTCGTGTCTGTGCTGCCGGGCGGGCACTGATGCTCGGCGGTCGGCGGATCAACGTCGGTGCTGCGCGGTGGGGAGGTGCTGCTCGCGGCGACCGTCGAAGCGCCTGGTGCAGCTTGTCCGTGCGGTCCTGCGGAGCGCGTTGCAGGCGGCTGTGCGAGAGGAGCTGATCCGGCGCAACGTCGCCACCCTGGTACAGGTCCCCTCGCCTGGCTATGGCATCAACCGCGGGCTGAGCCTGGTGGAGGCGCGGGCGGTGCTCGGTGCGGCGGCGGGGCACCGGCTCTACGCCCTGGTGGTGATGGCGCTCTACCTCGGCATGCGGCGCGGTGAGCTGCTCGGGCTGCGCTGGTCGGATATCGACTGGGCGGACGGGACGCTCACGATCCGGGGGAATCTGCAGCGCACGGGCGGTGAGCTGCGCATGGTCACACCGAAGTCGGAGGGCTCGCGGCGCACGCTGCCGCTGCTCGGACTCGTCGTGGAGGCGCTTACCCGGCACCGGAAGTTGCAGGCGGTGGAACGGGACGCTGCCGGTGATCGATGGGTCGACTCCGGGCACGTGTTCACCACGACGATCGGCACTCCGATCGAACCTGGCAACCTGCGCCACGCCTGGTTCCCGATCGTGCAGGCGGCGGGACTCGACCGGCGAGTGGTCTTCCACGGCGTCCGCCACACCTGCATCACGCTGCTGCTGGATCTCAAGGTGCCACCGCACACGGTCCGCGAGATCGCGGGGCATGCCACCACGGAAGTCACCATGACCGTGTACGGGCACAGCTCGCTGGACGAGAAGCGAAAGGCGCTCACCCTGCTCGATCAACACCTGAGCTGAGGGCGTTGCTACACCCGTTGCTACAGAAGCGGCAGAGCCCCGCAGCCTTGGATGGGGGCTGCGGGGCTCTGGCCTGTCTCAACCGTGCGTGCGCTCGGAGGGACTCGAACCCCCAACCTTTTGATCCGTAGTCAAATGCTCTATCCGTTGAGCTACGAGCGCCTGCCGATCACTCTCGTGTTCGGCTTCGCCAGCTTACAGCACGCGGAGCGGGTGCTACGAACCGCGGCCTCCTGATCCCTGACGTTCTGGCATTCATGATCGTCGGATGGGTTCTCGGTGGGGGCGTGTCGATGTCACGGTCGGGAGTTGGTGCAGTTCGACGTCGGTCAGGGTGCTGTCCGCGATGGTCGCGGTCAGGTAGGTGGGGTGGGGCTGGCGGCGGCGGTCCGTGGGCGAGCCGGGGTTCAGCAGTCGCAGGGGGTGTGCGCCGTCGGGGCGTGGCGTCGTGGTGTCCCAGGGGATGTGGGAGTGGCCGAAGACGAGCACGTCGGCGTCGGGGTAGGCGGCGGCCAGGCGGCGTTCGCGGCCGGTGGCCGGGCCGGTCTCGTGGACGACGACGAAGCGCAGTCCGTCCAGGGTGATCCTGGCGACTTCGGGTACCTGGGCGCGGATGTCGGGTCCGTCGTTGTTGCCCCAGCAGGCGACGAGCCATCGGGCGCGGACGGTGACCTGATGCAGTAGGTCGGTGCTGACCCAGTCGCCGGCGTGGATCACGACATCGGCCTCGTCGACGGCGGACCAGACCTGCGCGGGCAGGTCACGGGCCCGAGCCGAGACGTGCGTGTCAGCCAGCAGAACGAGACGCATTCAGTCAGTGTTCGCGATCGCGCCGGCCTTCGCGAGGTCGCCCGCGCCTGAACACGGTCCGGTGCGCGATCGGCCACCTGCGCTGTTCAGCCATCTGGCGTGCGGTCCGGTGGGTGGCGGGGCGTGCGGTCTGGGCTCAGGCACAGGGCTGTCAGTGGCGGCGCCGGCGGAAGCCGGGGAGGAGTTCCTGGACGAGGGCGTCGGTCTCCGGTTCAGCGGCCCGGTTGGGGCGGCCTGGCGGAGCGGCGATGGCCCGGTACAGCTCGCCGGCGACGGCTTCCAGGGTTTTGCGGTCACCGCGGGCGGCGACGGTGCGTAGCAGGTCACGCCACAGGGCCTCGGCGGTCGGCACGGCGCGCAGGCCGGTGCGGCAGGCGGCCATCGCGGTGATCGTGTCGCCTCGTTCGAGGGTGATGGCGGCGAGGCGGTGCGCCGCGTCGATGACGGCGCCGCGCATGGTGCGCGCCACCGGGGTCGTCTCCACCCACTGGTATCTGCCGTCGGCTCGGTCGGACCACAGTGGTCCGCCGATCAGGTTCAGGGCGTCGCGCAGGTCCGCCTGGGGGTTGCTGGCGTCGTCGGGGCGAGCGGCGCGGTGGCTGTAGGCCACAAAGAGTTCCCAGTCGCAGCGGACGTCCGAGCTGAGTGTCCAGAGTCCGTCCGGAGCTGGCTGCAGGCGGGGCCGGCCGTCGGCGTCGACGCCCAGCCAGCTGCGGGCGGCGATCAGCGCGGGCAGGATCGCTGAACCCTGTGTGGTCTGTCCGTCCGCTGGGTCCGATGGGTCCGACGGGTTCGCCAGGCCGAGGAAGTCGCGCAGTTCCTCGGGATAGGCACCGTCCCGGTGCAGTGCGAGGAAGACGATGATCTCGGTGAGCAGGTCGGCCTGCTCGCGCTGGATCGGTCCGGGCGCGCCGATGTAGGGGTAGCCGAGCACATGGACCTCGGCCTCCGTGGGCCCGGCGGGGTGCGGTTCGAGCTGCGGCAGGGTCGCCAGGACATCGGTGGCGGAGTCCGGCCGGGGGAAGTGCGCGTCCTGCGGCTGCGCCGCCCCGGTCACGCTCCCGCCCATGTTCCCGGCCTCGCCCGCGGTCTGGCTCGCGCCCGCGGTCTGGCTCGCGCCCGCGGTCTGGCTCGCGGGATCGGGCTGACTCGGCGGGGCGGCACCGTAGGGCGGCTCGGTGTAGTAGGCGTGCGGGTGCGTCGACGGGTGGGTGGGAAGTTCGTTCGGTGGCGGCGGAGGCGGGGGCGGGGGCGACGGTGGCGAACCACCGCCCCACTGGACGTAGTCCTCGGCCCAGGCTTCGGTGGCCTCCTGGTATTCCCGCGGTCGCTGGGCCGCGGCCTCCTCGGGGCTGGGAGGCGATGGCCGAGCCGATGGCTGGCGATGGCCTGGCGCCGGCTGCTGCTGGCCATGCGGCGGGGGGACGAGCAGCGTCCGCGGAACCCTCGGGACGTCCGTAGGCCGCAGGACCGGCTGGTCCGCCGGCGTCAGATAGGCCGGTGGATGATCCGCCGGCGCCGGTAGAGGTGGTGCGGGTGGGGGCATCGCCGCCGAAGGCGCCGGCGCCGGGGCGGGGCCAGGTCGGTCCCTGCGATGGCGGTGCGGGCGGGGCCGGAGGCGAGGACGGTGGCGTGGCCGGGATGTAGCCGTCCGGGACCTGGCCATCACGGCCATCCGGGACGTATCCGGCTTGGACGTAGCCATCTGGGACGTGGCCATCTGGGATGTAGCTGTCCGGGGCAGGTGGGACGGGCGGGGCGGCAGGCGGCTGTGTGTGCGCAGCGGCGAGGTCGTCCCCGGGGCGCGGGCCGATGGGCATGCGGATGACGGAAGGCGCCGAACTCGGCGGAGGCACCCACGGCACGGGGCCGGGGATCGAATCGGCGTCCCGAGGTGGGCGGGTGCCCTCCGGATGCGTTGACGGAGACGGAGACGGCGGAGGTGAGGGCGTCGGCGCGGGTGCGGGCACCTGGTAGGGGCCTGTGCTCCCGTGGCCGGTGGCCGGGCCGGAGGTCGGAGCGTACGGCGGCAGAGGCGGCGCCGGCCTGGCCGGTGTGGGTGGGACCGGCGTCGGTGGGGGAGGCGTAGCTGAGGACGGTGGCGGTGCCACCGGGAAGGCGGTCGCGGCCCTTTCGGGGTGATCGGGCTCGGTGCGGGCATCAGGTGAGGTCGGCGCAGCGCCTGGGGTGGGCAGACGCACCGGCCCGGTGGCGTGCCCGTGGTGCTGTGCGGGGGTGAGGTGCGCACCGGTGCCGGGGTCGGACGCCGGCCAGCGGCGGTCGTCGTTGTAGCCGCCGTAGTTGTCGTAACCGCCGGAGCCGTCGTAGGTGTCGTAGCCGTCGTATTCGCCGGAGCCGTCGTCGACCGGCCCGTCGTCGTGGCCGTCTTCGTAGCCGTGGCCGTGGTCTTCGTAGCCGGCTGGCCCGTCGCCGTCGCCGTGGTCGTCGTCGTAGTCGTCGTAGCCGGCCGGGCTGTAGGACGGGGTGCTTGCCCAGGGCGGGCGCGGGACTGCGGTGCCGCGAGATCCTCCGGCCTGGATGCGGAACATCGCCAGCATCGCCGCGTACTCGGCCGCCGCAAGAGTCTGGGCGTTGACCTCGACGCCGAGCACGCCGAGCGACATCCGGGCGTCGGGCCGGACGTCGAAGCGCCAGCGTGCCGCCGGGCTGTCACCGACCATCAGCACACCGACGGTGTGGTCGCGCCCGCCCGCGAGCCTGGCCAGCCGCTCCGCGTGGGCCGGCGCCGGCGGGCCGGCCAGGACCAGCAGGTCCGGCGACCACTCCGACGGGGCGGTCGGCGACTGCCGCCCACGCAGGGCGGCGCCCGGCTCGGCGCCCCAGGCGGTGTCCCGTGGTTCGCGGGCTTCCAGCTCGTCCAGGATGTCGGCCAGGCTGGACGAGGTACGCAGCCGTCCCGGCGCGATCGGGCTGGGGTCGTCGGCGAAGCCGACGAGGCAGACCCGCAGGTCGTCGGACCAGATGTTTGTCGCCAGCTCGACCGCGACGGAGATCGCGGCCTCGCTGGCCACGGCCGGATCCCCGGTGAGGGCGATCATGCCGGGGGCGCCTTCGAGGTCGACGAGGATGCGGCAGCCGGTGTCGTCACGCCCGACGGTGACGAGTGCCGGGTAGGGCGCCGGGACGTCCGCTGACAGGCTGGCGCTGGCCTCGAAGGGGAGCCCGTCCGGTGCGTCGGGGTTGCGTTCGATGCGCCACGAGCCGGGGTTGTTGCCGACCTGCCAGGGGCTCGGCGGGGGTTTGGCGACGGCGGGCGCCATGTGCAGGACGAGAGCGGAGTCGGTGAGGATCGCCGCGTACACAGATGGCAGTTCTCTGCCGCGGGCGGTCAGCCCGGCGGAAAGCAGCCGAAGCGACCGGTCGACGAATCGGGCGGAGGGCAGGTCCGCGGCGAGCCGCAGGGCGTGCTCGACCTCGGCGGAGAACGGGTCGGCGTTGGCGTCGCTCGATCTGCGCCTGGTCAGCGCGGTGAGGACGCCGGCGGCGAGCAGTGCGGCACCGCTGATTCCCCGCCCGCCGCCGATCCGGCCCGAAGCCGTGCGGTTGGCCGCTGAGGCCGATGCCGGACCTGTTCGGTCGTCGTGACCGCCGCGTTGGCCCCTGGGCCCGGTCGTTCCCGCGCTTCCCGCTGATCCTGGTGCGGTTGTGGGGCCGGTCGAGGCCGCCGGTGCGGTGGTTCCGCCGGCGCCGGCGGTCTGGGATTCGTAGCCGGGGCCGTAGTGCTGGCCCGGTCGATGGTCAGCCGGACCTGGTGCGCCGGTCCAGCCGCCCGCGGTGCTCGCCCCGCCGGCCGTGGCGCCCGGCCAGCCCGTGCCCATGGGCTCGGTCTGCTGGGGGCCGGTAGCCCGCCCGGCACCACTGCCGCTGGTACCCGGGGCGGTGGGCCCGGTGTGGGCCGTCGGTTGGCTCGTCTCGGCCTCGCGCTGGGCGGCGAAATGAGAATGGACCTCCTGGACCCAGGAGGCTTCGCGGTGTGGGACCCGGATCGTCCGGACCTCCTCGCCCGCGGCGTCCGGGGGGAGCAGCAGCACCCAGCCGGGGGCCACGAGTGAGGGCGCGCTGAGCACCTGCCCGTCCGGCTGGATGCGACCCTCGTTGAGAGTGAAGAGCTCGCGATAGCGGAGGCTGTCGCCGAGCAACCGCCGGGCGATCGCCCAGAGGGTGTCGTGCTGGCGCCCGTCGGCCGGGCGAACCTCGCAGAACTTGACGTCGACGCCGTCCGGGAAGAGATCGGCGGGACTCTCCTCGCCCGCGGTCAGCTCGCGTGGGGCGGACGCATGCTCATCCCACCGGAAACGCCGCGCCGGGACCGTGGCGGACGCGGGGCCCCCGGCCACCGCACCGGTCGGGCGCTGCGTGATCGGCATCGGCCCGGTCGAAGCGGGGGAGGGCCCGGTGTAGGCCGACCCGGTGGTCGCGGCGTAGGCGGACCCGGTGGTGCTGACGACGGCGCGGCTCCGGGGGGCGAGTGATCCGGATCCGCTCCTCGGCCGGCTGTGCCCGTCCCCGGTGCCAGCTGCGTTTTCCACCGCGGGTGGCGATGCCGGCGGCCGCGAAGCGGGCGGCTGCGATACCGACGGCCGCGATGCCGGTGGCTGCGCGGACGGCTTCTGCGCGGGCGGTGACGTGGAGGTCGACGAGGGGGTTGCCGCAGCCGCAGCCACCGGGGCCGCGGATGCCGATGCGGGTGCGGCTGCGGGCAGCGCGGGGCGCGCCTGGGGCGTCGTCGGATGGCTCCGGTTCGGCTGGGCAGCGGTGAGGCCACGGGCAAGCCGTGAGATCGCGGCCGGATCCGATCGGCGTAGCCGGCCGGTCGCCGCCGCCACCTCCCCCGCCGTCACCTGATCCGGCGCTGCCTGCGCCGCCGACACCGAGCTCTGGTCATCGCCGGAACCACGGCCGCGCCGGCCAGCCCCGGAACCGTCGGGACGGGGCAGCTCGGGCGCCGGCCCTCCCACCCTGGGTGCACCTCGGTGCGCGGCGCCGCGCCGGGCAGCCGAGCGGCCGCGAGGGGGTGCCGTGCTGCGTGGTGTGGCGCCGCGTGGCGTGGCCAGCGGTAGCAGGTCACCTACCAGCCTGCGGGCCAGGAGCTGGCTGCCGCCACCGAACGGAATGCGTGGGGCAAGGCCCGTCTCCCGCCGCTCGGCCCGCCATTCGGCGATGACGCACACGACGAAATGAGCCCAGATCAGCCATGCCGCCAGAACCATGAGGCGCAGCAGGTTGGCCGCACCGAACTCACCGGTGAACGCTCCGGAATCACCGAAGGCGGCGGACAGCGGAGTGCCGCTGAGTATGAGGAGGAGGACGGGCACGCCAATACCGAGAGCCAGCAGCAGCGCAGCAGCCGAACCGCTGCCCCGGCGTGCGCCGGCGCCGGCTGAGCCGCCTGCCGGACTGCGCGTGGCATGACCTGCTGGATGACCCGTGGCGTGGCCTGCTACACGGCCCGTAGCACGGCTCGCTGGTGGTCGCGAACTGCCTGTCTCCCCCACACTGTAACAGTCCACCACGTCTGGTCTCACTACAGGTCATATTTCACTCTGCTGGGCGCGGCGTTCACACGAATGACACAGGCTTGCTGACTCTGGCGACTCGTCGCTGCGGCGTGCTGGCGCACCGTGTGCAGGCGATACGCACTCTTGGGGCTGAAGGCACTGGATGTACCGCTGCGTCAACCGTTGTCCGAATAGTCCATATTTGTAGTGATTATGCATACTTTTGCCAGCTGGATCGTTTGAGTCGCGGGGCTGACGCCGACGTGCTGAAGTTCGAATCCAATGCAGATGAGTGTTCCGAGCGTCGGGATCCCGCAAGAGTCGTACGTACCCAGGTACCGACTCGCAGGTCAGGGCAGAGCAGAGGGCAGGACGGCCAGGGTGCAGAGGCATACAACGGGGCGGCGGGGGAAACCTCCCCGCTTCTCCATAGCCGTGCCGGACAGCTGGTTCGTGCTGGATACCCAGGCCGCCCGCAGCACGGCGGCGATCGCCCGGATGGCCACGGAGCGGGCGCGTGGCCATCCACTGCTGGCAGGGCGGGAACCCACCGTCGCCCGGATTCTGCATGACGCCGCGACCCGCGCCGAAAGCGCCGGGGCGGCCTACTGCGCCGTCATGATCGAGGACGTCCGCGGCATCGGCCTGTCCGCCAGTGTCATGGTCTGCGTCCTGCCGACCGACCGGCACATACCCGACCTCCCTCGGCAGGAACGTCCTGCCTCCGACGACGCCGAGGCGGGGGAGCGTCGGCGCTGGCGTCGCGTCGGCGCCGTGGACCTGCCGGCTGTCGGCCTGGCCACCCGGACCGTGCGGCTCGAGCCGCAGCGGTCGACGGACGGCGCGGAGATCTCCCACCTGGTGATGCGGACGACGGTCCCCGTCCCGGGGTATGACCGGATAGCGGTGATCGCCTGTGCCAGTCCGAACACGGCCCTGGCGGTGGCGCTGCACGACCTGTTCGACGCCGTGACCGCGACGTTCACCTTCGTCCACGAGATGCCGTGACCGCGATGCGGTTCGTCAGCGTGCGTAGTACTCGACGACGAGTTGTTCGTCGCAGACCACCGGGATCTCCGGCCGGCTTGGTCGCCGGCTGAGCACGGCCACCAGCGCGCCGCGGTCGACATCGAGGTACGCGGGCGGCGGCGCCCCGGCCGGCTGGGTCTCGGCCACGATCCGGAATGGCGCCATGGTGCGGCTGCGGGTGGTGACGGTGATGACATCGCCGGGTTGGACGCGGAAACCGGGACGGTCCACCCGAGCTCCGTTCACCTGGATGTGCCGGTGGCTGACGAACTGGCGAGCCTGGTAGATCGTCTTGGCGAAGCCGGCCCGCAGGACGACCGCGTCCAGGCGGGTCTCCAGATCTTCGATGAGCAGGTGGCCGGTGCGTCCCGTCCCACGATCAGCCTCGTCGAACGCCCGCCGGAGCTGCTTCTCGCTGATGTGGTACTGGAAGCGCAGCCGCTGCTTCTCCCGCAGCCGCTCCTTGTAGGGCGACATCGTCTTGCGCCCGCGGCCGTGCGGGCCGGGCGGGTAGGGCCGGTTCTCGAAGTAGCGGGCCGCCTTGTCGGTCAGCGGCATCCCGATGCTGCGGCTGAGCTTGGCGACGGGCTTGTGGCGCACCGCATCCTCCTTTAGGTTAGGTGTCCTTAAATTAGGCAAACCTAACCATAGTGGATCGACTGGTGGTGGAGCAGGTGGCGGACGGCACGATTGATCGGCCCGGGGCAACGCACGGGGCGTGGGGCGAGGGGCCTGTGGACGTCCTCGCGGCGACCAGGCGGGCAGCGCGCGAGCTGGTCCGCGTCGCGCCGTACGGCAGCCTTGTCCTGTGGGGTGGGCGCCTGGTGCACGGCCTGCGCTTCGCGGTCATCGCCTCCGCGGGGATGTCCACGCTCCGGCCGGGGGCATACGACCCGGGCCCTGGCGGGGCCGCACCCACGGACGCCGTCCCCGCCGACCTCGTCATGGCCGATCCGGCGCCGGTCGGGGCCACTCACGCCGGCCCTGTTCCGGCGGAACCGAACCTGTTCGAGCAGTTCGCGGCCGTCCCGGCCACCCGCCTCGTGATGCTGGCCCCGTTCTCGGTCGGACGCCTGCTGGGCACCGAGGACCAGGCCTGCCGGTTCCAGATCTGCGGGCCGGTGTCAGCGGACGGCTGTGAATGGGTCTCGGTCGCCCTGGCCGGATGGGTCGCGCCGGTGCCAGGCGGGGCCGTCTCGGAGCTCGCGCAGGCGTTCACCGATCGGCACCCGACACCGGACCTGCTCGATCTCGGCAGCGTGTGGATGCTCCTGGAGCTCGATCTCGCCGAGGCCACGGTGCGGACGAGGTCCGCGTGCATCCAGCTGGACACCGCCGATGTCGTGGCCCTGCTGAACGATCACCTGAATCGGCACGAGCACGAGCGTGATCTAGCTCATGCCCGCGACCAGGACGGCGATCACACCGCAGGCCGCGAACCCGATGCGGGACGAGGCCCACAGGCCTGACATGAGGCTTCCCGCGGGTGCGGCGGCCTGAGTGCCAGTGCCGTGGGGGCCGGTGGCGGGACGCTGGGCCGTGCCGTCCCGCCACCGCTCTGACAACGGGTCAGCCCGCTGCCTGGATGTCGATCTGGATCTCGGCGAGCCGAACCCGCAGTCGGTCCAGCTGGGTGTGCAGATCGGTCAGGGTTCGTTCGTAGGCGGGCCAGATCGAGGTACGGAACTCCGCGGCGGTCCGGCCGTCCCAGTTCTCCGGTTCAAGGAGGATCCGGGCGGTGGCGCGAAGCCCGTTGAAGTGCGTCAGAAGTGGGCCGTTGATGAGGCCGGCGAGCTCGTCGACCGCAGCCGACGCCTGTGGGGTGGCCCGGACGGTCAGACCTGATCCAGTCGTCATCGCATTCTCCTGAAGCTGAGTCTCTTCCGGGGCAGTAGAAGCCGTGCCGGGGCGGCGTGCCGCCCCGGCACGCCGTCAGCTGCCGGCAAGTGCGGTGCGTTGGTTGACCTCGGTCACGGTGCGAGCGAGGTCTGCCAGGTTCGTCTGCAGCGCTGACAGGGTGTTCTGCACCTCGGGCCAGATCTGGGTGCGGAACAGCTGGGCTTTCGGCCCCTCCCAGTTCGCCGGGTCCGCGAGTGCGTTCCCGCGGGCGACGAGACTGGCTGTCGTGCTCTGAAGATCGGTGAGCTGATGGCTCATCTGACCGGCGGCACTCTGGGCCGCAGGAGTGGTAACCGTGCGCATGGGTGGTCCGTCCGTCCGGGGTCAGGGGTCGGAGGCACCGGCGGCGGGATCCAGCCTGTCAGTAGCCGGGAGGTGAACCAGCCGACAGGGGGATGCTACCGTCCGTACCGACGATGTCTAGATATGAGGCATTTTCTTAAGGTGTGGACATCATTTATCCTTCAAGTAGTGGGTTGACTACCTGGATTGGCGTGATTTCGCCGCGCCGGATCAGGAGCCCTCTTCCCGGTGGGCCCGGGCCGCACAGCGCTCGAGGCAGCCGTACGCCGAACAGATCGCCGTCCGCGGGGCCGGTCGGGGTGAGCAGCACACCGCACCGGGAACGACGGGCGTCCACCACGAGGCCGCGGAACTGGTTGACCAGATCCTCGGTGGTACCGGCGGCGACAAGTCGACTCTCGTCGGCACGGTCGTCACGCAGCAGGGCCGCGAGCTCCTCGCCGAGCGGAGTACCGGTGACGGATTCGACGTCGTCGACGAGAAAGACCGTCTGGGAACCGGCCGGCGCTGCCTCCCCGTACCGCAGCTGATCGGCACCGGAGACGTCCACCACGATCTGCGTGGCCGTTTCTCCGGCGAGGTCCCGCAGCGGCGACGGCCGAGGACTGACGACAACGGTGCGGCAGCCACGTGTGTGTAGCTCACCCGCGATGGTGAGCAGCGCGGTGCTGCGACCGGATCGGGGCGGCCCGGCGATCACGAAGCCTGGTCCATCCATGACGAGGTCGATGCTGACGGGTGCCAGCTCGTCACCCCCGACCGCCAGACTGATCGGCAGTCGTCGCCCGTCGACAGCGCGACCGGTCTCGGAGCCGCTCAGGGTCCGCAGGGCCCGTCGACCGACCCGGGCAGGCAGGCCGTCGACCCGAAACGGGCGAGGCTCGGCCTGTACGGCGGGCCCGGCCTGTATGGCCGGTTGCGGCCCTGGCGAACCCGCGTCCGACGGCGTACCGCCGGGTTCTGGCCGCTGGCGCGCCGGCCCTGCTCTGGCGGCCGCCAGCCGGCGCAGCATGCCAGCCTGCGCTGGGCCGGATGGATCGTCGGTCAGCAAGGCCACCTGGACTTCGACCGGACCGTCTGACTCGGCCCAGACACGCTCCGTGGATCCGTTGGACCCGCCGATCAGATATCCCCTTCCGGGCGGAAGGGCTTCGGGAACGCGCAGGCCGGCCAGCCCGGCGAGGCCGTAGTCGGCGCGTTCCGCCATGCGCAGCACCAGGCGCTGATCGATGGTCGACGCCAGCTGCCCGGTGAGTCCGCGCCGGTCAGCGGTGACCACGATTCTCAACCCGACCGCCGGGCCGTCCCGGGCAAGTGCCAGGAGTCGGTCGATGGCCGCCGCGCCGTCCAGGTTCTCGAAGGAGGCGAGAAAGCCTTCGTAGCCGTCGAGGAGAAGGAGGAGATAGGGCAGGGCCGAGGATGCTGCCCCGTGGGTGCACCGAGCCTGCTGTGCCTGCCGCGCTTCGGCCAGGTCGGCGAAGCCACCCTGGGAGAGAAGGATCTGCCGGCGCGCCACCTCCGCTGCCAGCCGAGCCAGCAGACGGTGCACCCGCTCGGTTTCGGCAACGGTGACAACGGCTCCGGTGTGGGGCAGGTCCGCGACCGGCGCCAGACTGTTGTTCCCGCAGTCCAGGCCGTAGATGTGGACATCCGCTGGCGGCGCGGCGAGCGAGACCGATCCGGCGAGGGTCCGCAGCACCGTCGACCGCCCGGACCGGGGCGCGCCGAGGACCAGCAGGTGCGATCCGCCTTCGAGATCGAGCGCGAGGGTGGGCTGGGCCTGCGCCCGGCACAGGTCGGCGAGCCCGAGTGGCACGCGCAGGCCACTGCGCTTCGGCGTGCCCACCTCGGGCGTGGTTCCGTCCGGTGTGCCCTCGTCCGACGCGCCGATCGGGGGCAGTGCGGCGATGGTCGTGCGGATGGGCAGCGGTGCGAGCCAGGGCCGGCGCGGGCTCGGAAGGCGGCAGACCCGGGCTGCCTCCTGCAGAGCGTCGGCCAGCAGGCGCAGGTCCGTCGGCTCGTCCGCCGCAGGCGGGTTCAGTAGCACCTGGCGTGACGAGCGCGCCTCGCTTTCGGCCCGGATGACCGACGCCAGCACCTCGTCGGCGGGCGGCCAGGGCAGCTCGATGACGAGGGGCTCCGCCGAAGCCGAAGCGGAAGCCGAAGGCGAGGCGGGCGGTGCATCGTCGCGTCGGCGTGCGCCTCCGATCCGGGCGGTCTGGAAGACAACCGGAGGGTCCTGCCCGACTCGAAGAATCGCGCGGCCCGGTGCCGACACCGGAAGCCGCGCCGCGTCCGGAAGCCCCAGCACATCCGTGCTCTCGGTCGGATCAGTGACCCGCAGCGCGATCCGAAGGTTCGTGTTGGCCAGGATCTCCGGCGAGACGACGCCGGCGGGGCGCTGGGTGGCGAGCACCAGGTGCATGCCCAGCGAGCGCCCTCGGCCCGCAAGCCCCACCAGGCCGGTGACGAAGTCCGGGAGCTCACGGACGAGCGCGGCGAACTCGTCCACGACGACGACGAGCCGCGGCAACGGATCCGGCTGCATCCCGCCTGGTACGTCGGACCCGGTCGACCCGGCGGGCCGGGCGCGCCGGGTACGCACGGCGCGTCGGTACTCGCCGATGTCCTTGCAACCAGCGGCTGCGAACAGCGACTCCCGCCGCCGCAGCTCAGCGCCGAGGGAGTCCAGCGCGCGCTGGACCAGGTGCGGATCGAGATCGGTGACGAGGCCGACGGTGTGCGGCAGCCGGGCGCAGTCACCGAAGGCACTGCCACCCTTGTAGTCGATCAGGACGAAGGTCATCTCGTCGGGGCGGTTGTGGATGGCCAGCGAGGCGACCAGGGACTGGAGAAGCTCGGACTTTCCCGCCCCCGTGGTCCCGGCGACGAGGGCGTGTGGTCCGTCGCGGCTCAGGTCGAGGTTGACTGCTCCGGTCGGGCACACGCCAATCGGAAACGTCGCCGCGCCGCCAGCCGTGATCCAGCGTGGGGCGAGCACCCGTGAGCTCGGTGGATCCAGCTCCAGAAGATCCAGCAGCCGGATGTCCGTCGGCAGCCGCGTCCCGCCCGATGCCTGGGGCCCGGGATCACGTAGTGGCGCCAACGCACGGGCCAACCGCTCGCACCATCGCCCAGCCGCGGTGGTGGACTCGGAAGCGGCGGTTGTGGTCGCCGAGAGCCTTGTGGAGATCGATTCCCTGGGAGCTCCGCGGGGCCGGTCGGCTGTGGAGGGCGTTTCCGCGCCACCGACGAGATCCGGCTGGATGCGGTCGATGTCCGGGTGCCCCTGCTGTCGCAACCGAACCCCGGCCGGGCCTTCGTCCACGACTGCCACGCACTCGGGCGGGAGGAGCCGTGGGTCGTGTTCGAGGCAGACCACGTGTATGCCGACGCCAGGCCCGGACCGCAGTACCGGGATCAGCGCGGCGCGCAGCGTAGCCGCGCCTTCGATGACAGCCAGGATCGCGGGAGCGCCCCCGGTCCGGCTGCCGGCGCCGCGATCGGCCAGGCGCAGCCGTGCTTCGGTCAGCGCCACCAGCTCATCGACCAGACGCGCCCGGCCCGGCCCATCGGCGCCGACGTGCACGGAGCCCGGCGGACCGCCGGCTGGGCGGCAGTGCGGCAGCCACCGCGTCCACTCCCAGCTCGGCGCCGCGGCGGGGTCGACGGCAAGGTGGATCGCCAGATCTCGCGGGCTGTGAAGCGCCGCGGCCTGCGAAACGAGCCAGAAGCCGAGCCTTCGGGCGAAACCGCTCGCGCCGACGACGCCGAGGACGCCGATATCGGGCAGCGGGACCGTGACCGGCACGGCCCGCAACATCCATCGGGTTGTCCGGCGGTGGTCCGGCGCCGCCGGGTCCTCCAGCCGGACTCGGCTCGGCACGTCTCCCGTGCCCACACGAAGGTGCAGGAAGTCGGGATCTTCCGGGCGACGCTCCCACAGGCCGCGCCGAGGCCCCACCGCACGCAGCATCACCGCAGCGGCGTCGGGGTGGGACGCGCGCCGGACGGCGGACTCGTGCTGCAGCGCGGCTGCGGCATCCCGTTCGACGTCGGCTCTGGAGTGCTGGTACTCGGCGAGCGCGCGACGATGGTCGCGTCTGTTGCGGCGTTTGCCCGCCAGATGGGATCCCAACAGGGACAACGGCGCCAGCGCCGCGAACAGCAGGAGGTGGGCGGCGTGCAGGACAACTGCCATGCCACCGGCGGCGACCGCCGGCAGGAGCGCTGCCAGTACCGGGGGCGGCGCGGCCGGCGGCGCCGTGGGCAGTACGGGCAGGCGGTAGCGGCTGTCGCCGGCCCAACGCACCAGACGTGGCTCCCGGCTGATCTCGAGACCTGATCCGGCATGCTCCGGCCGAAGCAGTGCGTCTGGCGGACTGGGCGCGGTGAGCAGCAGAGACCTGCCTCCGACCTGCATCGCCAGCCCGGCCAGGTCACTCGCGTGCCGTAGCGCGGAGAAGGTGACGGGGCCGGTGCGCCGGCAACCGTCGATCCACACCTCGGACTGAACCGTGGGTGTGACGACGCAGGAACCGTCGACCTCGATCCGCAGGGTCAGCGCCTGTGGCGGTGCTGTCTGCTCGGGAAGAACGATGCCACCGAGAGGATCCGCGCCGACACCGTACTCGCCGGCGGCGAGCTGGTATACGGCTCCCGAGCCCGGGCCGCCGGTGACCCGGAGCTCGACCAGGCCCAGGGCTTCTCTGCGCTGGCCGAGTGGTGTCCCGAGGCCCACCAGCGATCCGTCGCGCAGTGGGGATGCGCCGAGCCGCAGCGCCGCGTCGATCTCGACGCCGTCGATCTGGACGGATGGTGCGGGTACCCGTCGGTGCTGCGACGTGGCTGGATGGCGCTCCCGGCCGCCAAGGGGAGACCCGCGTCCGCTGGGAGGGCGCCCGCGGTTGCTGGGAGGGTGTCGCCCGGAGCCCGGGTTGTCGCTGCCACCCGGCCGCGACGCCGCCAACGCGTCGGCGATCACGCGCATCGGTGTCTCGGGGGCGGCACGGATGAGAACGGTCCGGACGTCGGCCGACTGCGCGGGAGCCTGGCCGTCGGCCGCCCGCGGATGCCCGTTCTCGGCTGGCAGCGCCACGGTGCAGGTGATCCACATGGCCGGCACGATACCGGTGGAGAGCGACTGCTCTCTCTGTGTTACCTAGTCAGGAGAGTTGATTCGGTTGAGGATCGTTCGACTGCGCGAAACGCCGGCCTCTCGCCCGCACAACTTCGTCGCCAGCCGCTCTCACCAGCGCCTCCGCGTCGGACGACGGCGTTCCTGAACCTGCCGGGCCCATGGCCGCGGCCGAACCGAGCGGCTTGGGCGACGCGGCGACGTCATGGCCCGATCGGAGTCGTCCCACGAAGGCCAGCCCAACGCTCACCGTGATCTGGATCTGCTGTCCGTCGACGAGCAAGGGCTCAGCGAGGGAGGAACCGACCTGGTCCGCCAGAAGGGTTGCCGCTGAGCTGGTCGTCTTCGACATGACGATGACGAACTCGTCGCCGCCCCAGTGGCCGAGCAGCGCATCGGAACCGAGCACGGCCTGAAACCGCCGCGTCACCGCGCAGAGAGTGCTGTCGCCGACCGCGTAGCCGTACCTCTCGTTGACCAGGCGAAATCGGTCCAGATCCAGGAACAGGATGGCCACTCCGGGGACCTCGGTCCCCGGAGTGACAGGCCGCCCGGTCGCCGGCGCTCGTGTCGTCGTCACTCGCGCTGGCATAGCCCGAACGGGGCCCGGCGTCGGAGGCTGGCTCGCGCTACTCGCCCGTGGGGATGGTGTTCGTCGTTCGCTGGGACTGGTCCGGCCGGGCGGCGCGGCATAGCCCGGTTCGACCGCCGCGTTCGCTTCCAGGGCATCGTCGATCAGATCACGGAGCGCCAGGCGGTTGGGAAGCCCGGTCACCGGATCATGCAGGGCACGTTGTCGAAGCGCGACGGCCTGGCCGTGGCGTTCGGTCACGTCGTCGACCACCACAACCAGTCCGTCCCCACGGCTCAGCCCTCTGATCCGGACATCCACCCAACGCTCGCCGCGGGGCGAGGAGACGGGGAGCTCGAGGTGCACCTGCTCGCGGCGTGAGTTGAGCATCCGCCGGGTCAGGAGAGCGAGCTGGCGCAGCGGAGCCGCGTCCTGGCCGGCGGTGTCACAGGCGGCGAGCCAGCTGGTACCGGGGCGGACCGGGACGACCGCGAGCCCCGCGGCGGCGCTGCGCCGCCACGCGTCGTTGAGGCGCACGACCGTTCCGTCCGGCCCGAGAACGGCGATGCGGGACGGCAGGGAGTCGAGGACCACGGCAGCCAGATCGTCGGTGATCACCGAACCTGTGTCCTCCCGGGAGATGGAAGCCGTGGCTGTAGCTGTCTCGGTCCTGCCACCGGCCGTCATGGATCAGTGCAGACGCCCGTTTCGATGTGGTGGTGGTGCTCCGACCGATGCCCGCGATCCTTGACCGCAGGCTGACGCCCTGCCCGACAAAGGTCTCTCCGGAGTGAGAACGATGCGTTTCGATGGTGTTAACGGTGTTGTTATCTTGGGTTTTCCGGTAATCAGGCGGCGAAATCTGCCCGGCCTGGTTTCCGGTGGGTGGAGGTCGCTGCGGCGCCCGCCAGGGGCCGCCGAGGGATGCGCCGTCGGGTGTTCCGTACCTCCAGCGCCACGTTCGCGTGGTACCTTCGCGCGCCGCGAGGCGCGCATGTCGGCGGCGCGTGGTCGACCCGGAACGTTCATCTGAGCGTCGTGGTGCCGGATCCGGCCGCAAAGTAGGTTTCGTGTTCGTTGAAACACAGCCTGTTTGACCGGAAGGAGTGCAGGGTGAGCCTTTTCGATCGTCGACCTGCATCTGCAGAACCCCCGACCATGCACCGTGAGGCGGAAAAGGCTCGTATGAACCGTCGGACACTTTTCCGTCTTTCCGTGGCGGGGGCGGGGACCGCCGTATTCGCCGGAGCGGCCTGGGACGCGGCTCTTGCTGCCTCAGCCCAGCCCGGAACAAGCCCGTACGGGCCGCTCGGTGCCGCCGATGCGAACGGAGTGGCATTGCCGAGCGGCTTCACCAGCCGAATCGTGGCGAGGTCCGGACAGGCCGTGTCGGGCACCTCGTATCTCTGGCACGGGGCACCGGACGGAGGCGCCTGCTTCCCCCGGGACGGCGGCGGCTGGGTCTACGTCTCCAATTCGGAGCTTCCGGTGATAGGAGGGGCCTCGGCCCTGCGTTTCGACGCGAACGGAACCATCGTTTCGGCTGGGTCCATCCTGTCCTTTTCCAACGCGAACTGCGCAGGTGGCCCGACGCCGTGGGGAACCTGGCTGTCCTGCGAGGAGATCTGGCTCGGACGGGTGTTCGAAACCTTCCCGCAGGGCGGAACGTCAGCGGTAAGCCGTCCGGCGATGGGGCGCTTCAAGCACGAGGCCGCCGCCTGCGACCCCGTTCGGCAGGTGGTCTACCTGACCGAGGACGAGACCGACGGATGCTTCTACCGCTTCCGGCCGACGACCTGGGGCGACCTGTCGTCGGGAACGCTGGAGGTGCTCACGGCCAACACCGGCGCGACCGGACCCGTCGGGTGGGCTCGGGTACCCACCCCGGCGGGGCTCCTGCAGGCGACGCGAAACCAGGTCTCGGCCGCGGCGCATTTCAACGGTGGAGAGGGCTGCTGGTACGCGAACGACGTCTGCTACTTCACCACGAAGGGCGACAACCGGGTCTGGGCCTACAACGCGTCCGCCCAGTCCCTGTCCATTCTCTACGATGCCGCTCAGGCCGGCGCGAACCCGCCGCTGACCGGCGTTGACAACATCACAGGCTCGCGTGCCGGGGATCTCTTCGTGGCCGAGGACGGCGGCAACATGGAGATCAACATCATCACCCCGGACGGAATCGTGGCGCCGCTTCTGCGGGTCGACGGCCACAGTGGTTCGGAGATCACCGGGCCGGCCTTCACGCCGGCCGGCGACCGGCTCTACTTCTCCTCGCAGCGCGGCACGACGAACTCGTCCACAGCCGGCATCACCTTCGAGGTCACCGGTCCCTTCCGGGTCTGACCGGACGGAGCCCAGCCCAGATCGGCCCAGCCCGGCGTCGTCCGGCGCGCGCGTCGGCTCCACCGGCAGGTCGAGATCGCGAAGGGATGGGCTCCCCACGCGCATTCCCGCCCCCGGCAACCCGGCTCCGTCGGGTTGCCGGGAAACCTGCCGGCGCCAAATGATGCGCCTTGTTCCGCCTTGTTCCGCCTTGTTCCGCCGCATCCTCCTGCTTTGCGAAGCGGTACCAGAGCCAGCCCGGACGAACAGGTCAGGGGCGGGATTTCGAGCGTTCCGATGAATTCACGGCGAACTTTCGGTGGCCGACTGGGCCGCGATCTTCTCTCTGGTCCCCGCGGGTCATACGGTAATCAGGTCGGTGCGAGGGGTCATAAGGGGCGTGCGGGGGTGAACTGACGCGTGGAATGGTTGAGTACCGAGAACCTGGTAGCGATACTCACCGCACTGCTCGGTATTGCTGCGTCGTTCGCGGTCGTGTGGTACGAGCGCCGGGTGCCACGCCGGCGGCGCATCGGATACCGAGTGCAGATGGACATGCCCGTCGGTGGTGATGACCGGAGTGGGCAGGGCCAGGCCGATATTCGCCTGGGCCTTTTCAACGACCTTCCCGACATGGCGGATGCCACCCTCGTACTGCTCCGGATCGAGAACGACGGTGCGGAAAGCGTCGCCGACACCGACTACACCAGTCGTGACCTCCACGGCCTCACCGCCGTCTTCGCGGGCCGCGTCGTCCGGGGGGTCGCGGTCACCGTCACCCAGCCCGACGCCGAGCACCTCATGGAGCACTTCACCGCGTCCCGTGGCATGCGTAACAGCGGTAACACCATCTACCTGCCCAGGGTGCCGCTCAACCGTGGCCAGCACTACAAGCTCCTGGTACTTCTCACCGGCGGTGGGGTCGGTTCCGCGGTCCGGGTCAGCGGCGGGATCCGGGACGGCGCGGTGGCGCCCAACCGAAGCACGACGGTCGACGACAAGCCACCGTTGTTCAGCCAGCCGTCCCGCCTGATCACCGTTCTGCTCACGGTCTGCGTGACCGTGCTGGCCAGCATCATCGTGGTGGGTGATGGCACCCCACAGCCGATCGGCTGTGCCGCGGGAAACCTGACCGTCAACGGTTCGACGGCCTTCGCGCCGGTCATGCGGGAGGTGGCCGCAAGGTATGAGGCGGACTGCGCGGGTGCAACGGTCACGGTGGACACGCGCGGCAGCAACGAGGGCCTGACAAAGCTGGCCGCGGCGGGTTCCCCGGCGAAGGGCGCGCCGGAGATGATCACAATCTACGACGGCGCCGGACCGCAGGCGAACGCGGAACTCCTGTCGACCCGGGTCGGTGTCTCCGCCTTCGCCGTCGTGGTGAACAACGACCTGCCGGTGAAGAATCTCACCACGGACCAGGTCCGCAGAATATTCCGCGGGGATTTTCTCAACTGGAGCCAGCTCGACGGGCCTGATCTTCCGATCTCCCTGGTGAGCCGGGACGCCGACTCCGGAACCCGTGACCTGTTCCGGCGCGTTGTACTCGGCGCCGAAGGGGAGCCGGCGTTCACCTCGTACGACTGCGCGCGCCAGATCTACCCGCAGGACGGGGGCAAGGTGATCCGGTGTGAGCGGCGCAGCACCGGGGAGGTGCTCGCCGGGGTCGCGAGTCTGCCAGGAGCCATCGGCTACAGCGAGCTGAGGGCCGCCCTGGCGGTACCGGGCCTGCATACCGTGAGCCTCGACGGGCATTCACCGTCGATCGAGTCCCTCGGCAAAATGAGCTATCCGTTCGCCGCAGTGGAATTCGCCTACACCTATGGGCCGCCGCGCGCGGGTTCCCTCACCGCGAGCTTCCTTACCTATCTCACCCGTGACATCGGTCAAAGCGTGATGCGGGAGCAGGGGCACCTTCCCTGCTACACCCCGGAAGGCTTCCGCCGCTGCGAAGACCAACCCTGAACGGCCGGCGACCACCCCTGACGCGGTGGCGGTGACGGGTGCAGGCGTCTGGAACATCGGGAACCGGCCGGTCGTCCGGGTTTTCGTCAGGCTGTGGCGCTCGTTTGGTTCGTGACCATCCTCGGGCCCGTCTGCGTCCTGGTTCTCCTCAGTGCGGTCGATCGCTTCGCCACGTGGGCAACCACTCGCAGCTGGCTTCCGTGGCAACGCCGCCACGGTGGCCGCGGCGTGTCCACGGTCGTGCTCGACGAGTTGGAAGCCTGCTTCTATGCCGGCAAGCGACTCCAGATCGAGCAGCGCCGTACGGAGGAGATCCTCCGCGACGACGACTCCGAGGGCGCCCCACCCCGAGCGGAGCCCACTCAGGCGATCGTCTGCCTGCCAGTCGTGGCGGTGTCGCCGGGTTCGTCAGGGAATCCAGACACCCGGGCGACTGACATCCTGGCTGTGCCGATGCGGGCAGGACGCCCCGGACAGGCTTGACGCAGGCGTCCGCCCGGCCGCGCGTGGCCACGGCTGTTTCGGGCGGTCACGGACTGTCGCGGCACCTCATGGTCGCGATCGGCGCTGGGGGCGGTACGGTTCGTGCGCCAGCGTGAGATCTCGAAAATTTGGTCGGGGTGTGCGGTGGTCGCCGACGGTGTGGTCGGCGGGTCGGTTTCCGCCGGTCAGGTCGAGGAGTTGCCGTGGGCCCGTTGTCGCTGCAGGAGCTGATCGACTCCGAGGAGTTCGCGCTTGATCACGCCGGCCTCGCCGTGCTGCCGTTCGATGCGTGCATCCGGCTGTTGGGGACGGTGCCGGTGGGCCGGGTGGCCTTCGTGTCGGACGGCCAGGTCGTCCTGTTGACCGTCAATCACGCGATGGATGGCGACAGTGTGGTCTTCCGGTCGGCCGTCGGCTCCAAGCTGTCGGCGGCGGTGAACCATGACTCGGTCTCCTTCCAGGCCGACTGGTTCGACCCGGAGACCAGGGCGGGATGGAGCGTCCTGGTCACCGGTGTGGCGAGTCCTGTCGTCGAGGGCGCTCAGACCGCGGCACTGGAGCTCCTGGGGCTGGAGCCCTGGGCGGACGTCGTCGAGCGGCCGTTCTGGATCCGGATCGACCCGCGGTCGGTGACCGGCCGGGCGGTCGTGCGCGCGGAAAACTGACCTTCGGCCCGCCCGCCCACCTGGCCGCCCGCCCCCCCGCCTGGCCGGCGGGCACAGGGCCACCCGCTCGAGATCGCGTCCAACGGCAGGCTGCGGATGCCTGCCGCGCTCCATCGCGGCCGGAGGGCCCGCTGCCACCGACATGCTGGCACCTCACCGACGGTGACGACTCGCCGCGCGCGAGTTCCGTGACGCTCGATCACTCTGTGTAATCATCGCCGGGCGTCCCGTCACCAGCTGGGACGCACGACCGCGTTGCGCTGGTCGATCGACGTCTGCTGCCTGGCCCGTCGCGGTGTGGCATCGGCGGGCGGCCCAGGCCGAGGAGCGAGCATGCCGAGACGTCTACCGCGACGCCGGGCAGGTCTGCTCGCGTCGGCCGGATCAGTGGGCCCGCTGGCCTGGCGCGTGCCGGCTGTGGTCGCGCTGATCGTGCTGACAGCCACCGTGGCCCCGGCCATGGCCGTCACAATGTCCGCTGCTGGTGGTCCGTCCGCATCGGTCGACCCGCGGCCCGGCGCTGGCGAGTCCCCGCGCACTGCCACGGCGGCGCTGGCTCCCGCGATCACGGTGGCGACATCCGTGGCGCAGAGCTCGTTCTCCGGCGTCGGTCAGACGCTCGACTTCGCCTACCTGGTGACGAACAGCGCAGACGCGCCGCTGACGAACGTCGTCGTGCACGACGCGCTCGCCGGCGTGTCGCCGGCGACCTGTGCGGCCAACGAGCTGGCCCCGGGCGGAACCACCACCTGCGGTGCGACCTACGTGACGACCCAGGCGGACGTCGACCGCGGGCGGGTCGAGAACACCGCCGTCGCGAACGGCACGCCGCCGTCCGGCCCCCCGGTGACCTCGGCGCCGTCACACAGCTCCACCAGCTCCACGCCCCCGACCGGATCGATCAGCATCGTGGGCCCGTCGGTTCCGCCCACCTTCGGTGCTGGCTTCGGGTCTATCCCGTTTCGCCTGACCATCACCTTCGCCGTCACCAACACCGGTGCCGCGCCGCTGGGCGAGATCTCCATCCTGTCGGCGACACCGCCAGGCACCCAGATCACCTGCCCGGCGCAGGTGCTCGCCCCCGGCGAGTCCATGAACTGCGACAGCCTGACAAACACCACCCAGACGGATGTGGACCGAGGATCGGTCTACATCAGTGCCGTCGTCACCGGCCGGCTCGCCACCGGCAGGTGGACGTCGGCGGCCACGACCGTCTACGCGTACGCCGTCCAGCAACCGAGTCTCCAGTTGTTCGGGGACTCGTCCCCTGCTTTCAGCAAGGCCGGTGATCCGGTCGACTTCAACTACCGGATAGGCCAGAACGGAAACGTCACCCTGACCGACGTCACGCTGGAATCGTCACAGGCTGCCCCGGCCGCCGGCGTTGTCTGCGGCAGAAGGGTGCCTCCCATCCCCTTCGGCGGCACCTTCGGCTGCACGGTCAGGACCGTCGCGACCCAGGCTGACATCGACGCCGGCTTCATCGCGAACGTGGCCCGCCTTGTCGGCACCGCGCCGACGGGCGAGCTGATCACAACGCCGCCGAGGGTCACCATCCTGCAGCCCGAGGGTGCCGGGCCCATCCCCCCCACCACTGGCGCGATCTCCCTGGCCAAGTCCGCCGCGCCGGCCGAGTTCGTCGGCGCGGGCCAGCGGCTGGACTACTCCTACCTGGTGACGAACATCGGCCCGGTCGGCCTGTCCGGCGTCCGCGTCGTGGACGGCCTGCCAGGCCTGTCCCCGGTCGCCTGCCCGGCGACAACACTCGCTCCCGGCGCCGCGATGACCTGCACCGCCTCCTACCTCACCACCGACGCCGCCGCGAACGTCGGCCAGGTCCGCAACGACGCGTTCGCCTACGGAACGCCGCCCGGCGCGCCGCCGGTGCTCTCCGCCCCGGCAATCACGACGACGCCGGGCCGGCCCGCGCAGCAGCCCCATCCCGGCATCGCCCTCACGGCGCAGGTGGAGCCGACCACCGTCCCCGTCGCACAGCAGCTCCTGCACTACACCTACCTGGTGACGAACACCGGCGACGTCCCCCTGGAGAACATCCGGCTCTCCGAGGCGCTGCAGTCAGGGTTGGTGTCCTGCCCGAACGGTTCGCTGCCGCCCGGCGCGTCGATGTCCTGCACCGCCGACTACACCATCAAGGATCAGGACGTCGCCCGGGGCGTGGTGTACAGCGAAGCGATAGTGACCGGACAGCCCCCGTCCGGGCCACCGGTGATCTCGACGCCGGCGGAAACCTCCGCGACACTGCTGCCGCGGGCAACGATCTCGCTGACAAAATCCACGGTCCAGACGTCGTTCACCGGCCCGGGCGAGCCGATCGACCTCACCTACGCCGCGACGAACACCAGCGGCCAGCCGCTGACCAACGTGTTCGTGTACGACGCTCTGGCAGGTGTGCCGCCGGTGCGCTGCGCCGCGACGAGCCTCGCTCCGGCCCAGTCGACGACCTGCACCGCCCGCTATGTCACGACGCAGGCCGACGCCGACAGGGGCACGTTCAGCAACAGCGCTTGGGCGGCGGGCACGCCGCCGACGGGTCCGCCGGTCGTCTCCGAGCCGGCGATCGCGACGTTGTCGGTTCCGGTCCTGTCGCTGGTGAAGACCGCCAACACCACGTCCTTCACCGCCGCGGGTGAGCGGCTCACATACCTCTACATCGTCACCAACCGTGGCCCGGGCGCACTCACCGGCCTCGTGGTGAACGACCCGATGCCCGGCCTGTCGGCCGTGGACTGCCCGGTGACGACACTGGCCGTCACCGCGATGACGATCTGCACGGCGAACTACGTGACCACGCAGGCCGACGTCGACGCGCGGAAGGTCGAAAACGTGGCGACCGTGAGCGCGACCCCGGTGTTCGGGGCCACGGTGACCTCGAAGCCGTCAACCACCTCGGTTCTACTGCGCTCCGACACAGGCCCGGCCGGACCGCCCGGTCCTGCTGGGCCGGCTGGACCCGTTGGGCCGGCTGGGCCGCCTGGGCCGGCTGGGCCGCCTGGGCCGGTTGGGCCGCCTGGGCTGGTCGGGCCCGCTGGACCCGCTGGGCCGGTCGGTCCTGCCGGACCCCCAGGTCCCCCCGGACCGTCTGGCCACCGAGGATGGAAGATCGACATCGGGAAGATCCGTATCCCGCCCCTCTTCAGGTAGCTCGCGGTGAACGACGCCGCGGCCCGGTCAGACTGCCGGGGGCCGGCGCGGTGTTGCTGCCGATCGGGGTCGGCCGCGGGCGGTGCCCCTTGCCGAGCATGTGCAGCACCTTCCGCGTGAGGTCGACACCGTCGACACGGAGCTTCGCAATCCCGGTACGCCGCCCGCGGGAATCGAGCAGCCAGCGGATGGTCGCGTCCCGCTCCGGCGGTGAGTGCGTGATCTCCTCTTCGTCGTGGAGCCACTGGAACCACTACTGCCGGGCACGGGAGGTCTGGTTCACGTAGGCGCCCCCGCGGCCCTCGGGGCGTCGCGGGGTCGGGACGGTGCCGAACCAGATCGGGAACTCCTCGATCTGGGGCTTCGTGATCTGAGCTGCTGGGTCGAGTGGGTCGGCGGAGTCGGCCAGGTAGTTGATCAGCGCGGTGGCGGCGTCGAGGTGGAGCTTGCGGGTCTTGGGCGCGCGCCGCGCCGCTTCCATCGAGCGGTTCCAGCTCGTAAGCAACAGTCCCCAGAGGGGTCCAGACCCCCGCGAAGATCGGCCATGCGCGGAAAGTCAACACGCCTATCAGCGCTGTACTCGACCCTCATGATCACTGTTAGTCGGGCCCAGCGCAGGCCAGAGCCTGTTTGTGCCCCTGGCAGGAATCGGACCCGCGGCCTACCGCCTAGGAGTGCCATGGTGACCTGTTCACCGACGTCCCTGACGGTCTGGCAGGGGCGCCAGCGCGGTCGGTGGCATCGTCGCAACCGGCGCTGAACGACCACGAACGAGACCAGAACTGAGACCCACGCAGTGGACGTCCCAACGGACCTTGGCCGGCCCTGGTGCTGTCGCGAGCATGACCAGACGCGCTCTTCGATGGACACCCAAGGCCAGCAGGTCACTGCGTCCGGGACTGTGCCCCACGGTGGCAACACGACGACTTGATCACGCTTACCGAGGTGTGCAACGTCCACGCGGTTGCGCTTGGCAAGATGTGGGACGTCGCTCCGCACCCACACGCGCACGAGTCGGAGAGCCCAGGAAACTTCCGAAGTCACGACATTCAGCCGTTCGCGGGTGGGATGACATCCCCGGCACACACGCTCGTGCCCATGGAGATCAAAGGCTGGGTCGACCGGGTCAACGCGATCGGGCCCGGCATCGTCAAGGGTGAGCACGCGATCGAGCAGGTTCCTGAGATGCTGGCAGGCATCCATGTCCGCTTTGAACAGATCCACCCGTTCCTTGACGGCAACGGGCGCACCGGACGACTCGCGCTCAACCTGATCTTGGTTCGGTTGGGCTGGCCTCCGGCGATCATCCTCAAGGCGCAGCGAGCCTCTACCTCAAGGCTCTCGACCGCGCCGACCATGACGATCTTGGCTCGCTGGCCGAGATTATTGCCAGGTCGGTCATCGACAATCTGCACCGACTGATCCCGAACATCGCCGGGCCTGCGAGGTATGTCCCCTTTGAGGCTCTGGTTGACGACGAGTTCAGCCTTGCCGCCCTCAAGCAGGCGGCAACTCGGGGAAGTCTAGAGGCGATCATCGGCCCGGATGGGCGCTACCGCTCCAGTAAGGCAGCACTCGGCGCCTACAAGGCATCGAAATACTCGCGGCGCAGGTGACGCCGACCGCAAGGATCCCTCTGGGGCGTAACCAACATCGCATCCACAACGCGCACGGCCAGAACCCCGACGGCCGCCACGCCATCGGAGCCCCAGCTCTGCTCGGCACCCGGGTGTGTTGGGCCGCCGCCGCCGCCGCGAGCGCGAAGCGCAGCGGCCGGGGGCTCGGGGGGGGGGCGAAGCCCCCTGAGCTGGGGGTTCCAGGGGGTGGCCCCCTGGGCCAGCATGGCGCGGGAGCCCGGGAAGGCGGCCGAAGGCCACCGAACAGGCGGAAGCCGATCGTGTGCCCCTGGCAGGAATCGGACCTGCGGCCTACCGCTTAGGAGGCGGTCGCTCTATCCACTGAGCTACAGAGGCATTGCGCCGCAATAATACAAGGATTCGGCCGCTGCCTCACGCCGGACCTGTCGCGTACTGCGGCGAGTGGCGCGAACCTACCCGATGCTCCTCGGATCTTCGAAAACCATCGGCAAGTCTACTCGCCACCGCGCCGGGGTGGTTGACGTCCGTTGGGCGGCCACGCGCTCGATGGTCCTGCGGGCTGGCTGAGCGTGCGCGCTGCGTGATCAGACGTCTTTTCGGGGGCCGGGGATCAGCCGAACTGCTCGGCCATCTCGACGAGTTCCTTGCAGCGGGGGCAGACCGGGTAGCGCTGCGGGTCGCGGACCGGCTCGAACTTGTAGCCGCACAGGGCTGTTACGCGGCCACCCTCGATGGAGGCTCGGACGATCTCCTCGCGGCGCGCGTAGTGGGAGTGGTCATCTCCCTCGTTGGTGCGGGTGTCGGACGTCTCCGGCGCGATCTGCGTGGTGCTCATACCCTTGAGTGTAGGTACCTGCCCGCGTCGTGCCGCCCTGACGGTGTGGGTGCCGTGGTGGCTGCGTGACCGCAGGCGAGATCATGCTCGCGGCCGTCTGGGCTCCTGCCCGGCGGTGCCGCCGTGTTCCTGGAAGCCGGTCCTTAATGTCGTGTTTGTGCATGCTCCGGGCTGGGTCGAGGTGCGGGCGTGCCGAGCTGGCGACGCCTGTCCTCCGACAAGGCCCAATCCCCACTTTGGGTACCCGGTCGGGTACCCTCGGTGGGTAGGGAGCGGTTCGGCGTGGTGACGACGGAGCGGCTTCCGGGGCGGCTTGGCCATACCACAATCCGACACCAGGACGCAGAGGAATGTGGCTCCTCCTGAGGGGCGTTGAAGCGTACTCTGGTTGCGGACGAAGGAGACCGGTGACTGGACTGATTGACAGTACCGAGATGTACCTCCGGACCCTGTACGAGCTACGGGAGGAGGGCATCACCCCGCTGCGTGCCCGCCTGGTCGAACGGCTGCATGTGAGTGCTCCGGCGGCCAGTGAGTCGACTGCGCGGCTGGCGAGCGAGGGCCTGGTGGCCCTGGCTGATGACCGGACGGTGCAGTTCACGGAGAAGGGCCTGGTCAGGGCCACGGCGGTGATGCGTAAGCATCGTCTCGCCGAGCTACTCCTGACCAAGATCATTGGCTTGGACTGGGCGCTGGTTCACAACGAGGCATGTCGCTGGGAGCACGTGATCTCGGACGAGGTCGAGGCCCGGCTGACGGTTCTTCTGGGTGATCCGAAGCGTTGCCCCTTCGGCAACGAGATCCCGGCCCCGTTGGAGACCGCCGAGCCGCCCGTCGCGGCCCCGGTGAGCCTGCTCACCTCCGCTGAGCGGAATGTCAGTGGCCCCAAGGCCGTGACGGTGAGCTGGATCTCCGAACGCCTCCAGACCGACGAGAACGCGATGCGCACCCTGCGCGACGCATCGGTCGTGCCAGGCGCGAAGATCTCGCTGAACGCTCGTGGTGACAGGCTTTACATCGCGAAGCCGGACGGCGACGCCGACGAATCGGAGATCAGCCGGGGCATGGCGTCCCTGGTCTACGTCGATCACTGAGCCTTTTCCGTCGTCGGCTCGGCCTCCGCGGCATCCGTGTCCGCGGGCTGTGTGACGGAGAAGGCTCACTGACACTCCGGCGAGCCAGCGGTGGCGCCCGCCACAGCGGTGCGCCTGTCGGCAAGCGTCGCTCGGCTCATCTCGAACAACTTCACTGCTGGTATCTGAGGACCGGGCCCGGTGGGTCCGGTCCGATGTCTTTCCGGGGAGAGGTCGGGCGCCGTTGCGTGCGCCAGACGTTTGGCGGACCAGGCGGCCCGGCAAGCTGATAGCCCATAGGTGCTGGTTGGCCGGGTGTGGCCTGGCATGTTCTGGCCGGCAGGCGCTCCGGCCGTGGTGGGAGCCGGCGCCACGGCCTGACCTGCCAGGGCTGGGCTCGCCGCTGCCAGGGCTGGGCTCGGTCTCGTCCGGCCGCCACAGCCCACCGCTGCGGGCTCCGACGGTCGCTGCTCGTTCCAGAGCGCCCCGCGGATGAGGTGCCCCGTACAGCGCGGTCAGGCTCCGGGACGTACACCGCCCTGGAAGGACGACCACCACACGTTCTCGATCCGCACGACCTCTCCGGTGCGCGGGGCGTGGATCATCTTTCCATCACCGATGTAGATGCCGACGTGATAAAGATCCGCGCCGAAGAAGACGAGATCGCCGGGAATCAGCTCCGCGCGGGAGACCCGCCGACCGGATGTCCACTGGTCGCCGGTGTAGTGGGGGATGGCGACGCCTGCCTTGCCCCAGACCCACTGGGCCAGCCCGGAGCAGTCGAAGCTGTCCGGTCCCTCGGCTCCCCAGACGTACGGTTTCCCCAGCTTTGCGTGGGCTTCCTGGACCGCGCGGGCGGCCCCGCCGCTGCCGCCGGTGGGGGGCGGTGGCGCCGGCGCGACGGGTGCGGCGGCGAAGGCTGAGCCGGCCGTCGCGACGAGCCCGGCTTCCCGGGTCAGGCGTTCACGTTCCAGCGCGGCCTGGCGGGCCGCTTCCGCGGCTGCCGCGGCTTCGGCGGCCTGACGGGCACGTAGCGCGGCTGCTTCCCGTTCGCGGGCCTCTCGTTCCAGCTGGGCCTGTCGGCCGATCAGGTCGTCCAACAGCTGGTGCTGTTCGGCGGCGGAGGCTTCGATTCCGCGCCGTTGCTCGGAGAGTGAGTCGACGACGTGCTGACGACCGGCGAGGGCCTCGTCGGCGGCCTGCTTCGCCTCGGTCTGGTCGTGACGGGCCAGGCGCAGGTCGGACTCGGCGGCCCGCTGCCGCCGCGACAGTGCGTTGACGGCGCCGGCGCGGTCGAGCGCGGTCCGTGGATCTCCGGTAAGCAGGATGGAAAGCTGTTCGAAACCGCCTGAGCGGTAGGCCGAGGTCGCCAGCCCACGGTGGCGGTCCGACGCCGTTCGGACGGCTGCGTCCGCCGCGCTGAGGCGCTGACGGGCGGTTGTCGCGGTGCGTTCCGCCTCGGCGAGCCGGATGCGTTCCGCGTTGTACTGCTCGGCTGCCACGGAGAGCTGGTGCCCGAGCTCGTCGATACGGGCCCGGGTGGTCGCGATCTGCGCGGTGACGCTACCGAGGTCCTCTGCGTGGCCTTCCCGCGGCCGGTCGCCGGAGCCGGAGCCGGAGCCGGCGCGTGAGTCGGAGCCGGCGCGAGAGGCGGAGTCGGAGCCGGCGCGAGGGCTGGCGCCTGGCTCGGCGCGGGCGATACCGAGGCCGACTCCGAGGCCTGGACCAGCTGTCAGCGCGGGGCCTGCAGTCAGCACGCCAACCAGCGCGACGAGGGCCGGGCGCCGGCCTCGCGGACCGCTCTCCCGAGGCCGCGGTGGCGGCTCGCGGCGCCATTTCTCGTCTTTCGTGCTCGATGAGCTCGGCCCTTCAATACCTCCTCTGTCATCCGCGGCGGACGAAGCGGGCGAATTCATACCCGATCGGGGGATACTGTTGGCCTCGTGGGACGGGCTGCCGGCGCTATGCCAGCCCTCCGTCGGAACACTGGTCACGACGCGGCACCGTAACTCTGTGCAGTTGTAGAGTCACGGAAGCGCGCCGACCGACACGGAGGGTCTCGGAACGCCCACCTGGTGCCCAAGGTCGGGGCGCACGGGTCGCCCAATTCAGCGATTTCACACGTCGGAAACAGATTAGACACTAGAACGGAACAGATCTTATCGACTCTTCGGCCGGAGGGACCGGGACGAGCGCAGCGTGGCCGGAGTCCGGGTAGCGCAGTCCGCGCGGTGCGCGCGGGGGGAATGACAGGAGTGACATGGCAGAACTGAACTCGGGCGACACCGCGTGGGTGCTGATCAGCGCCGCGATCGTGCTCTTCATGACGCCCGGCCTGGCATTTTTCTACGGCGGCATGGTCCGCGCGAAGAATGTGCTGGGCATGCTGATGCAGAATTTCTTCACCATGGGCATGATCACCCTGGTGTGGTCGGTCATCGGATTCAGCCTCGCATTCGGCGCGGGCAACGGATTCTGGGGTGGCCTCGACTTTTTCGCGCTTCAGGACCTGACCGCCAGCGACGGCGCGTACCCCTACGTCGCGTTCGTCGCCTTCCAGATGATGTTCGCGGTCATCACCCCGGCGCTGATCACCGGGGCGATCGCGGACCGGATGAAGTTCAGCGCCTTCGCGGTCTTCATCACGCTGTGGTCGATCCTCGTCTACTCGCCGATCGCGCACTGGGTCTGGGCGAGCACCGGCTGGCTGTTCGAGCGGGGCGCGCTTGACTTCGCCGGTGGCACGGTCGTCCACGCGAACGCCGGTATCGCCGCGATCGTGCTCGCCGTGGTGCTGGGCAACCGGCGTGGCTGGCCCGGCGGCGACTTCCGCCCGCACAATGTGCCGTTCGTCCTGCTCGGCACCGGCATCCTGTGGGTCGGCTGGTTCGGCTTCAACGCCGGCTCCGCGCTGGGTGCGAACAAGGTCGCGGCGTTCGCCCTGCTCAACACTCAGATCGGCGCCGCCACGGCCATCCTCGGCTGGATCGCCATCGAGTACCTGCGGGACGGCAAGGCCACCACGCTCGGCGCCGCCTCCGGTGCGGTCGCCGGTCTGGTCGCCATCACGCCGGCCTGTGGTTTTGTCTCGCCGATGGGATCGATCGCCATCGGTCTGATCGCGGGTGCGGTCTGCGCACTGGCCACCTCGATCAAGGGCAAGGTCGGCATCGACGACTCGCTCGACGTCGGCGCGGTCCACCTCGTCGGTGGTGTCCTCGGTGCACTGCTCACCGGTTTCTTCGCGACCGTCGACACCAACCCGGCGGGCAAGGACGGCGTGTTCTACGGCGGCCCCTGGAAGGTCGTGCTCGAGCAGCTGATCGCCATCGGCGCGACGCTGGGCTACTCCGCGGTCGTGACCCTGCTGATCGCTCTGGCGATCAAGTACACGATCGGCCTCAAGGTCTCCGAGGAGGAAGAGGAGCAGGGCCTCGACGAGGCGCTGCACGGTGAGACCGCCTACCGCCAGACCTCGCTCAGCAGCGGCAGCGGGTTCACCTCCGTCGCCGCCGCCCGTGTCCCCGAGGAGGCCCAGGCATGAAGCTCGTCACCGCGGTCATCAAGCCGTTCAAGGTCGACGACGTGAAGACGGCGCTGGAAGGTCTCGGCGTGCACGGTCTCACGATCTCCGAGGTTCAGGGATACGGCCGCCAGAAGGGGCACACCGAGGTCTACCGGGGCGCCGAGTACAAGGTGGACTTCGTCCCGAAAATCAAGATCGAGGTCGTTGTCGACGACGAGGCGGTGGACGAGCTCGTCGCCGCGATCACCACGTCTGCCCAGACCGGCAAGATCGGTGACGGGAAAGTGTGGGTCGTTCCCGTCGACGCGGTTGTCCGTGTGCGGACGGGCGAGCGGGGCTCGGACGCTCTGTAAGCCGTACGAAACATCCTGGGGGCGCACCTGTTACGGTGCGCCCCCTTTCCGTTTCGGTGCCGTGACGACCAGAAGAGCTTTCGGTCGCATATCACCGGACAGCGGGAAGGAAAGTGCGCGAGAGTGCCAGAGTGGGGGCTGTGGACCAGTAGGACGGGGGCGACCGGTGGACGCGAGACTCCAGGCTCTGCGGGGCCGTGCGGACGAATTTCCCGGTTTGACCGGATCCGCGCTGCGTGCGGCCCTGGCCGAACTCGCCGACGCCGCGCTCGCCGACCTGTTCGGAGAACCAGGTGCCGGTATCGCGCTGCTGGCCGTGGGCGGCTACGGGCGCCGCGAGCCGGCCTTCGGCAGCGACCTCGACCTCGTGCTCGTCCACGACGGTCGCCGCAAGGACGTGTCCGCGGTCGCCGACGCGATCTGGTACCCGCTGTGGGACGCCGGGGTCGGCCTGGACCACAGCGTCCGCACCGTCGACGAAGCCGTCACCGTCGCCGACACCGACCTCAAGGCGGCCCTGGGCCTGCTCGACGCACGTCTCATCCGCGGTGACACCGGCCTCGCGGCGAAGCTCGTCGACACGGTCCGGGCCCGTTGGCGGTCGCGGGCGTCACGTCGGCTGCCGGAGCTCGCCCTGTCGGTCAACGAGCGGGCTCGCCGGACGGGAGAGGTCGCCTTCCTCCTCGAGCCGGACCTGAAGGACTCCCGGGGCGGCATGCGCGATGTGCAGGCGCTGAAGGCACTCGCCGCCGCCTGGGTGGCCGAGGAGCCCCCGGCGCGCGTCCAGCAGGCCTACGAGGTGCTGCTGGACGTCCGCGGTGAGGTGCGCCGGATCGGTCAGGGCCGCGGGCAGGACCGGCTTCTCCTGCAGGACGGCGAGGCGGTGGCCACGGCCCTGGGCTACCCGGACTCCGTCGCCGTCTCCCGCGCGGTCGCCGACGCGGGCCGGGTCATCTCCTGGACCTGGGACACCACCTGGTATCGGGTCGCGGCCGCGCAGCGCTCCAGCTCCAGGATCGGCGCCGGGCTGCGCCGCCCGGTCCGCCGGCCGCTGGACGAAGGCGTGGTCGAGCAGGACGGGGAGATCCAGCTGGCCCGGGACGCCGATCCGGCGAACGACCCCGGACTCGTCCTGCGTGCGGCCGCCGCCGCGGCGCGCACCGGCATCCCGTTCGGCCGCTACGCCATCGACCGGCTCGCCCAGGAGGCGCCCGCGATGCCCGCGCCCTGGCCCGAGGCCGCGCGCGACGACCTGGTCAGCCTGCTGGCGACCGGTGACCCCGCGATCCGGGTGATGGAGTCCCTCGACCAGGTGGGGCTGCTCGAGCGGCTGATCCCCGAGTGGGCCGCGGTGCGCAGCAGGCCACAGCGCAACCCGTACCACCGCTACACCGTCGACCGGCATCTGCTCGAGGCCGCCGCCCGCGCCGCCGCGCACACCCGGGACGTCGACCGGCCCGACCTGCTCCTGCTCGGCGCGCTGCTGCACGATATCGGCAAGGGATACCCAGGAGACCACACCGACGCCGGCATCGACGTCGTGCGAGAGCTGGCGCCCCGGCTGGGGCTCCCGCCCGAGGACACCGAGATCCTGCTCGCGATGATCCGGCACCATCTCCTGCTGGTCGAGGCCGCGACGAGGCGGGACATCGACGACACCGCCACGATCGAGTCGGTGGCCGCCTCCGCCGGCAGCGTCCGAGTGCTCACCCTGCTGCACCGGCTCACCGAGGCCGACGCCCAGGCGACCGGGCCGACCGCCTGGAACGCCTGGAAGGCCCGGCTCGTCTCCGAGCTCGTCCAACGCGCCACGGCCGTGCTCGACGGCCGTGAGCCGCCCTGCCCGCCCGCCCTGTCCGACCGCCAGATCGCGCTGCTCGCGCTGCCCGGCGACCTCACCGTGCAGGTCAACCCGCTGCCCGACGAGGGCATGTTCGAGATCGTCGTCGTGACGGCCGACGACCGGGTGGGGCTGCTAGCCACCACCGCGGGCGTGCTCGCGCTCAACCGGCTGGACGTCCGACGTGCCTCGGCGCGAAGCTCCGCCGGACGGTCCCTGCTGCAGGCCGCCGTCGCCGCGCCGCACGGCGAGCGGCCCGACCTCCAACGGCTCCAGGCGGACCTGCGTGGGGCGATCACGGGCAGCCTCGACCTGACCGCACGGCTCGCCGGCCGCGAACAGGACTATGCATCGAGTCGGCGGCGCAGCACCCCGGCGCCACCCCAGGTGATCTTCGACGATTCCGGCTCGGTGCCGGTGGTCGAGGTCCGGGCGCCCGACCGTGCCGGCGTGCTGCACCGCATCGCCAGGGCGCTGGCCGAGACGGGCCTGGACGTCCGCACCGCGATCGTCGCGACCCTGGGCCTGGACGTGGTCGATGCCTTCTACGTCGAGGATCCGGTCGAGGGGCCGGCCGGCACGCGACCGGCCGCGGTGCTCAGCGGCGAACGGCGCGCCGAGGTGGAGTCCGTCGTCCTGGCAGCCCTGACCGCAGGCGCGGTGGCCGGCGCCAGCACCGGTGACGGCCCGTGACCTTCCACCTTGCTCCCGTCACGTTCGTCGCCGTCCGATACCTGAGGGTGTCCTGATCGGGAGCCGGCGTGGTGCCATCGGGGGAGTGTTGCGCTCCGCACGGGAGGGTCGTGGTCTGGTCCGCTGTGCGGGGCGCTATGCTTGGGACGCACCTTCAAGGAGGCTTCGCCTAGTCCGGTCTATGGCGCCGCACTGCTAATGCGGTTTGGGTCTACAGCCCATCCGGGGTTCAAATCCCCGAGCCTCCGCCCTTGCTGGTCGGGCCCGTTCGTGTCGGACGGGCTTCTGACCAGGTACTTCTCCTTCACCCTCTGACGTCGCTCTGTGCGCTGTCCTGTGCTTCCGCGAGTGGTAGTTCGGGTAGAACGTGCATGCCAAGCAGGGCACGGGGGCCTGGTGCCGAGCGGACGACCAGGAGGCGGCATGGCCAGCACACCCACGAGCACTGTGCCGGCGCGGGTCCGGCTTTCCCGCGCATCGGGATGGCGCATGCCCGACAACGCGGTGAAGGTTGACCGGACCACCCGGTGGGGCAATCCGTTCGATCATCGTCTGCGCGGCAGGGCAGATGCCATCCGCCGTTACACAGCGTGGATCGGCGGAGAGGGGCCGGACGAGATGCCCGCCGGCAAGCGGGTCGGGACGGTCTCTCGAACGTGGGTGCTGGAGCACCTCCCGGAACTCGCCGGCCACCCGCTGGCCTGCTGGTGCCCGCTGGACGAAGCGTGCCACGCCGATGTGCTTACCCGCCTCGCCGCCGAGGGTGAGCGACCGTAACGAGCGTGAGCGGCGGTAACAGACGCCTGCCTGACTGACCCCGTCCGGGTTCAGGGCGACGTCCAGCGTCGTAGGTCGTCGGGGGTGTCGAGGTCGGCTGGGTCGCCGGGAGCCCGCACCTCGTCGAGGAGTTCGGGGTGGGCCGCGAGGAAGCGGCGGGCGCCCTCGTCCGGGCCGGCGAGGGCGATGGCGGCGCGCCATAGGGCGGGTGCCATGACGATCGGGTGGCCGCGGCGCTGCCCGTACCTGGCCACGGTGACCCGGCCGGGTTTCCAGGCGGCGAGGGCCGCGCGGACTGCGGGACCACCGATGCCCGGCGTGTCGACGAGGAGCACGCCGACCGCGTCCGCGGGAGGGTGGCCGGGGGCGTCCGCCTGCTCCAGCGCTAACGCGAGTGAGCTGCGCAGACCCTGCTCGGGGGCGGGATTCACGACCAGTTCGGCGTTCGGTGCGGTGGTTCCGGAGCGGACCACCGCGATGATTCGGTCGCACCCCGCCTCGCTGGCGGCGCTGATCGCCCGGTCCAGGAGGCGAACGCCGCCGACCGTGATTGTGGCCTTCGGCGTGCCCATCCGACTGCCGCTGCCCGCCGCGAGCACGGCCGCGACCAGGTGGGTGGTTCTCGGCTGAGCTGGGAGGTCGGCGTCATGATCAGCCATGTCGGCAGACTAGTGTGCCGTGGCCGGCCACGCTTGCCGCATCCTCCGGCGCCTGCCTGGGCCCGCACCCGGGCTCGCGCCCGGACCCGCTCCTGGGCCCGAACGTCACGTTGCGTGATTGCCGCGGGATGTCTCGCGCGAATTCGGGCATTTTGTCGCGGTGCGGAATACGGTCGATGAGCCGGGCACACCTATGGGGCGGCGGGTCTGGTCCCTGGGACTCCACGACGACGAGCTGAGGCGATCTCGATGCGCGACGTGCTCACTGATCTCCTGACCTGGTGGGAGGCTGGGGAGACGTCCGGGCTCGCGACCGTTGTCGGCACCTGGCGGTCCGCGCCTCGCCAGCCGGGCGCGACGATGGCGGTGGGCCCGGACGGTGCCGCGGTCGGCAGCGTGTCCGGTGGATGTGTCGAAGGCGCCGTGTACGAGCTTGCCGAGCAGTGCCGTGCGACGTCCGTGCCCGTTCTGCAGCGCTACGGGGTCAGTGACGACGATGCCTTCTCGGTCGGCCTCACCTGCGGTGGGATCATCGACGTCTTCGTGGAGCCGGTGAACCGGCGATCGTTTCCCGAGCTGGGTGATGTGCTCGCCGACGTGCGCGCGGGCCGTCCGGTGGCGGTCGCGACGCTGGTGAGCGGGCCGCCTGGTGCTCTGGTCGGCGCGCATCTGATCGTGCGGCCGGAATCGGTCGAGGGCACGCTCGGTGGCGAGCGGTTCGACGAGGCGGTGCGGGACGACGCCCGGGGCCTGTTGGACCAGGGCGGTACGGGCATCCTGCGGTACGGCCCGCACGGGGAGCGGCGCGGCGATGACGCCGCCGTGTTCGTGTCGTCATTCGCGCCGAAACCGCGAATGATCGTGTTCGGCGCGATCGATTTCGCCGCGGCGCTGGCCCGGGTCGGGGCCTTCCTCGGTTTCCGGGTGACCGTCTGTGACGCGCGCGCGACCTTCGCGACGAGCAGGCGTTTTCCCGATGCCGACGAGGTGGTCGTCGACTGGCCGCACCGATATCTCGCGGCGACCCCGGTGGACGCGCGCACGGTGGTGTGCGTTCTCACGCATGATCCGAAGTTCGACGTGCCGCTGCTGGAGGTGGCGCTCAACAAGCCGCTCGCCTACCTCGGGGTGATGGGATCCCGGCGGACCCACGAGGACCGGGTTCGACGACTGCGGGAGATCGGTTTCTCCGACGCGGATCTCCGCCGGCTGCACGCGCCGATCGGCCTCGATATCGGTGGCCGTACTCCGGAGGAGACCGCGATCTCCATAGCTGCGGAGATCATCGCCACCCGCCAGGGTGGATCGGGAGGCCAGCTGCGTGCGTTGAGCGGGCCGATCCACCACGAGCAGCACATCCGGGTGGCTCACTGAGGCGCGTGCAGTGCCGCTGAGCAGGGCAGATCGGGTTGGCCGAGAGCAGGCATCGGGATTTCTCCTGATTCGGTCACCTGATTCCTGCTAGTCTCCGGCCGTGCTGTTTGCCTTACGATTCGACTTCCGTAATCCCGAGCTAGCCGGGACATCCATGGCCGATCGCTACGCGGCGGCCCTCGACATGGCCGAGTGGGCTGATCAGCTCGGTTGCGTGACGATCGCGGTCTCGGAACATCACGGCTCGTCCGATGGCTATCTGCCCAGCCCGATCCCGATGCTGGCGGCGATGGCGGCCCGGACGAAGAATGTTCGCTTCATGATCGCGGCCCTGGTGGCCCCGTTCTATGACCCGCTGCGGCTGGCCGAGGACATGATTGTTCTCGACAACATCAGCAGAGGCCGTGTGGACCTGGTGGTCGGGGCCGGGTACGTCCGCGAGGAATTCGAGATGTACGACGTCCCGATGAACGAGCGCGGAAAGCGTGTGACCGAGACGGTGCGGACGTTGAAGGCGGCTTTCGGCGGGGAGCCGTTCGAATACCGTGGTCGCACCGTTCATATCACTCCCGCGCCGCATCGGCCGGGTGGCCCGGGGCTGATACTCGGTGGGAACAGCGAGGCGGCGGCGCGGCGGGCGGCACGCATTGCCGACGGATTCATCCCGGCGGTTCCGGAGGTCTGGGAGTTCTACCGCGACGAGGTGCAGAAGCTCGGGCGGCCGGATCCAGGACCGTGCCCGATCAGCGCGAACAAGGTGGTGGCGCTCGCCGAGGACGCCGAGGACGGCTGGCGACGGATGGCGCCGTTCTTCCTGCACGAGACGAACTCCTACGGTGCCTGGCAGGCGCAGCAGGGCATCGCGTCGCCCTTTCACACGAAATCGGGCGTGGAGCAGCTGCGGGTTGAGGGGCAGTACCGGGTGCTGACCCCGGATCAACTTGTCGCCGAGCAGAAAGATGCGCCGTTCCCGTTCGTTCAGTTCCACCCGATGTGCGGTGGGATGCCACCGGAGGCCGCCTGGTCGAGCCTGCGGCTGTTCGAGCACGAAGTTCTACCTAGGTTCGCCTGACGTTTCTGCGACCCGGCCGGTGCCCCTGAGGCTTGGGGTCGAGCCCGCCTTCGGTCGTGGGCTCGGCTTCGCCCTCGGGCTCGGCGGGGTAGCCCCGGACTCGGGCGGGGTGCCCCTGGGCCCGGCGGGGTGCCCCTGGGCCCGGCCGGCGCCGATGGCGCGGCGCCGGCCGGGTGCCACCCGGGCTCACCGCGTCCGCTGCGCCGCATGCCCCGAAGGCTCACGGGGGCGGGCTTGAGGGATGCACCCGGACGACCCGGAAGTCGACTCCCACGATTCGCCCGTACATCTCCGCCGACATCGGCCCGGGAAAGGTGCCCACGACGGACGTGGGAGAGCCTGAGGTGTCCACGAACACGACCGCGTAGGCGGTCGGCGCCAGCCACTTCCTCCCCATAACCGCCTGGGCGTGCCGCCAGCTTTCCTCCGACGGAGGGTGAAGTGGGCTCGGCGTGGTCATGTTCGCCTCGCCCCGCCCAGGAAAAGTCTAATTTCGCTAGAGGAATACGGGGAGTTTCCGCTGATGTCCTCGGCGTGCCGGTTGCTCTTCGCCATGTCGATGCTCCGGTCAAGGTGCGGTGACTGCTGGATCGCATCCTCCTTCCGCTTGCACCGACGGTCCCTGAAGACGGACCACAAGGGGAGGGTGTGAGAGTCGTCATACTGCAGTCATGGGGAAGAAGCGACGCAGAGCCACCGGCACGCCGAATAAGGGTCATCGGGCAGAACCGGGTCGCATGGCACCATCAGAATGGGAGATCAGCGCACGAACGTCCGTGGACCGGGGGAGTGGTGTTTCGAATGCAGGGGTGTGAAAACAGTCAGACCGGTTGGACGCGGCCGACCACGGGCCAGAACCGGGGGTCCCGGGTGGACGATGTACGGGACATGCAACCCTGTCTCGCCAGTCTGCTGGGCGCCATCGTCCAGTACAGGAAGGCCGCCGGGCTCAGCCAGGCCCAGCTCGCCAACCGGGTGCGGTACCAACCGAGCTATCTCTCGAAGGCCGAACGTGGCCTGTTGGGTGTTCCGTCGCAGTCGCTCATCACCGCTATCGACGCGGAGCTGAACGCCGGCGGCACGCTCGTCGAGCTACGGCGCCACGCGTGGCTCGAGGACAAGGGAGGCCAGGCTGGCGTCACGTGGAGGGAGGTTCCGCAGGAGGTGGACATCACGAATCGTCGACAGCTCATCGTCGGAGGCGGCGCGGCAGCGGTCGCGCCCGCGATGGTCGCGCCCGTAGCCGTCGGGTCTGCGGCCGTCGCGTCGGCGACGATGGAGAACGCACCGGTGCCCGCCGCGTCGCGGGCCGCGTTGGCCGGTATACCGGGCCAGGTCCGCGGTGACCTCGCCGGCCGTTGGTGGACGTCCTGGCAGACCTTCCGGGACGGTGAGGAGATCCACTCCTCGCAGGAGGTCAACGTCGATCAGGCCGGCGACCACCTCACCATCGCGGCGATCTCGCGCGGCCTGGCGCTGGAGGAGGGCGGCTACCTGTGGTCGGGGGAGCTCCGCGTCTTCGACAACGAGATCGTCATGGGCTGGTACACGGCGATGGACGGTCCGGTGCGGTCGAAGGGAACGCTGTTCATGTCGCTGCATCCGCACGGAGACCGGCTGACGGGCCGCTGGGTGGGGCTCAGCTACGACGGCCTCTTCATCGAGGGCTGGGGAGCGATGGCGCGGTCGGAGCAGGTCACGATCGCGCTGATCGAGCGGCTGAAGAAGCAGCACCCGCGCGGGGTCTGAGACGCCGTGGCAGCCCGGCAGGCGGGACCACGGTGAGGCGGTCGTCGGCCACTGAGCAGGGAGCCGGGCCGCCATCACCGAGGTCGACCGCCACCCCTGCCGGGCGGGTGGCTCAGCGGGTCGCGCGAATCGACTCCCGCAACGAGCTCAGCGTCGCCGCGATCGCCGTCGGCTCGTAACCGCAGTGCGCCATGCAGTTCGCGCAACGCGGGTCGCGGCCGCGGCCATACGACTCCCAGTCGGTGGTGTCCAGCAGTTCCTGGTAGGTCTTGGCGTAGCCGTCGCCCATCAGATAACAGGGCTTCTGCCAGCCATACAGCGAGTAGGACGGAATCCCCCAGGCGGTGCAGGGGAAGTCCACCTTGCCTTCGAGGAAGTCCAGGAACATCGGCGAGTGGTTGATCCGCCAGCGGTTGCGTCGGCCCTCGGCGAAGGCCTTGCGGAAGAGCTCCTGGGTCTCCTTGATTCCGAGGAACTTGTCCTGCTCGGGGGCCTTCTCGTACGCGTACGCGGGCGAGAGCATCATCCCGTCGACATTGAGGTCGTTGTTCAGGAAGTCCAGGACCTCGATAACGGTCTGCGGGGTGTCCGTGTTGAAGAACGTCGTGTTGGTCGTCACCCGGAAGCCGCGGCGCTGCGCCTCCTTGATGGCGTCCACGGCCTGTGCGAACACGCCCTGCTTCGCGACAGACTCGTCGTGGCGCTCCTCAAGCCCGTCGATGTGCACCGCAAGAGACAGGTACGGCGACGGCTTCAGCTTGTCGATCTTGCGGGGCAGCAGCAGCGCATTCGTGCAGAGGTAGATGAACTTCTTGCGCTTGACCAGGCCTTCCACGATCTGCTCGATCTGCGGGTGCATGAGTGGCTCACCGCCCGCCAGGCAGACGACGGGCGCGCCGCACTCGTCGGCGGCGGCCAGCGCCTGGTCCACCGGCATCCGCTGCCGGAGGACGTCCGCCGGGTGCTGGATCTTTCCGCAGCCCTCGCAGGAGAGGTTGCACGCGAAAAGCGGCTCCAGCTCCAAAGTGATCGGGAACTTGTCCCGACGTGCGATCTTCTGCTTCAGCAGATAGGCACCGATCTTGATCGCCTGACGCCGCGGAATGCTCATTTTCACCCTTCCGGTGGTGATCTATGTTCGCCTGGTGGGTGGAGTGATCCTTATCCGTTGTCGGCTCTGACCTGCCGCAACAGTGCCCGACGGATGCGGGATGGAAAAGGATCATCGGCGATGCCTTACCGCTCCTGTCAGTCTAGGTAGGCACCTAATCTAATTCCCAGGAAAATTCTTCATTGAGATCTACTTAACCGGCTGGTGCGAGATCGTCCTTCGTCGGTTCTGTTGTCCAGCAACTGCCGCGTGCCGGGGCGAGACGTGACATCCGGCCACCGGAGCAGGTGTCACGTTCGTATTCCAGCCAGGACCCTGGGCCCGTCGGACTGCGGCCAGGGCCGTCGTGCGGCCGGTCGTGATTCCTGGACCTTCGACCTGCCTGCGCGTGGACCGGTGGAAAGCGGCGGTGCGTCCGGTCGGTATGGGGTCCCCGCGAGGCACGTCGACTGGAACGACCGTAACAAGATCGACGGAATCTCGTCGCGCCCAATGGTGCCGGGCCATCGGGTGGTGGGGCCACCGTGCCATCCGGTAACGAGCGCCGGGCGTGCCGGCAGCCGCGACCACCGGTCTGAAGTGCCCGCTCAGGAGGGGCGTGGGTCGGACCTGCCGCGGTCATGCTCGACGGCGGAGCCCCGTTGTCCAGCTAGCCAGGCGCTTCGGCGTCGATGACCGGACGGGGGTGCCCGTCGGGGCCGGTCCGGCGGGCGGCAGCTGGCCGTCGGCGTGTATGCAGCCGGCAAGAGCGGTGTCGTGGGGCTGTGGCGCCGTTGTGGCCCCGGCCCCGGTTTCGGGTCCATGCCCGGCTCCGGTCTCGGGTTCGTGCCTCCTCGGCCCCGGCTGTGGCCGTGGCGGTGGTAGGCCGACCGTGACGGACTACGGGAGTGGTCTAGCGCGTGGTCCGAGAAGGTGGTCGCGTTGTGCGGCCCCCGAAAAGCCGACTGCCACCGAGGCCATGCCCTCGGTGGGGTGGCCTCGGCGGCAGCCGGTCGTCGAGTGGGACGACGTCACATGTCGAGACGCGACTCGATGGAGCGTAGGCGGTGGCGAGCCATCGCAAGGTTGGCCCGGCTCTTGTCGAGCACCAGATAGATGAACAGCCCGCGCCCGGTGTGGCTGCTGAGCAGCCTGATCAGGTGGTACTGCCTGCCGAGGGTGATGAGGATGTCCTCGATGGTGTCCTGCAGGCCCAGATTCTCCATCGTGCGGATCTTCGAGCGGATGACCTCGGTGTTGCCCGCAGCCGCAATCTCCAGGTCGAAGTTATGGATGTTGCTGAGCTTGCCGAGGGTCATTCCACTGGTGAAGTCGACGAGTGCGACTCCGGTGGCACCCTCGATCTCCAGGCATTCCTTCAGCGCGATGTCCACGCTGTTCATGTCGCCTCCCACTTGATCTTTGGTTTTGTCCTTGGCAGGTTCGTCACTGCCTCCGTCGTCTGCGGGATGGTCGTCTTCGGCGAGCCGGTCCTCTCGTGCGAACCACCAGGTCCCGAGCCTTCTTCGCATTTCGCCCCACTTGAAAATGGGAGCACTCTCCGGGTCTTCGAGCGCCATGCCGTAGACGCCCTCTCTCCCGGCAATGCCAACTCGCAGGTACCTGCCGGCACCATTCCACCAGAATTCAGGTGCATCCGGCCCGTGCAGTTATGGCGTGCATTGCACACTGGTTGGTCGACCAGGTGGGTGAGGTATCGCGAGCCTGCATATTGAGAGCGCTGTAGGTTTGCTGCCTTCAATTCCATAACCGCAGGTCAGGAGTGGTGTGGGGTGGTTGAAGCGGTGCCGGCTGTCCGGAGCCGGGCCTGTCGCGGTGACAGGCCCGGCGGCTGACGAGAGCCGGAAGGAGATGACATCGAGACACCGGAACCGCCGGCACCAGAACTGCCAGACATCGCAGCCGCCCGGTCAGGTGGTGACTGTCCGGGGGAACATCGGGTGTGCGGTCCGGGCCGGTCAGAGCTTGGCGAGCGCGGCAGCGATCGTGTCGACGTTTGAATAGGTTATGCCGATCAATCCGACCTCTTTCCAACGCAGCACGCCGTCCCCGTCGACAACGAACACCGAACGCCGCAGGCCCAGCCCGGGCAGGGCGATGCCGTACTGTTTGACGACCGTGCGCTCGGTGTCGGCCAGGAGCGGGAACCCCAGCGAGTGCGACCGGGCGAATTCCTCGTGGCTGTCAAGCCCCTGTGGGCTGATTCCCCAGACCGGTGCCCCGAGACCGCGGAACACCTCGATGCCCGCAGTATAGGAGCACAGCTGCTTCGTGCAGACCGGGGTGTTGTCGCCGGGGTAGAACGCGAGGACGACCGGATGGCCCTTCTCCTGGGAGAGGGTGAAGTCCGACCGGAGCGCTTCTGGGCCGTTGAGCATCAGGCCGGGAAGAGTGAAGTCGGGAGCCGGTTGGCCGACCGCGGGAGTTGCCATCTGGAGATCACCCTTTCTTTGTGGCCGAGTGTGCTCGTGCCATCGTCGGACCCGCCTGGGAGACCGCCGGCAGGCCGACGGGCGGCGGGGGCCCGATGGGTGAGGCGACAACGCTTCGGCCGCCCGGAGCCCGGGCATGGTGGACGTACGGGGAGTCTGGGACCTGCAGGGGAGGTGGGAACCGCGCAACGTTCGGGGCCGCGCCATGGGTGGGCCGCAGGGGAGTTGCGGGATCCACCCGCAAGCTCGGCCATCTGGCTCCTTCGGTTGCGCTCGGACGTGGTACCCGTGACGAGGCGGCCCGAGCGCCGGTGCCCGTCGTGGGTGACCGTCGAATTATGCCACCATGCCGGTGACGTAAAGCTGATGTCATCGGCGCCCCCTGATCCCGCACTCCTGGTGGTGGCCCGGGAAGCTGTGTCGCTGGCATTCTCCCGGTGTGCCGAGTCGCGATGCCCGCCAGGGTCTGCCATTGTGCTCATGTTGTGGGACCAAAGGCCCGGCCGGAGCGGCAATAGCCCCGAACCAATCCGGCCCGGCCCGTGCGGTGCGGCGTGGCTGGGAGAATCCAGAGCGGAACTCCGTGGCGGCCTGGAATGGATCTCGGGACCGGTCTGCCAGATTCGGTGGAGCTGTGTCAGATCTTCCGAGCGCTGTGGGTGGATTCACGGGTGCCGGGCACGCCTGTCCCCGGGATCGGTGTCATGGGTGCAGGCGGGAAACGCCGGCGGCCCGCGCTTCGAATCTGCGCTCTGGCGCAGAACAGGTGTCGATCCCGACGTTCCTGTCGGAGCGCAGCGGCGCGGAATGGCGCGGAATACGTCCACTGTTCACGCTGGCGCGGCCGGCCCGGTGCGGCAGCGGGGATTGGTTCCCGGTTAACAGAGAAAAGCTCCTGCCCAGGCGGTGGGCAGGAGCGGCAGAGGGCGCTGTCCGGCAGCGTGCCGGACGGGCCCAGGGCGGGAGCGGCGCTTGGCACCGGCCGCACCCTGGGCCAGATCTGGTCGCCGTCAGTAGCAGTCCTCAGAGCGCCGCCGGCGCCGGAGCGCCACCGCTGCGGGCCAGCAACGCCTCGAGGTCGTAGCCGTACCACCGGCGCATCGGCTCCGGTGAGGTCGTCCGGCCCCACTCGTACATCCGGCGCTGTGCTTCGAACGAGCCGTCATGCCACCGGCGCAGGACGTCCCCGAGCCGCAGCGGACTCGGCAGGAAGTCCGCCGAGCCGAGCAGTGTGGCAAGCTGCTCCACCGCCGCCCCCGGTGTCGTCCGGTTCTGCTCGACGTCCTCCATGACCAGGCCGAGCCGGCGGAACAGGTCCTGGAACTCCGGCAGGTCGGGGCAGAAGGTGCCGGGGAAGGGTGCGTCGAACAGCCGGTCGAACAGCGCCGGGTCGCCGCTCTCCTCGTAGGCGAAGTAGGTGCCGACGATGCGGGCGATCCCGAGGTTCCAGCCCATGAACCAGACCTTCGACCAGGCCCGCCACAGATCGAAGTCGCGGAAGGAGGTGTAGGAGCCGGCTACCAGCTGGTCGTTCACGTCGAGGATGGTCTGGTTGAGCTGGTCGACGGAGGCGAAGCGCTCGGCCGAGAGGTCGTCGTCGGCGAGAGCCTCCATGAGCAGCGGCGCGAACGAGTAGATCACCTGCATCGTGTTCGCCATGCCGCGGGAGAACAGGGCGTCGATGGCACCGGCGGCGTGGCTCATCATGGCCCAGCGATCGCCGACGGTGCGGGTGCTGGAGTACTGGGTGCGCCCGGTGGAGACCCACTCCCAGGTCGGCCGCGCGTGCTCGAACTGGCGGGCGACGCTGGGGAAGCGGTCGAGGAAGGCCTGCCACTCCTCGGTCGCGCCGACTCCGGGCTGCTTCGGGAACCGGCGTGTGTCGAGGTTGAGCCCGACGCTGCACAACGGGTTGGTGGCGCCTTCGTGGTTGTCGAACGGGATCACCCACAGCCAGCCACCGTCGAACAGGTGGTGCAGCGTGCCCTGATACCAGGGCGTCGGCTGGCCGCTCGGCCGGGTGACGTGATCGAACGGGGTGACGCCGACCATGTGGGTGAACAGCGTCCGTGAGTGGCTCCGGAAGCGGCAGGGATCCTCGCGCAGGCCGTACTGGTTCGCGAGCACGGAGTTGCGCCCGGACGCGTCGACGACGTAGCGGACCCGCAGCTGTTCCCCGGCCCTGGTGTGCAGGATCGCCGCGCTGTCGGTGATCTCCACGCGGTCGACGAAGGTCCGCTGTCGAGGATGCGCACCGTGCCGCACCGCGGAGTAGAAGAGGTAGGAGTCGATGTCCTGGCGGTGCATGTGCATCTCGGGGCCGTTCGGGAACTCCGAAACGCTACACTGCGTCACCTCCTCCGGGTTCTGGATCTCCCCCTCCCGGTGGTAGACGAAGCCGAAGTTTCGTTTCACTCCGCAGGCGGAGGAGACGTGCCGACGGACTCCCTCGAAGCTGCTGACGTGGCCGAGTTCCGGGACGTCGAACCGTTTGGCCAGGAGTTTCAGCAGATAGGTCGTCTCTCCGATCGTCGATTCCCCCAGTGCGAATCTCGGGTGTGTGCCGCTGTCGATGAGTACCACGCTGTGACCATGGCGGGCGAGGATGTTGGCCAGTGTTGAGCCGGCGATGCCGCTGCCGAGAATGGCGACCGAATAGTCGTACTCACTCATTGCGTTGCTCCCTGGACGCAGCTATCCGGAGACGATTGACGGATCTTGTCGCGCCCGCGGGCGCCCGAGACCCTCAGGCCTCGTCCTAATCGCGTACTGAACCACTTATCCGTCCGTTGGTCTAGATAAATGAGAAATCAATACGAAGTGGACGGTGCATTGTGGTGTTTGGCGGGGATTGATCTAACTTAGGTGTTTGGCCTGATCTGTCCGTATGGTCTTATTGGGGCGCTTTGTTGGTCTGGATCCTGTCACCTGGTCTTGTGCTCCGGATGTTGACTTCCTCGGTGGGCTCGGCTCGGCCGCGGCGCGGGGTGGGAAGCTGGGGGCATGGATCCGGTGACCCTGGCGGTGTTGTCGAGTGCGGTGGGTGGCATCGCGCAGGAGATGGGGACGCTGCTGGTCCGCAGTGCCTACTCGTCCAACATCAAGGAGCGGCGGGACTGCTCGGCGGCGCTCTTCGACGCCCGCGGGCGGATGATCGCGCAGGCCGCTCACGTGCCCGTCCATCTCGGCGCGATGTACGAGTCCGTGCGGGTGGTCGCCGAGCGTGGGCCGGAGGCCGGTGACGTGTGGGTGCTCAACGACCCGTTCTCCGGCGGCAACCATCTGCCGGATGTGACTCTGGTATCCCCGTTGCTGCTCGGTGACGAGGTCGTCGGCTACGCCGCCACCCGTGCCCACCACTCGGACATGGGCGGGATGCGCCCGGGCTCCATGCCCGCCGACTCGACCGAGATCTTCGCGGAAGGTCTGATCATCCCGCCGATCCGTCTCGTCCGAGCCGGTCAGTGGCAGACGGACGTGCTCGATCTCATCTGTGCCAACTCGCGGACGCCTGATCTGCGGCGCGGTGACCTGCGCGCGCAGGCGGCGGCGGCCGGCCTGGCGCAGACCCGGCTCACCGAGCTCTCTCACCGGCACGGCGGGTCGGTGGTGCTGGAGTCGTTCGCCGAGGTGCTCCGCTACGGCGAGCGGCGCAGCCGGGCGGTGATCGCGAGCCTGCCCGACGGTGTGTACCGGGTGGAGAGCGAGCTGGAGGGCGACGGAGTCGACGACCGGGACATCGCGCTGCGGGTCGCGGTCGTCATCGCGGGCGACAGCATGACGGTGGACTTCAGCGGGACCTCCCCGGCGGTTCGCGGCAACGTCAACTGCCCGCGCGCCGTCACCCGCTCGGCCTGCTGCTTCGCGCTGCGGGTGCTGTTGCCCGAGGACGTCCCGACCGGCGACGGCACCTACGCCCCGCTGACCGTGGTGACCGAGCCCGGCTCGCTGGTGGACGCGCGGCGGCCGTCCGCCGTCGTGGCCGGCAACGTCGAGACGTCGCAGCGGATCGCCGACACCGTGCTCGCGGCCCTGCGCCTGGCGACAGGGGCGGATGCAGGTTCGGCCGGGACGTCGGATGCGGCCGGGGCATCGGAGTCGGAGGCACTGCCCGCGGCGATCTCCGAGACCGTCGCGCTTTCCGAGGCCGCCGTGCTGCCGGCCCCCGGGCAGGGGACGATGAACAACCTGGTGATCGGCGGAGCCACCTGGACCTACTACGAGACCCTGGGCGGCGGCCAGGGTGCGTCCGCCCGGGGGCCGGGCCCGTCCGGAGTGCACGTGGGGATGACGAACACCCTCAACACCCCGATCGAGGCACTCGAACTGGAGTACCCGCTACGGGTGGAGCGTTACGAGCTGGCCGACGGAACCGGTGGGCGCGGCCGGCATGCCGGGGGCGCGGGGCTCGTGCGCTCGGTGCGGGTCCTGGAACCGGCGACGCTGTCGGTGCTGAGTGATCGGCGGCGGCATGCGCCGGGTGGGATCGCCGGCGGGGAACCGGGTGCGGTCGGCCACAACGACGTCGACGGGGTTCCGCTCCCGCCCAAGGCGAGCCGGCAGCTTCCAGCCGGCGCAGTGGTCACTCTCCGTACTCCTGGTGGTGGTGGATGGGGCCCGCCGCCGTCAGGTGACGGTACTGCGGATGGTGTCGCCGGTGGTTCCGGCGGCGGCGTCGGTGGCGGTGGCGTCACCGGCCATGTCGTCACCAAAAGTGACGACACTGACCTGGACGAAGCGGACGGAGCGCCAGTTGACGAGCACCCGCTTCCCGCCGACGAGGTGTAGCTGCTCGACTTCGCAGCGGAACAGGGCCTGCGCGACGCGCCGCCGGAGTTCCTCGGGGTCGACCTCATCACGCAGAGTGTATGTCTGATCGTCAATCGTTATCTGAACTGCCACGCGCCCACCTTCGCACACGTGTTCGACTACGGCAACGTGTCATGTAGCAAACGATGAGCCAAAGGTGTGATCGGCGGATCCACGCAATCGGCTGCGAAATCGGCACTCGGCGTTCACGATCGAGATGGGAAAGGCAGTGGCCCGACCGGGACACCAGGCACCGGGAGGCACGGATGGAAGCCGAGTTCGGTGTCGGCACGGCGATGGCCGGGTGGGCCGATCCGGGCGAACCAGGCCGCGCTCCGCGCTCGCCCCTGGCCAGAGCCTTCGACGGAGCGTTACTGACCGTCGGGGCCAGTGCCGAGGCGGGAGAGCGGGTGGCGGCCTTCGTCGATCTCGTCCGGCGCTACCGGGAACCCGGCCGTCACTACCACACGCTGCGTCACGTGGCGGAGACCACCGCGGCCTTCCACCTGCTGATCGCCGCCGATCGTGCGCAGGCCGCCGGGGTCGATCCGGCGGTCTGCCTGCTCGCGGTGCACTTCCACGATGCCGTGTACGACTCGCGCGCCCGCGACAACGAGCGACTGTCAGCCGATCTGGCCGCTGAGGTCCTCGGCGGCCTCGGCTGCCCGGCCGGGGTGATCGCCGACGTGTGCCGGCTGGTGGAGGCCACCGCGGGCCACGGTTCGCGTTCGGTCGACGAGGCGTTCGTGAACGACGCCGACCTGCGGGTGCTGGCCCGCCCCGCGCAGTCCTACGACCACTATGTCCGCCGGGTGCGGCTGGAGTACTCCTGGGCCGGCGGCGACGCCTGGGCCGCCGGCCGTGGTGCCGTGCTGCGGCACCTGCTGGACGGCCCGATCTACGCGACGGCCTGGGCCCGCCGGCACTGGGAACCGGCCGCCCGGGCCAACCTCAACCGCGAGCTTTCGGCGTTGTCCCTGACCTGAGGCGGGACCCGTCCGGGCAGCCGATCGGTGTCCAGCAGCGGATGCCCGACAGCATCCGCGAGGAGGACCTGGCCACCTACGCCCGCCTCGGCGTGGCCCCGCCGAGCTACCCGCACCAGCTCGACCTTCGCCGACCGGTCGGACGGAGCCGGGCTGGTCGGGGTACTGCGGGAGCAAGGCGGGTGTGTCGATGGTCGCGAAAGTGCTCGCCGGCGAGTGGGCGACGACCCTCCCCGGGCGCTGATCTGACCGGAGCTCGATCCGGTTCGGGGTGGCCCGAGCCGGATTTCCGCCTGCCCATGGTCGTGCCGCGGCGGTGTCGCCGCAGGGGTCGCTGCGGTTGCCGTGGGGGTGTTGCCGCAGGCGTCGCTGCTGTTGCCGCCGCGGGGTGGCCGCTGTTGCCACGGGGGTGTTGTCGCGTGCTTCGGGCGTGGGCACTGACACATCGGGTGCTGCTGTCCGGCGACTTTCCCGCGGCGGATCCGACTGTTACGGGTTTGGAACGCAATTTCGACTGATGGAACGGAGTAGCGATGGGGCCGCTCTCGGACCTGACCGTTCTGGACTGCTCGACGCTGTTCGCCGGTCCGCTCGCGGCGACCGTGCTTGGCGACTTCGGCGCCGAGGTCATCAAGATCGAGCATCCCGAGAAGGGCGACCCGAGCCGTACCCACGGGCACTCGAAGAACGGTGTGGGCCTGTGGTGGAAGATGCTCGGGCGCAACAAGCGCGCGGTCACGCTCAACCTGGGCCGCCCGGAAGGCGCGGAGATCCTCCGTGGCCTGGTGGCCGGCGCCGACGTGCTGATCGAGAACTTCCGTCCCGGCACCCTGGAACGCTGGGGGCTGGGGCCGGACGTCCTGCACGAGATCAACCCGCGGCTCGTGATCGCCCGGGTCACCGGCTTCGGCCAGTTCGGCCCGTACGCCCGTCGGCCCGGCTTCGGCACGCTCGCCGAGTCGATGAGCGGCTTCGCCGCGATGACGGGTGAGCCGGACGGGCCGCCGACCCTGCCCCCCTTCGGCCTCGCCGACGGGATCGCCGCCCTGACCTGCTACGGCGCGATCCTCACCGCGTTGCACAGTCGGGCGTCCACCGGAGTCGGCCAGGTCATCGACCTCGCGATCATCGAGCCGCTGGTCACCCTGCTCGGCCCGCAGCCGACCGTCTACGACCAGCTCGGCCTGATCCACGAGCGGACCGGCAACCGGTCCGTCAACAACGCGCCGCGCAACACCTACCGCACCGCCGACGGTCGCTGGGTGGCCGTGTCGACCTCGGCGCAGACCATCGCCGAGCGGGTGATGCGGCTGGTCGGGTGCCCCGAGGTGATCGACGAGCCCTGGTTCGCGACCGGGGCGGGGCGGGCGCAGCACGCCGAGGAGCTCGACGCGGCCGTCGGCGGGTGGATCGCCCAGCGCAGCCTCGACGAGGTGAGCGCGGCCTTCACCGAGGCGCAGGCCGCCGTCGCCCCGATCTACGACGTCACCGACGTGCTCGCGGACCCGCAGTACCAGGCGCTCGACACCATCACGACGGTCGACGACCCGGATCTCGGTCCGCTGAAGATGCAGAACCTGTTGTTCCGGCTCTCCACCACCCCCGGCGAGATCCGCTGGACCGGCCGGGCGGTCGGAGCCGACACCGCGGACGTGCTGGCCGAACGGCTGGGCATGTCCGCCGACGAGATCGCCAAACTGCGGGAAGAAGGTGTTCTGTGAGCGTGGTCGATCTAGCCTGGCGACGGTGCCACGCCGGCGGGCCCTCGCGGAGAAGATCACGGTGGCGCCTGACGCGATGTGCACCGCGGAGCGCGGAGCGGGTCCGAACCCCCGCCGAGGCGCTCGCGGTGGCCGTGGCTGTGCGCGCCCTGCCGACGACCCCGAAGGTCGGCCAGCTGCTGCCGGGCAGGATCTGCTGACCCTGGCGGTGCGTGCCACTCGCCGCACGGCGATCCGCCGCGGATCCGCGCCGTACAGTGCAGCAATTCACACTAATAGGTTTAAACGGTGCTCGGAGTCACTTGGCAATCCGCAAGAAGTAAGGGTTTTGGTCGCTCCAGCAGCCAAAATACTTACTTCTCGCTCGGAAATAGCGGTGGCGATGGAGGTCCGAAGCTCGCGATTCTGCGACGGGCGTCAGAACGACCGAAATCCTCAGCTCTTTGTGTCAGAGGTGGCCCGCTGTACCTACCCGACTCGGTCGGGGCTGCTCGTCGGCCAGGGCTGCTCGTCGGTCAGAGCTGCCCTGTGCCGGGGCCGCTGCCGGGGCTTCTGCTGGGATCGCTCAGGGCGAGGTGCGTGGCGAGGACGCGGCGCGCACCGCGGATGACCGCCTCGTCGACCATGCTGCCGTCGCCGGCCGCCGCCGCGCCGCCGGCCGCCTCGAACCGTTCGATGAGCACACGCGCGCGCCGCACCTGCTCGGCGCCCGGCGTGAAGACCTCGTTCACGACCGGGATCTGGGCCGGATGAATGCAGGCCCGCCCCAGGAATCCGAGCCGGCGCAGCCGGTCGGTGGACGTTCGCAGGCCGTCGGGGTCGTTGTAGACGACCGAGACCGGCGCGACGGGCGGCATGATGCCCGCCACCGCGCTCGCGAGGACGATCTGACTGCGCACCCCGAGCAGCTCCGACTCGTCCGGGCCGAGCTCGACGCCGAGGCAGGCGCGCAGGTCGGCCTCGCCGATCTGCAGATGGCGGACCCGGGGCGCGGCAGCGATCTGCGCCGCGCGGGTGATCGCGGCCGGTGTCTCCAGCAGCGGCGCGACCGCCGCCGTGGCACCGGCTCGGGCGAGCTCGGCGTCGACGGCCGCGACCTCTTCGGCGTGGTCGGTCTTGGCGAGGCAGAGGCCGTCGAGGTTCGGGGCGTCGGCGAGCGCGGCGACATCGCGGGCGCGCAGGCTGCCGGGGTTCACCCGCACCCAGATCCGCGGGCGGGCGGGCCGCCGGGCTGCTGCCGTGCCGCCGGAAGCTGTGCCGCCGGGAGCCATGCCGCCGGCTGCCGTGGCGCCGGCCGTCGGGCCGCCGGCGCGCGGGCCGCGGGCGGGCATGGCGCTGGCGGGCGGGTCCGGGAGGGTATGCAGCCAGTCGCGGACGAGCGCGCGGGCGGCGTCCTTGCCGCTGGGCGGGACAGCGTCCTCAAGATCGACGATGATCGCGTCGGCGCCGCGGTCGAGTGCCTTCGCCAGCTTCGTGGCATCGCTGCCCGGTACGTACAGCCAGCTTCTGATCGACATGCGGACATGTTCCACTCTGTGTGACGCCGTTCCGAAGTCATGCTCTCACGGGAGGTGGGACCTGGCCGGGGTAGCGCCAGCCGCATGGGTTGGGGCTGGCCTGGTGGTGCGAGTGGAGGAGGATCCATTCCTAGATGGAAGATATGGAACATCGTTCTATCTAGTGGAACGTTTGGGAGCCGTCGGCGAGCCGGCCGGCGATGTACGTGGCCCGCGGCTGAGCCGTGCCGCACCCGACGGCTGTCTCGTCGAGCGGAGCGGTTGTCCGTCAGGCGGTGCGGCCGGCCCGTCGTGCCGTGCGGTTGCGCTGTCAGGCGGTGCGGTTGGTCGGTGGCGGGGCGCCGGGAAGGTTCCCCGCCGCCGGCCGGTGGGGCCAGCCGCGCAGCAGGCCTGGCCATTTCCTGAGCAGGAGGGCGAGGCCGACGCTGCCTAGTACCGCCGTGCTCAGGCACGGTCCGGTGGCGAACTCGGACGGGTCCGGTTCGAGGCCCGGCCAGCTCAGCCCGAACATCAGCAGAGAACAGACCGCGCCGGTCCCGCTGGTCAGCAGCGGGAACCGGCGTGCCCCGGGCAGACCGAGCAGAGCAAGCCCGGCCGTCAGGAAACCGAGGACCGCTGCCGCGAGCAGCACCCCGCCGACGGTCCTGATCGCCACGGGAGGAAGCCAGCTCGGCTCCCAGGACCACGATGTGCCGTTCCAGCGAAGCCGGGCGTCGCTGCCGGGTGCCCCGAGCGGGGCGCCCGGCCAGACCAGCAGATGCACGAGACCGTGCGTCATGAGGACGAACCCGGCCGCCCACCGCAGCCCCCGGCTCACCGAAGTCCCCGGAGGATGCCCCGGCCTTCAGGCTGGGGAGGAATCCGGTTTCCCGCCCAGCGGGGCGGGGACCGCCGATTCGGCGGGATCGGCATTGCGGACGGCGTCCCCGGTGGCGGAACTGTCTGGACACGGGGAGACACCGGTTTCCTGGCAGCCATGTGGACATCCCTTCGTAGGGTTTGTGTGTCCCGTTTCCGGCTTTGTCTGTCTGCCGAGCAGGCGGTCGCGCTGGACGAGCACCGTGGGCATGCCCGTTCTGTGCGGAACAGGTGGCGTGAGGTCGCGTGAGAGCCAAGCGCGGTTCCGGTGTGGCCTGCGGGCTTCGGGGCAACGCGGGTGTGAACGCTGCTGTGAACATCGCCGCGGGGCGCGCGGTGACTGTGCCGGGAGGGGCCGGGCGGCCGGTGCCGTGAACCGCGAACCTCAACGACGGGAACCAGTTTTCGTGTGGTTGGAATCCTCCGCGTTCACGCGGAGGAGGATGTCAATGGAGGGTCACCTCGTCGTCGGTGTCCGGTCCGGCGTCCACCAGGGGGAGCCAGCCCGCACCGGGTGAACGTTCCGTGCGTCGTGCCCAGTCCGGTACCCGGGCCCATCCGCCGGTGTCGGTGCTGGTGCCGGCGCGGATGCGGGCGTGCGGGGCCGTCACCGCGGAGCCGGAGCGGCCCGGCGGCGAGGTCGGCGCCTCGTTGATCCCTGCCACGGGCGCGGATCCGGTGGCGGCGGCAAGAACCGTCGCGGCCAGGACCGGATCCAGATCCGCCGGCACCGACCGTAGATCGAGCAGGCAGCAGCCCTGCTCCACCCGTCCCAGCACGGCCGGCCGGCCCTGGCGCAGCAGCGCGGCGAGGCTCGCGTCGAGGGCGACGGCCGCGCTCGGCAGCCCGTCCTTCCAACCATCCGCCCCGTATTCCGGCGAACCGTTGTGGCCACCATGCCCACCGTGGGCCAGGCGGCCGCCGTGGCCGCCTGGCGTGCCGGGGCCGATCGATGCGGGTCCGCCGGCATCCGCGTCCGCATCCCGCAGGTCCTTCGGGCCCGCCCCGCCCCGCTGCGGGGGCGTGCCCGTTCCGCCTGTCTCGTCGATTCCATCCGAGCTGACCACCGCCCGGCTGCTTACCGCCGACGCCGGGACGCCGGACCTGCGCAGCCAGGCGGCCAGGCGCTCGGCGCGGGTCCGGAGCTCGGCTGGATCCGCGCGCAGCGAGCGGCGGACGGGGTTGTCCTCGCCCCGCAGGGTGGCTTCGAGCGCGGCCAGCGTCAGTTTGCCGACCCGCAGCGCGCGGGCCAGCGGATGCCTGCGCATCCGGTCAACCAGGTCGCCGCGGCCGAGGACGAGACCGCACTGCGGACCGCCGAGGAGCTTGTCGCCGCAGGTGATGACCAGACTGGCGCCACAGCGTAGCCAGGTGGAGGCGTCGGGTTCGTCGGGCAGCGTCTCGTCGGGTGTCAACAGACCGGATCCGGGATCGCCGACCAGGGGGACTCCGCGTCGGGCGCACAGCTCCGCGAGATCACTGAGCGCCGGCCTCGCCGTCAGCCCGACCACCCGGAAGCTGGGCGGGTGCATCCGGAGCACGAAGCCGGTTCGCGGGCCGATGGCGTCGGCATAGTCGCCCAGGGTGGTTCGGTTCGTCGTGCCCACTTCCCGTAGCCGGGCACCGGTCGCGGCCAGCAGTTCCGGGAGCCGGAAACCGTCCGCGGTCTCGACCAGCTCGCCGCGGCTGATGACGATCTCCCGGTCCGGCGCCAACGCCATCGCGGCGAGCATGACGGCGCCGGCGTTGTTGTTGACCACATGCACGGCGCGGGCCGCCGGGACGGCGGCCGCCAGGGCGGTCAGTGCGGCGTTGCCGCGCCGGCCGCGCCGCCCGGACGCCAGATCGAGCTCGACGTCGCAGGTCGCGGCGGCGGCGTCGATCGCGGTGCGGGCCTCGGGGGAGAGCGGCGCCCGGCCGAGTCCGTCGTGCAGCAGGATGCCGGTGGCGTTGATCACCGGGCGGAGGTGCCCGGGCAGCCGGGCTGGGGCCACCAACGCCGGTCTCGGCTCGGCGTCGTCCAGATAGCCGATCGGCTGGCTGGCTGCGTGGCCGGCAGTCTGGCTTGCGCCAGTCGGATGACCGTCGCTGGCACCCGGCCTGGTGGGCATGGTGAGGAAGCGTGTCGGCTCGACGGACGGTCGACCAGATTCGACGATCACCTTGAGTGATGCTAAGGGGGCAGATCTGTGAAGAATGGGCGGCGCTCCGCAGCGGACCGCCTACGTGTGGCCTTGCTGTCGTCTCGTCTGACCTGGTTCAAAACCTTCACCACGGCTCATCAGGCGGTAATGTCTCCTCCCGAAGGGGAGTAGCCCCGCCGTGGTGACCTGGTAGCCCGATTTCCGGCCCCGGTCCGGCCCACGCCGCCGTCTGGCGGCTGGTCGCCGGCCGTGCTGACGTCGGAGCGCTGGGTTGAGCACGGTCCGGCGTGTCGACATACTGGCTCGGATTCCGAGCCCGGCCGCCGGGCCTGACCTTCGTCAGGTGGGCGAGACCTTCGATCTGGCTGTCATGCCGGGTCGAAGGCGGCTCCCGTCCCGGCCCGGCCTCGAGGAGAGGACTACCGGGCCCGTGAATCTCACCGCCGCGTTCGTCACCTTCGGCGTGATCTTTCTGGCCGAACTTCCGGACAAGACGATGGTGGCGAGCCTCGTCCTGGGGAGCCGCTTCCGTCCCCTCTACGTCTGGGCCGGAGTCGCCGCGGCCTTCGCCGTGCAGGTCACGCTGGCTGTCGCCGCCGGCAGCGCGATCTCGCTGCTGCCAGGCCGGGCGGTCGACATCGTGGCGGCGCTGCTGTTCGCCCTGGGCGCGGTGCTTGTCCTCAGGGAGGGGCGAGAGGACCCCGACGACGAGGCCGAAGGCGGAGCGGCCGAGGGCGGACCGGCCGGTGACGTCGCCGCCGCCGAAGCCGTTGCCGAGGCCGACAACGCCGGCAAGTCCGGTTTCCTGCGGGTCGCGGCGACGTCCTTCGTGGTCGTGTTCGTCGCGGAGCTCGGCGATCTCACCCAGTTCTCGACCGCGAACCTCGCTGCCCGCTACTCCGCGCCGGTGGCCGTGTGGATCGGCGCGGTCCTCGCGCTGTGGACGGTGGCAGCTCTGGCCATCGCGGGCGGCCGTAGCCTTCTCCGTGTCCTGTCGGTGCGTCTGATCACCCGGGTGGCCGCCACCGCCTTCGCGGTGCTGGCGGTGATCTCACTGATAGACGCGATCCGCGGCTGACCGAGCCGGCCGGCGCCCGACATCCGCGCCGGCTCCACACCCTGCGGAGCCGGCACCGGGGCCACCATCAGAATCGGGCCATGACTCAGCGAACCCGGGTGGGACGAGGCAGGTCCGATCCCTGGCAACCCGTGCGGCCGTCCGTGGCCGGAGTATCCCTGCCGGCCGACGGGTCGACCCGTGGCCCGGGGCAGCCGCGGGTCATCCGTGGGACCATCGAGGACCTGGGGGCGGCGGTTGCCGACGACCCGGAGGCCGACGTTCTGGGCGGCATCCGGATCGAATCCGCGGTGCTGGCATCCACCCGTGTTCTCGGGGGCGAGCTGGCTGGCCTGCACCTGCGCGACATCCTGGTCGATCAGGCGGTTCTCGCCGGAATTGTGATCGACGGGGGCGGTGGCACGAGGGTCGAGATCACCGGTGGCAGGATCTCCGGGGCGGTGTGGATCCGTGGCGAGTTCCACGACGTCGTCCTGGACGGTGTGCGGGCGGACGACGTCACGCTCCGGTCGTGCACGCTGGGCCGGGCCCGCTTCAGCCGGTGCGACCTGTCGCGGCTGGATCTGACCGGATCCAGGCTCGATCATGTGCGGTTCGAGGAGTGCGACCTCACGGAGGCCGTCTTCACCGATGTCACGATCAGGGCGGCGTCCTTCCGCGGCTGTCGCTTCGACGGTGCCGTGGGCGTGACCGGCCTCACCAACGCGGAGGTGGATGCCGACAGCCTGCTGACCCTTACGGGGCCGATGGCTGCCGCACTCGGAATATCCGTGGTCTGAACGTTTCCCAGTGATCCGTAAGGCCCGAAAAGTTGGTAGTGCTCGTGAGCGCCGGCGTCGGTGGGTTGGCGTTGGATGGCAGGATCAGAATTCGGAGCGGCTCAATGGCGCGACAGCACAGAAAAAGGGCGAATTAGCCCTGCTGGGAGGCCTCCCGACGGTGCGTGCTTATATCGGTGCGTCGAGCGCGCTTGTGGCTATGTGGACACGAAGTGTGTCTTAGGTGTCTGATTTAGCGTGTGGCGCCGGGTATTGCCGATGGAGAGCGGAGGGGACGACGAGGAAATGATCACAGAGGAGGGCGGCTGCGGAGCCTGGCAGCGTGTGCCCGAGGACATAGTCGTACGGCTTGATGATGTGCCGGGAGCGGCCTACGAGGTGCCCAGTGAGGTGACCTGCGCGCTGCAGGAGGGCCACCCGGACAACCACATGGCCGTTTTGCAGGGGTGGGGAAGTGAGGAGGTCTGGCTGTCCTGGTCCGCCCCCAGAACGATCACCGCTCCCGGTTGCCGCGTCGACGGGATGACCTGCCTGCTGCCCTCCGGCCATCAAGGCCACCATCATGTGATCATGGCGGACATGGTCGAGGACGAGGGCCCGTACTGGGTTGCCGACCGTGCCGAACTGGAGGCACGGCGCGCCAGCGTTGCCAGAGGCTGATCCGCACCGTCCGGCACCGGCGCCGATCCCTGCGCGGCCGTCCTGCCTCGCCACCGCCCGGCAGCCGGGGCGGGGCGAGGCGGGCTGGGCGGCAGGACTGCGGCCAGGGTGGCCGGACCAGTCGCGGTGCCAGGCCTGCCGTGTGGGCTGGCCTAGGCCGGGCCGGTGATGGCCGGTGTCGCTGTGGGGTCGACGCCTTGACGGGGGGTGTCGTCGAAGACGAGAACGACTTCGGCGTCGGTGCTGAAGTCCCGCAGCCGCGCGCTGGCAGGCACGCTGGCCAGCGCATGGCGCAGACCACCGGCCGTCGTGCCTTCGGCGGCCACGATGGTGATCCGTGTGCCGCCTTCGAAGCCCTCGGCGCTCCCGCTGACAGGCAGAGGCGAACGCGCGGGCTCGGCGGGTCCGGTTGTGTCGCTCTCGCCGGCCATCGATTTCCATGCGGTGTCGAGCGCCAGCAGATGGTCGACGATGCGGCGGACCTCGTCCGACTCGAGATCGGCGGACGTCGTGGGGCCGGGGTCGGCCGCGGCGATACGGAGCCGGACCAGCAGCTGGTTCTCGTCCTCGGCCGGCCGCGCCCCACACTCCTCTGGAGCCTGGGCGCGGGCCGGATCCTGATCGGGCGAGCGGGCCGCCGCGGCCACGGTGATCGCGGCACCGTCCGTCCGGCCGACGAAGACCGTGATCTCGCGCGGTTCGGTCGTCAGATCTCGCCCGCCGAGATCGCTGCCGGCATCCCGTGACGTACCAGATGAGCCCGGTTGTGCTGGTGTTCCTGGTCGTGACATCGTGCCTTCTCCTCGCGTGGCAGGAATTCGCGGAATAGCTGTTCACCGAGGACGCTCTCACGGTGTTTCTGGTCATAACACCCCGCGAGACGGGGAGTTTCTGGCCGGCCTGATGGTGCCAATGTGTCGATGAGGTATATATCGCAGGTTTCGGGTCCGGGACTTGTCGGGTGACCTGTGGGCAGGACGAGCGGACAGGACGAAAGCGCGCGGTGAAGGCGCGGCGGTGCGGTGGGCTTCGCTGTTCGTCCGCGTCGGACAAGCGGGTCGGGTAAGCCGTGCCGCGTCCGGTGGAGCACGTCCGGTGGAGCAACGGTGCCATTGCGCCGCGACCAGCCGGAACGGTCACCTTCCGCATCAGGTGTCCACCGCGCCGTCCGGCGAACACGAAGGGCCACCGGTCGTTGAACGGCGAACAGCAGGCGAACAGGGAACAGCAGGCGAACTGGGAACGGCAGGCGAACTGGGAACGGCCGGCGGCGCGAACGGGCGGCGAACAGAGCTGGTGAAGCCGGGCCGGTGATGACGTAAAGAGCAGATGCCGGGAAAACCCACCCCTGAACCTGGTGTGAGGCCGATACCCCCGGGGTAGGTGCTGGGCGATCGCGCTTGTCCGGAGCGCGTCGCGCCGCGGGAGGCCAGCTCGGCCGGGCTTCCCGCCTCGCACCATCGTCCGGCCGACCGGAGCCATGGTCCCCAGCGTGCGTGTGGAAGTGACCGGCCGAGATGCCGTCGTGGTGCACCCGGAAGGCGAGATCGACTACTCGTCGCTGGAACCGCTACGGCAGGCACTGCTAGACGCGCGGATCGCCGGTGTCCGCGAGATCGTCGTCGATCTTCGTGAGGTCACGTTCCTGGACTCACAGGGGCTGGCCGTGATCCTTTACGCCCACCAGCGGCAGCGGTCGGCCGGTGGGCGCCTGATCCTGCGCAATCTCAACGAGAACGCCTACCGGCTGCTCTCCGTGACGAATCTGACCACCGTGATCGATGTCGACCACGGCTCGCAGGTGGCGCCGGCCCACTCGCCGGTGGCGCCGGCCCAGGGGCAGCCGGTTCGCACCGGGCAGCCGACTCTCGCCGGTCAGCCTCGATCACGCCCCGGGGCGACCCGCTGGTAGGAGACGTCGGCGGTATGGCGATGGAAACCGAGGCGGGTGTAGAGCCGGACCGCGCGATCGTTGTCCTCGTCCACATAGAGCATCACCGTGGCGAGGCCGAGATCCCGCAGATGTCGCAGGCCGGCGATCGTGAGAATCCGGCCCAGGCCCGCGCCGCCCGCGTCGGGTGCGACGCCCACCACGTAGACCTCACCGATCGGTCCCGGCGCCGCCTGCGGGTCCCCGGCGGGCATCGGGTCGATGGGGTGAACCTTCGTCCAGTGGAATCCCACCAGCTGACCGTTCCGTTCGGCGAGGAAGAAGCCGGCCGGGTCGAACCATGGTTCCGCCTCGCGGGCGCGCAGGTCGTCCATCGTCCAGCGGCCCTGCTCGGGGTGCGTGGCGAATGCCGCCGCGTTGATCGCGAGCCAGGCCTCCTCGTCCCTGCCCACCTCGAAGGTCCGGAGGGTGAAACCCGGGGGGACGGTCGGGCTCGGCAGGTCGTCGTCCGCCGCGGCTGTTGCGCTGCCGGTCGTCGCGCTGCCGGCCGTTGCACTGCCGGGCGTTGCGCTGCTGGCCGCGATCAGGGGGCGGCGCAGTTGGAGAAGTACCCGCGCCCGTTCGAAGCCGGCACTGCCTGCCAGCGCCGCGGCTGCCGGTGCGTCGCCGTGGGCCCAGATGTTGAGCTGCGACGACCCGGCCACCGCCGCGGACAGTTCCCGCACCAGCGCGCTGCCGACTCCGGCGCGGCGATGATCGGGGTGGACGACCAGCTCGGCCTGCCGCTCCGAGGGGTCCCCGCCCACCGCGGCGAAGCCCACGATCGTCGATCCGTCCCGCGCGACCAGGTGGGCCACACCACCGGGGCTCCCGCCCGGCCGCAGGGTGAGGCGCACATCTTCGGAGATCCCGCCGTTGCCGTCGACCTGCTCCGCGCTCGTCAGCAGTTCGGTGATGGCCGCCACGTCAGTCGCGTCGAGGGTGTCGAGCCAGCTCAGCGAGGTCATGTTTCAACGCTAGCCAGTGCGCTGTCGAAACATGCACCGTCAAAGTGAGCTGTCGAAATATGCACTGTCAAAGTGAGCAGTGTCGGTGGGGGCTGGCCGTCGTGCGCGAGCGGAGCCGCCGGGGTGCGAAGGCGTCGATGTCATCAGGTAACCGGCAGGTTACCGGGCCCGTCCTGATGCATGTCGCCAGCGCAGCGGGTGGGGTCCGCCGATCAGCCGGCGCGTGCACGGCCGGAGCGCGTGCACGGCCGGAGCAGGAGGCCGGGTGCCGGGGAGCGTCGCGGCCAGGCGAAGCGTGGCCGGGCGAAGGGCCGACGGGCCAAGGCCTCGGACCCCGAACACGCCGGAAGGGCCCGGTAGCCGTTCTCCGGACGGCCACCGGGCCCTTCCCGGTGCGCGCGGTTCTCAGCACGGTTCGCTGTCTGCGCGTTGGAGCTGGTGATGCTGCGCCGGCACCGGTCGTTGAGCGGGCGCCAGCGGTGCGGTGGTACTGGTCGTGCGTCGAGGTGGCGGACCGGTCAGACGCGCTCGGGAGTGCGGATGTCGTCCCGATCCAGGCGGTTGGCGGTGTCGGGCAGCGGCGAGATCGGCGGGGCGACGAACTTGTACCCGACGTGACGGACAGTGCCGATCATTGCCTCGTGCTCGGGGCCGAGCTTCGCGCGCAGCCGGCGGACGTGCACGTCCACCGTCCGGGTGCCGCCGTAGTAGTCGTAGCCCCAGACCTCCTGCAGGAGCTGTGCGCGGGTGAAGACCCGCCCCGGGTGCTGCGCGAGGTACTTCAGCAGCTCGAACTCCTTGAACGTGAGCTCGAGCGGACGGCCCCGCAGCTTGGCGGAGTAGGTGGTCTCGTCGACGGAGAGGTCACCGGACCGGATCACTCCGGCCTCTGCCGTACCGCCCGCGGCCGCGACCCGCCCGATGGCAAGCCGCAGACGAGCCTCCACCTCGGCCGGCCCGGCCGTGTCGAGCACCACATCGTCGACGCCCCAGTCCGCCGAGACCGCGGCGAGGCCACCCTCGGTGACCAGCGCCAGCAGCGGGGTGGTGAGCCCGGTCGTGCGCAGCAGCCGGCACAGGCCCCGCGCGATGACGAGCTCGCGGCGGCCGTCAACGACGATCACATCGACTGGAGGTGCGTCGAGCAGTGCGCTTGCCTCCAACGGCGCCACACGGACGGTGTGGGTGAGGAGGCCAAGGGACGGGAAGGACTCGGCCGACGGACCGGGGGCGTTGGTGAGCAACAGGACGACGCTCAAGACGGCTCCTCCAGGTGCGATGTGTGTTGGGGCAGCGTCGACCCAGGCGATCCTTGTCTCCGGTGTCCTACGTTCCACGACCGTCATGGGCATGAAACGAGTACCGGTCTGCAGGGGAGGATAGCGGAGTGCCCTACTCCGCTCCTACGGTCTATCGACTTCTTCCCACCGCAGACGCTGAGATCCTGGCCACGGAGCTGCTTCATCGTGACCCCGCGGTGACAGGGCATGACGCCGTCTGCGTGGTCGTCGCCCACGGCTTCTCCGGATCGATCGGGCGGCCTGCGCTGCGTGCTGTAACAGAGGAACTGCGCCGGCACGTGGGTGTGCTGTCCATGGACCTTCGAGGTCACGGCAGGTCGACGGGCACCTGCACCTTCGGGGACCGCGAGGTCCTGGATGTCGACGCGGCCGTGGGTGAGGCACGTCGCATGGGCTACCAGAAGGTGGTCACGATGGGGTGGTCCATGGGTGGCGCCGCCGTTCTGCGGCACGCCGGCATCGCGATCTCCGGGGAGGTCACACACGGACACCGGCTTCGGCACCGGCCTGACGCAGTCGTCTCGGTCAGCGCGGCGAGCCGGTGGTTCGTCCGCGACACGGCGCCCATGCGGCGCATCCACTGGTTCGCCGAGACGGCGCCCGGGCGGGTCGCCGCCCGGGTCGGGCTCGGAGTGCGGATCGCGACGGACCCCTGGCCGGCCGTGCCCGCCTCGCCCGTCGAGGTGATCGGGCGGATCGCGCCAACCCCTGTCCTCATCGTGCACGGTGACCGCGATGCGTACTTCACTGTGGAACATCCACGTGCGCTGGCGGCCGCCGCCGGCGACACCGGGCAGCTGTGGCTCGTGCCCGGTTTCGGGCACGCCGAGGCCGGCGTCGTCCCGGGGCTGGTCGATCGGATCGGGGCACACCTGCCCGATCTGCTCGCCGGTCGCCCGGAGTGGGCGCAGTGCGCGCGACGGATGGCGCGGGAGACCGGTCCCGCACCGACCCGGTGACCGCCGGCCAGGCGCGAGCACCCGGGCGACCAGGCGAGCGACTACGGCGACGATTACGGCGAAGCGAGGGATGCGCAGTGGCACGCATCGTGGTCAGGTACTGGGCGGCGGCCCGCGAGGCGGCCGGTGTCGAGCAGGACGAGGTGGACGCGCCGACGCTCGCCGTGGCGCTGGATGACGTCGCGCGCCGCCGCGGCGCCGCCCTCGCCACGGTGTTGGCCCGCTGTGCCTTCCTGCTCGACGAGATGCCGGTCGGTCGACGCGACCCGCAGGACGTCGACCTGCGAGAAGGGTCGGTGGTGGAGGTGCTGCCCCCGTTCGCCGGGGGGTGAACACGACGGAAGGACACGTACGTCCACCCAGGGCAGTGGATTCCGGTTCGCTCGCCCGTGGCAGCATGGTGCGGTGCCTGTTCCCGAGCCTGGCTCGTCCGGACTGTCCGGATCTTCGGACGTGGTCCGGCCAGCCGGCGTGGCCGCGTTGCCGGGTGAGGCCGGGCTCGCCACCGCTCTCGCGGGTGCGGGTGCGGTCGGCGCAGGCATCGCGGTGCTGGTCACCGGCGCCGCGTTCGCGGCGATCGCCGGCCCATGGGCGCTCGCGGGTGTGCTCCTCGTGGCACAGATAGCGCTGGCCTGGGCCTGGACAGGGGCCCTGCGCGCCTCCGCGGGAACGATGGTGGTGGTGGCGGGCAGCGCGCTCGCCTGCGATCTCGCCGTGCTCTGGCCGCTCGGTGGCGACAATGCTCACGGCTTCGGCGCGCACGGCTACGACGACAACGGCATCGGAACGGTCGCGGGCGTCGTGGGCGTGTCCCTCGGCGTCACGGTCCTTTACCAGCTGGCCCGCCGCCTACGCGGCGGCGCTACGCCGGCGCCGGGTGTGTCGGCAGTGGGTGTGCCGGCGGAGGGCGTGCCGGCGGCCGGGACAACCGGTATGGCAGCGGCCGGCGCCGTCGCGGCTGATCGTGCCCAGCGGGCTGCCGACAGGGTGAGTGGCGACATGACCGCCGCGCTCGGCGGGGTCGGCATCGCCGCCTTCCTCACCGGCTTCCTGGTGCTGCGCGCCGAGGCGGGTGCCGAGCACCCCGCCGACGAGATGGTCATCGCGGGCCTGCTCGGTGCCGGTGCCGCGGTGCTCGTCGGCCGTCTGGTGACGGCACTGCTCGCAGCCACCTTCGCGCGCGGTGCGGGCACGGCCCTGGGCGCCGTCCCGGATCCGGATGTCGTACCGCAGCCGGACGACGTCCCGGATTCGGATGCCGTTCCGGGCCTCGGTCGGGCGCGGGTGTGCGCGGTCGTCGGCGCGGTGTCCGCGGCCGCCGCGGGCACCGCGGCAGGGGTGATCTTCGGCGAGTTCACGGGCCTCGGTGTCGCCACCGCCACCGTCCTCGCCGCGGCCGGCGGTGTGGCCGCCGCCTGTGTCGCGTCGGCCGGATTCGGCGGGGCGCTCACCGCACCCCGCCTCGGCCCCGCGGCCGGGATGCTGCTCGACGTGCTGCTCCCGCTGGCGTTGGCAGCGCCCGTCGTGTACCTCCTCGGTCGTCAGCTTCCCGGATGAGCCGCACCGCGCGGCGGGGCCTGATCGCCTTCAGCGTCACGATCGTCGTGGCGCTGGTCATTCTCGGCGTGCTCGACCGGGTCGCGGCCCGGGTCGTCGCGGATCAGATCGCCACCAGGGCGCAGACCTCGCAGAACCTCGCCGAGCGGCCGACGGTGTCGCTCGGCGGTTTTCCGTTCCTCACCCAGGTCACCGCGGGCAAGTACCGTCACGTGAACATCGAGATCCGCGGTTATGAGCGGGACGGCGTCCGGGTCGACCGGCTCCGCGCGGAACTGGCCGGCGTCCACCTGCCACTCTCGGACGTCCTGAACCAGGATGTCCAGCAGGTACCGGTCGACCAGGTGAAGGCACAGGTCGACCTCACCTTCGACGACCTCAACGCCTACCTCGCGACGCAGAACCCACCCGCCAGAGTCGCCCCGGCCGGGCAGGGCCTCGAGATCAGCGGGACGGTCGAGGTGCTGGGCTCGCAGTACCCGGTCTCGGGCATCGCCGACATCGGCGTGGCCGCCGACTCGGTCACGTTCACTCCCCGCGACCTCACGGCAGGTCTCGGCGCGGTGATCCCGACCCAGCTGTTGGAACCGCTGCGGGAACTTCTCACCGTCAAGGTGCCGGTCACCGGGCTGCCCTTCAACATGGGGCTGCGGTCCGTGGTGGTGGGTGCAGATCGGCTCACGTTCACAGCGGGCGGTGAGAACGTGCTGCTCGATGCCGACCTGGCGCAGACCGGGGTGCCGGCCGGCTCCTCCGGTCTCTGACGCAGCGGGCCGCGCCCTGGACCCCCTGGACCCCCTGGACCCCGTGGACCCCGTGGACCCCGCCGTGGATCTGGTCGCGGAGCTCGCCGCGCTCGGCCAGGTGCCCGGTGAGGTCGCGACGCTGCTGCAGTTCTCGACGGCATTCTGCGCGCCCTGCCGGGCCGCACGGCGCCAGCTGGCGGACGTCGCGGCGCTCGTGCCCGGCGTGCGGTATGTGGAGATCGACGCGGAGTCCCACCTGGAGCTGGTGCGGCGTCTGGGCGTTCGCAGCACCCCGACGGTGGTGATCCTCGACGGATCGGGCACCGAGGTGCGCCGGGTGACCGGTGCCCCGCCGACGAAGGCGGCGGTGATCGCGACCCTGGCGTCGTTGGTCGAGGTCGCGCCCGGAGATCGGGAGCCGGGCTCAGATGGTGCCCCGGTAGATCTTTAGGGTAAGGGTTAACACAGAAGTGACATTCGCTGCTACCGTGACACGAACCATGTGCAGCGTCCTGCTTGTGAAGCGCCGCGCGGTCGACCTGTGCCGCGTGGGCAGCTGCTTGTGTTGCGGTTCCTGACAGCGCGTTGACCTAGTCCGCGCCCGGGTTCCTTGGGCGTACCGAGCGAGCCTCGACCTCGTACCTCCGCCTGCTCCGCTCCGTCTCCGTCCCCCGCTTCGCCTCGGGCCGCGGCCTGCCGCAAACGCCACCTCCGGGCACGGTCCCGGATGCCATACCTGTCTCGTCCCCTGTTCCGCAACCGCGAAAGGAACGCGCGCATGAGCCGCGAGAACGCGCTGGTCAACGCGACCTGGGCAGAAGAGCACGCCAGCGACCCCAAGGTCGTGCTCGTGGAGGTCGACGAGGACGTCTCGGCCTACGACAAGGGGCACATCCCCGGCGCCGTCCGGCTCGACTGGAAGTCCGAGCTGCAGGACCCGATCATCCGCGACTTCGTGAACAAGGAGCAGTTCGAGAAGCTCCTGTCCGAGAAGGGCATCGCCAACGACGACACCGTGGTGCTGTACGGCGGCAACAACAACTGGTTCGCCGCCTACGCCTACTGGTACTTCGTCCTGTACGGCCACGCTGACGTGCGTCTGCTCGACGGCGGCCGCAAGAAGTGGGAGCTCGACGGCCGCGAGCTGACCCCCGACGTCACGCCGCGTCCGGCGACCAGCTACACCGCCTCCGAGGCGCGCACCGACATCCGGGCCTTCCGCGACGAGGTCATCACCGCGATCGGCTCGAAGAACCTGGTGGACGTCCGCTCGCCCGACGAGTTCTCCGGTCGCCTGCTCGCCCCGGCGCACCTGCCGCAGGAGCAGTCGCAGCGGGCCGGCCACATCCCGACGGCCAAGAACGTCCCGTGGGCGAAGACCGCGAACGAGGACGGCACCTTCCGGTCGGACGACGAGCTGAAGGCCCTCTACGCCGAGGTCGGGGTCGACCTGACCAAGGACACAATCGCCTACTGCCGGATCGGTGAGCGTTCCGCGCACACCTGGTTCGCCCTGCACGAGCTGCTTGGTCTCGCGAACGTGAAGAACTACGACGGCTCGTGGACCGAGTACGGCTCGCTCGTGGGCGTGCCGATCGAGAAGGGCGCCTGATCATGTGCGGTGCGACCAGTGGTGGACCATCGGTGGAAGGAATTGACGTGGCCAAGGAAACCGTGATCCAGGGAGTTGTGGTCTCCGGCGGTGAGCCGGTTTCGACTGGTTACGCCCGCCTGCTCGACTCCGGTGGCGACTTCACCGCCGAGGTGCCGCTTTCGGCGACCGGCCAGTTCCGATTCTTCGCGCGTCCTGGCGAGTGGACGGTCCGCGCCCTGGTTCCGGGCGCGACCGGCGAGCGCAAGGTCGTCGCCCGCCAGGGTGAGCCGGTCGACACCCAGGTCGACGTCACGGTCTGAGGCCGGCGATGGTCTGAGACCGGTGGTGGCCAAGTGCCACGGCCCACGGGGCCGGTAGATCGCAGGTTCGGCGGCGGCCGGGTTCCGGGAGCACGTTCCCCGGAGCCCGGCCGTTTTTTCGTGCGTGCGTGCGTGCGTGCGTGGGTGTGCGTGTGGGCGTGGGTGCCTGAGTGGGTGATCGGGGGCCGGGTCGACTTGCCGTGGTCCCGTCGCCGGGGGTAAAAATATAAGTGTCATGAGCTGACAGTTGTCCGATGGTGGCGTATGTTCGTCCGTGACATCGCGATCCGGGAGGATCGAGGTTGTCGCGGATGGGGCGTGTGGCATCGGGCGGCGGTAGCAAGGGGCGTAAGGGGGGTGTGGGCGGTGGCTGAGGCGGAGGGCCTGCGCGAACGGAAGAAGCGGCGCACCCGTCAGACGATCATCGAGGTGGCGCACGAGCTGTTTCAGGAGAAGGGCTTCGACAGCGCGACACTCGAGGAGATCGCCGCGGGCGCGGACGTGTCGGTGCGCACCTTGTTCCGGTACTTCACCGGCAAGGAGGCGATCGCGCTCGCACCGTTGGACGAGATGGGCGATCTGACTGTTGCGGCACTGCGCCGCCGGCCCGCCGACGAGCCGCCGCTGACTGCACTGCGATGCGCGGCCCTCAGCGCCTGGGCACTGATGTCGCCGGACGGAGGCTCGTTGCGGCGTTACGCCGATCAGCTGCTGCCCAGCGACGAGGCCACCCCACTGGCCGGCGCGGTGCTGAGCCGGCTGATCGTCATCGGTGACCGTCTCGCCATGGAGCTTGTCGACAACGAGGTGCTCCTGGTCGGGGGTGGAACCGGGGGTGGCGCCGGCCTCGACGGGTCGGTTGCCGGCACCGTGCCAACCCAGACGAGCCTTTCGACGGTCACCGAACTGGACGCCCAGATGATTGTCGTCAGCTTTCTCGGTGCCATTCAGGTGGCAATCCGCTCCTGGTGCCGATCAGGCAGCACGGACCTGGTGGAGCTTCTCGCCGTGGTGGAGAAGTGTCTCGATCGGATCTGCCTCAGAACCTGAACCGCCGTGCTGGCCGCGACCGGCCAGCACCAGAAAACCTTCCACCGGCCCAGCAGGCCGGTGGAAGCGTGAAATTTCAGGCACGCCAGCAAGTACTTCAAGGTCGGACCAGAGCTGGCGACGCGATTGCGTTCATCCAGAAGACGCAAGGATTAATCATGTCTGTCTCCCGGGTTTCCGAGGCCATCGGGCACCATATTCCCGAGCAGGTTGTCGATGCTTCCGCCGCGGTGCGTGACCGGGCGGAACGCGATGTTCGCGATGTTCGTGACGGCGCGGACCGGCTGGCCGGCACGCTGCGCCGGGCCACCCAGCACCTGCTGTCCCTGCAGGACAGCACCGGTTGGTGGAAGTTCGACCTGGAAAGCAACACCACCATGGATGCCGAGGACCTGCTGCTGCGCGAGTTCCTCGGAATTCGTACGGAGTCCGTCACCGCGGCCTCCGCGAAGTTCATTCGTTCCCGTCAGCTGGCGGACGGCTCCTGGCCGCAGTACTTCGGTGGACCGGGTGAGCTGTCCATCACGGTCGAGTCCTACATAGCCCTTCGGCTGGCTGGTGACGAACTGTCGGCCCCACATATGGAACGTGCTGCGTCCTGGATCCGGCAGAACGGCGGAGTTCCCGCCACCCGGGTGTTCACCAGAATCTGGATGGCTCTTTTCGGCTGGTGGCGTTGGGAGGATCTGCCCGTGCTGCCACCCGAGATCATGCTGCTGCCCGACCGGGCCCCGCTGAGCATCTACTCGTTCGGATCCTGGGCTCGGCAGACCATTGTTCCCCTCACCATCGTCTTCGCGCTCCGTCCGGTCCGTCCGGCACCTTTCGGCCTGGAAGAGCTGTCGGTCGACGATCCGGATTGTTCCGGTTCCGCGACGTCGGTGGCCGCTGGAACCGGCGCCGGTGCTGGAGCCGCTGCCGGCGCTGGAACCGGCGTTGGTGCCGGGGGCAGCGGCGGTGCCGGGGGCAGCGGCGGTGCTGGCCACGGTGTCAGCGCGGGTGTCGGATCCGCACTGCGCGGCATCCTTGGGCTGCGCGGCATGGTGCCGCTCGGCTGGAAGCCCTTCTTCCGGTGGGTCGATGCCGGGCTGCACCGCTATCACCATCACCCGATCGGCCCGCTGCGCCGGCACGCGATGCGTACGGCGGAACGCTGGATCATCGCGCGGCAGGAGGCCGATGGCTGCTTCGGCGGGATCCAGCCGCCGGCCGTGTACTCGATCATCGCGCTACGGCTGCTCGGCTATGACCTTGCGCATCCGGTGCTGAAAGCGGCGCTGGAAGCTCTCGACGACTACTCGGTCACCCTCCCCGACGGGGCGCGGATGATCGAGGCCTCGCAGTCTCCCGTCTGGGACACGGCGCTCGCGGTGAACGCGATCGTCGAGGCGGGCGACGTCATCGGCATCGAGCCGGACGACCCGGCGCTGCTGCGGGCCGCCGACTGGCTGCTCGGCCAGGAGATCCGTGATCGCAGCGGTGACTGGCAGGTGAACCACCCGGACCTGCCCGGCGGCGGCTGGGCGTTCGAGTTCGAGAACGACACCTATCCCGACACCGACGACACCGCCGAGGTGCTCCTCGCTCTGCGGCATGTCCGTCATCCCGCGCCGGAGAAGATCGAATCCGCGACCAATCGGACCGTGACCTGGCTGCTCGGCCTGCAGTCCAGTGACGGTGGATGGGGCGCCTACGATTCGGACAACACCAGCACGCTTGTCTACAAGATTCCGTTCGGTGACTTCGGCGCTCTCACCGATCCGCCGTCTGCGGACGTCACCGCCCACGTTGTCGAGGCTCTTGTCGACGCCGGGCTGACCGATGATCCCCGGACGCAGCGTGGGGTGTCCTGGCTGCTGGACCATCAGGAGCCGGACGGTTCGTGGTTCGGCCGATGGGGCGTCAACCATGTCTACGGCACCGGATCCGTCCTGCCTGCGCTGGCCGCCGCAGGGCTGGCGCCGACCCATCCGGCCATCGGCGGTGGCGTCGCCTGGCTGCTGTCCCGCCAGAACTCCGACGGTGGGTGGGGTGAGGACCTGCGTTCCTACAGCGATCCGCGGTGGAACGGCCAGGGCGTGTCCACAGCGTCGCAGACGGCATGGGGGATGCTCGGGCTGCTGGCGGGAGAGCAAGGGCCCGACGTGGCGGTGGCGCTCGCACGGGCCGCGGACTGGCTTGCCGATCAGCAGCGTCCGGACGGGACCTGGGATGAGGACCAGTTCACAGGCACCGGCTTTCCGGGGGACTTCTACCTCAACTACAACGGGTATCGCCTGATCTGGCCGGTTCTGGCCCTCGGCCGTTACGGCCACTCCCTGCGGACGTCGCCCCCGCCGACAGCCGCGGACCCGAAGCCCCGGCCTGGCCACTAACCCGAGCCTGGCGCATCGACCAGCTCGGCATGCCAGTCAGCTCGGCACGTCAGCCAGCTCGGCGTTGTCGGGGGCTGGCTCGGCGTGTCGGCTGGGCCGGCGTGTCGGCTAGGTCGGCGCGTCGCGGGGGGCGGGCAGGTCGCGAGGGCGCGTGGTAGCCCGCGGCGGACCATCGAACGGGATGCTGGTGGGGACCGCGAAGGCCATCGGGCCCACGGTGAAGTGGCGCAGGTCGTTATCGGTGGCGAAGGTCGCCGCGGCACTGCGATCCGGGAACGGCGCGACCACCCGACGGACCGTATGTCGGCCCGCCTCCTCGAACTGCACCACGGCGAAGAGCATCTCGGACTCCGGCATCATGCGATCATGAAAGCGCATTGCAATCGCGCGGTGAACGTGACGTGTCGTGTGCCATCAGTGGTCTGTGCTGCGCGTGCAGAAAGACGTCGCCCGCCTCCCGCATGTGCTCATCGCACGTGCGGGAGGCGGGTGTGCGCCTCTCAGCAGGCATTTGGCTCAGCACACGGCTAGTACACGAGGGCCTGGACGTCTTCGGCGAGGGCCTCGCTGACGAACACCGCGGCGCCGGCGATGCGGATCCCTGGAATCACGTCCTCGGGACCGAAGGAGCGCCGTGCCGCGCACTGGGTGCAGACGGTGACCCGGCCGCCGGTCAGAACCGCGTCCAGCAGGTCGGTGAGCGGTGCAGACTCCGGCAGGCTGAACTCCGCGGCACGCCCGGGAAGAGCGAACCAGGCTGATTCGCCCGTCAGCCACAGCGAGACATCCACACCGGAGGCCACGGCCACCGAGGCCACGGTGAAGGCCTGAGAACAGCGTTCCGGGGCGTCGGCACCGGCGGTCACCTTGATGACAAGCGAGCGGGTCACCCGCCCAGTGTGCCCTGCCTGGTACACGGCTGCGGAGCGTGCAGGAGGTAAGCCTAGGCTGTGCTCCGTGCTGCACTACTTCGCGAGCGGTCTGCTGGTGGCCATGGCGATGCTCATCGCCTGGTTCTCCGGGTACGCCGTCTACAAGCTGTACGGGGGCCGGCGCTGAGCGGGCCGGCGCGCAGGCAGGGCAGGAACGCGCAGGTGAGCGCGCCGATGGCAGAAGGGCATGGGGGGAGCGGGAAGCCGATGGGTACCGACACGACCGACGACGTGCGGACGGGCAAGGGGGCGTCCTCGTCCTCGTCAGAGCTTCATCCGAGTCTGCTGCCATTGGCGTTCCTCGTCGGCACCTGGCGCGGTGAGGGCGTCGGGGGTTATGAGGGCATGGAGTCCTTCCACTACGGCCAGGAGATCACCTTCGCCGCCGACGGGCGTCCCGCGCTCGGCTATGTGTCGCACACCTGGTGGGCCGACGAGCCTCGGGACGGACGGGAGCCGGGCAGCCCCCTGGCAACCGAGACGGGATTCTGGCGGGTGCAGCCACCCGCCACCGAGCCCGGCCCCGACGGCAAGGTGAACCGCAACCCGGTCGTCGAGGTAATGCTGGCCCACCCGTTCGGCATCGCCGAGATCTACGTCGGGACCATCGCCGGAACCAGGGTGGACCTCGACTCGAACGTTCTGATCAGGACCACCACTGCCCGTGAGGTCACCCGCTCGGTGCGGCTGTACGGCCTCGTCGAGGGCGGCGATCTGGCGTATGCGATCGACATGGAGGCCAGTGGCAAGCCACTCCAGTCCCACCTCTCGGCTCGTCTTCACCGCGTGAAGGAATAGTCGACCGGTTATGAAGTAGTAACCCGGCGGAGGCTTGAGCCTCCTCGGGGTGTTTGGATTCCGCGCGACCATGACTCCCGCCTGCGGATCGGGTGAATATCTAGCTCGGCATGGCTTTTTCGACGCCCGATTTGCTGCACCAGATTTTGATGTGGTCTCCTGCGGGCATCGCCCGCTATTTGCTGTTGACAATAATTGCAGCCTCTCCGGTTTTCAGGCCGGCCCTTGGCGGCTGAGTTCGAGAAGTTCGCTACCGTGAGGCGCAGCGATTCCGGCGAACTATAAATGCTGACTAAATTGACCTGGTCGGTCGTTCTGTGCCCTGTATGGGCACAGGGGATCACGATGTGGTGACGGCGCCCACAAGGTGTGCGATATGGGTCGCATGGGTGTGAGGAGTCGCTCTTCTAGCTGGTCTGAGAATGCGAGGTTGCCGGCAGGGAGGTCTGTCTGTCAAGGCGGTCTGGGCGGCCGGTGAACTCGCTGTGTCCTCCCTTGGCCGGCCCGGTCCTGCGGGTCGTTTCCGGGTTTAGCATCACCACACGATCGAACGCCCGTTCGATCGTGTGGTGTGTGTTTCCGGACCGGAGGTGTGGTGCCATGGCTCCCCGCACGCCCTCGATCGTCATCAACGCGACTGGCACGACCGGCCCGTCGGCCGCGACGGTTCCCGGCAGTGAGGAGGAGGTGGGGGTTCCGGTCGAGCATCGGGTGTTCGAGGGGTGGCTGAGCGAGTGTCTGGAGCGGCTTCGGGTGGCGGTGGCGGGGATCGCGGCGGCGCAGGCGGTGGCGATCCGGGTGCAGGCGGAGCTTGCCGCTGCCCGGCCGCCGGAGGGCTATGACGAGCTGGGTCTGTTCGGTTCGGTGGTGGCGGGTGAGGTGGCGGGGGTGATGCGGATCTCGACCGGGTCCGCGGAGTGGCATCTGGATTTCGCTGATCAGGTGGTTCGGCGTCTCCCCGTCGGGTTGGAGGCGTTGGCGGCGGGGGTGTTGGATCTGCCGCGGTTGACGTCCTTGGAGCGTGCGACCTCCCCGTTGGACGACGGGCTCGCCGGCCGGGTCGCGGACCATGTCCTCGGGAAGGGGCCGCGGGCGCATCGGCGTGCGTTCACGGCGGCGTGCCGCTACGGGGTGATCAAGATTGATCCCGAGGGTGCGGCCCGACGGTCCGACGAACGTCGTCCGGAGCGGCGGGTGTGGGTGGAGCCGGAGGACGACGGGATGGCCGTGCTGGGGGCGTTGCTGCCCGCGGACGGGGCGTTGGCCTGCCAGGCGCGGATCGAGCAGGTCACCAACGCGACGATGGCAGAGAGGGGAGAGGGTCGGAGTCGGGACGAGGTGCGTGCGGACACGTTGATGGATCTGATCCTGGGCCGGGACGGTCAGCCTGGTCCGGGGGGTGCGACGGGTGCGGATGTGCAGGTGATCGTTCCGATCGGGACCCTGCTCGGCCTGGACGCCGAGCCGGGTGAACTGGTCGGGTACGGGCCGATCCCGGCGACGGTGGCGCGGGAGATAGCGTCACGGCCGACCTCGACATGGCGGCGAATGCTCACCAACGAGCAGGGGCACCTCGTGGAGCTGGGAGAACGGCGGTATCCCAGCCCGGCGCAGAAGCGTCATGTGCGGGCCCGGAACCCGTGCTGCACCTTCCCGCACTGCACCCGCCGGGCGTGGCGCTGCGATCTCGACCACACCCGGCCCTACGCCTCGGGTGGGAAGACGCTGGTGGAGAACCTGGGGCCGTTGTGCAGGCGGCATCACCGGGTGCGTCATCACAGCCGGTGGCGGGTGGTCCAGCCCCGGCCGGGGGTGTTCTGCTGGATGAGTCCGACCGGCCGCCGCTATGAGGTGCGGCCGCATTCGTACCTCGATGGGGAATGTGCCACCGTCGAGCTTGACGCGACGAGCGAAAACGGCCTGTCCGATATGAAACGTTGATCGCATTGTCGGAGGAGTGAAAGTCGCCCTCTCCTCCCTGGAATGCGGGACTCCTGGGATTCCTGTCAATAATAATTTGTGCCGATATGGCCGTGTATCTACTATGGGGCCGTGGATGACATCCATTTTCTCGACGGGATCGCTGAAATTCTGCTCGGGCTGCCTAGGGTGGAGGCGGTGGTGCTCGGCGGGTCGCGGGCACAGCTGACGCATCGGCCGGACAGTGACTGGGATCTTGCGATCTATTATCGCGGTGAATTCGATCCGGCGTCGCTGCGAGGCCTTGGATTTCCGGGGGAGGTGTCGGAGATTGGCGGCTGGGGTGGAGGTGTCTTCAACGGTGGCGCGTGGCTGACTGTCGCCGACCGGTCCGTGGACGTGCATTATCGCGACCTCGATGTCGTCGAGGAGCAACTCGCCCGCGCTGAGCGCGGTGAGTTCCACATCGAGCCACTCATGTTCCATCTGGCGGGAATTCCGAGCTATCTCGTCGTCGGGGAGCTCGCGATCAACCGTGTGCTTCGTGGTGCGCTGCCCAGGCCGGAGTATCCCGAGGCGCTGCGGATATCGGCCTCGCGAACATGGTCCGATCGTGCGGCGATGACACTTGCATACGCCAGGCGTCATCACGCGTCGCACGGGCGGACCGCCCAGTGCGCGAGCCTGCTCGTTGTCGGCGCGTCGGAATACGCACACGCGGTCCTCGCCGCGCGGGGGGAGTGGGTCACCAACGAGAAGCAACTGCTGGAGCATGCGGGAATGGGCGGAACACACGACGTCGTCGCGGGTCTCACCCGCGCCCCCGCCACCCTCGCAGCGGCTGTCGACGCTGTGTGTGACCTCGGGAAGCGGGCGATCGGGGCATGTTGAGCCGAGGGTCAGAAACCTGTCGGGCCGGCCGGGTGCAGGGAGTGTGCGGGTGCAGGGAGTGTGCGGGTGCGAGAAGTGTGTGGGTGTGCGGGGTGCCGGGGTGTGCCATTGGTCGTGGCGGCGCTACGCGGGGCGCGCGGCGGATCCGCTGTCGGCGGCGAGCTTGGCCCGCCAGGCGCGTTCGCGTTGGATGGCGCCGGCGAAGCCGATGGCGATGGCCGGGTCGAAGTTCTCGTCGGCGTAGGTGCCGACGCAGCCCAGCAGCCGGTCGATCTCGTCGGGGCTGATCGCGCTGAGCGGGACCTGCCCGGTGAGGAAGATGTCGCCCATGTTGTCGATCGAGAAGTGCACTCCGTAGGTGCGGGAGTTCCGGCTCAGCAGAAAGCCGTAGGTACCGGCGGCGTTCTCCGCCGGAGCGCGCATGAAGAAGGCCTCCACGAGCAACGTGTGGTCCTGCACCACCAGCCACGTCATCGTGCGCAGCTTGTGTTCGCCCTCCAACGTCACCAGGAAGGCGCCGGTGTCGGAGTGTTCGTAGGCGACACCGAGGTCGTCCAGCCCGGCTTTGATCAGCTTGTCGAGGCGTTCGCGCTCGGCGACGTCGATGGAGGGCGTCATGTCGTCAGACTGCCACGGCGCTCGGCGCGATGGCGGCCTGGTAGCTGCGCAGGACACCGCGTGCGGTCGCGGTCCAGCCGAAGCCCGCGGCGCGGGCCCGGGCGCCCGCGGCGAGATGCCGTCGCCACCGCTCCTCGGTGAGGATGCGTTCCAGCGCGGTGGCGTAGTCCGCCGGCTCCCAGCCACGGATGAGGACCCCGGACGTCCCGTGGTCGACGGCGGTGCGCAGGCCGCCGACGGATGCGGCGACCACCGGGGTGCCGCAGGCCTGTGCCTCGACGGCGACCAGACCGAAGCTCTCGCTGTGGCTGGGCACGACCACGGCCGTGGCCGCGCGATACCAGGAGGCGAGCTGATCGTGCGGTACAGGTGGCTGGAAATGGACGATGTCGGTGATGCCGAGCTCCGCGGCAAGCTTCACCAAGGCGTCGGGGCGTTCGAGCCCGGAGCCGCTGGGGCCACCGACCACGACCACGGCGAGCTGGCTGCGTCGTTCCGGGTCCCGGCGGATGAGCTCGGCGGCGGCGGCGAGCAGGACGTCCGGAGCCTTGAGCGGCTGGATACGTCCGACGAAGAGGAGGAGCTGCGTGTCGGGGTCGAAGCCGAGCCGGGCTCGCGCGGCCCGTTCGTCGCCGTCGCCGGCGGGCCGGAAGACATCCAGGTCGACGCCGGGGGCGACCACGTCCACTGTGTCAGGCGGGGCCCCGTAGAGGTCGATGAGGTGACGGCGCTCGGTTTCCGTCGAGGCGATGAGGCGGCTTGCGCCCGAGATCACCTCCTGCTCGCCATGCAGGCGCAGCTCCGGCTCCGGTCGATCGCCGTCCGCGAGCGAGGCGTTCTTGACCTTCGCCAGGGTGTGGGAGGTGTGGACCAGCGGCACGCCCCACCGCCGGGCGGCGGAGAGGCCGACCTGGCCGGACAGCCAGTAGTGGGAGTGGACCAGGTCGAACCAGCCGGCGTCCTGCCCGGCCTCGGTGCGTAGGACGTTCGCCGTGAACGCGCACAACCAGGCCGGCAGCTCGGCGCGGCCGATGTCCTCGAACGGGCCGGCGGGAATGTGCCGCACCGTCACACCGGGGGCGATCTCGGCGGTCGGCGGCAGCTTGCTGCTGACCGCGCGGGTGAACACCTCGACCTCGGTGCCGAGCGCGGCGAGCTGGCGGCTGAGCTCGATGATGTAGACGTTCATGCCGCCCGCGTCACCGGTTCCCGGCTGCTCGAGGGGCGACGTGTGCATCGAGAGCATCGCCACCCGTGACGGTGACCTCGGCGTCCTCTGCGTCCTCGGCGCAGCGGCGTCACGCCGGTCCGGCGGACGGCCATCGACCAGGTGCACCAACCACCTCCACTAGCGACCAAGCGGACGACCTGCGCCAACGTCATTCAACCCGGGCGGCGGCCCTCCTATGCCCGCCCGGCACACTCGGCATGAGCTGTATGTGCCCGTACCGGGTGGGCGCCATCCGACCGACCCTGTGCGAACAAGGGATTTACGGCCGGGGTTTCGAGAGGGATGTGAGCGGAGTGACAGTTTCGCGGCGCCGGCCGCGCCTGGCCGCTGGCCGCGCGCGGGCGCTTGGTCTGCCCACCCGGGGCACGACGGCGCCGAACCGGTTGCGCCGGGTCGACCGGTGGCTGGCGTCGGCGGGGTGGTCGGTGCTGCGGCGTGCCGCGGACCCGCTCGTCGTCGATCTCGGTTTCGGATCGTCGCCGGTCACCACCGTCGAGATGTACGACCGGCTCCGCCCGGTGCGGGCCGATGTCCGGGTTGTCGGGCTGGAGTTGGCGCCGGAACGGGTCGCCGCCGCCGAACCGGCCGCCCGCCCGCCCGGGCTCACGTTCACCCGCGGCGGATTCGAGCTGGCGGGCCTGCGGCCTGTCGTCATCCGGGCGATGAACGTGCTGCGTCAGTACGAGGAGGGCGCGGTCGAGTCGGCCTGGGCCGCCCTGGTGGGACGCCTGCAGCCGGGCGGAATCCTGGTCGAGGGGACCTGTGACGAGATCGGCCGCCGGGCCTGCTGGTTCGCTCTCGGGCCCGATCGCCGGCCGCGGAGCCTGACCTTCTCGGCGCATCTGGGAAGCCTGAGCCGGCCGTCCGACCTCGCGCCGCGGCTACCCAAGAGCCTGATCGCGCGCAATGTGCCCGGTGAGGACGTCCACGCGCTGCTCACCTCGTTCGATACGGCCTGGGAGCGTTCGGCGCCGCGAGGCGCGTTCGGGCCGCGACAGCGTTGGATCGCCGCCGCCGGGCTGCTGCGCCGGGACGGCTGGCTGGTCCTCGACGGCCCGCACCGGTGGCGGCTCGGTGAGCTCACCGTCGCCTGGCCGCCCGGTCCCGGGACCACGCCGCCCGGTCCTGGGACCACCACGCCAGCCGGCCTCGGGCCTATGCCGCTGGATGCCGGGCGCACGCGGCTGGACGCCGGGCCTACGCCGCCGGGCCCCGAGGGGTTGCCGCCGTCCGGCGTGGGCTCATCGTGGCTGGAGAGCGCCGAGAGCCTCGGTGAAGATACGGAGCATTGTCTCGTCGAACAGGACGAACCTGGCCTCCTTGACGGAGGTGGGAGCCGTGAGCACGGTGGTTAGCGCGATGTCGGCGGCATCGCGGGCCGGCCAGCCGTATGCGCCGGCGCTGACGGCGGGCAGGGCGACGGTGCGTGCGCCGATCTCGTCCGCCACTGCGAGGGCCTGCGTGTAGCAGGAACGGAGCAGATGGGAACGGTCCTGCCCGGGTGCGTGCACGGGGCCGACGACGTGGATGACGTGGCGGGCCGCCAGCCGGCCGGCCGTGGTGGCGACTGCGCCGCCGGTGGGCAGCCCGTCGGGCAGCGCGCCGGCCCGGAGCCGCCGGCAGGCCGCGAGGATCTCGGGCCCGCCAGCCCGGTGGATGGCCCCATCGACCCCACCACCACCGAGTAGCGACGAGTTCGCGGCGTTCACAATCGCATCGACGGACTGGCTGGTGATGTCACCCTGGAGCAGGCTCACCGTGACCATACGGACACTCTAACCGACTCCCTCGGTTTGCCAGATGTCAATGGCCTGCGATGCGATGGGTCGGTGGCGGAACTGGTCGTGCTCGAGTTCGACAGCAGGCAGCAGGCGGAGGAGGCCTGGGCCCGGTGTCAGCGAATGTCCCGGGCGGGCACCATCAACCTGGCGGACGAGGCCCTGGCCTGGCGTGACGACGACGGCACGGTGCAGGTGAGGCACCTGACGCACCGGACCCGGTCGGCGGCGCTGAGCGGCGCGGCGTGCGGGAGCGCGGTCGGCGCGCTCTTCCTCGCGCCGATGGCCGGCCTGCTGGTAGGCGCCGGGTGCGGTGCGATCGCGGGGCGGCTGCTGGTGACCGAGCCGATCGACGGCGCCATGGTCCGCCGGGTCGTCGGCTGCCTCCAGCCAGGTCGTGCCGCGGTTTTCCTGCTCGTCCGGCGGTCCCATCCGGCGGTGGTCGACGCGCTGCGCGAGTACCGGCCGATGGTGATCAGGACGTCGTTGTCCCCGGAACGTGAGGGCGCCCTGATCCGCGCCCTGCGGGGCGAGCCGACCGCACGCTGAGGCGCTGGCTGTGCTGACGGCGCTGGCTGTGCTGACGGCGCTGGCTGTGCTGGCCTTTATGGCCCCGGGGAGCGGCCCCGGGGCCAACCTGGGCGCAGAACGTCGGCTCAGCGCATCTGCTCAGGACGTGGGGGTCAGGACACCGGACGTCGGGTCGGGGCGATCTTGTCGAGCACGCTGAGATCGTCCGGGCGCGGCTGCCACTGGCCGGCGGCGGCGTTGGCCCGGATCTGCTCGGCGGTCGTCGCACCGGCGATCACGGAGGCCACCCCGGGCTGGGCGGCGAGTCCGCCGATCGCGACGTCGAGCAGGGAGCGGTCCCGTTCCCGCGCGAAGGCCTCCAGCACCTCGACACGGTCGAACAGCTCGTCGGTGAGCTCGTCCTGACGTCCCGACAGGCGGGTGCCGGGCGGTGGCATCTCGTCACGCCGGTACTTGCCGCTCAGCACGCCGTTCGCGAGCGGGAAGTAGGGGATGACACCGATGCCGTACTTGAGGGTGGCGGGCACGAGCTCGGCCTCGGGCTCCCGGGTGAGCAGGTTGTAGTGGTTCTGTGCCGAGATGAAGCGGGTTGTTCCGGACGCGCGGGCGGTCCACTCCGCGTCCGCCACCTGCCAGGCGTCGAGGTTGCAGGAGCCCACGTAGCGGACCTTGCCCTCCTGGACGAGCTCGCCGAGAGCCTCCAGGGTCTCCTCGATCGGGGTGAACGGGTCGAGGGAGTGGAGCTGGTAGAGGTCGATGTAGTCGGTCTGCAACCGGCTGAGCGAACCCTCGACGGCCTTGCGGATGTAGCGGCGCGACGCCCGCGCGTTGAAGTCCTGGCCGTACATGCCGCCCATGTCCTTGCCGACCTTGGTGGCGAGGACGACATCGTCGCGCCGCCCACGCAGCACGTGCCCCAGCAGTGTTTCGGAGCCGCCCTTGTTCCCGTAGGTGTCGGCGGTGTCGAAGAAGTTGACGCCCGCATCCAGTGCGGCGTCGACGACGGCGCGGGTACCGGAGAGGTCCACTCGCGAGCCGAAGTTGTTGCAGCCAAGCCCAACGACGGAGACCATCAGGCCCGAAGAACCCAGGGGACGATAGCGCATGCCCCGATACAACACGCGCACCACGAACCGGTGGCACTCAGGGTGCCTGGTTCGTGGTGCGCGGAGTCGGCGGGTTGGCCGTGTTGTGTACTGGTGGTCCTTCTTGTGTGGCTGTGCTGCTTTCGGATGACCGTGAGCGCTGCTACCGGGTGACCGCTGCTACTGGGTGACCGCGTCGCTGATGGCGCGTCCGGTCGCGCTGGCCGCGCGGCGCGTCGAGGTGCGAGCGGCCCGGGTCTGGCTGGCTGCCGTCCGCGTGCGCTTGACGGCCTCCTCGGTCGAGGGGCTGCGGCGGATGCCTGCGACGCGCTTCTCGCCGCGGCTGGCGAACGAGTTGTAGAGCTCGGTCGCCCGGCCCTGCAGGTCGGAGATCTGGGAGCCGACCGTGATCGGCAGCGCCAGGACGGCCGAGCTGACCTGGACGGGTACCCGGACCGCCTGGGCGGGAATCTGGCTCACCCGGTCCGAGATCCGGCGAACCTCCGTGCCGTAGGCCGCGGGAAGCGTCAGGAGCTTCTCGACCGCGGCATCCGCGGCGCCGACGGAGGCGTAGAGCGGCTTGCGGACGTCGGAGCTGGGCGCCGGAACTTCGCTCTTCGCCTTTGCGCTGGTTCGGGTGGTGGCCATGTGATCTCCTAGCGATCTCCGCTGATTGTGATGTTGTTGGGTCAGGTGGTGCTGTCGTCCTGCGGTGGCGCCGATGCCGGGGTGGGTTCGCCGCCGGCCTCCGCGGCCGCCGTCTTGGAACCAGCGGCGTTGGAACCACTGGCGTTGGAACCACTGGCGGCGGTGGCCGACGTGCGCTTCGTACCGCTGCTACGCGGCGTCTTGCTCCCGGCCCCCGCCTTCGAGGCCGAACGGGCGGCGCCGGTGGTGCGTCGGGTGCCGGCCGACGCCGACCTGCGCCCGGCCGGCCTGGCGGCGCCGGATCCCTCGCCGTCAGTGCTGCCAGATCCGTCAGTGCTGTCAGATCCGTCAGAGCTGCCAGAGCCGTCCGGAGCGGACGTACCGGATGGTTTCGGCGGGGTGGTTCCGGCCTTCCGGGTCCTCCGCACCTTGCCGGCCCTGGGCGAGACGGCCTCCGCACCGGTTTCCACGGCCGGTGCTTCTGGAGCAGCCGGTGCGGGTGCAGCCGGTGCTTCCGGAGCGGCCGGCGCTTCTGGCTTCAGGCCGCTGGCCGTGGGCAGCGGGGTCTCGGCCGGCTTCGCGACCGAGGACGCCCCGGTGAGCGCGTTCTCCCGGCGGAACGCGTCGTAGATGTCGACGATGACCTGCTTCTGCCGCTCGGTCAGCGTGTCGTCGGCGTGCACGGCGGCGATCAGGTCCTCGCCGCCCTCCCGTTCCTCCAGAATCCCGGCCTGCACGTACAGAACCTCGGCGGAGATCCGCAGCGCCTTCGCGATCTGCTGGAGGATCTCGGCCGACGGCCGGCGCAGGCCGCGCTCGATCTGGCTCAGGTAGGGATTGCTCACGCCGGCCTGCCGGGCGAGCTGACGCAACGAGATCTGCGCTCCGCGCCGCTGCTCGCGGATGAAGTCGCCGACATCCTTCACGTGGATTGCCGCCACGGCAGTCACCCACCTCCGCAACTACGCCCTGACACCCCGGACCATACGGCCGCATGCTAGCTCTGGCAAGCGGACAGTTAGCACAACCGCCGCGTTCGGAGTGGTGTCGTCGGCGGCGAGACGCGGACGTGGCCGGCTCAGGCGGTCTCGCTCGGGTGGATGGATCGGACAAAAGGGGCAAAGGGTGACCTGGAAATTACGAAGAGTGGAGGATTCTGGTCGTCGGAACGACGAAAACCCTCCACTCTTCGGACTCGCCCGCCCAGGTCGGCCGGCAGAGCCCGCCGCAGCACCGCTGCACGCACCTGCGAAGGAAGCGCGGCTAGTTCTGCTGCTCGGCCTGGGCGAGCCAGGCCCGCTGGGTGGCCAGCGCGCTCTCGGCCTCCGCGATCTCGCGGGCCCGCCCGTTGGCCCGGGCCCGTTCCAGCTTCGCCTCGAGCTTCGTGATCGACTCGCGCAGCTTGCGCAGGAACGGTGACTCCTCGATCTCCCGCCGGTCCCAGCGGGCGTCCGAGGCCTCACGCAGCTTGTCGCCGATGGCGCTGAGCTGGCGCTCCAGGCTGTTCACAGCGTCACGCGGGACATGCCCGATGGCATCCCAACGGTCCTGGATCTCCCGGTAACGGCGCAGTGACCGCTCGACGTCCGCGGGGTCGAGCGCGGTCGCCTCGGCGAGCAGCTCCTCCTTGCTGGCCTGGTTGACCCGCAGCTCCGCGTCGCGCTCGGCGTTGACGGCGTTGCGCCGGCTGAAGAACGCGTCCTGCGCGGCGCGGAACTGGTTCCACAGCTCGTCGTCGACATCCTTCGCGGCCCGCCCGGCCGACTTCCACTCGACCATCAGCGCCCGGTAACGCGCCGTCGTCGCACCCCAGTCGCTCGAGCCCGAGATGCTGACCGCCTCGGCGATGATCGCTTCCTTGCGCTCCCGGGAGCGGGTGCGCTGGGTGTCGAGCGCGGCGAAGTGTGCGGTTCGGCGGCGGGTGAACTCGTCACGGGCCACCGCGATCCGCCGCCACAGCGCCGAGTCGGTTCGCTTGTCGACACCGGTGATCGCGCGGAAGTCCTCGCCGATGGTGCGGAAGCGCTCGCTGGTCGCCTTCCACTCGGAGCTGCGGGTGAGCTGCTCCGCCTCGGCGACCAGTTCCTCCTTCGCCGCGACGGCGGCGGCCACCCGCTGGGCACGCTGGGCCGCGAGCTCCGTGCGCCGGACGTCCGTCGCGGCCAGGACCGCGTCGAGACGGGCGGCGAGGGCGCCCACGTCACCGACCACGGCCGCCTCGGCCAGCCCGTCGCGCAGCCGCCGGGCACTGCCGGCGATGCCGGCGGGGTCGACGCCGCTGACGGTCAGCCGCCGCTCCAGCAGCACCACCTCGGCGGCCAGGTCGTCGAACCGCCGGCGGAAGTGGGCGAGCCCCTCCTCGGGACTGCCCGCGCGCCAGGAACCAACCGCCCGCTCGCCCTCGGCGGTGCGGAGGTAGACCGTGCCGTCGGACGAGACTCGGCCCCATTCGCTCTGGTCGTTGCTTACCTGGTCGCTGCCGCCGGTTCCGCCGGGACGTCCGTCCCCGTCGTGGTGGCGGGCAGCCGCATCAGGCCCGGTGCCCAGGCGTGCGCTGTCGTCGCGTCCGCCGTCGCTGCGGTCACTCATCGCGTTCCCGAAGATCGACATCAAGATGCCTGTCATTGTTGCAGGCATTCGGCCAGAAGGGGACCGTCGGCGGGCACCGGATCTGGCGCAGCGCCCGCGCGCCGTGCCGCCGGCCGCGTCGGGCCCGCCGGAGCCCGTGGTCGCGGCGAGCGCGTCGCGCGTCGCGGCACCCGTGCGGCCCGGTGGCCTGGCGGCGTTCGGGCGCCCGGCGGTGGCCTGCAACCAGGCCTGGCTGCGGGCCTGCGAGTGGACTGGCGGTGGCTCGGCGGTGGCCTGGCGGTGGCGCGGTTGCGGACTCGGCTGCGGACTTGGTTGCGGGCCGGCGGTAGGGGCCGGCGGTGGCCTGGCGGTGTGGGCGGGTGCCGCGAGCAGCGTCACGCCGGCACCGGCGCTGCCCCTGCTGCCCGCGCCTCACCAGGCTGTGGTGGGAATGACCCGGGCTGTTCATGATTTCCACACACCCCGGTGCGTGCGTGTCGCTCCGGCCGGGGCCAAGATGCATAACCGTGGCGGAGGGTACGGGAGCCGGACGGGATGGCTGGCGGGCGGCCGCACTGGTCGCGCCGGCATTTGTCGGGCTGTGCGTGTTCGTGATCGGGCCGGCACTTGTGTCCGCCTTCGTGGCCGGCACCGACAAGAAACTGACCGGTCTCGACTTCCACTGGGTCGGGACGGCGAATCTGCGGGAAGCGCTGGCAGACCCGGATCTGGGGCGCGCTGTCCGTAACACCCTCGTCTACTGCCTGCTGACGGTTATTCCGTCCGTGCTGCTCGGCCTGCTGCTGGCGCTGGCGGCGGAGCGGGTCACCCGGGGCCGCCCGCTGGTCCGCTTCGCGCTCTTTCTGCCGGCCAGCGCGAACATGGTCGCGATGGCCGTGGTCTTCAAATACATCTTCGACAGCAACCCGGACGGACTGGCGAACACCCTGGTCGGGGTCGTCGGTATCGACCCGGTGGACTGGCTGGGTGACAAGGCCACCGCATTGCCGGTGGTCGCGCTCGTCGGTGGCTGGCGCCTGACCAGCCTGGTGTTCGTGGTCTACCTCGCGGGGCTCACCGCGATTCCACGGTCCGTCCATGAGGCGGCGGATGTGGACGGGATCCGTGGGCTGGCCCGGCTGCGCCACATCACCCTGCCGCTGCTGGCTCCGACGACGGTGTTCCTGGCGGTATTCGTCACCGTGCTGACACTGCAGACATTCGAGACGGTGGCGGTGCTGACCGAAGGCGGACCGCTGGACTCCAGCACCACGATCATCTACTACATCTATGAGGTCGGTTTCAAAGGCTCCTACCGGATCGGCTACGCGTCGATGATCGCTCTCCTGCTGCTGGTGGCAGTGGTGCTTCTCGGCGCCGCGGGCGCGTTGCTGGGCCGCCGGCTCAGAACGGCCCGGGAGGACGCCGCGGCGGGCACTGACGCCGGCGCGTCGACACCGGCTGTCACCGTCCCCGCGACCTCCGGGGCGGGTTCCGCCGGCGCTGCCTCCGCGGCGGAAGGACGCCGATCGTGACGGGCCGGGATGCGGGCCCGGGCGCGAGAGCAAGGGCGAGGCCGAGGGTGAGAGCGAGGTCGAGTGTGGGTTCGGGCGCGGGCACCGGAGCGGTGGTGAGCCCGTCGTTGCGCCCGGCTCGGGTGGTGTCGACGACGGGCCGGTTCGCGTTTCTCGCGGTCGGTGTCACCGCCGCACTGCTCCCGTTCGTGTGGATGCTGCGCACGGCCCTGGGCCCACCGCAGAACGCCCTCACGTTCTCGTCCAACCCGCTGCCGTCCTCGGTCAGCTTCGACTCGTTCGAGAACGCCTGGACGGCGGCCGATCTGGGGCCTGCGCTCGTCACCGGTGTCCTGGTCAGCCTGGCGATCCTGGCGCTGCAGCTGATCACCGCGATCCCGGCGGCGTACGCGTTCGCCTGGGTGCCGTTCCGTGGCCGTTCGGTGCTCTTCGGCGTCGTGCTCGCCACCCTGCTCGTCCCACCGCAGGTCACGGCTGTCCCCAACTATGTGACGATCTCGGCGCTCGGGTTCGCCGACACCCGGGTCGGCCTGGTCCTCCCGTTCATGAGCCATGCCGCCGCGATCTTCCTGCTGCGTCAGTACATGACGACGATTCCCGCGTCGGTGCTGGAAGCGGCACGGATGGACGGGCTCGGGACCTGGCGCACCCTGCGGCTGGTCATCGTCCCGCTCTGCGCACCGGCGATCGCCACGGTCAGCGTGTTCAGCTTCCTGCTCTCGTTCAACGAGTACCTCTGGCCACTGCTGGTCGCGCGGTCGCCCGACATCGCCACCCCGCCGCTCGCGCTGGCCGGCCTCGCCACGAAGAACTCGGCGTTTCCCGACTTCGCCCAGCTCGCCGCGGGATCATTGATCATCAGCCTGCCGACGCTGCTCGTGTTCGTCGTCGCCCAGCGGCGGCTGTCGGCGGGGATCTCGGGCACGGGGCAGGCGGCATGATCACTGGTATTCGAACTCCCCGCGGTCGAACTCGCCGTGGCCGACGCGCGGTGCCGGTCGCCGTGGCGGCCCTGCTCACCCTCGCCGCCTGCGGCGGAGGCGGCTCGGCACCGCCTGATCCGGCCCGGAGCCTCGGCCCGACGGCGCGTTCCGCGACGACCGGGGTCGACGACGCGACGGGCTCGAAGGCGTCGTCACAGTGCGCCGCCGCGGTCAGAACCCTGCGGCTGTACACGATCGAGAACCTCGAGAACGTCGCCAGGTCGGGCAAGGCCGCCATGGAGAAGGCGCATCCGGGGCTCACGGTGGAGCTCGTCACATCGGCCACCAGCTACGCCGGGCTGGCCCAGCAGCTGAGCACGGACTCCGCCGCCGGCCAGCGGGCCGACGTCGCGGTCGCCGGCCTCGACCTGCTGCCGGAGTTCGCCGGGCGGCTCGGTGCGCAGGAGGTGTCGCCGCGGCTGCTGCGAGCCTCCTACGACCAGCGGCTGGTCGGGCTCGGCCAGATCGGCGGTCGCCAGATCGGGATACCCCAGCAGGTCTCGACCCTGGCGCTGGTCTACAACCTCGACGTCCTGGAGAAGGCCGGGGTTGATCCCGGCTCGCTCACGACCACCGCCGGAGTGCTCGCCGCGGCCGAGAAGATCAGGACGTCCGGGCAGGACGTCCAGCCCATCGACATCCCGACCGGCCAGCAGTTCGGGCAATGGGTGCTGAACACCCTCGCCAGCTCCAAGGGCGCGCCGATCCAGGGCGACGACGGCCGGCCCCGGCTGGACACGCCGCAGGCCCGCGAGGCGGCGCAGTTCCTCGCGAAGGCCGCCACCTACGGACCACAGTCGACCGATCCGACGAACCAGGGCCTGCTCCGCTTCGGGTACCGCAAGGAGACCGCGATGACCGTGATGACGGTCGAGTCGCTCGCCGGCGGGCTGAAGTTCATCCAGGACCAGGGGACGCGTGGCTTCCGGGCCGGTGCGGTGCCGTTCCCCACGCTGCCCGCGGGCAGGCAGGCGCCGGTGGCCCGCGGCAACGCGCTGACCGTGCTCGCCACCGACCGGTGCCAGCGGGAGATGGCGACCGAGCTGGTCGTCGCCCTGCTCGCCCCGGACGTCGTCGCGGCGAGCACCGAGTCGTTGAGCTACCTGCCCGTCGACTCCGACGCGCTGGCCCGGCTGGCGCCGTTCTACCGCCAGTACCCCCAGCTCACCGCGTTCAACGAGCTGGCACCGTCGCTGGTCGCGCCACCGTCCTGGGCCGGCGCCCGCGGCCCGGAGCTGCCGCAGGCCATCAACAACCAGGTCGTGCGCATCATGGGCGGTGCGGACATCGACCAGACCCTGGCAGCGGCCCAGGCAGAGGCGGAGAGCTTCAACCAGTGACGACACACGCGGTCATCGCCACCCCGGGCGCACAGGTCGACGCGGTCGGCATCGGCCGGGACTTCGGTTCCGTGCGCGCGCTCGCGGGCGTTGACCTGACGATCGCCGCGGGCGAGATCGTCGCCCTGCTCGGCCCGTCCGGTTCGGGCAAGTCGACCCTGCTGCGCATCCTCGCCGGCCTCGAGCAGCCGACCACCGGCGAGCTGCGCTTCGACGGCCGCAGCCAGCTCGGGGTGCCGCCGCACCAGCGGGACGTCTCGATGGTGTTCCAGCACTACGCGCTCTATCCGCACCTGTCCGCGCTGGACAATCTCGTGCTGGCGCTGCGCTACGGCCGCGGGATGTCACGCGCGGCGGCGCGGGCACGTGCCGACGAGACGCTGCGCATGCTCGGCATCGCGGAGCTGGCCCGCCGCCGGCCGGCCCAGATGTCCGGCGGCCAGCGCCAGCGGGTGGCGATCGGCCGGGCGCTGGCGACCCGGGCCCGGGTCGTCCTGCTGGACGAGCCGATGTCCGGGCTCGACGCGAAGCTGCGGGTCGAGCTCCGGGTGGAGATCGTCGACCTGCTGCGCCAGCTCGGCACCACGGCCGTCTTCGTCACCCACGACCAGGCCGAGGCGATGGCCGTCGGGGACCGGGTGGCGGTCATGAACCAGGGCGCCATCGAACAGATCGCGACGCCCGACGAGATCTACGACCTGCCGGCCACCCGTTTCGTGGCGACCTTCGTCGGCAGTCCGCCGATGAACGTGCTCGAGGGCACGTGGGCCAAGGGCCGTCTGAACGGCCCGGGCTTCTCCGTGGCGGCGCCGTCGTCCGCGGTCGCCGTCGGCGTTCGACCGGAGCACCTGCGGCTGGTCCGAGCCGGGGATTCCCCGGGGACGTCCCGGGAGGTCCCCGGCTCGTCCGCCGGCCCGGGTGCCCCGGCGGTGTCGACCGGTGAGGTGACAGGTCAGCCGGCCGGCGGTGCGGGAGGCCGGGCGGCGGGCGAAGCTGCCGGCCAGGCTGCCGGTGGTGCGGCTGGTGGTGCCGGTGATACGGCCGGTGCGGCCGGTCGGGCGGCGGACAGGGCGGCCCACGGCGCCGGTCCGGACGCGCCGGACAGCGGGTTGAGCCTGCACGGGCAGGTTGTCGTGGCGGAGCGGCTCGGCGCGGAACGGACCATGTTCGTGCGGTCCGCGGCGGGCATGCTCGGCCTGCGGGTGGATGTCAGCGTCCCGGTGGTGCCGGACGAGGTCGTGACGGTGACCGCGCCCGCCTCGGCGTTGCTGTGCTTCGGGGCCGACGGCCGCTCCCTTCCCGTTCCCGCCGCTCGGCAGCCGTCCTGACGTCGATGACGTCCTGATCCGTGGACCGGTTCGATCAGGAGGAGCAAAAGGGGCGCAAGGCCGCCTGGTAATCAGCAAGAAGTGCGGATTTGTGTCGTCCCCGCAGCCCGTCGCGGAATCGTGAGCTTCGCGTTGGCCTTGCTGGCTGGCAAGCCTTGAGGATTTTGGCTGTTGGAACGACCAAAATCCGCACTTCTTGTCGATCGTCAGGTGACCCGTGCCCCTTTTATGAGCTTTGTCGGTAATCGCCTGGCGCCGTACGGCCTCCCCGGCGGCGCGGCAGGGCGGCAGCGCGGCAGGGCGGCAGTGTGGCCGGGCGGACGTGGGGCGGCAGGCCGATGTCGACAGCCCCGAATCTGCTGTGCTCGGGACTCTGCGTCACGTCCATGGATTCCGGTGTGACCTGAATCACCACTCTGAGGACTCGTCCGGCCGGGTCGCCGCGCTCGTGCGTCCAGCCGTGCGTTTCGTGCGGTGCGAGCCCTGCGGACCTCGCCCGCGCGGCCTGCTCCGAACGTCTGGCCCGCCCCGGAGCTCCTCCGACTCGAGTTTATGTTCCGGAGTTATTGTGGAGATCACGCGTTGCTTGAAGTGCCTGTCGGCGGGCTCGGGGATGGACCTTTGCCCCTGTCGGTCGGTCCTTCGATGCGGAAGGCTTATTCCGGGCAAAGGTGGCTTTCTCGTGTCACGGCCGGCTTGGCGTGCGGCTGGCGGGAACAACTGCACCGGTTTGCTCGGCACGCCGTTCCCGGCCGGGGAACTTGGTGGTGCTGCGGGTGTGTCACCCGACTTTCTCGGGCGCATCCGATGGTGGGGCCGTCGTCGGACTTGTCCGCTGATGGGCTGCATCTCGCTTCTGCGGGACGATGCCGGGCATCGTCGCACGCGGGTTGATGCGCGAAGCGTGCAATCACAGCGCTGAAGTGGTCCGTGTGTGACCTCTCTGCGCACATCGCACTCTCCACACCCCTGGGTCACAAAGATGTCGCGACATAGCGTTGCGAGCTGGTCACGCAATCGACTGTGTCAGGGACTCAGAGGAGATGCGCCGATGCTGACGGATAACGCCCATGCCTGCACTCACCCACTGGCCTTCGTCCGCGCGCAGCGTGGGTGGTCCTACCAACGGCTTGCCCGCGTCGTCGCGCGTCGCGCCCGAGATCTCGGCGTCGCGAACATGGCCGCGGAACGCCAGAAAGTCTGGCGGTGGGAGCACCGCGGGGTCGTCCCCGACCGGGTGTCCCAGCTGGCGCTCGCGGCCGAGCTCGGCGTGCCGGCCGACCGGCTGGAATCCCACCCGTGGCCGGCCTGGCTGCCCACCGGTGACGCGGTACGCACCGAGTACCCGTGGACGTCCTCGGGCAGCGTCACCGCTCTCATGGACGTCGTCGAGGACGCGCTGACCGACCGGCGTGGCTTCCTCACGATCACCGGTACCGGTGTCGCCTCCCTGTCCGCGGAGTGGCTCGGCCTGGAACCGGCCCGGATGCAGGCGGCGCTCGCGGGCGGCCGGGTCGACGAGCAGATCGTCAACCGCATCGAGCACAACATCCCGGGCCTGCGGGTGATGGACGAGCGGCTCGGTGGCGAGAGCGTCCGCCGCCTGGTCGACGCCGAGCTCGGGGTGGTCGCCGACCTGCTCGCCCGCGGCTCCTACACCGAGGGGATCGGCCGCCATCTGCACCTGGTCGCCGCCGAGCTCGCCCGGTTCGCCGGCTGGGTCTCGTTCGACGCGGGCTTCCAGACGGCGGCACAGCGGTACTGGGTCACCGCGTTGCACGCCGCGCACGCCGCGGGGGACCGGCTGCTCGGGGCGAACGTTCTGAAGAACATGTCCCTGCAGTGCGTCGACTTCGCCCGGCCGCGGGAGGCCGTGGACCTGGCGGAGGCCGCGGTCGCGAGCGCGCGGCGGGCGCCGGGGCGGGTCGCGGCGATGCTGCAGATGCGCCGGGCACGTGCCCACGCGGCGCTCGGCGAGTCCAGCGCCTGCGCCCAGGCGCTCGCCTGCGCGGAGGCGGCGTTCCTCGAGGCACGTGCCGAGGACCCGGCCTGGTCCGCCTACTTCGACGAGGCCGAGTACCAGGCCCAGGTCGGAAGCTGCTACATCGACCTCGGCCACCTCGTGCACGCCGATCGCTGGCTGGAGCGGTCGCTGGCAATCCACTCCCACCAGCGGACCCGCGACCGTGCCACCTATCTGCTGCGGCGTTCCGCGGTCCAGATCGACCTGGGCAACCTCGACCTCGGCTGCGAGCTCGCGAAGGACGCGGTGCCGATGCTGGAGGCGACGCGCTCGAAGCGGAACAGCCGGCGGGCCGACGAGGTCCGCCGGCGGCTGCGGCGGCACTCGGCCGACCCGCTGGCCCGGGAACTGGACCAGCTGCTCGCCCGTACCGCCTGAGCAGCGACGGCGTGCCATCCTCTGCTGGCGCCCGAGCCAGTTCCGCGGCTCGGGCCGTTGGCCGGGGGTGGCGCGCCGTCGCTGCCAGCTGCCACCCGCCCGCGGCCAGCCCCCACCCGCCCGCGACCGGCGGCCCGCGCAGCCGCACCCGCAGCCGCGGCTGTGGGGTTGCTCGCGGCCGTGGTTGCCGGCGCGTGCACGGCTGCGGGCGCCGTCAGACCGCCCCTGCCGCGGAGTGGTCAGCCGTCGCTGCCCGGCCCGTGCAGTCGCCCGGCCGGGCGACTCGGCTGCTCCGGCTCGGCATCGGGGTCGATCGCCGCCGCGACCTGAGCCCCGTCCTGATCGGTCACGACGAGCGGGACGTCGAGCGCGACGGACCGCTTCACCACGGCGAGCGCGATCGGGCCCAGCTCGTGATGCATCTCGGACGAGCCGACGAACCCGACGGTCCGCCCGGCCGCGGTGACCGGGCAGCCCGGGGCGGCGACCGTGCCGTCCAGGTGCAGGAGCACCAGTCGGCGCGGCGGCCGGCCGAGGTTGTGGACCCGCGCCACGGTTTCCTGACCGCGGTAGCAGCCCTTGTCCAGGTGCACGGCGGACGCCAGCCAGCCGACCTCGTGCGGGATCGTGCGGTGGTCTGTCTCCCGGTTCAGCCGGGGCTGGCGGCTCGCGATCCGCTGGGCCTCGAACGCGCTCAGCCCGATGAGGGCGGCGCCGGCGGACGTCAGCCGGTCGGCGGTCGCGGCGAGATCGGAGCGGGCGACGAGCAGGTCCAGCCCGTGCGGCATCCGGCGAATCAGTGGAAGCCGGCCACCCGCCAGCGCATCCGGCGCACTCAGCGCATTCGACGCGCTCTGCTCATCCGGCGCGGCCTGCGTGCCCGCCGGCGCCGCGTGGCTGACCGGGTAGGGGCCTGACGTCACCACTCCCGCACTCGTGCGCGGGACGGCACCGGTGGCACCGCCGGTGCCGGTGCCGGCCAGCGGCGCCGGCAGGGCCGCCGGCCCGAACACCGCCGCCGCGACCTCGTCGGCACGCGGACCGGTCAGGGACAGCACCGCGACCTCGGCGGTGACGTCGACCGGCTCGACCCGCATCAGGAAGCGCATCGACTGCAGGAACGCCAGCAGCCGGGGGGCGGTCGTGGGCTCGACGTCGATCCAGGTGGCGGTGCCGTCGTCGGCCAGCACGAGGTGATGTTCGACGTGGCCGTGCGGCGAGAGCACCAGCGCCTCGGTGCCATGCATCGGCGCGAGCTGGGACAGGTGCTGCGAGGTGACACTGTGCAGCCAGGTCAGCCGGTCCGCGCCGGTGATCCGCACCACCTCGCGGTTGGAGCGGTCGACCAGCGCGGCCCCGGTGGCGGCAAGTCGCTGCTCCCGCAGCGGATCGCCGTAGTGCGCCGCGACGGCTGTGTCCGGCTCGGGGGCTGCGACGGCACCGGGACGCCCGAGCAGCGGGGACGAGGCCGGGGCCGGACGGAGGTCCTGGGTGTCGGTACTCATGACTCCTTCAACGCCGGCCGAGGGCCGTGCACTCCGCACACCGGCCCGCCAAGGTCAGATGGGCCATGTCGACGACGAAGCCGAGCTCCGATCGCAGCTCGCTGACGACGGCGGCCAGCCGGTCGGGCGAGATCTCCCGAATCGACCCGCAACTGCCGCACACCAGGTGCACATGGGGATCGACCCCGGTGACGTGGTAGGTCGGCGCGCCGTGCCCGAGGTGCGCGTGCGAGACGAGCTCGAGCTCCTCCAGCAGGTCGAGCGTGCGGTAGACGGTCGAGATGTTGATCGCGCTCGCCGTCTGCCGGACCTCGTGGACGATCGCCTCCGGCGTGGCATGCCCCAGCTTCGCCACGGCCTCCAGCACGAGCTGGCGCTGCGGGGTGAGCCGGTGACCGCTCGCGCGCAACCGGGTGTGCCAGTCGTCGACGTGGGCTGTCATATCTCGAGTCTAAGTCCGATCACAGCAGCGGTCGGGGCGCAGCGGTCGCGGCCCCGGGGCGCGAGCGCGATCACGGAGCGCCTCCACCGAGCGCCACCACGGAGCGCGAGAGCGGCGATCATCTCGAAAAAACAGTTTGCGGCGGCCCCCGCTGCGCGCGTAGCGTTCCCGGTACACGAGAAGGGAGGTGGTCCAAGCTTTGTATGCACATAGGACTCGTGAGGTGACTGTCCGCTAGCCGGTCTCGTGGTCCTCACCCTCTTGCCGGGTGGCCCTCGGGCACCGGCACCGGCGAGTACCAGGCAGACACCGGACCCCCGGGTGCCGTCGATCAGTCCCGACGGCCCATCCCTCCCATCCTGGGCGGGGTGGAGCACCCGGGGGTCACTGCTTTTCCGGACCGGGTGGACGCCCCGGCCGGGCGCTCCCCCCGGCCCGCCGCCCGCACGACCCACACCACCCACACCACCCACACCGTCCACCCGTGCCGCCAGCCCGCACATCTCGTGGCGTCCGGCGCACTCGCCGTGAGTGGGGGTCACTGGCCGAGGAGTGTGCCGAGCGGGCAGGATTCACCTATGCCGACGCTCGTCCTGCTCCGCCACGGCGAGAGCACCTGGAACCGCGAGAACCTGTTCACCGGCTGGGTGGACGTCGATCTGTCCGAGAAGGGCCTGCAGGAGGCGACACGGGGCGGTGAGCTGCTCCGCGAGGCCGGTGTCCTGCCGGATGTCGTCCACACCTCCCTGCTCATCCGTGCGATCCGCACCGCGTGGCTCGCCCTGGACGCGGCCGGCCGGAACTGGGTCCCGGTCCGGCGCAGCTGGCGCCTGAACGAACGGCACTACGGCGGCCTGCAGGGGCTGAACAAGGCCGAGACCCTGGAGAAGTACGGCGAGGAGCAGTTCATGCTCTGGCGCCGTTCCTACGACACGCCCCCGCCGGTCATCGAGCCCGGGCAGGTCAGCGGTGTCGACGAGCGTTACGCCGACCTGGCACCGGATGTCGTGCCGCTCACCGAATGCCTGCAGGACGTGGTCATCCGGATGCTGCCCTACTGGTACGACACGATCGTTCCCGACCTGCGCGCCGGGCGCACGGTGCTGGTCGCCGCGCACGGCAACTCGCTGCGGGCGCTGGTGAAGCACCTGGACGGGATCTCCGACGCCGACATCGCGGGTCTGAACATCCCCACCGGCATCCCGCTGCGCTATGAGCTGGACGAGGAGCTGAAGGTGGTGGATTCGGGCTACCTCGACCCGGAGGCGGCCGAGGCCGCGGCCGCCGCGGTCGCGGCGCAGGGCAAGAAGAAGTAGCACCGCACCGAAAGCGGACGCGCGGAGCTGGCCTGCCCTGCGGGGCCGGTCAGCTCATCCGTGCCGGCTGGACCAGCCGCGTTGGCCGGCCTGGGCCGGTCGGCCTGGGCCGACCGGCCGAAGCCGGTCAGGCCGTCATGTCTCCGGTGACCAGGTAGATCACTCGCCGGGCGACCGACACGGCGTGGTCCGCGTACCGCTCGTAGTAGCGCCCGCACAGGGTGATGTCGATGGCGGCTTCCATGCCGTGCGGCCAGGGCTTCTCGATGAGCACGTGGAACAGGGCGCGGTGCAGCCCGTCCATCGCGTCGTCGTCGGCCTCCAGCTCCTTCGCGAGCTCGGTGTCACGGCTGGCGATCACGGATCCGGCCTTGGCGACGATTCGCTGGGCGACCTGGCCCATCTGCAGGATCGTGGAGTGCAGCTCGGGCGGAACCGCGCGCCCCGGGTAGCGCCGGCGGGCGACCTTGGCGACGTGCAGGGCGAGGTCGCCCATCCGCTCCAGGTCGGCGACGATGCGCAGCGTGGTGACCATCGTGCGCAGGTCGGTCGCGACCGGGGCCTGGCGCGCCATCACATCGAAGGCGCGTTCCTCGATCTCGTTGCGGAGCAGGTCGACGGTCTCGTCGGCACTGATGACGTTCTCGGCGAGCTGAAGGTCAGCGTCCAGGAGAGACGTGGTGGCCCGGGCCATCGCGGACGCGACCAGGTTGGTCATCTCGATCAGTGACCGGTTGATGCTGTCCAGTTCTTCCTGGAAGACGTCCCGCACAGACGGCTCCTTACAACTAGGCGAGGTCCGGAGCACCATTCGATCACAGTTGGCCGGTGGGCCTCGGGGGGCTGACGTCCGACGATGATGCGCAGCCCTCGCCGCACGGTGAACATCGACGATAGGCCGGATGAACAGCTGGCGACCATCGGCAGTGAATCAACTCATGGCAAAGCACAAACGACCTGGCGAGGCCTAGCATTCGGCACGTGGTGGACAGGTCGGGCGTCGCGATGACTGCTGGTCACCTCTTGTTTCGCGACAGTTGTGCCCCGTGTGCCCGGGTGGGCATCCCTGATGGTGGGACCCGGCCTCGTGAAACGTTCATGTTGTGGGGTGGCGGAACGATGAAGCGGACCGACACGGCGCGGCTGACCGGCATGGCGGGGCTGGCCGGCACGACGCGGCTGACCGGCATCGCGGGCCTGACTGGCGCGGCGCGGCTGACCGGCGTGGCGGGGTCGGCCAGGTGACCGTGACCCGGCCCGACCCGGAAGACCGTCACGGCGCCGCGGCGGTGCGCGCGGGGGCGACCGGTCCGCACTCGTTGCCGGCCGCGCTGGTCCGGCAGGTGATCGCCGGGCTGCCCTCCGGGCTGGTTGTGGTGAACAACACCAATGTCGTCGTGCTGGTCAACTCGGCCGCCCGGCGGATGGGTGTCGTGGCCGGGGACCAGCTCGGCGTCCCGGACGTGGCCGATCTGGTGACGGCCTGCCGGCTCGCCGGCGCGGAACGCAACCGCCAGCTGGATCTTCCGCCGGTGCCCGAGCCGCCGCTGACCCGGGCCCGGCCCGACCAGACCGCACTCGCGGTCTGGGCCTACGCCAGGCCGCTCGGTGACAGCGGGTACGTGTCGGTTCTGCTCGACGACATCACCGACTCGCGGCGGGTGGAGGCCGTGCGGCGCGACTTCGTCGCCAACGTCAGCCATGAGCTCAAGACGCCCGTCGGGGCACTGCACCTGCTCGCCGAGGCGGTCAGCGAGGCCAGTGAGGACCCGGTCGCCGTGCGTCGCTTCGCCTCGCGGATGACGCACGAGTCCGCCCGCCTGGCCCGGCTGGTCCAGGAGATCATCGATCTGTCCCGGCTGCAGGGCGCGGAACCGATGCCGGAGCTGGCGCCGGTGCCGGTGTCGGTGGTGCTCGCGGAGGCGGTCGACCGGAACCGGTACAACGCGCAGGCCCACGAGATCTCGGTCGCGGTCATCGGCGCCGGCGGGCTCCGGGTGCGCGGCGACGAGGGGCAGCTGGTGACCGCGGTGGCGAACCTGCTCGACAACGCCATCAGCTACTCGCCGCGCGGAACACGGGTGGTGCTGGGGGTCCGGCAGGTCGGGGAAATAGTCGAGATCTCCGTCGCGGACGAGGGAATCGGTATCGCGGAAAAGGATCTGGAGCGCGTTTTCGAGCGTTTCTACCGCGCGGATCCGGCCCGTTCCAGGGCTACCGGCGGAACCGGTCTGGGACTTGCGATCGTGAAGCACATCGCGACCAACCACGGTGGGTCGGTGGGTGTTTGGAGTGCGGAGGGGCGTGGTTCGACGTTCACGCTCCGGCTACCGTCGGGGTCGGACGATCCGGCTGCGACGGACGGCCGCTCGGCCGATGACCGCTCGGCTGACGAGCGAGCGACCGATGACCGGGCGGCGGAGGACCGTACAGGGGGCGCCGTGAGCGGTGCCGTGGGTGCCGGCTCGGCACCCGGGTCACGGTGAAGTGGGGCCGCCGTGGTCCGATCGGACCGGTTCGGCGTACACGGAGCCCACAATGCTGGACACTGATCTTTTTCGGCGCGTGACCTTCGGCCGGATTCACCCGGCAGCTTTTCCGGTGCCCCCTGTTCCCGGCGCCGGAATCTGAGACGACGCGATCGTGCGGCGTGACATTTGTTCCCGGAGAACCCCGGGGACGCGGGAAAGACAGGGAGCGTGACGGTGACCAGGCTGCTCGTGGTCGAGGACGAGGAGTCCTTCTCCGATGCGTTGTCGTTCATGTTGGAGCGGGAGGGATTCGAGGTCGCGGTCGTCGGCGACGGACCGAGTGCCCTGGCCGAGTTCGACCGGCGCGGCGCCGATCTCATCCTGCTCGATCTGATGCTTCCGGGGCTGTCCGGCACGGAGGTCTGCCGGACGCTGCGCGCCCGTTCGACCGTTCCGGTGATCATGCTGACCGCTCGGGACAGCGAGATCGACAAGGTCGTCGGGCTCGAGCTCGGTGCGGACGACTACGTGACCAAGCCGTTCTCCGCGCGTGAGCTGGTCGCCCGGATCCGCGCGGTGCTGCGGCGCCGGGTCGAGACCGAGGAGGTGTCCGACACCACCCTGGAGGTCGGCCGGGTGCGCATGGACGTCGAACGGCACGTCGTCACCGTCGACGGCAACCAGGTGGCGCTGCCGCTCAAGGAGTTCGAGCTGCTGGAGATGTTCCTGCGCAACGCGGGCCGGGTGCTCACCCGCGGCCAGCTGATCGACCGGGTGTGGGGGTCGGACTATGTCGGCGACACCAAGACCCTGGACGTCCATGTGAAGCGGTTGCGGACCAAGATCGAAGCGGAACCCGGGGCCCCGCGCCACCTGGTGACCGTGCGCGGACTGGGCTACAAGTTCGAGCCCTGAGCCGCCGTTCCCCCGGCGTCTGACGGCCAGCGGCGAGCCCGGTGAATGTGCCTGGTCAACGTGCCTGGTCAGCGTGCCGCTACCTTGACATGTGCGCGGGTCGGCCAGATCCCACGCCGGTCGGATCTCGGGGCTGGCCGGCTGTGCGGCGTACTGGTCACGGGACGTCAGCAGCACCATACGCAGGGGGTGACCATTTGGTGGCTTTTGGTCACGGAGTGGGGTGTCACGGAATGGTATTTCGCGCAGTGATCCGCGACGGCGGAGTCGTTCACGGAGTCGATCACGGGGCGGGTGGCCGCCGGGCCGCCGGCTTCGGCGCGGACCGGGCTGGTGATCGACGGTGCGGCTGAGGCCAGCGTTGTCCCGCCGCGGGCCGGGTGGCGGCGAGGTCGACGCCCCCGAGCCCGCCGAGGTCGGCTGGGGCTCGGCGCCGGCGCCGATGCAGGACCCGGCACCGGTGTCGGCGCAGGACCCGGCACCGGTGGTGATGCAGGATCGCGCACTCGTGCCCGTTGTCGGTGCCGCGCCGGGCTCGTCCCGTGCCGCCGCCGGGCCGGGCTCGCCCGGGGGCGCCGTCGAGAACGATCCGCAGGGCAGCGGCCGGCCGGCGCAGGTCCACGCCTCCCAGCGTGACGAGCCGATGCGGCTCGGTGTCATCGACATCGGGTCGAACACCGTGCACCTGCTGGTGGTCGACGCACACCGGGGCGGCCAGCCGCAGCCGGCCGCGAGCGTGCGCATCCCGTTGCGGCTCGTCGAGCTCCTGGACGGTGAGGGCCGGCTGGCGGACAACGGTGAACGCGCGCTGACCGCCTGCATCCACGAGCTGCGGACGCACGCGCAGAACCTGAACGTGGTCGACCTGGTGGCCTTCGCCACGTCGGCGGTCCGGGAGGCACCGGACGGGGACGACGTGCTCGCGCGGGTGCGTGCCGACACCGGGCTCGCGGTGACGGTGCTGCCCGGCGAGGCGGAGGCCCGGCTCACGTTCCTCGCGGTGCGCAGATGGTTCGGCTGGAGCGCGGGCCGCCTGCTCGCGCTGGACATCGGCGGCGGCTCGCTGGAGATCGGCGCGGGCATGCACGAGGATCCGGACGTCGTCGCGTCGCTGCCGCTCGGCGCGAGCCGGCTGACCAGGAACTGGCTCGGCGAGAACGACCCGCCCAAGCGTTCCGAGCTCAACGCCCTGCGGCGCTACGTCCGGGCGCAGATCGCCCCGGTGGTCGGGTCCCTTTACCACGTGGGCGAGCCGACCCGGGCGGTCGCGACGTCCAAGACGTTCCGCTCGCTGGCCAGGATCGCCGGCGCGGCGCCGTACGGGCGCGGCACCTATGTGCGGCGGTCCCTGCGCCGGGCGGACCTCGCCGAGGTCACGGCCCGGGTGTGCCGCATGTCGGCGTCCGAGCGCGCGGCGCTGCCCGGGGTGTCCGCGTCCCGGGCCGGCCAGCTGGTCGCGGGCGCGGTCGTCGCGTCCGAGGCGCTCGACCTGCTCAACCTCGACGAGGTGGAGATCTGCCCCTGGGCGCTGCGGGAGGGTGTGATCCTGCGCCGGCTCGACCAGCTGACCTCCGGTCTGGACGGCCCACGAGCTCTGCCGCCGGTCGGCGGGGTATGACCTTCGTCAAGGTGTGGGACCGGCCCAGCCGGTGCCGCAGCGACCGACGGCCCGCGAACGGATCTTCGTGGCCCGGCCGGGGAGGCGGTCCGCGGAGTATGGCCTAGCCTGGAAGACGGGCCCGGTTCCTTACCGGTCCGGGGCAGGTCCGTGAGCGGCCGTCCTGGCTGGCTGCGCTGGTCGGCTGGCCGAGATGATCGGCTGGCCGAGCTGGTCACCGTGCCCCGAAGCTGCGACAGGGGAGTCCACGTGCAGCCAAACGGTGCCAGGAGGCGGTCGGCGCCCGTGGCGTCGGTGGAGGCCGCCCCGACCACGTCGACCACGCCACTGCCGGGTCTGATGGTGACCCCACGTCAGGAGGTGGCCGCGGTCGCGGCCCCCCAGGTGCCTGCGGCCAGGCCGCTGGCCGGTGGCCTCGTGGCGCTGTCGACGGCGTCGACCTACCCGGAGTCGACGGCGACCGCGTTCGAGATGGCCGCCCGCCTGGGCTATGACGGCGTCGAGATCATGGTCTGGACGGATCCCGTCAGCCAGGACCCGCAGGCACTGCGTCAGCTGCGTGACTACCACGGCATCCCGATCCTGGCCATTCATGCACCGTGCCTCCTGCTGACACAGCGTGTCTGGGGGAGTGACCCCTGGGCGAAGCTCCAGCGGGCGCGCTCGGTGGCCGAGTCCCTCGAGACGCCGACGGTCGTCGTCCACCCGCCGTTTCGCTGGCAGCGGGACTACGCCCGCGACTTCGTCGCGGGGATCGATCGGATGGCGGGCGAGACCGACATCCGGTTCGCGGTGGAGAACATGTTCCCGCTGCGGGCCCGTGGCCGTGAGGTCTCCGCCTACGCGCCCGACTGGTCGCCGATCGACGACGGCTACCGGCATGTCACGCTCGACCTCTCCCACACCAGCGTCTCCCGGTCGGACGCCCTGGCCATGGCGGACGACCTGGGTGACCGGCTCGCGCACATCCACATGGCGGACGGGACCGGGCTGGCCAAGGACGAGCACCTGGTGCCCGGCCGTGGCACGCAGCCGTGTGCCGAGCTGCTGGAGCGGCTGGCGGTCAACGGCTTCGCGGGAACGGTCGTGGTCGAGATCAACACCAGGCGGGCGGAGTCGCGTGACCAGCGGGAGGCGGACCTCGCGGAGGCGCTCGCGTTCACCCGGCTCAACCTCGCCGCCCCCGCCGAAGTGACGCCGGCCGGGTGACATCGGTCCGGCGATGCCGGTTCGGTGACGCCGGTCCCGTGACGCCGGTCCCGTGACGCCGGTCCCGTGACGCCGGCCCCGCGACGCCGGTCCGGTGATGCCGGTCCGGCCGCGGGGCAATGATGTGGTCGTGGTCGTGCCTGCGTTGTTGGCGATGACCCGCCGCGGCGGTCCACTATCGGGGGGTGAGCCCCGGATCACTCTTCGACCCACTGGCGGATGCCTACGACCAGGCCCGGCCCGGCTACCCGGACCAGCTCTTCGTCGATCTGGAGATGCTGGCCGGCCGGCCCGTCGCCGGCGCCCGGGTGGTCGATGTGGGGGCCGGCACGGGTATAGCGACCCGGGCGATGCAGGCCCGCGGGGCCCAGGTGCTGCCCGTCGAGCCCGGCCCGGTGATGCTCGACCGCCTTCGCCGGCACAACCCCGGCCTGCCCGTGGTGCGTGGCGACGGTGAGGCGCTGCCGTTGCGGTCCGCCACCGTCGATCTGGTCAGCTACGCGCAGGCCTGGCACTGGATGCGGGTTCCGGTGGCGGCGGCGGAGGCGGCCCGGGTGCTGCGCCCGGGCGGCTCGCTGGCCGTGTGGTGGAACGACGTCGACGCCGACGAGTTCCACTGGTACCAGCGCCAGCAGGACCGCCTGGAGGCCATGAGCCCGGGCTACACCAGGGACTACCGCAACCGGCCCTTCGCGGAGGAACTGCGCTGGACCGGGCTGTTCGCCGAGGTCGTCACCGTGACCTGCCGGTGGTTCCGGGAGATCGACGTGGATCTCTACGAGACCTGGCTGCGTTCGAAGTCGTTCGTCGCCGCGATCGGGGACCGGCTGGACGACTTCCTCGTCGCCGAACGTCGCTCGCTGCTCCGGTCGTTTCCCGACGGTCTTGTCATCGAGCCGTTCCGCACGATGCTGGTCGTCGCGCGGGTGCCGTGACGCAGGTGTCGTGAAGCAGGTGTCGTGACCTGGGTGCTTTGACCCGGGTGCGGTGAGTGGTCGGTCTTCCGACAGCGCGACTGTCCCGGCACTGGCGGCGTCATCCGCCCGCCGAGTGCGCATCGCTCACCGTGACACCGGTTGCGCACGCGCGTAACCATGACGTTGCGTGAGAATGGCACGATCCGCGCGATCTACGCCACTTCGCGGTGCTTCTGGCCTGGTAATGGCCCATAGGTGACGCGGGGTCCTGATCGAGTTCATCAGAAAGCCATAGGTGCCGCTGTCCGGTACGCAATGAAAGTCTGATAAAACCTGTCCGCTATCGTCTAGCAGGTTCGTGGGGTTCTGGTCGGTTCGCTGACGTAGTCATACGACAGCCGAGCTCGGCCGTGCCCTGTCCGCGGGGCCAGGCGCCGATGCCGGCCGTGGACAGACGACGGACCAGGGATCGCCAGGCGCCCATGCCGGGTTCGCCGCGGTGTCCCTGGCTGGACGAGGAGACGCGCGATCGTGAGAGCTGGTTCTCGGCCGAGGACCGACGGACCGCCGCAGCCCGAGCGTTCCGCGGTCACGCGACGTTCTGCGGCCGGAGAGTCGTCGCGGCGTGGGCCGACCGAGGCGGAGGCGCTGGCCGCGGCCAAGTTCGCCTACAATCCGGCGCTCGACGGCCTCCGCGTGGTCTGCATCTACATCATTCTCGCGGGGCACATGGGCGCGATCCGCGCCAGCAACGTCGCCGTGGACATGTTCTGCGTGCTGAGCGGCTTTCTGATCACGACCCTGCTGCTCGCCGAGCAGGCCCGAACGGGCACGATCGCCATCGGCAAGTTCCTGGTGCGCCGATCTTTCCGCCTCATGCCGGGGATGTGGTTCTACCTCCTGGTGGGCCTGGCCGTCACGGTCGCCTTCAAATGGGACGACATCCCGTACCGCGACGACTTCTTCAAAACCGCGATCAGCACGTTTTTCAACGTCAACAACTGGTACCGGATCGTTAACCCGGAGGCCGGCGGCCGCTGGCTGCCGCACGTCTGGTCGCTGTCGATGGAGGAGCAGTTCTACCTGATCTGGCCGGGGGCGTTCCTGCTCTTCATGCGCTCGCGCCGACTGCGGCCGTACCTGCTGATGTTCCTGGTCGCCTCGGTCGGGCTCGTCATCGGCTGGACGTATGTCTGCGCCGCCAGCGGGGCCGTCCGCACCCGTGTCTACTTCGGCCTGGACACGCACATCGCGCCGCTGCTCATCGGCTGCATGGTCGCGATCTGGCGGGACAACCGCCTGCGGGCCCTGGCCGGGCCGGCTGGGACGGGACCGGCCGGTGACTCCACCGGAGGCGAGGGGAAGGGGCGGGAACGCCCGGCACGCGGGGCCGCGTCCGCGGTGACCATGGCCGCGGTGCAGCGCTGGACGACCGGTCGCCGGCTGGCCGTCCTGGGCCTGCCGGCCGGGATCGCGATGCTGGTCCTGTGCTTCGCCGGCCCGAGCAAGGAGCAGTACCTCCCCAACTGGATCGACTACGCCGCCTATGTGCCGACCGCGGCGCTCGGGGCGATCCTGATCCTCGGGTGTGACGTCAACCGGGAGGCCCGCTGGGTCAAACTGCTCGGCGCGCCGAAGATGGCCTGGCTCGGAAAGATCACCTACAGCATCTACCTGTGGCACTACCCGTTCATCTCCGCCTCCGCGGGCCAGGTCGTCCCGCGGATCGGACTGTGGCCCGGGGTGTTCGTCGCGGCGGTGGGCACGACGATCGCCGCCTATCTCGCGAACCGATTCATCGAGAAGCCCATCCAGGCGCGCCGGCCGAAGTGGTCCGACACCCCGCGCGGGCCGGCGAGGCCCCGGGATGACGCGGCGGGCCCGTCGCCGGCCGACGCGCCCCGCCCGGACTCCGGGGCGGACCGCTCCGGACCCGCGCCCGGCGCGCCTGGCCGCGATCTGCCGGACCTGCCTGAGCTGGCGGAAGTTCCCGAGTCCCTGGAACTGCCGGACCCGCGGGACCGGGAGCGGAACCGGGACTGGGACCGGGAGCCGGTCGCGGCGATGTCCCGCTCGGACGGCGACGTCGACTGGGTGGACGAGGGGTACCCACAGCGTGACCGGGACCCGTTGCCGGCCCAGGGCGGGTGGCGAGGTGCCACGGGCCTGCCGGTGGCTTCCGGGTTCGGTCGACCGCAACCGGGTGACGTCACCTACGACCGGCCGGACGGGCCCGCGGTGTACGAGCACGGTCCGGCGGTCGGTGCCGTCCGCACCGCCGGGATGGAACCGACGCCCGTTCCGGACTGGGCCCGCTATCCGTCCACCGGACGGCACGGTCCGGACGACCGCGTCCCGGCGGGGGACCCGCGGGCGGCGGCGTCCGTCGTCGGGGAGACGATGAACCTGCAGCTGCCGGCGCTCACCGATCCGCGGGCCGACCCGGGCCGCCGGCCCACACCGACGCCACGGCCCGGCCACGACTCGGGGCACCACGGGCGGGCGTTCGCGCACGGGCCGGTCAGCGGTCAGGGCCCCGGCCACGCGCACGGGCCGGTCAGCGGGCACGACACGGGTGGGCGGCCCCCTGCGGGACGTCCCGGGCCCGGACCGGGCCGGGATCGCCACCCTGGACCGGCGCAGGGCCCGGACCACGAGTACCCGGCGGGCCGTCAGCCGGCCGGCACGCGGGACGGTCGGGACGCGCGCGCCGGGCGCTCCGAGCGGGAGTCGGCCCAGCCTGATCCGCTGTTCGGTCCGATTCCCGGAGCCGGAGGCGACTGGTAGCCGCGTCCGTCCGCCGAGGTCATAGCCTTCAGCAGCGGTGGCCGCCACGGGCAGTGGCGGATCGGTGGTGAAGGGGAGTGAGTGGTGGTGCAGGGCAGTAGCGTTCTGGCGATCGTCGGGGTCGGGCGCCTTGGCGGTGCGCTGATGTCCGGGCTGCTGGGGGCCGGCCGCGCGCCGTCCGAGGTGCTCGCCGCGGAGCGCGATCCGGGCCGGGCCGCGCAGGTCGCCGCGGAGTACGGCGTCGAGGTGCTGGACCCGCCGGCGGCCGTCGCGGCGGCCGGCACCGTCGTGCTGGCCGTCAAGCCGCAGGACATGGGAAGCGTCCTGGACCAGATAGGCGCGCACATCAAGCCCGGCACGCTGGTGGTCTCCGTGGCGGCCGGGGTGTCGTCGTCCTTCGTCGCGCAGCGTCTGCCGGCGGGCACGCCCGTCGTGCGGGTCATGACGAACACCCCGCTGCTCGTGAGCGCGGCGATGTCGGCCCTGTGCGCCGGGCCGGGCGCGGGCGACGAGCACCTGGCGACCGTCGAGGAGATGCTCCGCCCGGTCGGCCGGGTGGTCAGGGTGAGCGAGAGCCAGCTCGACGCGGTGACAGCGCTGTCCGGCAGCGGTCCGGCCTACTTCTTCTACCTGATCGAGGCGATGATCGAGGGTGGGGTGCTGCTGGGCCTCCCACGGGCACTGGCGGCCGAGCTGGTGGTGCAGACCGCCGCCGGGTCCGCGCTGATGGCCCGCGGAGCTGCGGGGGACGGCTCCGGTGCGTCCGGTGCGGAGCATCCGTCGCTGCTGCGTGAGGCGGTCACCTCCCCGGGCGGGACCACCATCGCGGCCCTGCGGGAGTTCGACCGCGCCGCGGTGCGTGCCGCCGTGCTGGACGCGGTGGAGGCCGCGTGCGCCCGCTCCCGGGAGCTCGGTGCGTCCTGACGGCGAATCGGTGGTTGCCAGGCCGGCATCGCCGGCACTGGTACCGTGCACCGGTTGCCGGGCCACACGGTTTCGACGGGTAGGCTCGCTCGGAAAAACATCTTCAACAGATCGGTCGGGTACGTGGGTTCCGTAATCAAGAAGCGTCGCAAGCGTATGGCCAAGAAGAAGCACCGCAAGCTGCTCAAGCGGACACGGGTCCAGCGCCGCAACAAGAAGTAGCACTCGCGGGGGGCGACCCAGGCCGGCGACCGACCCGCGGGCGGCCCGTGGCCGCCGGGCGGTGCCGGTCTCGGCGGTCCCGGTGGTCCCTTGCGGTGCGCCTCCGGGCGCGGGCTGCTGTCGCCCCCCTGCCGTCGCAGACTGGTCGTCGCCCTCCGCCTGGTGTCGTGGCCTGGTTTCGCGGAGCGACTCGCGGGCGGCCTGTAGCCGTGTAACGAGGCTGTTTCACTCCGTGTGCTCGTTCGTGCCGATGTGGTGACCGTATGGCACCCTGGTCGCGTGGCCGGCAACGGCGCCGGCCGGGCGCAGGGGGTCCTATGGCCAGCGGGTGGATCACGTTCATGTCGGACTACGGAGTGGACGGCGCCTGCGTCGGTGTCTGCCATGGGATCATCGCCAGGCACGCGCCCGAGGCGCGGGTGCTGGACCTGTGCCACTCCATCGAGCCGCAGGACGTCGGCCAGGCGGCGGTGACTCTGGTGGGTGCGGTCGGCTACCTCCCGTCCGGAATCCATCTCGTCGTCGTCGAGCAGCTCGACGCCAGCGGATACACGCGTGGCATCGTCGTGCGCACCGCCGAGGGCTCGCTGTTCGTCGTGCCCGACAACGGGGTCGCCTCGCTGGGCTGGGAGCTGCTCGGCGGGGTCGAGGAGGCCTACGAGATCTCCAACCCGGACCTGTGGCTGCCTCTGCCGACGGCGGTGTTCCGCGGTCGGGACGTGTACGCGCCGGTCGCGGCCCGACTGGCGGTCGGGCTCTCCCCGGCCGATGTCGGCCCCCGGCTCGACCCCGCCGAACTGGTGGTCGTCGAGCCGCGCGGATGCCATGTCGACGACGACCACGTGCACGGCGAGGTGGTCTCGGTGGACCACTTCGGGAACCTCTCGCTCAACATGACCCGGTCCGAGCTGGAGGCCGCCGGGGTGCTGCTCGGTGATCCGGTGGAGGTCCGGGCGGATGCCCGGAAGCTCACGATGCCGTTCACCCACACCTACGGCGAGGTCGCACCCGGCGAACTGGCGCTCTGTGAGGACGCGCTGCGCCAGGTCATGATCGCGGTGAACTGCGGTCGGGCCGCGGAGGTGCTGCGGCTGCGGCGCGGTGACGCGGTCGTGGTCGCCCAGGTGCCCCGCAACGGTCCGCGTCCCGCCATGGTCGCGGCCCGCGGCCGGCGATGATCCGCCGACTCCGTCGACTCCGGCTCTGCCGACCCGGCCTCACCGCCCCCGGCCTCACCGGCGGCACCTCATCCCGACGCCGTTCCGGTTCCCGACGCCGTTCCGAGCTCTGACGTCAGTGGTCGGGCGGCGCCGCCGCGGGGACGGGATCGACATCTGGCTACTCTAGGTGTCGATCTGGAAGTTTTTTGTGACGCTGCGCAGCTGGCGGGGTCGCATCCGGCGTACGATGGCCCCGCAAGTCCGGCCGCCGGTCGACTTGGAGAGCTTTGCGCGGGAGGCGTCCATGAGGCCACGTCGCGTGCTTGTGACGGGGGTGTCACGCCCGCTGGGCGCCGAGATGGCACTGGCACTGGCCGCTGATCCCGAAATCGTCGACGTGGTCGGTGTCGACACGATCGCGCCGGCGGAGGATCTGGGGCGAACCCAGTTCGTCCGGGTGGACATCCGCAATCCCCTGATCGCGAAGGTGATCTCCACCGCCGCGATCGACACCGTATTGCATCTGAGCGTGCTCGCCACGCCGCTGGGCGCCGGCGGGCGCACGGCGATGAAGGAGATCAACGTCATCGGGACGATGCAGCTTCTCGCGGCCTGCCAGAAGGCGCCCGGGGTGCGGAAGCTGGTGGTCAAGTCCACGACGTCGATCTACGGCTCGTCCCCGCGGGATCCGGCGCTGTTCACCGAGGAGATGGAGCCGCGCGGCTTTCCCGGTGGCGGGTACGCCAAGGACGCGGTCGAGGTCGAGGGCTATGTTCGCGGCTTCGGTCGCCGGCGCCCCGATATCGCCGTGACGGTGCTCCGGCTCGCGAACGTTCTCGGCCCGGGAGTCGACTCCCCGCTCGCCCGTTATCTCGACCTGCCGGTTGTTCCGACCGTTCTCGGCTTCGATCCCCGCATCCAGCTGCTGCACGCCGAGGACGCGATGGCCGTCCTGATGAAGGCCACCCGGGAGGACCACGCCGGGACTTTCAATGTCGCCGGTGATGGCGTGCTCCTGTTGTCGCAGGCGATCAGGCGGGCCGGGCGGCCGCCGCTGCCGATTCCCTTTCCGGCGATCGGGTCGTTGGGTAACATCGCGCGCCGCCTGCGGCTCGTCGACTTCTCCTCCGAGCAGCTCGGCTTTCTCGCGCACGGGCGCGCGGTGGACACCACGAAGCTCAAGGAAGTGTTCGGGTACGTTCCGCGGTACTCGACCGTCGCGACGTTCGACAGCTTCGTGCATGACCGGGAGCTGCGGTTCACCATCGACCACGAGCTCGTCGAGCGGGTCGAACAGGGCCTTCGCGGCCTGCTGGCCGGCCACCGGCCCGCGGGAACGCCCCGATGACCGCACGCCCGCGACCGGTGGAGAGGGGCTGAGATGCCGTTGACACCGCACGGAAGGACCGACTCGAACGGGCGGTCCGACTCGAACGGCAGGAGCGGCGCGGTCGGCCTACGCGTGGTCGGTACCGACGAGGAGCCCGACAAGGGCAACGCCGGGACGAGCTCGGCCGAGGCCGGTGCCGATGCTGCGACGGAGACGGAGACGGAGACGGAGGCGGAGAGCGGCACCGGGGCCGACGCTGACGCCGGTGGTGGGACGGGTCCCGGCGACCCGCCGGCCGATGCCGGTGAGCTGGAGCGGGTCCTGGCCGAACTGCTCGCGTTCCTGCGCCGCCGGATCACCGGGGACTACACGGTCGACGAGCACGGATTCGACGTCGATCTCACCGAGCATGTCGTGGCGCCGCTGCTGCGCCCGATCTACCGCAGCTATTTCCGGGTCGAGACCCGCGGCCTGGAGAACATTCCGGACCGGGGCGGCGCGCTCGTCGTGTCGAACCACTCCGGGACACTTCCGCTGGACGCGCTGATGACCGCCCTGGCGGTTCTCGACCATCACCCGGCCCACCGCCACCTGCGGATGCTGGCCGCCGACCTGGTCTTCGCCGTTCCGTTCCTGGCTCCGCTGGCCCGAAAGACCGGCAACACGCTGGCCTGCCACGCGGACGCCGAACGCCTGCTGGGAGCGGGTCATCTCGTCGGGGTGTGGCCTGAGGGCTTCAAAGGCATCGGCAAGCCGTTCAGCGAGCGTTACAAGCTCCAGCGCTTCGGCCGCGGTGGTTTCGTCTCGGCGGCGCTGCGTGCCGGTGCGCCGATCATTCCCTGCACCGTGGTGGGCGCGGAGGAGATCTATCCGATGGTCGGCAACGCCCGGACCCTCGCCAGGGTGCTGGGGCTGCCCTACGTGCCGATCACACCGACGTTTCCCTGGCTGGGTCTTTTCGGCCTTCTCCCGCTGCCGAGCAAATGGATCATCGAGTTCGGTGAGCCGGTGGACACGAGCCAGTACACCGCCGCGGCGGCCGAGGACCCGATGCTCGTCTTCGAGCTCAACGACCGCATTCGCGAGACGATTCAGCACACGTTGTACGGCCTGCTGATGCAGCGTCGGTCGGTGTTCTTCTGAGTTCTTCTGACCCGAATCCCGGAATTCGGGCCAGCCGCGGTCCGCGAGTCCCGCTCAGGTCCCGCCGTATCGGCGGCGCAGAGCCATTCCGGCCGCGACACCGCCACCGAGAGCACCCAGCCCGGCCGCGGTCGGGATGCCGATCCGGGCGGCCTTGCGCGCGGTGCGGAAATCCTTGATCAGCCAGTCCCGTTCCTTGGCGACGGCGCGCAGGTCCGGGTCCGGGTTGATCGCCACCGGATGGCCGACCAGCGAGAGCATCGGAAGGTCGTTGATCGAGTCCGAGTAGGCCCAGCACCGCGACAGGTCCAGGCCCTCGCGTTCGGCCAGTGCCCGCACCGCCGCCCCCTTGGCCGGCCCGTGCAGCGGCTCGCCGACCAGGTGCCCGGTGTAGCAGCCGTCCGCCACCTCGCTGACGGTGCCGAGCGCGCCGGTCAGGCTGAGGCGCCGGGCGATGATCGAGGCCAGTTCGACCGGCGTCGCGGTCACGAGCCAGACCCGCTGCCCGGCGTCGAGGTGCTGCTGGGCGAGCGCGTGCGTCCCCGAGTAGATCTGCTGCGCCATCCGCTCGTCGTAGATCTCCTCGCCGTAGCGGACGATGTCGGTGACGTTGCGCCCGGCGACGAAGGCCAGGGCGGCCTCGCGGGCGTCCCGCATCCCGTTCGGGTCCTCCAGCCCGCGCAGCCGGTAGCTGATGTGCTGCCAGCCGAACTTCAGCAGGTCCCGCGAGTCGAAGAAGTCGCGGGCCGCGAGCCCGCGCGCGAAGTAGAAGATCGAGGCGCCGGCCATCATGGTGTTGTCCACGTCGAAGAACGCCGCGGCGGACTCGTCCGGCGGAGCCTTCGCCACTTCCTCGGCGGCGACCTTCAACGCGGCGGTGGCCGCGACCTCGGCCGCCTCCCGGCCATCCAGGTGGTCCTTGCGTCGTCGCACCCTCATGTCATCTCCGCCCCCGTCCGATCACCGTCGCCGGTGGCCTCCGGCCCGGCCCGCCGCGCCTCGCCCGCGGATGCCCCCGGCAGTGCCTCCGGCTGGCACTGCCTCCGGCCGTCCCGGCTCGTCGAGCGGCGCAGTCAGCCTACGACGTGCGACGGCCCACGGACGGAACGGCTGACCGTGCGGGTCAGTCCCCGCGGGGCGCGGGCAGCTGCCGGGCGAGGGTACGCACGGCCCGCAGCTGCAGCGCTCGCACCGCGCCCTCCTTCTTGTTCATCGCCAGTGCGGTCTCGCGCACGGAGAGCCCCTGCAGGAACCGGAGCGTGACGCACTCCCGCTGCTCGGCGCCCAGCGAGCTCAGCGCCTGGAGCAGCTCCCGCAGCTCGATGGCGGACAGCACGGTGTCCTCCGGCCCGGGGACCACCGTGCCCGAGCCCACCCGCTCGTCGGCGGTGGCCAGCAGGTCGGCGGTCGGGAACTCCAGCCGGGCGCGGCCTGAGCGAGCCAGGTCGACGATGTGGTTGCGGGCGATGGTGATCAGCCAGGCGCCGATCTCGCGCCCCTGCCACTCGAAGCTCGAGATCCGGGTCAGGGCCCGCAGAAACGTCTCGGACACCACGTCCTCGGCGACCGCGCGGTTGCCGCCGACGCGGTAGTAGGCATAGCGGAAGACGAGGTCGGCGTGCTGGTCGTAGATGAGCCCGAACGCCTCCCGCTCCCCGCGGCGGGCCCGCCGGACGAGGTCGTCCTCCCCCCGCGGGCCGGCCAGCTCCTCACCGCGGGCGTCGGAGGCCTGGGCGAGCAGGTCGGATGGCTCGACGCTGGCGGTGTTCCCGGCGGTCGCCCGGGCCATGGCCACGGCCGCGCCGAGCAGCGGCAGCAGGCCGAGCAGATGACGGGCCGATGAGCTGTCGGCGCGTGGGGTGCCGGCGCGCGGCCCGACGGCCAGTGGCCCAACAGCCAGTGGCCCAACAGCCAGTGGGCTGCCGGCGAGTAGCCCGCTGGGAGTGAGGCACGTCGTGGCGCACATGCGGGCTCCCGAGCGTGGACGTCGCGGGTGGAGACGGTTCGCGGGCGGAGACGGTTCGCGGGCGGAGACGGTTCGCGGGCGGAGACGGTTCGCGGGCCGAGCTGATGCCGGAAACGGCCTGGTGACCGTCACCACCATAGCCGCCGGGTAGCTGAGTGTAGCCGGGTCTCCATCCACGCCAGACCTGGCACCGTCGGCGCGCCTGACTGCCGACGGGCAGTGGATCGTCACCCGATGGTAGGTAACCGGACGGCGTCGAAGCACTATCGTCGCTGAGGTGATCGACGTCCGTGCACAGATGTCCGAACGGAACCACAGTCGAAGCCCGCAGACTCCCCAGGACGGTTCCGCGGTCGGCTCCGCTCCCGGTGAGGGAGGCGGAGCGGGGGAGTCCGGCGTTCGGATCGTCCTGGTGACCCGGGCGGGCTGTCATCTGTGTGATGACGCACGAGTGGTGATTGCGAAGGTGAGCGCCGAGCTCGGTGTCGGCTGGCGGGAGATGGACGCCGATGCCGACCCCGAGACCGCCGACGCCTACGGAGACCGGCTGCCGGTGATCCTCGTGGACGGCCGGGAACACGGGTACTGGCGGGTCGAGGAGGAGCGGTTGCGTCGTGCCCTGGCGGGTGACCGCTGGTCGTGGCGGACCGGGCGGGCGGGGCGGTCCGATGGCTCCCGGCAGCGGGGCGGGTCCAATCGCGATGGCGGACCGAAGGCTCCGAGAACATCGTGAATCACTTCACGAAGTCGTAGAATCGATGCGTCCGCAGACGCGGTCGTCGGCCGTGGTAGCCGCCGGGTCGAGCGTGGACGTCCAATCGGGCGTGCACGCCTGGTCGGGTGCCGGCAGGCTCGGGTGTCGGCACGCGGAATGCGTCGGCACGCGGATCTGGTCGGTGCCCAGCGGCACGGCGATCCGTCCGCACTGTCGAGGGATGTCGGGAGCCGCGGATGGGTTCACCACGGCGGGGTACCGGGCGGCTGTCGGGCAGATCGCCGATGCCCGAGGCGACGGTGGCCCGGCTGCCGCTCTACCTGCGTGTGCTGACCGGGCTCGGCGAGCGTGGCGTGCAGACGGTGTCGTCGGACACACTCGCCGCCGCTGCCGGGGTCACCTCGGCCAAGGTCCGCAAGGACCTCTCCCAGCTCGGATCCTTCGGCACCCGCGGGGTCGGCTACGAGGTCGGCATCCTGCTGGAGTGCATTTCGGCCGAGCTCGGCCTGACCGAAGACCGCTCGGTGGTGCTCGTGGGCGTGGGTAACCTCGGGCATGCACTGGCCGGGTACGGCGGCTTCCATGCCCGCGGGTTCCGGATCGCGGCCCTGGTGGATGCCGATCCGTCCCGGGTGGGCGAGCGGGTCGGTGCGGTCGTCGTCCGTCCGGCCGACGAGCTGGAAGCGGTCATCGAGGACTGCCAGGTGACCATCGGCGTGATCTGTACGCCGGTGGCGGCGGCCCAGGGTGTCTGCGATCGACTCGTCGCAGCGGGCGTGACCAGCATCCTGAATTTCGCCCCTACGGTGCTTTCGGTGCCCGAGGGAGTGGATGTGCGTAAGGTCGACCTTGCCCTGGAGCTGCAGATTCTCTCCTTTCACGAAGCGCGCAAACGTCCGTCGCCAGGCCTGCCCCCCCGGCCGGGGGTGCGGGCCGTCGGTGGTGAGCCGGGGCCGGGCGGAATCGTGGATGACGAGGCTGGTGAGGTCGTGCGGATGACTCGTCGGGTGCTGTCACCGTCGTCGCGGGTGGCGCCGGAGCAGGCTGCGCAGCCGTTGGAGGTAACGCAGCCGTCGCCGCCGGTTACGCAGTCGACCCAGGCTGCGCAGTCGACCCCCGCCGCGCGGCCGACGCCGGCTGTGCGGCCGTCGCGGGTGTCCCTGCCCGTGGTCGCCGGCGGGAGTGAGGCCGAATGAGCCTGCTCGCGGTGGGCCTCAACCACCGGACCGCGCCGACGTCGCTGCTGGAGCTGGCCGCCGTCTCCGCCGACGAGACGCCGAAGGTGCTCCACGACCTGGTGGCCGCCGATCACGTGAGCGAGGCGGTGATCCTCTCCACCTGCAACCGCACCGAGATCTACGCGGAGGTGGAGACCTTCCACGGTGGGCTGGCCGACATCTCGGACCAGCTCAGCCGGGTGTGCGGCGTGCCCATGAACGATCTCGCGGCGCATCTGTACGTCCATCACGAGGCGCGTGCGGTCAGCCACCTCTTCTCGGTGGTATGCGGCCTGGACTCGATGCTCGTCGGCGAGGCCCAGATCCTCGGCCAGGTCCGGGTGGCCTTCCGGGCGGCCCAGGCGGCCGAGGTGACGAGCGGGGCGCTCGGCGCGCTGTTCCAGAACGCGCTGCGGGTGGGTAAGCGGGCCCACAGCGAGACATCCATCGACGCGGCGGGAGCCTCGATCGTCTCGGTGGGTGTCCGGATGGCGGCCTTCGACCTGCAGGCCCGTCGGCCCGACGTGCTCGCCGTGCCCGTCTCGGGCATGGGCACCGACCCCGCCGACGCCGTCGAGGACCTGCTGCGGCCCGAGCTCACCGCCCCGGCCGAGCCCGCCGACGCGGAACCGCTCGCCGGCGCCCGGGTTCTGATCATCGGCGCGGGCGCGGTCGGCTCGCTGGCCACCCAGACCGTGCGCCGTGCCGGCGCCGGCGAGGTCGTCGTCGCGAACCGGACGGCGGCGCACGCGGCGCGGGTGGCCCAGACCCATGACGCCCGCGCGGTCGGGCTGAGCGACATCGCCCACGAGATCGGTCGGGCGGACCTGGTCATCTCGTCGACCGGGGCGTCCGGGCACGTGGTGAGCCACGACCAGGTCCGCGCGGCTGTCGAGGGCCGCGGCGGCCGCCCGCTGGTCTTCCTCGACCTCGCGCTTCCCCGTGACATCGACCCCGCGGTTCGGGAACTTCCCGGGGTCACCCTGATCGACATCGAGGCGCTGCGGGTCGCCCTGGACGGGGCGCAGGTCTCCCATGACGTGGAGGCCGTCCGCTCCCTGGTCGCCGCCGAGGTGGGCGGGTTCCTCGACCGGCGGCGGGCGGAGCGCGTCGCCCCGACCGTGGTGGCGCTGCGGGCACACGCGGCGGCTGTGGTGCGCGACGAGCTCGACCGGCTGCGCACCCGCCTGCCCGATCTTGACAACCGTGAGTGGGACATGGTCTCCGGCACGGTGCGCAGAGTCGTCGACAAGCTGCTGCACGCGCCCACTGTGCGGGTGCAGCAGCTCGCGGAGGCGCCGGGCGGTGACAGCTACGCCGAGGCGCTGCGCGAGCTGTTCGACCTTCCACGGGACGTGCCGGCCATTGTCTCCGCACCTGACCTGGATCTGGTGGAGAGAACGTGACAGACACCCGAGAGCCCGACGCCCGATCGCACGCCCGGTCGTTCGCCTGGCTCACACGTCGCCCGCTGCGCCTGGGCACCAGGCGCTCCGCGCTGGCCCTGGCCCAGTCGGGGCACGTGGCCGAGGCGCTGCGGGCCCGGCTCGGCTGCCAGGTGGAACTGGTCCCGATCGTTACTGACGGTGACAGGTCGCAGGGGGCGATCAGCCAGATCGGTGGCACGGGCGTCTTTGTGAGCGCGCTTCGTGAGGCGCTGTTGTCCGGCGAGATCGATCTCGCCGTCCACTCGCTCAAGGACCTCCCGACCGCCACCCCGGACGGGCTCGTGCTGGCCGCCGTCCCACCCCGGGTCGACACCCGGGACGTCCTCGTCTCACCCAGCGGCCGCGGGCTGGTCAGGCTGGGCCCGAACGCGCGTATCGGCACCGGGGCGCCGCGCCGGGCGGCGCAGCTGCGCGCCATGGGGCTCGGTTTCGACGTCGTCCCGATCCGGGGGAACGTCGACACCCGGATCAAGAAGGCCATCGACGGGGAGGTGGACGCCGTCATCCTCGCGCACGCGGGCCTGGAGCGGCTCGACCGCCTCGACGCGGTGACCGAGATCATCCCCTCCGAGGTGATCCTGCCCGCTCCCGGCCAGGGCGCGCTGGCAATCGAGTGCCTCCGGACGGCGGGCACCGCGGTGGCTCCGTTGGCGGGCAGTGCTTTGACGAACGGTGCTTTGGCCGGTGGCAGTCCGACGAGTGGCGGGCCGGCGGGTGCCGCGTTGGCTGGTGGTGGGTCGGCTGGTGGCGGGCTGGCGGAAAGCGGACAATCCTACGTCCGGAGCGGACCAGATCTGAGCCAGGGAATCGATGGAGGGCTCGCGGAGCTGCTACGGTTTGTGCTCGACGACGCACCGTCCTCTGTCGCGGTCAGAGCCGAGCGTGCTTTCCTGGCGGGCATCGAAGCCGGTTGTACCGCTCCGGTGGGTGCCCTGGGCCGGGTCCTCCCGAGTACCGGCTCGAGCCCGGCCACAGGTGGCGATGGTGCGCCCGCCGTGGGTGACCTCCGCCTGCGGGCGGTGGTCGCGGCGCCGGATGGCAGCAGGGTCCTGCGGTGCGAACTCACCGGTTCTGCCGTCGACCCGGAGGCGCTCGGGCAGCGCCTCGCGGACGAGATGTTGTCCGCCGGAGCACAAACGCTGATGGGAACAAGCTGAGCATGGCCACCCGACGTACCAAGAAGCCCGTGTCCCCGGTCGCCCTGGTGGGCGCCGGACCCCATGATCCGGGGCTGCTCACGGTCCTTGCCGTGGAGACTCTCGCCGCCGCCGACGTGGTGGTCGCGGACCCGGACGTACCGTCGGCCGTGATCGAGTCGTTGTCGGCGGAGGTCCTGAAGATCGGCGACCTCGACGCTCCCAAGCCGGTCCGGGACGCCGAGGCCGCGACCGCCGCGGTCGTGAGCCGGGCGCGGGCCGGGGAGAAGGTCGTCCGGCTGTACGCGTCCGACCCGTGGCTGACGAGGATCGGCGCCGCGGACGCGCAGTCGCTGGCCAAGGCCAAGATTCCCTACCGGGTCGTCCCGGGTGTCTCCACGTCGGCCGCGGTGGCGACCTACGCCGGTGTGGCGCCGGGCTCGCCGGTGACCTTCGCGAGCACGTCGGGTGTCTTCTCGTCCTCGGGTTCGGTGAACAGCGGCTCCCCGTTCGGGGGCAGCGAGCCGGTCGGGCCGCTCACGCCGCCCCCGTTCGGCACCTCCCGCCTCGGTGTCGGCGCGCGGCCGATGTCGGGCCTCGGCGGCGGCCCGCTGGGAGTCGGCGGCTTCGGCGCACCGCTCGGGCTCGGTGCCCCGACCGGTTTCGGTGGCCTCGGTGTGCCCAGCACGCCGGGAGACGTCGACTGGGGCGCACTGGCCGGGGCGCCCGGCACGCTGATCGTCACCGCCTCACCCACCGAGATCGGCAAGGTGGCCACCGCGCTGGTCGAGCACGGGCGCCCAGGTGACACCCCGGTCGCGGTCACCGTGGACGGAACGACCACCGACCAGCGCACCGTCGCCTCGACGCTGGACCGCATCGAGGCGGACGCCGCCCCGATGCTGAACGCGACCGCGACCCCGCCGAGCGAGGTCGTCATCTCGATCGGCCAGGTGGTCGGGTCCCGTCCGAAGCTGTCCTGGTGGGAGACCCGCGCGCTGTTCGGCTGGACGGTGCTGGTGCCCCGCACGAAGGAGCAGGCGGCGATCCTCTCCGACTCGCTGCGTGCCCACGGCGCGAGCCCGCTGGAGGTGCCCACGATCGCCGTGGAGCCGCCGCGTACCGCCGCCCCCATGGAACGGGCGATCACCGGCCTGGTCTCCGGCCGTTACCAGTGGGTTGCCTTCACCTCGGTCAACGCGGTGAAGGCCGTGCAGGAGAAGGTCGAGGAGCGCAGCCTCGACGCGCGGGCGTTCGCCGGCGTCAAGGTGGCCGCGATCGGTGAGGCGACCGCGGACGCGCTGCGTGCCTTCGGTATCCGGCCCGACCTCATCCCCTCCGGCCAGCAGTCCAGCGAGGGCCTGCTCGAGGACTGGCCCGAGTTCGACGAGTCGCTGGACCTGCTCGACCGGGTGCTGCTGCCGCGTGCCGACATCGCCACCGACACCCTGGTCGCCGGGGTGAAGGACCGCGGCTGGCAGGTCGACGAGGTGACCGCCTACCGCACCGTGCGGGCGGCCCCGCCGCCGGCGCCGATCCGGGAGGCCCTCAAGGGGGGCAGGGTCGACGCGGTCGTGTTCACGTCGTCCTCCACGGTGCGCAACCTGGTCGGCATCGCCGGCAAGCCGCACGAGACGACGGTCATCGCGGTCATCGGCCCGGCGACCGCCGCCACCGCGCAGGAGCTCGGGCTGCGGGTGGACGTCCAGGCCGCGGAGGCGTCCGTGCCGGCGCTGGTGACCGCGCTGGCGGACTTCGCCGCCGAGCACCGGGAGGAGCTCGGCAAGGTCGGCCCGCTGGCCGCCCGCCTGCCCAAGCCGAGGCGAGGCTCCCGGCGGTGAGCGGCACCGGCGGCTTGGCCGGCTTCGGCGCCACCGGCGGCTTCGGCGTCAGCGGCGGCATACCCGGGCGCCTGCCCGCGGCGGGTCCTCCCGCCGGCTTTCCGGCGGCGCGCCCGCGGCGGCTGCGCCGCGGAGCGGCCCTGCGCCGGATGGTGGCCGATGTGCGCCTGCACCCGGCCGACCTGATCCTGCCGATGTTCGTCCGGGAGGGTGTGTCCGAGCCGGTTCCGATCTCGTCGATGCCCGGGGTCGTCCAGCACACCCGCTCGACGCTGCGCAAGGCCGCCGCGGAGGCGGTCTCGGCCGGCGTCGGCGGGATCATTCTGTTCGGCGTGCCCGAGCACAAGGACGCCCGCGGCTCCGCCGCCGACGACCCGGCCGGCATCGTCCAGCTCGCCCTCGCCGACCTGGTGTCCGAGGTCGGCGGCGGCATCGTGATCATGGCCGATCTCTGCCTGGACGAGTACACCGACCACGGGCACTGCGGCCTGCTCACCGCCGCGGGCGACGTCGACAACGACGCGACGCTCGAGCGCTACGGCCAGATCGCGCTCGCCCAGGCCGCGGCCGGCGTCGAGATGGTCGCCCCCAGCGGCATGATGGACGGCCAGGTCGCGGCGATCCGGGCCGCGCTCGACGGTGGTGGGCACACCGACATTCCGATCATGGCCTACTCGGCGAAGTACGCCTCCGGCTTCTACGGCCCCTTCCGGGAGGCGGCCCTATGCGCCCCCCAGTTCGGCGACCGCGCCGGCTACCAGCAGGATCCCGCCCGGTCGGTCGGAGAGGCGCTGCGCGAGGTGGCGCTGGACCTGGCCGAGGGCGCGGACGCCGTGATGGTGAAGCCGGCGCTGGCGTACCTGGACATCCTGCGGGCCGTCGCCGACGCCGTGGACGTCCCGGTCGCCGCCTACCAGGTCTCCGGGGAGTACGCGATGGTCGAGGCGGCGGCGGCCAACGGGTGGCTCGACCGTGAACGGACCATCCTGGAGACACTGACCTCGATCCACCGGGCCGGCGCGGACGTCATCCTCACCTACTGGGCGACGGAGGTCGCGGGCCTGCTCGCAAGCCGGGGCTGATGTCCGTCCGGGAGGCATGAACGGGCACGAAGGCGCTTGAAAATCCGCAGGAAGTGCGGATTTTCGGTTGCTGCAGAGCCTGTGGCGGAATTCTGAGGCGCGGCGGATCCGGTCCACCAGCGCATGAGCGTGGCGGAGTCGCGCTGTCGGAATGCGAACCCCGACCGCATGACCACTCATCGAGGATCCCGCATCGCCGCGCAGCGCCGCTCAGCACCAGCAATTCACCGCAAAAGGCGTAAAAGGGGCGGAGATTCATCTGGCACCCCGCAAGAGTTGAGGATTTTGGTCGTCGGCGAGCCTGTAGCAAATTGGTGGCGGGGATTCGGGTGATCGTTGGGTGTGCGGGTCTGGTGACCTGCCGCCGGCCGAGGCCGGGCCCCGCTTAGCTGGTGGCTGGGCGGGGGCCGGTGGCGCGGTGGAG
>NZ_LFCW01000004.1:0-919044 GCF_001306465.1 Frankia sp. R43 | reverse complement strand
GCCACCCGACCTGGCCCGCACCCCGCAACGGCGCCGGCACGTTCGACAACCAGATCTGGAACATCCCTGGCACCCTCGGCGGCGGATCCGACGGACCCATCCAGATCGAGGCCTGCTTCCGCACCACCGCCGCGGTCGTCACCTGCACGGACGCGACCACCATTCAGTTCACCCGCAACGCGTTCAGTGACACCAACGCGACCAGCGAAGTGGGCCCGGGCTCCGTCGCTCTCCTCACAGGCGACTACTCCCTGTCCGCCACCGACGTCTCCATGCCGACCTACACCGGCAGCCTCACCATCGGGCGCACCCTGACTACCCTCACCCCGTCTGCGGCCACCACCGCCCCCAGCGGCATCTTCGGACCGGGCTGGGCCTCGAACATCCCCGGCCCCGACACCGGCGCGGCAGACCGCACCCTCACCGACAACACTGCCACCGAGGGCTACGTCAGCCTCACCTCACCCGAAGGCTCCCCCGCCGTCTACACCCGCTCCGGCACCGGCGGCTATCCCTACCACTACACCGGCGTCGCCGAAACCGCCGCGGACGGCTCCACCCTCATCAAGGACTCCGCCACCAAGTTCACCCTGACTGACGCCGACGGCACCAAGACCATCTGGTACGCCAAAACCGTCGCCGGCTCCACCATCTGGGTCGTCGACCGCGTCGAGGAACCCGGCTCCTCGACCACCTCCACGTTCACCACCGACGCCCAGGGCCGCGTCACCCGCATCCTCGCGCCCGTCCCCGAAGGCGTCGACTGCTCCGGCACCCTCGGCGCCGGCTGCCGCGCCCTCACCCTCACCTACGCCACCACTACCACAGCCACCGGAGCAGGCGGCAGCTCCACCGACTGGGGCAGCTACACCGGCCAACTCTCCACAATCTCCATGGCACTCAACGGCGCCACCCCCATCGAGGTCTCCCGCTACAGCTACGACAACACCGGCCACCTCCGCGCAGCATGGGACCCCCGCCTCGACACCCCCGGCGGCAACCACCTCGCCACCCTCTACTGGTACAACGCCCAAGGCCGCATCCAAGGATTCGTCCCCACCGGCCAGGAAACCTGGAGCTTCGACTACGACGGCTACGGCCGACTCACCACAATCACCCGTCCCCGCCCCGCAGGCGCCGGCACCGCCACGATCAAGATCGTCTACGATGTACCGCTGTCGGGCGCTTCAGCACCGGTCGACATGTCCCCGGGCCGCGTCGACGACTGGGCACAGTATGACCAGCCTGCTTGGGCCACGGCCGTCTTTCCGGCCAGCCGTGTTCCCTCAAGCCCACCCTCGGCTGCCGACTGGCCATACGCACGGATCACCTACCTGAACACCGACGGCCAGCAGGTCAACGCCGCCACCTACGGTGCCGGTGCCTGGCAAGTCACCACCACCGAACACGACACATTCGGGAACGTCATCCGTGAACTGACCGCGGAGAACCGCAACCAGGCCCTCACTCCCACTGCCGACACCGACACCACTGTCGCCGCGCTCACCGACTCCGCCGCCCGGGCCCAACTGTTGGACACGGACACCACCTACTCCGCGGACGGCGTCGTTCCTATCGACGTCTACGGACCGAAACACCGCTACATCAACAACGACGGTGTCCGATCCTCGGTCCGCCAGCACGTCCACACCGACTACGACCAAGGCGCCCCGCCCTCCGCAGAGCCGTACCGGCTTCCGACGACAATCACGACCACTGCATACACCGGCAGCGCCGAAGCCGACGCCCGAAAAATATTCAACGGCTATGCCGCCAAAACAGGAGCTGACGCCGCCACCTCTGGCTGGGCTCTGCGCAAACCGACAACGGTTACGACCTGGATGGGCAGTGGGGCCACTCCTGATATCGTCCGCACCACCTACTACAACACTGCCGGTCAACCACTCGATGTCCGTCAACCGAAGGCCAATAGCAGTGGCACCGACGCCTTCACCACCGTCTTCTCCTACTTCACCCCGACTGGCACTGGCGGCTGCGTCAACGCCTCCTGGGCCGGCCTGACCTGCTCCATCGGACCAGCGGCACAACCCACCACCGGAACCGCACTTCCAGTCACCACTTTCACCTATAACAATCTCAACGAACCGCTCACCAAGACCGAGACGGTCACCTCCGGCGGAACGACCAGCCGCACCACCACCTACACCTACGACACCGCCGGCCGATCGGTCTCCGAGGCGATTGCCGTCAGCCCAGAGGTAAACGGCGGTACCCCCGTCTCTACCACCACCTATGGCTACAGTACTAGCACCGGCTTGCCGATCACCATCACCGCCAACAGCATCACCCTGACCACCGGCTATGACACCTGGGGCCAGATCACCTCCCAGAGCGATGCCGATAGCAACACCACCAGCAGTACCTACGATATCGACGGCCAGGTCGTCTCGACCAACGACGGCAAGGGCAGCTACACCTACGTCTATGACACCGCCACTGAACATCGCGGCCTCGTAACCAGCCTCGGTATCGGCGCCGGCACAGCCCCATCCACTTTCACCGCCACCTACAACGGCGACGGCGCGCTGACCTCCCAGATCTATCCAAATGGCATCGTCGCCACCACCCGCTACAACAACACAGGCAGCCCTACCACCCTCACCTATACTAAGGGTGCGTCCACCTGGCTGACCTTCACCCAGATCGACAACATCAATGGCCAGGGTCGCGTCATTGAATCCCCTAGTGGATCCCGCCAGCACCTTTATGACGCCGCCGGCCGACTCGGAGTCGTCCGCGACATCCGCAACGACAGCGGCAGCCTGCTGTGCACGTCCCGCCGCTACGTCTACGACGCCGACTACAACCGCACCCAGCACATCTCATACCCTGATGCCGGCACCAATCCCACCGGCCCCGCCTGTAGCACCTCCACCACCCCCACCTACAGCCTCGGTCACAGCTACGACCAGGCTGACCGCATCACGGACACCGGGTACACCTACGACCTTTTCGGCCGGACCATCGCCGTTCCTGCCGCCCACGCCGGCGGAACTGCTCTCACCATCGGCTACCACGCCAACGACATGGTCGCCTCCGAAGCACAAGGCACTACCACCCGCACCTATACCCTCGACCCCGCAGGCCGCATCCGGAATTGGACTCAGAGCGCTAGCACGTCGACTAATCACTATTCCGGCATCGGTGGTGACAGTCCTGCATGGGTTGAGCAGAGCGGCGGAGCCTGGACACGCAACATTACCGGAGTCGGGGATGACCTGGTAGCGATACAGCAAAGCAGTGGAACGGTGACCCTGCAACTCACCAACCTGCACGGCGATGTCGTGGCGAAAGCCGATAACGACGTCGCCGCGACGGCACCTACCACGTTTCGGGAGACGTGGGAGTTCGGTCAACCCTACGATCCCTCTACCGCGTACTCGTCCTATGGTTGGCTCGGCGGACCGCATCGGTCTCGTGACACGGTCTCGGGATTCCTCCTGATGGGTCTCCGGCTCTACAATCCCTACACGGGCCGGTTCACGTCGGTCGATCCGGTTCTTGGCGGCTCCGCCAATCCGTATGACTACGCCTACCAAGATCCGTATAACATGCTGGACCTTGACGGCCGTTGGGCGGCTTTGGCTCGAGTAGCTAGTTTCGTACCAAAGGCGGTGCGGGCGGTCCCGGCCGCTGCACGCGGCGGTTACGCGGCCGCCAAAGGTGGGGTCTCTGCGGTTAGAGGTGCCTATAGTGCGGTGGCCTTTGCGGCGGATGTGCGATCCATCCGCAGTGGAATCACCGGTTACACATATACTAAAACCGCTTGGGGGCACCGGTACACTCGCCCCTATATGCATTCCGCTCAACTTCTTCGTCAGATAGTTAGCGGGACTCCTATGAGAGATCCTCAGGGGTCCCCGGGGTCGGTTATGTGGAAAATGTCTGGAACGCACAATAATAGACGGGGAACCTATGAGCTAGTAGCAAATGTGCGGACTAGGCAAATTTATCATTTCCTCTTCAAGTGACCGAAGATTCATTGCGCCAACCGGGCTGTGTCGGTGACCTGATCTAACTCTCATGCTGGGCTGGACAGTGTTGTCCAGCCCAGCGCCTCTCGCTCTCCGGGGCTGATCTCAGCGCGGTCGGCGTGCTGCTAACGCACTACAAGCTGTCCCGGCGATTGGTTGGTTTCCCTGGAAACCAGGCCTGTTTCGTGGGCATGAGGTAGGTCGTCGCCACACCCGCGAGGCAGGCTTCTTAATGTACAAGGTGCGCCCGACCCGGTAGATTTTGTGTCGCAGCTGCCAGATGAGATGAGCCGAGTAAAGACCGGTAAGGTCTTTAGTTGGCAACGCTGCAGCCGTCCAACGTCGTGCCGCGAGCAATGCCCAAGGTAATGAACACGGAAGGTGGCACCACGGCATCGGAATCCGGGGGTGAGGGAGGTTCCTAGTAGGCGAGCCGGGACTCACCTTCTAGCGCCTGGTGCGACATGTGAAAACCTGGCTCGAGGATAGCCAAGCTGCGCTAGCGTGTATCACACGATCGATGCGAGGCTGGCTGCGATTCTCGCATACCACGAGGAGGCCCTGTGTGTATATCTGCTGACGGGTATGTGGCCGGTGGTGACCGCGCTTCATTTCTTTCTTTTGAATTTCGGTATGATTACGAAGTGGAGATCAGTCCTGAATTTCCCGGAACGGGAGAATGGGCGGAAACGGTTCACGTATTCAATGATCCACGTGTGGCGATACAAAGTTCACCCTCCGCGGAAGCGGCCCCTCTCGTCGTCAGAGTAGAATCCGCAGACGGTGGTGCTTGGATCGGGAAGTTCGCTTCCGGATATTCTGGGATTTCGGGTATTTATGCATGCCCTGCATCAGACTTGATCTGCGTGATCGCCGGTGGCTGCCCGTACCTTGTCAAGTCGACGCAGCCCGAAGTCGGAGCCGTCAGCCCTTCGGATCAGGTGATACAGGTGCTTCCGAGTCCGGATGCCAGTTTGCTTTTTCTGGTGAACTACACCGATATAGTTGCAATAGGGAAATGGGGGCCACTGTGGAATTCGGGTCGCCTAGTACTCGACAATCTTCGCGTCGTTGAAATTTTCGACGACGAAATACATTGCCTTGGCACTTCATCGGATCTACAGGAGAGAAAGATCATAGTTGACGCGGCCAATGGATCTATAAAGCAGGGCTCGGTTCCTGGATTTTCTTGATCGTTACTTAGTGCCGCGTTGGTGCCCCTGCGTTGTCGATCAGCCGTAGCGTCCCTTGGGCTGGTACCCGGTATGGCATTGTAGATCTCGCGGGCGACGTGGCGCTTGAGACAACGGACGATCTCGCGTGGAGTTTTGTCTTCGGTGAGGCGTCGTTGGTGGTGGGTGCGGGTGCGGAGGTCGCAGCGCGGTGGCTAGATCGAGGCGGATGAGGCAGCGGCTCCACATCGACGGGACCGGCCGGCTACCTCGAGGGCCATGTCCGCTACTCGCGCATCCTGGCCGTTTCGCCTAGCGTGTCGCGGCATTTGCCGCGACACGCCCGTAGGAGATACAGGGTGACATTCCATCCGGCACCGGATGCGGATTGCCTGTTCCGACGGACCAGCGACCCGTCAGACCTCCCGGGCGAAATCGATGCCAGCTCGGTAGTCCCGGCGCGGATACGGATTTTGCGATGTGCCCCGGGACGTGATGTGGTGGGGGAGGTGACGGCCGTGACGGTCCTCTGAAGGAGGCGCCTGGAGTGGTGGCGGTGGCGAGGTGGTCGGGCCGGCAGACACGCGCTCTGCGCGAGGCGCGGCGGATGAGCGTGCGTTCCTTTGCAGCTCACCTGGGTGTCGCCGTTGCCTCCGTCTCCAACTGGGAGCGGCGCGGTGAACTGATCCGGCTGCGGGATGAGACCCAGGAGATCCTCGACCGGGACCTCGGGATCGCCGGTGAGGACGTCCGTGTGCGGTTCGCGGCGGCGCTCGCCGACCCGCCGCCGGCGGAAACCAGTTTGTCGGTGGCCGATGGCCCCGTTTTCGCCGCGACACCACAACCGGGCCCGATAGCGGACGATAGCGTCGTCGAGGCACCACCGGACAGTCGGCGAACCACTCTCCGTCCTCGACGAAACGCACCACGGCAAACCCCGTCAACGGCCGGCCAGTGAGCATCGCCAGACGTGAACCATGCGCCCGCCGAACCGCCTCGATGCCGACCAGGAAGGACGGCTCGAAGCCAGAGATCCCCAGGTCCACAGCAGCTGAGTGTCCCGGCCTGCGACCCGACGGGCCAACACATATTCGAGCAGCCGGGCCCTCAGCGGCACTTGACAGCCCGGATCCCATAGAAACGCCAAAATGATCAAAAGACAGATGTGCGGCAGTGTCGGCGTCGACCTGCTGCGCAAGCACGCCGCCGGCCCACATGATCAGCAATGGAGCTGGGAGCCCACAAGATCTGCGCCAGATCCCGTTGCCACTTACAAAGCCACGCGGGGGTATTCCCCCGGACTGGGACCTCTCGACGCTCGATCTGCGGTCGTCCCCGCGCATGCGGGGGTCTTCCCCAGCCGACGGGGTAGCCCACCCCCGGGTCCGTGTCGTCCCCGCGTACGCGGGGGTCTTCCCAAGGATCAGGCCGAAGCCCTCTGTGTCAGTCTCGGGTGAGACACCCGCTGGGTGCGGGTTGGCTACAGGGGGCGTGATCGGAGATCCTCGTGTTCGTGGAATCAGAGTCACAGGTGCGTCCGGGCGGGTCCTCGCCGTCGCGGCGTGATCCGGCACCGCGTCCGTCGCGGCGGGTGTTCAGCACGGCGTACAAGCTGCGGATCATCGCCGAATACGAGAACGCACCGCACGGAGAGAAAGGTGCGATCCTGCGTCGGGAGGGTTTGTTCTCCTCGCATGTCGTGGAGTGGACCCGGGCCCGGGAAGCGGGAGCGTTGGGTGGATCGGGTGCTGTGGCTCGTGCTCCGGAGAAGAAGCCGGGGAAGTCGGCGGAGCAGATCGAGTTGGAGAAGCTACGCCGGGAGAACGAGCGGCTGAAAGTGCGACTCGCGACGACCGAGACCGCGCTGGATATCATGGGAAAAGCGCGCGTGCTCTTGGAACAGATCTCCGAGAGCGCGGACACCGAGCGGTCGTAGACCAGGTTCTGAACGGTGCTTTCGATGAGCTGCGCGCCGCGAGAGTGCCGGTGAAACGGGCGTGTGCGTATACAGGCCGGTCGAGGGCGACGCATTACCGTCATGCCGCTCCCGGTGGCCGGCTGCACGGCCCGTGGCCGGCGAGGAAGCCCCCGCCAGCGGCGCTGAGCGACACCGAACGCGCCCAGGTGCTGGCGGTGCTGGCCCAGGCGGAGTACCAGGATCTGGCGATCCCGCAGGTCTGGGCCCGGGAGCTGGACGCCGGCCGGTACTGGTGCTCGCTGTCGACGATGTACCGGATCGCCCGCGCCGCCGGGCAGACCCGGGAACGCCGGGCGCAGGCGACCCATCCGCCCCGGGTCCGTCCGGAGCTGGCCGCGACCGGGCCGGAAGAGATCTGGACGTGGGACATCACCGCGTTGAAAGGACCGACCAAAGGCGTCTGGTACAAGCTGTATGTCATCCTCGACATCTACTCCCGGTATGTGACCGGCTGGCTTGTCGCCGCCGCCGAGGACGCGGTGGTCGCGAAGGATTTCCTTGCCGGTGCCATCGCTCGGAACGGGGCCGCACCCCGGACGATTCACGCCGACCGTGGTGGGGCGATGGTCTCCAAACAGGTATCCGAACTCCTCGTCGATCTGGGAGTGCACCGGTCGCATTCCCGGCCAGGGACCTCGAACGATAATCCCTATTCCGAGGCGCAGTTCAAGACTCTCAAGTACAGCTACGATTTCCCGGACCGGTTCGGGTCGCTGGCCGATGCCCGGGCCTTCTGTGAGGGGTTCTTCACCGCCTACAACCACGACCACCGTCACTCCGGGATCGGGTTCCACACCCCTGCCTCGGTCCACTTCGGCACCGCCGAGCAGGTCCAGGCCCACCGTCAGGCCACCCTCGACCGTGCCCGCGCGGCGCATCCGGAGCGGTTCGCTCGCAGGCCACGACCGCCCCGGCTACCGGAAACCGTGTGGATCAACCAGCCAGTTCCGAGCCAACCGACCAACGATCAACTGTCTCAGTTGACTTGACACCTACCGGGACAGGATGACAAGAGTCCGATGATGAGAGATCGTGCCGCCGGGATCTGTGGGAGCCGGGGGCGGGATCCCCCCGGCTACCCGACGGTTGGCGGCGCCGTCCTACGTAAGGTTCCGATCACCGGCTCAGTAGCCTGATTCGGAGCCGTAGTAGGTTGGTCTGCGCGGCGTGTAGTTTTCCTCCAAGGCGACGATCTCGTGGTCTGCCAGATTGACGTCAAGCGCTGCGGCAGCGTCGGCGAGATGGTGGGGTTGGGTCGCTCCGACTATCGGGGCGGTCACGACGGGGTTGCGCAGCACCCACGCCATCGCCACCTGGGCCATCGAGAGTTCTCGTATCTCGGCGATGCGCTGAACGGCGGCGACCGTGGCGTGGTCACTGTCGAGGAACAAGGGGGTGCCGGACGCGTCAGCCGTTGGGTTCAGCGTTGCGCGGTTCGTGCTCAGGTCGCCCCAGGGTCGGGTTACCAGGCCGGCGGCGAGTGGCGACCACGGTAGGCTGCCGACGCCTTGGTCCGCCAATAGGGGGAACATCTCGCGCTCTTCCTCGCGGGCGACCAGGTTGTACTGGTCCTGCATGGAAATGAACTTCGTCCATCCGTGCAGTTGCGCGGTGTATTGCAGCTTCGAGAACTGCCAGGCCCACATCGAGGAGGCGCCAAGATAGCGCACTTTGCCCGACTTTACGGCGTCGTGAAGGGCCTCCATGGTTTCCTCGACAGGGGTGTGGGGATCAAACCGGTGGATTTGGTACAGATCGATCCAATCGGTCCCGAGTCGTCGCAGCGACGCGTCGAGCTGTTCGAAGATGGCGCGACGCGAAAGGCCGCGGCCGCCGGGCCCGGAACCCATCGGCGCGAACAGCTTCGTCGCAATCACGACCTGGTCGCGGCGGGTGTATTTCTTCACGGCCTCACCGGTGATCTCCTCGGAGGTCCCCTGACTGTAGATATTGGCGGTGTCCCACAGTGTGATGCCGAGCTCGACGGCCTGTTGAAACACCGCCTTGGCGGCGTCGGCATCCAATGCCCAATCGCGGCCCGTACCTGGCCTGCCGAAACTCATGCAGCCGAGCGCGACACGACTAACCCGCAGCCCGGAGGCTCCGAGGTTGGCGTACTTCATAAATTTCCTTTCGCTGGCGTTGGCGATGTCGGGTGACCGGAGGAGCGAGATAGTGCGCTTCGTGTCCGTCGCCGGTGCTGCGGGTCCGGCGGTGCCCTCCGCTCACGGCGGTGGGTCGGACTTTCGGCATGTTCAGGGACGACTAGTCAGATACCGGATGTGGTGGGGCGCATCGGTGCTCCTGCGGTGCGATGTGGCGGCAACGGTGCCGTAGGTCATGAGACAACCGGTCGCGCGGCGCGGGTGGGAGACACGGCTGTGAGGGGTACCAACGGTGACTCCTATGTCGTCGAGCGCAGGCCTACCGTGGGAGCCATGGCAGCCAACACCGGTGACCGCCGAGGCGAGGTGCGCGAGTTCCTGACCTCGCGCCGCGCTCGGCTCTCCCCGCAGCAGGCGGGCTTGGCCGCGTTCGGAGACAACCGGCGCGTGCCCGGCCTGCGTCGGGAGGAGGTCGCTGCCCTCGCTGGCGTGAGCATCGCCTACTACACCCGCCTGGAGCGGGGGAACCTCGTCGGGGTTTCGGAGTCCGTGCTGAATGCCATTGCCGGCGCGCTGCATCTCGACGACGCTGAACGCGACCACCTGTCCGACCTGGCGCGGGCGGCCAATGTCACTGCGTCCACGCGATCGCGGGCGGGCACTGCACGGACGCGTGTGCCGGCCGGCATCCAGCAGGTTCTCGACGCGATCACCGACGCGCCGGCGGATGTGCGCAACGGGCGCCGCGACATTCTCGCTTCCAACAGACTCGCCCGCGCACTGTACAGTGAAATCCACGCAGAGACGATCAGGCCGCCGAATGTCGCACGGTTCACGTTTCTCAATCCGAGAGCACGGGACTTCTTTGTGGACTGGCACACAGCCGCCAACGACATCGTCGCGAGCCTACGGATCGAAGCTGGCCGCCATCCCTACGACAAGCCGCTGTCGGACCTCGTCGGAGAGCTGTCCACCCGCAGCGACGAGTTCCGCACTCGATGGGCATCGCACAACGTGCGGCACCACACGGCAGGCACCAAGAAGATGCACCATCCGATTGTCGGTGAGATCGAGCTTGCCTACCAGGTACTGGTGCTGCCCGGCGATGTCGGCATGAACCTGAACGTGTACACGGCCGAGCCGGACTCCCCGGCACAAGAGGCGCTACGGTTCCTGGCTAGCTGGGCTGATGGCCACCTCCCATCCGGCGGGAACACCCTGCCTCTTGAGGTCGACCAGGCAGACGAGGGATCGCGCACCGCGAAACCCTGAACAAATGTGCGCCGCCGCGGCGGGCAATGGGACGGCCAACCCGGCCGTCCCATTGCCCGTGGATGGGCGTGCGCCATACCCGCAGAATGAGGCTCTTAATGAACATCGCGACGTTTACCCTCAACAACGGCGTTGAGATGCCCGCCATCGGTCTGGGTGTGTTCCAGACCCCTCCGCAGGAGACCATCGCCGCGGTCCGGGCAGCGCTGGAGACCGGGTACCGGCACATCGACACCGCGGCCTCATACGGCAACGAACGCGAGGTTGGGCAGGCCATCGCCGGGTCCGGCCTTGACCGGTCCCAGGTGTTCGTCGAGACGAAGGTCTGGATTTCTGACTATGGCTACGAACAGACGCTGCACGCGTTCGACAAGAGCGCCGGCAAGCTCGGTGTCGACGTCATCGACCTGTTGATCCTCCACCAGGCGCTGCCGTCAGCGTTTGACCGGACCATCGCCGCCTACCAGGCGCTGGAGAAGCTGTTGGCGGATGGCAAGGTCCGCGCCATTGGCGTCAGCAACTTCATGCCCGACCATCTCGCGCGACTGCTGGGGGCGACCGAGGTCGTGCCGGCGGTCAACCAGGTCGAGATCCACCCGTATTTCACCCAGCCCGACGTACAGGCCGCCGATGCAAAGCACGGCATTCTGACCCAGGCGTGGTCACCGATCGGCGGCATCACCTCCTACCGCGGCAGGACGGGGGCGCACAGCACGTTCGATGATCCGACCATCGCCGCGATCGCCGCCGAGCATGGCAGGACCCCCGCGCAGGTCATGCTGCGCTGGGGCCTGCAGCAGGGCCGGTCGGTGATCCCGAAGTCGACCAGGCCCACCCGTATCGCCGAGAACCTCGACGTGTTCGACTTCGACCTCACCCCGGGCCAGCTCGACACGCTCGACGCTCTGAACACCGGTGCGCGCGGCGGCCCAGCGCCCGAGGACGTCACCATCGAGGCGTTCGGCCGCGACATTCCCGATGCCTGACGGGCAGCCCGCGACCGGCGTGACGACCAACGCGATCTCGACCCGCAGGACGCTGCTGAGCGCGGCGCTGGCGACTTCCACTGGCGTGGCGCTCGGCGGGTGTATGTCCGCGTCCGATCTGGAGCCTCGCGCGGACTCCGGTGCCACCGCGACAGGGAGCACGACAGCGGCGGCCGCGTCCGCACGGGCGGGAAGGGTGCTGCTGGCGTACTTCTCCCGTGCCGGCGAGAACTACTACTACGGTGGGCGCCGGGACCTGGCCGTCGGTAACACCGAGGTGCTGGCCCGCATCATCGCAGCTCGCACCCGCTACGACGTCCACCGCATCGAGGCCGTCGACCCATACCCGTATGACTACGAAGCCACGGTCGCGCGCAACGTTCGTGAGCAGGACGCCGATGCCCGCCCGATGATCGCCGGTGCGCTGCCATCGCTCGCCCCATATGACGTGGTGCTGCTGGCCAGCCCCATCTGGAACGTACGTCCGCCGATGATCATGCGGACGTTCGTCGAGGCGCTGGACTTCACCGGCAAGATCGTTCATCCGGTTGTCACCTACGCCGTCAGCGGCCTGGGCACTGCGGCCGAGGACTATGGCCGTGCCTGTCGTGGCGCCACCATCCGCGATGGCTTGGCCGTGCTCGGCGAGACTGTCGCCGGCGCCGACCAGCAGGTCTCATCCTGGCTCGTCCGCGCCGGCCTTGTCTAGGCCGGCGGCCGTCGGCTGCTGTCAGCCCGCGCGGCGCTTGAGAACGGTGCCGATAAGCGACGAGCTCAGGATCGCGGCGAACACCCGCACCAGTTGCATGGTGATGACCAGGCCGACCTCGGCACCGGACTGGACGGCGACGGCGGCGACCGCCGGCAGACCGCCCGGCGTCATCGCCAGGTAGCCCGCGAGATCCGGGATGTCCGTCGCCCGGGCGAACACAATCCCGATCAGGGCGCATCCTCCGATGCTGGTGAAGAGCTGCAGCAGCGCCAACGGGAACAGGCGTACCAACAGTCGAACCGTTGCCGGTGTGAAGGAGAACCCGACGGCGAGGCCGGTGATGCTGTAACCGAAGTCGAGTAGCGGGCCGGGAACCGCGAGTGGGACAGATACCACGAGCGTGGCGGCCATCGCGAACAGCATCGGGATCACCAGCCGTGACCCGCTGAAGGCGAGTACCTGCGCGAGGAGCAGCCCTCCACCCGCGCAGATCGCCGTGAACACCAGGCTCTGCCATAGACCGGGATCTCCGGTGGTGGAGAGGGATTCGGTCGGAGTCCTTCCGCCTGCGCGGTCGAGAACCGGTGCGACGATCGACAGTGAGACCACGACCAGAACCACGCGGGCGTACTGGATGGCCGAGACGATGGCTTCGTCCGCATCCAGCTCCCTGGCGATGACCGAGACACTGGAGGCGGCGCCGGCTAGCGACGAGAAGACCGCGGTCGGGAGGTTCACCATCGGTGACAACGCGAGCACGAGACCGGTGATCATGGTGAAGATGATCGTGATGGCCACCCCGCCAATCACCTCGAAGGGCTGACTGGCGATCCGCCTGATCACGTCGGAGTCGATCAGGGCGCCCGCACTGACGCCGATCAGTGCAATGCCCAGATATCGCGCCTGGTCAGGAAACGTCCACGGCGCGCGGAAGGTGAGTGAGAATGCCGCGCCACCGACCAGGCCACCGAGAAGATAGGGGGACGGTGCGTGCGCCAGGTGCATGAGTATCGTGGCTATGACGAGGAAGGCCGTTCCGGATAAACCTCTTGTGATCTCCCTTTTCACGGTTTCGGCACTACTTCACGCTGCTGATCGCGGCGGTCGGGGTTCTTCCTGCAGGGCGGGCCGGCGCGGATAAAGGAAAGATCCTGGCCATCACGATGCCCAGGTCAGTCGCACCCGGTTTGGCGCTGGTGGCACACGGGTTGACAGGCGCCGGACTGCGCACGGTTCTGTGTCCTTTCGTCCGGGAACGTCATCGGAAATATCGCCCAGGTTGTCGTGAAGATCACCAGCCGTCGCCGGGTCCCGCCGCCGGTGGTGGGGCGATGCCGGCCGTCGGCGGGACGCGGTAGGCGCGATGCTGGCCGCGTGTCAGCGTTCGGCCCGGGCCTCCAACCGCCTGGGGAGCGCCACGACGGCGGATCCGGGCATGACGTTCTTATCGCGCTGGTTGATCGCCCACGTCTCCACCCGTACGACGTGGTCGCCGTCGGCGTCGACCTCCTTGGCCGCCACGCGTCCGCCGAGCCGCACGACGTCCGACAGGTACACGTGGCTGCGGTACTGCCCGTGCAGTGCCTTCAGGGCCCCGTCGTCGCCCATCCAGTTGGTCAGGGAGTGGATCTGCCAGCAGGTGCGCTGGATGCCGACGTCGTATGCGATTTGGGCGCCCTGCAGGCGGGCCGCATAGTCGTTGTAATGTACTGAATAGACTGGCTCCAGCGCATGCGTGTTCGGGTCGCGGAAGGCCCACTTCGGATGCCTGTGATACCGCCGCAATGCCACCCCGTGGGCGGAGACGCGGGGGATCGGGGCGGCACCCGCGGCAATGTAAGCGATGAAGTCGGTCAGGCCGATCGGACCCTTCGTGATGACGTCGATCTCCTCGCCGACGGCGACGTCATCCCAGTAGCGCGGAACCGCGCCCCTGGGTCGCTCGGCAAGAACGTTCTCCTCGATCACGGCGAGCTCGTTGTCGGTCCACGGGTGAGGTAGCTCGATCTTGCGGGACTCGCGCCGCTTCTGCATCTCGCTGCGTTCGAAACGCATCCGGGAACAGATGAACGTTGCAACCAACTCTCCGTTCTGGTTGCGGTATTCCTGGCGCAGATAGTCCTTGATCCGGCGGCCCCCGAAGTTGCTCTCGGTCGGCCCGTCGAATCCGTCGAACACGACCGTCGCCGCGATCTTGTCGTCCAGCCGGATCGGCCGGTTGAAGGTCATGGTCGTCTCGGCATGGAACCCGCCCAGGCCGCGCCACCCCACCTGGACGGAACCGAGGCAGGCGAAGATGAAGCTGGGAGGCGCGATGATGCCGCCGTGGCTGGTGCGCGCCGCGTAGTCGGCATCCGTCCACAGTGGGTTGTCGTCGCCGATTCCTTCGGCGAAGCGCAGGATCGCCAGCCGGGTCGCGTACTCGTTGTTGACGCAGGCCTCGGTGCGCAGCTGTGTGCCGATGAGCGCACGCATCTCTTCCAGCAACTCGTCGGTGAACTTGCCGAGCGCCAGTTCTCTCGTGATGCCGTCGGTTTGCTCCTCATGTGCCGTCGTCATCTGCATCCCCTCTATGTCTGTGTGGAGCGTGGGTGCGGGCGTGATGCTGCGGGGGCCGGGCTCCAGGGTGTTCGGCGCGATGTCTGTGGACTCCCGGTGCTGCCCTGATCGCCGCGTGTGAGTGCTTATCGGGCGCGGCCCGGCGCACGACCGTCGGGCCATGGCGCCGCGCGCCGCCGTCGGGGGACGGCGCGAGACATCTCGGCTCGGCCCGAGAGAGGTGATCCCGGTATCGGAGTGGACGGTCGGGTTGCCGCGCGCCGCGGCGGGAGCGGGTGGACACCGGCCTGGACGATCGACATCGTCAGCCCCTCACTAGTTGGTTCCTAAATATGAACCATAGATCGCTATTGCGGATACTTGCACCACGTGGATGGGGTGTCAACGTGGCCAGGGGTGGGTGCTGTCGCCCAGGAGGGGTGCCGGGTCGGTATTGACGGCTGGTGGGTGGCGGAGCTAATTTTGCCGACCAGTTCCCGATTGCAGATACAAGTTCTTATATACGAACGACGATGGCATGTGGAGGCGGCGCCGACGGCCCCGCCAGGCAGCCCGGCGGAGGCCGGTGACAGTCTTCGCCGCTTGCCGTCAGCCGGTCGCGGACCGGTTGACGATCGCGGACCGGTTGACGATCGCCCGGTTCACGCCGGGGACGGTCCTTCACCGTTCGTCGCTCAGGTCCCCGGCGACGTCGGCTGTTAACGACGACGGACGGATCGTCCGCCGCGCGACGACGAGCTCCCAAGGAGACTTCATGCACGAGTTAGGCGGTCCGGTGCGAGCGGCGGCGACAGAGGCGCCGACGACCAATCAGCTGGCTCGGGTTCATCCGGGCCGTCCGACGACCCGTGGGAAAGATCATGTATCCGGACTGGACCCTTCGGTGCCGGCTCCGGCGGGCGTCGGGCCTCGTCCCGAGGCCGGCGCGGAAGACGGCAGTGCGGTCACCGCGGGGAAAGGCGACTCCGACCCCGGAAAGATGCGCAAGGTCGCCTTAGCCAGCCTGATCGGCACCGTGATCGAGTTCTATGACTTCGGCATCTACGCGACCGCAGCCGCGCTGGTGTTCGCCGACGCGTTCTTCCCGGTGCTCGGTGACCATTCCGGGACTGTCGTGTCCTTCGCGACCCTCGGTGTCGCGTTCGCGTTCCGCCCCCTGGGCTCGATCTTCTTCGGTCACTTCGGTGACCGGCTCGGGCGGAAGCGGATTCTGCTCACCACGATGTCGGTGATGGGGGTGGCGACCGTACTGATCGGCCTGCTGCCCACCGCGGCGAGTATCGGCGTGGTGGCCCCCATCGCGCTCGTGGTGCTCCGCATCGCGCAGGGATTCGCCGCGGGCGGTGAATGGGCGGGTGCGGCGCTGTTCACCTCTGAGCACTCACCGCCGGACCGCCGCGGTTTCTGGGCCATGTTCACGAACCTGGGCGGTGCGATCGCCAACATCCTCGCGCTGACAACGTTCCTCGCCGCGGCTGTCTTTATGAGCGACGAGACCTTCGTCGACTGGGGATGGCGCATCCCGTTCCTGCTGAGCATCCTGCTGATCGGCGTGGGCGTCTACGTGCGGTTGCGGATCGAGGAGACCCCTGTCTTCGCAAGCGAGACGAACCGCGGCCGTGGTCCCGGGAGGCTGCCGTTCAGGGAGGCGGTCGTCAACCAGTGGAAGGAGCTCCTGCTCGGTGCCGGCTCGCTGGTGATGGCGTTCTCCCTGGGCTACATCGGGATCGCGTACCTCGCCAACTACGGGACCGGGACGCTGGATCTGACCCGGCGCGAGGTGCTCCTGGCCGGAATCGTCGGCAACTGCGTCAACGGCCTGGCGATCATCTCGGGTGGGATCCTGTCTGACCGGTTCGGACGCCGGCGGGTCCTGCTCGTGGCCAACACCCTGGGAATCCCGTGGGCGCTCGCACTGTTCCCCGTACTGGACACGGGCACGCTCACCGCATTCTGGATCAGCATGGCCGTGACCTTCCTGATCGCAGGCCACGGTTTCGGTGTCGCCGGTGCGTTCCTGGCCGAGCTGTTCCACACCAGCTACCGCTACACCGCGGCGGGGCTCGCCTACAGCCTGGCGGGCGTCCTCGGCGGAGCCATCCCACCCCTGGTCGCTGCGAGCATCATCGACTCCGCTGGCGGATTCGTGTTCGGAATGCTCTTGGCCGGCTACTGCCTGGTGGGTCTCATCTGCACAGTGATGGTGCGGGAGACCTCCGATCGTGACCTTGCCGAGACTCCCGGGCCGACGGAGGTGACATCGTGACGCTGAAGATCACTGCGGTCTCTGTCGGTCGCGTTTTCGGGCTGCACAAGCCCTCGTTCACCTACCTGCGGGGGTGGGGCGAGACCCTCGACATCCCGTTGATCATGTTCGTGATCGAGGGCGGCCGCTTCCCCGTGGTCGTCGACACCGGCGCCGACCTCAGCCGCGCCTGGGAACACCACCGCATCAGGATGGAGCAGACCCCCGAGGAACAACCGGAAGCCGCGCTGCGCGCGCTGGGTGTCGACCCGCGGGAGGTGGGGCTTGTCGTCAACACTCACCTGCACTGGGATCACTGTTCGAACAACGACCTGTTTCCGAACGCCCGGATCGTCCTGCAGAAGCGCGAGATCGACTTCGCCCGCAGGCCCGTGGCGTGGCACCGCCGCCAGTTCGAGGACCTGCCGGACCTGACCGCGGCGTGGTTGCGGGCCGAGGACCGGATTGACGCGCTCGATGGGGACGCCGAGGTGGCTCCAGGAGTGTCGGTGGTCTCCCTGCCCGGGCACACGCCTGGCTCGCAGGGGGTCCTGGTCGAAGCCGGATCGCGCCGATACCTCCTCGCGGGTGACTGCGTCGATCTGTACGAGAACTGGGAAGGCGACGCCGAGGCCGACCGCATTCCGTCCGGCTTTTTCACCGACCTCGTCGCCTACGAGGAGAGCCTACGGCGAATCGAGAACCTGGGCTGCGAGGTGATCCCGAGTCACGACCCGCTCGTGGTCGAGCGGAGGGTCTTCAGCTGACCGCGACCCGCAAGCCTCTGATCGCCGATGGGCTCAGCGGCTCGCACGCCATGCCCACCGTGTACTCGGAGTGCGTTGTGAAGATCACCTGACGGTACCCGGCCGCTGATGCCGAACGGCCCGCAGAGACATGAATCCGCAGGGACATCAGGACGACTACCGCCGGCATGCCGATCGCATGGCCCGCGGCAGGGTGGAGAGAGGGTGCGTCGATGAGCAACGTGATCCCGTCATGGGGGCGCGATGTCGCGGACGAGCAGGTGGGCGGTTTTTCGTACCGTATGTACGAGCCGCGAGCACGACGCTTGGACTCCCTGCTGGAACAGGCCGAGCGCTGGACCGGCAGGGCGCACATCATCCAGGGCGATGCGCGGCTCGACCACGGCGATCTCGGGAAGGCGGCGCGACTCAAGGCTGCGCAGCTCGCGCAGCACGGAGTCGGCCGGGGAGACCGGGTCGCGCTACTGGGCTGGAACAGCGCGGACTGGGTGGTCAACCTCTGGGCCAGCTGGTGGCTCGGGGCTGTCCCGGTCCTGGTCAACGCCTGGTGGAGCACCCGGGAGATGGAGCACGCCTTCGAGTTGCTCACACCCGCCGCCGTGCTCGTCGACCGCCGCTTGGCCGGAAAGGTGCCCGCGGGTAGCCCCGTGGCGCCGTGGCCGACTGCCGATGTAGCAGAGGGGCCGCTGCCCGCGCGGGTCGAGAGCGACGACGAGAACGAGCCAGCTCTTATCCTCTTCACCTCCGGCAGCACCGGCTTCCCCAAGGCGGTCGTCCTCTCTCACCGCTCGATCATCTCCGGACTGCACGGTCTGCTGCGCATCACCAGAAGGCTGCCGCAGGAGCTGGAGGGTGCCCCGTCCAGCGTCGCCCTGCACACCGGGCCGTTGTTCCACATCGGCGGCGTGCAGACTCTCGTGCGTGGCGTCGTGGTCGGCGAGACCCTGGTGTTCCCGGAGGGCAAGTACGACCCGTTCCAGGCGATGGCGCTTATCGAGGAGCACCGCGTCACCCGTTGGAGCGCCGTGCCCACCATGGTCAGCCGGCTGCTTGACGCCCAGGCACAGCGCCCGGTGGATCTGAGCAGTCTCCGGTCGCTGACACTGGGCGGCGCGCCCGCGCATCCCAGCCTGTACCAGCGGATCCGCGACGAACTGCCGTCCGTCCAGGCGCGGGTCGCCACCGGCTACGGCCTTACTGAGAACGGCGGGCAGGCCACCGCGGCCAGCGGGCGTGACACCCGAGACCGGCCGGGCTGCTGCGGCCTGCCACTGCCCACCGTCGAGATCGCCTTCGGCAACCCGTCCGCGGACGGGACGGGCGAGGTGCTGCTGCGCGCTGCATCACAGATGCTTGGCTACTACGGAGAGCAGTCCAGCCCCATCGACGCCGATGGATGGCTGCACACCGGCGATCTGGGCCACCTCGACGAGGACGGCTATCTCTGGGTCACCGGCCGCAGCAAGGATCTGATCCTGCGCGGCGGCGAGAACATCGCGCCGCTGTCGGTTGAGCGCGCCCTCGTGGGCGTCCCTGGCGTTCTTGACGCGGCGGTGGTCGGAGTGGCACACCCTGACCTGGGGGAGGAAGTCGCCGCCGTTGTGGTGGTCGATGAGGCCACGGCCCTCCGGCCGGACCTCGAGGAGTACATCATCTCGATCCTGCGCGCGGAGCTGGCCTCGTTCGCGATCCCGAGCCAGTGGCGCTTCCAAACCGAGGAGCTGCCAGTGCTCGGTTCGGAGAAGATCGACAAGAAAGCGCTCTCGACGCAGCTCTCGGCGCAGACCGCCGCACGGATCTCGGCCGCCCGGTAGGCGGGACGAAACCGAAAGACGCGGTCCTCGGCAGGCGGCGGTCCCGCCGAGGACGCCACGCCACACGCCGTGCTGCGCGGTGACGCGCGGCACTACCGGGAGTGAGAAGACGGAATGCCGCGTTCAGCGCTCGTGATCGGTGGCACCGGCCCGACCGGACCGGGGGTGGTGCAGGGGCTGCTGGAACGCGGATTCGACGTCACCATCCTGCACGGTGGTCAGCACGAGGTGCCCCTGCCCGCGGAGGTTCGGCACATCCACTGCGATCCGCACTGGATGGAGACTCTCTCCGCCGGTCTGGGCCGGGCCGAGTTCGACCTCGTGGTGGCCCAGTACGGCCGGCTCGCGGTCACCACCGAGGTGCTGGCCCGCCGAACGAGCCAGCTCATTGCCATCGGGGGAGCACACGGGTCCCTCGCGTACGCCGCCGACCCGCGCTGGGGGCCGCTGGGCATACCCGCGCTGCCTTCTGAGGACGTCGAGCACCTGGAACGGGACCCGGCGCGGGGTACGCTCGCGGTGCGTATGGCCGCCGCTGAGCAGGCCCTGTTCGACGGCCACGATGCGGGCGCGTTCGCGGCGACCCTGCTGGCCTATCCGGTTGTCTACGGCCCGCGGCAGGTTGCGCCCCATGAATGGTGCATTGTGCGGCGGATCCTCGAGGGCAGGCGGCGCATCATCATCGCGGATGGCGGTGTTCGCCTGGAGAGCCGTCTGCACACCGCGCACGCGGTGCATGCCGTGCTGCTGGCGGTGGATCGCCCGGCGGCCGCGTCGGGGCGGAAGTTCGTCGTCACCGACGACAACGTGTTCTCGATGCGCCAGCGCATCGAGTTCGTCGCCGCCCGCCTCGGGACGGAGGTGGAACTGGTCGATCTGCCGTATGCGCTGGCGACCCCGTGCCATCCTTACTGGCGTCACGGGCCCGACCATCGCCTGCGCGGCAACGGCCGCATCCGGGCCGAGCTGGGCTATACCGACACCACCTCGGCGGCCGACGCCCTCGGGACGACGGTCGACTGGCTGGTGGAAAATCAGCCCGTGCCCGGCGGACCGGAGGAGTCGCGGCTCGGGGACCGTTTCGACTACCCCCACGAGGACGATCTCATCCAACGCTGGGCCGTGGTGCGCCGTGACTGGTCCGACGACGCCGCCCCGTTCCAGGCGACCCACGCTTACCGCCACCCACGCCATCCCGGCGAGACGTGGCGCCCTGCCGGCACGGCGACGTCCTAGCCGCACCACGACGGCCGGGCAGTCCCACCCGAGATCCGCGGGGGGCGGGGGACTGCACGATCGTTGCCGGTGCGGCGTCTGGCGTGCCCGGGGCACGGCACACTCCGGTTGCTGGTCCGCACGGGAAGGACCGTGGCGCGGGAGTCCTGCTGCGGCACGCGCCGGGGTGGGCGGTGGGAGCTGTGTGCCCACCGCCCACCCGTGCCATGCGGGACCCGCCGTGGCTCAGGTTCCGGCGATGGTCGCGACGTCGAGGACGAAGCGGTAGCGGACATCGCCGGCGGTGAGCCGGTCGTAGACCTCGTCGAGCGCCTTCGCCGGGATGACCTCGACCTGCGCCTGGATGCCGTTCGCCGCGCAGAAGTCGAGCATCTCCTGCGTCTGCGGCATGCCGCCGCTCATCGACCCGGCCAACGTGCGACGGTTGGTCAGCAGGGTGTAGGGATCGATGCGCAACGGCTCGTCGGGCACGCCGAGGTTGACGAGCGTGCCGTCCAGATCGAGCAGGTCGAGATGTGCGGAGAGGTTGTAGTTTGTGGGAACGGTCGACACGATCAGGTCGAAGGAGTCCTTCAGCGCGTCCAGGTCACCGGCGGTCCGGTAGTCGTCCGCGCCGAGACGCTCCGCGTCGCCGCGGCGGTCCTCGTTGAGTTCCAGGACCGTGGTGTGTGCGCCGAGCGCGTGGGAGATCTGGACTCCGATGTGCCCGAGCCCGCCGAACCCCAGGATGCCCACCCGCCTGCCGGGACCCGCTCCCCAGCGCCGCAGTGGCTGGTACATGGTGATGCCCGCGCAGAGCAGGGGAGCCGCGGCGTCCAGCGGCAGCGCGTCTGGGATGCGGGCGACGAAGCGCTGGTCAACGACCACGAGCTCGCTGTAGCCGCCCAGCGTGGTGGCCCCGTCGCGGCCCACCCCGTTGTAGGTCAGTACCTTGCCGCGGCGGCAGTAGGACTCCTGCCCGGCCTGGCAGGCAGGGCATTCGCGGCACGAGTCGACCAGGCAGCCGACGCCGACACGCTCGCCGACAGCGAGACCGCGAACCTCGGAGCCCACTTTTCGGACGACGCCGGCGATCTCATGACCGGGCACGATCGGATAGCGGGTGTGCCCGAACTCCGCGCGGGCGTGGTGGACGTCGGTGTGGCAGACACCGGCGTAGACGATGCCGATCAGCACGTCGTGCGGGCCGACGTCGCGGCGTTCGACGGTGACGGTGGCGAACGGAGCCGTGGGGCCGGCCATGGCCCGGGCTTTGGTGGTGATCACGCCTTGCTACCTTTCGAAGGTTCGCCGGGTCCGGGATGTCAGCTGATGAGCGACTGGTACTCGAGGTACTCCTCGATCCCGTACCGGCCCATCTCCCGGCCGATGCCCGACAGCTTGAGGCCACCGTGCGGGGCACGCATGTCGATGGGAGCGCCGTTGATGCGGACACGTCCGGTGCGCATGCGCCGCGCCACGTCGCGCGCCCGCGCCGGGTCGGCCGCCCAGACCGCGCCGGCGAGCCCGTAGTCGGAGTCGTTGGCGATGGCGACGGCCTCGTCGGTGTCGTCGAACGGGATGAGGATGACGACCGGGCCAAAGATCTCCTCCCGGGCAAGCCGACTGTGGTTGTCACCGGTGAAGACGGTCGGCCGCACGTAGTAGCCCCGGTCGAGGTGCTCCGGTGCCTCCGGACCGCCCGCGACCAGCCGCAGTCCTTCGTCGAGGCCGATCTGGATGTACCGGCGGACCCGGTCCCTCTGCACGTCGGAGACCACCGGGCCGAGCGTTGTCGCCTCGTCCGTAGGGTCACCGATCACGTAGCTTCCCGCCTTTGCCGCCGCAAGCTCCTCGGCCTCGGCGAGGCGGTTGCGGGGAACCAGCATGCGCGAGAGCCCGCCGCAGACCTGGCCGGAGTTGCGGAAGGCGTCCGCGAGGCCGTCGACGACGGCCTTCGCCAGATCGGCGTCCTCCAGAATGATGTTGGCGGACTTGCCACCGAGCTCGAGGGCGACCCGCTTGACCGACCGCGAGGCGAGCTCCATGACCCGGCTACCGGCGCGCACCGAGCCGGTGAGCGAGACGATGTCGACGAGCGGATGGGTCACGAGGGCTTCGCCGATCTCCGGCCCCGTCCCGCTGACCAGGTTGAACACGCCGTCGGGCAGGCCCGCCTCGGCGGCGGCCTCGGCGAACAGGAACGAGCTCAGCGGAGCGACCTCGGTGCCCTTGAGCACCATGGTGCAGCCCGCGGCGATGGCGGCGCCGGCCTTCAGCGCGATCATCCGCAAGGGCCCGTTCCACGGGGTGATCGCGCCCGCCACACCTGCGGGGATGCGGCGCACGATGGTGTCGCCGAACCGCTCCTCCCACTCGACGTCCCGCAGGCTCGCCGCGGCTATGCGCAGGTCGTTGATGGGGGCGGCGGCCTGTGAGCGGCGGGCGATCGTGATCGGCGTCCCGACCTCGCTGACGATGGTGCGTGCCACCTCCTCCGCCTTCGCGTCGAGGACATCGGCGATGCGGGTGAGCACGGCGACGCGGTCGTCGACCGTTGACCGGGACCAGGATTCGAAAGCCCGCGCGGCTGCCTGGGCCGCCCGGTCGACGTCGTCGACATGGCCGCGGGGAACGGTGGCGAGTGGTTCCTCGGTTGCCGGGTTGACGACAGTCAGCGTCCCGGCGCCTACGGAGTCGACCCACTTGCCGTCGATGAAGATCGTTTCTTGCTCGATCACGACTGTCTCCCTTGCGCGAGCACCGTCGAGGACGCAGCGTCACGGGGCCGATGGTCGCATATGTGAACTACATTTCTTATTGGCGAATCGGGACGGTACCGCCAGCTGATAGCCGGGTCAATGTGTGCGGCAGCCGGCTGGGGGCTTGTGGGAGGTCTCGGCGAGGTCTGTCCGTCGATCGGAGGCCACGTTGTCGACGGCTGCATGGTGGGCGCACGTGTAAGTGGAGGCTGCGTGCCCGTTGACAGGGCTAGCTCGTCGACCTACCTTTCTGCCAATCGTTAGTGCGATCTCAAGGTCGTATATACGACCTTACGGCGTGGAGATCTCTGCACCCGTCGACCGCCGGATCCGTCGTACGCCTGTGGCGCCGCTCGTGCCCTGGGCGGCGGGACCCCGCGACTGCAGTGCCTGTTCTTGCGCCCACCCGATCCACGAGACCGGCCGTCGACTTCGAGGAAAGTCGATGCGCCCCTGGGTGCAGTCATGGTCACCCAGGGTGTCAGGCCGTTGTGACCCGCGTGAAAAGGAGCCGGAAATGTCCATCAGGCGAGAGTTATCGGCATTTCGCTTACGAAGGTCGCCGAGGGCCTGGCTGGCCCTACTCGCCGTCACCCTCGTCGGATCCGTCGGATCCGTCGGCGCCGGCTGCGCCGGTTCGGACTCCTCCGAGAGCAACGCCCCGGACGGAGCGCTGAAGATCCGGATCATCTCGACCTCGCCGACCTTCACGGACCTGCCCATGGTGGTGATCCTCGCTCAGGACTACTTCGCGAAGGTTGGCCTCGACGCCGATGTCGAGTTTGGTGCCAGCAATGCGTCGCTGATCACCCAGACCGTGATCTCCGGCGACGCCGACGTCGGCTCCTCAGGGGCGGGCTCGCTCTACAACGCCTACGCGGAGGGCGCGACCCAGCTCGTCAGCCTCGGATCGAGCAACCCCAGCATCACGTTCGGCCTGGCCCTGAACCAGAAGACCCTCACCACGCTGGCCGAGCGCGGGGTGACGCCCCGATCGCCGGTGCGGGATCGGGTCCAGGCACTGCGGGGACTCAACCTCACCACGTCGCCACAGGGTTCCACCGGAAACGCCTACCTGCGCATCATGCTCAGCGAGTACGGCCTCGACCCGGACCGCGACGTGACGATCATCCCCAACAACGACGGCACGGCCCAGATCGCGACCACTCGTCAGGGGCGGGCCGACGGCGTCGCCCAGTCGTTCCCCCGAGCCAACTTCCCCGAGGCGGAGGGCTGGGGCGGGCTGTGGCTGAACTGGTCGGTCGACCTTCCCTCCCTGCTGCCGCTGGCGGCCCATGACTACTACACCTCCCGCTCCTGGCTGGAAAGCCACCGTGAGGAGGCGACGCGGGTCATGCAGGCCCTGTGGCTTGCCCAGCGCGACCTGCAGAACCCCAGTGACGAGCTGCGAGAAGAGGTTCGCGCGCTTCCGGAGTTCAGGGAGCTGAACGAAGACGCCTTCGACGCGGGATGGGAGCTCGCCGTCGGGGCCTACAAGGGCGCGACACCGCTGACGACCGAGGAGATGTTCGAGCATCAGGTCGAGCTCGTGAACTACAACCGCGACTCGCCTATCACCTTTGGTTTCGACGACATCTACGACCTGAGCGCCGCGGAAGCCGCGCGACCGTGACGAGGAGGCGATGATGCCGAAGGAAACGGTGACCGGGCGGGCAGCCCCGGTGGCCCCGGTGGGGACCGCGGTCGCGGAGCGGGCACCGGAGTTCTCCTTCCGGAACGTCAGCCGCCGCTTCCGTTCCGGTGACGGTGAGTTCGTCGCGCTCGACTCGGTCGATCTCGAGATCGAAAGCGGCTCGTTCGTCTGTTTTATCGGGCCGAGCGGGTGCGGCAAGACCACGTTGCTGAACATGTCGGCCGGGCTGCTGCCGCCGAGCGAGGGGACCGTGCTGTTCCGCGGCCAGCCGCTGACGAAGGTCAACACGGGGGTCGGGTTCATCACCCAGCACGACAACCTCCTGCCGTGGCGGACCCTGGAGAAGAACGTCGGGATCGCGCTCGAGATCGAGCGGGTGCCCCGCAGGGAGCGCCGCCGGCGTGTGGCCGAGGTCATCGAACTGGTAGGCCTCAAAGGTTTCGCCCAGCGGTATCCGTCGCAACTTTCGGGCGGTATGCAGAAACGCGCGTCGCTTGCACGTGGACTGGTGTACAATCCTTCGACGCTGCTGATGGACGAACCTTTCGGGGCGCTCGACGCACAGTTGCGGTTCACGATGCAGAAAGAACTGCTGCGTATCTGGGAACGAGACCGGAAGACCATCATCTTCGTGACACACGACCTGGACGAAGCGATTCTTCTTGCTGACCGAGTCGTTGTGTTCGGAACCCGTCCCGGGCGGGTCGTCCATGTGGAGGACGTGCCGCTGGAGCGGCCCCGGGACCTCGCCGAGCTCAGGCTCAGCTCGGAGTACGCGGAGCTCTGGGACCGGCTGTGGAAGCTGTTGGACGACTCGTCGCGTGCCGTGGAGGAATCGTGAACCCGACGCCGTTGTCCGCGACGGCCGGAGTGCAGAGCGACTCCGCCGCCAGCGTCATGGCCACGGCCGGAACGCCGACCGCGGGCGTGGCCCGACGTTCACGCCGCCAGATCGGCTCCAGGCAGCTGATCGTCCACATCTGCCGGATCGTGCTGCCGGTCGCATTGCTGGTGGCCTGGGAGACCGCTGCCGGGGACCCGTCGACCGAATCGGGTGTCCTGATCGACAGCTTCTACGTCAGCAAGCCGTCCGAGATCTGGCAGGCGCTGCTCGACTGGGTCGACGAGGGCGTGCTGTGGGAGAGCATCCAGGCGACCATGGTCGCGACGGCCTACGGATTCGCGGTCGGTGCGGCACTCGGCATTCTCGTCGGCATCGTGCTGGGCAGCAGCCCGATGCTCGGTGAGATCTTCCAACCGTTCATCGTCGCGCTCAACGCGGTGCCGCGGCTGGCGCTCGTGCCACTGTTCATCCTGTGGTTCGGGTTCGGCCTGGGGTCGAAGGTCGCCCTCGTCAGCGTCATCGTCTTCTTCCTCGTCTTCTACAGCACTTATGAGGGCGTGCGCGATGTCGAGCAGCGGCTCATCGACGTGCTCAAGGTGATGAACGCGTCCAGGCTGACGGTGCAGCTGAAGGTCAGGATCCCCTCGGCCGCGACCTGGATCATCCAGGGTCTCCGTGTCTCGGTGCCCTACGCGCTGGTCGCGGCGGTCACTGCCGAGATCATCGGGGCCAACACCGGTATCGGCTACCTGATCCAGCGGTCGGCGGGCAACTTCTTCACCGCCGGTGTCTTCGCGGGCATCGCCGTGCTGGTGGTTGTTTCCACCGTCATCAACGCGCTGGTCACGCTGGTGGAGAAGCGCCTGTTGCGCTGGAAGCCGAGGAACCTGACCAACGCCGGCGCTCCGTGACCGATCCGGTTGACTCCGGCCCGCTGACCGGGACCCGCGTCCTGGAGATCGCGGGCCGGGGTCCCGGCCCCTTCGCGGGCATGCTTCTGGCGGACATGGGCGCCGAGGTCCTGCGGATCGACCGGCCGGATCCGCCCGCCCGGCCGCAGGCACCTGACCACCGCCTTGAGCTGTACAACCGCGGGCGGCGCTCTGCGGTGGTGGACCTCAAACACGAACGTGGGCCGGAGGTGGTGCTGCGTCTCGTCGAACGGGCAGACGTGATCTACGAGGGGAACCGACCCGGGGTCGCCGAACGCCTCGGTATCGGGCCGGACGAATGTTTACGACGCAACCCGGGAATCGTCTACGGCCGCGCCACCGGCTGGGGCCAGAGCGGGCCACTCGCCCATAAGGCCGGCCACGACGTCAACTACATCGCCCTCGCCGGCGCGCTGGACCCGATCGGGACGGCGGGCGGCCCGCCCGTGATCCCGCTCAATCTCCTCGGTGACTACGCGGGTGGCGGCATGATGCTGGCCTTCGGCCTCGTGTGTGCCCTGCTGGAGGCCCGTGGTTCCGGCCGGGGGCAGGTGGTGGACGCGGCGATGGTGGACGGGGCGTCGCTGCTGATGACCCTCGTGCACGGACGCCGACTGATGGGCACGTGGAACGACGCGCGCGGTTCGAACTACGTCGACTCCGGCGCGCCGTTCTACAACGTGTACGAGACCAGCGACCAGCGGCACGTCGCGATCGGCGCGATCGAACCGAAGTTCCAGCGGGCGCTGTTCGACGCTCTGGGCGTCGATCTCACCGGCATCACCATGCCGGTCTCGACACTCGACCGCACCGACTGGCCCGAGCTGCGCCGCCGCCTCGAAGCGGTGTTCGCGACCCGGACACGCGACGAGTGGACCGAGATCCTCGCCCATGTCGACGGGTGCTTCTCGCCGGTCCTGGGCGTCGGCGAGGTCGCGGGCCATCCCCACAGCCAGGCACGGGACGGCTTTGTGGAGCTCAACGGCATTCCCCAGCCTGCTCCCGCACCCCGGTTCGGGCGGACGCGCCCCACACTGCGCACCTCTCCTCCGGCGCACGGAGAGCACACGCTGGAAGCGTTGTCCGACTGGGGTTTCTCGACCGACGAACTGCGGAGCCTGTGTCACGAAGGCACAATCCGTCAGATGTGAGCAGAGGGGCCCACATCCCCATGCCGAACGGGCCGCAGCCCGGCGATGCGGTCGTAGCGCATGGGGATCCCGGTGGGCAGACGCACGCCACTCAGGTCGTCGCCATGGCCGTCGAGGTGGCCGATCAGGGCACGTAGGACGTTGCCGTGCGCCACGACCAGGACGGTGCGGCCGGCGTGCAGGTCTGTGGTGATCTCCGACTCCCAGTACGGGCGGAGCCGATCGAGGACATCAGCGATCGACTCGGCCCGGGGCACGGGTACGCCCAGTTCTCGGTAGCGCGCGTCGTTCTCCTGCCCGTACACGCTGCCCGGGGAGATCGGCGGCGGTGTGCCGTGAAGGGAACGGCGCCAACGCGCGAGCAGGTCCGCGCCGTACTCGGCGCGGACCTGCTCGCGATTGCGGCCCTGCAGCGCGCCATAGTGGCGCTCGTTGAGCCGCCAGCTGCGCTGTACGGGGATCCAGTGCCGCTCGGCGGCGTCGAGCGCGAGGTCCGCCGTGGCGATGGCGCGACGCAGCAGCGACGTGTGAACGACGTCGGGGAGCACCGAGGTCTCCCGGAGGAGCTCGCCGCACCGGCGGGCCTCGATCCGGCCGCGGGCTGACAGCGGCACATCGACCCAGCCGGCGAAGCGGTCTGTGGCGTTCCAGGTGCTTTCCCCGTGCCGCAGGAGCAACAGGATGCCTGGCTCGGTCACCGGCGGGTTCCTCCGGTGTGCGTGGCAGGGGAGGCCGGTCACCCGGTCACCGGGGCGACGACCAGGAGCGGTCTCAGCTGAGGTGTCCGCCTTTGCGAAGGACCTCCTCCGCGATACGGAAAGCCTCACCCGCTGCGGGCAGGCCGCAGTAGACAGCTGTCTGCAGGAGGATCTCCTGGATTTCCGCGACCGTGCAGCCGTTGGCCATCGCGCCCTCGATGTGGTGCGCGAGCTGTGCCGGCCGGTTCAAGGCGGTGAGCATCGCGACGTTGATGATGCTGCGCTGCCGGCGGTCGATGCCGTCGCGGCTCCAGACCCGACCGAAGCAGACCTCTTCGGAATAGTCCTGGATCACCTCGTTAAACGAGTTGCGCTTCTTGTCCTTTGTCGCTACGTAGTCGGCCCCCATGAGCTCGCTCAGGATGCGCCGGCCGGTCTCCTTGGCGTCCACGCGGTTCTCCTCCTGCATCGGTTGGTTCCTTCAGCTCGTGCGGCCCGCCGTTCAGCCGAGGTCGAGGACCGCCTGTACCTCGTCGGCCGAGAGTGTGATCTCCACGCCCGCACGTTCGTTCTGCAGCAGCAGCGGTACCTGCGAGTCGCGACCGCCCCATCCGCGTTCGAGCGCCTCCGCGAAGTCCTCCTGCACGAGCCGGGCGCTGCGCATCGGGACGTCGAACTCGTCCGCCAGCTCGATCGCCAGCCGGAGGTCCTTGTTGGCCAGTGCCAGGGCGAAGGAGGGCGGGTCGAAGGCTGACTGCAGGTAGCGGTCGCTGATCCGGTCGAAGGTGCGGGACCGGCCGATCGCGCCCTGGCGCATGGCATGCCAGAGAGCCGCCGGCTCGACGCCAGCCTTCACCCCCATCGTGAAGACCTCGGCGATCGCCGAACGGATCATCATGCTGGCACAGTTGTGCACCAGCTTCGCGGTGTTGCCAGCGCCGATCTCGCCGACGAGGAGCACCTGGTCGCCGATGGCGTCGAGCACCGTGCGGTGGCGCTGGAAGGCGTCCTTGTCGCCGCCGACGTAGATCGCGAGTTTTCCCGACCGGGCACCCCTGGGACCGCCGCTGACCGGCGCGTCGAACAGTTCGATCTCTCGCTTGCGGCAGGCGGCATGCACCTCGCGGACGACGGTCGGGGAGTTGGTGGTGAGGTCGAACCAGACCGCGCCTGGCCGCAGGGCACCCAGCAGTCCGTCCGGGCCGAGGCCGACCTCCTGCATCTCCTGAGGCCCGGGCAGGGATGTGAAGACCATGTCGACCGAGCGCGCGAGGTCGCTCACCGTGTCTGCCCAGGTTGCGCCGGCGGCTTCGTGCTCCGCCGCGCTCTCCCGGTGGAGGTCGTGGACGACCAGGTCGTACTGTGCCGCGCGCAGATTGAGCGCCATCCCCGAGCCCATCCCGCCGAGCCCGATGAAACCCACCCTCATGTGCAGATGTCCTTTCGTCGCAGTACGAACAGCGGAGGCGTCCTCACCAGGTGCGACCGCCCCAGGCATCTCCAGCAGGTAAGTCGCCGTAACGAAGATGTCTCTATATACGAACTAAAGATTGTATCTGCGGACTGACGGTAGGGTTGCGTCTCGGAGGTGTCAACCGTCGGGTCGTCCGGAGTGGCAGGTCCGGAGGGTGGGACCTGGCGTGGTGTGGCTGTGCGTGATGGGCGGCGGGAGGCGCTGGCGGCCGTTGACAGTCATTTCCGCCACTTCTAGCATCGTGCTGTAAATACGGACGCAGATTCGTAAATACGAACGAAGCGTGCGATGTGAGCACGGCGTGGCGTCGGAGCTCAGCGCGCCGAGCGGCTCACCGCGGCGCGTCCGGACTGCTGTGCGATCCGCGACGGTCGCAGCCAAGTGATCACGGAGGCCCTGGATGACCGCGCTTGAAGGCGTGAAGGTGATCTGCGTCGGGCAGTTCTACTTTGCCCCCTACTGCACGATGTTGATGGCGCGCCTGGGCGCGGACGTCATCAAGATTGAGGCCCCGACGGGGGATCCGTACCGGCGACTGCCCACCGTCGACGATGACGGCTACCCGATCCAGTTCCGATTCCTCAACTCCGGCAAGCGCAACATCCGTCTCGATCTCAGGAACCCTGCCGGGCAGGAGGTGCTCCGGGGCCTCGTCCGGAACGCCGACGTCCTCGTCCAGAACCTGTCGCCGGGGGCGATGGACCGCTTTGGCCTCGGCTACAAGCAGCTCAGCGCGGTGAACCCCGCGTTGATCATGGCCTCAGGTACGGGTTTCGGGTCCTTTGGACCGTACGCGGGGCAGCCGGCGATGGACCTCACGATCCAGGCCCGCAGCGCGATCATGAGCACCACGGGTTTCGCCGATGGGGCGCCGGTTCGCACCGGTCCGTCCGTCGTGGACTTCGTCGGAGGCACCCACATGATCGCGGGCGTGCTCGCCGCGTTGTACCAGCGCACCCGCACCGGCCGTGGCCAGCACGTCGAGGTCGCCCTGCAGGACGCCATCATCCCGTCGTTGACCTCCAACATCGCCGGGCTGCTGAGCAGCGCGACCGAGAGCCACGAGCGCACCGGTAACCGGCATGGCGGGATGGCCGTGACCCCCTACAACGCCTACGAGACCAGGGACGGCTGGATCGCCGTGCTGTGCCCGACCGAGGCGCACTGGCGGCGGCTGTGCGGGCTGATGCACGACCCCGCGACCGATGACCCGCGCTTCGCGGACATGTCGAGCCGCTGCGCGCACATCGACGACGTCGACGCCATCGTCGGGCGCTGGACGAAGACCCGTTCCAAGGCCGAGCTGGCGCAACTGCTCGTGGAGGCGCGGATTCCCTCCGCGCCCATCGTCACGCTGCCGGAGCTGCTCGAGGACCCACACGTGCGTGAACGTGGTGTGCTCCGTCGGGTGACCGACGAGCGCGGATCGTTCATGACGCTGGGCAGCCCGCTGCTCCTGTCCGACTCGCCGATGGTGGAGCCGCGGCGGGCGCGCGATCTGGGCGCCGACACGGACGAGGTCCTGACCGACGAACTGGGCATGTCGCCCGCCGACATCGCCAAGCTGCGCGAGGCCGGGGTCATCTGAGCGGAGAGCGAGGCGAGATCGATGGCGACCGAGGACACGACGACGTTCGTCCTGTTACACGGAGGGCGACACGGCGGCTGGTGCTGGAGTCCGGTGGCGCGGCGGCTGCGTGCCGCGCATTACGAGGTGCACACGCCGACACTGACCGGGCTCGGTGACCGCGCCCACCTCCTCAGCCGGGAGATCGGCCTGGACACCCATGTGCGCGACCTCGTTGCGGCATGCGAGTTCGAGGATGTGCGTAACGCGGTGCTGGTCGCGCACAGCTATGGCGGCATGGTCGTCGCCGGGGCGATGGAGCATCTGGCCGACCGCATCCGCTGCCTCGTCCTGCTCGACGCGCATATCCCGCGTACGGGGGAGTCGATGCTCGACCTGATCGGCGCCGCCCGCGCCGCCGAACTGGTCGGCCTGGCGAACAGCCGCGGCGAGGGCTGGTATATCCCCCCTGTCGGCGCGGCCTACTACGGCGTCACCGATCCCGAGGCCGCGGCCTGGCTCGAGATCCGGATGACAGCGCAGCCTCTGAAAACCTACCGAGATCCGGTCGGGTCGACGGACCGCGCTTGGGATCACCCGAGCCTGTTCGTCGAGTGCGTCCCGTCCGCGCTCGCACCACAGACGCTGGCGCGCGCCCGGGAGCGGAGCGCGGCCGACCCACGGTTCCACTACCGGGTGCTGGAAACGTCGCATAACGCGATGGTGACCGATCCCGAGGCGGTCACGGCATTGCTGCTCGAAGCCACAGCGCTGCCTGCTCCTGCCCACAGCTCTGTCGGCGAATCCCGATCATCCGTCTCGGCCGGGCAACTATCTGCGTAAGGAGAATGCGTGGACACTTCTGTTTCCGCCGCGGCGGACACGGTCGGCTCGTTCACCGCGCCGGCGGCCGGGACCCGCCTGGAGCCGGCCGGCGGGGTCGTCGCCGTCGAGGAGGCGCCGACCCGCCGGATCGAGGGCTTCGCCGCAGCGGACGGTGTTTGGGCGACGGCGGTCCCGTTCCCGAGTCCCCTCGCCTACTCGTACTCCTACGCGGTGCGGACGGCCGGCGGGGTCGTCGTGGTGGACCTAGGGTGGGATTCGGACGAGGGGTGGAGCGCCTTCCAGACCGGCCTCTCCCGGGCCGGCCACGGTCTTGACGAGATCATCGGAGTGGTCGTTACCCATGCACATCCCGACCACTACGGGCTTGCGCGCCGGATCCGTGAGCACACCTCGGCCTGGATAGCCGCGCATCCGGGTGAACGGGCGCAGATTCGGGTCGGGGACGCGGAGCGGCGCGGGCGGGTTACGGAGATCACTGAGTGGCTGGCCTACTGTGGCACTCCACCCGCGCGGCTGCGGGAAGTCGAATCGGAGTTGGCTGCGCTCGAGGCCGTCCTGCCGGACGTCGAGGCTGACGTGGATCTTGTTGACGGAGCCCCGGTGCCAGGCACCGACGGTGCGCTGGTCGCGATCCACACCCCCGGACACACCACCGGGCATCTGTGCTTCCAGGAGCGCGAACGCGGCCTGGTGTTCACCGGCGACCATGTGCTGCCCAAGGTGACCCCGAACGTCGGTCGACGTCCTGGGTCGACCGACGATCCGTTGCATGACTTCCTGGTTTCGCTGCGGCGCCTTCATGATCTGCCGGATTCCTCGCTGGCGCTGCCCGGACACGAGTGGTCGTTCGACCGCCTCTCCCATCGCCTCGCCGTGCTCGAGGCACACCACCGGTCGCGGCTGGACGAGATCGAGCAGGTGGTGCACGACGGGGCCGCGACCGTATGGGAGGTATCCCGCTCCGTGCGGTGGGCACGGCCGTTCGACTCGTTCACCCCCAGGTCGCTCCGCTCTGCTCTCGCCGAGACCTACTCCCACCTGGTCCGTCTGTCGGAGCAGGGCCGCCTTGACCGTCGGCTCGGTTGCCCGGAGCGGTGGACGGCTGACGGCGCTGACCGGGCGGCCGGCGACTGACGCCGCGCGGGGGGACACCGGCAGTGTCAGCGGCGCGGGTCCTTATGCCCGGGCCGCGGCGTGCTGCCAACGGCCCCGGCCCTGCCGCTTGGCGGTGTACATGGCCGTGTCCGCGGCGCGGACTAGCTGCTCGGCGTCGGCGATGCCGGCCCCGGTCATCGCGATGCCCACGCTTGCGGTGACCGAGATACGGCGACGTCCCATCGTCAAGTCGAGACTCCTGACAATGCGGTCGGCGATCGCCTCCACCGCACCGCTGGACGTCACGTTCCGGCACAGGACGCCGAACTCGTCGCCAGAGAGCCGGGCCACCATGTCCCCGGGCCTGACACTGCGCCGGAGGCGCTCGGCGACCTTGCACAGCAGGTCATCGCCAGCCTGATGGCCCAGTGTGTCGTTGATCCGCTTGAAGCCGTCGAGATCGACGAAAAGGAAGCCGGCATGACCCCGCCCGCTCCCGGCCTCTGCGAGCGCGTGTTCGAGCTGCTCGAACAGCGCCGTCCTGTTCGGCAGGTCCGTGAGCGCGTCATGGAGGGCCCGGTGACGCGCGTGGGCGGCCTCGATCCGCTCCCTTTCGGCTGCCTGCGCCGAGCGTGCCGCACCGGCGATCTGGTTGGCTACGAGACTCAGGAATGTCCGATACTCGGTGTTCACCGGGAGCCGGTCACTGATGCCCAGGATGACGAGCCCGGCAGCGTCAGGGTCGCCTCCCACCGACAGCGGCACGACCATCGCGGCGGTCGATGGCGGAGGCTCGTCACCCACCTGCGTCAGGGCGAGACACCGCAGCAGGCCGTCAACGATCTGCGGCCGCACGGCGGCGATCGAGTCCTGCAGCGCCGACGGTTCTGTCTGCGGGCCGGCGCCAGAGCCGAGTGTGCACGGGGTGCCGGGGAGAGCCGCGACGCCGGTCGACGCCGTGACCCCGAGAGCCGGCCTGCTGCCCGGGGCACCGAGCACGACCAGGCAGTACGGGATGTCAGACGTGAAACGACTGAGCACGTCGACGGCCCGCGTGAACACCTTCTCCCGCGTATAGGTATAGAGCCCGGAGGTGGCGCCGGCCAGCTTGTGCAGGCATTCGAGGCGCCGCGTAGCCAGTACCTGATCGGTGGTTTCCTGCAGCGTCGCGAGTACGCCCTCCACATCGCCATCAGGGAGCCGCCGGATTGGACTGTACGAAAACGTGAAGTAACAATCCTCGAGATAGCCGTAGCGATGGAGCTTCGACGGCCAGTTCTTGGCCCACGTCGCGCCGCCACCGGACATGACCTGCTCAAGCATGGGGAGAAGGCGGTCGGCGGCCTCGGGAAAGATCTCGCGGAACGGCCGCCCGATGCAGCCGGGATGCTTCCGGCCGATCATCGGTACCACCGCGTCGTTGTGGATCTCGATGAGGTCCGGCCCCCAGAGGATCTCCAGCGGGAACCGCGACTCGAGGCAGATGCTCACTGCCGCGCAGAGAGATCTGCTCCAGCCGCGGACCGGACCGAGCGCGGTATCGGACCAGTCCATACGCATCATCAGGCGGCCGGTCTCCCCACCGGAGGCGAACACGCAATCCATGATTCCCTGGCGGCTCGCGTTGTCATGGCCAGGGCTACCGGCGTTCGAGATGTCAGGGCCTGGCGCGCCGATCTCCTACTCGCCTCCTCGCGCCGATCTCCCTCTCGCCTCCTGATGAGAATCCCTCAGGAGTTCTCCGTGATGCCCCGAAAGTCGATCATTAAACCTGGTGTGCACCCCTGCGGTCCTTCGGGCAGGCGGATCGGTGCGGTCTGCGATCAGGCACCGGCGAGGCCGTTCGCCGTGCGCACGATGTTCACCATCCCTCGCATGATCTCGGTCAGGCCGTAGTCCTTGGGGGTGAACACCGCCGCGACACCGAGCGCGGCCAGCCTGTCCGCGTCGGCAGGCGGGATGATGCCACCCACCACCACTGGTACGTCCCCGAGCCCCGCGGCCCGCAACCCGTCCAGCACCTCGGGCACCAGGTTCATGTGCGAACCCGACAGCACCGACAGCCCCACGAGGTGGACGTCCTCCTCCACCGCCGCGGCCACGATCTGCGCCGGCGTCAGCCGGATCCCCTGGTAGACCACCTCGAAGCCGACATCACGGGCCCGCACCGCGATCTGCTCCGCACCGTTGGAATGCCCGTCCAGCCCCGGCTTGCCGACCAGCAGCCGCAGCCGCCGCCCCAGCTCCTCACCGGTCCGGGTGACAAGCCCACGCACCTCGGCCAGCCCCTCACCAGCCCCGGACGTCGCCGCCCCCGAAACGCCGGTCGGCGCCCGGTACTCACCGAACACCTCCCGCAGCACACCCGCCCACTCCCCGGTCGTCACCCCCGCCCGCGCGCAGGCCAGCGTCGCCGGCATCAGGTTGACGTCGGTTTTCGCCGCCTCCCGCAGCCCCAGCAGCGCCTCGTCGACCACGCCGGCGTCCCGGCCGGCCCGCCACGCGGCGACCTGCTCGCGGGTGGCCTGCTCACCAGCCGGGTCGATGACCTGCACGGCCGTGTCCAGGTCCGCGAGCAGCGGGTTCGGCTCGGTCTCGGTGAACCGGTTCACCCCGACGACGACGTCGTCACCGGACTCGATGCGCGCCCGCCGGGTCGCCTGCGAGGCGACGAGCTGCGACTTCATGTAGCCGCTCTCCACCGCCGCGATCGCACCGCCCATCGCCTGGACCCGGTCGATCTCCTCGGTCGCGGCCGCGACCAGCTCATCCACCCGGCCGTTCACGACCACCGAACCCTCGAACAGGTCCGGGTACTCCAGCAGGTCCGTCTCATACGCCAGGATCTGCTGGATCCGCAGCGACCACTGCTGATCCCACGGCCGCGGCAGGCCCAGTGCCTCGTTCCACGCCGGCAGCTGCAACGCCCGGCAGCGGGCGTCCTTCGACAGGGTGACCCCGAGCGCCTCCAGCACGATCCGGATCACGTTGTTCTCCGGCTGCGCCTCGGTCAGCCCCAGCGAGTTGACCTGCACGCCGTAGCGGAACCGGCGGTGCCGCGGGTCCGTGACGCCGTAGCGGGTCTTCAGCAGGTCGTCCCACAGCGCGACGAACGCGCGCATCTTGCACAGCTCCTCGACGAACCGCACCCCGGCGTTCACGAAGAACGACATCCGGGCGCACACCTCACCCATCCGCTCCTGCGGGACCTGCCCGGAGGCGACGACGGCGTCGAGCACGGCGATGACGGTGCACAGCGAGTAGGCCAGCTCCTGCACCGGCGTCGCGCCGGCCTCCTGCAGGTGGTAGCTGCAGATGTTGATCGGGTTCCAGCGCGGGATCTCGGTCACCGTGTAGGCGACCAGGTCGGTGATCAGCCGCAGCGACGGGCCGGGCGGGAACACATAGGTCCCGCGCGACAGGTACTCCTTGATGATGTCGTTCTGCGTCGTACCGGTCAGCTCCGCCGGCGCAGCGCCCTGCTCCTCCGCGGCCACCTGGTAGAGCGCGAGCAGCCACATCGCGGTCGCGTTGATGGTCATGGACGTGTTCATCCTGCCGAGCGGGATCTGGTCGAACAGCGCCCTCATGTCACCCAGATGCGCGATCGGGACGCCGACCTTCCCGACCTCACCCCGCGCCAGCACATGATCGGGGTCGTATCCGGTCTGGGTCGGCAGATCGAAGGCCACCGACAGACCCGTCTGCCCCTTCGCGAGATTGCGCCGATACAGCGCGTTGCTCTCGGCCGGGCTCGAATGGCCCGCGTAGGTCCGGATGATCCACGGCCGATCCCGCTTGTGCTTTTCGGTCCTGGTCGGGTCGGTCTCGGGGGCCCGGCTGGTGGATGCGTCCCCCATGTCAGTCGGCGTTCTGGGGTACCGGCCGGCCGGGCTGGTCGCCCCCGCGTGCCTCACCGTAGGCCCGCTTGGGCACCAGGACCTTGCGCTGATAGACGCAAACCAGGGCGCCGTGCTGGTTGTAGCCGCGCGTCTCCACGGTCACCACTCCGCGGTCGTCTCGGCTCTTCGACTCCCTTTTCTCCAACAGAGTCGACTCGCCGTAGATGGTGTCGCCGTGGAAGACCGGGGCGAGGTGTCGCAGCGACTGGACCTCGAGGTTCGCGATGGCCCTGCCCGAGACATCGGGCACGGACATGCCGAGGAGTAGGGAGTATACGTAGTTCCCGACGACCACATTGCGCTTGAACTGGGTTGTCCGCTGGGCGTAGTTGGCGTCGAGGTGCAGAGGATGATGATTCATTGTGAGCTGGCAGAAGAGATGGTTGTCGTACTCGGTGACCGTCTTTCCCGGCCAGTGTCGGTAGACGGCGCCGACCTCGAACTCCTCGTAATAGCGCCCGAACTGCATCTGTGCCTCCAGTCATGCAAAGTGGACCGTTTCAGGTGAAGGTGGGGCCATTCTCCGCGCGGTCGGTGTGGCGATGCTGATCGTCGCCGCGGTTCGTCGGCTCCGGGGTGGCCACCGCACACAGCCCACCCCGCATGTCACGCGTGCACGGGAGGACGTTACCGGGGCCTGATATGCGAACGATAGTTTATATATACGAACTCAAATTTATACGTGTGGGTCGCGAGGCCTGTCAAGGCTGGGGGATGACGAGGGGGCGAGGCTGGGCTCCAGCTGCGGTGGGAGCCGTTGACACCCGCAAGTGATCATCGTAGTGTGACTGCGATTACGAAACATTGTTCGTAATAACGAACTATGGAGGGAGATGTGGATGTGATCAGACAAGACCTCATCCTGATAGACGGTGCGTGGGTTCCGTCGTCCGGTACCGGCGTCATCGAGGTCGAGAACCCGGTCACCGAGGAGATCATCGGCACGATCCCGGAGGGCACGCCCGAGGACGTCGACCGTGCGGTCGCAGCCGCCGCGCGGGCCTTCGACGGCTGGTCTCGGTCAACCCTCACGGAACGGGCCGAGGTGCTGCGCAACCTGGCCGGCTTCGTGGAGGAGCGTGCTGACGAGATTACTGAGGCCATCGTCCGGGAGATCGGCGAGCCGCTGAGCATCGCCACAGGCCACCAGACCCGGTCGACCATCAGTCACCTGCGCTCCACCGCCGAGGCGCTGCACGAGGTCGACTGGGACGTGCGGGTCGGTGACACGCTCGTGCACCGGGCCCCGGTAGGGGTGGTCGGCGCCATCACTCCGTGGAACGTCCCGCTGCTGATGATCGCGATGAAGGTCGGCGCTGCCATCGCCGCCGGCTGCACGGTTGTTCTCAAAGGCACCGAGATCGCGCCGCGCAGCTCCTTCTTCTTCGCCGAGGGCACACAGAAGGCCGGCCTGCCCGCCGGCGTTGTCAACCTGGTCAGCGGCACCGGTCCGGTGGTGGGGGAGGCCATCGCCGGTCATCGGCTGGTCGACATGGTCTCGATCACCGGATCGGTCCGGGCGGGCAGCCGCGTCATGGAGATCGCCTCCCGGGCGGTGAAGCGGGTCGGGCTCGAGCTCGGGGGCAAGTCCGCCAACGTCATCCTCGAGGACGCCGACGTGGCGAAGGCCGTCACCGCCGGGATCGCCGACGCGTTCCGCAACAGCGGTCAGGTGTGCGGAGGCCTCACCCGGGTGCTGGTGCCCCGTGAGCGCCTGGCCGAGGCCGAGGCCGCCGCTCGCACTGCCGCTGAGTCCTACCTGCTCGGCGATCCGTTCGCAGCGGAGACGACGCTCGGACCGGTTGTCACCCGTGCTCAGCGGGACCGTGTCCGCGAACTGATCCAGTCGGGGATCGACCAGGGCGCCACGCTGGTGACCGGTGGCCCCGAGCAGCCCGAGGGTCTCGACGTCGGCTACTACGTGAAGCCGACCGTTCTACGCGGCACGCCCGACATGCGTATCGCCCGCGAGGAGATTTTCGGCCCGGTCGTGACGATCCTCCCGTACGACACCGAGGAAGAGGCGATCGCGATCGCGAACGACTCCGACTACGGCCTCGCCGGCGGCGTCTGGGCCGCCTCGGCCGAGCGCGCTCGTGAGGTGGCGCTGCGCCTGCGCACCGGTCGGATCCGGATCAACGGCTCCGCGGTCAACCCGCGTGCACCGCACGGCGGCTTCAAGCTCTCCGGTATCGGCCGGGAGAACGGTCGTTTCGGTATCGAGGAGTTTCTCGAGTACCAGTCGATCGGATGAGCACGGAGCGACGCCGGGCTCGGTGGCGACGGAGCGAAGAGTGAGAAAGACATGTCGGTGAACGCACAGATAGCCGTCCTCCCTGCCGGTACTTCCCTGCTCGAACTCCGTGAGGTGACCCTTCCCGCGCCCGGTCCGTACGAGGTCGTGGTCGAGCAGACCTCCTTCGGCGTATGTCACAGCCAGCTGGACCGCATCTTCGACCCCACACGGGCCGGCGCCATGCTGCTCGGCCACGAGTCGATCGGGCGCGTGCTCGCTGTCGGTAGCCAGGTGAACTACGTGGGGGCGGGAGACCAGGTGTGCATCACCTGGATCCCCCGTAGCCCGCTGGACGGCCGTCCGCCCCGGCCGTCGAGGCTGGCCCTCCCCGACGGCGAGGTGGCCACCTCGCACAACTGCTTCACGTGGGGCACCCATGCCGTGATCGACGAGCAGTACGTCGTCAGAATGCCTGACGACACCGATCCGGATCTCGGCAGCATCATCGGCTGCGCGCTGATGACCGGTGCCGGAGCCGTGATGAACAGCATCGACCTGCGGCCCGGCGAGTCGGTGGCCGTCTGGGGCGCGGGTGGCGTCGGGCTCTGCGCCATCGCCGGTGCGGCGATCCTGGGCGCGGGGCGGATCATCGCGGTCGACGTGAGCGACGCCAAGCTCGACCTGGCCGCGAAGTTCGGTGCAACCGACGGCGTCAACGCCCGCGAGACCGACCCGGTCGAAGCGATCCGTCGGTTGACGCCGCACGCGGACGGTACCGCCGGCGCCGACTACTGCCTGGACTGCACAGGAATCGGGACCAACATTCCGGTGAGCCTCGCCGCAGTCCGCCCCGGTATCCGCGGGGCGGGTATCCGCGGCGGCACCGACGTCCTCGTCGGCATCCCCCGCGAACCCTTCAAGATCGACAGCTTCGACCTGCTCAACGGCGAGAAGACTCTGGCCGGATCCGTCGGCGGCGGCTGTGATCCGGTCCGCGACTTCGCGACCTTCGTGACCTGGACCCAGGAGGGCCGTTTCGACCCCACACTCCTGGTGACGGACCACTTCCGGCTCGACCAGATCAATGACGCCGTCGATGCACTGCACCACGGCCGCGTCCGCGGCCGCGCGGTGGTCACCCCGGGCGACGCCGCGTCAGTAGGGAGGACGCCATGAGCCGGATGTCCATCCGACACGTGACGCCGGCAGTCCGCATCCACGCCGGGGAGGACGCGCTGGCCGCCCTGCCGCGCGAGCTCGACCGGACCGCTACCCGACGCGTGGTCGTAATCAGCGGCGCATCGATGCGTCGCCACACCAGCGTGGTCAAGAGGATCGAGTCCGTGCTCGGTGACCGCCTCGCCGGATGGTTCGACGGGGCGTGCGAGCACAGTCCGCTGCCAGCGGTCAGGTGCGCGGTCGAGGTCCTCGATGCCGCGAGGGCAGATGCGGTGGTGGCTCTCGGCGGCGGATCGGCCGTCGTTACCGCCCGTGCCGCCAGCATCCTGCTGGCAGAGGGCAATGACGCCCGGGAGCTTTGCACGCGGCGCGGGAATGACGGTCGACTGGTGAGCCCGAAGCTCAACGCCCCCAAGCTGCCGCAGTGGGTCGTCGCGAGCACGCCCACCACCGCCTACGCCAAGGCGGGCAGCGCTGTGCGTGATCCCGACACCGGCGAGCGGATCGCGCTGTTCGATCCCAAGACGCGCGCCACCGGTGTGTTCATGGACCCCGTGGTGGCCAACACCGCTCCGGTGGAGCTTGTGCGGTCGTCCGCGCTCAACGCTTTCGCCATGGCCGTTGACGGCCTGCAGTCCGACAGCGACGACCCACTCGCGGACGCTCTTCTGACGCACGCTCTGCGGCTGGTGCGAGCGTGGCTGCCGCGTCTGAATGCCGCTCCGGACACCGAGCCGCGCCTGCGCCTCATGCTCGCCGCGCTTCTTGCGGGCCAGGGCAGCGATCACACGGGAACGGGTCTGGCCCAGGCGCTCTCCCATGCTGTCGGCCCGCGATCCAACGTGGCCAACGGGACGGTCGAGGCCATGCTCCTGCCGTCCACCATGCGTTTCAACGCGGAGCCGGCCCGGCAGCGCCTCACCCGGGTCGCGGAGATTCTCGGGGACGGACAGCCCGGTGACCAGGCCGCAGTGGCAATCACCGCCGTCGAGGGTGTGCTCAGGGAAGCGGGTGTACCGGTGCGACTGCGCGATGTCGGAATCGACCATGCGATCGTGCCGGAGATCGTCGACCACGCGCTGGACGACTGGGCAATCACCCACGTCCCACGACCGGCGAGTCGGCACGAGCTCGAGTCCCTTCTCTATGACGTCTGGTGACCGAACGGCACCATGTGAAGGCTCGGTTGGCATCGCCATGGCCGCGTTCTCCTGTTAAGGCGCGTGTTGACGTGCGGACACCAGTGAAATAGATTCGTAGTTATGAACAACAGTTTCCACATGTGAACCGGAAAGGTCGGATTGTCATGAGCCTCGTCGCCGTCGATCTGCGTGGGCATGTGGCGGTGGTCGAAATGCGCCGTCCGCCCAACAACTTCTTCGATGAGGCCAGCCTTCAGGAACTGGCCCAGGCGCTGCAGCGGGTGGATGCCATGTCCGAGATACGGTGCGTGGTGCTCTGCTCTGAGGGGCGGCACTTCTGCGCCGGTGCCGACCTGCGTGACATCGACGCCGACGGGTTGCGTCGGGTCTACCGCGAGGCGTTTGCCATCTTTACGGCGCGCAAGCCGATCATCGCCGCGGTCCAGGGCGCCGCGATTGGCGGTGGACTCGGACTGGCGCTGGCCGCCGACTTCCGGATCGCAGCCACCAGAGCGCGTTTCAGCGCGAACTTCGCCCGACTGGGATTTCACCACGGCTTCGGCCTCTCGGTGACCCTGCCGCTCACCGTGGGGCAACAGAAGGCCCGCGATCTTCTCTATAGCGGCCGCTCCGTGAGCGGCCCCGAAGCTCTTGCCATGGGGCTGTGCGACCGGGTCGCCGAGGTCGACCCCAGAGAGGAGGCGCTGACCTGGGCGCAGGACATCGCATCGTCAGCCCCGCTGTCGCTCCTGTCGATCAGGTCGACGCTGCGGCGGGATCTTGTGGCCCAGGTGTCCGCTGCGCTTGACCAGGAGGCAGCCGCCCAGGCCACCCTGCTCGCGACCAACGACTTCCGGGAGGGGATCAGCGCATCCATCGGCAAGCGGCCGCCCTCCTTCGTGGGCGCCTGAGTAGAACGGCCCTGCCAGTGAGGTTAGATGGCGCCATGACCGATGTCCCGCCCACAAAGCTTGACGGTGCCCCACAAAATCACCGGACGATCGACCGGGTCACCCGCATCCTCGAAGAGGTCGTGTACAACCCGGGAATGACGTTCGTCGAGTTGGTGCGGGCACTGGATGCGCCGAAGAGTTCCGTCCACGGCTTCATCCAGGGTCTCCTTGCTGCGGGGTGGCTGTATCAGGAAGAGAACCGCTTTTTCCTTGGTCCCGCGCTCTACGGTATGACGCTCGCCAGCGGAAGCTTCCGAGCCGGAATGGTTACCGACTCCGATGTCGCCACGCTGTACGGTGCGGCTGGTGTAACGGTCTTCCTCGGTGTCCAGGCCGGTGACCATCTGATCTATGTGTCCGAGTTCGGTGCGGACCGGCTCGCAGGGTTCGCGGCGCGTAGCAATATTCGCCGCACCATGCTGGGAACCGCAGGCGGAAAAGCTATTCTTGCGGCGCTTCCGGCGATACAGAGAGACGCTTTCCTGCGGCGGAGGCGACCAGAGGAGGCCGCTGCCGTGGATCAGTTTCTCGTGGAGTACGAGGATATTCGAAGGACACGGATCGCCTGGAACACGCTGCACGGCGGTACCCGGTCCGCGCTCGCCACCGTCGTGACGGGATCGTCCGGCGAGCCCGTTGCCGAGGTCACGCTCGTCGGGCCCAGTGCCGAGATTCTGCCGCGGGAGGAGGAACTGGCGAAGCTTCTTCTCGAACATGTCGACTCGTGGCAGAGGCGCTCTCCGCTGACTCGCGGAACGTCCGGACAAGGCTCCGGCCTGACGCGGTCCAGGAAATCTGGAAAATAGTGCCCGAAAGCCTGAAGCGCTGAGTTTTTCCGCGGCATCACGACGCAGTCTCTGGCCCAGGTAATAATGTGGTTGTTGGCGCCTGTCGTCTGGCATCCGGTCGAACTGGGGGTAATTCTTGTCTGTCGAAATACGATCCGCTCGTGCTCGCCGGTCTTGTCTGGCTGTTCCTGGTTCGAACCCGAAGATGCTGGGCAAGGCGCAGGGCCTTCCCGCTGACCAGATCTTCTGCGATCTTGAGGATTCCGTCGCTCCGGACGCGAAGGAGTCGGCGCGCGGCAACGTCGTGGCCGCTCTGAACGAGGGTGACTGGGCGGGCAAGACCCGGGTGGTGCGGGTCAACGACCTGACCACCAAGTGGACGTACCGCGACGTGGTCACGGTGGTCGAGGGCGCCGGCGCGAACCTGGACTGCGTGATGTTGCCGAAGGTGCAGACCGCGGCGCAGGTGCAGTGGCTGGATCTGCTGCTCACGCAGATCGAGGAGGTGATGGGTTTCGAGGTCGGTCGGATCGGGATCGAGGCTCAGATCGAGAACGCGCTGGGTCTGTCGAACGTGAAGGAGATCGCGTTCGCGAGCCCGCGGATCGAGACGATCATCTTCGGGCCGGCGGACTTCATGGCGTCGATCAACATGCCGTCGCTCGTCGTCGGTGCCCTCACGCCGGACTATCCCGGTGACCCGTTCCACTACGTGCTGTTCAAGATTCTCGAGGCGGCGCGGGCGCGGGGCGTGCAGGCGATCGACGGCCCGTTCCTGCAGATCCGGGACGTGGACGCGTTCCGCGGGGTGGCGAAGAAGTCCGCGGCGTTGGGTTATGACGGCAAGTGGGTGCTGCACCCGGGGCAGATCGAGGCGGCGAACGAGATCTACGCCCCGCGGCAGGAGGACTACGACCACGCCGAGCTGATCCTGGACGCGTACGCCTGGTACACGTCGGCTGCCGGTGGTCTGCGCGGAGCGGTGATGCTCGGCGACGAGATGATCGACGAGGCCAGCCGCAAGATGGCCGAGGTCATCGCGGGCAAGGGCCGGGCCGCCGGGATGGCGCGCACCGCGGCCTTCACCCCGCCAGCGTCCTGACTGCTCGCCGCCCGTCCGCTGGGACCGTTCCGCCGAGAATTCACACGACACGGGAGCCGTGATGGGCAGGGTTGCGCAGACCGACGGGTTGACGGATGTCCAGGCGGACATCCTCGCCGCGGTGCGGTCGTTCGTCGACAAGGAGATCCTTCCGTACGCGAACGAGCTGGAGCGCAAGGACGAGTTCCCCGACGCGATCGTCGAGGCGATGAAGGAGATGGGGCTGTTCGGGATCACGATTCCCGAGCAGTACGGCGGCCTCGGCGAGTCGCTGCTGACCTACGCGCTGGTGGTCGAGGAGATCGCGCGCGGCTGGATGAGCGTTTCCGGTGTGATCAACACCCATTTCATCGTGGCGTATCTGGTGTTGCAGCACGGCACCGAGGACCAGCGGGCGCGGCTGCTGCCGAGGATGGCGACCGGTGAGGTGCGCGGCGCCTTCTCGATGAGCGAGCCGGGCTGTGGTTCGGACGTCTCGGCGATCACCACCCGCGCCGACCGCGACGGCGACGACTACGTCGTGAACGGTCAGAAGATGTGGCTGACGAACGGCGCCCGCGCCGGGCTGGTCGCGACGCTGGTGAAGACCGACGAGGGTGCGGAGTCGGTGTACCGGAACATGACGACGTTCCTGTTGGAGAAGGAGCCCGGTTTCGGGACGCATGGGGGGATCACGATCCCCGGGAAGCTCGACAAGCTCGGGTACAAGGGCGTCGAGACGACCGAGATGATCCTCGACGGGCATCGCACCCCGGCGAGCTCGATCCTGGGCGGGCCCGAGGCGGCCGGCAGTGGCTTCTACCAGATGATGGACGGGGTCGAGGTCGGGCGGGTCAACGTCGCGGCGCGGGCCTGCGGGATCATGATCCGCGCGTTCGAGCTGGGGATCGCCTACGCCCAGCAGCGGCGGACGTTCGGTCATCAGATCGCCGACCACCAGGCGATCGCGTTCAAGCTCGCGGAGATGGCGACCAAGGTCGAGGCCGGTCATCTGATGATGGTCAACGCGGCCCGGAAGAAGGACAGCGGGCAGCGGAACGACGTCGAGGCGGGGATGGCGAAGTTCCTGGCGAGTGAGTACTGCCATGAGGTGACGACGGAGTCGTTCCGGATTCATGGCGGGTACGGCTATTCGAAGGAGTACGAGATCGAGCGTCTGTACCGGGAGGCGCCGTTCATGCTGATCGGTGAGGGCACCTCGGAGGTGCAGAAGCGGATCATCAGCCGCGCGCTGCTCAAGGAGTACAAGGTCCGCTGACCCCCTGAGCGGCAACCAGACGTGTGGATCATGCGGGTTGCGCATCGCCTTGGTGGCCGGATTCGGGAAACGGGAGCAAGCGAGCAGGCTTACGAGCGGCTGCTCGTGGGTGGAAGGCCGCCGCTGTTTCGGCCGGCCGTGGTGCCGATCTGCTGGGGGATAGTGCTGGTACTCCTTACCACCAGGACTCCCAGTCGCCCCTGACAGAGTGGTGTGCTTTCGGAAGGAAGCACGGCCCGCGATTCAGGAAGGCAGGCTCGCATGACTGAGCGTGTCCCGGCAATGCCTACCCGACCAGTCACCGCCGTCGCGGGGGAAAGCCTGCCAGCGCCTGGAAGGGATCGCGAGCGGACCTCCCGCCCGGGCCTTTCGCTGGCCGTGGCCATGCTCGGCTTCTTCGTGGTCGCGCTGGACGCCCAAGTCGTCAACGTCGCGCTGTCCGACATCCGTGGTGACCTGGGTGGGGGGTTGTCCGGATCGCAGTGGGTGGTTACCGGTTACACACTCATGTTCTCCGCCCTGCTGCTGTTCGGGGGCACACTGTCCGACCGTGTCGGAGCTCGAAGTGCTTATGGGCTCGGCATGGTCCTCTTCGTCGTGGCGTCGATCGCCTGCGGGCTCGCGAACAGTCTCGGTCTACTGGTCGTCGCACGTGTTGTCCAGGGGATGGGCGCTGCCCTTGTCACCCCCACGTCGCTGGCATTGATCCGGACGGCCTACGACGACGCCGCCCGGCGTGCTCGCGCGATCTCGTACTGGGCTCTGGGGGGAGCGGTGGCGGCAGCTGCCGGTCCTGTCCTCGGCGGCGCACTGACTGAGGTCGACTGGCGGCTGATCTTCGTCCTCAATCTCCCGGTCGGCGTTCTCGCTCTCGTCCTGCTCGTCCGGGTCGGCGCGTCGCCGCGGCGCATGGCTCCGTTTGACTGGCTCGGACAGGTGTGCGCCGTGCTGGGCCTCGGCGCGTTGACCTACGCGGTCATCGAGGGCGGCGACCACGGCTACCGGAGCACGCGGATCATCATCGCGGTCGTGGTCGCGCTTGCCGCGGCCGTTGTTTTCTTCGTCGACCAGGTGCGCGCCAGGAACCCGATGGTGCCCCTCGACCTGTTCCGCGCGCGTCCCGTCACGGTCGCGCTGGCCGTCGGCTTCGTAGGCATGGTTGCCTTCTATGGGGTCGTGTTCCTGCAGAGCCTGTACTTCCAGCAGCAGCGTGGTCTGTCTCCGTTGCAGACCGGGCTGCTTTTCCTTCCTATGACCGCCCTCGTGGCCGTGCTAAATCCAGTCGCGGCGCGCACCGCGCTGCGGTGGGGGCCTGTGGTGCCCATCGTTGGCGGCCTGGTCCTGATGGCGGTCGGGCTGGTCGCGCTAAGCCTTGTACCCGCAGGCACACCCGTTCTTACCGTGGCCATGTTGATGGTCCCAGTCGGCGTTGGCGGTTCCTTCACCGTACCGCCGGGGGCTTCTCTGATCATCGACAGCATTCCCGCTCACCGAGCCGGCACGGCCAGCGGAGTGCTCAACGCCTGCCGGCAGTTGGGCGGCTCTCTTGGCGTCGCCGTGTTCGGCGCTACCATCGCTGGTGAGCGCAGTTTCTCTCATGGCCTACGCCTCAGCCTTCTGCCCACTGCAGCTCTTCTGCTCGTCACGGCCATGGCGAGCCTCACCCTCCGCGGAAGCATTGTCGCGAGAAGGACGCGATCGTCAGAGTAGGACTCTGATAGGAGACTCTGGCCAGTTTGGCCGATAACGGTTCGTAGGGTCGGTGGCAGGTGTGGCAGGCGCCGGTCCAAACGTTGAGCAGGGTCTGGAGCGTGCGGAGGACTCCGTAGAGGGTCAGGCCGGCGCAGGGGCTTTTGGGGTACGGCGGAGCTGGGTGCACATGGCTTGGGCGAGGCAGGCGAAAGGGCGTGGCGGTGCCGGCCGTCGAAGGAACGCCCGTCGTAGTGGTCGAATCCGAGGCCGTCTTGGAGCTTGCGGTAGTCGTGCTCGATCCGCCAGCGCAGTTTCGCGAGCCGGACCAGGCGGCGTAGGGGGATGGCGGCGGGCAGGGCGGACTCGACATCGCCGGTGTCTCAGTTTGCCACTCGCGGTCGAGCCCAATCGAGGCGGTGCCGGAGATCCGCCTTAAGGCGAGGACTGCAACGCTGCACCGCGGCAGACGCGAGCATGCCGTGCTCGGCGCGGTGCCGTAGGCCACTCGTGGCGAGGGGCGCGCCTGCCAGAGCGGCGGCCACCTAGCCGAACTCTACCCGTGACGACTACAATGCGTGATAATTGAGGCGATCGTGGTGGTGACGTCGTGATGCCGGACTGCGTGATATTTACTGGGCTGAGCTGGCAGAAGTTGACAGGGTGATGGCCGTAGACCAGGCCAAACGTCATCTCGCGACAGGTGACGGCAGGGGTCAGCAGGGGAGCGGCGGCACTCATAATCCGGTAGTCGTGGATTCGAGTCCACTACCCTGCGACGTGGCGTGATGAATCATCTGGCTTTTCGAAACAGCTTTACCCTCGTCCGTTCTGTCGAATCGCAGCCAGTTCCGAAACAGTTGAACCCTGTCGATAGTTGATCGGTGGCGGCGCCCACGACGCCGGCCACTATGCCGCGACGGGTCATCAATTGGGTTGTCGAAGCCTGCGCGGCTGTCTCAAGACCCGCGCGATCTATAGTGAGGTGACCGCTTCGCCGCAGGCCTCACGTTGATGGCGCGGGCAGAGTGCAGCTGTGCGTTGTGAGGGCCGGCGGGTCGGGTGCCTCGTCTGTGGTCTCCTTGGTGGGGTGATGGTCGGGTGTCGGAGTGGCGGCGAAACCGGCACGTCGTGGCCAGCTCCCGTCTCGTGGAGGCGAGAGCGTCGATCGCCGGCGAACCGGTAGCACAGCGATGCTCTGTGCGATGGCCGGCGTTTCCCTGATGGCTGCCACGGTGGCTGCAGCGAGGGCCGGGGTGATGTCATGACTCCGAATCTGTCCGTTATGACAGCGATTGGGCCTCAAGCTTCGCCCGCGCCGCCGCCGGGTCCTGGCGCGCCGGGACCCGGAGAATGCGACCGAACGAAATCCCAGCCCGGGAACGGCGTAGGGCTCGCTGTGACCACTAAGCAGTCCGCGCCCGCGACGTTGAGCGCCTTGACAGAAAGTCCCGTCCGGGTGATTCTTCCGGACACCCCGCCTGTCATCACACCAGACATCGCGTGGGTCCTGCTTCGCATCATTTATGCAGCGCAGGCGGACGGACACTCTGCGGAGACCGCCCGGTCACGGGGCATGCCACCCGGCAGCTCATCGACCTGATCAGTTTGCGATCGACCATAGCCGAGAGGCAGCTTTCATGATCCGATTCGCCTTCTACGGCCGCGTGTCCACCGAGGACCAGCAAGACCCGGAAGCCTCCCGCGGCTGGCAACTCGCCCGCGCTCGTGCCCTCATTGAGGGGCACGGACAGATCACCACGGACTACTTTGACGTCGGCCAGTCCCGCTCCCTGCCCTGGAAACGCCGCCCCCAGGCCGCGCTTCTACTCCAGGACCTCGCACGCCCCGACCGTGGCTTCGACGCAGTGGTGATCGGCGAGCCCCATCGGGCCTTCTACGGCAACCAGTACGGCCTGACCATGCCCGTCTTCGAGCACTACAGGGTCGCCATGTGGGTTCCCGAGATCGGTGGACCCATCGACCCCAGCTCCGAAGCCCACGACTTGATCATGTCCGTGTTCGGGGGCATGTCAAAGGGGGAGCGGAACCGGATCAAGGTCCGGGTACGGTCGGCGATGCAGGCTCAGGCCAAGGTTGAAGGGCGCTATCTCGGCGGTCGGCCCCCTTACGGCTACCGGCTCGCCGACGCCGGCCCCCACCCCAACCCGGCGAAGGCGGCCGATGGCAGACGACTCCACGCGCTCGAAAAGGACCCAGTCACCGCACCCGTCGTCGAACGCATCTTCGGGTGGTATCTGAACGGGATGGGAATCTTCCTCATCGCCCAGACCCTGACCGGCGATGGTATTCCCTCTCCCTCGACCTACGACCGAACCCGCAACAAGCACCGCACCGGCATCGCCTGGTCGAAGAGCGCGGTCCAAGCTATCCTCGCCAACCCGCGCTACACCGGCCGACAGGTCTGGAACAAGCAACGCAAGGCCGAAACTCTCCTCGATGTCGAAGACGTCGCTCTCGGTTACGAGACCAAGCTCAAATGGAATGAACGCGACCAATGGGTCTGGTCCGATCGCCCCGCCCACCCGGCGATCATCGACGAGGCGACGTTCGTCGCGGCGCAGGAGCGACGAGCCCGCCGCACCCCCAGCTCTGACCGGCCTCGCGTCCGTGCCCAGCACCCCCACGCACTACGCAGCCTGCTGATCCACCAACAGTGCGGGCGCCGGCAGGGCGCCTGGAACCACGGCCACTCCCACTACCGCTGCCGCTACCCGCAGGAATACGCCATCGCGAATGTCATTGATCACCCGCTCTCGGTCTACCTGCGCGAGGACGCCATCCTGCCGGATCTCGACGCCTGGCTCGCCACAGCCTTCGACCCGAACCGCCTTGCAGCCACCCTGGACACACTCGAGGCGAGCCAGGCGGACTCCAGAGGAGCCGTCATCGATCCGATCAAGAAGAAGATCGCTGCCTGCGACCGGAAACTCGCCCGGCACCGCATGGCACTCGAAGCCGGCGCGGATCCAGCGGTCGTGACCGCCTGGATCCGCGAGACACAGGCCGAACGCGCCACCGCCGAGGCCACACTTAGACACGCCGAAGGAGAGACGACGACCGGTCTCCGCCTCACACGCAAGGAAATAAACGATCTCGTCGAATCGCTCGGCGGGATCCTCGTGGTCCTCGGCAGGGCCGATCCCGCCGACAAAGCGGAGATCTATCGGCAAATGGGGCTAAAGCTCAGTTACGACCACGAGACCAGCATGGTCTCCGCCGAGGCCTCACCGAGATCATCGGTGGGCGTACTGTACGTGTCCGAGGGGGGACTTGAACCCCCACGCCCGTTAAAGGGCACTAGCACCTCAAGCTAGCGCGTCTGCCATTCCGCCACCCGGACGAGTGGTGGTTCTGGGCTGCTCGCCCGAACCGAGGATGACTCTACACGCTCGCGGGGGCGTCCGACGCTACGCCAGGCCACCAGAGGATCAAGCGCCGATCCAGAGATCGCGTCGGGGCCTTGACATCGCGCGTTCGTGTGCTCCTGTGACCACCCCGATCGGTGGCCGAGTATGTGCCTGGCTGAGGACGTCACCGCTCCGTGACGGGGGCGAAATCGGTGCGGTGATCGTGCGCCCACTGTTCGAGCGTGCGGCCGGGTCGGCCGGTCAGCTCGGTGACGCCCGGCCGCACGCGGTCCGGTTCGGTGAGGGTGTCGTGCCAGTAGGCGAGCAGCATCGCGACGATCGGCTCCGGCATGAACTCGCCGACGTCGGCACGGAACTCCTCGGGGGTGATCTCGACGGACCGCAGCGCGCGGCCGATGCCCGCACCGATGGCGGCGATCTGCTCGGCACGGGTCAGCGACCGTGGGCCGGTGAGCGGGATCGCCCGGCCGATCAGGTCGTCGCGCAGCAGTGCCGCCGCGGCCGCGTCCGCGATGTCCGCCTCGTGGATCGGCGCCTGGGCGGACCGCAGGTACGGTGCGCGGATCGGCCAGCCGTTCCTGATCGGCCACGCCCAGGCGAGCAGGTTGTTGGCGAAGGTGCCTGGGCGCAGGATCGTCCAGGCATCGGTGCGCGAGGTCACGGCCGCCTCGATCGCCGTGTGGTGGAACTGGCTCGCCGAGCCCGCGTCGCGGGCGTGCTCCTTCGCCGCGGCGAGTGAGGAGAGCACGACGAAACGTTCCACGCCGGCGGCGATCGCCGCGGTCATGAACGCTTCCACTCCGCTTTCGGCGGGGAACACGAAGGCCTGCCGCACCCCGCCGAACACCGCGTCGCCGAGGGTGGAGGCGTCGCCGAGATCACCGGCGACGGCATCGACGGCGGCGGGCAGCGACACCTTCCCGGGATCGCGGCTGAGTGCGCGCACGGTCTCGCCCTGATCGAGCAGGGCGCTGACAAGGTGGCTGCCGACGGCGCCGGTGGCACCGGTGACGAGGATGGTCATGGGCTGTTTCTCCTGTGGATGTGCGCCTCGGTGGGATCGAGACCCAGCGTGGCCTCCGCTGAGGTCAGGTCCTGTCCTCAGGTCGGACGAACCCACGGCCCGGATTCCGATTTGTGGAATGGTTGATCAACACCCTGTGCGCCCGCACCCGGAGGCATCTGGACGTCCGTGCCGGATGATGGGCGTCGAGGGCATGACGCCCGACCACGCGACCTTCTCGTCCTCGTCCCGGAGTGCTTCATGACGACCCGACACCTCGGCGACGACGTCACCGGGACCCCGGACCCCGCCGGGCTCGTGACCTCGCTGCGCGCCCTGCACGCGACCGGCCACACGAGGCTGGTGGCCTGGCGGCTGGCCCAGCTCGATGCCGTGATCCGGCTGCTCGACGAGCGGGAGAGCGACCTCGCGGGCGCGCTCGAGCAGGATCTGGGCCGCAGTGAGATGGAGGCCTGGCTCGCCGACATCGGGTCCTCCCGCGCCGAGGCCGTGTACGCCCGCAGGCACCTGCGGTCGTGGATGCGCCGGCGCCGCCAGCGTCTTCCGCTGCACCAGTGGCCCGGGGCCGGCTGGGTCCAGTACGAGCCGCTCGGCGTCGTGCTCGTCGTGGGGCCGTGGAACTACCCCGTCTACCTGTGCCTCGCGCCGCTGGTCGCCGCGGTCGCGGCGGGCAACTGTGTCGTCGTCAAACCGTCCGAGCTGGCCCCGGCGACGTCCGCGCTGCTGGCCCGGCTCATCCCCGAGTACCTCGACGTCGACGCCGTCAAGGTCGTGGAAGGCGGCGGGCAGCTGACCCAGGGGCTGCTCGCGGCCGGCTTCGACCATGCGCTGTTCACCGGCGGAACGGAGATCGGCCGAAAGATCATGGCCGGGGCGGCGGGCACCCTCACCCCGGTCACCCTGGAGCTCGGCGGCAAGAGCCCGGTGATCGTGGCACCGGACGCCGACCTGGACGTCGTCGCACGCCGGGTCGTCTGGGTGAAGCTGATGAACTCCGGGCAGACCTGTATCGCGCCGGATTACATCCTTGTCGACGAGCAGGTCAAGGACCGGCTTCTCGAGCGGATCACAGCCACGATCGCGGAGTTCCGCGCGGGTGCGGCCGGCGGGCTGCGCATCGTCAACGCACGGCAGTTCGACCGGCTGGCGGGCTATCTGCTGTCCACCAAGGGCACCATCGTGAGTGGCGGTGGGGTCGACGAGGCGGCGCTGACGATCGAACCGACCGTCGTCGTCGATCCCGGGACCGACGAGCCGCTGATGCGGGAGGAGATCTTCGGGCCGATCCTGCCCGTCCTCGGCGTCGACTCGGTCGAGGAGGCGGTGCGGTACGTCAACCGCGGCGACAAGCCACTCGCGGTGTACGTGTTCAGCCGGTCGCGGGCGCTGGCCCGGCGGGTCGTCGATCAGGTCCCCGCCGGCGGCGCGGTGATCAACCATGTCGCGGTGCACTGTCTCGTCCCGTCGCTGCCGTTCGGCGGGGTCGGCGCCAGCGGGATGGGGGCCTACCACGGCGAGTGGGGCTTCCAGACGCTCAGCCACCGCAAGGCGGTCCTCGCCCGGAGCAACCGGCCGGACCTCCGGTTCGTCTACCCGCCGTACACGCAGCGGGCGCGACGCCTCCTGCGCAGGCTCCTGTGATCCGCCGGCTCCGTGAGACGGTGTGGGTGTGCGCTGGCGTTTCCGGTGTGCCGTATGCCGTGTGCTGTGCGCCGCTGCCCCGGTACCTGCTCGACGTCCGGAAACTAACATCCGAGCCAGAACGCAGTGGTGCGTTCGGGGGCGTGGGTGTCAGGAGGATGGGATGTCGGGAGTCGACGGTCGCGTAGTCATCGTCACGGGCGCCGGGGGTGGGCTCGGCCGGGAGTACGCCCTGCTGCTCGCCGCGAACGGAGCGCGGGTTGTCGTCAACGACCTCGGCGGTGCCCGGGACGGGTCGGGCTCCGGTTCCGAGATGGCGGACAAGGTCGTCGCCGAGATCCGGGAGGCCGGCGGGGAGGCGGTCGCCAACTACGACAGCGTCGCCACCGCCGAGGGCGCGGCCGCGATCGTGGCGACGGCCCTCGACGCCTTCGGGGCCGTGCACGGCGTGGTCAGCAACGCCGGGATCCTGCGTGACGTCTCGTACGCGAAGATGACCGACGCCCAGTGGGACGCCGTCATCCAGGTCCACCTGTACGGCGGCTACAACATCACCCGCGCGCTGTGGCCGCACTTCCGCGAGCAGCGGTACGGGCGCATCGTGGTGATCACCTCGACCAGCGGCCTGTTCGGCAACTTCGGCCAGTCCAACTACGGCGCCGCGAAGATGGGCCTTGTCGGCCTCATCAACACCCTGTCGATCGAGGGCGCGAAGTACGACATCACCGCCAACGCGATCGCCCCGATCGCCGCGACCCGGATGACCGCCGACATCGCCTCCGCCGACCTTCTCGCCAAGCTTTCGACCGCGTTCGTCGCGCCCGTCGTGACCCAGCTGATGACCGACGAGTGCACCGACACCGGCTCGGTCCTCGTCCTCGGCGGTGGGCTCGTGCAGCGGGTACAGCTGTTCCAGAACGCCGGTGTGCAGTTCGAGCAGCCCCCGACGCCGGCCGAGGTCGCCGACCGCTGGGCGGAGATCACCGACATGTCGGCGGCCGTTCCCGCCAAGAACCCGCTGCACTGAGCCGGTATCCAGTCGGGCCGGTATCCAGCTGAGCTGGTAACCGGCCGGGCCGCGGGCCCGGGCGGCGGCCTGCCGGGAGGGCGGCCGTCGCCCGGGCCTCGTGTCTGCCTGGGAGGCGTCGCGTCTACCTGGGAGAAGAGCCCACATCCATCGGGAAAGATGATGGGACGTCATCGGGCTTCGTCGTTGGACGTGGCGGATCTTCCTGCCGCAGGATCACACAGGTGACCCGGTACATCATCATCGGGGCGGGCGCGGTGGGCGCCATGCTCGCCGCCCAGCTCACCGAAGCGGGCATCGACCACGTGCTGGTCGGCCGCGGAGAGCACATCCGGCGGATACGTGAAGACGGCCTGCGGTATGTGCAGCACGGCGAACCGCGGACCGTGCGGGTGTCCACCGCGTCAGACCCCGACGAGGTGGACCTGCGCGGCGGTGACCTGCTCGTGCTCGCCACGAAGGTGCAGGACGCCGAGGCCGCCGTGCGTACCTGGGCGTGGCGGCCGGTCGACATCGACGGCCGTCCGGGGGTCGCGGCGGAGCTTCCGTTGCTGACCCTGCAGAACGGCCTCGACGCCGACCGCATCGCGCTGCGCCGGTTCGCGCGGGTGCTCGGCGGCACGATTCTCACCAGTGCCCACTACCACAGCGTCGGCGAGGTGCGCTCGGGTGCGAGTGGCGCGATCGGCGTCCTCACCGTCGGTGGCGCGCCGCGCGGCACCGACCCGGCCCTGGAGGGCGTCGCGGCCGACCTGCGCCGTGCCGGATACATCGTCCAGCTCACGGACGACGTCACCCGTTGGAAGGCGGCGAAGCTGCTGCACAGCGTGCGTAACGGGCTGGAGGTCCTGGCCGGCGACGAGGCCCTGGCCGGCGGCGACGACGAGGAACGGTCAGCCCTCGGCCAGCGGCTCGTCGCGGAGGCCCGAGCCGTGTTCGAGGCCGCCGGTCTCGCGGTCGCCGACACCGCCGCGGAACGTACGGAGGACCTCTCCACGTTCGGGATCGATCCGAACTCGGGCGTCGTGGCGGGCCGGCAGTCCACCTGGCAGAGCTTCGCCCGCGGCGTTCCCAGCGAAGCCGACTTCCTGAACGGCGAGATCGTGCTGCTGGGCCGGCTGCACGGCGTCCCGACCCCGGTCAACGCCGCACTGCAGCGGGTGCTCGGCGAGGCGGACGCACGCCGCCTGCCGCCCGGAACCCGCACCCTGCGCGAAGTGACCGAGCTGGCGGCACTTCCAGCACGGACCTGACGGCGCCGCGTCGCGGACGCCCGACCCGCCCCAGACCCTCAAACCGCCAGCTCATCGAGCTGCGGAGGATAAGCGTGGGGGTTCAGGTTCCAAGGCTCATATACGAGGACATCCTGACCCGTCGGTGTCCGGAGCGTAGCGACGATCATCCCGACACCCTGGTCTCGGTGAGCAACCCCGCCGAAGCCCTGCACGCGCTCCGAGACGTTCACCTGTCCGGCTTGCCAACACCGTCCCCGCCACACCGTCGCCTACCCGTGGCGCCGGGGTGATCTCGCCGCGGTCGATCGTGGGTCTCCCCGCCGGCGGGATCGGACCGCTAGTCGGTCTCGTCCACAGCCGGGACCGTCTGGGCGGTCGTAGTCGTGCTCGCGGCCTCGGAGGAGACCACTCTGTCGGTGGTGAGCGGGTGGTGGCATGCGGCGTACTGGCTGGGGCGGAGCTCACGGATCTGGGGCTCCTCCTCGGCACACCGCCTGGTGGCCTGTGGGCAGCGGGTGCGGAACCGGCAGCCTGTCGGCGGAGCCAGAGGGGAGGGCAGGTCGCCCTCGATGGCCGGGCCGTGGAAGGCGTTGTCCGGGTCGGCCCGCGGGACCGAGTCCAGCAGGGCCCGGGTGTAGGGGTGGGCGGGGCTGCCGTAGACGAGGGCGGCGTCACCGACCTCGCAGACCTTGCCCAGATACATCACCAGCACGTTGTCGCTGACCGAGCGGACGACCCCGAGGTCGTGGGCGATGAACACGACGGTGAGGTGGTACTCGGCCTTCAGCTGTTCGATCAGGTTGAGGATCTGGGCCTGGACGGACACGTCGAGGGCGCTGACCGGCTCGTCGCAGATGAGCAACTGGGGTCTGAGGGCCAGTGCCCGACCGATCGCGACCCGCTGGGCCTGTCCACCGGAGAGCTGCCGGGGCAGCAGGTCGCGGAAACGCTCGCTGCCCAGCCCCACCTGTTCGAGAACCGCGGACGACATGGCGGCCCGTGCGGTGGCCGGGACGCCGGCGATCGCCAGGCCCTCGACCACCAGGTCCTTCACCGGCCGGCGGGGGTTGAGTGACGCCACCGGGTCCTGGAAGATCATCTGAATGTGCCGGCGCAACTCGCGCATCCTGGGCTCGCCGGCCCTCTCGAGGGGCTCACCCGCGAACGAGATCTGGCCGGAGACCATCTTGCCCAGCCGCAGGACGGCCCGGCCCGTCGTGGACTTGCCACAGCCCGACTCGCCGACGATACCGAGGGTCTCCCCGGGCAGGACGTCGAAGCTGACCTTGGATACTGCCTGCACCACGCCGCCCTTGGATCGGTACTCGACGACCAGGTCGCGGATGGACAGCAACGCCTGTTCGCCGCGCAGATGCGCGGTGCCGCTACCAGCCAACAGGCTCACCTCCAGATGTGGCGGGTGTCCTGGCATCGGCCGGAACCTGTCCGGCGGGTTGCATTCCGGCTTTCCCGGTGTCGGGTCCAGCCGGATGCAGACAGGCCACCTTGTGGTCGGCGCCGACCGACGACATCGCCGGTCCGGGTTCCAGGCACCCGTCGTCGGCGTGGGTGCAGCGCGGCGCGAACCGGCAGCCGGAGGGCGGGTTGGTCGGGTCGGGCAGTGCGCCCGGGATCAGGCGCATCGGGGCGTGCCGGACGTGGTCGAGCGACGGCGTCGCGTCCAGCAGGGCTTGGGTGTAGCGGTGCCTGGGGGAGCCGAACACCTCCCGGGTCGACCCGTACTCGGTCAACCGGCCGGCGTACATCACGGCGACCCGGTCGGTGCGTCCGGCGACGACGGCCAGGTCGTGGCTGATGAGCATCATGGACATGCCGCGACCGTGCTGGACCCTGCGCAGCAGGTCGAGGATCTGGCGCTGGACGGTGACATCGAGCGCGGTGGTCGGCTCGTCGGCGATCAGCAGCTCCGGCTCGCATGCCAGCGCCGTCGCGATCATCACCCGCTGTCGCATGCCACCGGAGAGCTCGTGCGGATAGTTGCGTAACCGTTTCTCCGGGTCGGGCACCCCCACCTCCTGCAGAAGATCGAGGGCCCGAGCACGGGCTTCGGAGCGTCCGATGCCCAGGTGCCTGCGCATGCCCTCCGTGAGCTGGCGCTCGACCCGGACGACCGGGTTGAGCGAGCGGCCCGGGTCCTGGAAGACCATCGCGATCTGCTTGCCCCAGATCTCCGCCCGCTGCGCTCGGGGGAGCGCGAGCAGGTCCCGGCCCTGGAAGAACACCTCACCGGAGCATCCGGACCGGGCGGGCAGGATGCCCATGATCGCTCTCGCCGTCACGGACTTCCCGGACCCGGACTCCCCGACCACGCCCAACGCCTGGGCATGGTCGAGGTCCAGGCTGACGTCGTCCACCGCGCGTACGACGCCGCGTGTGGTGCCGATGTGGGCTCGCAGGTTGCGCACCCGCAGGACTGGTTCGGTGCTCATGAGCCGGAAGCACCTTCCCTTCGGAGCGTCGGCGGCGGTTGCGCGGGTATCTCCCGCGATCGACGGGTGTCTGGCCCGCTCGGGTGAACAAGGCGCTCAGGCGAATGCGCCCGGCGGGCCCTAGTCATGCAGGGTGCGGTCGAGTCGATGGCGCAGGTGATCGCCGACCTGGTTCAGCGAGAACACGGTGAGGAAAATGATCGATGCTGGTATGAGCACCATGTGCGGCGCGTCCACCAGGTAGTCCTTGCCGTCGGAGATCATGCCGCCCCAGCTTGGCCGGGGCGGCGGAATACCGGCGCCGAGGAAACTGAGCGAGCCTTCCGCGACAATCAGGGCCGAGATCACGACCGGAAGGTAGGCCGCCAGTGACGGCAGGAGATTGGGCAGGATTTCCCGGATCAGGATCCGTCCGCGAGAAGCGCCCATGTTCCTGGCCGCGGTGATGAAGTCGCGAGAAGCCCAGGTCAGGGTGTTCGCGCGGGCAAGCCGGGTGAACGTCGGAATGATCAGCAGCGTGAGCCCGGCGGTGAGCGTCATGATGCTCGGCGTCAGGATCGAGGAGATCGCGAGCAGCAGGATCAGTGGTGGGAAGGCCAGCAACGCGTCGGTGAGCAGCCGGACAACCCAGTCGAGCCATCCGCCGAGGTAGCCGGCCAGCAGGCCCAGGGCCGCGCCGATCGCGGCCCCGAGCAGGCTGCCCACCGTGCCGACGAGCAGCGAGACCTGCGCGCCGTAGACCGCCCGGGAGATCATCGGCCGGCCCTGCGAGTCGGTGCCCAGCAGGAGGTCGAACCCGCCGCTCGGTCCCTGGCGCGGGTCCCCGACCGGGATCGTGTACGACGGGATCGGCAGCACGTCGGCCAGTACGGCGACCCCCAACACCAGTGCCAGCCAGCCGTAGCACAGGTAGACCAGAAACGACCGCGGCCTGCGCGCCGCGGAGACGATCGGCGTGCCAGGCAGGACCTCCGCCGGTGCGGCGGTTCGCTGCTCGGTCACAGTCGCCGCGGTGCCGTAAGGACGGGTCATCTCACGCCCCGGCCTTTCTGACCCTGGGGTCGAGCCAGCTGTAGCTGATGTCCACGAGCGTGTTCAACGCCACGTAGACCACCGCCACGAACACCACGACTCCCTGGATGGTGATGACGTCCCGGCTGGTGATAGAGCTGACGACCAGCTGACCGAGACCGGGCAGCGAGAACAGGGACTCGACGATGACCGTCCCGCCGATCAGTCGCCCGAGATTGATCCCGATCAGGGTGATCAGGGAGAAGGATGACGGACGAAGCGCGTGGCGCGTCATCACGTAGGCGGGGCTCATGCCCTTGGCGCGAGCTGCCTCGACGAAGTCCTCGCGCATCGTTCCGACCAGGTCGGCGCGCAGCAGCCGGTGGAACGCGGCGATCTCGGTCAGTGAGATCGCCAGAATGGGCAGGAAAGCGGACTCCAGATTTCCCCCGAAGCCCGCGCTGATTTTGACCCAGCCGGTCACCGGAAACCAACCGAGTTGGACCGCGAGGAGGTAGGTGAGGAGAGGTCCCGCGATGAACGCGGGAACGGACAGGAAACCTGAGGAGAGTGCGGTGATCGCGCGATCGAGCAGTGTTCCCTCGAATGCCGCGGAAACGATGGCCAGCCCGACCGCGATGACCAGCGCGAGGATGAGGGCGAACACCGCGAGTTCAATGGTGACCGAAAGCCGCTGGTTGATCGCCTCGACGACCGGCTGGTTGGTGATCGGTGAACTGCCGAGATCACCCCGAATCGCGTTACCGAGCCAGCTGACGTACTGCTCCCACACCGGCTTGTCGAGGCCGAGCTGGCGCTCGAGTTCCGCGACCTGCTCGGGTGTCGCGTTCTCCTGGAGCATGACGGCGGCCGCGGAGCCCGGTGCCAGGCTCAGCAGCCCGACCGAGCCCATGGTTACCAGCAGTACGACCAACAGGCTGCGCCCTAATCGTTGCGCGGTGGTGAGCAGCATGTGGCTTGCTTCCTCCGGTGGTGGTCGACGGGTTGCGCGCCGCGTCCACGGCAGCCGATGCCGATGGCCGATCTCGGCGCCGACCGGCCGCTATGGGCAGTCGCATCGGCTATGGCTTGATCCACAGCTCTTCGGGAAGCAATGAACCCAGGCCGTACTGCCGCACACCGCCGACGTTCCTGGCGGTGATGACGCTGGGCGCGGCCCGGGTGTAGAAGATCACCGGGACCTGCTCGACCAGCCGTTCCTGCAGCGTGTCGTAGGCCGCCTTACGGTCCTGCTCGGTGGTGGCGGTCCGGGCGTCCTGCAGCGCCTGGTCGAGCTGCGGGTCGGCCAGGCCTCCCAGGTTCGCCGCCGAGGTCGAATGCAGCGCCGTGAACAACCGTGGCTCGGGGTCCTGGAAGAACGCGGAGGTGGTGGCCACGTCAAAGTCGTGGGTCCGGCGAAGCCCGGCGAGTTCCGTCACTTCGACGACCTTCACATGGACGGTGACGTTGCGGAACGCGCTGAGCTGGGCCTGGACGTTCTCGGCCAGGGCCTTGTTCTCGGTCGAGGGTGCGCTGGTGAAGGTGAAGGACACCGGCTTGCCCTCTGCGGCGAGCTCGTCGAACAGCCGCTGCGCCTTCGCCTTGTCCGGGTGTGCCAACGGGGTGTTCGAGTAATAGGGCGAATCCTCGGTGAAAAGAGTGCTGGCGAGTTTCGCGGTACCGCCGTAGACGGCCTGGTTCACGACATTGGTGTCCAGCGCGGCGGCTACCGCCTGCCGGGCCCGGATGTCGTTGAACGGCGCCCGCCGGCTGTTCAGCGCCATCAGGACGCCGCCGGAGAGGTCCATGACGTCGGTCGGCAGGTTGGCCTTGGCTGCCTTGTCGAGGTTGACCCAGTTCGACTCGATGGCCACGTCGGCGCCGCCGCTGAGGATCGTGTTGTAGCGCTGGGTGGCATCGAGCGCCGGGCGGAACGTCAGGCTGTCGAGGTAGGGCCTGGGGGCGTCCCAGTACTTCGGATTCCTGACCATTTCCATGGTCGCCTGCCTGGTCCAGCTCCTCAGCGTGAACGGCCCGGCTCCCACCGGGTTCCGGTCGAACTCCGCCTGCCCCTTGGCCAACGCCGCCGGTGAGGCGATCCAGTTCAGGGTCGAGGTGATGACGGACTGGACGTAACTCGGCACCGGGCTGGTCAGGCTGATTTTCAGTGTCACCGGGTCGATCACCTCGGCGGAGGCGATCATCGACGCCTCGGAGACGTTGACCGATCCGGTGGCCGGATCCTTGGCCCGCTCCCAGTTGAACTTCACGGCCGCGGCGTCGAGCGGGGTGCCGTCGGAGAACACCAGGCCCGGTTTCAGCGTGAGCCGGAACGAGGTGCCGTTGTCGGCAGTGGTGAACGACTCGGCCATCCTGTAGACGACCTTGCCCGCGCTGTCGTTGGTCATCAACGTCCCGTACAGGGCGTTGCCGATGACAGCCGAGGTCGCATAGGCATTGCCGATAGCCACGGGATCCAGGCTGCGTGGGTCGTTCAAGGTGAGTACTCGCCCGTTGCCTCCGGCCACCGGCGCCCCGGATGCGCCTGCTGATGCGGACGGCGTGGAATCGCCGCCGGCACAGGCTCCGAGCACGAGCGTCATGGCGCAGACAACCGTGATGGCCAGTAATCGTGCCTTGCGGATCATCTGTGACCTCTCATCGGTACTCCGGACCTTTCCGGAGCTCGTTGTCAGCGGGTCGGCCGTGGCGTCTGACGAGCACGTGCCGCGATGCCAGGCGTGCGCGTGCGCGGCGCGCCGGCCGGTCAGGTTCTTTCGGGTCTGTCTGCGGTGGACGGCACGCCGAAATCCGGGATCGAGCCCCGGGACCGGCGGCTCATCGTCAAGAGGACTCCTCGAGCAGAAGTCGATGGCAATATTGCTATAACGAAAACCAAATCGGGTCAAGGTGTCTCAGGCATGCCAGCGCCGTGGGCTTGGCGGTCCGTTTGGCCAGGTCAGGCCGTCGGTGTTCATCAATGACCGGTGGTAACTGGTGGCGGCCTACCGGTGCCGGACGACCCACCGAGCGTGAGCGTCCGGCTAGCCTGGTGGCCGGTCGCGTACGAGCCACCGCAGTGGCGGACGCGCATCACGACGGTGCGCGGACGTCATCTGCCTGCTCCGGCGGCACCGTGGTCCTCGTGCCCGAACCGTGAAAAGCGGGTCCGCCCTGGGCGCGCCGGTGACGCCCAGATCGCGTCCGGCGCACCCGGCGCCGCTGGTCAGCCGCAGCGCAGGGGCTGGTGGCCCGGCCGCGGTCTCACGTGTCCGCTGGGCACGCGAGAGCTTGTCAGCGCTGGCGGGCCGAGCCGGCCGACGCGGGCGCCGGCAGATCGCGCCCGGGAATCCGGCCGCGGGCCTGACGAGTCGCGATGGCCGCTGACTGGGCCAGGCGACGGCCCAGCTCGCCGACCTGTGAGACGGGGACCGGGTGCTCCGCGGCGGTGATGCTCAGTGACAGCAGCACCCGGCCGATCGGGTCGAAGATCGGGGCGGCGATGGTCTTGACCGCGATCTCGTCCGCGTCCTCGAGCCCGTCGAACGACAGCAGCATCTCGTCGGTAGCCGCGAGGGCCTCGGTGAGGCGTTGTTCGGCCTGCTCGTCGGTCGGCTCGCTGCGCAGCCTCGCGACCGCGTCGATCACTGCCGGGGCGGCGATCGCCTGCAGCGGGACGCTGAAGCCCCGGGCCCGGATCTCCGCCAGGACTCCGCGGTACAGCTGGGCGAGCGGGGCTGTGAGGGCGGCGCGGTCGATCCACGAGGTGATCGCGTCGTCGTCCGCCCAGGCGAGGAAGACGGCACCGATCGGCGCGAGCAGCGGTGTGCGGTCTCCGGGGTAGCCGACGCTGGGTGTGAGCGGCTGCGGGCCGCGCCGAGCGAGGAAGATGACGTCCCGTCCGGCGGTCGCGGAGACGCCGACCTCCGCGCCGAGCTCGCCCGCGAGCACCTCGGCCTGCTCGATGGCGGCATTGATCGCCGGATGCTGCTCGAGCGCGGCGAAGCCCGTCGCCGCCAGCGCCGGACCCAGCACGTAGGTGCGATGCACCGGGTCGCGGATGAGGAAGCCGCAGTCGCACAGCACCGCCAGGGTCGCGTGGGCCGAAGCGATGTTCATGCCGAGGTGCGCGACCAGCTCACTGATCGTGAAGCCACGGGACGGATGCGCGGTCAGGAAGGAGACGATGTCTGTCGCGCGGGCAGACGCGGGCGCGGGCCTGGGCATGCGGACACCGTAGCGAACCCCGACAAGAAGAGGCTGTCCACCGGACTGACTGCAACGGGGATTTCGTCATAGCAAAATGCGGCGGTCGGGGTGGCTCTCGCCACCCAGGTCAGGGCGGCTCTCGCCGCCTGGACCTCGTCGAGACCGGAAGGTGCGGCCGCATGAACCGCTTCGAAGGCAGGAACGCCGTGATCGTCGGCGGTGGACAGAGTGCCGGAGCGACGGTGGGCAACGGGCGGGCCGCCGCCCTCGCCTACGCCCGCGAAGGCGCCACCGTCCTGGTCGTGGACCGCGACCGGGAGGCGGCCGAACAGACCGCCTGCGAGATCCGGGCCGGCGGGGGTGTGGCGTACGCCCACCAGGCTGACATCACCCGCCCCGAGGAGTGTGCGGCCCTCGCCGAGGCCGCGGTGGAGACTCTCGGGGCGATCGACGTCCTGCACAACAATGTCGGTGTCGTCGTGGCCGCCGCCACCGAGGACCTCAGTGTCGCCGACTGGAACCGCGGCCTCGACCTCAACCTCACCGGCCTGTGGATGGTGTGCCGGCAGGTGCTGCCCGTCATGCGTGCCCAGGGGCGAGGGGTGGTCATCAACATCTCCTCCCTGGCGGGGGTTCTCACCGGGGCCAATCGCTACTCGGTCGGCAAGGCGGCCCTCAACGCTCTCACCCGGGGCCTGGCGCTCGAGTACGCCCCGCACGGCGTCCGGGTGAACGCCATCGTGCCCGGCATGATCGACACCCCCATCGGTGTCGACCGTGTCGCGGTGGCGAGTGGCCGCTCCCGCGACGACGTCGCCGCCGCCCGCGCGGCCCAGGTGCCGATGAGACGCCAGGGCACCGCCTGGGACATCGCCCGGGCGGCCCTGTTCCTCGCCTCCGACGACGCCTCCTACATCACGGGCGCCGTCCTCCCTGTCGACGGGGGTGGCTCCCTGCGTGGACATCAGGCTTGACTGCAAAGAAGATTTTGCTATAGCAATATTCCATGTTCGACTTAACGGGCCGGGTGGTCGTGGTCAGTGGCGGGAACGCGGGGATCGGGCTGGCCTTCGCGCGCGGGGTCGCCCAGGCCGGTGGCGATGTCGTCGTCTGGGGCCGGCGCGCGGACAGGAACGCCGAGGCCGCCAGGGAGCTGGCTGCCTTCGGCCACCGGGTCCTCGCACAGGAGGTGGACGTCTCCGACGAGGCGCGGGTCGTCGCCGCGATGGCCGAAGTGGTTGAGGAGTTGGGCCGGGTGGACGGCGTCATCGCCAACGCCGGCCTGATGCGCCGGGAGCGCAGCTTCGTGGAGATGACCAGCGAGGCGTGGCACGGACTGCTGGCGGTCAACCAGCACGGGGCGTTCTACGCCGTCCGCGAGGGGGCGCGGCACATGAAGCGGCGCTACGACCAGGGTGACCCCGGCGGCTCGTTGTTGTTCTGCGCCAGCCTGTCGGCGTTGACCGGCAGCCCCGGGATGGAGCACTACAACGCCGCGAAGGGTGCCATGGTGGCGATGTCGCGGGGCATCGCGGTGGAGGCCGGCCGCTACGGGATCCGCTGCAACGTGGTCTGTCCCGGCTACACCGTGAGCGAGACGGTGCAGGTCGCGCAGGAAACCCCGCTGTCCCAGCGCATCCGCCGCTTCAGCCCACTGGGCCGGATGGCGGAGTCGGACGAGCTCGCCGGGATCGGCGTCTACTTCATGAGCGACGAATCCCGTTTCCACACCGGCGACGTCGTCGTCGTCGACGGCGGATGGCTGGCGAACGCCGGAAAGACCGACATCACGGAGCTGCCGCCATGGCCGTGAAAGTGCTGCGCGTCGACGGGATGCGCACCGACACCCGCACCGCCGCCGAGCGGGCCGCCCTCGAGGCCGTCGAGGGACGTCCGCTGGACATGAGCGTCGACGCGGTGCTGGCCGCGGCCCGGCGCCAGACCGGGCTCGACGACTTCGGCGCCCTCGACTTCACCGAGCGCCTCGGGCTGCTGCTGGCCGAGGTCGAGGCCGACGGGAACGTGTGGCGGGCCAGCAAGGCGACCTTCGTCGACCAGTGCGTCCGGGCGGCGGCGAACCGGCTGCTGATCCAGCACTACTGGAACGAGTACCCCGCCTGCCTCGACGCGCCGATCGAACGCCCGATCAACGTCGTCGCCCTGCCGCGGTCGGGCAGCACCCACCTGGAGAACCTCCTCGCCGCCGACCGGCGGCTGCGCCACCTGCCGGTCTACCTGGCCGCGCAGCCGGCTCCGAACCCGGGCGAGACGGCGGGCCCGGGCGGGACGGACCCGCGCTGGGCCCGGTCCGACGCGCGGTGGCAGCAGCTGAGCCGTAACGAGATCTTCGCCGCCATGCACGAGCACTCACCCGACCACGCCTGCGGCGAGAACGAGCTGCAGGTGCCGGACTTTGCCAGCTACCAGTGGGAGTGGATGGCGAACGTCCCCGGCTTCCGCGATCACTACCTGACCCACGACCAGACCCCGCACTACCACTACATGAAGGACGTGCTGCGGGCGATCACCTGGCAGCATCCCAGCAAGGGGCGCTGGATGCTGAAGTCCAACCAGCACAGCGAGCAGCTGGGCCCGCTGCTGGCGGCTTACCCGGACGCGACGGTCGTGATGATCCACCGCGACCCCGTGGCGACGATCCAGTCCCTGCTGACGATGCGCGGGCTCGCGCTCAAGATGAGCCAGAAGCAGCCGGACATCGACGCCCACGTCGCCTACTGGGTCGACCGTCTCGAACGGATGCTGCGCAGCTACCTGCGTGACCGGCACCTGGTACCTGCCGAACAGCTCGTCGAGGTGCACTTCGACGAGATCGTCGGCAACGACGTCCAGGCCGCGGCCGGCGTGCTGGAACGCGCCGGGCTCGAGGTCACCGACGACACCATCGCCGACATCGAGCACTATCTCGCGTCGCATCCCCGCGGCCAGCGCGGCCGGGTCGTCTACGACCTGGAGGGCGACTTCGGTCTCGACGCGGATGGGCTGCGGCGCCGGTTCGCCTTCTACACCGAGGCCTTCGGGGTCCGTTCCGAGGCGCGCAGGGGAGACAGCCGATGAGCTCGGAGAAGCAGCCACTCAACGCCCTCATCGTCAGGGCGGGGGAGGGCGTGCAGGACGCCGTGGACCTCGGCGACGGGATCCACGCGTCGAAGGGCATCTCCAACAGTTATCTGGTCACCACCCCCGGCGGCGACCTGCTGATCAACACCGGGATGTACTTCGAGGCGGAGCAGATCCGGGCGCGGTTCGCCAAGGTCAGCGACCACCCGGTTCGCGCCATCGTGTTCACCCAGGGCCACCCCGACCACGTCGGCGGCTGGTCACAGCTGGTGACTCCCGAGGTGGAGACGATCGCCCAGGCCAACCACGGGGACGTCCGGGAGTACTTCCACCGCCTGCAGCCGTTCTTCGCCCGCCGCAGTCGACGGCTGTGGAACCGCGACGTCACCCGGGTCGACCCGCTCTACCAGCCGCCCGAGCCGGTCCTGACGACAACGTTCCTCGACAGCCACACGCTCACCCTGGGCGGCCGCCGGATCGAGCTGTACGCGACCCCGGGCGGGGAGACGACCGACTCGCTGGTCGTCTGGCTCCCCGCGGAGCGCATCGCCTTCACCGGCAACCTGTTCGGCCCGCTGTTCGGGCACATCCCGAACCTGTACACGGTGCGCGGGGACAAGATCCGCAGTGCCATCGGCTACCTGCACGCCGTCGACCGGGTCATCGCGCTTCGCCCCGAGAAACTGATCACCGGGCACGGCGAACCGGTCAGCGGCGAGGAGAACATCCGCCAGCAGCTGACCCGGATGCGTGACGCCACGCAGTACCTGCGTGACCGGACCATCGAGGGAATGAACGCAGGTGTGGACCTGTGGACCCTGATGGGGCAGATCACACTGCCGCCCGAGCTCGACATCCCACAGGGGCACGGCAAGGTCCCGTGGATCGTGCGGGCGATCTGGGAGGAGCACGCCGGCTGGTTCCGCTACGAGTCGACGACCGAGCTCTACGACGTCCCCGCCAGCGCGATCTGGGGCGAGCTCGTCGAGCTCGCCGGCGGCACGGCACCGCTGGTCACCCGTGCGCAGGCGCACCTGGCGGCCGGGCGGCCCCTGCAGGCGCTGCACTTCGCCGAGATCGTCCTGTCGCAGACGCCGAAGGACACCGCCGCGCTGAACATCAGGCTTGAGGCCCACGAAAGGCTGCTGGAGCGCAGCGGCCGGGAGAACTTCAGCGAGGTCCGCTGGCTGGAAGCCGAGATCCGTGACCTGCGGGAGGACGGGTCATGACCCACCCCCGGCTGTCCGTCAGCGAGATGTGCACCTACCCGTGGGCGTTCGCCGACGAGCTGCTCCTGTGGGACTCCCTCGACGTCCACCGCGTGGGCGTGCTCGACGTCAAACTCACCGACCACGGACGCGGCGAGGCGGTGCGTGCGCTCACCTCCCGGTCGATGCGCCTCACGACGGTCATCACGCACTCCTTCGACCTGAGCGCCCCCGACACCTGGGACGCGACCCGCACCCGGGTGAACCAGGCCATCGACCTCGCGGCCCTGCTCGGTGGCTGTGTCTACTTCACCCCCGGCGCCGCCGACGGCCGGCCGTTCGACGAGCTCACCGCGGCGCTCGCCGACGCGGCCGCACCCTGCCTCGCCCGCGCCGACGCCCGGGGTGTCCGGCTGGCGATCGAACCGACGCAGCGCGCGGACCGGTCGTTCGTCCACACCCTGCGCGAGGCCGCCGAGGTCTCCGACCGCACCGGCCTCGCGCTCATCGTCGACCTCGGCAACTGCTGGCGGGAACCCGACCTGGCCGCGGCGGTGCGCCAGATCGGCGACCGCCTCGCGGTCGCGCAGCTCTGCGACGTCATCGCCCGCGAGGACGGGCCGCTGCCGGCCGGAACCCGGATGGTCCCTGGCGACGGGGACATGCCGGTCGAGGCCTTCGTGCGGGCCGTGCTCGACACCGGATACGCCGGCCCCTTCGAGCTGGAGCTCGTCGGCCCGGCGGTCGAAGCCGAGGGCCTCGAGTCCGCGACCCGCCGCGCCGTCGAGCGGGCCACCGAACTTCTCGAGAAGGTGATCTTATGAGCAGGGCGGTCGTGTTCAACGGCGACGAGACGTGGGAGCTGCGCGACCTCCCGGTGCCGGCCCCGCAGCCCGGCGGGGCCGTCCTGCGGGTCGAGGCCACCGGGCTGTGCCACAGCGACATCGACCATTTCCGCGGGCACGTCCACACCTCGTGGGGCGGCGCCTTCCCCTCCATCCCCGGGCACGAGATCGTCGGGCGCATCGAGCGCATCGACCCCGCCGCCGCCGAGAAGTGGGGCGTCGCCGAGGGCGATCGGGTGGCGGTCTGGGACATCGTCTTCACACCGGCCGGCCACCGCATCTACGGGCACGACTTCCCCGTCGACGAGGGCTCCGGGCTCTACGGCGGCTTCGCCGAGCACCTGGAGCTGCTGCCCGGGTCCATGGTCTACAAGCTGCGCGAGGACGTCCCCGCCGACCAGCTGACAGTCTTCGAGCCGTTGAGCTGTGCGGTCACCTGGGTCGCCCCGGTCAAGGACGGTGACGTCGTCGTCATCGAGGGCCCCGGGCACATGGGCATGGCCACGATCGTCGCGGCCAGGGCGGCCGGCGCCGCGAACGTCATCGTCACAGGGACGGCCCGGGACCGGTTCCGGCTGGACTGCGCGCGCCGGATCGGCGCCGACCACACCGTCGACGTCGAGGCCGAGGACGTCGTCGAACGGGTCCGCGAGATCACCGGCGGCGCGATGGCCGACGTGGTCATCGACGCCGCGGCGGGCAACCCGGTGACCGTGAACCTGGCCATGGACCTCGTCCACAAGGGCGGCCACGTCGTCATCGCGGGAATGAAGGACCGCCCGCTCGAGGGATTCCACAGCGACTGGATCCCGACCCGCCGCATCACGCTGCACCCCGGCGCCGGCCTCGACGCCGCGGGCGCCGTCGCGCTCATCAACGCGGGCAAGGTGCCGACCGCCGAACTGCTCGGCGACTCGTTCCCGCTGGAGAAGTTCGAGGACGCCTTCGCTCTCCTGACTCGCTCGACGCCCGGCCGTGACTCGGTACGGGTCGCACTCCGGATGAGCTGACCCGCAGACCACGCGACACCACGGCAGGAGATCCTGAACATGGGCAACGCGGAGAAGATCTACCGCGAGGTGATGACCAGAGAGCCCGCGCCGGCCGGCACGCCACACGAGGCACTCACCCGTGACTTCGTGTTCGGCGAGGTCTGGTCCCGCCCCGGGCTTTCCCGACGCGACCGTCGATGGGTGACGCTGACCTGCGTCGCCGCCGCGGACGCGCCCGGGCCCATCGACGACCACGTCTACGCCGCACTGAACAGCGGGGACATCGACCTCCCGGCGATGCTCGAGTTCGTCCTGCACTTCGCCGTCTACTGCGGCTGGCCCAAGGCCAGCCACCTCGAAGGCGTCATCGCGAGGATGTCGGCCCGGATCGCCCAGGAGAACGGGCGGGATCCCGAGCCGTGGCCGGTGCTGCCCAACGACACCCTGGGGGAGAACGACTGGGAACGGCGGATCGCGCGGGGCGTGCAGGAGTTCATCGACGTCAACCTCACCCAGGCGCCGCCGCCCTCGTCGCCCTACCGGCAGGCCGGAATCCTGAACTTCGTCTTCGGTCATGTCTGGCAGCGCCCCGGCCTCACCCGGCGCGAGCGGCGGATCATCACGGTCGCCTCCGTCGCGATCGACGACTCCCCGACACCGCTGCGGACCCACGTCTCCTCGGCGCTGCACTCCGGCGACCTGACCAAGGAGGAGATGGACGAGATCGTGCTGCATTTCTCCGCCTACTACGGATTCGCCAAGGGCGAGGCGTTGCATGACGCGGCCGAGGCCGCGTGGGCAGCGAAGGCCGCATGATGCCAGCACAGCCCCTTTCGGGACCTCATGGCGGCGCAACCCATCTGCAGCGCCTGGAGAACGAGAGCATCCAGATATTCCGCGAGGCTGTTTCGGAGAGCGAACGGCCGGTGATGCTGTACTCGGCGGGCAAGGACAGCGCGGTGATGCTGCACCTCGCGCGCAAGGCGTTCTACCCGTCGAAGCCGCCGTTCCCGCTGCTGCACGTCGACACGACGTGGAAATTCCGCGCGATGTATGACTTCCGGGACAGCCTGATCGGCGACCTGGGCCTGGAGCTGCTCGTCCACCAGAACCCGGAGGCGCTCGCGCGGGGCATAAACCCGTTCGACCACGGCTCCGCCCTGCACACCGACGTCTGGAAGACCGAGGGACTCAGGCAGGCGCTGGACAAGTACGGCTTCGATCTGGCGTTCGGCGGCGCTCGCCGGGACGAGGAGAAATCCCGGGCCAAGGAGCGGGTGTTCTCGATCCGGTCCGCGCAGCACCGCTGGGACCCGAAGGACCAGCGCCCCGAACTCTGGCGGCTCTACAACGTGCGGCGGGCACCGGGGCAGAGCGTGCGGGTGTTCCCGCTGTCGAACTGGACCGAGCTGGACATCTGGCTCTACATCCACAGGGAGAACATCCCGATCGTGCCGCTGTACTTCGCCGCGCCGCGGCCGGTGGTGGAACGCGACGGCGCACTGATCATGGTGGACGACGAGCGCATGCGGCTACACCCCGGTGAGGTTCCCCAACAGCGTTCCGTCCGGTTCCGCACGCTGGGCTGCTACCCGCTCACCGGCGCGGTGGAAAGTGAGGCCGCGACCCTGCTGGCGATCATCCAGGAAATGCTGCTGACGACGAGCTCGGAGCGGCAGGGACGGGTGATCGATCACGACTCGTCCGGATCGATGGAGAAGAAGAAGCATGAGGGGTACTTCTGATGGCGGGTGAGCGGTGATGGCGCACGCGACCGACGACCTCGTCACGACCGACATCGCGGAATACCTGCGCCGGCACGAGCACAAGTCGATGCTGCGGTTCATCACCTGCGGCAGCGTCGACGACGGGAAGTCCACCCTGATCGGCCGACTGCTCTACGACGCGAAACTGGTCTTCTCCGACCAGCTCGCGGCGTTGGAGTCCGACTCGAAGAAGGTCGGCACGCAGGGCGGTGAGCTGGATTTCGCGCTGCTCGTCGACGGGCTCGCGGCCGAACGCGAGCAGGGCATCACCATCGACGTCGCCTACCGGTTCTTCTCCACCGAGCGGCGCAAGTTCATCGTCGCGGACACCCCCGGGCACGAGCAGTACACCCGCAACATGGTCACCGGGGCGTCGACGGCCGACCTCGCCGTGATCCTCGTCGACGCGCGCAAGGGTGTGCTCACCCAGACGCGCCGGCACAGCTACCTCGTCTCGCTGCTCGGCATCCGCCACGTCGTCCTCGCGGTCAACAAGCTCGACCTCGTCGACTACTCGCCGGACGTCTTCGCCGCCGTCGAGGCGGACTACCGGGCCTTCGCCGCCCGGATCGGCCTGGCGGGCGACGCCGTCACCTGCATCCCGCTGTCGGCGCTGCGCGGTGACAACATCACCACCCCCAGCCCGAACACCTCCTGGTACTCCGGCCCGACCCTGGTCGGCCACCTGGAAACCGTCGAGATCGACAACGCGTCGGACGCCGGGCCGTTCCGCCTGCCGGTGCAGTGGGTCAACCGGCCCGACCTCGACTTCCGCGGCTTCGCCGGGCAGATCGCCGGCGGGGCGGTCCGCCCGGGTGACCGGGTCCGGGTGCTGCCGAGTGGCCAGGAAAGCACCGTCGGCCGAATCGTCACCTTCGACGGCGACCGGGACACCGCCCGCGCGGGAGACTCCGTCACGATCACGCTGACGGACGAGATCGACGTCAGCCGGGGCGACATCCTCGCCGCCGCGGACGCCCCCGCCGAGGTCGCCGACCAGTTCGAGTGCCACCTGGTGTGGATGAGCCCCGAACCGATGCTGCCCGGCCGGCCCTACCTGCTCAAGATCGGCACCCGCACCGTCAGCGCGACCGTCGCGCAGCCCAAGCACAAGGTCAACGTCAACACCCTGGAGCACAGCGCCGCGCGCACGCTCGATCTGAACGAGATCGGTGTCGCCAACATCAGCCTGGACCGCGCCGTGCCCTTCGACCCGTACACCAGCAATCGGGACACCGGCGGGTTCATCCTCATCGACCGGTTCACCCAGGCGACGGTCGCCGCCGGGCTGCTGCACTTCGCGCTGCGCCGCGCGCACAACATCCACTGGCAGGCCGTCGAGGTCGACCGGCGAGCGCGGGCGGCACGCAAGGGCCAGCGGCCGGCGATCGTGTGGTTCACCGGGCTTTCCGGCGCCGGCAAGTCCACGATCGCCAACCTCGTCGAGAAGCGGCTGCACGACCTCGGCTTCCACACCTATCTGCTGGACGGCGACAACGTCCGCCACGGACTGAACAAGGACCTCGGGTTCACCGAGGCTGACCGGGTCGAGAACATCCGCCGCATCGCCGAGGTCGCCAGGCTCATGGCCGACGCCGGGCTCATCGTGCTCACCTCGTTCATCTCGCCGTTCCGTGCCGAGCGTCAGCTGGCCCGTGATCTGGCGGGTGACGGCGAGTTCGTCGAGGTATTCGTCGACACGCCCCTCGAGGTCGCCGAGTCGCGCGACCGCAAGGGCCTGTATGCCAAGGCCCGCCGCGGCGAGCTGGTCAACTTCACGGGCATCGACTCTCCCTACGAGCCACCCCACCATCCCGAGATCCGTCTCGACGCCTCCGGCGAGGTTTCCGCCGAGACCAATGCAGACCTGGTCGTCGCCTATCTACGCGACATCGGTCATCTCACACCGGCGGACGAGACATGAGCGGCGGACGAGATATGAGTAACGGACGCGACCTGAGCGCGGTGGACGATCACGCGCTCGCGGCGGACCTCGCCACCGAGGCCGGTGACCTGCTGCTCGTCATCCGTGACCAGGGCGGCGCTGCCGGGGACCAGCAGTCCAACCAGCTGCTGCTGCGCCGCCTCGCCCAGGCACGCCCAGGCGACGCCGTGCTGTCCGAGGAACACACCGACGACCCCGCCCGGCTCGATCACGAGCGGGTATGGATCGTCGACCCACTGGACGGGACACGTGAGTACGGCGAGCCGCCGCGGGACGACTGGGCGGTTCACGTCGCGCTCGCGGTCAACGGGCAGCCCGTCGCCGGCGCCGTCGCGCTGCCCGCCGCCGACCTGGTGCTGCACACCGGGGCTCCGCCCGCTCTGCCCACCCGGTCCGCCGGCCCGATCCGCCTCGCGGTGTCCCGGACCCGGCCGCCCGCCTGTGTCGACCAACTCGTCACCCGGCTGGGGGCCGCCCTGGTGCCGATGGGCTCCGCCGGAGCGAAGGCCATGGCGGTCCTGCGCGGGCAGGTCGACGTCTATGCGCACTCCGGCGGCCAGTACGAATGGGACTCCTGCGCGCCCGTCGCCGTCGCCGCGGCCGCCGGGCTGCACGTCTCCCGGCTTGACGGCTCGCCGCTTCGCTACAACGAGCCCGACCCCTACCTGCCAGACCTGCTGGTCTGCCGCCCGGAGCTGGCCGACGCCGTCCTCGACGCGCTGCGGGACCTGTGAGCACGTCGAGTGGCGGCGACGCACAGTCGATGCGGGTCGGATTCATCGGGCTGGGCAGCCAGGGCGCACCCATGGCGCGCCGCATAGTCGAAGACGGCTTCCCTCTCACGCTGTGGGCCCGCAGAAGCGCGTCAACGGAGCCCTTTGCCGACACCGCCGCGAACCTTGCCGCGACGCCGGCCGAAGTCGGTGCGTCCAGCGACATCGTCTGCGTCTGCGTCGTCGGCGACGCCGACGTCGAGGACGTCCTGCTACGGCCAGATGGAGTCCTGGCCGGACTCGCACCCGGCGGCCTCGTCGTAATCCACTCCACGATTCATCCGGACACCTGCCGGAGGCTCGCGGATAAGGCCGCCAAGCGAGGGATCGCCGTCGTCGACGCTCCGGTCAGTGGCGGCGGCGCCGCCGCGGCCAAGCGTGCGCTCCTGGTCATGGCCGGCGGTGCGGAGGAAGACGTCGCCCGCTGCCGGCCGATGCTGGAGACCTTCGCGAATCCGCTGATCCACCTGGGCCAACTCGGCAGCGGGCAGCTCGCCAAAGCGCTGAACAACTTCGTCTTCACCGCGCAGCTCACCGTCGCGTGGGAGACCTTCACGCTCGCGGAGGGACTCGGCATGGACCCCGCCGCGGTCGCGCAGGTCCTCGCGCACGGCAGCGGCGGAAGTCGAGCCGCCGGGATTCTCGCCGCCTCCGGCTTCAACACGACCGGGTTGCGGCAGGCCGCGACGTTGTTGCGCAAGGACGTGGGCATCATGCTCGACGTTGCGAGGACAGACGGGGTAACCGAACCCGCCGCTCTGATGAAGCTCGTCGACGCAGCCCTTAGCACGCTGGAATAGAAAGAGTGGTCAGTGCCCGGCGCCCGTCTGGAGGATGGTGCCGCCGAAGATGAGGAGGTCGACGACGGCGGCGCAGAGACTGGGCGTCGTTCCAGAGCCAGACGGCGCGGCGGTCTCGGCGGGCGCGAGCGGCGACGATGCGGATGTGGTTCTCGGCGTGGCGAATGCCGATCCACCTGGTCGCGCACGCCTGAACGGGCCGGAGCTTCACCACCCCGGGCGACAATTGTGTGGTGCCGAACCACCATGACCGCGCCGACAGTCGGCGAGGAGGCCGTGGTCCTGAGGATGATGCATCGGTGAGCAGCGTGTCGGATGCCGCCGAGATCTTCCGGACCGTCATGGGCCGGACGCCCGAAGGGGAGTGGGCCGCGCCTGGCCGGGTCAACGTGATCGGCGAGCACACCGACCACAGCGAGGGGCTGGCGCTGCCGATCGCGTTGCCCCAGCAGGTGGTCGTCGCCGCGGCCCGCCGCGATGACCGCGAGCTCGTCATCCACTCGGCCCAGAAGCCCGATGACAGGCGCACCCTTCGGCTGGACGAGCTGGAACCCGGCGACGCCGGCAGCCACAGTGCGGCCAGCGGCGCCGACAGCCCCGGCGGTGTCGACGGCTGGGTGGCCTATCTGGCCGGTGTCGCCTGGGCGCTGCGCGAGGCAGGGCATCACCTCGGCGGTGTCGACATCGTCGTCGACGGGGACGTTCCGCAGGGCGCCGGGCTGTCCTCTTCGGCGGCGCTGGAATGCGCCACCGCGCTCGCCCTGCGGGACCTGTTCTCCCTCGCGCTCAGCCGTCCGGAGCTTGTTCGACTCGCCCAGCGGGCCGAGAACGGCTTCGTCGGTGTTCCGTGCGGGATCCTCGACCAGTCCGCGTCGCTGCTCACCACCGCGGGGCACGCGCTGCTGCTCGACGTCCGCAGCCAGACGTCCGAGCAGATCCCCTTCGATCTGACCGCCGCCGGCCTGACCCTGCTCGTGATCGACACCCGGACCGTCCACGCCCTGGTCGACGGCGAGTACGCGGCCCGCCAACAGGCCTGCCTGCGGGCCGCGCGGGAGCTCGGCCTGCCCGCCCTACGAGATGCGACCCTGGACGACGTTCGCGGGCTGGCCGATCCGCAGCTGCGCCGGCGCGCCCGCCATGTGGTCACCGAGAACGCCCGTGTCGCCGAGACCGCCGCGATCCTGCGCGGCGGCGACGACGTGCGGGTGATCGGGCCGCTGCTCACCGCTTCCCACACGTCGCTGCGGGACGACTTCGAGGTGACCGTCCCTCAGCTCGACGTCGCCGCGGCGGCCGCCGTCGCCGCCGGGGCGTACGGAGCCCGGATGACCGGCGGCGGTTTCGGGGGCTGCGTCATCGCCCTCGTCGAGGATGCCCGGTCCGACCAGGTGGCCGCCGCGGTGGCGCAGGAGTTTGCCCGGCTCGGCTTCCGGCCGCCCACCCACTTCCGCGCCGTCCCGTCCGCGGGGGCGCACCGGATCCGTTAGCGCGGCGGCCCCGTCGGCGCAGTTGATCCGCGGGTTCTGGTTCGTGGCCGTCAGCCCGTAACGCCGGTAACGATCGCGATAACACCGGCTGGCCACCCTCCTGGCTGACCGCTCAGACCCGGCCGCGGCCGCGCCTGAACCGTCTGACGGAGAGTGGAGCCCGCTGTGACCAGTGCCATCGCGCGTCTGCAGGATGCCATCGCCCGTTTGCACGATGCGGCAAACCTGAATGTTCTGCGGATGGCGTTGGCGCACCTGACCGGGGATCCGATCCTGCTCGACATGTCGGTCGAACAGACTCCGCTGCGTGGTGGCGCGTTCCTGTCCGCGCAGCTCGACCCGGTCCATCACGAACAGGTGCGACGTCGGGCGATCGAACTGGCACCGGGTTTCGCCGAGAACACCGGTGCCGCGCGCGGTGACGCCGAGCTGCGGGCGATGATGACGGCGTTCCTCGGGCGGCCGTTGACCGACGGTGAGTTCCGGCTCGGCCGCGAGCAGCTGTGCGTCGACGACTTTCCCCGCGCGGCGCGTTGGACCGCCGGCCGGCCTGCGGGCGCCGATGATCTCGGTGTCGTCATCATCGGGGCCGGGCCCAGCGGCATCGCCACCGCCGTGCAGCTGGAGCGCCTCGGGCTGCGCTACACCATTCTGGAACGCCAGCACGCCGTCGGCGGGACGTGGCTGCTCAACCGTTATCCGGATGCCCGGGTCGACGTGAACAGTTTCCAGTACCAGTTCACGTTCGAGAAGAACTATCCGTGGCCGGACTACTTCGCCTCGGCGGCGGACGTCCGGGCCTATCTGGAGCATGTGGCGGACAGACACGGTGTGTCCGCGCGGATCCGCTTCGGTGTCGAGCTGACCCGCGCGAGCTGGGATGAGCGGAGCCGGACCTGGCACCTGGAGGTGACCGGAGCCGGCGGCGGCGGCGACGGTACCGGTGGCCCGGCCAGCGTCGAGCACATCGAGACCCAGGTCGTGGTCAGCGGCGCGGGCATGTTCAGCACGCCGAAGTTCCCTGACATTCCGGGAATCGAGACCTTCCAGGGCCGTCACTTCCACACGACCCAGTGGGATGACAGCTGGGATCCGGCCGGCCAGCGCATCGCCGTGATCGGTAACGGGTCGACCGGGGTCCAGCTCATGCCGCGGCTCGCGGAGGCCGCCGAGCGGCTCTACCAGTTCCAGCGCACGCCACAGTGGATCTCGCCGATGGAGGGCTACAAGGAGCCGATCTCGGCGGACGACCGGGCGTTGCTCGACGGCATTCCCTTCTACTGGAACTGGTTCTGCCTGAAGAACTGGGCGATCGGGATGTCGATGGAGGCCGCGCAGACCGTCGACCCGGACTGGGTCGCGCGCGGTGGCCAGGTCAGCGAGCGCAACGATGGCCTGCGGGCCACCCTGACCGAGATCATCCGCCAGAAGCTCGGGCACGACCCCGAGCTGTTCGCCCGGTGCGTCCCGGACTACGCACCGCTGGCGCGGCGCCTTGTCGTCGACAACGGTTACTACGACGCGATTCTGCGTGAAAATGTCGAGCTCGTCACCGACGGCATCGTGGCCATCGACGAGACCGGCATCACGACCGCCGACGGGACGCACCGCGAGGTCGACGCGATCGTCTACGCCGCGGGCTTCCAGGTGACGAAGTACCTGTACCCGACCGAGTATGTCGGCGTCGGCGGGATCACGCAGGAGAAGGCCTGGGAGGAGGGCGGGCCGCGGGCCTATCTCGGCATCACCATGCCGTCGTTCCCGAACCTTTTCATGTTGTACGGGCCGAACTCGCAGCCGAGATCAGGATCCTTCATCAACGCCATCGAGAACTGGGCCCGCTATGTCGCGCAGATGATCGCGCTGATGGCCGAGCGCAGAATCCGGTCGGTGGAGATCAGGCCCGAGGTCTGCGCCGCCTACAACAAGCGCCTCGACGACGAGAGTGAGCAGATCATCTGGCTTACCGAGGCCGCCCGGACCAGGGGACGCAACTACTACGTGAGCGAGCAGGGGCGGCAGGTCGCGAACGTCCCGTGGGCGCTGCCGGAATTCTACGACATGCTCGCGGAGCCGCACCTGGACGACTACCTGCTTACCTGGTGAGCGCGGCCCGACAGGAGCGGAGGAATTTCTTCGCCCCAGAGCCTGTCGTCGGAGCGGAATCGAAGGTGTTGAGGATTCTGGTCGTTTCGGCGCCCAGAATCCTCAACACCTGCCCGACGGCAGAAGTGGCAAAGGCGGCGGCGGTGAGAGGTGCCTGTTAGTCGAGAGTGGCGGCTGGGCCGTGCACGTGCTCGGTCGCCCGGATCTCGGCGATCTGGGCGGGCGACAGGCCCAGTTCGGTCAGCACCTGTTCGGTGTCGGCGCCTACCTGCGGTGCCGTATGGCTGGCCGGCAGGTCGGCGCCGGCGAAGTCCACCGGAGAGTTGACCGAACGGTAGGTGCCGGTGCCGAGCGGGATGTCCAGGAACGCGCCGCTGGCGTGCACGACCGGGTCGGCGAGGGCCTCCGGCAGGTTCTGCACCGGGGTGAACGGCAGGCCTGCGGCGGCCAGCCGCTTCGCCCATTCCGCTGCCGTGCGGTGCCGGAAGATTTCCTCCAGGGTCTCGACCAGGATCTCGCTGTGCTGCGCCAGCCGGGTCGGTTCGCCGCCGTGGAAGCGGGGATCCTCGTCCAGCCAGTGTGCGTCGAGGACGTCGAGCAGCAGGTACCAGTCTCGGGCGGGGAACAGCACCTGGAGCCAGATCCACCGGCCGTCGGCACAGCGGTAGCAGTTGAGCGTGGCTTTCGGCGTGGTCTCGTGAACGGTGGGGTAGGGCCGGTCGTCCCGGTGCAGGGCGTCGGCCACGTCCGAGGCCATCAGCCACATCGCGGTCCGCAGCAGCGACACGGTGACCACCGTGCCCTCGCCGGTGCGTTCCCGCTGGAACAGCGCGGCGCTGACCGCGCCGGCGAGGGCGGCGCCGCCGGCACGGTCGCCCATGCCCGTCGCCGGGTGCGGCGGACGTCCGGTCGCGTCGCCCGACAGCGAGGCGAGGCCGGAGTACGCCCAGAAGGCGCCGAGGTCATAGCTGCGGCGCTGCCCGACCTGGTCGTCGCCGTAGCCGGTGACATGGGCGTAGATCAGCCGGGGATGGTCCGCGCGCAGGGTGGCGCTGTCGAGCTCGATCTGGCGCAGCACGCTGGGTCGCAGGTTGGTGACGAAGACGTCGCAGCCACGGACGAGCTGGTGGGCGACCCGCCGGGGGCCCGGCTCGAGCAGGTTGAGCACCACGCTGCGGCGGCTGCGGTTGTGCACGTCGAAACGCGGGTTGGCCACCGGCGCGTTCGACGGGCCCGACCGGGCCAGGGTCGCCCGGCCCGGCTCGCCGCCGGGCGGTTCGAGCTTGATGACCTGCGCACCCCAGTCGGCGAGGATCGTCGCGCAGGACGGTGCCGACGCGAACCAGCCGGCCTCCACCACACGCACACCATTCATCGGTCCGTTCACGAAGGAATGCTGCTCGCCGACCCGTTATCGCTGCCGTTACGGTCCTCGTGCCCCGATCCTGGTGATCCGGTCTGCGTCGGTCCGGTCTGCGTCGGTCCGGGCGGTGTGGTGCCTACGCGCCGGTCGGCGCGGCCGGTCCCACGGCGTGGCGGGGGCGGTCGATGAGCCGGCGGGCGTCGCCGGGACGCAGACCCAGCTCTCCGAGCGCTGCGACCGCGCGGCTGTAGGCGGCCAGCGCCGAGGTCTCGCTGCCGATGCTGCGCTCGATCTGGACGAGCAGCCGGTAGCCGGGATCGCTGTAGCGGTTGAGGCGCAGCAGGATCTCGCACTCGTCGCGCGCGGCCTCGGGACGTCCGAGGTCGAGCAGGAGACTGACCAGCTCCAGGCGGGCCTCCTCCTCGACGACGGCGAGGTGGGTGCGGCGCTCCTCCGCCCAGGCCAGGTCGCTGCCGCTGAGGTACGGTCCGCTGACCAGCGCCAGCGTGCGCCGCAGGCGCTCGACCCGCTCCTGCCCGGTCACCAGGCTGGCGGACCGGGCCAGCTCCTCGAACTGCAGGTCCGCGGCGTCCACGACGGTGTCGCCGGGCAGGCCGACGAGGTTGCCGTGGCGGCGGTCCAGGGCGAGGCCGGTGATCTGGCGGAACTTGAAGCACACCTGGCGGAAGTGGTTGCCGCCGTTGCGCAGGGAGGCGTCCGGGAAGAGCCTGGACTGCAGCTGCGCCCGGTCGACGCCCGCCGGGTGCAGTACCAGCAGCGCGGTCAGTTCGATGATCTTGAGGCGTCCGATGTGCTGGGGTACGCCGCCGACGAGGACGTCACGGTTGGCGCCGAACGGCTGGAGCGCGAGGTGCACGCCGCCGCGGGTGGCCGGGCGGCGCACGGGCCGTGCCGACGGGGCCACGACGAGACGCCGCCAGCGCCGCCCGGACGGGTCATGACGGTCCTCCCGCTCGGCGATCGCCGGGAACAGCGTCACGACCGGTAACAAGGACATCGTCGTCCCCATCATCGCCGCGGTGTGCTGGGCCAGCTCCGCGGCCTCGTGTGCGGCGTCCGGGTCGCCCGTCCTGGCCTGCGCCTCGGACAGCGCGGCCGCGGCGAGCGGCAGGTAGAGGCGCCGCTGCGCCGCCTTCATGGAACGCACGCACTCCTCGAGGAAGCCACGTGCCTCGGCGGCGCGGTCCAGGGTCAGCAGGGCGCAGCCGAGAAACGCCTGCCCCCACTCCAGCAGTGCCAGATGCCCCGAGCGGGCGGTCGCCTCGACGGAGCGTTCGAGCTCGGTGAGGGCCTCCTCGGCCCGGCCCGCCAGCAGCAGCGCCCAGCCGTGGAACATCGGGTACGCCGGCGAGATCGCGTACGGGCTGCGCTCCCGGTTGTGCAACGCCGCGTCCAGGGTGGCGATGCTGGCCTCGGCGTCGCCCTCGGCCAGCTGGACGACGGCCTCGATGTAGCGGGTGTGCGGCCGTTCCCGCAGCTCCGGCGGGACGCGTTCGAGGCTGTCCCGGGCGTCGGCCAGATCGCCGGTGAAGCACATGCCGAGCACCACGTTCGGGTTGAGCACAGGTGCCGCCGGGTCGTCGGGGGCGAGGCGGCGCAGCTCCTTCGTCCGGCCCTGCAGGAACAGCCCCCAGCTGAAGGGCCGTTCGAAGTCGCCCCACTCCCGCCAGACGGGAGGTGTGGCCGGCCGCAGGCCGCAGGTGGCCTCGGTCATGAACCGCAGCACCTCGGACCGGTAGTCGCCCCGGTACCGGTCGAGCAGCCGGTGTGCCTCCGCGACGTCGGACTGCAGCGCCCACGCCGCCGTGGCGAGCAGGGCCGGGTCGGCCTCGGTGCAGGCTCGCAGCGAGCCGGTGACGTCGAGGCGGCGGATCAGCGAGATCGTGTCCTCGAAGCGGTGCTGCCCGAAGAGCGAGCGGATCAGGCCGGCCATGAGCCGCGGGTTCGTGGTGATGCGGTCGCGCCCGATCCGCTCCGCCCAGCGCAGGAACGTGGCCCAGTCCGACCGGGCCAGCAGTCCCTCGGCCGCGCGGTCGAAGGCGAGGAGGGCCTCGTCCCGGGCGTCTATCGAGAGGTACTGCTCCACCGCCTCCTCGACCCGCCCGCTGTCGGCGAGATGGCCGGCGTAGCGGCGCACCATCAGCGCGTGCCGGCGCGGCTCGGTCGACAGCAGAGTGCGCTGCAGGAAGGTGCGGAACAGCGAGTGGTAGACGACCGCGTCGTCGGACATCGTGGTGGCGGGCAGATGCCGTGAGCGCACCGTGTCCCACAGCCGGTGGCCGTCGTCGCCGCACAGCGCGGTCGCCGCCTCCCGGGTGACGGCGGTGGGGATGCTCGTGTCCAGCAGGAACTGCGCGTCCTCCGCCGGAAGACGCTCCAGGACCGCGGACATGAGGACCGTGGGCAGGTGGTTCGTCCGGCTCTGCTCGTGCAGGCCGAAGCGGTAGCTGAAGACCGCGCCGGCCATCCACCCGCCGGTTGCCCGCATGACCTTCGCGGCCTGGCCGGTGTCGCTGGCGAGCAGCTCGGCGAGCTGGCGGTTCTCCTCCTCGGTGAGCGCCAGGTCGCTGTCGGCCACCAGGGAGATCCCGCCCTCGACCAGCCGATGCTCGATGAAGCCCTTCAACGCGCCCGAGGACAGCAGCAGGACCCGCAGGGTGTCGGGTGCGCCGACGACGAACGTGCCGAGGGCGTGCCGCGCCTCGTCGGCCAGCATCAGGTACTGGCACTCGTCGATGACGAGCAGTGCGGGGCGGCGCTGGATCGTGCCGGCGGCCACCGCCGCGGCCTCGGGCAGCGAGGCCTCGATCCGGAAGGCCGGGTTCGTCGAGCCCTGGGCCTGCGCCGGCCGGAGGTCCCGCAGCGCGTCGAGGAGCGTGGCCAGCAGCCGGTGCGGTGAGACATGGGAGCCGTCGAGCGTCACCCAGATCGTCGGGCGGTCCAGCGCGGCGCTGTAGAGCTGCGCCGCGACCGTCTTGCCGGCGCCCGGGGCGGCGGAGATCAGCACCGCGGGGGAGCGTGCGAACGACCTCTCCAGCAGCTGGTCGACCCGCGGGCGGTGCAGCACCGCACCGGGCAGCCCCGGGCGGGTCTCACCGGCCCGCCGCTCGTCGTCGGCTGTCGTGGTCACCGGGCAGGCGTTCCTTTCGGTCCCGCGTCGATGCGAGTGGTCAGCCCCCGGAGCAGCGCAGATGCCGGGAAAAGGGATGTTAGCTCCGCCTCGCGACCCATCGCAATCTCGGACGAGTGCGCGGCCGCGCAGGTCAGCGCCCTGCCCGAGGGCGTCCGGCCCGACGAATCCACCCGTAATGACGCAGGTAACACCGCCCGCAGATCGTGCGGCCGACCGTCCCCGGCCACTGGGCATCTGCCGTGGGGACCGAGAGAGGAGTCCGTGGTGACCGTAGGACACGGCCGAGCACGCGCCGCCCGGGTGGGTCGGCGACTCGCCTGGCCACGCACGATGGCGGTCGGGCTGTTACTCGCTTCGGCGGTCGCCGCGTGCGGGGGAGGCGGCGACACGAGCGATTCTGCCGCCTCGACGCTTCCGCTGGCGTCGTCGACCGGCGATCCGCTCGCGCCCCAGCCACTGGCCAGGCAGGAGACCCTCCGCATCGGCGTGAGCTCCAAGCTGGAGTCCTTCTCCGCGCTGCTGCTGGCGACCGACGAGCTCGCGAAGGAGAACATCAAGGTCGAGCTGACCTACGCCGGAGTGTCCGAGACCACGCTCCTGGTCACCCAGGGCAAGCTGGACATGGTCTTCGGCTCCTACACGGCCGGGTTCTTCAACATCGTCTCCGCGAACCCCGACGTGCGGTTCATCTTCCCCGGTGCGAGCCAGCCCGAGGACTCGACCCAGGGTTTCTGGGCCAACAAGTCGGTCCTCAACCCCTCCGGGGGTGAGCTGACGGCCGCGGCCTTCAAGGGCAAGAAGATCCTCACGGTCTCCGGTGACGGCAGCCCCAGCGCCTTCCAGATGGCCGCGTGGATCAGGACGCTGCCCGGGGGTGACTCCGTCAAGCCCACCGACCTGACCTTCGAGCAGTTCGACGCCACCCTGGTGTCGCAGGCGCTCCAGCAGGGGGCGGCCGCGGCCGGCCAGGTCAACTCCCCGTACGACCAGCAGCTCAGCGACGACTCCTGCTGCGAGTTCATGTCCGGCGTCATCCCGACGAAGGCGACCGTCTCCGGGATCGTCGAGGGCAGGTCCATGAAGGGCCGGGAGGACGTCACGCTGGCGTTCGTCCGGGCGATGGCCCGCACCACCCTCGACAAGCTGCAGCCGGGCTACAAGGAAGACCCGGACACGCTCAGTGCCCTGGCGAAGGTGCTGGAGATGGACACCGCGAAGCTCAGGTCGATTCCCGAGCTGTACTTCGACCCGACCTTCCAGAGCCACATCGCCCCGGCCCTGTCGGACGGCCAGGGGTTCTGGCGGGCCCGCGGCCTGCTCAAGTACGACAAGGACCTGACCGAGTCGGACCTCTGGGACTACCGCTACCTCGACGCGATCGGCTTCGCGCAGCAGAGCTAGCAGCCGGCGGACACATCCGGCCCGCCTCCGGAACGCCCCACCTCCGGAACGCCCCACCTCCGGAACGCCCCGCGTTCGGCGGACGAACCGTGCCCGGAACGCACCGCATCCCAGGAGGGGAGCACACATGACCCAGCCTGCCAGGCCCGGCACCGGGACGCTGGCCGACCTCCGCGTCGTCGAGCTCGGCGGCATCGGGCCCATCCAGTACGGCGCGATGCTGCTGGCCGACCACGGCGCGGACGTCGTCCGCATCACCCGGCCCGGACATCCCTTCCCGAACCGCCCGGACGGCGTGGACCTGCTCGACCGGGGCAAACGGCTCGTCGCCCTCGACCTGCGCCGGCCGGACGACCAGGCCGCCGCGGTGCGCCTGGCCGTGGCCGCCGACGTCGTCGTCGAGGGCTGGCGGCCAGGCGTCGCCGAGCGGCTCGGTGTCGGGCCGGCCGAGATCACCGCGCGCAACCCCAGGAGCGTCTACGTGCGGATGACGGGCTGGGGCCAGAGCGGCCCGCTCGCCGAGCGGGGCGGTCACGACATCAACTACATCGCGGCCGCCGGCGCGCTGGACGCCTTCGGGAGGCGGGACGGCCCGCCTGTCCCGCCGCTCAACCTGGTGGGCGACTTCGCGGGGGGCGGCCTCATGCTCGCGTTCGGCATCCTCGCCGCGCTGCGCGAGGCCGACCGCCGCGGGGAGGGCCAGGTGGTCGACTGCGCGATGGTCGACGGCGTCAGCCACCTGATGACGGCGTTCCACGCGCCGGCACTGGCGCTCGGCCCCCGCGGTACCAACCTCCTCGACACCGGGCACCCGGCCTACGAGGTGTACGAGACGGCCGATCGACGCCACGTCGCGGTCGGGGCGCTGGAACCCCGGTTCTTCGACGTCCTGCTGGCCGGGCTCGGGCTCGACCCGGCCGAGGTGCCGGGGCCGCTCGACATCGCCCGGCGGGAGGAGCTGCGGGCGGCGCTGGCCGCAGCGATCGCCCGGCGGACGTCGGCGCAGCTTCGGGAGGTCTTCGACCGGCTCGACGCCTGCGTCACCCCGGTTCTCACGCAGGGCGAGGCGATCGCCCACCCGCACAGCGTGGCCCGGGAGGCCTTCGTCGACGTCGGTGGGATCGTCCAGCCGGCGCCGGTGCCGCGGTTCTCGCGGACGCCGGGACGGGTCACCGCGCTGCCCCGCCCGGCCACCGCGGAGGAATGCCGGCGGGAATGGGCCGGGTCAGCACGGTCGGCCAGGTCCGCCGGGTCGGTCGAGGTGGCAGGGTCAGCCGAGGCGGTCGAGGTGGCAGGGCTGGCCGACTCGGTGGCGCCGGCCGAGGCGGCGGCCAGATGACAGCGCGTCACCGCCACGGCCCGCTCGCCGGGGTGAAGGTCGTCGACCTGTCCACGGCACTGGCCGGGCCCTGGGCCGCCGGCATCCTCGCCGGTCAGGGCGCCGAGGTCATCAAGGTCGAGCGGCCCGAGGGCGACCAGGCCCGCTGGTCGGGCACCCGGGCCGGCGACATCTCGGCGATGTTCCACATGGTCAACCGGGGCAAGCGGGGAATCGTCCTCGACCTCCGCACGGCGGAGGGCCTCGCCGCCGCGCACCGGCTGGTGGCCGGGTCCGACATCGTGGTGCAGAACTTCCGCCCCGCGGTGGCCGAACGCCTCGGCCTGGCCTACGAGCAGCTGCGCGCGGTGAACGAGGACGTCATCGTCGTGGCCGTCACCGGCTTCGGGCCGACCGGACCGGACGCCGACCGGCCGGCGTTCGACAGCGTGATCCAGGCGGAGGCCGGGTTCGCCGACCTGCAGGCCGGCGCCGACGGTGTGCCGCGGTTCTCCGAGCACACGATCATCGACAAGATAACGGCGATGGCCGCGGCGCAGGCCGCCGTGACGGCGCTGTTCGCCCGCGAGCGCGGACTGGGCGGCCAGCTCGTCGAGGTGCCGATGCTCGACGTCGCCGTGGACTTCCTGTGGGCCGATGTAGCCGGTGACGAGACCCTTCTCGACGCCCCGCGAGAACCGTCGCGCGGCGTGACCGTGGGCCGGCGGCACTTCCTGCAGCTCGCCGACGGGTGGGTGACGGTGTCGTTCGGCCGGCCCGGTGCGGTCGGCGGCCTGTGCCGCGTGCTCGGCCTCGACCTGGCGCGCTACGCCGGTCTGGCCGAGGAGGCCGGCCCCGGGCCGGGTGGCGCGCGCCCCCGGCTGCTCGACGCGTTCCTCGCCGAGGCCCGGGCGGCCGCGCGCACGCTGACCCGCGACGAGACCGCCCGCCGGCTGGTGGACAACGACGTGACGATCGGGGTCGTCCGCACCCTCGCGGAGATGCACCGCAACCCGCAGCTCGCCGGCGCCGGCTTCTTCCACGAGACGACGCAGCCCGGCGTCGGACGCATCCGGCACACGGTCCCACCGGTCCGGTTCGGTGCGTTCGAGCCGGTGGTTCCCGGGCTCAGCCCACACCTGGGCGAACACACCGACGAGGTCCTCGCGTGAGCGGGGCAGCAGCGACCAGTCCGCCGGGACGGAGAGGAACGGACAGCAGATGGCCAGAAAAATCGCGGTCCAGGAAGTGGAGCGCACCTTCGGCACTGGCACCCGGACGGTCCAGGCACTCGGCCCGCTCGACCTGGACATCGGCGACGGCGAGTTCGTCTGCGTCGTCGGGCCGTCGGGCTGCGGGAAGTCGACGCTCCTGCGCATCATCGCCGGGCTCGTCAACCCGACCGGCGGCGCGGTCTCGATCGAGCACGACGACATCAGCCGGCATCTGATGGCCGTGGTCTTCCAGGACTACAGCATCTACGCCTGGAAGACCGTGGAGGCGAACGTCCGGCTCGGCCTGGACATCGCCCGGGTGCCGCGCCGGGAGGCGAAGCAGCGCGTCGAGGCGATCCTCGACCGGCTCGGCCTGTACGGCGTGCGCAAGGCCTACCCGCACGCGCTGTCCGGGGGCATGCGCCAGCGTGTCTCGATCGCCAGGGCGCTCGTCGTCGAGCCGGAGATCCTGCTCATGGACGAGCCCTTCGCAGCGCTCGACGCGCAGCTGCGGCTGGTCATGCAGGAGGAGCTGCTGGCGCTGTGGCAGCAGGACCGGCGCACCGTCGTCTTCGTCACCCACAACCTGGACGAGGCGATCCTGCTCGGCGACCGCGTGGTGGTCATGTCGGCGGGCCCCGGCACCATCCTGGAGCAGGTCGAGGTGCCGTTCGCCCGGCCACGCTCGGCGGCGCTGCGGGGCACCAGCGAGTTCGCCGCCCTTGAGGACCACCTGTGGTCCCTGCTGCGGCGGGAGATCCGCGACCACAACCCCGGCGGAACCGACACCGGTTCCGACCGTCACCACACCGCCCTCGCAGAGCAGGTGATCTCGTGAGCATTGGCAGCAGCCAGCAGAGCATGCCACCGGCGCCGCAGGTGGCACCGGCACCGGCACCGGCCGCCGGCACCGCGCGACCGGCGGCCACCGCCGCCTTATCTCCCGAACCGGGCGCGTCATCTCCCGAACCAGGTGCTCGTCCGGCATCCGCCTCGGCGACCGCCGCGACGGCCGGCGGCGCGGTCACGGTGGTCCGCGCGCCCGGTGCGCTCGAACGGGATCGGTCCCGCTACCAGCGCCGGCAGCGGGTGGTGGACATGGCGCTGCGCTTCGGCACCCCGATCGTGCTCCTGCTGCTGTGGCAGTGGGCGTCGACCAGCGGTGCGATCGACCGCCAGTTCTGGCCCCCGCCGACCGAGGTGGCCAGTGCGTTCGGTGACTCGGTGAGCAGCGGCTACCTCGGCGAGAACCTGTGGAAGACGTTCGTCCGGCTCATCTACGGCTACGCCGGCGGAGCGGCGGCCGGGATCCTGCTCGGCCTGCTGCTCGGCACGGTCCGGGCGCTGCGGGTGGCGCTGGAGCCGATCGTCTCAGCCCTCTACACGGTGCCGAAGCTGGCGATCTTCCCGTTGTTGCTGCTGGTGTTCGGTGTCGGTGACGCACCGAAGATCATCCTGACCGGCCTCGGTGCGTTCTTCGTGACCTGCCTGTCCACGCTGGCCGCGGTGGTCAGCATCCCGGCGCCGATGCACGAGCCGATGCGCTCGTTCCAGGCGTCGTGGCTGCAGACGTTCCGCCACCTGACGGTCCCGGCGGTCCTGCCCGAGGTGTTCCACGCCCTGCGGCTGGGGGCCGGGATGGCGGTGCTCGTCCTGGTCGGCATGGAGATGATCCAGGGCGCGAACGGCCTCGGCGCGATGATCTGGAGCTCCTGGCAGGTCTTCGACACCGGCCGGATGTATGTGGGCATCGTCGTCGCCGCCGTGTTCGGTGTGCTGTTCCAGAGCGCGATCAAGTGGGCGGGCACCCTGCTGCTGCCCTGGACCCGCAACGACCGCTGACAGGCCGGGGAATGCACCGGTTCGCCCTGTGGCGGCTGCTGGCCGGGCCCGGCCGGTTCGGGATGTTCTTCCTCGGTTCGATCCTGACGAACATCGGCACCTGGGCGCAGAACTTCGCGGCCGTGCTGCTCGTCTACCGCCTCACCGGCTCGACCACGCAGGTCGGGCTGGTGAGCGTGGCCCAGTTCGCCGCGCCGATCCTGCTCGTGCGCTGGACCGGCGCGGTGGCCGACCGGGTCGACCGGCGGCTGACGATCATCGTCTGCCAGCTGCTCGGCGCGGCGGCGACACTCGTCCTGGTGGTCGCCAGCGCCACCGGAACGGTGACACCGGCGCTGGTGCTGGCCGTGACGCTGGTCCTCGGTGTCTTCCTGGCCTTCCAGACACCGGCGCAGCTCGCGCTGGTGCCGCTGCTGGTCACCCCCGCGCAGCTCGACAGCGCCTTCTCGCTCAACGGGGCTCAGTTCAACCTGGCGCGCGCGGTGGCTCCCGTCCTCGCCGGCCTGCTCGTCGGCAGCTTCGGCTTCACCGTGGTCTTCGCCCTGAACACGGTGACGTTCCTGCTCTACCTGCTGGCGATCCTGCTGGTCCGGCCGGCACCGCAGGAACGGCCCGCGTCGAGGCCGCGGCTGCTCGCGACGCTGGAGACCGTCCGGCGGACCCGCTACGTCACCACACTGCTGGCTGTCGCGTTCGTCGTCAGCGGGGCGACGGACGCGGCGGTCACCCTCGGGCCCGCGCTCGGCGTCACGTTGGCCGGCGACGACGGTGCCGCCGGATCGATCATGACGGCCTTCGCTGGCGGCGCCGCGCTGGCCGCGATCGGTCTCGCCTCGTGGGTCGAGCGGTTCCGCCGCCGGTTGCCCGCGGCGATTCTGGTCCAGGCCCTGGGGCTGGCCGGGGTGGCGCTCGCACCCTCGCTGCCGGTGGCGCTCGTGGCCGTCGCTGTCATGGGCAGCGCCTTCATCCTCGGGGTGAACCGGGCGCTGTCACTGATCCAGCAGCGGGTGCCCGCGGTGGCGCTCGGCCGGGTGATGGCGCTGTTCGCGGTGTGCGTCGCCACGAGCAAGCCGGTTTTCGCGCTCGCCGACGGCTTCCTCAGCGACCGGCTGGGACCGCGCTGGGCGGTGGCGGCACTGGCTGCGACAGCCGTGGTGACCGGCACCCTGCTGTGGCGTCAGGGAACCGCGGCCGACCAGGCGTCGGCGTCGGCAGCGGGCGCGCCGGTCACCGCGCCCGCTCCCGCCGACCGTGCGGCGGCGGTGGGTCAGGGGATCGCGCCCGCCGACTGATAGGCGGCGATGTCCTCCCAGGTCTTGCCGCATTCGAGCAGCACCAGCTCGGTGTGCTCGCCGAACTCCGGGGCGCGGGCCAGCGCCGGCGCGCTGTCGTCGACGGTGACCGGCCCGCGGACGGTGGGCACGCCCCGCTCCTCGATCCGGGTCACGTAGCCGTTCGCCACCACCTGCGGGTCCTGGACGATCTCGTCGGCGGACTGGACGGCCGCCCAGGGCGCGTCGAAGTCGCTGAACAGGGCTCGGATGTCGGCGAGGGTGTGCCGGGCGAACGCCGCGTCGAGCTCCGCCAGGCAGGCCGCCTTCTCCCGGGCGCGGGCGTGGTGGTCGACGAAGCGCGGGTCGGCCGCGAGGCCCGGCACGCCCAGCAGCTCGACCAGCCGCGGCCAGTAACGGTCGCTTTCCAGCAGGCAGAGGCTGACCCAGCGCCCGTCGGCGGTCGCGAAGAAGTTGACCAGTGGGTTCGAGGTGGCGCCCCGGCCGTGGTCGACGGCGTCGCTCATGCCGGACGCGGCCCGCATCAGGTCGGCGGACATGAACCAGGCGGCCATGCCGAGCAGGGAGACGTCCACGGTGCTGCCCATGCCGGTGCGGTGGGCCCGCAGCAGCGCGGCGCAGACACCGTAGGACAGGGCCACCGCGGCGGTGCGGTCGCCGATGGCACCGGGCATGGGCGGTGGCCAGGGGGCGTCCTGGCCGGCGAAGGCCTGGGCGAGGCCGCCGCGTGCGTAGAAGGCGGTGAGGTCGTAGCCGGGAGTGTCCCGGTCCGGGCCGCGCCGGCCGAAACCCGAGCCGCGGGCGAGGACCACGCGCGGATACCGGCGGTGCACCTCCTCGGCAGTGATCCCGAGCCGTTCGGCCGCCGCGGGACGGAAGTTGGTGAGCAGGACGTCGGCGTCCCCGAGCAGCTCCCAGAACAGGTTCAGGCCCAGCGGGTTCTTCAGGTCCAGCGCCACGCTGCGCTTGCCGCGGTTGGTCATCTGGACGCCGACGTCGGGCGGCTGGCCGTGGGTGCGCAGGGACCGGTACGGATCACCACGGCGCATGTGCTCGATCTTCACGACGTCCGCGCCGAGGTCGGCGAGCAGCGCGCCGACGGTCGGCACGAAGACCCACTCGGCCAGTTCGACAACCCTGATGCCAGCGAGCGGGCCGGGAGGAGGCGTGTCAGACATGCCGCCAACGACAGCGCCGGCGAGTTATCCAGCGCGTTACCGCGCGCCGCCGGTCACGCCCGGGCGGCACAGGGCCGGGATCGTCATGAGCCCGATAACGGACACGGTAACGCCGGCCGCCGAACGTCGACGGCGAACCGGGCGCCGCAGCGCGGATGACCCACTGTCCAGCAACGCCCAGCCACGCATGGGAGATCGCCGTGACGACGACCGAGCGGCCCGCGTTAGGAACGATGCTGCGGGAGTTCGATGTGCTGAACCCCGAGCACTCCGACCGCAAGCACGAGATCCTGGCCTACGCCCGCCAGCACTGCCCGGTGAGCCGGACCGAGGCGAACTACGGCGGCTTCTGGATCCTGACCCGCTACGACGACATCCGCCGGGTGCTGGAGGACTGGGAGACGTTCTCCTCCACCGAGGCCAGTCCGGCGCCGTCGAACCTGAAGATGTGCCCGATCCACACCGACCCGCCGGTGCAGACGCACGCCCGGGACATGCTCAACCCGCTGCTGTCGAGGAAGGCGCTGGCCCGGTTCGAGCCCCGGATGCGCGCGATCGCCGCCGACCTGGCCGACGCGTTCGCCGACCGGGGCGAGGTGGAGCTGCTGACCGAGTTCGCCGGCCCGTTCTCCAGCCAGGCACTGGTCGAGATCGTCCTCAACGACATCACCCCCGAGCAGCTCGCCCAGGCTCGCGAGATCTCGCTGCGGGCCTCCGAGCAGCCCACGCCGGAAGTGATCGGGCAGCTGATCGCGATGAGCGAGCGGTTCCTCGACCACGCCCGCGCCCACCTCGACGAGCTGCCGGACGGAATCCTGCGGACCATCGTGACCGGGCCGTTCGGCGGCCAGGTGCCCACACCGGACGAGCAGCTGCGGATCCTGGCGATCCTCATCCTCGGCGGGCTGGACACCACCCGCGCCGCGATCGGCGCGATCGGCTACTACCTGGCGACGAACCCGGGCCTGGAGCTGCGCCTGCGCGACCCGCGCTGGATCCGCCGCGACCTGGACGAGTTCCTCCGCCTGGCGTCCCCCGTCGGGTACATGGCCCGGGTCGCCACCCGGGACACCGAGGTCGGCGGGGTCGCGATCGCCAAGGGCCAGCGGGTCATGGTCCGCTTCGACTCGGCGAACCGGGACGAGGCCAAGTTCCCCAACCCCGACCAGCTGACCTTCGGCGCGACCCGGCCCGGCCACGCGGCGTTCGGCCTCGGCGTGCACCGGTGCATCGGCTCCAACCTGGCCCGGATGCAGATCGAGATCGCCCTCGACGAGCTGCTGCGGCGGGTTGAGAACCTGCGACCGGTGCCCGGAGCCCGCTACGAGTGGACCGCCGGTGTCGGCAACTCGCTGCGCTCGGTCCCGCTGCACTTCGACCGCCGGGCCTGACCCATGACGCACCGGATGACGATCGCCGGCCGGCCCGCGTCGACGCACGCCTCCTTCGATGTCGTGGACCCGGCGACGGGCCAGCCCGCCGGGCGTGCGCCCGAATGCTCGCCCGAGCAGGTCGACGAGGCCGTGGCCGCCGCCGTGGCGGCGTTCGGTGAGGAGCCCGGCGCCTTCGGCGAGGAGCCCGGTGGCGGGTGGGGCCCGGCCCTCGGCGGCAGGCCCGGCGGCGGTTCCGGCCCGGCCTGGCGCCACGATGAGGCGGGCCGCCGCCAGGCCTTGCGCGACATCGCTGACACCATCGAGGCGCACCACGGCGAGCTGACCCGGCTGCTGGTGCTGGAGTCCGGCAAGCCGCTGGCCTGGGCCGCCGGCGAGGTCTCCTATGCGCCGAGCTGGTTTCGCTACTACGCCGACCTGGACATTCCCCGGGAGGTCCTGCGGGACGTCCCGGGCAGCCTGGTGGAGCTGGCCTACCGGCCGCTGGGGGTGGTCGCCGCGATCACGCCGTGGAACGGCCCGATCGGCATGGCGGCCTGGAAGGTCGCGCCCGCGCTGCGCGCCGGGAACACCGTCGTGCTGAAGCCCTCGCCGTTCACGCCGCTGGCCACGCTTCGCCTCGGCGAGCTGCTGGCCGGGGTGCTGCCGCCGGGGGTGCTGAACGTGGTCAGCGGCGGCGATGATGTCGGCCGGCGGATGACGGCGCACCCGGCCGTGCGCAAGATCAGTTTCACCGGGTCGACCGGGGCGGGCCGGCAGATCGCCGCCGCGGCCGGCAGCCGCCTCGCCCGCGTCACCCTCGAGCTCGGCGGCAACGACGCGGCGATCCTGCTCGAGGACGTCGACGTGCCGGCCACGGCCGCCGCGCTGGCGGCGCTCGCGCTGAAGAACTGCGGCCAGATCTGCGCCATCCCGAAACGGATCTTCGCCCCGGCCGCGATCTACGCCGACGTCGTCGCCGCGTTCGCCGACGCGTACGGGCGGGTCGTGGTCGGCGGGCCCTACGAGCCCGGCGTGACGATGGGCCCGCTGTCCACCCGGCCGCAGTGGGAGCGGGTACGCGGACTGGTCACGGACGCGGTGGCCCGCGGTGGCCGGATCGCCACCGGCGGGGCGCCGCCGGACCGGCCGGGATTCTTCTACCCCGCGACGGTCGTCGCCGACGTCGCCGAGGGCGTGCCGCTGGTGGACGAGGAACAGTTCGGCCCGGTCACGCCGATCATCCGCTACGACCGGCCGGCTGACGCCGTCGCGCGCGCGAACGCCACCGAGTTCGGCCTGTGCGGCTCGGTCTGGTCGGCCGACCCCGAACGCGCCGCGGTGCTGGCCGAGCGGCTGGAGACCGGCATGACGTACGTCAACGGGCATGGCGGTCTGCCGCCCGAGCTGCCGTTCTTCGGGGCGCGCTCCAGCGGGATCGGTGTCGCGAACGGCCTGCCCGGGCTGTTGGAGTTCACCCAGCCCCAGGTGGTCACCCGAGCCCGCGGCTGATCTCGCCGACAACGCAGAAGGAGCAGACCCGATGACCAGAGCGTCCGTGGACGAGGCCCGCTGCCAGGGGCACGGCCGGTGCTCCCTGGAAGCGCCCGACCTCTTCGACGTCAGCGACAGCGGCACCGCCTTCCTGCTGGTCGCCGACGATCTCACCGTGGCCCAGACCGTCCAGCTCGACGACGCCATCGTGGCGTGCCCGGAGCAGGCGATCTCGAAATCCCCCTGAGGCACGACAACCCAGGCACGACAACTCAGGTGCGGCAGCCCAGGCGCGGCAGCCCAGGCGTGACACCCCAGGGGCGAGACCACCGCCCGGCCGCGCCATGCCGCCTCACCACTGCGAAAGGAACGGGACGTCGACCATGTCCGCCACCCCGCCGCGCACCGTGGATCCGCTCGATCCACTGGCCCTGACGACCCAGCTCGACGACACCGAACGCGCCCTGGCACAGACGGTCCGCCAGTTCGTCACGGAACGGTTCCTGCCGCAGGTCGCGGACTGGTACGAGCACGGCATCTTCGACCCCGCGCTGGCCAAGGAGCTCGGCGCGCTCGGCCTGCTCGGCCTGCACCTGGAGGGCTACGGCTGCGGCGGGGGCAGCGCGGTCGCCTACGGAGTGGCCTGCGCCGAGCTGGAGGCCGGTGACAGCGGCCTGCGGTCGTTCGCGAGCGTGCAGGGCTCGCTGGCGATGTTCGCCATCCACCGCTGGGGCAGTGAGGAGCAGAAGAACGACTACCTGCCCCGGATGGCCGCCGGCGAGCTGATCGGCTGCTTCGGGCTGACCGAGGCCGACTCGGGCAGCGATCCCGGCGCGATGCGCACCACCGCGCGCCGCGACGGGGACGACTGGATCCTCGACGGGTCCAAGATGTGGATCACCAACGGCAGCATCGCCGACGTCGCCGTCGTCTGGGCCCGCACCGACGAGGGCGTGCGCGGCTTCCTCGTCGACCGGGGCACCCCGGGGTTCACGACGAACACCCTGCACCGCAAGATGTCGCTGCGCGCCTCCGTCACCGCCGAGCTCGTCCTCGACGGTGTCCGGCTGCCCGAGCGCGCCCGCCTCCCGCTGGCCCGCAGCCTGGCCGGGCCGCTGTCCTGCCTCAACGAGGCCCGCTTCGGCATCCTCTGGGGGGCCACCGGCGCCGCGCGGGCCTGCTACGAGGCGGCGCTGTCCTACACCTCGACCCGCACGCAGTTCGGCCGGCCGCTCGCGGGCTTCCAGCTCACCCAGCAGAAGCTGGCCACGATGGCGCTGGAGATCGGCAAGGGCCAGCTGCTGGCCCTGCACCTGGGCCGGCTCAAGGACGTCCAGGGCCTCGCGCCCGCGCAGGTCTCGATGGGCAAGCTCGCGAACACCGTGATGGCGAGCGACGTCGCCCGCACCGCCCGCGGGATGCTCGGCGCGAACGGGATCTCCCTGGAGTACCCGGTGATCCGGCACATGATGAACCTGGAGTCGGTCCTCACCTACGAGGGCACCGCGGAGATCCACGCGCTCTCCATCGGCCAGGCGCTCACCGGGCACCGGGCGTTCACCTGATGACGGCGTCCGCGACGTTGTCCGGGTCCGCGTCCGCGTCCGCGACATCGACGCTGCCCCCGGCGTCGACCGCATCGCAGACGTTGGCGGCGGCCGACGACGTCCTGCTCACCGAGGACGAGATCGAGCTGCGCGGGCGGATCCGCGAGTTCGCCGAGGCCGAGCTGGTGCCAGGCGCGCGCGCGGCCGACCAGCGGCACCGGCTGGCACCCGAGACGCTCGACCAGCTGCGCCGGATGGGCCTGTTCGGCCTGGCCGTCAGCGAGGAGCACGGCGGCGGGGGCGCCACCCGGGTCCAGCTGTCGCTCGTCGTCGAGGAGGTGGCGCGCGCCTGCGCGTCGGCGGCGATGACCGTGATGGCGAACGCGCACAGCAGCGGTGTCATCTCCCGCTACGGCACCGACGACCAGCGCCGGCGCTGGCTGCCCGCCGTCGCCACCGGGGAGTCGATCGCCGCCGTCCTGCTCACCGAGCCGGCGGTCGGCACCGACGTCCTGTCGATGACGACGACCGCGCGACGCCGCCGGGCGACGGCCGGAGCCGACGACCACTACGTGCTGAACGGACGCAAGACCTTCATCACCAACGGCGACCTCGCCGGGACGTTCGTCGTCTTCGCGAAGGTGCGTGAATCGGACGCACCGGACGGCACCGTGGCCGCGTTCATACTGGCCGCGGACAGCCCGGGAATCACCGTCGCCCCCGGGTTCGACAAGCTGGGGCTGCGCGGGTCGAGCACGAACGAGGTGGCGTTCGACGACGTCGCCGTGCCCGCCGCCGACTGCCTGGGCGCGGAGGCCGACGGCCGCCGCTACCTGCTCGAACCGCTGGACGGGGCGCGCCTGAGCACCGCGGCGCAGGCCGTCGGGATCGGCCAGCGCGCCCTGGACCTGGCCCGGCGCTACTGCCTGGAACGCCACCAGTCCGGCCGGGTGATCGCCCACCACCAGGCTGTGCAGCTGCGCCTGGCGGACATGCGCATCGAGCTGTTCGCCGCCCGCGCGCTGCTCTACAGCGCGGCGCGGGCCGTCGATACCGGCCGGGGCAGCATGGGCTCGGCCGCCGCCGCCAAGGTCTTCTGCACCCGCACCGCCGCCGAGATCACCTCGCGCGCGGTCGAGCTCGTCGGCGGCTACGGCTACATCGAGGAGTACGAGTTCGCCCGCCTGCTGCGCGACGCGAAGGGCGGCGAGATCTACGACGGGACGAACGACGTCAACCGGCTGCTGCTGGCCCGCCAACTCGTCCGGGAGGGCACGCCGTGCTGACGCTCGCCGTCGACGGCCCGCTCGCGAGCGTCACGCTCGACCGGCCGCCGGTGAACGCCTGGGACGACGACGCGCTCGACCGCCTCGATGCCATCACCGCACGGCTCGCCGCCAGCCCGCAGGTACGCCTCGCCGTGGTGCGCTCCGCCGGGAGGCACTTCTCCGCCGGCGGTGACATCGCGATGATGGCCGCCGCGGTCGACAGCGGCGACGTCACCGCGCTCAACCGGTTCGCCGGGCGCATCCAGCACGCGTTCACGCTGTGGGCCGAGCTGCCGGTGCCCACCCTGGCCGTGCTGCGCGGCGCGGTCACCGGCGGGGGCCTGGAGTTCGCCCTCGCGTGCGACCTGCGGATCGCCGCCGAGGGTTCCCGGATCGGCCTGCCGGAAAGCCAGCTGGGGCTGGTCGCGGCCGGCGGCGGCACGCAGCGCCTGACCGCGGCGATCGGCCGCGGCGCTGCGATGCGGATCATTCTGACCGCCGAGCTCGTCGACGGACGCCGGGCCGCCGAGCTCGGGATCGTCGAATGGTGCGTCCCGGACGCCGACCTCGATGCGGAGGTCGACGCCGTCACGGCGCGGATCCTGGCCGGTTCGGCCGCCGCGCAACGGGCGGCCAAGGAGTGCGTCGCCCGGGCCGGTACCGCCGCCGGTTTCGCCGCCGAGACGGTCAGCCAGCGCCGGCTGCACGCCGACCCCGACACCCAGGACCGGCTCCGGCGCTTCCTGCACGACCGCCGCACCCAGCACGGCCGCACCCAGCACGGCCGGACCCAGAGCAGCCGCACCCAGAACACCGAGACCAAGGAGATCGACACGTGACTGCTGACCTGTGCGAGCGCGTGGCCGTCGTCACCGGGGCCGGATCCGGCATCGGCCAGGCCGTCGCCGTCGAGCTGGCCGCCGCCGGTGCCACCGTCGCCGTCGCCGACATCAACCCGGCGGGCGCGAACGAGACCGCGAGCCTGGTCACCGCTGCCGGCGGAACGGCGAAGGCGTTCTCGGTGGACGTCACCAGCCAGCCGAGCATCCTGGCGCTGCGCGACGCCGTGGCCGGCGAGTTCGGCCTCACCGACCTAGTCGTCAACGGTGCCGGCTGGAACGTCGGGCAGCCGTTCCTGCAGAACGACGCCGAGCACATCATGCGGGTCACCACGCTGAACCTGCTCGGCCCGATGTGGGTCTGCCAGGCGTTCCTCGCCCCGCTCGTCGAAGCCGGCCGGCCGGGCAGCGTCGTCAACATCTCCAGCGACGCCGGCCGGGTCGGCAGCCTCGGCGAGACCGTGTACGCGGGGGCGAAGGGCGGCGTCATCGCGTTCACCAAGTCCCTGGCGCGGGAGATGGCCCGCCACAAGATCACGGTCAACACGGTGGCGCCCGGCCCGACCGACACGCCGCTGTTCCGTCTGCAGCCGGAGAAGATCCAGGAGGCGCTGGTCCGGGCGATCCCCTTCCGCCGACTCGCCGAGCCCGCCGAGGTGGCCCGGGTCGTGGCGTTCCTCGGCTCGCCGGGTGCGTCGTATGTGACCGGCCAGGTCATCAGCGTCAGCGGTGGCCTCACGATGGCGGGCTGAGCCCGATGGGGGAGTGCATCCGCGACGTCGGAGGACATGAGGTCGGTGAGCGTGAGGTCGGTGAGCAGAGCCGCCGGGTGCTCGGTACGTTCGGCCTGACGATCGATCCGGCCCGCCGCCGGGAGTACCGGGAACGGGGCTGGTGGCCGGACACCACCGTGCTCGACGAGTTCGACGCCACCTGCCGGGCACATGGCGACCGCGAGGCCGTCGTCGGCTACCGCGCCGGCAGCGCCACCCCCGGCAGCGCCACCGCTGACCGGCTCACCTACGCCCAGCTCGCAGACCGGGTCGAGCGGGTGGCGTCGTTCCTGCTCGGCGTCGGCGTGCGTCCTGGCGACGTGGTGTCGGTGCAGCTGCCGAACTGGTGGCAGTTCCCGGCCGTCGCGCTCGCGACCCTGCGGGTGGGCGCGGTGCTGAACCCGGTGCTGCCCATCCACCGCGCCCGCGAGATCTCGTTCGCGACCGGAATGTTACGGCCCAGGGTGTACTTCGCGCCGCGCCGGTTCCGGTCGTTCGACTACCCGGCGATGCTGGCCGAGATCTGGCCGGACGACGGCGCGGAGGCGGGGTCGGCGGCACCGACCGTGGTGCTCGTCGGCCCGGGGCCTGACGCCCCCGGCTCCGACGACGTCGGCACCGGCGATCTCCATTCGGGAGATCTCGGCTGCGACCACATCCGCGCGCTGTCGTTCGAGACGGACGTCCTGGGCCGCCCACCGTCGCCGGCGGCGGGCCCCGGCTCGCATCACGACCGAGGCGTGGACGGTGACCTGGTCAGCGACATCCAGTTCACGTCCGGGACGACCGGCGAGCCCAAGGGCGTCGGCCACGTACACGCGACGCTGACCGCCCGCACCCGCGCCCTGTTCGACGCGCTCGACGTCGCCGAACACGACGTCGTCTTCATGCCGTCGCCGGTCACCCATTCGACCGGGCTGGTCTACGGCGTGCTGGCACCGCTGTCGCACGGGATGACGACGGTGCTGCAGGACGTCTGGGAGCCGCGGGCGGGGCTGGACATCATCGCGGCGGAACGGGCGACGTGGACGTTCGCCACCACCGCGTTCCTCGTCGACATCATCCGCGCCCAGCGCGCCGCCACCCCCACGGCCACGTCGCTGCGCTACTTCATCGCCGGGGGTGCCGCGATCCCGCCCGCGGTCGTCACCGAGGCGGACGAGGTGCTGGGCACCCGGGTGGTCGCCGTCTGGGGCATGACCGAGAACGGCGCCGTCACCTTCACCCGGGCCGGCCAGGGGCGGGACGCGGCCGCGCGCAGCGACGGCGTCCCCTGCCCGTGGATGTCGGCCCGGGTGGTCGACCCCACCGGGGCCGACCTGCCGGTCGGGCAGGAGGGCCAGCTGCTCGTGCGCGGAGCCTCGCAGGCGCTCGGCTACGTCCGCCGCCCGGAACGGACCGGGGAGGCCTACGACGGCGACGGCTGGTTCCGCACCGGTGACATCGCCCGCCTCGACGCCGACGGCGGCGTGCGGATCACCGGCCGGCTCAAGGACATCATCATCCGCGGCGGCGAGAACATCCCGGTCACCGAGGTCGAGACGATGCTCTACGCGCACCCGCGGGTCGCCGACATCGCGATCGTGCCCTACCCCGACGAACGGCTCGGGGAGCGGGCCTGCGCCGTGGTCGTGCCCAGACCGGGGCCGCGCCTGACGCTCGGTGACCTGACGTCCTACCTGGCGACGCTGAGCGTCTCGAAGACCTACTGGCCGGAGCGGGTCGAGCTGGTCGATGTCATGCCGCGCACCGCGTCCGGGAAGATCCAGAAGTTCGTGCTGCGCGACCTGGTACGGGATCTGCCACCCGGCGGGCGCGGGGCGGTGACGGCGTGACCGCCGACCGAGCCGCCCGTGTACTGAGCGCCGACGGAGCCGTGAGCGCTGGCCGTGCCGGGCTCGGTGGGCTGCGTGCCGGCGTTCTGCTGCCGTACCGGGCGGTGCCGGCGCCACGCACCGCGGCGCTCGCCGGCCTCGCCGAACGGCTCGGCTTCACCTCCGTGTGGGCCGCCGAGGTCAGCGGAGCGGACGCCTTCGCCCAGCTGGCGGCGGCGGCCGCGGCGACCGTCTCGGTGGAGCTGGGGACCGCCATCGTCCCGATCGGCTCCCGCACCCCGGCGCTGCTCGGGATGTCGGCGAACACGCTGGCGACCCTGTCCGGCGGCCGGTTCGCCCTGGGGATCGGTGTCTCCTCACCGCGCATCATGCGGTCCTTCCACGGGCTGGCGCCCACCCGCCCGCTCGCCGCGGTCGGCGACGCGCTGACGATCCTCGACGACGTGCTGGGCGGGCGCCGCACCTTCCACTCCGGGGAGGCCTTCAGCTCCAGCGGGTTCACGCTGACCGTGCCGGCCGCCCGGCCGCCGTTGCTGCTGGCAGCACTTGGGCCGGGCATGCGGCGGCTGGCCGGCGAGCGCGCCGACGGGGTGATCCTCAACTTCGTCCCGGCCTCCGCGGCGGCCACGCTCGCGGCGGAGACCGCGGTGGCGGGCCGGCCGTTCCGCCGGCTCGCGCTGGTGCGGGTGGCGCTCGCCGAGCCGGGCGCCGACCGCACGCCGGTGACGCTGCGCCGCGGCCTCGCCTCCTACCTGCGGGTCCCGCCGTACGCCCGCTGGTTCACCTCGCTGGGGCTCGGCGCCGTCGTCGAACGGGTCACCGCGCAGCCCGACCTGGACGCCATGGCCGACGCGCTGCCCGAGGACGTCGTCCGTGACCTGGCGGTGGTCGGCACCGCCCGGGAGTGCGCCCGCCGGCTGCGCGAGTTCGCGAGCACCGGGCTGGAGCCGGTGATCGTGCCGGAGACCGCCGCCGGCGACGTCGAGGCCTACGAGCGCCTGATCACCGCGCTTGCCGCCCACCTGGCGGACTGACATCCGTCGCGCGGATCCTGCGCATCCCCACGCGGTCGGAAGCGGGCGCGAAACGCCCCGCGTAACGCGGCCACGCGACGGTGGAAACACACGAACGGGGCCAGGCCACTCCCGCGGTGGCCCTGATTCAGGGAGGCACGTTGACGACAGGGACATCCTTACCGGCGGCAGCCGCGCATTCCCCGGCTGCCCCGAGTTCTCCTGCACCCGCACCCGCTCGTTCCCCCGCACCTGCGGCCGTCTCCGCGGACCTGCCCAGCTACGCCGAGCTGCCGGTGACGCCGGGCGCCCCGCCAGGCTCGTCCTGGGGCCTGTGGGGAGCCGAGGACCGGCTGGGCACGCTCAACCTGCTCACTCCGGCGCGGCTGGCCGCCGGTGTGGCGACCGTCCGGGACCACCGGGTGATCCCGCTGGACCTGCCTCTCGACGTCCCCGGGCCGCCGCTGTTCCGCCGCTCCCGGTTCCAGCACACGATCCGGGCCCTGCCCGTGGGCCGGGACGAGACGCTGTCGGACTGGAACCCGCAGGGGTCGAGCCAGTGGGACGGCTTCGGCCACGTCCGCCACCCCCGGTGGGAGTACTACAACGGCCTGCCCTGCACCGACCATGGGATGGAGCACTGGGCCAGCCGCGGCATCGCCGGCCGGGCCGTCCTCGTGGACGTCGACCGGTACCTGGGCGCGGCCGGCCGGCCGATCGACCACGCGAGCTCCGTCGCCGTCACCCCGGACGACCTCGCCGGCGCGCTCGCCGCGCAGGGCACGACCGTCGAGACCGGGGACATCCTGCTGATCCGCACCGGTTGGCTCGGCTGGTACCGCGCCGGAAGCGCGCGGCGGCGGGCGCGGCTCGGCGAGGCGATGGCCGAGGAGCTGGCCAACCCGGGCCTCGCGCCCGGCCGGGAGATGGCCGCGTTCCTGTGGGACCTGCACCCGGCGGCCGTCGCCGTGGACAACCCGGCGGTCGAGGTGTGGCCGCGCGGCTGGCCGCTGAGCCGCGCGCAGGCCACCTCGTGGCTGCTCGACCCGGCGCACTGCGAGGACGTCTTCCTGCACTTCCTGCTCGTGCCGCTGCTCGGGATGGCCCTCGGCGAGCTGTGGGACCTCGACGAGCTGGCCCGGGCCTGCCACGGCGACGGCCGCTACGAGTGCCTCGTCGTCTCCGCGCCGCTGCACCTGCCCGGCGGGGTCAGCTCCCCGGCGAACGCGGTCGCGCTGCGCTGACGTGGGCCTGCGGGCCCGCAGGCCCACGTCAGCGCGCCCGTCCGCCCAGCCCGTCCATCTCCAGAAGGGACTTTCGCGCGATGACCGGCAAATACCGTTTCGACGGACAGGTCGCGGTGGTGACCGGGGCCGGCAGCGGCCTGGGCCGCCGGCACGCCCTGGCCCTGGCCCGCCGCGGCGCCACCGTCGTGCTCAACGACATCCGCCGCGAGCAGGGGGAGAGCGCCGAGCAGGAGACCGCCCGCGGCGTCGTCGAGCTGCTCGCGGCCGAAGGCGTCACCGCCGACGCGGACGAGGGTGACATCGGCGACGAGCGGTACGCCCGCGGGCTCGTCGAGCGTGCCGTCGAGGCGCACGGGCGCATCGACATCGTCATCAACAACGCCGGGATGCACGGCTTCGGCACCGCGCAGGACACCGGGACGGCGCTGATGTACGACAACTGGCGGGTCAACCTCATGGGCGGCTTCTGGACCATGAGCTCGGCGCTGCGCCACATGCGCCGCCAGGGGTACGGCCGGATCGTCAACACCGCGTCCGCGCTCGGCGCGTTCGGCGGGCAGGGCGTCCTCGCGTACTGCACCGCCAAGGCCGGCGTCATCGGCATGACCCGGGCCGCCGCCCAGGACAACACCGACACCGACATCCGGATCAACGCGCTGTGCCCGGTCGCGATCACCCCGATGTCGCAGGCGTGGTTCGCCGAGAGGTCTGGCGTCGACGCGGCACTGCTGGTGCCCGAGCTGGCCTCGCCGGTCGCGCTCTACCTGGCCCACGCGGACTGCGCGGTCACCGGCCACGTGCTCAGCGCGGGCATGGGGGTGTGGGCGAACATCTTCACCGCGAAGACCGACGGCGTCGCCGCCACCGACGACCTCGACGACGTCTTCGACCGCCTCGACGGGCTGCTCGCCACCGACCGGTTCCAGGTCCTGTCGACGTCCGCCGACCAGTACCGGCGGGCGAACTGATGGGCGCCGCCGGTGCCCAGGTGGTCCGCCGGATGTTCCACCCGACGTTCGCGGTGGTCGACCTGGAGGCGGCCCGGGCCTGGTACCGGGCCGTGTTCAGCCGCCCCGACGTCCGCTGGGCGGACCGGTACGACATCTCGATGCTCGACGTCGACTACCCGAAGGACTACTCGTTCTTCATGGTCGTGGGCGACGTCGTCCTCGACGCGCTGTGCCCGTCGATGCACGCCCAGGGCCGGCTGTCCGGCCAGGACCGCTACGACCTCGCCGACCAGCGCCCGATCGGGCTCGGCTGGTACGTCGACGACGCCGTCGCCGCCGCCGCGCACCTGGCCGGCCATGGCATCCGCACCCATGACCAGCTGGGCCGCCGGGTGGAGGGCGGCCACGTCCCCGTCTCGGCGATGGCCCCGGACATCCTGTTGTTCTTCAGCGAACCGGCCGACACCGGGCTGCGCTACGAGTTCTTCCAGCTCGCGGACCGTTACGTCGAGTACTACTCGCGCAAGGGTGACCCGCGGCTGCGGCCCGACTGGAGGCTGCCCGGCGCCCCGCCGCCGGACGACCCCATGACGATCATCCGCGGCTCGCACCACACCGTGCTGACCCGGCGGCCCGAGCGGGCGCTGCGCCTGTACGCCGAAGCCCTTGGCGGCACCGTGCTCGGCACCGCACCCAACCCGGACCTGGGCACCGACAGCACCTACCTCATGCTCGCCGGCTCGGTGTTCGAGCTGGGCGTCCCGCGGCCGGGCAGCCCGTACGCCGGCCTGGTGACCGACGCCGCCGACCACTACCTCGGGATCACCTTCCTGGTCGCCGACACCGGCGCCGCCGCGGCGCACCTCGCCGCCGTCGGCACCGCGGCCCACCGAGACGGCGCCGGCGCGGTCGTGGTGGCGCCCGCCGACGGGTTCGGCGTCCAGTGGCGCTTCGCCCGGGAGCTGCCCTACCTGGCCCCGCTCGGATCGGAGGTGATGGCGTGAGCCAGTTCGACCTGACCGACGCCCAGCGTGCGTTCGCCGACCAGGTCCGCGACGTCGCGACGGCGAAACTCGTCCACGTCCCGAGCACCGAGGGCCGGGTGAACCGGCCGCTGTTGCGGCAGCTGGGCGAGCTGGGGCTGCTGCGCGCGCTGTTCGGTGGGCAGCCCGGCGAGGAACCGCGCGACGCCGCGGCGATGCAGCTGTGCCTGCTGCGCGAGACGCTCGCCACCGTCAGCACCGAGGCGGAGACCGCGCTGGCGCTGCAGGGGCTGGGCAGCTACCCGATCCTGCAGTCCGGCTCCCCGGGCACGGTGCGCCGGTGGATCCCGGGCGTCGTCACCGGCGAGGTCATCGCCGCGTTCGCGCTGTCCGAGCCGGAAGCCGGTTCGGATGCGGCGGCGCTGGCCCTGCGCGCCGATCCGGACCCGGACGGCGACGGCTGGCGGCTCACCGGCCGCAAGACCTGGATCTCCAACGCGCCGTGGGCCGACGTCTACACCGTCTTCGCCCGGACCCGCGCGGACGGCGGCGCCCGCGGTGTCACCGCCTTCGCGGTGCCCGGCGACGCGCCGGGGCTCACCGGCGAGCCGCTGGACATGCTCAGCCCGCATCCGCTCGGAACGCTCGACTTCGACGGTGTCCGGGTCGGCCGCGCCGACGTTCTCGGCGAGGTCGACGCCGGTTTCCGGGTCGCGATGCGCACCCTCGACCTGTTCCGGCCCAGCGTCGGCGCGTTCGCCGTCGGCATGGCTCAGGCCGCCCTCGACGCCGCCGTCGACTGGACGGCGCGGCGCCAGGCCTTCGGCGGGCCGCTGTCGGCGCAGCAGTCCGTCGCGCACACGCTCGCGGACCTGGCGACCCGGGTGCAGGCGGCCCGGCTGCTGGTGCGGGCCGCCGCCGCGGCCTACGACGGCTTGGCCGACGGCGGCGCGGCCAATGGCGGTGCCGCCAACAGCGGGCCGGCCGGGCGGGCCGAGATCACCCGGAGCGCGGCGATGGCCAAGCTCTTCGCCACCGAGGCCGCCCAGGTCGTCGTCGACCAGGCGCTGCAGCTGCACGGGGCCCGCGGCCTGCAGCGCGGGCACCTGCTGGAGCACCTGTACCGCGATGTCCGGGCCCCGCGGATCTACGAGGGCGCCTCGGAGATCCAGCGCACGATCATCGCCCGGTCGCTGTACGCCCGGGCGGCCGCGGCCGCCGACACGGCCACCGCCGACACGACCCGTTCCGCACCGCCTACCAGGGAGCCTGCCCGATGAGCCTGTACCGCGCCTCAGCGTCGATCACGGAGAACTGGGAGCACTTCAAGTTCGACGTCGCCGACGGGGTCGCCACGGTGACCCTCAACCGGCCGGAGAAGCTCAACCCGCTGACCTTCCAGAGCTACGCGGACCTGCGCGACCTGCTGCACGAGCTGCCGCACCGGGGCGACACGAAGGTCCTCGTCATCCGGGGTGAGGGCAAGGGGTTCTGCGGCGGCGGCGACGTCAACGAGATCATCGGTGAGCTGATCAAGATGGACGCCCACGACCTGATGGGCTTCACCAAGATGACCGGCGACGTCATCCGCGCCATGCGCGAGGTCGACATCCCGATCATCTCGGCGATCCAGGGCATCGCCGCCGGCGCCGGATCGGTCATCGCGCTGGCGTCGGACTTCCGGGTCCTCTCGCACAAGGCCCGGTTCGCGTTCCTGTTCACCAAGGTCGGGCTCTCCGGTGGCGACATGGGCGCGGCGTACCTGCTCCCGCGGGTCGTCGGGCTCGGTCGCGCCACCCAGCTGCTGATGCTCGGGGACACGATCAACGCCGAGACCGCCGACCGCTACGGGCTGGCGAGCATGCTCGTCGACGACGACGAGCTGACCGCGACGGTGGACGCGCTGGCCCGCCGGCTCGCGGACGGCCCGACGCTGGCCTACCGGCAGACGAAGGCGCTGCTCACCCGTGAGCTCGACATGCCGATCGGCGCGTCCATGGAGCTCGACGCCATGACCCAGGCCCTGCTGATGACGACGGCGGACCACTCCGAGTTCCACAGCGCGTTCAACGCCCGGCGCCCACCGGCGTGGACGGGCCGCTGACGCCACCGGGACACCGCCGGACGCAGCCGGAAGCCGCCGGCGTCCGAACCGAACCGATCAGGAGGTCATCGATGGGACTGCTCGAAGGCAAGGTCGCCTTCATCACCGGTGCGGCGCGTGGCCAGGGGCGCAGCCACGCCGTGCGGCTCGCGCAGGAGGGCGCCGACATCATCGCGGTCGACATCTGCGCCCCGATCGACACCGTCGCCTACGCGCTGGCCAGCGAGGACGACCTGGCCGAGACCGCCGCCGAGGTCCGCGCGCACGGCCGGCGGATCGTGGCCCGCCAGGCCGATGTCCGTGACCGCGCCGGGCTTCGGGAGGCGTTCGAGGCCGGTGTCGCCGAGCTCGGCGGATGCGACATCGTCCTGGCGAACGCGGGCATCGCGCCGATGGCGATCGGCGCGGACGACCCGGCCCAGTTCCTGGACGTCGTCGCGGTGAACCTGGTCGGTGTCTGGAACACCGTCGAGGTCGCCAAGCAGGCGCTGATCGACCGCGGGCCCGGCGGCTCGGTGGTTCTCACCAGCTCCACGGCGGGCCTGCGCGGAGTGGGTGGGGACGCCCCCGGGTCCATCGGGTACGCGGCCTCGAAGCACGGCGTCGTCGGGCTCATGCGCAGCTACGCGAACGCGCTGGCCCCGCACTCGATCCGGGTCAACACCGTGCACCCGACCGGGGTCAACACCCCGATGATCATCAATCCGGTGATGGAGAAGTGGATCACCACCGTGGGCAGCTCGCAGGCGATGTCGAACGCGCTGCCGGTGCCCTACGTCGAGGCGTCCGACGTCACCAACGCCATCCTGTGGCTGGTCTCCGACGCCGCCCGCTACGTCACCGGCGTCACGCTGCCGGTCGACGCCGGAATCCTCGTCAAGTGAAGGGGCAGCGATGACCGATCTCGATCTCGACTGGCTGATCTCGGTCGACGACCACGTGCTGGAGCCGCCGCATGTGTGGCAGAGCCGGATGCCGGCGAAGTTCCGCGACGCCGCGCCCCGGCTGGTCACCGACGGTGACCTGGAGTTCTGGGTCTTCGAGGGCAAGCGTGTCCCGACCAGCGGCCTGTCCGCCGTGGTCGGCAAGGGCAAGGACTACTCGCCCGAGGCCATCCGGTACGCCGACATGGCACCCGGCTGCTACGACCCGGTGGCGCGGGTCGCGGACATGGACGTCGACGGGGTGCTCGCGTCGCTGTGCTTCCCGTCCTTCCCGCGCTTCTGCGGCCAGATCTTCTGGGAGGCCTCCGACAAGGAGCTGGCGCTGGAAGGCGTGCGGGCCTACAACGACTGGATGATCGACGAGTGGTGCGGGGCCGCCCCCGGGCGGCTCATCCCGCTGGTGATCATGCCGTTGTGGGACCCGCGGCTGGCGGCGCGCGAGCTGGAGCGGGTGGCGGCCAAGGGGGCGCGGGCCGTCGCGTTCTCCGAGAACCCGGCGCCGCTGGGCCTGCCCACCATCCACGACCCGGCCCGCTACTGGGACCCGGTGTTCGCGGCGGCGCAGGACCTCGAGCTGGTCGTGTGCATGCACGTCGGGTCCTCGTCGCAGCTGTCGACGATCTCACCCGACTCGCCGGTGCTGGCGAACCTGTCGTTCGGCTCGGTGCGCACCGCCGGCGCGATGCTGGAATGGATCTTCTCGGGGGTGTTCCAGCGCTTCCCCAACCTGAAGATCGCGCTGTCGGAGGGGAACATGGGCTGGATCCCGTTCTTCCTGCAGCGCGCCGAGCAGGTCATCCACACCCAGCGCGCATGGGCGACGAAGGGGGTCTCGTTCGACCCGATGCCCGGTTCGTTCCCGACCGCCGTCAACCCCGACCTCGACCTGATGACGCTCGACCCGTGGGAGACCTTCCGCCGGCACATCTACGGCTGCTTCATCGACGACGCCGTGGGCCTGGCGAACCTGCAGTTCATCGGCGAGGACAACATCATGATCGAGACCGACTACCCGCACTCGGACTCGACCTGGCCGCACAGCCGTAAGCTCGCCCGCGAGCGGATGGCGCACCTGCCCGCCGAGACCCAGTACAAGATCCTGCGGGGGAACGCGGAGAGGCTGTTCCGGTTCACCCCGGCCGAGCCCCCGGCCCTGCCGTGACCATGGCGCCGCAGGCAGCCTTGCCGCCGCGGGCCGCCGTGGCGCCGCGGGCCGCCCCGGCGGGGCACCCGTTCGCCGAGCTGCGCGACACCGCCGCCGTCGTCGGCGTCGGCTACCACCCCTTCAGCAAGCGGTCCGGGCTCTCCCCGCTGGCCATGGCGGCCTCGGCGGTCCTCGCCGCCGTCGAGGACGCGGGCCTCGCCCCCGCCGACCTCGACGGCGTCGCCACCCACCACCTCAACGACTCGGCCGGGCCGCACGAGCTCGCGGCGGCCCTGGGCCTGCGCGGCATCACCTGGAGCCATGAGGAGCTCGGCGGCGGCAGCAAGGCACCCGCCCTCGTCGGCCACGCCGCCGCCGCGCTGCACACCGGGCAGGCGACCCATGTGGTCGTGTACCGCTCGCTCAACGGCCGGTCCGGTCACCGGATGGGCGGCACCGGCGGCGGCGCCCCGATCACCCGCCCCGACACCCTGTTCCAGGTGCCCTACGGCCTCGTCTCGCCGTCGCAGGTCTACGCGCTGAGCGCCCGGATGCACATGGACCGTTTCGGCACCACCGAGGAACACCTGGGCCAGGTCGCCCTGGCCCAGCGGTGCTTCGCCGCCGACAACGAGCGCGCGGTCATGCGCGGGCCGCTGACCATGCGTGAGTACCTGTCCTCCCGCCTGGTCACCGAGCCGCTGCGGCTGCTCGACTGCTGCCTGGAGACCGACGGCGCCTGCGCCCTCGTGCTCACCACCACGCCGCGGGCCCGGGACCTGCGCCATCGGCCCGTCACCGTCCGCGCCTGGGCGAGCGCCTTCGGCCCGGACGGATTCGGGCACGGCGCCGCCGACCTCACGACGTCCAGCAGCGCCCTGGTCGCCCGCACCCTGTGGGCACGGGCCGGGATCGGGCCGGCGGACGTCGACGTCGCCGAGCTGTACGACGCCTTCACCATCGCCGTGCTGCTGCAGCTCGAGGACTACGGATTCTGCGGTCGGGGTGAGGCCGGGCCGTTCGTCGCCGGCGGCGTCACCGCCCCGGGCGGGCGGCTGCCGGTGAACACCCATGGCGGCTTCCTGTCCGAGGGCTACGTCCACGGGATCAACCACATCGCCGAGGCGGTGTCGCAGCTGCGCGGTGACGCCGGTGCGCGCCAGGTGCCGGGCTGCGAGGTGGCGCTGTCGACCGCCCAGCCCGGTTTTCCCACCGGCATCTCGTCGGCCGTCCTGCTGCGGAGGCAGCCATGAGCCCGCCTGCCGCCGAGCCGGTGCACCCGCCGTGGATCGCGCCGTTCTGGGCCGGTGCCGACCGGGGTGCGCTGCTCGTCCAGCACTGCGACGACTGCGGGACGCCGCGCTTCCCACCTGGCCCGCGGTGCGGCGTGTGCACCTCCGACCGGTGCACGTGGCGGCCGGTCAGCGGGCATGGCCGGGTGCTGTCCTGGACGCGCACCCACCACCCGTTCGGGGCAGGTCTGCGCGACCGGGTCCCCTACACCGTGGTCCTCGTCGAGCTGGTGGAACGGCCCGGCCTGGCCATGTTCGGCAATCTCGTGCCGGATGGCGCCATCACCGCCGGGACGCCGGTACGAGCGGTGTTCGTGCACACGCCCGCCCAGACCCTCGTCCAGTGGGAACCTTGCGTGTCCTGACAGTCACCACCGCGGTCGCCCCGTGGGCCCCTCCAACGCCCGCGACAGGCAGCCGGCCGCGTCCGCACGAAGGAGACGGCTGTGCCGCACGTGCCTGAATTAACGGAGCCGGAGCCGGAGCCGGAGTCTGAGTCGGAGTCCGGGTCGGGCTTCGGGCCGGGGTCGATGGCGGGCTCGATGCCGAGGCCGGGAGCCGAGCGGGCGAGGCTCGACGCGCTGTCGTTCGAGCCCCTGACTCCGGTGGCCTACCTCGACCGGGCCGCCGCCGCGCACGGCGACCGGCTCGCCGTGGTCGACGGTGACCACCGCTGGACCTACCGCGAGCTGCGGGACCGGTGCCGCCGGCTGGCGGGAGCGCTCGTCGGTCCCGCCGGCGGGCGGCCCGTCGCGGTCCTCGCGCCGAACACCCATGTCCTGCTGGAGGCGAGCTTCGGCGTGCCGTGGGCGGGGGTGCCCCTCGTCGCCGTCAACACCCGGCTGTCCGCCGGCGAGATCGCCTACATCCTCGAGCACTCCGAGGCCGCGGTCCTCATCCACGACCCGCAGTTCGATGACCTGGTCGCGGCCGCGGTCGCCGGCCTCGGCGGCGTCACCCATCCGCCGCTGCTGATCCGGGCGGACGAGCGATACGAGGAGATGCTGGCCGCCGCCACACCGACCGCGATCACGCCCACGGACGAACGAGCGCTGCTGTCGATCAACTACACCTCCGGGACGACCGGCCGGCCCAAGGGCGTCATGTACCACCACCGCGGCGCCTACCTGCAGGCACTGGCGATGGTCGGGCACACCGGGCTGTCCACATCCTCGGTGCACCTGTGGACCCTGCCGATGTTCCACTGCAACGGCTGGTGCTTCCCGTGGGCGGTGACGGCGGCGGCGGCCACCCACGTCTGCCTGCCCAGGGTCGACCCGGCGCGGGTGTGGGAGCTGATCTGCGCCGAGGGCGTGACCCACCTGGAAGGCGCGCCGACCGTGCTGTCGATGCTCGCCTACGCACCCGAGGCCGCGCCGCTGGCCGGCCCGCCGGTGCGGGTGGCGACCGGCGGGGCGCCGCCGTCCCCGGCGATCCTGCGGCGGATGGCGGCGCTCGGCTTCGACGTCACGCACCTGTACGGGCTCACCGAGACCTTCGGCCCCGCGATGATCTGCGACTGGCGGCCCGAATGGGACGCCCTCGACGACGCGGCCCGCTCCCGGCTGAAGGCACGCCAGGGTGTCGGGAACATGATCTCCTGCGTGGTGCGGGTCGTCGACTCCGCCGGCGCCGACCTGCCCGCCGACGGCCGTTCGGTCGGCGAGATCGTGCTGCGCGGCAACAACATCATGCTCGGCTACTTCAAGGACCCCGAGGCCACCGCCGCCGCCGCGCCCGACGGCTGGTTCCACACCGGCGACCTGGGCGTCCTGCACCCCGACGGCTACGTCGAGCTGCGCGACCGCAGCAAGGACGTCATCATCTCCGGCGGGGAGAACATCACGTCGGTCGAGGTGGAGCAGGCCATCGCGGACCATCCCGCGGTGCTGGAGGTCGCCGTGATCGCCGTCCCGGACGACCGGTGGGGCGAGGTCCCGGCCGCGTACGTGACCCTCCACGAGGGAGCGTCGGCGACCGCCGAGGAGATCGTCGACCATGTCCGCGGACGTCTCGCCCGCTTCAAGGCCCCGCGGATCGTCGAGTTCGGCGAGCTGCCGAAGACGTCCACCGGCAAGATCCAGAAATATGTGCTGCGCGAGCAGGCCTGGGCCGGCCAGGAAAAACGGATCTGATAGCCGGAGGTCACCGGACCGCCCATAACCGGACAGTTCTGTCCCAGCTGCCGCTGGCCACAAGGTGCCCGTCCGGGGAGAACGCAACTGACGTCACCCAGTTGGTGTGCCCGACCAAAGGGTGCCCGAGAGGGCGTGCTGACGTCCGGTCGGTGAGGTCCCACAACCGCACAGTGTGGTCGGCGGCCACACTGGCCAGGGTGTGCCCGTCCGGAGAGAACGCCACCTGCCAGACGAGGCTGGTGTGGCCGGTCAACGGCGGCCCGAGAGGCCGCGGGCTGGCAGGGTCGGTCACATCCCACAGGCGGATCAGAGCGTCCTTTCCGCCGCTGGCGAGCGTCCGGGTATCGGGTGCGAACCCCACCGTGTAGACGCCACCGCGGTGACCGTCCAGCGGTGCGCCGAGCGGGTGAGGATGATCCGGATCGCTCACGTCCCACAGCCGCACGGTGCCGTCCAGGCTGCCGCTGGCCAGCGTTCGCGCTTCCGAGGACAACGCGACCGACCACACCAGGTCGTCGTGTGCGGCGAAAGACTGACCGAACGGTCGCGGCGCGGACGGATCAGTGAGATCCCACAACTGCACCCGGCCGACTTCGCCGCCGCTGGCCAGAACACGTCCACGTCCATCCATGACGCGGCCCGCGAACGACGGGAACGCCACCGCGTGCGCGTAGCCGCCGGCCACTGGCAGCGGGGTGCCGAGAGAACGAGCCCTGGACGGGTCGGTGACGTCCCACAGGCGCACTGTGCTGTCCTTGGCGGCGGAGACCAGGGTCCGCCCGTCGGGAGAGAAGGCGACCGAGGTGACTCCGTCGGTGTGCCCGAGCAGGGGAGCACCGATTGGATGCGCGTGGAATGGATCACTCACATCCCACAGCCGTACCGCTCTGTCCCGGCCGCCGCTGGCCAGCGTGCGCCTGTTCGGAGAGAAGGCAACGGCCGTCACCCAGTCGGTGTGGCCCTCCAGCAGACCCACCTGATGGGGTCTGGTGTCACCTGCTCCCCGGCTGATGGTGGCGAAGAGAAGTGCGGCGACCGCGGACAGCAGCAGCACGCCGGTGGCTGCCGCGCCACGCCGACGGAGTCGCGGCCGCGTGGAGCGGCGATGCGAGCGCGACTTCTGCTGCCCAGACCGGGCGGACCGGGATGGATTCGGAGCTGGCGCCGGTTGGCCAGCGGGGTCGATCGTTCGCGGAATGGTCGCGGCCGCTACCGCGATCGGGAGGACGGAGCGAGCCTCGGCAGCGGCACGGACGTCGTCGTCCAGATGCACCCGGATCCCCGAGCGACCGAGCCAGCCCGGGCCGTAGCTGTCCGCGGCCGCTTCGGCGAGGTCGATCGCGAACGCCTTCGCGGACGGCGGCCGGCCCCCCGGGTCCTTCGCCAGCGCCCGCAGTATTACGTCGGCGACTGGTGGAGGAACCCCGGCCGGGCGCCGAATACTGTGGCCGGGCCGTGCCAGGTGAGGTTCTCCGAAGACCTCGTCAGACCATTCACCGTCGAAGGGAGTCTTCCCGGCGAGCAGCAGGAAGAGCATCATGCCCAACGCGTACAGATCTGTGGCCGGTCCAAGCCGGCCGCGTGCGACCTGCTCAGGGGCCATGAATAACGGGGTGCCGATGACCGCGCTCGCGGTGGCCGCGGACCCGAACACCCGCTTCGCTATCCCGAAATCGACCACCTTCACATGGCCCGCAAAATCGAACATCACATTGTCGGGCTTGATGTCACGGTGCAGCACGCCACGAGAATGCGCGTAGCTCAGGGCCCCGGCGACCGCCAGACCGACCGCGCAGAACTCCTCCTGACCCATTTCTCGTTGCCGGCGGGAAAGGCTTCCGCCGGCCAGCATCTCCATCACGATCACATCGAAGTCGTCACCTGGGCGGAAGTCATGGACGCGGACGATATGCGGGTGGTCGAGACTCGCCATTATCTGCGCCTCGTCGGCGCCGAAGGGCCGGCGACGCCCGCCCGAGGCCAGCACCTTGATCGCCACCTCGCGTTGCAGGTTGCGGTGCCAGCCTGCCAGTACCAGTCCGAAGGATCCCGCGCCGATCTCGTTGCCGAGATCGTAGCCGGGCAGCGCCGCTGCCACCCGTGCCTGGTCAAGAAGCATGACCCGGTGTCTCCCCTGTCAGGACATGCGCAACAGGCGCGCGTGACCGGCTCTGAGTCGCGCCTGCGCCGGCGCGTGGCGCACAACTCTAATCACTCGAACGCCGCACCCCGACGTGGGTACAGGCTGCCGTCAAACAGGCCCGCCACGGACTTGCCTGTCGGTCCGGTGCGGACAGGTATGTCCGCGCACGTGGGTATGCTTGCCGGTCGTCATCGGCGGGTTGTGGGTTAATCGGTCAGTGCGACAGCTCTGGCTTACTGGGTGGCCTCGTGGTCTTCTGTTGTCAGCTGGGCACGCTTGGTGCGTAGTTCGTTCGGGAAGCGGCGGCCGCTGCGGGTGAGGGTGATCCGGCGGGTGCATCGCACCTTCTCGCCCACGCCCAGAATTCGTTCGGTGCCGCGCAGCACGGTCAGCGGGGCGCCGGGCGCGAGCTGAAGGTGGGTGCCGTACGTGCTGACGTCCCGGATGGTCAGGTTCCCGTCCGCGAACGACAGGGCGAAATGGCGGCGGCTGACCTTGAGGCGTTCGTGGTTGGCCAGCCAGGGGTCGAGGGAATAGCCGTCCACCGGCGCCCGGCCGACCACCACCTCGGTGCCGGAGGGGATGACGAACCGGTCGACGCACCTGCGGTCGACGAGGACCTTCATCGCGGCGGCGCCGGGGCGGGGGCCTTCGTCGAGCAGCCGCGAGCCGTGCAGCTCGCAGGTCGGCTCGCCGGCCCGGATCCGCGGGATCAGCACGAAACTGCCGTGGTCGCGGTCATAGAGGGTGCAGGCGTGGTGCGGGCAGCGCCACGCACGTTCGAGGACGTCGAACCGGGTCAGCACACCCTGTTTTTTCAGGACGTCGTGCTCGGCATAACGAGAGATGTTCCAGTCGTCCACGACCCCCATGTCGACGTCGCGTAGGAGCAGGCGCCCTTCGGGTCCGTCCGGCCCCTGGTTCCCGTGGTGCCCTTCGTGTTCGTCGCGCTCGATGAACGGCTCGATGAACTGGTCCTTGTTGCCCTGCAGCCAGGGGAACTCGGTGCGATGGCCACGGTAGCGGTCTCGGGTGATGACACTGAGCCCGGTGAGCTCCGCGAGCTCCAGCAGCCGGACGTCCGCGTCGCCGAGCAGCTCGACCAGCCCCGCCTGTTCCCAGTCCCGCAGCGTGCGGGTGTCCGCGTGCGGCAGCCCGGCATGGGGGAGGCTGCGGTCGGCGACGAGATAGAGGACCACGTCGGGGTCGTGGTCCCGGTCGATCAGCGCGTCGATGACCTGGTCAAGCCGGTAGAGCCCCGGCCCTCGTGGTCCCGGTCGCCGAACGACGTTGGAAAGGTCGACGAGGTAGTCGGCCTCCAGGACGTTCCCGGTCAGGTGCTCGGGCATACCGGTCAGACCCCCGTCTCCGTGTGAGCGCACTGAGTAAGACACATGTCACCTCAGGGGATCATGCGCGGCGAAACTTCGGGGGCCGGTTGTGCATGAGTGGGGAGAACTGGGCCTCGACGAGCGTGGAACACCGTCAACGGCGGCACCCGCCGACCGGTGGTTGCCCGCATCTGACGTCGGCATCACCCGGTTGCCCCGAACGAAAGACCACTTTGGTGCCAGGCGGTGAGCCGCGTCGGAACCCCGCCGGATCCGGCCTCGGCGTGGCTCCGGCCCTGCCCGCGCCGGCACCCCTCCAGCGCGGGTGAGAAGCGGTCGATAACGCTCCTGAGCTGGGAAGACCGTTCGCTCGCCGGGTCGCCGCAAGGCTGTGCCCCGGTCCGGTGACCCCGGGATTCGGGCAGCTGGAGACCGCAGTCGAGGGCGCTTCGAGACGTGATTCCAGTCTCGGTATGGGCAAAAGGCGCCGGACTTGCTACGGTCCGGACCCTACCGGTAGGTAACACCCGCTGGTAACACCCACCGGTAACTTGCTGGAAGGCGGTGCTCGGCCGCGCTGTTGTCCGGAGCCCTCCCGGCTCCGGGGATCGGTCGCGACCGCTGCCGCGCCGTTACCGGGACAAGGAAAGAAGGTTGATCGACATGCGCCCGAACTTATCGAGCCGAGGTCTGTGGTCACGAACGAAAATCGGCTCACTCGCGGCAGCGCTGGCACTTGCCACGCTGGGCGTCGTGCTTCCGGCCGCGATCGCCACTCCTGCCGCCGCCGCTGTCGAAGGACCGGCCGGCGATGCCTTCTACACCCCACCGTCCCCGCTGCCCGCGGGTAATCCCGGTGACGTGATCTGGTACCGCAAGCAGGCCGATTCCGGCAACGCGAGCTCGTACCTCGTCCTGTACCTCTCCCAGAACGCGCTGGGGCAGCCGAACGCGGTCTCCGGCACGATCTACGTGCCGAAGGGCAAGAGCCCGGTCGGCATGCCGATCGTCTCGCTCGGCTCCGGCACCGTCGGTCTGGGCGACGGATGCGCCCCGTCGAAGAACCCGCTGGTCAGTGTTGCCCAGAACCAGGGCTTCATCGACAAGGCACTCGCCAAGGGCTTCGCCGTGACAATGACCGACTACGAAGGGCTCGGCACCCCCGGGACACACACCTACGTCGTCGGTCGTTCCGAGGGCCGTGCGGTCCTCGACATCGTGCGCGCCGCCCAGCGGCTGCCGGAGACCGGCCTGAGCACCGCGAACCCCGTCGGCCTGCTGGGTTACTCGCAGGGTGGCGGCGCCGCCGCGTGGGCCGGCGAACTGCAGCCCAGCTACGCCCCGGAACTGAACCTGAAGGCCATCTCGGCCGGCGGCATTCCCGCCGATCTGCTGGCGGTCTCCAAGCAGCTTGACGGCGGCCTCGGTTTCGCCGTCCTGGCGATGGCCGCCCTCGGGCTCGACGCGGCCTACCCCGAACTGGACCTGGAAAGCTACCTCAACGCCAACGGCAAGAAGTTCTTCGGTGACTTCAGTGACGACTGTGTGGAATCACTGATCATCTACCCGTTCCGGAAGATCAGCGACTACACGACGAGCAACCCGCTGAACACCGTGGCCTGGCAGACCCGCCTCAACGAGCAGAAGCTGGGCGCGGTCGCGCCGAAGGTGCCGACCTTCATGTGGCACGCCTGGCCGATCGACGAACTGGTCGCGCGGCCGCAGGGCGTGGCGTTGAAGGACACCTACTGCGCGGCGGGGGCACCTGTCCGTTGGAAGGACTACCTCGGCGAGCACGCCACCGTCATCTTCACCTCGCAGAGTGACGCCGTGAACTTCCTCGCCGACCGCTTCGCCAACAAGCCCTTCACCCGCGACTGCTGATCTGGCAGACAGTCAGCACTAAGCGCAGATGGTGTGCCGGGCCGGCCGCGATTGTCGGCCCGGCACACCACTCGTGTTTCCAGGGAATACTTCGCGGGGGAGCAGGAGCGCTCAGCCCACGCGGACGGGGACCGCGCACGAGCCGTCGCACATGTTCTCCGGCATGACGGACCCGGCCGGGAGTTCCGCGGTGACCGTGCAGACCTCCGGGTCGAAGCTGAGGAAGCCGCCGACCTGCAGGCTCTCGGGCAACGGCTCGTCGTAGCTCCAGGCGACGTCCGCGAGGACGGTGTCGCCGACCACGGCCGTCCACCAGGTGGCGTTGCCCTTGTAGTTGCAGTAGCTCGTGGTGCCGCTGCGCCGCAGCAGGTCGGTCCGGACGTGCACCGGATCCACGTAGAGCCTGGCGTTCAGCGACGTCTCGAAGAGGATCACGGTGTCGGACGTGTCCACCAGGACCTCACCGGCGGCCTCGACTCGCAGGCGGCGCGTCGTCGGCCGGCAGTCGACCCGGTGGTAGGGGTTCGCCGGGTAGTGCACGAGCCGGCGCCCCTCCTCCCACCATTCGTCGACGGCGTCCCACGGGATCGTGAAATAGCCCGGTGCCTCGGGCAGCGGCTCGCCGGGCAGGGTGCCCACCACGTCGAGCGGGAACGCGTAGGCCAGCGGCCGCATCGACCGGTGCACGAGCACCGCCGCCTCGGTGTCGATCACCTTCTGGCCGTCGCGGACGGCCTGCACCCGGCGCGGGTGCGGCTCGACATAGACGACACCGGCGGGCACCGGGGCGGAGAAGCGCCCGGCGGGCGTCGGGCCCAGCGGCCCCTGGGCGGCGGTGAGGCTCATGGCTCGAAGTGTGTCAGCCGGGCCGGTCCGCGTGCAGGACAGCGCTTGTCCCGGTGGCGGGACGCGGAGGCTGTCAGGGCACGCGGACGACCTGGGCGGCCCAGCTCAGCCCGGCGCCGAAGCCGACCAGCAGCGCCAGGTCTCCCGCGGCGACCGCGCGCTGGCGGCGCAGCCCGTGCAGCGCGAGTGGGATGGACGCGGCCGAGGTGTTCCCGCAGTCGGCGCCGTCGCGGGCGACCACGGCCGAGGTCGCGCCGATCTTGGCCGCGACGGCGTCCACGATGCGCAGGTTGGCCTGGTGCGGGACGAAGGCGGCCAGATCGGCCGGCGAGATCCCGGCCCGCGCACAGGCGGCGAGCGCGACGTCGAGGGCGGTGGAGACGGCCCACCGGAAGACCGCCTGGCCCTCCATCCGCAGCCGACCGGTGGTCTCGTCGATCCGGATGAGCGACGACTGGGAGCCGTCGTGGCCCCAGACGACCGGCCCGATCGCGTCGTCGCCGCCCGGGCCGATCACAGCTGCGCCGGCCCCGTCCCCGAAGATGATCGATGTGCCCAGGTCATCGGGGTCGACCCGCGCCGTCATCTTCTCGGACGCGACGACGACCACGTGGCGCGCCGAACCGGCCCGCACCGCGTCCGAGGCCGCCGCGACCGCGTAGCAGAAGCCGGCGCAGGCGGCGTTGAGGTCGAGGGCCCCCGCGTGCGGCGCGCCCAACGCGGCGGCGACCTCGGCGGCGACGCCGCCCGTCCCGTCGGTGCTGCAGGTCGCCGCGATGACGAGGTCGATCTCCGCCGCGGACACCTGGCTGTCGTGCACCGCCTCCTGCGCCGCCACGGTCGCCATGCTGTGCACGGTCTCGTCCGCCGCGGCGACCCGCCGGGTCGCGAAACCGGTGCGGGACTCGATCCACTGGGCCGTGCGGCCGAAGCGGTGGCCCAGCTCCTCGCTGGTGATCAGCTGTGCCGGGCGGTAGGCCCCGAGGCCCAGCAACCGGGTTCCGGCCGGCCGCGCCGCGTGCCTGACACCGTCCGCCATATGTCCCCCTCAAGATCCGCAATCTAGGCGGCCATAAAAATATAGGACGCCAAATAATCGCTGCTCGGGGGTTGGATTGGGTGGCTCTACGGGGTCGGTTCCGTACCTGTTGTGATCGTCGGTGCGGTCGGTGCGGTCGGTGCGGTCGGTGCGGTCGGTGCGGTCGGAGGACCGCGCCTGCCGGTCAGCGACGCCGGGACCGGTTCTGCGCGGCTGCCGCCAGGTCCCGGCACACCACCCCGAACTCAAGTCCGGCGGCTTCCAGACCCATCGGCCAGGTGCTGGTGTCGGTCATCCCCGGCGCCACGTTCACCTCCAGGAACCGCGGCACCCCGGCGGCGTCCACGATCAGGTCCGTGCGGGACAGGTCACGCAACCCGAGCGCCTGGTGTGCCGTGACGGCCGCTGCCGCTGCGGCGTCCAGCACCGCGGCGGGCAGCCGGGCCGGGGTGATGAACGTGGTGGCGCCCGGGGTATACCGCGCGGCGTAGTCGTACGGGCCGGTCACCGGCTCGATCTCGACCGCGGGCAGTGCGATCGGACCACTGCCGGTGTCCACGACACCGACGGCGATCTCAACGCCGGTGACGGCCTGCTCGATGAGCGCCCAGTCGTGATAGCCGAAGCAGGCCATCAGCGCCTCGGCGAGCTGCCCGGCCTCCTCGACCCGCCCGACTCCGAACGACGACCCGCCCGCGCGGGGCTTCACCACCAGCGGCAGGCCGAGCCGGCCCACAACACGGTCGATGAGCTGGGCCGCACCCAGATCGTGGAACGCCTCACGGGGCAGCGTGACGGCCCGCGGGGTGCTGATCCCGGACGCGGTCACGGTCGCCTTCGCGGCGGCCTTGTCGAACGCTGATCGGCACGCCGCCGGTTCCGCGCCGACGTACGGCAGACCGTACAGGTCGAGCACCTCGCGGATCGTGCCGTCCTCCCCGGAGGTTCCGTGCAGGACAGGGATCACGACCGCGGGCGGGTCCCCCGCGAGCGCGGTCAGGGTCGCGTCGTCGACGTCACGGAGTTCGGTGTCGACCCCGATGCGGCTCAGCGCCTCGTGGAGCCGGCTGCCTGAACTCAGTGAGACCTCCCGCTCGACGGACAGGCCTCCGGCGAGGACGAGCACACGTCCCAGGTCGGTCATCGTGGTGCCCTTCACTGGTCGTTGGGACGGCGGGGGGCGAACGTGTCGCGTAGGTCGAGCTCGGCGTGCAACACCCGGGCGAGCCGGCGCACGCCCTCACGGACCCGGTCCGGTGGCGGATAGCAGTAGGAGATCCGGATCGCGTTTCGGCCGGATCCATCCGCGTAGAAGCCGGTTCCGGGGACGTAGGCGACCCGGGCGGCGATCGCCCGGGGCAGCATCGCCTTCGCGTCGACGCCTTCCGGCAGCGTGAGCCAGATGAAGAACCCGCCGTCCGGCCGGGTCCAGGTGCTGTCGGCCGGCATGGTCTCGGCGAGGGTTTCGAGCATGGCGTCCCGGCGTTCCCGGTACATCTCCCGGAAGGCTTTGAGCTGCTCGGGCCACGGTTGGGTCGCCAGGTACTGCTCGACTGTGAGCTGGGTGAACATCGAGTGCGACAGAATCGCGGACTCCGCGGCGAGGACCAGGCGGGCCGCCACCGGAGGCGGCGCCAGCGCCCAGCCGACCCGCATCCCCGGCGCGAGCGTCTTCGAGAACGAGCCCAGGTAGACGACATCGTCGGGGGCGTCCGCGCGCATCGCGCGGATCGGATCGCCGTTGAACGAGAGCAGCCCGTACGGGTTGTCCTCGACCACCAGAACCCCGGCGCGCCGGCAGGCCTCGACCACCTCGCCACGGCGCGGGACCGTGAGGGTGACACCGCTCGGGTTCTGGAACGTCGGCACCGTGTAGAGCATCTTCACCCGGGAGCCTTCGGTGGCAAGCCGGGCCAGGGTCTCCCGGAGCGCCTCCGGGCTGAGCCCGTCGGCGTCCATCGGCACGTGCACGACCCGCGCCTGGTAGGCGGCGAATGTGTTGATCGCGGTGACGTACGTCGGGCCCTCGGTGAGGACGACGTCCCCGGGGTCGATGAACACCCTGGTGAGCAGGTCCAGCGCCTGCTGTGAGCCGACGGTCACCACCACGTTGTCCGGGTGGGCGTCCGTGATGCCCTCCATGGCCATCACGTCGCAGATCCGGGCCCGCAGCTGCGGGTCGCCCTGCGCCGAGCCGTACTGCAGCGCGACGGCCCCGCGCCGGGTGATCAGGTCTGACGTGGTGGCCGCGACCGCTTCGAGGGGGAGCGCGTCGACGGCGGGCATGCCACCGGCGAGGGACACGATCTCCGGCCGGCTCGCGACCGCGAACAGGGCCCGGACCTCGGAGGCGAGCATCCCGGATGCCCGGCTCGCGTAGGACCCCCACCAGCGATCGCGTGGGCCTGTGCTGTCTACCGGCTGTTGCGTGTCCATCCGTCTACCCCATCGTCGACGTCGGGGGGACCTTATCGCCCCGGCGCGCGCATGGCCCGCGAGTTCCGCCGGGGATGATCGTTAACCGACTGGGGGAGGCGGCCGGGTCGGATTGAGGACCGGGGGCGGCCCCGCACCCTGGGGCGGGAGCCGGTAGAGCTTCGGAGTCGACGGGGCCAATCCCTCGCTTCCTAGGTGCCGCGAGTAGGTCCGAGTTCCCCGACCGGCGCGTAGAAGTGCCTGCCACGTCAGCGAATCGCGGGCATGATCTCCTCGGCGACCCACTGGGTGTAGTCGTAGTACTCCTCGATGTGGTTGAGGCTGGGAACGGGCACCGAGCTCATGGTGACGCCGAGTTCCGAGAACCAGCCGAGGCGGTCGATGATCTCCTGCTTCGGCATTCCAGGCCGGGCGTGCGGGTCCTTCCTGACGGCATGGCCCTCGCCGATCCGGGCGGTGCCCAGGCCGTAGAACACCTCGGCCAGACGGCCGTTGTAGTCGGGCTGGGATCTGATGAAGTCGAGCCGGGCCGGAATGTCCTCGGGCCTGGTGAGGAACGGCCACCACCCGGACGAGTAGCGGGCGACCCGCCGCAGCGCCGGGTCGGCGTCACCGCCGAACCAGACCACCGGATGCGGCTTCTGGACGGGCTTCGGCTCGAAGGCGACATCCCGGAACGAGACGAACCGCCCCTCGAACTCCGGCGTGTCGCTGGTCCACAGCTCGATGATCGCTCGGATGTACTCCTCGGCCCGCGCACCGCGCTCGTGGAAGGGAACACCGAGGATGTCGAACTCCTCCTTGAGCCAGCCGACCGCGAACGTCACCGTGACCCGGCCGCTGGAAAGCCAGTCGATCGTGGAGATCGCCTTCGCGGTCACGATCGGGTTCTGCAACGGCAGGATCGAGATGCAGGAGTTGACCCGGATCTGCTCCGTCGCGCCCGCCCAGTAACCCATGGCCGGGAAGGCGCTGAAATAGTGCGGCCCCGACAGGTCGACATGTGCCCTGGGAATGATGTGGTGCTCGGGCACCGCGATCATGGCGTAGCCGAGCTTCTCCGCCCACCGTGCCAGTCGGGTCTGGTCGGCGCCGGTCACGGCTGCCTCCCACGGCTGGCAGGTGGCCTTCAGTCGCAACAGATGCGGCATGGCAAAGCCCAGTTTCACGTTCTCTCCTCGGTGGCCGGGTCGGAATCATCGACGGGCGTCGGCATGGTGTGCCGAAGCCAGGATGATTCGCCGGACCGAGGAACCGGGCTGCGGAGCGGCCGAGCGGAACTCGTCGGCCACTCCGAACAGCTGCCCGCTACTGGCCCAACTCCAGCACGATGGCGGACTCTAGCAGTGAGCTGCCTTTCATCGCAGCGAAATGGAGGTAAAGGCTCCGGTTGTCGGTCGTCTCGTGGGCTGTCAGAACAGGTAGGTGGCGCCGAAGGCCTCGAGGAACTCGACGGTGGCCTGGGCCGAGACCGACGGGCTGGAGATGACGACGGTGGTGACGCCGGCCTTCTCGATGTCGGCCAGGGCCGCGCGGTGCCGGTCGGCGTCGAGGGTGGGCGTGGCCATGGACCGGTCCTTGTAGGAGTACTGCACGTCGATCATGTCCGTGCGCCCGGCGGCCGCAGCGGCGTCACGGACCTCGCTGATGCGCTCGGCGAGGTCGGCCAGCGAGCCGATCGCGGCCGTGCGGACGGCGCTGCTGAGCTCCGGCGGCCCGATCAGCGGCATCCAGCCCTGCGCACGCTGGGCGACCCGGCGGCGGGTCAGCTTCGAGTTCCCGCCGATCCAGATCGGGATGGGTGCCTGGAGCGGCCGCGGCCGGGCGATGACGTTGCGAGCCTCGAAATGCACGCCCCGGTAGCTGAACGGTTCGCCGCTCCAGTGCAGCGGAAGGACGTCCAGCGCCTCGTCGAACAGGGTGTTGCGCTCCTCGAAGTCCACCCCGAGCGCGTGGAACTCGGATTTCATGTAACCGGTCCCGAGACCGAGCACCATGCGCCCGCCGGAGAGCTTGTCGACGGTCGCCGCGGCCTTCGCCAACAGGAACGGGTTCCGATACGGTGCGACGGTCAGGTTCGTGTGCAGCCGCAGCCGCTCGGTGGCAGCCGCCACGAATCCGAGTGCGACGAACGGGTCGAGGCTCTGATGGCCGCCGTTGTCGAGCCAGCGGGCGCCCGGGGCGGGATGCTCGCTGAGACAGAATCCGTGGAATCCGGCCTTCTCGGCCGCGGCCGCCACTTCCTGCAGCGAACCGGCGTCGAGCATGTCGCGCTCGGCTCCGTTCGTTTCCGGATAGTGGTAGATGAAGCGCAACACCACGTCACTTCCTGAGTTGTTTGGAATATTCGCGCACCGTCGGGAACCCGGCGGCCGGAGCCCGTTTCCCGCGGCGGGGTCAGAGGTTCCGGAGGGCGTCGAGAATGCGGTCGGCGAGCGCCGGACGGCAGATGAGAAGGTCCGGGAGATAGGGATTCGGCTGGTTGTAGCGCAGGGCGGCTCCGTCCAGCCGGGAGACGTGCAGGCCCGCGGCGGCGGCGACGGCGACGGGTGCGCAGGAGTCCCATTCGTACTGCCCGCCGGAATGGGCGTAGACATCGGCCTCGCCGCGGACGACCGCCATGGCCTTGGCGCCGGCGGAGCCCATCGGCACCAGTTCGGCGTCCAGTCGGCCGAGCAGCTGGTCGACGCAGGCCGGCGGGCGGGTCCGTGAGACGGCGAGCCGGATCGGCCCCGGCGGGCGGGGGGCCAGCGTCGGCGGTGCGCCGGTGTGCAGGACGAGACCGGCGGCGGGCAACGCGACGGCGCCCACCACCGGTTCGCCGCGCACGGCCAGAGCGACGTGGACGGCCCAGTCCTCGCGGGGCGGTTCGCCGTACTCGCGGGTGCCGTCGAGCGGGTCGATGACCCAGGCCCGCTCCCGGTCCAGGCGCGCCAGGTCGTCGGCGCTCTCCTCGGAGAGGACCGCGTCGTCGGGGCGTGCCGCTGCCAGCAGGTCCAGCAGCAGCTCGTTGGACTGCCGGTCGCCTTCCTGCCCGCCCTGGGAACGGATGGCGATCAGGTGGGCGCCGGCCCGCCCGGCGAGCCAGGCGGCGAGCGCGTGATCGTCCAGGCCGGCCGCACCCTCCGCGCTGGTCAGATCCTCCGCGCTGGTCAGATCCTTCGCGTTGCTCGGATCATCCGTTCCGGTCAGTTGGTTCATGCTGGTCACGGGGCCTGTTCGGCTGGTGCGACGAGAAGGCCGGCGTCCCGGAGGTACGCGACGACCTGCTCGGCGCTCTGGTCGGCGGGGGCGGCACCGGAGGCGTCGAGGTGGATCTCGGGGTGGATCGGCGCCTCGTACGGCGAGTCGATGCCGGTGAAGTTGGTCAGTTCGCCGCGGCGGGCCTTGGCATAGAGGCCCTTGCGGTCGCGGGCCTCGGCGACGTCCAACGGGGTGTCGACGAAGACCTCGACGAACTCGCCTTCGTCGAGGAGGTCGCGAGCGAGCTGGCGTTCGGCGCGGAACGGGGAGATGAACGCCGTCAGCACGATGAGACCGGCGTCGGCCATGAGTTTTGCGACTTCGGCGACGCGGCGGATGTTCTCGACGCGGTCGGCCTCGGTGAAGCCGAGGTCCTTGTTGAGGCCGTGGCGGATGTTGTCGCCGTCGAGCAGGTAGGTGTGGTGACCCTGGTCGTGGAGCCGTTTCTCGACGAGGTTCGCGATGGTCGACTTGCCGGCGCCGGACAGGCCGGTGAACCAGACGACGGCCGGGCGCTGGTCCTTTCGCCGGGCGCGGGCGGCCTTGTCGACCTCGACGGCCTGCCAGTGGATGTTGTGCGACCGGCGGAGCGCGAAGTGCAGGAGGCCGGCGGCGACGGTGGCGTGGGTGAAGCGGTCGATGAGAACGAATCCGCCGGTGTTCCGGTTGGCGGTGTAGGGGTCGAACGGGACGGGCCGGTCGAGGCTGAGGTTCGCGACGCCGATCTCGTTGAGCTCGAGGGTTTTCGTCGCGCTCTGTTCCAGGGTGTTGACGTTGACCTTGTACTTCGGCTGGGCGATGGTCGCGGTGACGGTGCGGGTGCCGAGTTTGAGCAGGTAGGGCCGGCCGGGCAGCATCGGTTCGCCCGCCATCCAGACGAGGTGGCACTCGAACTGGTCGGCGACCTCGGCGGGGTTGTCGGCGGCGGTGAGGACGTCGCCGCGGGAGATGTCGATCTCGTCGGCGAGGGTGAGGGTGACGGACTGCCCGGCGGTGGCGGCGGGCAGGTCGCCGTCCGCGGTGACGATGCGGGTGACGGTGCTTTCCCGGCCGGAGGGCAGGGCCCGGACCTTGTCGCCGGGGCGGATCACGCCGCCGGCGACCTGGCCGGAGAAGCCGCGGAAGTCCAGGTCGGGCCGGTTCACCCACTGCACCGGCAGCCGGAACGGCCCGGCGGAGGCAGCGTCGACGATCTGGACGGTCTCCAGGTGCCCGACGAGTGTCGGCCCTGTGTACCAGGGCGTGTTCGGCGAGGGCGCGGTGATGTTGTCGCCGCGCAGCGCCGAGAGCGGGATGGCGTGGATGGCGTCGCCTTCCAGCCCGATCCGCGCGGCGAAGGCCCGGTAGTCGGCCTCGATCGCGGCGAAGACGTCCTGCGAGTAGTCGACGAGGTCGAGTTTGTTCACCGCGAGGACGACGTTACGGATCCCGAGTAGTGACACCAGGTAGCTGTGTCGCCGGGTCTGGGTGAGGACCCCCTTGCGGGCGTCGATGAGAATGACCGCGAGCTGCGCCGTCGACGCGCCGGTGACCATGTTGCGTGTGTACTGCTCATGGCCCGGGGTGTCGGCGACGATGAACTTGCGTTTCTCGGTGGAGAAGAACCGGTAGGCCACGTCGATGGTGATGCCCTGTTCGCGCTCGGCTGCCAGGCCGTCGACGAGCAGCGCGAAGTCGAGGTCGCCGCCCTGGGTGCCCACCTTCTTCGAGTCGGATTCGAGGGCGGCGAGCTGGTCGGAGAAGACGAGTTTCGCGTCGTAGAGCAGCCGGCCGATCAGGGTGGACTTGCCGTCGTCGACGCTGCCGCAGGTGATGAACCGCAGCATCGACTTGTTCTCATGCCGGCGCAGGTATTCTTCGATGTCGTCGGCGACGAGATCGTCGGTCACGTGCGCCATCAGAAATACCCCTCGTGCTTCTTCTTCTCCATCGACCCGGACGAGTCGTGGTCGATGACCCGGCCCTGGCGTTCCGAGCTCGTCGTCAGCAGCATCTCCTGGATGATTTCCAGGAGTGTCGAGGCCTCCGACTCGACGGCGCCGGTCAGCGGGTAGCAGCCCAGTGTCCGGAAGCGGATCGAGCGCTGCTCGGGGACCTCGCCCGGGGCCAGCGGCATCCGGTCGTCATCCACCATGATCAGCGCGCCGTCGCGTTCGACGACGGGCCGTGGCGCGGCGAGGTAGAGCGGGACGATCGGGATGTTCTCCCGGTGGATGTAGAGCCAGATGTCCAGCTCGGTCCAGTTCGACAGGGGGAACACCCGGATCGACTGCCCCGGTGCCTTGCGGGTGTTGTAAAGACTCCACAGCTCCGGCCGCTGGTCCTTCGGGTCCCACCGGTGCGCCGCCGAGCGGATGGAGAAGACCCGTTCCTTGGCGCGGGACTTCTCCTCGTCGCGGCGTGCCCCGCCGAACGCGAGGTCGAACCCGTACTTGTCCAGAGCCTGTTTGAGGCCCTCGGTCTTCCAGATGTCGGTGTGCAGCGCGGAGCCGTGGTCGAACGGGTTGATGCCCCGCTGCACCGCGTCCGGGTTCTGGTGGACGACCAGATCCAGGCCCCGCTCGGCCACCAGCCGGTCACGGAACTCGTACATGGCCCGGAACTTCCACGTCGTGTCCACATGCAACAGCGGGAACGGCGGCTTCGACGGGTAGAAGGCCTTTATTGCCAGATGCAGCATGACCGAGCTGTCCTTGCCGACCGAGTAAAGCATCACCGGTCGTTCCGACTCGGCGGCGGCCTCCCGGAAGATCTGGATGCTCTCCGCCTCCAGGCGCTGCAGATGGCTCAGGTGACCCGCGGCCGGAGAACTGCCTCCCGCGCTCATGTCCACTCGATCAGTTCGCGCACGGTGGATCGCTCGAGCATGCCGTAGGTCTCCTCACCGTCCCAGGTGTAGCGGCATTCGCCCTGGAACAGCACCGGGAAGTTCGGCAGCTCCGGCCGGAAGGCCGTGTCATGCGTGGTCAGCGCGGTGACACCCTCGATGCGGGTGATTCCGAGCTCGGACTCGAACACCACCGGCACCGGGTCACCCGCCGGGACCAGCCTGCGCAGCCAGGGCGCCTCGACCACCCGGGCGGGAACGAGCTTCCCCTCGCCGAGATAGAGGTAGCCCTCGTTGAAGACGGGCCGGCCGTCCGGGTGCGGCGGGTAGGTGATGTAGCCGAACGCCTTCCCACTGGGGAACACCGCGGACTGCCAGGCGTGCCCGCGGAACTCCTCCAGATGCCGCACACCCTGCCGCTTGATCCGCAGGCCACTGCCGGTGAACGTGTGTGTCTCCCCGTCGACCTCGACGGTTCCGGCGGCGGTGAACAACTGCTCGATCCGCGGGCCGTGGCCCATCATGTCGCCGTCGCTGGTGTTGTGCAGCAGCGCGGCCGCGTCCGTCAGGAGCGCGCCCTGCTCCCACGGCGGCACGGCCATCGTGGTGCTCACCTCGACGCGGAGGTTGACCGTCGGTCCGGTCTGGTCGCCGTCGATGAGCCGCTGTGACGTGGTGGCGACGGCCGGACCGTCGTAGGTCACCCGCCACGTCCGGTACGGTTCGATCACCTCGAACGCGAGCCCGCCGGCGCCGAGAATCGCCGGCTCGCCGGCGGCGTTGAACGGTGAGTGCGGGGTGCCCTTGCCGCGCAGCCGGTAGACCCGGCCGTCCCTGAACACCAGGTTGAACGTGACGAGGTGTTCGTCCCAGTTCGCACCGACGGCCTCGATCCCGAACCGGGGCAGCCCGATCTCGCCCCTGTCGTCGGCGATCCAGAAGCTGGCCGAATCCCGCATCTGCGGATTGTCCGGCCGGGCCGGGAAGAAGTACTCCCGCTCGGCGGGCAGGCCGCCGGAGAAGGAAATCGACGGGTCAGTCGCCATGATGGCCGTGCCCTTCTGCGCCGCTGGTCGAGGTCTCGCGGGTGGTCCACTGCGCGGCCCGGGTGGTGTAGGCGGCGAACAGCGGTCGGATCTCGTCGATGTCGAGGCCGAAGGTGGCCGGGTCCGGGTGCACGTTGGCTTCGCGCTGCTGCGCGTTCTCCTCCCACCAGCGCCGCATTCCGGCTCCGAAGGCGGCGGTGACCGGCTCGCCCAGCCAGGTGTACAGCCCGGTCACCTCACCGATCGGATCACGCTGCATGGCCCGGAAGTCGATGTCGTAGAACCGGCCGTCGCCACCTTTGTCCCGGAACGCCAGCGCTCGCTCCATTCCCACCGACCAGTGCTCGACGTTGAGCGCGCCGAGGTAGGGCAGGTCGATGTCGTCGGAGTAGGAGCGGGCGACCGCGGCGTAGAGGTCCGCGACCGACACCATGACCTCGGCCGGATCCCGATGCGTCATGACGAAGCGGGCGTCCGGGAAGACCTCGGCGAGCTGGTCCAGGAAAAGAAGATGGGACGGGCACTTGAGTCGCCAGGGCTGGTTCGGGAAACCCCACTGCAGCAGTTTGAGGACGCGCAGCTCGTACCGGTACGTGGTGGTGAGGCCCGCGCTCTCGAGCAGCCATTTCGAATAGGTGGGGATGTGCGCGAAGGCCTGGAAGTAGTGCGCCTTGAAGTCGAGCGCCATCAGGCTCTGGCACTCGGTCGGCCCGGTGGCGCTGGCGGGCACGAGCCGGCCGCGGCGCGGCGACGTCTTCGTGCGGAACTCCACCTCCGTCCGGCCGCGGTCGATCCGGTCCTCGACGCCTTCGCCGACAGAAGGCGGTGGGCACGGAGCGTTGGCCTCCCACATGCGCAGCGAGCGGGCCTCGGGATCCTCGGCGAGCAGGAAGGAAAGGGCGGTCGAGCCGGTGCGCGGCAGCCCCAGGCCGATCAGCGGCGCGACGATCTGCTCGTCGTCGATCTCCGGATGGCGTCGGTACCAGTCCTCGACCTGCAGGCGCTGGGAGAGGAGACCGACGAGAAGCCCGCGCAGCGTCGCCTGCCCGGTGGCGTTCAGCCGCGCCTCGGTCCGCAGGGCGCGGGTGAGGATTTCCAGGCCTTCCTCGAAGGACCGCTCACCGAAGTCCTCGAGCCCGGTCGCCGCCCGGGCCGCGTCCATCAGCTCGTCAGGTAATGCCATGATCACTCCTTTGAGCACGCAGGTGGGCGCGCATGCCTGGGAAACCGTCCGCCTGCGGTCTGTCGGTCTGTCGGGTTGTTCCCCGGTCGCCCGCGGGTCAGTTGCGCATGTTGGCGCCGCCGTCGATCGCCCAGACCTGGCCGTTGATCCATTCGGCGTCGTCGGAGAGCAGGAACGCGACCACCGCGGCAAGGTCGCTCGGGCGGCCCAGCCGGGTCGTGGGAACCCGGTCGAGGAACATCTTCTGCAGGGCGATGTCGTTCTGCTGTTCCTGTAGCTCGCCCATGACCAGGCCGGGCATCACGCAGTTGCAGCGCACGCCCGCCCGGCCCCAGTTGGTCGCGATGTGCCGGGTGAGCGCGTTGACGGCCGACTTGGAGGCCCCGTACGCGGGCCGCTTGCCATCTGTGGCGCTGACGGACGCACCCGACGAGGTGTTGACGATGCTCCCGCCGCCGTTCGCGAGCAGGTGCGGAAGAACCGCGCGAGCCGTCCGGACGAAGCCGACCACGTTGACGTCGAGCGTGCGGGCCCACACGTCGAGGTCGGTGTCGAGCAGGGTCCGGTCCCGCCCGAGGTTGCCGGGGGAGAGGTCCGCGCCGACGTTGAACAGGCCGTCGACGGCACCGAAGCGTGCGATCGTCGCGTCGACCAGCGCCTGGACGGACTCCTCGTCGGCGAGGTCGAAGTGCACCGCGATCGCCTGGCCGCCGATCCTGGTGATCCGCTCGACGGTCGCCTGCGCGCCGGCGAGGTTGATGTCACCCACGACGACGCCCGCACCCTCCTCTCCCAGCCGCAGCGCCGCCCCGGCGCCGATACCGGTCGCCCCCCCCGCCACGATGAAGGACCTGTCTGAGAGTCCGCGCATGTCCGGCTCCTCATCCCATCCACTGGCCGCCGGCGACGTCGATGGTCTGCCCGCACATGTAGTTGGCGGCGTCCGAGGCGAGATAGGCCACCATGTTGGCGACCTCCTCCGGCAGGCAGACCCGTCCCAGCTGGACCTGGTTGACGATCGAGTTCAGCACCGCGGTGCGGCCCACCAGGTCCTGCTCGCTCTGCGGGTCGAGAACCCGCTGCCGCAGAGTCGGATTGATCATGATTCCGGGCGCCACGCCCAGAACGTTGACACCGCGCGGCGCGACCTCGTGCGCGAGGTTGCGGGTGAAGCCGATAACACCGGCCTTGGCCGCGCAGTAGACCGTCAGGCCCTTCTGCTGGATCCGCCCGCCGACCGCCCCGATGTTGAGGATCCGCCCCGATCCCTGCGGAAGCAGGTATTCCAGGGCGGCATGGGCGCCGTACATCATCATGGTCAGGCTTCCGAGTACCGTCTGGTCGATGTCCTCCTTGGTGTGCTTCTCGAACGGGCCACCGACGACCATCACGGGGTTGTTCACCATGATGTCCAGCCCGCCGAGTGCCTCGTGGCTTTCCCGCACCGCGCGGTGCACCTGATCCCAGTCCGACATGTCGGCGAGAACGGGGAATGCCTTCACACCCCACCGCTGCTCGATCTCCGCGGCCCGCTTCTCGACCTTCCAGAAAGTGCGCCCGACCAGCGCGACATCGGCCCCGAGGCCGGCCAGGCGATTCGCGATGGCCTGGCCCAGCCCGTCGCCGCCGGCCCCGGTGACGATCGCCTTTCTGCCGCTCAGGTCGAGCAGCTCGGAAACCCGCATTCCGATGGTGTGGGTGGGCAGGCGGTCAAGTCCCAGTTCCTGCGCCCAGTCACGGTCATCCGTTTCCATGAATCTCTCCGCTCTGCATTGGCGGTGGGTGTCGACCCTTTTCCGCCGTCGACTCGGACCCGCAGCGGCCCTGCCTGTGGACCGTGCGGCGCGGATGGCTCATTGCTTTCGGCGGTGCCGGCCGCCGCGAGGATTTCCTGATGCTAGGACGCTGCCGGCGACTGTGGCCAATACAACTTTCGGCGGCCAGCTATAACATCTCGGTATACCGCTCGCCTATCACGATTGCCGGGCCCCGGTAAAGGTGGCCGTCGGCAGGCCGAGCGGGGAATTTGCCCGAGATGCTTGTGCTGGCGAGGTCTGGCGCCGCACCGCTTCCGTGCGTGGATGTCGGGCAGCCCCGGACTCCCGCGCCGGAGCGCGTTGGGTGCGTAGGGTTGGGAGTGCGGTGTGATCCGGGCCGCCTGGCCAGTGGAGTCCGCGACCGCCGCGACCGCCGCGACCGGTTGAACGGTCGCGGTCCTGCACGGGGTGAATACCTCTAGACATTTCGAACGGTGCGGCCTAGGCTGCTCGCGACGCACGCCACCGCGCCACCGCCAGCCAGCACGGGGGCGGCGATGGTGCCGTGGGGTGTTCGAAGGCCTTGGAGGAGCGGATCGATGGTGGACATGCCTCCCGAGCCGGGAGTCGCCCTTGACCGTGACGGCTGCGTGCTGCGGATCGGCCTGGATCGCCCGCAGCGGCGCAACGCGCTCGACACGGTGGCGGTGCGGCGGATCATCGACGCCCTCGAGGAGGCCTCGACCGACGACACGCTGCGGGTGGTGCTGATCGAGACACGCGGCCCGCACTTCTGCTCCGGGGCGGACTGGGTCAGCTCCAACGCCGCCGGCGCCGCCCGGCCGCGCCCCGGCAGCGTGCAGCGCCGCACGGCACTGCAGGCACACCGCCTGATCCAGCTGGTGTCGGAAATACAGCTGCCGGTCGTCTGCGCGGTGCGCGGATATGCCGCGGGTCTCGGCTTCCAGCTCGCGCTCGCCGCGGACTTCACCGTGGCCGCCGAGGACAGCACGTTCTGGGAGCCCTTCCTGGCCCGTGGGTTCAGCCCGGACAGCGGCGCGACCTGGATGCTGCCCCGCCTCGTCGGGGTCGCGCGGGCCAAGGAGCTGCTGCTGCTCGGCCGGCGCCTGTCCGGTGCCGAGGCCGCCGGCTGGGGGCTGATCTACCAGGCGGTCCCCGACGCCGACCTCGACAAGGCGGCGGCGGCCCTGGTGGAGACGCTCGGCCAGGCGGCGACGGTCGCGGTCGGCCTCACGAAGCGGCTGGTCAACCGGGGCCTGGAGCTCGGGCTGACCGAGGCCATGCAGGACGAGGCGTTCGCCCTGGAGCTGGCCTCGCGCACCGCGGACTTCAAGGAAGGGCTGCTGGCGTTCAAGGAGCGCCGCCAGCCCGACTTCAGTGGGCGCTGAGCCGACCTCGTTGGACGCTGGCCCGGCCTCTGTGGGCGTCAGCCGGCGCGAGCACGTTTCCCGGTCAGTCAGGAGATCATGATGTCGACCTACTCGACCATCCGGTACGAGACGGGGCCCGACCGGGTCGCGACCATCACGCTGGACCGTCCGCAGGCGATGAACGCCTTCGACCGGCAGATGTGCGAGGAGATCCGGGACGTCTGGCAGCGGGTCAAGCTGGATCCGGCGGTGAACGCGGTGGTGCTGCGGGCGGCCGGCGACCGCGCGTTCAGCGCCGGGCTTGACGTGAAGAAGGCGTTCGGCCAGCCCGACGACGTGTGGAACCACGAGGACCCGGGCGAGATGCTCAGCCCGAAGTGGCAGAAGTGCTGGAAGCCCGTGGTGTGTGCGGTGCAGGGCATCTGCACGGCCGGCGCGTTCTATTTCCTGAACGAGGCCGACGTGGTGATCTGCTCGAGCGAGGCGACCTTCTTCGACTCGCATGTCACCCACGGCCGGGTGTGCGCGGTCGAGCCGATCGGCCTGATGCGCAGGATCGGCCTCGGGGAGACGCTGCGCATCGCGCTGATGGGCAACGACGAGCGGGTGTCCGCCGAGACCGCGCTGCGGATCGGCCTGGTGACCGAGGTCGTCGAGCGGGCGCGGCTGTGGGACCGGGCCCATGAGATCGCGGCGGGGATCGCCCGGCATCCGTCCACGGCGACGCAGGGCACCGTGCGGGCGATCTGGGAGTCGCTGGACCGCCCGTACCGCGCGGCGATGGAACAGTCGTTGATCTACACCCGGCTCGGCAACGCGGCCGGGATGGCCGAGGCGGAGGCGGCGGCCAAGGCGGCCGCCGCGGCGGCCGACGCGGCCGGCACCCCGGCGCCTCGCCCGGCATGGAAACTGCGATGACGTCGCAGGTACCGGCACCTGCGACGGCACTTCCCGCGCCCGCGCCCGCTCTGGCGCCCGCGCCGGCACCCGCATCGGCGCCGGTGGAGCCCTGGGTGTTCGGTGTCGCGCCGCTCGCGCAGACCGCCGAGGCCGCCGCCCGGCTGCGGCGGGTGACCAGCCTGGTGCTCGCGCTCGAACACGAGGATCCGGCGGTCGACACCCTGCTGACCGCGCTCGAGGAGGCGGAGCGCAGCCTCGAGCCCCACAGCCCGGCGGGCGGGCCGCCGCGCGTCGGCACCGCTGACGCCGGTGCGGCCCCCGCGACCGCCGAGGCCGGCAGTGCCGAGAACGCGGGGGAGGGGCTGAGCGGCCGGGTCTACCTCGACCACTCGCGGAACATCGGCGCCTTCAACCCGATGTTCCCCGAGTACGAGCTGACGGTCGCGGGCGACCACGCCGAGGGCACGGTCACCTTCCCGATCGCCTACGAAGGGCCGCCGGGCCTGGTCCACGGTGGTTTCCTCGCGCTGTTCTTCGACGCCGTGATCCAGCATCACAACTGTGACCTGGGGCTGGCGGGGAAGACAGCGGGCCTGTCGCTGCGCTACCGGCGGCCCACTCCGCTGCTCACCGAGCTGAGCTTCGTCCTGAGCCGGTCGGCCGACGGGCCGAGGATCTCCTCGACCGGTCAGCTGTTCGCCGGGGATCGCCTGCTGTGCGAAGCGGCGATGGACGCGGTGAAGGGCGATCGATCCCGGTTGCCGGCGGTGTCGCCGCGGCGGGCGTCATCATGATCGCTACGGCCGTCGACGCCGGCGACGGTCCTGCGCTGACTGTCCCGGCGCTGCTGCGCGAGCAGGCCGCGCGCCACGGGACGCGGGCGCTCCTGCGCTGCGACGACGACGTGCTCACCTATGCCGAGGCCGAGCGGCGCTCGGGTGAGCTCGCCCGTGGCCTGCTGGCGCTGGGCGTGGGCAGCGGCACGCACATCGGGCTGCTGTACCCGAACGGGAGCGACTTCGTCGTCGGCTGGCTGGCCGCGGCGCGGATCGGTGCGGTGACGGTGCCGCTGAGCACCTTCTCGACCGGCGCCGAGCTGGGCGGCCTGCTGCGCCGCGCCGATGTCGGGGTGCTGCTGAGCGCCACCTCCTACCGTGGCCACGACTACGTGGCGGCGCTGCGGGCCGCCGTGCCCGAGATCGCGCAGGCCCCACCGCCGATGTTCGCGCCGTCGATGCCGGTGTTACGCCAGGTCCTCTTCGGGCCCACCGCCGACGGTGCCAAGGGCTCCGGGGACGCCGAGGAAGCCGGGGACGCCGGGGATGTCGCGGGTGTCGACCCGGCCTGGACGGTGTCGGCCCTGCTGGCGCGGGGCGCCGAGGTCGGCGTGGACGTCCTGACGGCCGCCGAGGACGGTGTGCGGGCGAGCGACCGGATGGTCATCGTGCACACGTCCGGGTCGACGAGCGCGCCGAAGGGCGTGATCCACACCCACGGCGCCCTGATCCGGCACCTGGCCAACCTGAACGAGATCCGTCGGTACACCCCGGACGACGTGCTGTTCTCGAACTCGCCGTTCTTCTGGATCGGCGGCTTCGCCTACGCGCTGCTGGGCACGTTGCTCGCCGGCGGACGTCTGGTCTGCTCGAACGCGACGGCGGCCGCGGACGTCCTGGACGTGCTGGAGCGTGAGCGCCCGACGATGGTCAACGGATACGCCCAGTCGGTGGCACAGCTGCCCGCCGATCCGACGTTCGCCCGCCGGGACCTGTCGTCCATCCGGCGCGGAAACCTGTACTCGATCATGCCGGCGGACGTCCGGCCGGCTGATCCGCAGCTGCGGCACCAGATGCTCGGGATGACCGAGGCCGGCTCCGTCTGCCTGGTCAGCGAGGACGAGGGCGACCAGCCCGAGCATCGGCGCGGCTCGTTCGGCCAGCCGGCACCCGGCTTCGCGGCCCGGATCGTCGACCCGGCCGACGGGCGTGTGCTGGGCCCGGGCGAGGTGGGGGAGCTGTGGCTGCGGGGCCCGTTCCTGATGGAGGGCTACCACGGGCGGGAGCGGCACGACGTGTTCGACGCCGACGGCTGGTATCACTGCGGTGACCTCTTCCGCGCCGACGCCGACGGGTACCTGTACTTCCAGGGCCGTGACGGCGACGTCATCAAGACGGGCGGGGCTAACGTGTCGCCGGTCGAGGTCGAGGCGACGATCCGGGACGTCGCCGGGCTGACCGCGCACGTGGTCGGTCTGCCCGACCAGGCCCGAGGCCAGATCGTCGCGGCGGCCGTGCGGGTGCCCGCGGGTCGCAGCGTCGACGCCGACCAGCTGCGCCGGCAGCTTGCCGAGCAGCTCTCCGCCTACAAGGTGCCGCGGCGGATCATGCTGCTGGCGGAGCACGAGGTACCGACCATGTCCAGCGGGAAGATCGACGTCCCGGCGCTCAGGGAGCTGCTCAGTGCCGCAGGTTGAGTCAGTGCCGCAGGTTGAGTCCGTGCCGCAGGTTGAGACCGAAGCTGAGACCGTGGGTGAGGCCGTGGTCGAGACCGGGCCCGCCGGTGACGGTGGCCGGGACGGCGTGGTGCTGCCGGCGGAGCTGACCATTCCGGCGCTGCTCGCGCTCCGGCGCCGGCTCGACGGCCCGGTCCAGGCGCTCGTGAACGACGACGAGGCGGTCACCTTCACCGAGCTGGACGACGCCAGCCGGGAGCTCGCCGCGGGCCTCGTCGGCGCGGGTGTCAGCAAAGGCAGCCGGGTCGGGCTGGTGATGGCGAACGGCATCGAATGGGCGACGGTGGCGCTCGCGGTGATGCGGGTCGGCGCCGTGCTCGTCCCGCTCAGCACCCTGCTGCGGCCGCCCGAGCTGCTCGCGCAGCTGCGCGTCGCCGCGGTGACCGAGCTGGTCGTGGTGCCGCGGCTGCGCGGCCGCGACTACCTCGCTGAGCTGGAGACGGTCGCGCCCGGGCTGGTCGCCGAGGCCCGCGCCGGGCGCCGGCACGCGGCGGTCCCGTCGCTGCGCCGGATCTGGCGCTCGGACGAGCTTCCCGACGCGACCAGCGCGACCGTGCCATCGGCTGTGCTGCTCGACGTCGTCGGCGGTCTGGAGCACGCCGTCCGTCCCGCCGACGACCTGGTGGTGCTGTTCACCTCCGGGAGCCGGTCCACGCCGAAGGGTGTCGTGCACACCCATGGCAACGGCCTGCGGGCGGTCGCGGCGAGCCTGGACTGCCGGCGGATCGGGCGTGGTGAGCGCCTGTACATCCCGATGCCGTTCTTCTGGACGGGCGGGTTCGGTGGTGGGCTGCTCTCGGCGTTGGTCGCCGGTGCGACCCTGCTCGCGGAGGCGGTCCCCGAACCCGCGCGGACGCTGGCGTTCCTGGAGCGGGAGCGGGTGACGCTGTTCCGCGGCTGGCCGGATCAGGCGGCCCGGCTCGCGGCGCATCCGGCGTTCGCGGCCACCGACCTGTCGGCGTTGCGCCCCGCGAGCCTTCCCGCGGTGCTGCCGGCGGCGTCCCGGCCGGCGCCGGGGGCGCGGGCGAACCTGTTCGGGATGACGGAGACGTTCGGGCCCTACTGCGGTTCGCGGCTGGACACCGACCTGCCGCCGGACAAGCACGGCAGCTGCGGCCAGCCGTTCGCCGGTGTGGAGGTCCGCATCGTCGATCCGGACACCGGGGCGGCGGTCGCGCCCGGCGGCGAGGGGGAGATCCGGCTGCGCGGGCCGAACGTCATGCGCGGCATCATCGGCCGCTCCCACGGTGAGGTGTTCGACGCCGACGGCTTCTACCGGACCGCTGACCGCGGTGCGCTCGACGCCGACGGCTACCTCTGGTACCGGGGCCGCCTGGACGACATGTTCAAGGTCAGCGGCGCGACCGTGTACCCGATGGAGGTCGAGGCGGCCCTGCGCGCACTGCCCGGTGTCGCCGACGCCTACGTCACCGACCTGCCCGCGGCAGACCCGGGTGGAGCGGGTGGAGCGGGTGCGCGGCAGGTCGCGGCGGTCGTCGTCAGCTCCGCGCACGACCCGGACCAGCTGACCGAGCAGGCCCGGGCCCGGCTGAGCAGCTTCAAGGTCCCGACCCGCTGGCTCGTCCTGGGTGACCCGCACCGTGTGCCGCGGCTGGCCAGCGGGAAGGTCGACATCAACGCGCTGCGCCTGCTGCTCACCGAGGAGGGCGTGGCCGGCCCCCGGAGGTGACGTCGCCGCCGGCGCGGCCGGTCAGCCGCGTCGGCCGGTCGGCTGCGTCGGCAGCGTCGGCAGCGCCGGCCGGCCGCGACCGCCGTACTCCTGCGGCCGGGGTCCGCTACGGCAGGGCCGGAGCGAAGACCTCCCGGCCGAGGATCATGGGGAGGTCGAGGAACGTCCGGATGCCCGGCGCCGCCTGGCACACCGGCGCGATCGCGTGGACGGCGTGCATGGCGGTGCCCAGGCAGCCCTGGTCGTTCTCGTCCTCGTCGTGGACGGCGATGGTCGCCTCGAGCCGCATCGACGGCTGGCCCTCGACGCTGACCCGCCAGCCGCGCCCGGTCGGCCAGTCCGGTGCCTGCCCGTGCCCGACCCGGGTGATGTGCTCGACGGTCAGCGCGTGCCGGCCGCCGATCACGGCGGTGCAGGAGAAGCGCTGGGCGGACACCGTCCCGGCCTCGATGCGGCCGGCCGTGATGTCGAAGGCCGCCGGGGCGAGGGCGACCGACCGGTCATAGCTGAAGTCGTCGATGGTGGCGCCGAGGCCGTCCGCCACCATCATGATCGGCGCGTGGAAGACGGCACCGGCGATCTTCGGGTCGGCCATCGGGACGGGGGCGTCCGGGAGCTGGCCGAAGCCCATGATGTCGAAGAGCATCGGGGCGCTGTCGTAGGTCGAGTAGTCCAGCAGCTCCTGGACGAGCAGCGAGTCGATCCGCCGGAACAGCGGCGACATCGTCAGGGGGAGGACCTCGGCGGCCCAGCCCGGCTCGATCCCCGTTCCGTGGAAGGACACCCCGCCCGCGGCGCAGGCTTCCTCCAGCCGTGCGACGGTCGCCGGCCCGGAGCTGCGCGGGTAGATGAGGGAGGTCACCGCGGTGGAGATGACGTTCTTGCCCGAGGCGAGCAGGCGGCAGATGTCGTCGAGCGCGCCGCCGGGGTTCATCTCGCCCTGGGCCATGTACAGCACGCAGTCCGCGTCGAGGGCCAGGATCTCGTCCTGGTCGCGGGTCGCCCGGACCCCGATGTCGCCGAGGCCGCACAGCTCGCCGACATCCCGGCCGTGCTTCGCGTCGCTGTAGACGAGCGCGCCCACCAGCTCTAACCGGGAGTGCTGGTGCACGGCCCGCAGCGCGTGCCGCCCCACGGAGCCCGTGCCCCACTGAACCACCCGAAGCACAGGCACCTCCGGTTCTCGCCGAGGCTGGCCCCCGGTCGGTGCCTGTCAAAATATCTAGATGTAATGGCTGTTGCAAGGGGGTCGGTTACCTCGCGGCGCGGGCGGCGGCCCAGCTCTCGCGGTTCGCCAGCGCGGCGTCGACGATCGGCTTCCAGCGCTCGGCGGTCTGGTCCCGCACGTTCATGTCGAAGCTGGTCGAGGTGCGGAACTCCAGCACCTCCGCACCGTCGGGGCCGGCGGTGTAGGTGTAGGGCGCGTCCGCCGCGACGAAGAACCCGTCGCCCCTGCCCAGGGTGCGGCTGCCCATGATGATCTCGCCGGACAGGACGTAGTAGAGGCAGTCCGCGGAATGGCTGTGCCGGGGCAGGCGGAAGCCCGCGCCGAACCACGAGTGGACGAGGCTGAACCCGTTCGGCCCCTCGCCCTTGAACGGCACCGTGACATGCTGCCCGTCCGCGATCGGGCTGATGTCGAGGTTGGTGTAGACCTCCCGGTCGATCCGCGGCGGCGACATCATCCCGTCCTCGTCGAGCGTCGGCGCGCCCGCCGAGGTGAAGAAGGACATCCTGTTGCTGCGCTCGTCGGCTGACATGGCCTCTCCTCGCCGCCGGGCCGCCGTCGGACGTGCACGGGGTGCGCGTGCGGACGCCCAGGTCACTCCCGGTCACTATCTCGGTGTCGATGTCGACTTCGATAATGTTGAGAGGGCTGCGCCACGTCAAGCCACGTCAAGCCACGTCCGACGTTGGGACTGGGCCGCGAGCGTGGCGACCGCCGTTGCGCGGCCCGGCGGTTCCGCGGAACCGCCGGGCCGGGTCCTCACGGTTCGGGGATTTCGAAGTGTTCGTCGCGGAGTTCGAAGGCGCGTTTGACGCCGTGTTGGGCGCGGACTTTGACGAAGTTGTATTCGTTGTCTTCGAAGGTGAGGTTGGTGCCGTAGGCGTGGAAGAGGTAGCTGAGGACTTCTTCGCCTTGGTAGCCCTGGAGTTGTTCGACGAGGCGGAAGGCTTCCTTGGCGATGACGATGCCGTCGGCGGGCATGCGGGAGACTTTGCGGGCCCACCATTCGGCGCGGGTGGGGACGTCGGTGTCGGGGACGGTTTCGGTGAAGATGCCGCGTTCGTCGAGTTCGGCGCCGGTGAGGAGGTCGCCGGTGAGGAGCATGCGTTTGGCGAGGACGGGTCCGAGTCGGTGGAAGAACAGGTGCAGGGAGCCGAGGGCGGGGCCGAGGAAGCGGGTGGCGGGCATGCCGAGGCGGGTGTTTTCGCCGACGACGGCGATGTCGGCCATGAGGGCGATTTCGAAGCCGCCGCCGAGGGCGAGGCCTTCGACCTGGGCGATGGTGGCTTTGGGGTAGCCGAGGAGTTCGTGGTAGAAGGCGAAGGTGCGGCGGTCGACGGCGAGGCGGCGGCGTTGGCTGGGTCGGCGTCGTCGGGTGGTTCTTCCGTCTCCGTTGCCGGTGGTGCTGCCGTCGCCGTTGCTGTGGGGGGTCTGGTCGGTGCCTTCGCCGTACCAGCCGTAGGCGTTGCGCATGTCGGCGCCGGAGGAGAAGTAGCCGCCGGTGCCGCGGAGGAGGACGACCTTGGTGTCGTCGTCGTCTGCCAGTTCGTCGAGGTAGGCGGCGAGCTGGTCGCGCATCGGCGGGTCGTAGGAGTTGCGCCGCTGCGCATTGTTGATCGTGATGCGGGCGATGCCGGACTCCGGCTCCCGCTCCATCAACACACGTCCGTCAGTCAACGACTCGTCCCTCTTCCCGCTACTCCCAGGTCGAGACCATCGTAAGGTAAATCTATATATATTTCCAGTGAAGCCCTCGGGTGGCCCTGGGCGGAGGTGGGAGAGAGGTGTCGAGCCGCCTGATCTCCGGTCGGCCACCGGTGCCTCAGTCCTGGCCGGTCGAGATCCGCTGCGGCCGGGGCGATGGCCCGCCGGGAGGTGCTTGGATGCAGGCTGCCGGCATCGGCGTGGTCTCAGGTGGTCCCGCGGCGGCGCACTGACGGTGGCACCTGATCTGCTCGACAGCACCCAAAAGTATAGATAGATTCAGTCCCTTCGGGTGAGTTGCTGCTGTCGGAGGGGTCGGGGCCTGACAAATGACGACCACGGCGAGCGCGTCGAGCGGGCCTCACCTCGGATTGCCACCAGCGGCCGCGTTCTGGTCCCTGGTCGAGCAGGCGGCGTCTCGCCTGCCCACGGCGGTGATCCTGGCGGACGACCACGGTCGGGCACTGACGTTCGCCGGGCTGCGCGAGGAGGCCGAGCGGGTGGCGGCCGGTCTGTACGCGCTCGGGCTGCGGCCGGGTGACGTCGTCTCGTGGCAGCTGCCGACCACCCTCGAGGCAGCGGTGCTGATGGTGGCGTGTGCCCGGCTCGGCCTGGTGCAGAATCCGATCATCCCGGTGTTCCGGCATCGGGAGGTCGGGTACATCACGCGGCAGGTCGGCACCCGCCTGCTCGTCGTGCCGGAGCGGTGGCGGGGCTTCGGTCACGGGGAGATGGCTCGTTCCCTCGGTGTCGAGGTGGTCTCGCTCGATCTTGAGAGCCCGCCGCGCAGTGGTCTGCGGCTTCCCGCCGCCGACCCCGGCACGCTGCCGGAGCGACCCGGGCTGCCGGTGCCGTCCGCCCCTGCCGGGGATTCGGCGCCTCCGGTCGGCGTCGGGGAGTGCAGGTGGATCTACTACTCGTCGGGGACGGTGGCCGACCCCAAGGGCGTGCGGCACACCGACTCCTCGGTGATCGCGTCGTCCAACGGCGTGGTGGACGGGCTGGGTTTCGGCGCCGGTGACGTGTATCCGATCGCCTGGCCGCTCGCCCACATCGGGGGCGTGGCCATGCTCGCGGCGGCGCTGCGCACCGGGGGCCGGCTGGTGTTGTTCGACGTGTTCGACCCGGCGACGACCCCCGGGCGGATGGCCACCCACCGGCCGACCTTCCTCGGCTCCGCCACACCGTTCTTCCTGGCGTACGTGGCGGCCGAGCACCGGCACGGCGACAGGCCGTTGTTCCCCGCGGTGCGGGTCTGCGTCGGCGGCGGGGCGCCGACCCCGGAGACCGTGAGCCGGGAGGTCGCCGAGGTGTTCGGTGTTGCGGGAGTGGTGAACTCCTGGGGGCTGACCGAGTTCCCGGTGGCGACCAGCGAGACGCCGTCGGACTCCGGAGCCGGCTCGACCGTGGGCCGGCCGATGACCGGTGTGCGGGTCCGTGTCGTCGACGGTGAGCTGCGGCTGAAGGGCCCGCAGTGCTTCCTCGGCTACGTCGACGCCACGCTGGACGCCGATGCCTTCGACGGCGAGGGATGGCTGCGCACCGGTGACCTCGGCTCGGTCGACGGGGAGGGCCGGGTCCGCGTCGAGGGCCGGCTCAAGGACGTCATCATCCGCAACGCGGAGAACATCTCGGCCTCCGAGGTCGAGGAGGTGCTGCTGCGTCACCCGGCGGTCGCGGACGCCGCCGTCGTCGGCGTGCCGGACGAACGTACCGGGGAGCGGGTCTGCGCCGTGGTGGTCGTGCGTCCCGGTACCGCGGTCACTCTCGCCGGCCTCGCCGCCCACTGCCAGGCCGAGGGACTCGCGCGGTACAAGTGCCCCGAGCGCCTGGAGCTCGTCGGCGAGCTGCCGCGCAACCCGATGGGCAAGATCCTCAAGCGCCAGCTTCGCTTCTGACCGGCCTTCAGCGCTGATCCGTCCTCGGCTCTGATGCGCGCTCAGGCCGTCGGGGCTCGCAGCAGGGCGAGCGTCTGGTCCAGCTCGGCCTGCAGGATCTCGCTGGCACGCTCACCGTCGCCGGCGGCCACGGCCTCGACGAGGGCGGCGTGCGCGGCGTCACCGTGGTTGTGGTCGGTGGCGCGCAGGCCGAGCAGGTCGACCAGCTCGATGAGCCCCCGGCGCAGCACGGGCAGGAACTCGGTGAACAGCCCGTCGAGCACCGGATTGTGCGCGGCCGCGACAACGGCGGCGTGCAGGGCGATGTCGGCGTCGACGAACATCTCGTCGTCACCGCCGGCCGCGGCCCGTCGCCGGTCGAGGGCGTCGCGCATGGCGGTGATCTCCACCTCGGTGCGCCGCTGCGCGGCCAGCCGCACGGCCTGCACCTCCAGGAACATCCGGACCTCGTAGACGTCGCCCACCGCGGCGCGGCGAAGCACGTCCTTCCAGTCCTGCGCCGGTTCGGTGGCGATGACGAACACGCCGGACCCCTGCCGGGACGCCACCAGCCCCGCACCGGCCAGCGCGCGCAGCGCCTCGCGCACGGTGGAGCGGCCCACACCCAGCGTCGCCGCGAGCGCGTTCTCCCCGGGCAGGCGGGTTCCGACCGGCCACTCGCCGCCGGTGATCTGGTCACGCAGGAGCTGTGTCGCCTGGTCGACCAGCGACGTCGATCGCAACGCGCCGAGCGCCATGTGAACCTCTCAGGTTGTCTGAGGAGCTGAGATGTGGAGTATGGTACCCCCGTGACGCTGGGCGTGTGGCTGCTTCTTACCCGCCGCGGCGGGGCCTGAGGCGACCGGCACCCCGCCGCGGGGCCGCTGTGCCGCCGGTCGACCACGCGCGACCGAGACCCGAAGGGCCGATCACCTCCTATGCCCGATTGTTCGAGCAGTCCGTCTGTCACGGCGGCGCCGGCCGCCGCCTCCTCGACACCCACCGCACCCACCGCACCCTCGACATCCGCCGCCTTCTCGACCGTCTCCACCGTCTCCGCCTTTGCTGACGCGGTCAGCTTCCCCACCGTCGTCCGTCCCAGGGGCGCGCTGCCGGCAGATGCCGCGGCGTGGAACGCGCAGCGCCCCAGCTCGATGCCGCACCAGCGGTACCTGCCCATCCACGAGCGGGTCGAGCTGCCGGCAGTCGACCCTCCTTCCACCCGGATCTGGCCGACGCGCCGCGTGGACACCGCGCCGCTGTGGGTGTCGGTGGACCTGCGGGACGGGAACCAGGCCCTGCGCGAGCCGATGGACACACCGCGCAAGCGGATGATGTTCGATCTGCTCGTCGCCATGGGTTTCAAGGAGATCGAGGTCGGCTACCCCTCCGCCAGCCAGACGGACTTCGACTTCGTCCGGCACCTGGTCGAGGACGATGCCGTCCCACCGGATGTGACAACGGTGGTGTTCACCCCGGCGCGGCGAGATCTCATCGAGCGGACCTTCGAGGCGATCGCCGGGATGCCGGCGGCCGGAGGGATGCCTCGCGTCGTCGTTCACCTCTATGTCGCCACGGCACCGGTCTGGCGGCAGGTCGTCCTGGGCCATGACCGTGCGGAACTGCTGGCGCTGGCACGCGACGCCGCGGAGCAGATGGCGCGACTCGCCGCGTCCCCGCGCTTTCCCGACGTCCGCTTCCAGTTCTCACCCGAGGTCTTCAACGCGACCGAACCCGACTTCGCGCTGGAGATCTGCAACAGCCTCAGCGAGCTGTGGGACGCCTGCCCGCAGCGACCGGTCATCCACAACCTGCCGGCGACGGTCGAGATCTCCACCCCGAACGTCTACGCCGATCAGATCGAGTACATGGACCGCCACCTGGCGCGGCGGGAGTCGGTGATCCTGTCCGTCCACCCGCACAACGACCGCGGCACCGGGGTCGCATGTGCGGAGCTGGCGCTGCTCGCCGGCGCGCAGCGGGTCGAGGGCTGCCTGTTCGGCAACGGCGAACGCACCGGCAACGTCGATCTGGTCACCCTCGCGCTCAACCTCTACTCCCAGGGCGTCAACCCGATGATTGACTTCTCGGACATCGACGTCGTCCGGGAGACCGTCGAGCACTGCAACCGGATGCCGGTCCATCCCCGGCACCCCTACGGGGGCGAGCTGGCCTACACCGCCTTCTCCGGCACCCACCAGGACGCGATCAGCAAGGGACTGGCACATCATGCCGCCCTCGCCGCGGCACGGTCGGTGCCAGAGGGGCGAGCCCCGTGGGCTGTTCCGTACCTGCCGATCGACCCGGCGGACGTCGGGCGCAGCTACGAGGCGTTGATCCGGGTGAACAGCCAGTCCGGCAAGGGCGGGATCGCGCATCTGCTGAACCTTCACTACGGCCTGGAGCTCCCCAGGGGCCTGCGGGCCGACTTCTCCCGGGTCGCGCAGGAAGCCGCTGACCGCGACGGACGCGAGCTCGTGGCCAAGGAGCTCTGGGAGATGTTCCAGGCCCGCTATCTGGCACCGGTGCACCACGGGCCGATCCTGCTGTCCAGCTGGCGGACCGCCGAGACCGCGCCGGGTGAGCACGAGTTCGTCGCCGAGCTGGCGACGCCCGGGGGCGAGGCGCGGACGCCTCGCCGGGGGATCGGGAACGGACCGCTGGCGGCGCTGACAGCGCTGCTCGCCGGGATCGGCGTCGAGGCGGAGGTCGTCGCCTTCAGCGAGCACGCCATGGACCGTGGCGGCGCCAGCCTCGCGACGGCCTACATCGAGATCGGCCTCAGCGGTACGGAACGCTGGGGCGTCGGCCAGGACACCTCCGCGCTCACCGCGTCGGTCAACGCCGTCATCGCCGCGGTCAACGGCCGGCTGGCCGGCTGAACGCCGGCCCGCGGGTCTGATTCGTCCGTGTCGCCCAGCCGGCGGCCGACCGGTGTTAGAACGAGGAGATGCGGCCGGAGATGACGAACGCCGGTGACCCACCGACCGAACCGGATGACGGCGTTCCCGCGCCGGGCCTGGTCGCGGCGTGGCTGGTACTGGGAATGCTTCCGACGGAGCGGGTTCCAGGCTGGGCGGCGCACTGGATCGCGCGTGGTTATGACGGTGCGGCGCTGGTCGAGCTCGCCGGCCTCGACGGCAGGGATCCGGCCGCGGTCCGTGATCTGATCGAGGCGGCTCTGCGGGAATGCGGCCCGCTGGAGGTTGACGTCGCGGCGGTGGAGCGAGACCACCTGCGGGCAGCTGCGCTGATGGCTTTCACCAATGTGGCCGAACTGCTCTTTGCGGGGCGCGCGACCGAGCGATGGGTCGTCGACAGGGTTCATGAGATAGCCGGTGACCACTACTTCGACGAATCAGTGATGAATCTTCCGCTCGGTTCGTTGTTTCACCTTGCGGATGAATGGGATGCTGGCTGGGGGCGGCCGGTGCAGGAGCTTCGGAGCATTGTTCGGCAGGCCTGTCACCGGCAGCTGGAGGTGGCTTCGGTTCCCGGTCGTTCCTGATCCGTGTGGGCTTCGCGGGCTCGGTCCGGCTGGTGGTGCTGTCGGCGTCCGTGGCGTCCATGGCGTCCCGGCCGGACGTTCCGGCCGGTGCGATGTCCGGTCATCCCACGAGATCCCGCGTCGAGGGGAGGCGGCGGATTCGCCGTACACCGGCTACTGCAGATGCGGTAGCCGGTGGCACTTTCGGGTTTCGGTGCGGTGGATATCGGCGTCGGCTATGTACGGTGATGCCGTGTCCGGATGGCTGGCGGGGTTCCGAAATGTCGGTCGGGAGGAGTCGCGGCGTCGGACGTATCTAGCCGATATCGCCGTCGCCTGCGTTGCCTTTGGGCTGGGTGTGGCCATCGCCACGCAGGCCCCGGTGGATAGTTCCGGACTGAGTGCGACTTTCCTTGTTACAACTGCGATTAGTTGTGCAGTTCTGGTGCTGCGCCGCCGCTGGCCGCCGCTGGTTCTCGGATTCGTCGCCGGGTGGTCCTGCCTCGTGAATCTCCTGGCCGGGCCACTGGGCGACGGGCCGTCGTTGCTGGCGGCCTGGGTGGCGTTCTACAGCGCCGGGGCCTACCGGCCGCCGAAGGTCGCGTGGACCGCTGCCGCCGGCGCCGTCATCCTGATCCTGCCGGCGGCGCTGGCCAGGCCGGACGCTGTGGTGCAGTCCGTCGCCGGGGTGCTCCTGTGGAGTGTCGGGTCGACCTTCCTGGGGTGCCGGCTGCGGCGTGGGCGAGCGTATGTGGCGAAACTGGAGCAGCGGGCGCTGCGAGCCGAGCGAAACCATGACGAGCGAAACCATGAACAGCAGGCCCGGCGCGGGCGTGCGCGGCACGACTCCGTGGCTGCCGGCGTGGACACGCGGTGGCCCGCCCCCCGGTGGGCGAGCGACGAGAACACCGTGCCGCTGGGCGTCCAGTGGCGTCGCAGCCAGGCCTCGGCTGTCCCGCAGATGATCCCCGCGGCCAGCGCCTCGGTCGGCGGCAGGCCGACCGCGTTCGGCTGGCGGCACGCTGCCACCTCCGGTCACGGCACCGCGTCGCGTTACGGCACCGCGTCGCGCTCGGTCACCGCTGCCACCTCCGGCAACGGCACCGTGTCGCTCTCCGCCACGGCTGCCACCGCCGTGGCCCCGTTCCCCGCCGCCACCGGTGCCGCCACCATCCCGGCCGGCGCCCACCACCGGCTGCACACGTTGCGTCCGGGGCGGCTGCATCTGGGCCGCTCCAGCGACAACGACATCACCGTCGGGGACCTGCTCGCCTCGCGCTACCACGCGGCGCTGGAGGTGCGCGCCGACGGCGTGCGGATCGTCGATCTCGGTTCGGCGAACGGGACCTTCGTCAACGGCCGGAGGGTGACGGCGGCCCCGGTCGGCGAGCGCGACGTGATCGCCATCGGCCACCACCTCTACCAGCTCAAGGGCGACTACCTCGTCGAGTACATCGACTCCGGCGACGTCGCCTTCGAGGCGCGGGCGCTGTCCGTGCACGCCGGCGCCAAGCAGCTGATGCACAACGTGACCTTCCGGCTGCCGGCCCGGTCGCTGCTCGCCGTGGTCGGGCCCAGCGGCGCGGGCAAGTCGACGCTGCTCAACGCGCTGGCCGGGTTCCGGCCCGCGGACGCCGGAACCGTCCGGTACGCGGGCCGGGACCTGTACGCGGACTACGACGAGCTACGGCGACGGATCGGGTACGTGCCGCAGGCCGACCCGCTGCACGGCCAGCTCACCGTCCGGCAGGCCCTCGAGTACGGGGCCGAGCTGCGCTTCCCCGCGGACACCACCGCGCACGAGCGGCGCACCCGGGTGGCGGAGGTTCTCGACGAGCTCGGGCTGACCGCGCACGCCGACACCGTGGTGCACCGGCTCTCCGGTGGCCAGCGCAAGCGCACCTCGGTGGCGCTGGAGCTGCTCACCTGCCCGTCGCTGCTGTTCCTGGACGAACCGACTTCCGGCCTCGACCCGGCCAACGACCAGTCCGTGATGCAGACACTGCGCGGCCTGGCCAAGGGGGCGGGGGCGAGTACGGGCGCGGGCGCGGGCACGGGCCCGTCGGACGAGAACGGCCGCACGGTCATCGTGGTCACCCACAGCGTGCTTTTTCTGGATCTCTGTGACTACGTTCTCGTCCTGGCGCCGGGTGGGCATGTGGCCTATTTCGGCCCGGTCGACGGGGCGCTGCACTTCTTCGGCAAGAACGACTTCCGCGAGTTCGCGTCGGTGTTCCGCACGCTGGAGCACTCCTCCGGGGCGGGGGCCGCCGCCCGGTTCCGGGCGTCGGAGTACTTCGTGCCGTCGGCGGTGGTCGCCCCGATGGCCCGCAGGCCGCCGGCGGATCTGCCCAGGGTGCGAAAACGGCCGGTCGCCGCCCAGCTTTCCACTCTCACCCGCCGCTACCTTCGGGTGATACGGGCCGACCATTCCTACCTGCGGCTGATCATCGTTTTCCCGTTCCTGCTCGGTTTCATTCCCAGAATGATTCCCGCGCCGGACGGGCTGGGTGCCCTGCCGGACGCACCGAACCCCAACGCGCCGAAGGTGCTCGTCGTGCTGATCCTCTGCGGCTGTTTCATGGGGATGGCGAACTCCGTCCGGGAGATCGTCAAGGAACGTGACATCTACCGGCGGGAACGGACCATCGGGCTTTCCCGGGCCGCCTATCTCGGTTCGAAGACGGTGGTGCTGACCGGGATCACCACCGTGCAGTGCGTGGTCTGCACCTTCATCGGCCTGGTGGGCCGGGCGCCGACGGACGCCGTCGTGTTGGGCTCCCCGCTGGTCGAGATCCTCATCGCGATGATCGTCACCGCGAACGCGTCGATGGTGATCGGTCTGCTGGTGTCGACGATCGTCGACACCGCGGACAAGACGATGCCCGTCCTGGTGCTGGTGACGATGGCCCAGCTCATGCTCTCCGGTGGTCTGGTGTCGCTGTCCGGTCGGACCTGGGTGGCGCAGATCTCCTGGATCGCGCCGGCGCGGTGGGGCTACGCGGCGCTTGCGTCCACCGCGGACATCAACGAGGTCTCGAAGCTGGGCTACGAGGGGCTGCGCACCGACCCGGCGGACCCGTTGTGGGAGCACAACCAGCACATCTGGACCTTCGACATCGGCTTCGGCGTCATCCTGGCCTGCGCCACCCTCGCCCTGACCGCGGCCATGGTGCGCCGCGTCGATCCCAGGCTGACCCGCCCGACGCGCAGCGGCCCCGGCGTGGCGACGTCCGCCACCCGCTGACGGCGAGGGCTGTGCCGGGGATGCCGGCGGAGGTCAGCCCCGATCTCCAGCGGTGCCGGTCCGGGCGCCGGTTGTCAGCCGCCATCCGCGGGCGCGTTCGCGTTCGCGCCAGAAGGCGGCGTACCGGCCATCCTGTGCGACGAGCTCCGGGTGCGTCCCGCACTCGACGATCCGGCCGCCGTCCAGGACGGCGATCTGGTCGGCACGGATGATCGTGTCGAGCCGGTGCGCGATGACCAGGACGGTTCGGTCGGTGGCGAGCTCGGCGATGGCGTCGTGCACGGCCGCCTCGTTCTCCGTGTCGAGGGATGCCGTGGCCTCGTCGAGCAGGACGATGGGCGCGTCCTTGCACAGGGCGCGGGCGATGGCCACGCGCTGGCGCTCGCCGCCCGACAGCAGCCGACCGCCCTCACCGACATGGCTGGCCCAGCCGTTCGGGAGCCGGGCGACGATCGAGTCGACCTGGGCGCGCCGCGCCGCGTCACGGACCTGCTCCTCGGACGCACCGGGGTTACCGAACCGGATGTTCTCCTCGATGGTGGTGTCGAGCAGGTAGACATCCTGGAACACCAGCGCGATGTGCCCGAACAGCTCGCGGCCGGTGACGTCGCGGACGTCCACGCCGCCCACGCGCACCGACCCGGAGTCGACGTCGTGGAAACGGGCGATCAGCTTCGTGACCGTCGTCTTCCCGCCGCCGGAGGCGCCGACGAGCGCGGTGGTCCGCCCGGCCGGGACGGTGAGGTTCAGCCCGGTCAGGACCTCGGGCCCGTCGGGATAGGAGAAGCGGACGTCGGTCAGCTCGATCCCGGCGTGGCCGATCTGCTTGCCGTCCGCGGGCTCGGGGAGCGGCTCGACCGCCAGGAGCTCGGCGATCCGCCGGGCGGAGGCCGCGCAGCTCTGCAGGATGCCGCCGAGGCCGACCAGGGCGTCGAGTGGGCGCAGCAGACTGATGCCGAGCACGACCAGGGCGATCATCCGGCCCGGTTCGAGGCCGTCCTGCGTGGTGAGCGCGAGCCCGACGAGGAACAGGGCGGTGAGCGCCAGCTGGAGGCCGATCTCCCCGATGTACTCGCCGGGCAGCGAGCGGACGATCTTGCGCCGGGAGACGCGGTGCTGGTCGGCCAAGGCGTTGTCCAGCGCGGCGCGGCCGGCGGCGGTCTGGCCGGTGGCCCGCAGCGTCGGCTGGGCCCCGGCGAACTCGACGAGCCGGCTGCCGGCCTCGGTGGTGGCGGCGTTCTCGGCCGCTTCGGAGCGTTCGGTGAGCCGGCGGCTGACCGAGAGCGCGACCAGCACGACCGGGACGGAGATCAGCGCGGCGAGTCCGATCCGCCAGTCGAAGCCGAGCAGGAACACGGCGATCGTCGCGGGCGTCGCGACCACGCTGATCAGGGCCTGCGCGAGGAACACGGTGGAGGAGACCCTGGCCACGTCACCGATGACCAGCTGCGGGACCTCGCCCCCCCGAGCCCCGTCGAACCAGCCCAGCGGCAGCGTCACCAGCTTGGCGCCGAGCCGGTTGTAGAGGTCTCGGCGCCAGACCGAGGACAGCCGCAGCGCCCGCGATCCCAGGTAGTAGTGCGCGAACCACCCGGCGACCGCCGCCGCGGTGAGGGGGAGCAGCCACCATGCCGCCGTGGTGGTGTCGCCGTCGAACAGGGCGGTCAGCAGTGGGAACAGCACGCCGAAGGCCACTCCCTCGCTGACGGCGTAGCCGGCCACCGACGCGAGGTACCACCCCAGCGGCCGGTGCTGGCCGGCTGGGACGAGGCCGCGCAGGCTGCCCGCGACGCTGGCCGTACCCGCCGTACCCGACGTGTTCGTCGAGGATGTCAAGCTCGTCCTTCCCGATCGCTCTGCTGCGCCCGCCAGAGCTGGGCGTAGCGCCCGCCCGCGGCGAGCAGGTCGTCGTGCCGGCCGCGCTCGACGATCCGTCCGTCGTCGAGGACGAGGATCTGGTCGGCGGCGGTGACCGTGTACAGGCGGTGCGCGATCACGAACAGCGTCCGGCCGGCGGCCAGTTCGGCCAGCGCGTCCTGGATGGCGGCCTCGGAGTCGGGGTCGGCGAACGCGGTGGCCTCGTCGAGGAGCACGATCGGCGTCCGCGCCAGCAGGGTTCGGGCGATCGCGATCCGCTGTGCCTCACCGCCGGACAGGTGCGCGTCCTCGCCGACGACCGAGTCGTAGCCCCGCGGCAGGGCGAGGATGCGGTCGTCGACGGCGGCCGCGCGGGCGGCGGCGCGGACCGCCTCGTCGGACGCGTCCGGGACCGCGAGGGCGATGTTGTCCCGGATCGTCCGGCGCAGCAGCACGACGTCCTGCAGCAGGAATCCGATGTGGCGGTAGAGCTCGTCGCGGTCGATGTCGCGCAGGTCGGCGCCACCGAGGCGGATCGTGCCGGCGGTGACGTCGGCGAACCGGGCCATCAGCATCGCCAGCGTCGACTTGCCCGCCCCGGAGGAGCCGACCAGCGCGGTCACGGTCCCGGGGCGCAGCGTCGCGCTCACGCCGTGCAGGACCTCGCGACCGTCCGGGTAGGCGAAGTGGACGTCGTCGAGCTCGACGGTCGGCGGGATGCCCACGGTGCGGGCCCGGGTGGGGTCGACCTCCGGCTGCCGGGGCTCGCGCAGCAGGCCACTGATCCGCCCGGCCGCGTCCTGAGCGCGTTCCCGCAGGTCCTGGGCCAGGTAGATCGGGGTGATCTGCTCGAACAGGCCGACGCCGAGGAGAATGAAGGCCACCAGGTCCACCGGGTCGGTCCAGCCGGCGGCGACCAGGCCGGTCCCGACGGCGGTGACCACGAACATCACCGTCGCGGGGGCCACCGTGGCCCGCGCGACGCCGCGCGGCCGCAGGAAGATGCGCTGGGCCTGCTCGTCGGCGTCGGCGTGCTCGGCCGCGGCCGCGGTGAACCGGCGGGAGCTCTGGTCGGCGGCGAAGGCCTTGACGACGCTGATGCCGCGCACCGTCTCCAGCACGGCCGCGGTCAGCTCGCTGTTGGCTGCCGCGATGCGGTTCACCTGGTCGGTCGCACGCACCGCGAGCCGCGAGCGGATGGTCTGGGCCACCGCGATGAGCGCGACCGTGACCAGTGCGAGTGTCCAGTCGACCCAGAGCAGGTAGATGATCACGACGCTCGGGCCGGCCACCGCCGAGGCCAGGTCGGCGCGGGCGTGGGCAACCGCGTGGTGCAACGAGCCCACGTCGTCCTGCACCGTCGAGCGCACCCGAGCCGACACCCCGCCCGCGAACCAGCTCAGCGGCAGGGCGCTGACGTGCTCGGTCATCCGGCGGCGCAGCAGGTACGCGAGGTCGGCGTCGGCGAGATGGCTGAGCAGGCTCGCCGACGCGTACAGCACGAACCGGGCGAGGAGCAGGCCGGCCGCGAGCCAGGCCAGCGGCCACACCGACGCGCCCTCGTCGTTCAGCAGCCGCCGCGCGATCTCCACCAGCACGACCGCGGGAGCTATCGACAGCACCGCGGCCAGTGCCTGCAGCACGGCCGCGACGCCGATCCGGCCGCGGACCGCACGACGCAGCTCAGCCAGCTCGGCCGCTGTCTGGTCGGCCGCGGCCCTGTCGGCGGCGGCCCGGTCGGCGTCGACCGTGTCCGCGTCCTGGGGCGGTGCCGTGACTTTCACCACGCCCGAATCCTCCGGTTCCCCGTGTGCCGTGCCTTTCCCGACGGCAGAGAGGCAGAGGGACGGCATATGTTCCGATGGTCTGGTAAAGGAAGGCTTACCTATTTTTCGGATGGAGTTCCGGAGTGTCAAGTGTGCGGCTGTCGGCTCGACTGGTCGCGGTGGGTGGCCGGGCTCTGAGATCCTGTGTCGCGGTCCCCGGGTCGGATGTCGCCCGGTGCCGGCCGGCCGTGCGGGTTGACCATCGGTCTTAGGTTAGCTATACCTAACAGGCGAGAAATCCACTTTCCCGCGATCTCCGATCACGCGGGGGCCGCGAGTACTCACGGCCGCCCGGACGAACGGCTTCGGTTCCGGCGGAGCGCCCGAAGCGCGGGAACGGAAGCGGTCGGACGGCGTGGGCACATCCGATCAGGGCGGTGCTGGGTTGGGCGCTGGGCTGTACGGCTCGACAGGACTGCTCCGCGGGCAGCTCCTGGCCCGGCGGCGTGATCTCGCCCTCGGTGGCCTGGCGACCGTCGCCCAGCAGGCCGCCATGCTGGCGCTTCCCTGGTGTATCCAACGCGCGCTCGACCGAGGCGTCACCGCGCACTCGGTGCAGGGCACGGCCGCCTGGGCGATTCCGACGGCGCTGTTCGCCGTCGTGTTCATGATCGGTGGGGCCGGCGGGCTGTGGTGGTCGGGCCGGGCCGCGAACGGGGTCGCCCACGCGCTGCGGGCCGCGCTCGTCGAGCGGGTGGCCGCGTTCGACCGGCCCGCCCTCGCCCGCTTCGGGCACGGCGACCTGGCGACCAGAGTCACCCGGGATGTCGATCTCGTCCGGCAGTGGGTGCAGAGCCTCGCGATCTGGGTCCGGATCGTGGTGACCATCGTGGTGGTGCTGCCCGCCTTCGCCCTGCTCGACTGGCGGCTGCTGGTGGTGGGCGTCGCCACGATCCCGCTGGTCGTGCTCGTCAACGGCTACTTCCCCGGCCGGTTCGGCGCGGCGAACGAGAGCCTGTCGGCGGCCTTCGCCGCCCGCGCCGACGCGGTGGACGATCTGCTGTCGGCCAGCGCCGCGGTCCGCGGCCTCGGCGGTGAGACGGCACTCGTCCGCCGTCATGACGACCGCAGCGCGGTCCTCACCGACCGAACGATGACCGCCGCGCGGATCTCGGCGTCCTGGGCCGCCGTCCCGCCGGCCGTGCCCAGGCTGGCGATCGCGGCCGGGCTGGCCATCGGCGGTACGGCCGCGCTGCGCGGCGACCTCACCATCGGTGGCCTGGTCGCCTTCACCTCCTGGATGACGACGCTGGCGCTGGCGGTCACGGTCGCGGTCGAGCTGCTCGCCGCTCGCGGCCAGGCCCGCGTCGCGGCGGGGCGCATCGCCGGGGTTCTCGCCACCCCGGTGCCCGACGACGACTCGGCCGACGCCGAGGTTCCGCCACCGGGCGCCGCGCTGCGCGCCACCGCCCTGACCGCCCGGCGCGAGGGAAGGCAGGTGCTCGGCCCGGTCGACCTGGCCGTCGGCCCGGGCGAGCTCGTCGTGGTGACCGGCCCGACCGGCAGCGGCAAGACGACGCTCGCCCGCCTGCTGTGCCGGGTGGAGGACCCGGCGCGCGGCTCGGTCAGCCTGGGTGGCGTCGACCTGCGGCGGGTGTCCCGCGTCGAGCTCGCCCACCGGATCGGCCTGGTGCCCCAACGGCCACTGATTCTGGCGGGCACGGTCGCGGACAACATCCGGGTCGGCCGCGAGGTCGATCTCGACGAGGTGCGCGCGGCCTGCGTGGTGGCCGCGATCGACGACTTCGTGACGAGTCTGCCCGACGGCTACGACACCGAGCTGGGGGAGCGCGGGGCGACCGTCTCCGGCGGGCAGGGGCAGCGGCTCGCGCTGGCGCGTGGGCTGGTCGGACGTCCGGACGTGCTCGTGCTCGACGATGCCACCGCGGCGGTCGACGCCGCGACCGAGGCCACGATTCTGCGCCGGCTGCGCGAGTGGTCGCCGCGGACCGCGCTCGTCGTGATCTCCCATCGACCGGCTGTCCTGGCCGCCGCCGACCGGGTCGTCCGGCTCGCCCCCGCCGCTGCCCCGGCGCCCGCACGGTCCGTGCCGGCCGCCGAGCACGTGCCCGCCGGCTCACGTGGCGGCGCGGGCACCGTCGGTGTGCGGGGCGGCGATGGCTGAGGTCCGGGTACTGGCCGACGACCCGCCCCTCGCGGGCACCTTCCGGCGCTTCTGGCCGTACCTGCGCCCGCACCGGGCGATCCTGGCCGCCGCGCTGCTGGCGAGTGTGGCCAGCACGGCGGCGGTGGTGGGCCTCGCGCCCGCCATCGGGTGGGGAGTCGACGCCGTGTCCGCGGGCGACCGGGGCCGGCTGTGGCAGGCGGTCGTCCTGATGGTCGGGCTCGCCCTGGCCAGGATGCTCCTGCTGCGCTGGTCGGAGCTGCTGCTGTCCGCGGCCGGGGAGCGGACCATCCGCGGCCTGCGGGATCTCGTCGTGGCACGCCTCGCCCGGGCACCTCTGCGCTTCATCGAGGCCCACCGGACCGGTGACCTGCTGCGCCGGTCGACCGGCGAGATCGCCGACCTCACGCTCTTCCTGCGCGACCAGCTGCCCAACCTGCTCGGCGTCAGCCTCACGATCGCTTTGACCACGGTTTTGCTGCTGGTCTACTCATGGCTGCTCACGTTGCTGCTCGTCGTGCTGTTCCTGCCTCTGGCGATCGCGATCGTGGCCTGGTTCAACCGGGGCGCGTCGGAGGCGTACGGCCGCCAGGCCGCGGCCGACGCGGCGATGACGGCGGCCTTCACCGAGACGCTCAGCGCGCATGAGGCCCTGGTCGCCCCCGGACGACCCCAGGAGTGGATCCGCCGGTTCCGGGAGGACAACGACAGGCTCCAGCAGGTGGCGGACCGCACGCTCGTCGTGCAGAACCGGCTGGAGCTGTTCGGCATGATCGAGGGGCTGGCCACCGCCGCGCTGCTGCTGCTCAGCGTCTGGCTGGTGCGCGCGGGGCATCTCGGCGTCGGCACGGTCGTCGTCTTCGTGGTCGCGACCCGCAACCTGTTCGAAGGCGTGCTCACGTTGTCGGGCCTGGCCGGCCAGGCCCAGCTGGCCCGGGTGGGCCTGGCTCGCCTGACGGACCTGCTCGACGCACTGCCGCCGGCGCCGGACTCGGCGCCGGTCCCGGGGACAGGCCTGGCGGCAGTGCCGGGCGCCCGCGGCGCCCGCGGCGGAGGCGACGGGGGCGGCGGGGGCGGCGGCCTGCCGGCGCACGGCGACCTGGTCGCCGACGACCTCGGCTTCGGCTACGCCGACGGCGCGGAGGTGCTGCGCGACGTCTCGGTCACCTTCCCGACCGGCGACCGGGCCGGCCTCGTCGGCGTCACCGGGTCCGGGAAGACGACCCTGGCGAAGCTGCTCGCCGGGCTCTACGAGCCGGACGTCGGGGCGGTGCGCTACGGGGGCGTCGATCTGCGGGCCGTCCCGGCGCGGGAGGTTCGGGCCCGCATCGTCCTCGTTCCGCAGCAGGTGCACATCATCACCGGCACGCTGGCGGAGAACCTGGCGCTGGTGCCCGGGGCGCCGGGCCGGCCGGCGATGGAGCGCGTCGTCGACATCCTCGGCCTCGGCGACTGGGCGGCCCGGCTGGGCGGTCTCGACGCCGATCTCGGCACCCGGGGTGACCGGCTCTCCGCCGGCGAGCGCCAGATCGTCGGGCTGTTGCGGGCGGCACTCATCGATCCACCGGTACTGCTGCTCGACGAGGCGACGGCCGACCTCGACCCGGATGCCGCGCTCCGGCTGGAAGCGGCGGTCGAGCGGCTGCGACCCGGCCGGACGCTGGTCGTCATCGCGCATCGGCCGAGCACCATCGAACGCCTCCCGCGCATCGTCCGACTTGATGCCGGACGCCTGGTCTGAGCGCACTGCAGGGCCCGACCAGCTGGGCCGATCCGAACTGGTGGTTGCATTTCCGATCTCGTCTACATTAGGTTAACTTCACCTAATCTGTGCGAGGATGGTGCGCCCGCCTGCCAGCCAGCGGTCGTTGCCCCAGGCGGCGGCCGTCGCCCCTGTCAGTCACCGACCGCTCACCGGCCCCTGAAGCGGTAACCCATCGGTTACCAGTCGATGCCCCTCGTCCCGACCCCCATCACCGGAAGGACGTCCACTGTGGCGAGTCCCGACTCCGCGCAGCGCAGGCGCGACCTGCTTCGCCGTCAGCTGGCGGCCGAGCGGCTGACGCGCGACCCGGTGGGTGGCGTCGGCGAGAGGTCTCGCCGGAGCGCCGGCCAGGGGCACCCGGTCAGTCCGGCGCAGCGCCGCATGTGGTTCCTGTCCCGGCTTGACCCCACCAGCGCCGCCTACACGATCTCGGCCGCGTTCGAGCTGACCGGCCCGCTTGACCCGGAGGCCCTGCACCGCGCGCTGATCGCCGTCGCCGGTCGGCACGAGATCCTCCGCACGACCTACCGGGCCACCTCGGACGGGCAGCTGCAGCAGGTGGTCCGGGACGACATCCTGCCGGCGTGGCACAGCGTGGATCTCTCGGCCGAGCCGGGCGCGGAACCCGACGAGCGTGCGCGCGCGATCGCGCTGGCAGCGGCGCGGCGCCCGTTCGACCTGACCGCCGAGTCCCCGCTGCGGGTCACCCTGCTGCGGCACGGGCCGGCGCTGCACACCCTGGCGCTCGCCGCCCATCACATCGCCTGGGACGACGCGTCCTGGGACGTCTTCTTCGGCGACCTGCAGGCCGCCTACGCCGGGAAGGACGGCGCGGGCGCCGGTGCCGCCGTCCAGTTCCTCGACGCCGCGGCCCCGGTCGCGGACCAGCCCGTCCCGGCGGAGGGCCTCACCTACTGGCGCGACCGGCTGTTGCCGCTGGCCGAACCCGTGCGGCTGCCGGGGCCGGACGCCGACGACCGCGACCCCGACGACCGCGGCCCCGACGACCTGCCGGTCGCCGCGGCCCCGCACCGTCGCGACACCGGCCGACAGGTCGTCCACCTCACGGCAGGGGAGCTCGCCGGGCAGGTCCGCGAACTGGCGACCGCCCACGGCGCGACACCGTTCATGGTGCTGCTGGCCGCCTACACGGCGCTGATCCACCGGGTGACCGGGGCGACCGACGTCACCGTCGGATCCCCGGTCGTGAACCGGGAGGGTGCCGCGACCGAGGGCGTCATCGGCTACTTCGGCAACACGATCTGCCTGCGTCTGCCGGTGGGGCCGCTGGACAGCTTCACCGACCTGCTGCGGCGGACCCGTGACGTCTGCCGGGGCGCGTTCGCGCACGCCGACGTCGACCTCGCGGACGTCGTGCGTCAACTCAACCCCGACCGGTCGGACGGCGTGTCCAGCCTGTTCACCACGATGTTCGCCGTCCGCACGCAGGCCGCCGCCGCGCTGCGCGCCGTCGGCGGCCAGGGTGACGGCGACGGCCTGCGTGGTGAGCGCCGTCCCCTGCACAACGGCACGGCGCAGTTCCCGCTGATGGTCGTGGCCGAGATCGGCACTGGACCGGACGGGGCCGACTCACTCGAACTGGAGACGACCTTCCAGCCGCGCTCGGTGTCCGGGGTGTTCGCACGCTCCCTCGGAGCCCGGCTGGAGCGGCTGCTCACCGCGGCGCTCGCCGACCCGGCCGCGGCGATCGGCTTCATCGACCTGCTCACGCCGGCCGAGCACGCCCGCCTCGCGGGGGCCTGGACCGACCCCGCGGCGGTGGCCGACATCACGGCGGGCCCGGCGCCCGGCGAGCCGTGGGTGGTGCCCTTCATGTCGTGGGCCGAGGCCGACCCGGACCGGACGGCCCTGGTCACCGCCGAGCGTTCGGTCTCCTACGGGGAGCTGGCCACCGCGGCTGACGCGCTCGGGCGCCGGCTGGCCGCCCACGGCGCCCGGCCGGGAACCATCGTCGGGATCGCCCTGCCCCGATCGATCGAGCTGGTGGTCGCGCTTGCGGCCACCGGCCGCGCCGGCGCCGCCTATCTTCCGCTCGACGTCGACTACCCACCCGACCGCCTCGCCCTGATGGTCGAGGACGCGGCGCCGGCGGTGCTGGTCACGACGCGCGAGCTGGCTCCCGGGATCCCGCTCGGGCCGGGGACCCGCCTCGTTCTCGTCGACCTCGTCGACGACGAGCCGGCACCGGTGCCCGACCCGGCATCCGGGTCCGAGGCGGCGCCGGTGTCCGAGGCGGCGCCGGAGCCCGAATCCGCGTCCGCGTCCGCGCCGTGGCCGCCTGCCATCGCACCGGACAGCCCGGTGTACGTCATCTACACATCGGGCTCGACCGGCCGGCCCAAGGGCGTCCTGGTCGGCCATCGATCGCTGACCGGTTTCCTGACGGAGTTCAGCGAGACCGTGGGAATCGGGCCGGCCGACCGCGTGCTGGCCGCGACCACACTGGCGTTCGACCCGAGCACGGTCGAGCTGCTGGCGCCGCTGACCGTCGGCGCCTCGGTCCGTCTCGTCGCCAGTGCGGCCGCTCGGGACCCCTCGGAGCTCGCCCGGCTCCTGAGCGCCGGCGCGGTCACGCTGGCCCAGGCGACCCCGTCGCGCTGGCGTTCCATCCTCGCCGCCGACCCCGCCCCCTACCCCGGAGTACGGGTCCTGTGCGGCGCCGAGCCGCTGACCCTCGACCTCGCGCGGGAACTGCGCTCCCGCGCGGCGAGCCTGACCAACGTGTACGGCCCCACCGAGACGACGGTCTGGGCGACGACCGGTGAGGTGCGCGGGTCGGCGGGCGAGAGCGAGCGGATCACGGTCGGCACGCCGCTGCGCAACACCCGCGCCTACGTGCTGGACGGCGCGCTGATGCCGGTGCCGCCTGGCGTCATCGGCGAGCTCTACCTCACCGGTTCCGGCGTGGCCCATGGCTACCTGGCCCGCCCGGCGCTGACCTCCAACCGTTACGTGGCCAACCCGTTCGGCTTCGGCGAGCGGATGTACCGAACCGGTGACCTCGCCCGCTGGACTGCGGACGGTGAGCTGCTCCTCGCCGGCCGTTCGGACGACCAGGTCAAGATCCGTGGTTTCCGGATCGAGCCGGGCGAGATCGAGACGGTGCTGGCGCGCCACCCGGCGGTCGCGCGCTGCGCCGTCATCGCGCGGGAGGACGGGCCGGCGGGACGCGCGCTCGTCGCCTACGTCGTCCCTGCGGCTGCCCCGGTCCCGGCGGCCACCCCGGCCGGAACCGGGGCGCTCACCGACCAGCTGCGTGCGCACGCCGCGTCGTTCCTGCCCGGCTACATGGTGCCGGCGGCCTTCGTGGTGCTGCCCGTTCTGCCCATCACCCCCAGCGGGAAGCTCGACCGGCGTGCCCTGCCCGCGCCCGACTTCGGTGCGGCGGCCCAGCCCGGACGGGCGCCCGCCACCCGGACCGAGGAGATCCTGCGCGACGTCTTCGCGGCCGTGCTGAGCCAGCCCGACATCGGCGTCGACCAGGACTTCTTCCACCGTGGCGGCGACAGCATCCTGGCCTTCTCCGTGGTCACCCGCGCGGCGGCCGCCGGGGTGACGGTGGCACTCGCGGACGTCTTCGCCACGCCCACCGCCGCCGGCCTGGCCGCGACGGCGGACGCCGCGGCAGCCGCCGCTGTGGATCAGCCGGGCGCCGCCGGCACGGCGGCGGTCGGTTCGACGGCCGCGCTCGCGGAGCTGCCCCCGGTCGACCCGGACGACGTCGAGCGCTGGCGGGCCCGGCTGCCCGGCCTTACCGACGTGTGGCCGCTGTCGCCGTCGCAGGCGGGCATGCTGTTCCAGCGCCTCGTCGACGGCGAGGACACACCTGACGTCTACGTCGTCCAGTTCGTCCTCGACCTGCGGGGGGATCCCGATCCCGGTCGCCTGCGGGCCGCTTCCCGGGTTCTGCTCGACCGGCACCCCCTGCTGCGCGCCGCGGTCCTCTCCGACGGCCGTGCGCCGGCCCAGGTCATCGTCGCCGAGGCGGAGCCGGAGTGGACGGTCGTCGACCTCTCCTCCTGGCCGGCCGCGGAGCGGGCGGCCGAGATGGAACGGCTCGTCTCGGCCGACCGGACGGCCCGGTTCGACCTGGCGCAGCCCCCGCTCCTGCGTTTCCTGTGGATCCGCACCGGGCCGGACAGCGCGCGGCTGGCTGTCTGCGCCCACCACCTCATCGTCGACGGCTGGTCGCTGCCGCTGCTGCTGCGCGAGCTGTTCACCCTGGCCGCGGACCCGGCCGGCCCGGCGGCCGTCGCCTCGCGGCTGCCGGCGCCACGCCCGTACGCGGACTATCTGCGCTGGCTGCAGGCTCAGGACTCCGACGCCGCCCACGACGCCTGGCGTGAAGAGCTGGCCGATCTCGAAGAACCGACCCTGCTGGCCGGCCTTACCGCCGTCGGCGGGCCGCGGGCCGGTGGGCCGGCGGCCGCCGTCGAGCGGGAGGTCGGCCCCGAGCTGACCGCCCGGCTGGGCTCGCTCGCCCGCGAGCGAGGCGTCACGCTGAGCACCATCCTGCGAGCGGCGTACGGCGTCGCGCTCGCCCGCGCGGTCGGGCGTGACGATGTCGTCTTCGGCGTGGCGACCGCGGGCCGGCCACCGGAGCTGCCCGGGGTCGAGTCCATGATCGGGCTCTTCGTCACCACCGTCCCGGTCCGGGTCACCGTGAGCGCGCGGATGACGTTCGCCGCGCTGCTGGCGGACCCACGGGTCACCCAGGCCCGGATGTTCGCCCACCAGCACGTCGGCCTGGCCGACATCCAGACGACGATCGGCCGGGGTGAGCTGTTCGACAGCCTGCTCGTCCTGGAGTCCTTCCCGTTCGACACGGCGACGCTGATCCCCCCGGGCGGCCCGCGGCTCGAAGCCGTCGACGGCCACGACGGAACCCACTACGCGCTGACCATCCGGGTGATTCCCGGGGACCGGCTGCGGGTGACCGTCAGCTACTCCGACGGTGTCCTCGACGACGCCACCGTCGCCGGGCTGGCCGACCGGCTGCTCCTCCTGCTGGCGGAGATCGCTGCCGACCCGGACCGCCCGATCGGTTCCGTGACGGCCGTTCCCGCCGCCGAGCGCGGTCTCGCCGCCCTCGCTCCGGCGCCCGCGGTGCCCGCAGAGGCCGGCGACCTGCCGTCCGGCGACGCGACGGCCGCCACCCTGCCCGACCTCTTCGAGGCCCAGGCCCGCCGGACCCCGGACGCGGTCGCGCTGCGCTGGCGCGAGACAGAGCTGACCTACGCCGAGCTCGACGAGCGGGCGGACCGGCTGGCCCGGCTGTTGCGCCAGCGCGGTGTCGGGCCGGAGTCGATCGTGGCCGTGGCGCTGCCCCGGTCACTCGACCTGGTCGTGAGCCTGCTCGCCGTGCTCAAGGCCGGCGGCGCCTATCTGCCGGTCGACCCGGCCTACCCCGCGGACCGGATCACGTTCATGCTGCGTGACGCGGCACCGGTGTGCGCGGTGACGACGGCGGCCACCCGGACGGCGCTCCCGGCCCGCCTCGGCGTGCCGATGGTCGTGCTGGACGATCCGCTGGTCGACGCGGCCCTGAACGAGCAGCAGTCCGGGCAGCAGCAGTCCGGGCAGCGGCAGTTCGGCCCGCTCGACCCGGCCGGCCGGGCCAGGCCCGACAACCTCGCCTACGTGATCTACACCTCCGGGTCGACCGGTCGGCCGAAGGGCGCGCAGATACCGCACCGCAACGTGGTGCGGCTGTTCGCCGACAGCCAGCGGCACTTCCACTTCGGCTCCTCCGACGTCTGGACCCTCTTCCACTCGGTCTCGTTCGACTTCTCCGTGTGGGAGCTGTGGGGCCCGCTGCTGTACGGCGGCCGGCTCGTGGTGGTCGACCACGAGGTCTCCCGCTCACCGGGGCAGTTCCTCGACCTGTTGCGGCGGGAGTCGGTCACCGTCCTCAACCAGACCCCTTCGGCCTTCGCCACGCTGATGGACGCCGATCGCGACGATCCGGGCGCCGGCGGGCAGCACGAGCTGAGCCTGCGGCTGGTGATCTTCGGCGGCGAGGCGCTGGACACCAGCCGGCTGGCACCGTGGTACGAGCGGCATCCGGACGACGCGCCGACCCTGGTCAACATGTACGGGATCACCGAGACCACGGTGCACGTCACGTACCTGCCGCTGGACCGGGACAGCGCCGCCGGTGCCGCCGCCCGGCGAGGCCTGATCGGCGAGCCGCTGCCGGGCCTGCGGGCCCGGATCCTCGACCGCCACCTCACCCCGGTCCCGCCGGGCGTGCCGGGGGAGGTCTATGTCAGCGGTGCCCAGCTCGCCCGCGGGTACCTGGGCCGGTTCGGCCTCACCGCCACCCGGTTCGTGGCCGATCCCTACGGCAACCCCGGCGAGCGGATGTACCGCACCGGCGACCTGGCCCGGCTGGGTCCGGACGGCGCGCTGGAGTACCTCGGCCGCGCCGACGACCAGGTCAAGATCCGCGGCTTCCGCATCGAGCCGGGTGAGATCGAGGCGGTCCTGGCCGCCGATCCGGCGGTGGAACGGGCCGTCGTCATCGCGCGTGCGGACGACGCCGGCCGGCACCGGCTGGTCGCGTACACCGTGCCGCGGGCAGGCCACCAGGTCGACGGCCCGGCGCTGCGGGCGCGGGCCGCGGCGGCGCTGCCGGACTTCATGGTCCCGTCGGCCGTCGTCGTCCTCGACGCGCTGCCGCTGACCAGCAACGGGAAGCTCGACCGGGCCGCGCTGCCGGCGCCGGACCCGACCGCGGCCACCTCGGCCCGCTCGGGCGCCACCGATCTGGAACGCACCCTGTGCGCGGTGTTCGCCGACGTGCTGGGACTGGACCGGGTCGGCGCCGACGACGAGTTCGTGGCGCTCGGTGGTGACAGCATCATCGCGATCCAGCTGGTCAACCGGGCGCGGCGCGACGGCGTGGCACTCACCCCGCGCGAGGTCTTCGTCCAGCGGACCCCGGCCGCGCTCGCGTCGCTCGTGGCCGGGCGCACCCCGGCCGCACCGGCCGGGACGTCCACCGCGGCCGAGGCAGCCGTGGCAGGCGCGCCGTCCGAGACTGCCACGCCACCCGAGACAGCCCCGGTCCCGGGACTCCCGGGGACGGGCACATCGACCGGCGTGCTGACCCCACCGCCGATCGTGGCCCAGCTCGCCGACTGGGGCGGCGAGATCCAGCGCTACAACCAGGCATTTCTCATCCGCACGCCGGCCGGTGCCGACGAGGCGTCGCTGCGCGCCGCGCTCGGCGCGATCCTCGTGCACCACGACGCCCTGCGGACCCGGCTGCTGCGGCCCGCGCCGGGCATCTGGCTGTTCCAGATCGATCCGGCGGCCACGGGTACCGGCGCACCGGGCAGCACGGCCGACACCGACCTGCTGACCCGCGTCGACGTCGCCGGCCTCGCGCCGGACGGGCTGCGCGCGGCCATCGCGGCCGCCTCCGAATCGGCCGCCGGTGGCCTGGACCCGGACGCCGGCGTGATGGTCCGTGCGGTCTGGCTCGACGCCGGCCCGGCCGAGCCCGGCCGGCTGGTGATCGTCGCCCACCACCTCGTCGTGGACGGCGTGTCGTGGCGGATCCTGCTCGCCGATCTGGAGGCCGCGTACGCGGCGGCCAGCGCCGGCCGGCCGGCGCGGCTCGGCGCGGTCGGCACGTCGTTGAAGGCGTTCAGCGAGGTGATCGCCGGGTACGCGACCGCACCGGACCGGCTCGCCGAGCTGACCCACTGGCTGGAGACACTCGCGCCGGGCGGGCGCCCGTTCGGGCCGCCCGCACCCGTGCTCACCATCGCGGGCACCTCGGCCGCGGCCGCGCTGGGACCCGCCGCGGTCGGGACGGCCGCCGACACCGAACGCCTAGTCGTCGAGCTGCCCACCCAGGCCACCTCGGCCCTGCTCACCGGTGTTCCCGCGGCGACCGGCACCGAGATCACCGCTGTGCTGCTCGCCGGCCTGCGGCTGGCGGTCCCGGTCCGCCCGGCCGATGACGATCCGGCCGCTGCCCGGGATGACGCCGAGAGCGACCTTCTCGTCGATCTCGAGCGGCACGGGCGCGAGGAGATCGTCCCCGGCCTGGACCTGTCCCGCACGGTCGGCTGGTTCACCAGCATCGCGCCGGTCCGGCTGGGGCCGGTGCGCCAGGACGCGCGCACGACGCTCGCCGAGGTGGCGGCGAGCCTGCGGGCGACCCCGGACAGCGGTGCTGGTTTCGGCCCGCTCCGTTACGCCAATCCGCTGGCCGGGCCGGTCCTCGCCCGCGCCGGCCGGCCCCAGATCCTGTTCAACTACCTGGGCCGCTTCGGCGCCGACCAGCGCGCCGACTGGGGGCCCGCGCCGGAGTTCGACGCGCTCGCCGCCACACCCGACCCCGGCCTGGGCGTCGGCTACCCGCTGACCGTCGACGTGGTCGGTGTGGAGACGGCCGACGGCCCGGTGCTTCGGGCGACCTTCACCTACCTGACGACCGTGCTGTCGCAGCCGCAGACAGCACGCCTCGCCACCGGTTTCCGGGACGCCCTGCTGGAGCTGGCCACGCTCGCGCCCCCGCGGCCCGAATCCGCGCCCGAGCGGCTCCCGTACCCGCCGCCGGAGGCGTCCGCCGCGCTCGTCGCGCTCTCGGACGAGGAGCGGGAACGGATCTCCCGCGACTTCCCGGCGGTGGTCGAGGACGTCTGGCCGCTGTCGCCGTTGCAGGAGGGCCTGTACTTCCAGTGGTCCCTGGACCAGACGAGTGATGCGTACACCGCCCAGTTCTCGCTCGACTTCGACCACCGCCTCGACGCCGAGCGGATGCGCCGGGCCTGCACGGCCCTCATGGCCCGGACCCCGACGCTGCGCGCGGGTTTCCTCAGCGACGGCCTGCCTCAGCCGGTGCAGGTCATCGCGGCTGAGCTGCCCGTCCCGGTCACCGAGGTCGACCTGTCCGGGCTGGCCGAGCCCGAGCGGTCGGCCGAGGCCGAACGGATCGCCGCGGCCGACCGGTCCCGCCCCTTCGACGTCGCCCGGCCGCCGCTGTTCCGGCTGACCGTCATCCACCTGGGGGAACGGCGCGACCGGCTGGTCGTGAACCGCCAGGTGCTGCTGTGGGACGGCTGGTCGGGCGCCCTCGTCGTCGAGGGCCTGCTCGGGCTGTACGCCGCCGAGGGCGGCGCGGCGGCGCCCCCCGCGCCGCGGGGTTCCTTCCGGGACTACCTGGCCTGGCTGCGGGAGCGGGACACCGAGGTCACCGGGCGTGCCTGGCGGTCGGCGCTCGCCGATCTGGAGGAGCCGACGCTGGTGGTGCCGGCCGCGCGTGGCCTGCCACCGGTCGCCCCGGGCCGGATCACCGCCGAGCTGCCGGAGGCGACCGCGACCGCGGCGCGGGCAGCCGCCCGTGCCCAGGGCGTCACCCTGAACACGCTCTTCAACGCCGCGCTCGCGCTGGTACTGGCGTCGGCGACCGGGTCGGACGACATCGTGTTCGGCACGACCGTCGCCGGCCGGCCGACCGAGGTCGAGGGCATCGACGAGGTCGTCGGGCTGTTCCTGAACACGGTGCCGGTCCGGGTCCGGCTCGATCCCCGCGAGACGGTCGGTGACCTGCTGCGCCGCATCACCGGGCAGCGGCTGGACCTGCTCGACCACGAGTACCTCGGGCTCGGGGAGATCCAGCAGGCCAGCGGTCATCCGGTGCTGTTCGACACGCTGTACGTCCTGCAGAACTTCATCGACGAGGTGGCGAACGACGAGACCAGCGCCCGGCACGGGATCACCGGCGGGACCAGCCTCGACCACACCCACTACCCGCTGACCTTCGTGCTGTTCCCGGGCGCGCGCATCACCGCGCGGCTGGAGTACCGCTCGGACGTGCTCACCCGGGAGACCGCCCAGGGGCTGTTCGACCGCCTTCTGGCGCTGGTCGGCGCGCTGTCCGCGCACGCTGACGCCCCGGTCGGATCCCTGGACGCCCTGCTCCCCGCGGAACGGTCCCGGCTGGAGGAGGCCCTGGCGGTGCCGCCGCGGCCGACGGGCACCGAGACCATCGCCGACCTGCTCGCCGTTTCGGCCGAGCGCCTCGACGGGCAGGTGGCGCTGGTCCTGGGTGAGCAGCGGCTGACCTACCGGGAGCTCGACGACCGGGTCAACCAGCTCGCCAGGCTGCTGATCGCGCGGGGCGCCGGGCCGGAGACGGTGGTTGCCCTCGGGCTCGGGCGGACGGTCGACATGGTTGTCGCGCTGTTCGCCGTCCTGCGCACCGGCGCCGCCTATCTGCCGCTCGAGCTGGACCATCCGCCGGCACGCCTGCTGGAGATGGTGGGCGACGCGGGGGCGGCGATCCTCGTCACCACCAGGGCGACCGCCCGCTACCTGGCGGGTGCGCCGGCCGACGCGGCTGTGCCCGCCGGCGCGGACGTGCCGGCCACCTCGGACGCACCAGGTTCGGAGAGTGTTACCTGGCTGGTCCTCGACCAGGACGCGGTGGCCGCCGAGCTGGCCGCGGCCGGGTCAGACGCGCTGTCGGACGCCGAGCTCGGCGCCTTCGCCCGTGACCGGGCGGACCGGCTCGAGCACCCGGCCTACGTGATCTACACGTCGGGTTCGACCGGCCGGCCCAAGGGCGTCGTGACGCCGTACCGGGGCCTGACCAACATGTGGCTCAACCACCAGGAGGAGATCTTCACTCCGACGGTGGCGGCGGCCGGCGGGCGCCGGCTGCGGATCGCGCACACCGTGTCCTTCGCCTTCGACATGTCCTGGGAGGAGCTGCTCTGGCTCGTCGAGGGCCACGAGGTGCACATCTGCGACGAGAACCTGCGCCGGGACGCGGAAGGCCTCGTCGCCTACTGCGACCGGCACCGGATCGACGTCGTCAACGTGACGCCGACCTACGCGGCCCATCTGTTCGAGTCCGGCCTGCTCGACCGCGACGAGGATCCCGCCGGCGCCGAACCTGCCCGCGTTGAACCGTGTGCCGCCGGAGCGGCCGTCACCGGAGCGGCCGGGGGGCGCCATCGGCCGCCCCTGGTCATGCTGGGCGGCGAGGCCGTCCCGGACTCGATCTGGAACCGGCTGCGCGACACGGACGGCACGACCGGCTACAACCTGTACGGGCCGACCGAGTACACGATCAACACGCTCGGTGCCGCGACGGCGGACAGTTCGACGCCGACCGTCGGCCGGCCGATCCGCAACACCAGCATCTACGTGCTCGACCGGTGGCTGCGCCCGGTGCCCGACGGCGCACCCGGCGAGCTGTACATCGCCGGCGACGGCCTGGCCCGGGGCTACCTCGACCGCTTCGGCCTGACCGCAACCCGGTTCGTCGCCGACCCGTTCCGGGCCGGCGACCGGATGTACCGCACCGGTGACCTGGTCATCCGCCGCCTCGACGGCAACATCGACTTCCTCGGGCGGACCGACGACCAGGTGAAGATCCGCGGCCATCGGATCGAGCTCGGGGAGGTGACGTCCGCCCTCGACAGCCACCCGGCGGTCAGCCAGTCGGCGGTGATCGCCACGGACGACCCGGCCCTGCCGGGCTCCAAGCGGCTCGTCGCCTACGTCGTGCCGGCGGAGCGGACCGCCGCCGAGACGGCCGCGAGCGAGGACGACCAGGTCGGCGAGTGGCGCCAGATCTACAGCGACGAGTACGAGCGAATCCCGACCGCCGCGCTCACCGAGGACTTCGCCGGCTGGGACTCCAGCTACGACGGCCAGCCGATCCCGTTCGAGCACATGCGGGAATGGCGGGCGGCCACCCTCGACCGGATCCGGGCGCTGGAACCCCGGCGCGTCCTGGAGATCGGCGTCGGCACCGGCCTTCTGCTCGGCGGGCTCGCACCCGAGGTCGAGTCCTACTGGGGCACCGACCTGGCCGCGCCGGTCATCGCGAAACTGCGTGCCGAGCTGGCCACCGACCCGGATCGATTCGGCCGGGTGGAGCTGCGCAACCAGCCGGCGCATGTCACCGACGGGCTGCCCGCGGGCTACTTCGACACGATCATCATCAACTCGGTGATCCAGTACTTCCCGAGCGCCGGCTACCTGGCCTCGGTGCTGCGCTCCGCGCTCGGCCTGCTGGCCCCGGGCGGCTCGCTGTTCGTCGGCGACGTCCGTGACCTGGGTCGGCTGCGGATCTTCCATACCGCGATCGAGCTCGCCCGCTCCGGTGGCAGGCCCGCCGCCTCTACCAGGCTCACCGCCGCGGTGGATCGGCGCATGCTGCTGGAGAAGGAGCTGGTGGTGGCACCGGCGTTCTTCCTCGGGATCGCCGCCGAGGAGGGCCTGGCGGCGTCGGTGCGGGTCCGGCGGGGACGCTTCGGCAACGAGCTGACCAGGCACCGGTACGACGTGGTGCTGCGGTCCGGTGTGGCCGCCGGCGACGCCGGGATCGCGTCGGGCGATGCCGGAACCTATGCCGGAACCGATGCCGGAACCGATGCCGGAACCGATGCCGGAACCGTGTCGTCCGAGCCGCTCTCGCTGGCCTGGGGCGTCGACACCGGTGACCTTGCGAGCTTCGGCGCGCTGCTGGGCGCCGACGCGCCGGCGCGGGTGCGACTCACCGGTATTCCGGATGCCCGGATCGCGGCCGAGTTCGCCGCTGCCGAGGCTCTCGCCGGGGAGGGCCCGACGTCCGCCGGCCCGACGTCCGCGGTCGCCACGGTCGAGCCACAGGACCTGTACGAGCTGGCCGACAGCCTCGGCTACGAGGCCGCTCTCACCCCGTGCCCGGACGATCCGGGGCGGCTCGACGGCCTGTTCGTGCGTGGCTCCGGCCCGCGGGCGCTGCCGGTGGTCCGACCAGCCGACGATCCCGCTGCCCGGCCCGCTCCGGGCGTCGCGGTGACGAACGACCCGACGGCGGCCCGTGCCGCCGCCGCGATCGTCGGTCGCCTGCGTACCGACCTCGCCGCCGTGCTGCCCGACTACCTCGTCCCGTCGGCCTTCGTGCCGCTGCCGGCGATTCCCCGCAACGCCAACGGCAAGCTCGACGTGGCGGCGCTGCCGCCGGCCGAACCGGTGGCGACCAGCTCCGGGAGGGCACCGGCCACCGAGCTGGAGCAGGCCCTGGCCGATCTGTTCGCCGACGTCCTCGGTCTGCCCGAGGTCGGGGCCGACGACAACTTCTTCGCCCTGGGTGGCCACTCGCTGCTCGCGACCCGGGTGGTCAGCCGGGCCCGGGCCACGCTGGAGATCGACCTGGCGATCCGCGACCTGTTCGACGCCCCCACGGTCGAGACCCTGGCGGCGAAGGTGGCCGGCCAGGCACCGGCGACCACCCGCCCGCCGCTGGTCGCCGGCGAGCGTCCCGACCGGATCCCGCTGTCCGCGGCGCAGCGCCGGCTGTGGCTGGTCGAGGCGCTGGCCTCCTCGGCCGGCGACGGGTCGACCGCCTACAACTACCCGATCGCGTTCCAGACCACCGGGCGGATCGACGTCGAGGCGCTGCGCGCGGCCGTCGGTGACCTGCTGGAGCGGCACGAGGCGCTGCGCACCGTCGTCGACGTCGTCGACGGCGAGCCCTACCAGCGGATCCTCGACCCGGGCGCCACCCGGGCCCGTCTGACCGTCGAGGAGTGCGCGCGGGACGAGGTGACCGCCCGCATCTCCCAGGCGGCGGCGGAGCCGTTCGACCTGACCGCGGAGATCCCGCTGCGGCTGATGGTGCTGCGCGGCGACACCGGCGCCGCCGGCGCCGCCGGCGACACACTGGTCGTGATCCTGCACCACATCGCGACCGACGAATGGTCGGACCGGCCGTTCCTGCTGGATCTGGACGCCGCCTACACCGCGCGGCGGGCCGGTACGGCGCCGGACTGGGCTCCGCTGCCCGTCCAGTACGCCGACTACACCCTCTGGCAGACCGCCCTGCTCGGCGATCCGGATGCCGAGGACAGCCTGGCCACCCGGCAGCGCGCGTTCTGGCTGGAGGCCCTGCGCGGCCTGCCGGAGGAGATCGGGCTGCCGCTGGACCGGCCACGGCCAGCGGTGCGCGACGGGGCGTCCGGACGGGCGGTCCGCGTCCTGCCGGGCGCGGTCGCGACCGGCCTGCGCGAGCTGTGCTCCCGGACCGGGACGAGCATGTCGATGCTCACCCACGCGGCCATCGCCGTCCTGCTGCACCGCCTCGGGTCGGGTGACGACATCCCGATCGGCGTTCCCATCGCCGGACGGACCGACACGGCGCTCGAACGGCTCGTCGGTTTCTTCGTCAACACCCTGGTGATCAGGTCCGACCTCGGCGGCGATCCGACCTTCCGGGAGCTGCTGGCGCGGACCCGCAGCACCGACCTGGCCGCCTTCGACCACCAGGACCTCCCCTTCGAGGACGTGGTCGCCGCGGTCAACCCGCGCCGGGTGCCCGGGGTGAACCCGCTGTTCCAGGTGATGGCGGGCTACCACCACCTCGCCGAGGACGACCGGGACCTGCTCGGCGGGCCGGTCACCTGGATCAACCCGGAGGCCGGGACAGCCAAGTTCGACCTGGACGTCACCTTCGTCGACCGGGCCGCGCGCAACGAGATCACGATTCTGGTCGAGTTCGCCACCGACGTGATCGAACCGGCCGGCGGCGCCCGGCTGGCCGACCGGCTGACCCGCCTGCTGGCCGGGCTCGTCGCCGAGCCGGACCGGCCGGTCAGCCAGCTGGAGATCGTGGACGACCGTGAGCGCGCGGCGGCGCTGCGCGCGGCGGCCGGCCCCCGGCGCGAACTGCCCGCGGGCGGTGACACGGTGGTCGACCTGCTGGAACGGGCCGTGGCCGCGTTCGGGCACCGGGTCGCGCTGGTCACCGACACGGGCCAGGCCACGTTCACCGACCTCGCGGCGCAGGTCGACCGGATCGCCGGGCTCGTGCGCGGGATCGGCGGCGGCCCGGAGGCGGTGGTCGCCCTCGCGCTGCCACGTGCGCTGATGGTCCCGGCGATCTTCGGCGTGCTGGCGGCGGGCGCGAGCTACCTGCCGCTGGACGTCGAGCATCCCCCCGAACGGCTCTCGTTCGTGCTGGCCGACGCGGCCCCCGTGGCCGTGCTCACCACGGCGGTGCTGGCCGACCGCCTCCCGCCCGCCGCCACCGAGGTCGTGCTGCTGCCTGACGGCACAGCCGCGCCCGGCGAGGGCTCCGGCCGGGCGTTCGCCGCGGACACCCGGCCCCTGCCGGACAGCGCCGCCAGCGTGATCTACACCTCCGGCTCGACCGGGCGCCCCAAGGCGGTCGTCGGCACCCACCGCGGCCTGGCCAACCTCTTCGCGTCCCACGCCGTCGACCTCATGGCGCCGGCTGAGGAGGCGGCCGGACCGGACCACGGCGCCCAGCGTGTCATACACGCGGCCTCGTTCAGCTTCGACGGCTCCTGGGAGCCTCTGCTGTGGCTGCTGGCCGGACATGAGGTCCACGTGGTCGGCGAAGCGACCGCGCGGGACGCGGCCGCGCTCGTCGAACACATCGAGCGGGCCCGGATCGACGTGCTCGACCTGACGCCGACCTACCTCCAGGAGCTGCTGGACCACGGGTTCCTGCGCGCCGAGGGCCACCGGCCGGGGGTGCTGATGGTCGGCGGCGAGGCCACCGCGCCGGCGCTGTGGGAGCGGCTGCGGTCGACGCCGGGAATGGTGAGCCACGACCTGTACGGGCCGACCGAGTACTCGGTCGACGCCTACGGCTGGCACAGCGCCGGCACCGACCCGCGGCCCGCGCCGGCCGGCGGTCCGGAACACCCCGCCCAGGACGCACCGGGCCAGGACCGGGATGTGCCCGGTTGGGCGGGGCCGATCGCCAACACGTACGCCTACCTGCTCGACGCGGCGCTGTCGCCGGTCCCGGACGGGGTGGCGGGCGAGCTGTACCTGGCCGGTCCCGGGCTGGCCCGGGGTTACCTGGGCCGCCCCGACCTGACGGCGGGCCGCTTCGTCGCCGACCCGTTCGGCCCGGCGGGCCAGCGGATGTACCGCACCGGGGACCGGGCCCGGCGGCGGCCCGACGGCGCGCTCGCCTTCCTCGGGCGTACCGACGACCAGATCAAGCTGCGGGGCTTCCGGATCGAGCTCGGGGAGATCGAGCGTGCGGTGGAGACCGTCGCCGGTGTCAGCGCGGCCGCGGTCGTCTTCCGCCCGGACGCACCACCCGCCCTCCAGCTCGTGGCCTACCTGGTGGCTGGCTCAGCCGCGCCGACGGGGCTGGAACCAGCGGCGGGCGATCCGGCCGAGCAGGAGCTGGCGGCGCACGATCCGGCAGAGCGCGAGCTGACCGAGAACGCTCGTGCCCACCTGGCCCGGGTGCTGCCGGTGCACATGGTTCCGCAGGCGTTCGTCGTGCTGGGCCGGCTGCCCCGTACGGTCAACGGCAAGCTCGACCGGGCGGCGCTGCCCGAGCCGGCCGCGCCGGCCCTGGCCGGTGGCCGGCGGCCCCGGGACGCCCGCGAGGAGCTGCTCGCGGAGCGGTTCGCCGCGGTGCTCGGCGTCGAGCAGGTGGGCCGGGACGACGACTTCTTCGCCCTCGGCGGCCATTCGCTGCTCGTCATGCGGCTGTGCGCGGCGATCCGCTCGACCTTCGGGGTGGAGATCACACCCCGTACGGTCTTCGAGGAGCCGACGGTGGCCGGGCTCGCGCGGCGGATGGAGGCGGCGGGCACCGCCCGCCCGCCGGTCGGCCGCCACCAGCGGCCGGAGCACCCACCACTGTCGGCCGCGCAGCGGCGCCTGTGGGTCCTGGCGCAGCTGGAGGGCCCCAGCCCGACCTACAACATCCCGATCACCTGGCGGCTGACCGGCCCGCTGGACGTGGCCGCCCTGCGCGCCGCGGTGGACGACGTGGTGGCCCGGCACGAGTCGCTGCGCACCGTCTTCCCGAGCGCCGACGGCGAGCCGTTCCAGCGTGTCCTCGATCCCGCCCAGGCACGGATCCCGTTCGACGTGGTCGACTGGATCCCGCCGACGGGCGCGGGCCACGCCGAACCGGAGCCGGAGCCGGAGCCGGAGCCGGGTGAGGCGGGTCTGGCGGAGATCCTCGCCAGGGCGTCGGCGTATCCCTTCGATCTCGAGCATGAGCCGCCGATGCGGGTGACCGTCGTCCGCTGCTCGTCCCGGCTGCACATCGCGCAGTTCCTCGTGCATCACATCGCGGCGGACGAGGGTTCGGACCGGCCGCTGGCCCGTGACCTGTCGGTGGCCTACCGGGCGCGGGCGGCGGGTGCCGCGCCGGACTGGGCGCCGCTGCCCGTCCAGTACGTCGACTACACGCTGTGGCAGCAGCGGCTGCTCGGCGACGAGTCCGACGTCACCAGCCCCGCCGCGCGCTCGCGGGAGTTCTGGCGCGGCGCGCTGGCCGGCCTGCCGGACGAGGTCGCGCTGCCCACCGACCGGCCGCGACCGGCGGAGCCGAGCCACACCGGCGGAATCGTCGAGATCTCCCTGGCCGACGACGTCGTCGGCGCGCTGCGCGCGGTCGGCCGGGCCCACAACGCGAGCATGTTCATGGTGCTGCGGGCAGCCGTCGCGACGCTGCTGCACCGGCTGGGGGCGGGGGAGGACATCCCCATCGGCAGCCCGGTCGCCGGCCGGACCGACGACACGCTCGACGACCTCGTCGGCTTCTTCCTCAACACCGTGGTCCTGCGCACCGACCTGGCGGGCGACCCGTCGTTCGGTGAGCTGCTCGGACGGGTCCGCGCGGGTGACCTCGCCGCGCTGGACCACCAGGAGCTGCCGTTCGACCGGGTGGTGGAGGCGGTGAACCCACCGCGCCAGCTGGCCCGCCATCCCCTGTTCCAGGTCATGATCGTGTATCTCGCGGCGTCCGACGTCGTCGACGAGCTGGCGTTCGACGGCATCGGCGCACGTCCCGAACCGGTGCTGCGGGCGGACGCCAAGTTCGACATGTCCTTCGACTTCATCGAACGGGGCGGGGCCGACGGCGGTATGACCATCGGCGTCGCCTACAGCGACGACCTGTTCGACCGCGCCAGCGTGGACCGGATCGCCGAGCGCCTGCGCGACGTCCTCGCCGCGGTGGCCGCGGATCCGTCCGTACCGGTCAGTGCACTGCGGCTGAGCTGGACGGCGATCCCCGCGGCAACCGCGCCTCGTGCCGCCCTCGTGGCCACCGGCACCGGTGGCTCTGGCGGCTCCGGTGGCTCCGGTGGCGACGATCGCCGTGACGGGGGTGCCGCGACGGCCACCGCCGGCCGCGCGCCCGCGAACGACATCGAGGAGATCCTGGTCGACACCTTCCTGCAGGTGCTGGGGGTTGACCAGGTCGGCGTCGACGACGACTTCTTCGCGCTCGGCGGCGACAGCATCGTCGCGATGCGGCTGGTGAACCGGATCCGCGCCGCCGGTCTCGTGGTGACTCCGCGGCTGCTGTTCGGTCATCGCACACCTGGCGCGCTCGCGACGGTCGTGCGGCGTCGCGCGCCGCGCCCGCAGGCCCCGCAGCCCGGCCAGGCCGCGGCGGCGGCGGTCGTCCCACCGACACCGGCGCTGCAGTCGGCGCGCGGGCGCGGGCGCACGAGCGACGGCACGGACGCGTTCACGTCCTTCTCCTCGCCGGTGCTGCTGCGCACGCCCGCCGGGCTGGATCATGCGACGCTGACCAGGGTGCTCACGGCCGTCGTCGACCAGCACGACGTCCTGCGGGCCAGGCTTGTCCGCTCGGACCTGCCCGGCGGGCCGGCGCTTCCCCCGGGGGCGGCGACGGTGGGTGCGGACGGCGGTCCGGCCTGGTCACTGGTGATCGCGCCGCCTGGGGGCGTCGACGTCGGCGGCTGGATCCGGCGGGTCGACGCCACGAACCTCGCCTCGGGCGACGGTTTCGACAGCGAGGCCGGTCGGTCGCTGATCGCGGAGCTGGCGGTGGCGACCAACCGCGAGCTCGATCCGGACGCCGGGCAGGCCATCCGGGCCGTCTGGCTGGACGCGGGCGGCGCGCTTCCGGGCCGGCTGCTGTTGATCATCCATCACGCTCTGATCGACGGGGTCTCCTGGTCGATCGTGCTGGAGGATCTCGCGGCCGCGTGGCAGGCGCTGGCGGCAGGCGAACTGCCCCGGCTCGCGCCGGTTCCCGTCTCGTACGCCGACTGGGCACGCCGCCTCGACGACCGTGCGCGGGCCCCGGAGACGGCGTCACGGCTGCCGTTCTGGTCGGACCTGCTGGGCCGGGCCACGACCGTGGAATGGGTCGCCCGGCCGGTGGAACCGGCGGAGGCCGGCGGGCAGACCGAATCCGCCGGGCAGACCGGCTCGGCGGCTGGGCAGGTGAGCGCGGCCGGGCTGGCGGATGCGGCCGCGGCTCAGGCGGTGACGGTGAGCGTGCCTGCGGAACGGGCGGCGGCGCTGCTGTCGACGGTGCCCGCCGGTTTCGGCATCGGTGTGGACGAGCTGCTGCTCACCGCGCTGTCCCTGGCCGTCGCCGACCGGACCCGCCCAGGCGAGAACGGGTCATCGGGGATGATCGTCGCCGTCCAGGCGCACGGCCGGCAGGAGCAGATCGTGGGGGATGTGGACCTGTCCCGCACGGTCGGCTGGATGGCGGAGATCTTCCCGTTCCTCCTCGAACGGGACGCCACCGACGGCGCCGTCTTCGGCGATCGTTCCGTGGACGCCGCGGCGGCCCGGGTGCACGCGCTCATGGCGTCCGTTCCGGACGGCGGAACCGACTACAGCATGTTGCGGTTCCTCAATCCGCGGACCGCGCCCGAGCTCGCGGCCGCACCGCTGCCCACGGTCTACCTGAACTACGTCGGTCGGTTGACACGGGGCGAGACGGCCGACTGGGCGGTCGCCGCGGAGGACGAGGAGCTCTTCGCGGACTGGAACGCCGAGCAGCCTGATCCCTTCCCGGTGAGCCTGATCGTGCGGGTTCTCGACGGTCCGGGCGGTCCCGAGCTCACGGCGCGATGGTCCCGCGGACCGGACGGCCCCGCCATGGAGGTCGTCCGCGACCTCGCGACGTCGTGGGTCCGGGCGCTGGACGCCCTCGCCGTCCTGGCATCGGGGCGCGGAACAGACGACTCCAGCTGACGGCGCGCCACGGCCGCGGGATCCACCGCGGCCGTGGCCATCTTCTCGAAGAAGCTTTCGGGCCTGCCGGCGCCGCGATTGTCGGATTCCGACGGAAGTTGTTCCGGCAAAGGCTTCGGGCTATGCCGGGAGGGGTTCTGTCGGCTGCCGGTGAATCGCCGGATGTGATGATCGCAGGGCATCGGATTGCTACCGGGTTATTTCCGTCTCACAGCTCACTGACAGGAATGTCGCGAGTCCGGGTCGGCGGTGGAAAATGCTCAACTGGCTGAGTCGTGTGGGTGTGAATGTCCTTGAATAGCATAGATCCACTTGCTAAGGTTTCTGTTGTCCGCTTCCCGGTCGGCTGTGTCGTCCGGCTCCGGGGTAACGCCTGGGCGTCCCGGTGGTCCGGCCAGGTGCGGGCAGCGATGAGTTCCGTTTCGCCATCGACAGATGGGGCATGATTGTGAGTGCGCTTTTCAGGGGTGGCGTGGCGCCGGCGCCGGCGGCGGACGGGGCTGTCGCTCTCGAATGCTGTAACGACACCAGCGCGCCCGCGGTCGTGACGACCGTGGTCGATCTTTTCGTCGCCCAGGTGCGGAGAACGCCGGATGCGCCAGCTGTCGTGGCGCCGGAAGGGCGGTTCACCTATCGGGAGCTCGGAGACCGGGTGTTCCAGCTCGCCCGGGCCCTGCGTCGCCACGGCCTCGAGCCGGAGGGCGTCGTGGGTGTCCGGCTGGGGCGATCCGCGGAGATGATCGTCGCGGTTCTCGCGGCCATGGTCGCCGGTGGCGCCTTCGTCCCGGTCGAGCCGTCCTGGCCTGACCAGCGGCGTCGGCGGGTACTGACGGACGCGGGCGCACAGTTGATCGTGACGGGTCCGGAGACGTCCGAGGGGCCGGGGGAGCCGGATGAGCCCGGCGGGCTGGTCGACGGGGTGCGAGCCGTGCCGGTCGATCTGCACGCGTGGGCCTGGGGCCACGAGTCGCCGGAACCACTGGATCTTTCGATCCCCTTGGCCGGCCTGGCCTATGTGATGTTCACGTCCGGCTCGACCGGCACCCCGAAAGGGGCGATGATCCGCCATGAGGCGATCGCCGAGCGACTGCGGTGGCAGGTGACGGACCTGTTCACCTTCGGCGCGGGTGACGCCTCCCTGTTCAAGGCGCCGCTGTCGTTCGACATCTCGATCAACGAGATCCTGCTGCCTCTCGTCTGCGGGGGCCGGGTGGTCGTGGCGGAGCCGGACGGTGAGCTCGACCCGGGATATCTGGTCGACCTGATAGAGGCCGAGCGGATCACTTTCGTCTATCTGGTGTCGTCGATGCTGGACGTCGTGCTGGAAGCGGCGGAAGGCACGCCCGCGTTGGCCTCCCTGCGGCATGTCTGGTGCGGAGGCGAGGTACTCACACCGGCCCTCTTCGCACGCTTCCGAGCTCAGGTCGACACCGATCTCTACCATGGGTACGGCCCGGCCGAGACGACGATCGGCGTTTCTCATGTGATCTACCGGGACAGTGCTGAGCGTCTCGCCACCTCCATTGGGCGGCCCAATCCGCATACCCAGCTTCACCTCCTTGACGACCGGCTGGAGCCGGTGCCGGACGGTGCGATCGGCGAGCTGTATGTCGCCGGGTTCCTGCTCGGCCGCGGCTATGTGAACAGCGGGGCGCTGACCGCGTCGCGTTTTGTCGCCAACCCGTTCTCCGGCGATGGCGCCCGGATGTACCGGACCGGGGACCTCGCGCGGTGGGACAGCGCCGGCTGGCTGGAGTTCGTCGGCCGGGCTGACAACCAGGTGAAGATCCGGGGAATGCGGCTCGAGCTGGAGGAGGTGGAAGCCGCCATGTCCACCCACCCCCGGGTGCGGCGGGCGGCGGTCGTGGTGTCCCGGGACACCGCGGCGCCCCGGCTGCTCGCCTTCGTCGTTCCTGATGCCGATCGTGGCGCCGATCAGGCCGACGGCGGCGCGGCGCTTTCGGGACCGGCCGCGGACGGCGCATTCGCGGACGAGGTGCTCAGCTGGTGCGCGGATCTTCTTCCTCATTACATGGTGCCGAGCGCCGTGACGGTGCTGGGCACGCTTCCCGTCACAGCTGGCGGAAAGATCGACCGACGTGCCCTGACCGCAGCTGACCCCGCACGGGAACAGCCTGCGGGGAGGGCATGACGCAGGCGTGCCGGCTGCCTGTGCCGCCGGGGCCGCGGATGGCGCGATGTTTGCGGGTGTTCGCTGACCCGGAACTCCCACTCGTGATCTCGACCGAATTCTGAAGGAAATCGCATGCAGCGCACTCTGCTCGGCGGGAAGATTCATCGGGCCACCGTGACCCAGGCGGATCTGCATTATGTCGGATCGATCACGATTGATCGGACGCTCATGGAGGCCGCCGACATCGTCGAGGGTGAGCAGGTTCAGGTGGTGGATATCACCAACGGCGCCCGGCTGGTCACCTATGCGATCGACGGGCCCCGGGACTCCGGGATCATCGGCATGAACGGTGCCGCCGCCCGCCTGGTCCACCCTGGCGATCTGATCATCATCATGTCGTTCCGGCAGATGGATGAAAGCGAGGTCGGCACGTATGTCCCGCGAGTCGTTCACATCGACGAACTGAATCGGATCGTCACGTTGGGCGACGATCTGTCCGCGCCGGTTCCCGGGGCGGTCAACCAGATTCCCGGAAACGGGACCGCGATCCGGTCCGGGGGCCAGGTGGCCGAGGGCGAGGCGTGCAGAGGCGCTGACCTTCAGGGCGCGCTCGGCCCGTCCTAGGGTCGTCGCACAGGTCCCTCCCCGGCGGCGCGGAGGGTGCGGAGCCGTACGTCGGTCGCGTCCGCACCCTCGGCCCGCGCGGTGATACGAGCGGCCCGTGCCGTGCCGTGCCGTGCCGTGCTGGGGCTGTGTGCTGGGCCCGAGGATCCGATCCGGGTGGGTTCGGCGCCGAGCCCCGCCCGGGGCGCCGTAGCCGCGGAAGTCCCCTGGCTGCGCTCTCAGTCGCCGGTGCGGCCTGGCACCGCTGTCGACCACGGCCACGCGCTGATCGCGATCAGCGCGGTGGACTCCAGCTCTCGGCGTGTCGTACCGTCCCGTGCCTGTTGGGCCATCCCCTGCAGGACCACGCCTGTGAACACGGCCAGTGACCGCGCGTCGGTGCCGACCGGTAGCTCACCCGCGCGGATGGCGGCATCGATTCTGTGCTCGAGCGCCTCGACCCCGCTGTTGCGCAGTGCCCGCAGCGACTGCTCGACCTCGGGCGAGCCGCAGTTGACCGCGGTGCTGACGACGAGGCAGCCGGGCGGCCGATCCGGGCGGGTGTAGGCGGCGGCGGCCTCCCGCAGCAGCCGTTCCAGCCCGCGCCGGAAGGTCGGTTCCTCCCGCAGCGCCCGCACCATGAAGGACCGGTATCGCTCGCAGTACGCGTCGAGCACCTCGTCGAACAGCGCCCGCTTGCTGCCGAAGGCGGCGTAGAGGCTCGGCGGGGCGACGCCCATCGCGGCGGTGAGGTCGGCGATCGAGGTGGTCTCGTAGCCCCGGTCCCAGAACAGCACCAGCGCCCGCTCGAGAGCGGTGGCCCGGTCGAACTCTCTCGGTCGCCCACCACGGGGGGAGGTGGTCACGACCGGATTCTATAGCGATCGCTAAAGAACATGCTACGGTGGCCCGGCATGGTTCTGTAGCGGTCGCTAGGAAAGGGTGGCTGAGCATGGGTACGTTGGCCGGCAAGACGGCGCTGGTCACCGGCGCCAGCCGGGGCATCGGCCGGAGCATCGCCGGGCGGCTGGCGCGCGAGGGCGCCCTCGTCGCCGTTCACTACGGCAGCAACGAGGCGGCCGCCCGAGCCACGCTGACCGCGATCACCGCGGCCGGCGGCCGGGCGTTCACGCTGCGGACGGAGCTCGGGCGGGCCGGGGACGCACACGCGCTGTGGTCGGCCTTCGACGAGGGCGTCCGGGAGTTCACCGACTCGCCGCAGGTGGATGTGATCGTCAACAATGCCGGGATCGCGCTGCACGCCTCGATGAGCGACGTCGCGGACGCCAGCTTCGACGAGGTCTTCGCGGTGAACGCCAAGGCGCCGTTCTTCATTCTCCAGCACGGCCTCGACCGGCTCCGTGACGGCGGCCGGGTCATCAACATCTCGTCGGGTGCCGCCCGGCTGGCGACACCGATGCTCGTCGCCTACGCGATGACCAAGGGTGCGCTCAACGCGCTGACGCGCACTCTCGCACTGGAGCTCGGGCCACGCGACATCACCGTCAACTCCGTCGAGCCGGGCATCGTCGAGACCGACATCGCGTTCTTCCTCTCCGATCCCCGGATGAGTGAGCTGGCGGCGTCGTGGTCGGCGTTCAACCGGATCGGGCAGCCGGCCGACATCGCCGATGTCGTGGCATTCCTCGCCTCGCCGGAATCACGGTGGATCACCGGGCAGACCATCGACGCGACCGGCGGCTTCCTGCTCGGCCCGGCGTTCTGAAACCCGGAACCCGGGGCGCCGAACGGTGGGCGCGGTCGCTCAGGCCGGTGAAACGACGCCGGGCGGGCGAGCGGACGCGATGACAAACGGGAGGCGTGTGGTCAGGTTCCGCGCATCGCGGGCAGAACCATGTCGACCAGTGCGGCGACGTCGGTGTCGGCCATCGGCTCGCCGGTCATGCCCATCCGGTGCAGCAGGGTTCCGACCACGACGTCGATGAAGAACAGGACCCGGTTCTCCGGTTCGTCCAGCGCTGCCTGGATTGCGAGCCGATACGGGTCCTGCAGCCGCGTCGACAGGATCTCGCGCAGAGACGGGTCGCTGACGGCATCGCTGAAGACGCCGGCGAACGCGTCGCCCACCCCGGGCTCGCCGATCTTCGCCGCGATCCAGTGGATGGCCGAGGACATGATCTCGGCTCGGTTGGCCCCCTCCAGCGGCACCGGGCCGAACGCGTCCAGCAGGCAGTCCACGATCAGCTCACCCTTGGACGGCCAGCGCCGATAGATCGTCGTCTTGGCGATGCCGGCCGCCGCGGCGATGCGCTCCACGGTCGCGCGTGCGTAGCCGAGCTCGTGGACGGTGCTCAGCGTGGCGGTGAACACCGTGGCGTGGACGCCGGCGCGCGGGCGGCCGGGTGGTCTGGCGGATCCGGCCGATGCCATGGCCACACGATACCTTTTTCGCTACCGTAGGTTTCGATACCTTGGGTCGCGAAACTCGGTTGACGAGGAGAAGGTATGAGTGAGGTTGTGCTTACGGAGCGTCCGCCGGAGCCGGACTGGTTGACGATGACGGACGAGGAGCTGGTCGCCTACCGCGACGCGGAGAACCGCTTTCGGGCGTCCAGCGCGATACGGCCGGTCACGGGGGACCCGGACCCCGGCGCTGTGATCGACTGGCAGGAGGTGACGCTGCCCGGCCGCGAACTCCCGGTCCGCGTCCACCGGCCGGCGGCGGACTCCGGCGAAGGCGCCGAGCTGCCGTTCGTGCTCCACGTGCACGGCGGTGGGTTCGTGGGCACCGCCGTGCAGAGCGACTGGGTCAACAGCCACCTCGCCGCCCAGCTGCCGGCGGTCGTGGTCTCCGTCGAGCACCGCCTCCTCGACCACCGAACTCCGCTGTCGGCGGCCGTCGCGGATGGCTGGGACGTGCTCCGGCAGGTGGTGCGCGACCCCGGGCCGTGGGGCATCGCCCCGGCGCGAACGGCTGTGTTCGGCGAGAGCTGCGGCGCGCTGATCAGTGCGCTGGCCGCGATCCGCGCCCGCGAGTCCGGCCTGCGGCTCACGGCACAGGTGCTGGTCAACCCCGCTGTCGACGTGACCGGGACGATGCTCGACCACGCCTCGGTCACCGAGCACGCCGACACCCCGACCCTCGCCGTGCCGGTGCTGCGGCTGTTCCAGCGGCTCGCCGTTCCACCGGGAACCGACCCTCGCGAGCTTTCGCCGCTGCACGCCGACAGTCTGAGCGGGCTGGCCCCGGCGCTCGTGGTGGTGCCGACCCACGACCCGCTGGCCGACCACGGCCGCCGCTACGCCGAACGGCTGCAGGCGGCCGGGACGCCGACACGGCTGGCCGAGTACGCCGGAGCGGGGCACGCGTTCCTCAGCATCCCGGGTCTGGCGCCGCAGGCCGAGGCGGCGCGGGCGGAGATCCTCGAGTTCCTCCGTGCCTCGTTCGCCGGCCCGCCGCGAGCCGCCGATGCTTCGGCGCCTGATCACGAAACGCGTTGATCCCGCCGTGACGACAGAAGAGAAGATCGACGGCACGGCCCTGGACGGGGTGGCGGCCACCTGCCTGTGGACGCTGCGCAACCGGGCCGAGGAGTCGATCCACCCGGGCTCGTCGTTCGACGACCCGCTGGCGGAGCGTCTCTACCGCAGGATCGACTACGACTTCGAACGCTTCGGCAGGCCCAGCCAGAGCCATCCACTGCGCGCCCTCGCCCTGGACCTCGCCATCCGCGCGTACCTGGACCGGCACCCCGAGGCGACTGTGGTCGCCCTCGGCGAGGGCCTGCAGACCACCTACTGGCGCCTGGGGCGGCCCGGCGTCGACTGGCTGACCGTGGACCTGCCACCGGTGATCGACCTGCGCCGGCGCCTGCTGCCGCCGGAGCCACGCATGACCGCGATCCCGGTCTCGGCGCTGGACCACAGCTGGATGGACGTCCCCGATCCGGCACGTGGGGTGTTCATCTCCGCCGAGGGCCTGTTCATGTACCTGGAACGAGACCAGGTGATGTCCCTGATCACCGAGTGTGCCGCGCGGTTCCCCGCCGGGCAGCTGTTCTTCGACTCGATACCCCCCGCGTTCAGCAGGCGGACGATGAAGGGCTACCGCATGTCGGACCGCTACACCGCGCCGCCCATGCCCTTCGGCCTCACGGTCTCCGCGGCCGCTCGCCTGCCCGCGCAGATCCCCGGCGTGGCCACCGCCGAGGACCTGCAGCCACCGCCCGGCCGCAGGGCATGGCGGTCGCGAACGCTCCGGAGGATCGCGGCCCTGCCCGGCCCGCGTGATCTGCGCCCGTCAGCCACCCTGTTGACCTTCGCCGGGTGACCGCGGGCAGCTGCGCGGCGAGCCGGGTGGCGCCGGCGGGGCGGCCTGACCCGGTACAGGTGCTGCGGGCCGTGGCGCTCGCCGTCGGTCCGCCGCCCGGAGCCGTGAAACGATGCTGGGCGGGCGAGTGGACGCGCCGACAGACGGGGAGGCATGGCTGTGGCGACGATGGACGACCTGGCGGAGCTGGGCCGGGAGGAGAAAGGGCTGGCGGTCGTCTCGACGTCGCGGGCCGACCAGAGCATTCAGTCGTCCGTGGTCAACGTCGGCGTCCTGCGGCATCCGCTGAGCACCACCCCTGTCGTCGGTTTCGTCACCTACGGCCGGGTCAAGCTCGCGAACCTGCGTGCCAGGCCCGCGCTGACCGTCACGGTCAGGTCGGGGTGGCGATGGGTGTCCGCCGAGGGCGAGGCGCAGCTCATCGGCCCGGACGACCCGCATCCCGACATCGACGCCGAGCGGCTCCGGTTGCTGCTGCGGGAGGTCTTCGTCGCCGCGGGCGGCACGCACGACGACTGGGCCACGTATGACCGGGTGATGGCCGAGCAACGGAGAACCGCCGTTTTCCTGGTGCCCCGGCGGGTCTACAGCAACTAGTGGTGTGTCTGCCCCGGTAGTTCGATGGATTTTTGGTCGTTGGAGGGTTTGGTGAGTCGCAAGAGTGAACGATTTCGGTCGTTCCGACGACCAGAATCCTTCTTTCTTGCGGGTCGCCAGGAAACCCTTCGCCCCCGTTTGCCTCTCTTGATCGGGCTCTGGCTACAGCCCACGCTACCGTCGAGGGTGTGCTGAACGAGCAGATGCGGCTGACCTGGGGCGACAACGCCTCCGGCTGGGTCGCGAACGAGGCGCTCTTCGACGCCCTGTTCGCGCCGGTGACCGCGGCGATCAGCCGTGCGGCGGCAGTCCGGCCCGGGCAGCGGCTGCTGGACGTCGGCTGCGGCTCCGGCACGTTGCTCGCGGCCGGGGCCGGCGCGGGAGCGAGCGTGGTCGGGGTCGACATCTCGCCGGGCATGGCCGAGGCGGCGCGGCGCAGGGTTCCCGTGGCCACCGTCGTGGTGGGGGACGCGCAGGTTCTCGACCTGGGCGGGGAAGCGCCCGGCCCGCCGTTCGACCTGGTCGTCTCCCGCTTCGGGGTGATGTTCTTCGAGGACCCGACGGCGGCGTTCGCGAACATCCGCCGGGTTGTGGCCCCGCAGGGCCGGCTGGTCTTCGCCTGCTGGCGCGGCCGGGAGGAGAACCCGATGTTCTCGCTCGGCTCCAGCGTGCTCGCCGGGCGGCTGGTCCCGCCACCGGCGGACCCGGCGCCTGGCGAGCCTGGCCCGACCGCGTTCGCCGACGCCGACCGGCTGGCGGGCGTCCTGGGTGCGGCGGGCTGGTCCGGCATCGTTATCAACGCGCTCGACTTCGAATGCGACTACGGGGCCGATGGCACCGACGGGGTCGAGGAACGGCTGGCGACCATCCTGAGCACCTCCACCGGCCGGTCGGCCCGGCAGCAGTTGCAGCCGGCCCTGGGCCCGCAGGGCTGGTCGGCGCTGCTCGACGAGGTGCGGGCGGAGCTGCGTCGGCATCTCGTGCGGGGAGCCGTCCGTTTTCCCGCCGCGACCTGGCTGGTCACCGCGACGAACCCGGCTGGCTGACAACTCCGGTCGGGTGACCGGCCCCGGTTCGTTCCGGGGGCCACGCCGCGAAGGTGGGTCGGTGAAGGCCGCAAACCCGAAGCGTTGCTGTTACGGATGGTAACTGGCTGTGTTTGTGTCAGGTTGACTCAGGGGACTATTGCCCTGTGTGCCCGGACGAATTCTCCGGGTTGGGCGCTGGGGCGGGGTGGGCATGGGGCGCAGGGTGCTGCGCTTTCCGCGGCAGCCGTCCTGGTGAAACACCTTCCGGAAGGAGCACCTGATTCTCATGAAGATCGACCGTCGCGAGCAGAACGGTGTCACCATCCTCGACCTGGGCGGGAAGATCGTCCTAGGGATGGGAGCGGAGCAGCTCCGCTGGGCCGTCCGTGAGGAGATGGAGAACGGCACCCGCAATCTGCTGCTGAACTGCGCCAGCGTCACCACCGTCGACAGCAGCGGCATCGGCGAGCTCGTCAGCTCCTACACGGCCACGCAGCATCGCGGCGGCCACCTCAAGCTGCTGAAGCCACCTCCCAAGTTCCAGGACCTGCTCCACATCACCCAGCTGATCACCATCTTCGAGGTCTACGACGACGAGAAGGAGGCCGTCGGCAGCTTCTGAGCCCGGCCCGGGCGGGGGAGACGTCGGCCGCCGGAGCGGGTGTTGACGCCCGATCCGGTACGGACCTACGGTGGGGCCTCGTGACGGCGTAAGGAAGCCGGTGGAAGTCCGGCACGGTTGCGCCACTGTGAGCCCGCGAAACGCCGCGGGTGAGTCAGATACTTCGCCGTCATGATGCCCATCCGTCCGCGGGGACGCACAATCCCCGAAGGAGGCTCCGGTGACCACCGTTGCGCGACTTCACTTCTCCCGTCCCTGAGCACGCCGTGATGACTTTCCGGCTGGCCGTGGCACGGTCCTCCAAGCCTTTCTAGGGAGCGACGCGATCACCGTTCATTTCATCGGCGCCGGCCCCGGTGCCGCGGACCTGCTCACCCTGCGCGGCCGGGACCTGATCGCGGCCTCCCCGGTCTGCCTCTACGCGGGCAGCCTGGTCGACCCGGCCGTGCTGGCGCACTGCCCGCCGGGCGCCCGGATCGTCGACACCGCTCCACTGACCCTCGACGAGATCGTCGGTCATCTCGTCGAGGCCGACACCGCCGGCCAGGACGTCGCCCGGCTCTGCAGCGGTGACCCGTCGGTGTTCAGCGCCGTCGCCGAGCAGATGCGCCGGCTGGAGGCGGCGGGCGTCCGTTACGACGTGTGCCCCGGGGTGCCCGCGTACGCGGCGGCGGCAGCGGAGCTGGGCCGAGAGCTGACCGTGCCGGGCGTGGCGCAGAGCGTCGTCCTGACCCGGACCAGCGAGAACGCCTCCGCGATGCCGGCCGCGGAGACGCTCGCGGCCTTGGGCGCCGCCCGGGCGACGATGGTCATCCACCTGTCCATCCAGCGGATCGAGGCGGTCGTCGAGGAGCTGCTGCCGGTCTACGGCGCCGCCACCCCGGTAGCGGTGGTTGCCTGGGCCTCACGCCCGGACCAGGTCGTGCTGCGCGGCCGGCTCGACACCATCGCCGCCGCCGTGCGCGCCGCCGGGATCGGCCGGGCGGCGGTCATCGTCGTCGGCGACGCGCTCGCCGCGACGGGCTTCCGTGACAGCCACCTGTACTCGGCGGAACGGGACCGTGCGTGCGTATCCTGATCCTCGGTGGCACCCGGGAGGCACGTGACCTCGCCGCCGCGCTCGTCGCCGAGCAGGGCATGGACGTCGTCTCGTCGCTCGCGGGGCGGGTGCGCGATCCGGCGCTGCCCGCCGGCGAGACCGTGATCGGCGGCTTCGGTGGAGTCGGCGGCCTGCGCGTTTTCCTGCGGGACCGGGCGATCGACGTCGTCGTCGACGCCACGCATCCGTTCGCGGCGAGGATGTCCGCGCACGCCGTCGCCGCCTGCGCGGCCCCCTCGCCCGCATCGGACGAGGCGGGCGGCACGCACGCGGGCAGCACGCATTCGAGCGGTGCGCATTCGAGCGGTGCGCATTCAGGTGGTGCGCATTCAGGCGGCGCGTGGGCGGGCGGCGCCGGTTCCGCGGTGCCGCTGCTCCGGCTGGCACGGCCCGGCTGGCAGGCCAGGCCCGGTGACGACTGGCGTCGCGTCGGCGACCTGGCGGCGGCCGCCGACCGGGCCCGGGAGCTCTGCCCGCCGGGCGGCGCCGTGTTCGTCACCACCGGTCGCCGCGAGCTCGCGCCGTTCGCCGCGGACCCGGACCGGCACTATCTGATCAGGGCCGTGGACCCGCCGACGGACACGCTGCCATCGCGGCACACCGTGCTGCTCGACCGCGGTCCCTACACCGTCGAAGGAGAGACCCGACTGCTGCGCGAGCACGACATCCGGGTGCTGGTCACGAAGGACAGCGGCGGCACGCTGACCGTCGCCAAGCTGGACGCGGCCCGCACGGTCGGCGTGCCGGTCGTCATGGTCGACCGCCCGGCGGCCGCGGGCCCGGCGCCACGGACCTGGCCGGACGCCGCCGGCATCCTGACCGCTCTGCGGGAGCTGGCCGCTGGCCATACTGCCGAGTCGCCGCCAAATAGCGGAAGTAGTCGTCGCCAATAGGTGCAAATGGGACGCAGGGCCATCTGGCAATACGCAAGAAGTGAGAATTTCGGTCGTTTCAGTAACGAAATCCTCACTTCTTGCTGGGGATCAGTGGCATCAGTGGAAGCCCGAAGCTCGGGGTTCCGCGACGGGTCTGGCGTGCCAGTGATCACCTGGAATCGGTTGGGGCGGTGTGGACCCACTGGGTGACCGGGAGCGCCGAGCGGAAGGCGGTGAACGAGCCGACCGGCTCGGCGTGGGAGATCGCGATCCGGCGCAGCCGGCCGCCGGCCCGCCGATGCCAGTCGACGAGCACGGCCTCCGTCTCGATCGTGACCGCGTTGACGACGAGGCGCCCGCCCGGCGGCAGCGCCGCCAGGCAGGCGTCGATGACTCCGGGGATGCTCGCGCCGCCGCCGACGAACACGGCGTCCGGCGTCGGCAGACCGGCGAGCACGTCCGGTGCGCGACCTTCGACGAGCCGTAGCCGTCCGGCCGCGGCCCCGCTTCCGGCCCTGGCCCCGGCCGCGGCGGGCATGGCGGCGGGGCCGGCGGGGCCGGCGGGCGATGCGACGACGCCGGCGAGGCGTTCGGCGTTCGCCCGGACGTGGGTGGCGCGATCCGCCCGCGGCTCGATGGCGATGACCCGGCAGCGGCGGTCTGCACGCAGCCATTCGGTGGTGATGCCGCCGCTGCCGGCGCCGACGTCCCAGAGCAGCTCACCGGGCGCCGGGGCGAGCACGGCCAGCGTGATCGCCCGCACCTCCTGCTTGGTGAGCACGCCGTCGGTGGTGAACGTCTCGTCGGGCAGGCCCGGCGCCTGGCCGGCGCCGGCCAGGCGCTCGCCGGGCGCGCAGCGGACCGCGACGATGGCGAGCCGGTCATGCCGTGGCAGGGCGGCCGGCCCGGCCTGGTGGACATGGACGCGTTCGTGCGGACCGCCGAGGCGTTCCAACACGGTGAGCTCGGCCGCGAGGTTACGTTCGGTGACCAGTCGGCGCACCCGGTCGGCTCCGTCCCCGTCGCCGGTGAGGACCAGCACCCGGGCGTCGGCCCGCAGCTCGGGGCCGATCGCGGCGTAGGGCCGGCCGAGGGTGCTGACGACGGTGACCTCCTCGACCGGCCAACCGAGCCGGGCGCAGGCCAGGGAGATCGACGACGGCGCGGGCAGCACCCGCACCCGGCTCGGGCCGAGCGCCCGGGTGAGGGTGCCGCCGACGCCGTAGTGCATCGGGTCGCCGCTGGCGAGCACGACGAGGCGGCGCCCGGCGTGGGTGTCGGGCAGGGCCGCGGCCGCGGCGGCGAGGTCGCGGGGCCAGGCCTCGGTCGCGCGCACCCAGCCGGCGACGAGGGCGAGCTGGCGGGCACCGCCGAGAACGACATCCGCTCCGGCCAGGGCTTCGCGAGCCGCGTCGGCGAGGCCGTCCCAGCCGTCCTCGCCGATTCCGACGACGGTCACGCCGAAGGCGCCGGCCCGGGCGGTCGCGTGTTCCGCCGCGGGCGGTTCGGGCGATGAGGGGCTGCCTGGCACGGGGTGATTGTGCCGGGGCCGGGGCCGGGGCGTCACCTGGATGGCGGCGGCCGGATCGCGGGTGTTGTTAGTCACTGTTCGCGGGGCGCCCTCCCATGGCACGATTCCTGCCAGGCGAAACGAGGGGAACTCCGGTGCGGCGCGCGGCGCCAAGGCCGGGGCGGTCCCGCCACTGTGAGCCGCGACCAGCTGGCGCGGTGAGCCAGAACACCTCGGCCGCCCGCCCGTGAACAGCAGTTCCTGGGCCCGTGCTAGCGGCAGGCGTGGATATCTGCCGGTGCGAGGTGGTGGCCCGTGCCCCCTTTTCCCTTCACCGCGATCGTCGGTATGGACGATCTGCGCCTCGCGCTGATCCTCAACGCGGTCTCGCCCGAGGTGGGTGGCGTGCTCGTCCGTGGGGGGAAGGGCACGGCCAAGTCGACGGCGGTGCGTGCGCTCGCCGCGGTGCTCCCGCCGGTGGACGTGGTGGCCGACTGCCGGTTCTCCTGCGATCCGGGCCGCCCGGCCGAGGACTGCCCCGACGGCCCGCACCCCGCGAGCCCGGGGCAGCGGGTCCCTCCGGCGCGGCGCCGGCCGACCCGGCTGTGTGAGCTTCCCGTCGGGGCGACCGAGGACCGCCTGGTCGGCTCGCTCGACCTCGGGCGGGCACTGACCGCGGGTGTCGTCGCGTTCGAGCCGGGGCTGCTCGCCGCCGCGCACCGCGGCGTGCTCTACGTCGACGAGGTCAACCTGCTGCACGACCATCTCGTCGACCTGCTGCTCGACGCGGCGGCGCTCGGTGTCGCCCATGTCGAGCGGGACGCGGTGTCGGTCCGGCACGCGGCCCGGTTCCTCCTGGTCGGGACGATGAACCCGGAGGAGGGCGAGCTGCGACCGCAGCTGCTCGACCGGTTCGGCCTGACCGTGCAGGTCGCGGCCCCACGGGAGGCTACGGCGCGGGCGGAGGTGGTCCGCCGCCGGCTGGCCTTCGACGCCGCGCCGGACGCGTTCGCGGCCGGCTACGCCGAGGCACAGCGGGCGCTGTCGGCACGGATCGCCGCTGCCCGGGCGGCGTTGCCCGCCGTGCGGCTGCCCGATCGGGAACTGGTCCGGATCGCCGCCGTCTGCGCGGCGTTCGAGGTGGACGGGCTGCGGGCCGACCTGGTGACCGCCCGGGCCGCGGTGGCGCACGCGGCCTGGGAGGGACGCACCGAGGTCACCGAGGCGGACGTCCGGATCGCGGCGGCGCTCGCGCTGCCGCACCGCCGCCGCCGCAACCCGTTCGACGAGCCCGGTCTCGACCCCGACCAGCTCGACGCCGCGCTGGACGCCGCCCGGGAGCAGACCGCCGAGGAGCCGGGCGGCGAGCACCGCGCCGACGACCCGGCCCATGACGCGAATCCGGACTCTGCCGCCGCCGGCGGCCCGCCCGGCCCGCCCGGCGAGCGGGATGAGTCGCCCCCCGGGCCGGACGGGTCTGATGGGCCGGACGGGCCGGACGGGCCCGGTGGCGGCGCTTCCGCCGGCGCGGCGGAGCGCGACACACCGGTCGGCGACGACGCGTCCGACCGGCCAACCCACGACGCCCCGCCGGCCACCGCCGCGCCCGCCCCCGCGGGCGCGAGCGGGGGCGCGGCACCCTCCCGGGTGGTCGCCCCGGCGGAGACGTTCCGTGCCCGGCGGCTCGAGGTGCCCGGCGTCGGCTGGGGCGTCCCTGGCCGACGGTCCCGCGCGGTCACCGGCGCGGGCGCGGTCGTCGGCGCCGACGTGCCCGCCGGCCGGCCGCGGGACCTGCACGTCGTCGCGACGATGCTGGCCGCGGCACCGCATCAGGCGGCCCGGGGGCGGGGTGGCCCCGGGCTGGCGCTGCGGGCGGCCGACCTGAGGCAGGCGCGCCGCGAGGGCCGGGAGGGAAACCTCGTCCTGTTCGTCGTCGACGCCTCCGGTTCGATGGCGGCGCGGGCGCGGATGGGGGCGGTGAAGGCGGCGGTGCTCTCGCTGCTCCTCGACGCCTACCAGCGCCGCGACAAGATCGGACTGATCACCTTCCGGGGCGAGGCCGCCGAGCTGGCGCTGCCGCCCACGTCGTCGGTCGACGTCGCGGCGGCGCGGCTCGCGGACCTGCCGGCGGGTGGGCGCACCCCGCTCGCCGACGGCCTGCTGCTCGCGCACCGCACCCTCGCCCGGGAGCGCCTGCGCGACCCGAGCCGCCGGCCGCTGCTCGTCGTGCTGACCGACGGCCGGCACACCGCCGGGCCCGCGCCGGGTCCGGCGGCCGAGCTGCTCGCCCGCGGCGGGGCCGCGGCGGTGGTCGTCGACTGTGAGACGGGCCGGGTCCGGCTCGGACTCGCGGGCACTCTCGCCGGCATGCTGGGCGCCCCGCTGCTCGGCCTCGCCGAGCTGGCTGCCCCCGGCTCCGCACCGGGCCTCGCTCCCGGGGCGGCGCCGGGGGCCACAACCCGGGCCACAGCCGGCTCCCGGGCCGCGCGAGCCGACGGGCGACGAGGCCACGGGGCCAGTCCAGGCCTGGACAGCGCCGCGGTCGGAGCCGGGCTCGCGGCCACCGTCCGTGCGCTGAGGGACGTCGCCTGATGGCGCCGCAGGGGCAGGTGACGAGCGTCCCCGACGACGGTCTGACGACGCGGCAGCGGCGTAACCGCCCGTTGGTGATCGTCCACACGGGTGAGATGAAGGGGAAGTCGACGGCCGCCTTCGGGCTGGCGCTGCGCGGCTGGAACCAGGGCTGGCCGATCGGCGTGTTCCAGTTCGTCAAGAGCGCCCGGTGGAAGGTGGGCGAGGAGAACGCGCTGCGGGCGCTCGGCCGGGTGCACGAGCAGACCGGGGAGGGCGCGCCGGTCGACTGGTTCAAGATGGGCTCCGGCTGGTCGTGGACCCAGCGCGGGCCGCTCGACGACCACGCGGCGGCCGCCGCCGAGGGCTGGGAGCGGATCAAGGCCGACCTCGCCGCGCAGACCTACGGGCTGCTGGTGCTCGACGAGTTCACCTACGTGATCGAGTGGGGCTGGGTCGACGTCGAGGACGTCGTGGCGACCCTCGCCGCGCGCCCCGGGTTCCAGCACGTCGTCATCACCGGCCGCCGCGCGCACCCGCGGCTGGTGGCCGCCGCGGACCTGGTCGTCGAGATGACCAAGGTGAAGCATCCGATGGACGCCGGGCAGAAGGGCCAGCGGGGGATCGAATGGTGAGCGGGCCATGAGAGTTCCGCGGATCGTGCTGGCCGCGCCGGCCAGCGGCGCAGGCAAGACGTCGATCGTCACCGGCCTGCTCGCCGCGCTGCGGGCGCGCGGGCTCGCCGTCTCGCCGCACAAGGTCGGCCCGGACTACATCGACCCGGGCTACCACGCGCTGGCCGCCGGCCGGCCGGGGCGCAACCTGGACCCGTGGCTCGTCGGCGAGGAACGGATCGGCCCACTGTTCCTGCACGCCGCACTCACCCCGAGACGAGCCGACATCGCCGTCATCGAGGGCGTCATGGGCCTGTTCGACGGGCACGCGACCCGTCCCGGGTTCGGTTCGACGGCGCACGTCGCCACGCTGCTCGCGGCGCCCGTCGTGCTGGTCGTCGACGCACGGGCGGCCGGCCGGTCCGTCGCCGCGACCGTGCACGGGTTCCGCGCCTTCGACCCCCGGGTGCGGATCGGCGGCGTCGTGCTCAACCAGGTCGGCTCCGCACGGCACGCCGAGATCCTGCGCGCGGCGATGGCCGAGATCGCCATGCCGGTGCTCGGCGTGGTCCGCCGGCGGGCCAGCCTGGCGACCCCGTCGCGTCATCTGGGCCTCGTACCGGCCGCCGAGCGAGCCGGTGCGGCCCGGGACGTCGTGGCCGAGCTCGGTGCGGTCGCCGCCGAGGACCTCGACCTCGACGCGCTGCTCGCGCTCGCCGCGACGGCACCCGACCTCCCCGCCGAGCCCTGGGATCCGCGGGCCGCCGTCGCCGGCGCTGGCGACGGCACTGGGGTTGGCGAAGGCGAAGGCGAAGGCGCCGGCGCGGTCGTCGGCGCTGCCGCGACCGCCGCCGGTCCGCGTCCGGTGGTCGCCGTCGCTGGTGGTCCGGCCTTCACGTTCGGCTACGCCGAACTACCCGAGCTGCTGACAGCCGCCGGCGCCGCCGTCGCCCCCTTCGATCCCACCGTGGACGAGGCGCTGCCGAGCGGGACCTCGGCGCTGGTCATCGGCGGCGGGTTCCCGCAGGTCCACGCCGGTGCGCTCACCGCGAACGCCGCTCTGCGAGCCGCGGTGCGGGCGTTCGCGGCAACCGGCGCGCCGGTCGCCGCCGAGTGCGCCGGGCTCCTCTATCTCAGCAGTGCCCTCGACGGGGCGCCGATGTGCGGGGTGCTCGGCGAGGTGGCGGCGGCGATGACCCCCCGGCTCACCCTGGGCTACCGGGAAGCGGCCGCGGCCACCGACTCGGTGCTCGCGCCGCGGGGCACGGTCGTGCGCGGGCACGAGTTCCACCGCACGGCCACCATCCCGCCGGCCGGTGGCGGCACCGTACGGGACTCGGCCCCGGCCTGGCGCTGGCGCGACGCGGCGGGCGCCGAGCTCGTGGAGGGCTTCGTCCGCGGTGGCGTCCACGCCTCCTACCTGCACACCCACTGGGCCGGGATGCCCGCCGCCGCGACCCGGTTCGTCGCCGCCGCCCGCCAGGCCCGGGCGGTCGCGGCATGACCGGCGGCGCGGGGCAGATGGGCAGGACTGGCGACGCGCTGCTGGTCGCCGGGACCACCTCGGACGCCGGCAAGTCGGTGCTGACCGCCGGCATCTGCCGGTTCCTCGCCCGCCAGGGCGTGCGCGTGGCGCCGTTCAAGGCCCAGAACATGTCGCTGAACTCGTGGGTGACCGCCGACGGCGCGGAGATCGGCCGCGCCCAGGTCATGCAGGCCGCCGCCGCGGGCATCGAACCGGAGGCGGCGATGAACCCGGTGCTGCTCAAGCCGGGTGCCGGGCACCGCAGCCAGGTCGTGCTACGCGGCCGGCCGGTCGCCGAGACCGGCGCGCTCGGCTACCGGGAGCTCAAGGGCCGGCTGCTCACCGAGGTGCTCGCCAGCCTGGCCGACCTGCGGTCCCGCTTCGACGTGGTGGTGTGCGAGGGCGCCGGCAGCCCGGCGGAGATCAACCTGCGGGCGAACGACATCGCGAACATGGGCCTGGCCAGGGCCGCCGGCCTGCCGACGATCATCGTCGGCGACATCGACCGCGGCGGCGTGTTCGCCGCGATGTACGGCACCCTCGCCCTGCTGGAGCCCGCGGACCAGGCGCTGGTCGCCGGGTTCGTCGTGAACAAGTTCCGCGGCGAGCGGGCGCTGCTCGAGCCGGGCCTGGACATGCTGCGGGGGCTCACCGGCCGGCCCGTGCTCGGCGTGCTGCCCTGGCAGGACGGGCTCGACCTGGACGTGGAGGACTCGCTCGGCCTGCCCGCGCCGGGCGAGACCAGGGGAGACCCGGCCGGGCCGCTGCGGGTGGCGGCGGTGCGGCTGCCGTACCTGAGCAACTTCACCGATCTGGACGCACTCGCCGCCGAGCCCGGTGTCGCGGTGCGCTACGCCGACCGGCCCGAGGACCTCGACGCCGCCGACCTCGTGGTGCTGCCCGGGACCCGGTCGACGGTGGCCGACCTGGGCTGGCTGCGCCGGCGCGGGCTGCACGACGCGCTGGCCCGCCGGGCGGCGTCCGGGCGTCCGGTGCTCGGCGTCTGCGGTGGCTACCAGATGCTCGCCGAGACGATCGTCGACGAGGTGGAAAGCCGCGCGGGAGCGGTCGACGGCCTCGGTCTGCTGCCGGTCACGGTCCGGTTCGCCGCGGGCAAGACCCTCGGCCGGCCGGTCGGGGTGGCCTACGGCCAGCCGGTGCGCGGCTACGAGATCCACCACGGGGTGGCGACGGTGCACGGCGGCGAGCCGTTCCTCGACGGCTGCCGGGCCGGCGCGGTCTGGGGCACCACCTGGCACGGCGCGTTCGAGAACGACGGGTTCCGCCGGGCGTTCCTCGCCGATGTCGCCGCCCGGACCGGCTCGCCCTGGCGGCCCCGCGGCGAGATCTCGTTCGCCGCCGTCCGGGAGCGCCGCCTGGACGCCCTCGGCGATCTCGTCGCCGACCATCTCGACACCGGCGCGCTGCGGGCACTGCTCGCCGGCGGTCCGCCGGCGGGCCTTCCGTTCCTCCCGCCCGGTGCGCCGCCGGCCGCCGGCTCCGCCGAACATCTGTCGTCGTCCCGGCCAACCCTGGGGAGCCGTCCGTGATCCTGTTGCTGTCGACGTCCGACACGGACCTGTCGTGCGCGCGTGCCAGCGGGGAGGACTATCGGCTGGCGAACCCGACCCGCCTCGACGACTCCGAGCTGCCGGCGCTGCTCGACGGCGCCGACCTCGTGGTGCTGCGCCTGCTCGGCGGCCGTCGGGCCTGGCCCGAGGGGCTCGACGTCGTCCTAGCCAGTGGCCTGCCGGTCGTGGTCCTCAGCGGCGAGCAGGTGCCCGACGCGGAGCTGATGGAGCTGTCGTCGGTGCCCGCGGGGGCCGCGGCGCAGGCACACGCCTACCTCGCCCACGGCGGCCAGCACAACCTGCGCCAGCTCGCCCGCTTCCTCTCCGACACGATCCTGCTGACCGGCCACGGGTTCGACCCGCCGCTGCCGACCCCGCCGTGGGGCGTGCGGCCGCGGCCCGGCCGGGCCGCCGAGCCCACCGCCGAGCCGGCCGCCGAGCGGCCGACGGTGGCGATCCTCTACTACCGGGCACACGAGCTGGCCGGGAACACCGCCTTCGTGGACGCGCTCGCCGACGCCGTCGAGGCCGCGGGCGGGCGGGCGGTGCCGGTGTTCTGCGCGTCCCTGCGCGCCGCCGACCGCGGGCTGCTGGACGTGCTCGGTGAGGCGGACGTGCTGGTGACGACCGTGCTGGCGGCCGGCGGGGCGGCGTCCGGCGCGAACCCGGCCGAGGTCGGCGCGGGCGGGCGCGACGAGGACTGGGACATCGGGGCGCTGGCCGCGCTCGACGTGCCGATCCTGCAGGCGCTGGCCGTCACGTCGCCGCGGGCCCAGTGGGAGGGCAGCGACGACGGCCTGTCGCCGCTGGACACGGCGACCCAGGTGGCGATCCCCGAGTTCGACGGCCGGATCATCACCGTCCCGTTCTCCTTCAAGGAGATCGACGCCGACGGCCTGACCCACTACGTCCCCGACGCGGAGCGGGCGGCGCGGGTCGCCGGGCTCGCGGTGCGCCACGCGCGGCTGCGCCACATCCCGAACGCGCAGAAGCGGATCGCGCTGGTGCTGTCGGCCTACCCGACGAAACACGCCCGGATAGGAAACGCCGTCGGTCTGGACACCCCGGCCAGCGTGCTCGCGCTGCTGGGCGCGCTGCGCGACGCCGGCTACGACGTCGGCCCGGCCGACGGGCCCGGCGCGCTGCCCGGCCTCGCGGCCGGGGACGGGGACGCCCTCATCCACGGGCTGATCGCCGCCGGCGGGCAGGACGAGGACTGGCTGACCGCCGAGCAGCTCGCCGGCAACCCGGTCCGCGTGTCCGCCGCGACCTACCGGGCCTGGTTCGCCACGCTGCCCGCCGGCCTGCGCGCCGAGATCGAGGAGAACTGGGGCCCGGCGCCCGGCGACCTGTTCGTCGACCGCTCGGCCGACCCGGACGGCGAGATCGTCCTCGCCACCCTGACCGCCGGCAACATCGTCATCCTCATCCAGCCACCGCGCGGGTTCGGCCAGAACCCCATCGCGATCTACCACGACCCAGGCCTGCCGCCGAGCCACCACTACCTCGCGGCCTACCACTGGCTGCGCAGCGGCCCCGCCGGCGCCGACGGCACTGGTGGCGCCGGGTTCGGCGCGCACGCCGTGGTCCACGTCGGCAAGCACGGCAACCTCGAGTGGCTGCCGGGCAAGGCCGCCGCGCTGTCCGCGGGCTGTGCACCGGACGCAGCCCTCGGCGACCTGCCGCTGGTCTACCCGTTCCTCGTCAACGACCCCGGCGAGGGCACCCAGGCCAAACGGCGGGCACACGCCACGATCATCGACCATCTCGTCCCCCCGATGGCCCGCGCCGACAGCTACGGCGACATCGCCCGCCTCGAACGGCTGCTCGACGAGCACGCGCAGATCGCCGCGATGGACCCGGCGAAGCTCCCCGCGATCCGTGCCCAGATCTGGACGCTGATCGAGGCGGCGAAGCTCGACCACGACCTGGGCCTGGCCGACCGGCCGCACGACGCCGAGTTCGACGAGTTCCTCCTGCACGTCGACGGCTGGCTCTGCGAGATCAAGGACGCGCAGATCCGCGACGGCCTGCATGTCCTCGGTGCGGCGCCGACCGGCGAGGCCCGGGTCAACCTGGTGCTCTCGATGCTGCGCGCCCGCCAGCTGTGGGGCGGTGCCGTCGCCCTGCCCGGGCTGCGCCAGGCCCTCGGCCTGGGCACCGACGACGGGACGGTCCGGACCGACGCGGTGGAGGCGGTCGCCCGCACGCTGGTCAGCGCCCTGGAGGAGCGTGCCTGGGACCCGGCGGCCGTGACCGAGGTCGTCGGCACGGTGCTCGACGCACCGGCCGAGCCGGCCCTGCGTGACGCACCGGCCGAGCCGGCCGAGCCGGCCGCGCTCGACGCGCCGGCCACGGCCCGGGACGTCGACCGTGCCGCGGTGGTCGACGTGCTGACGTTCGCCGCCACCGAGATCGTGCCCAGGCTCGCCCGGACGACCGACGAGCTCGACCGGACGCTGCACGCGCTCGCCGGCGGCTACATCCCCGCCGGCCCGAGTGGCTCGCCGCTGCGTGGCCTCGTCAACGTCCTGCCGACCGGGCGCAACTTCTACGCCGTCGACCCGCGGGCCGTGCCCAGCCCGCTGGCCTGGGAGACCGGGCGGGCGATGGCCGACTCGCTGCTCGAACGCCACCTGGCCGACACCGGCGAGTATCCCCGCTCGGTCGGCCTGTCGGCCTGGGGGACCTCGGCGATGCGAACGTCCGGCGACGACATCGCCGAGATCCTCGCCCTGCTCGGCGTCGCCCCGCTGTGGGACGAGGCCTCGCGGCGGGTGCGTGGCCTGGAACCGATTCCGCTCGCCGAGCTCGGCCGCCCCCGCATCGACGTCACCGTGCGGATCTCCGGGTTCTTCCGCGACGCGTTCCCGCACGTCGTCGACCTGCTCGACGACGCCGTCCGGCTGGTGGCCGACCTGGACGAGGATCCGGAGCACAACTACGTCCGGGCCCACACCGACGCCGACACATCCGTCCACGGCGACCGGCGCCGGGCCACCACCAGGGTCTTCGGCTCGAAGCCGGGTGCCTACGGAGCCGGGCTGCTGCCGCTCGTCGACGCCGGCACCTGGCACGACGACGCCGACCTCGCCGAGGTCTACGCCGCCTGGGGCGGCTACGCCTACGGCCGCGGCCTCGACGGCCGCCCGGCCCGTGACGACCTGGAGGCGGCGTACCGGCGGATCAGCGTGGCGGTCAAGAACACCGACAGCCTCGAACACGACATCGCCGACTCCGACGACTACTTCCAGTACCACGGCGGGATGATCGCGGCGGTCCGGGCGCTGACCGGCCGCAGCCCGCGCGCCTACATCGGGGACTCCACCAGGCCCGACGACGTGCGCACCCGCACCCTCGGCGAGGAGATGGCCCGGGTCGTCCGGGCCCGGGTCGTCAACCCGCGCTGGATCGCCGCGATGCGCCGCCACGGCTACAAGGGCGCCTTCGAGCTCGCCGCCACGGTCGACTACCTGTTCGGCTACGACGCGACGGCCGGTGTGGTGGCCGACTGGATGTACGAGGCCGTGACCGCGGCCTACGTCCTCGACGACGAGAACCAGAAGTTCCTCTCCGACGCCAACCCCTGGGCGCTGCACGGCATCGCCGAACGGCTCCTGGAGGCCGTCGACCGCGGGCTGTGGTCCGAGCCGCAGCCGGCGACCCTGGACGCGCTGCGCGAGGTCTACCTGCGCGCCGAGGGCGACCTCGAAGGACGGTCCTAGATGCCCGCCGCGTCCACCCCGCGGGCCCGTCAGCCCGAACTGGCCCCACAGGCCCGGCCCGCACAGTCCGTTCGGCCCGCACAGTCCGTTCGGCCCGCACAGTCCGTCCGACCTGCACAGCCGGTCCGATCTGCACAGGCCGTCCGGCCAGCACAGCCCGTTCGGCCGGGCCGGGCCGACCGCTGCCCGGGCGCGCTGGTCCTGCACGAGGCGGCGGACGGAGGGCTCGCCCGGATCCGGCTGCCCGGCGGCTTCGTCGACGGCGAGGTGCTGCTCGCGCTCGCCGTGCTCGCCGGGTCGTTCGGCGAGCACGGCGCCGTCGAGCTGACCTCACGGGGCAACGTCCAGCTGCGCGGCGTTCCCGCCGGCCGCCGGGCCGAGCTCGCGGAGCGGGTCGCCGGGCTGGGGCTGCTGCCCTCGGCCACCCACGAGCGGGTCCGCAACATCGTCGCCGCGCCCTTCGCCGGCCTGACCGGCCAGGACCCTGGCCTCGAGGACCCGAGGCCTGAGGGGCCGAGGCCCGAGGACCCGAGGCTCCAGGAGCTCGTGCGCACGCTCGACCAGGCGCTGTGCGCGGACCCGGAGCTCGCCGGCCTGTCTGGCCGGTTCCTGTTCGGCCTGGGACGACGCGTCCGGTGACACATCGCGGCCCTCGCCCCGACGCGGTGGGCGGCCCCACCGCCCGCGGACGCTGGTGGTCGGCCGGCCGGGGTGGGGTCGAGCCGGCGCCGCCGTGGTCCCGGAGCTGCTCGGGGCCGCGCGGCGTTCCTGCGCACCGCCGCGAGACGTTGTCGGCGACGGCATCCGGTCTGGCGGGTCCGGACCTGCCCGACGGCGGCCGGGAGCTCGCCGCCGCGCTGCGGCCGGCCGCCCGCAGGGCCCCCCGGCCGACTCCTGGCCCGCCCAGCCCGGACAGTTCGACCGGCGGAAAGTCGCCGGTGCTGCTGGCCGTCGGCCGCCAGTCCCCCGCGCGGTGCATTGCCTGGCCGATCCTGGCCCGGTGGAGCCTGGCACGGCGGTGTCTGGCGGCGTCCCGACGGCCTCCACGCCGCCGCGGTCCACGTGCCGCTCGGCCAGCTGACCCGTCCGCGGGCGGACGTCCTCGCGGCCGAGGCCGCGGCGACCGGTGAGGCGCTGCGTGTCACGCCGTGGCGGTCGGTCGTCCTGCCCCGCCTCAGCGGCATCGGCCCGGACAGCTTCACCGGCGCCGCGGGGCGCGTCGGCCTCGTCACCGACCCCGGCTCGCCGTGGACGCGGGTCACCACCTGCGCCGGCCGCCCCGGCTGCGCGAGCGCGCTCGCGGACGTACGCTCCGACGCCGCCCGGGCGGTCGACGCGGGCCGGCTCATCCCCCTCGGCGCCGCGGCGCCGCCCGGGCCGACCACAGCTGCTGGACCGCGGGCGCACTGGAGTGGCTGCGCGCGCCGCTGTGGCCAGCCCGCCTCCCGGCACCTGGCCGTCGTCGCCGGCCCCGCCGGCTACCTCGTCCACGACACCGGCACCGAACCGAAGGAATGCCCGTGATGCCGACCGGCACTGATTCCCGGTACCACTACGAGCGCGACGGGGCGGCCATCTACCGGCAGTCGTTCGCCACCATCCGCGCCGAAGCCGACCTCGCACACCTGGCGGCCGACCTGGAGCACGTCGTCGTCCGCATGATCCACGCCTGTGGCATGGTCGACCTGCCCGCCGACGTCGAGGCCAGCCCGGATGTCGTCGGTGCGGCCCGGGCGGCACTGCGCGCCGGCGCGCCGGTGCTGTGCGACGCGCAGATGGTCGCCAGCGGCATCACCCGCCGGCGGCTTCCCGCCGGAAACGAGATCGTCTGCGCGCTCGGTGACGAACGGGTCCCGGACCTGGCCGCCCGGCTCGGGACCACCCGGTCCGCCGCCGCGCTCGAGCTGTGGCGCGACCGGCTCGCCGGCGCCGTCGTCGCCGTGGGGAACGCCCCGACCGCCCTGTTCCACCTGCTCGAGATGATCGGCGCCGGCGCGCCCCGGCCGGCGGCAGTCCTGGGCCTGCCCGTCGGTTTCGTCGGCGCCGCCGAGTCCAAGCAGGCGCTCGCGGACAACCCGTTCGGCCTCGCCTACCTCGTCGTCCACGGTCGCCGCGGCGGCAGCGCGATGACGGTGGCCGCCGTCAACGCGATCGCCTCGGAGGAACTGTGAGTCCCGCACCCGGCGGCCCCGCGGCCACCGGCCCCGCGGCCACCGGCCCCGCGGCCACCGGCCCCGCGACCGCCGGCCCCGCGACGGCGGGCCCCGCCGTGCCCGCCGGCACCCTCTACGGTGTCGGCGTCGGCCCGGGTGACCCGGAGCTCGTCACGGTCAAAGCCGCCCGCCTGATCGGCCAGGCGCAGGTCGTGGCCTATCACGCGGCCCGGCCCGGCCGGTCGCTGGCCCGCGCGAGCGCGGCCCCCTACCTGCCGGCCGGCGCCGTCGAGGAGGAGCTCGTCTACCCGGTCACCCGTGGGGGCACCGTCCATCCTGGCGGCTACCAGGGCGCGATCGACGAGTTCTACGAGCAGTCCGCGGCCCGGCTCGCCCGGCACCTGGCCGCGGGCCGGGACGTCGTGCTGCTCGCCGAGGGCGACCCGACGCTTTACAGCTCCTTCACCCACATGCAGCGCCGGCTCACTCCGCGGTTCGGGTGTGTGGTCGTCCCCGGCGTGACGTCGGTGTCCGCCACCGCCGCCGCCGCGGGCGTCGCGCTGGCCACCGGCGACGAGACCCTCACCGTCGTGCCCGCGACGATGCCCGCCGACCGGCTGCGTGACCTGGCCGCCGCCGGGGACGGCCTCGCCCTGATGAAGGTCCGTGCCGACCTCGACGGCGTGCGCCGGAGCCTCACCGAGGCCGGTCGGCTCGACGGCGCGCTGCTGGTCAGCCGCGCCAGCCGGGATGGCGAGCGCGTCATGGCGCTGCGTGACCTGGCGGCAGTCGAGGACGTCCCGTACATGTCGATGGTTCTCGTACCGGCGAACCAGGCCGACCAGGCGTGCCGCCGCGCCGAGGCCGCGCAGGCCAGACCGAGCGCTGCCGGCAACGAGCAGAGCGCCACCTGCGCTGTGGCGAGCGCTGCCCGTGCCGAGCCGACGCTCGTCACGGTCGTCGAGCCCGGCGGTGTCACTGTGGCCGAGCCCGGTGGTGCCACCGTCGCCGCGCCCGGCGGTGTCACCGTCGTCGGGCTCGGCCCCGCCGGCGCGGACTGGCTCACCCCCGAGACGGCCCGTGCCCTGGCGGAGGCCGACGACCTCGTCGGCTACCAGACGTACCTGCGGCGCGTCGCCGTCCGGCCGGGCCAGCGCCGCCACCCGAGCGACAACCGGGTCGAGGCGGAACGCGCGGCCTTCGCCCTCGACCTCGCGCGGCGCGGGGCGCGCGTCGTGGTCGTCTCCTCCGGCGACCCGGGGGTGTTCGCCATGGCGTCGGCGGTTCTGGAGGTCCGCGCCGACGACTACCGGGACGTGCCCGTACGCGTGCTGCCCGGCGTGACGGCGGCGAACGCCGTCGCCGCCCGGGCCGGCGCACCGCTCGGTCACGACTACTGCGTGCTGTCCCTGTCCGACCAGCTCAAGCCCTGGCCGCTGGTGCTGCGCCGGCTGCGCGCCGCCGCCACGGCCGACCTGGTGCTCGCGCTCTACAACCCCGGGTCGCAGACCCGCCGGGCGCACATCGACGAGGTCCGCGCCACCCTGTCACAGTGCCGGGACGCCGACACTCCCGTCGTCGTCGGCCGTGCGGTCGGGGACGCCGGCGAGAGCGTCGAGGTGATCCGGCTCGCGGATCTGAGCGCCGACCACGTCGACATGCGCACCCTGCTCATCATCGGCTCGTCGCGGACCCGCCGGGACGCCGACACCGGCCTGGTCTTCACCCCACGCCACCACGACGGCCACCTGCCGGCACCGGCACCGGCTCCAGACCCAGACCCAGCTGCGGGGCCGGCTCCGGTCAAGGCCGTCGTCGGAGCAGATAGACGTCCATGATCCAGCCCTTGCGGGCCCGGGCGGCCTGCTTCATCGCCGCGATCTCGTCCCCGACCTCGGCGAGCGGGCCGGCGATCGCGATCTCGTCGGGCCCGCCCAGGTAGGCACCCCAGTAGATGTCCCACTGGTTGGTGTCGGGGATGTCCCGCCAGGCCGCCGCGCCGTCGAGCAGCACGACGACCGAGTCCTGGCCCGCCACCTCGGCGGTGAGCCGCCGGCCGGTGGTGAGGTGGACCGCCCCGCCGATGCTGTTCAGCGCGATCCGGTGCCGGGCGGCCAGCGCCTGCACACTGGAGATGCCGGGGATCACCGTCACGTCGACGTCCACCAGCCCGCGCGAGCGGACGTCGTCGAGGATCCGCAGCGAGCTGTCGTAGAGCGCCGGGTCGCCCCACACCAGGAACGCGCCCCGGTCGCCGTCGGCGAGCTCCGCCAGCAGCGCCCGCGCCCACACCTCGGCGCGGGCGGCATGCCAGCGGCGCACCTCGGCCGCGTAGTCGTCGGGCGCCCGGTCGCGTTCCGGCTCGGCCAGCTCGACGAGACGCAGGCCGGGCCGGGCATACCGGGCGCAGATCTCGCCCCGCAGCGCGTTGAGGTCGGCCTTCGCGGCACCCTTGTCGACCGTGAACAGGACGTCCACACCGGCCAGCGCCCGACCGGCCTCGTAGGTGAGCGACTCCGGGTCACCGACGCCCATTCCGATCAGCAGCACCGACCGCCGGGGCACCGCGTCCGGGACATCGGGAGCGCGCCCACCTGGGCCAACAGCAATCGACACCTGGCGACGATATCGCCGTGGCCGTACCCGGCGGTAGCTGCCGTAGCCGCACCCGCGGCGGCTCGAAGAGCAAAGGATTCTGGTCGTCCGGGTCCGGGTGTCCGTCGCGAAATCACGCCCACCAAGATCAATAGTGCCGAGGGTGCGGCTGAGGCCGCCGCCGCTCGAAGATCATGGGATCTTGGTCGTCCCAACGGCCACTATCCTCGACTCTTGTCTGGTCGCAACGGCTTCCCGAGGCGCGGCCCGACGTCGCCGCTCGAAGATCATGGGATTCTGGTCGTGCCAACGACCGCTATCCTCAACTCTTGTCTGGTCGCAAGGGCTTCCCGAAGTTCGGGATTCTGTCTCAGGCGCCCTGACGGCCGGAATCCTCCGCTCCTGGGGATTACCGTGTCACACGTTTCCTACTTTGTCGGCTCGGGACGCCGGTTCGCGCTTTCGCCGGACTGCCCGCCACCACCTGCCCGAAGATACCGGCGACGGGTGGACGCGACGGAGCGGGACGACAGAGGAGATCATGTGATCAAACGGTTCCTGTTCGTCACCCGGGCGTGCGCGTCGGACCGGTTCGCCGCCGCCTGGCGTGCCGCCGTCGGCGCCGCGGCGACAGCCCCGCCGCCGGCTCGACCGCTGCGCCTGGCGGCCGGCACCGTGCTGGCCGAGGTCACCCCCGAGGCGCCGCACGACGGTGTCGGGCTGCAGTGGTTCGCGGACGAGGAGCACCTGCTGCGGTTCGAGGCCTGGTCGGCCTCGCCCGAGGGCGCGGCCGCGAACGCCCTGCTGGGCGAGGCGGTGGAGCTGGAGTCCACCGGCGTCGTGGTGGCACACGAGCATGTGATGCGCGGCGACGAATGGATACAGCGGCAGCGTCAGGACGGAGGCCCGGGCCTCAAACAGATGGCGCTGGCCCGCCGTGCCACCGATCTGACCCTCGCGCAGTTCTTCGACCGGTGGCGCAGTCGCGCCGGCACCGTCGGCGTGGTGCCGATTCCCGCCGAGGTCCGCGGGCTCGCCTACATCCAGAACCATCCCCTGCTGACCGTAGGTGCCGGTGCCGGTGCCGGTGCCGAGGCAGGCGCCGAGGCCGAATGGCCGTACGACGCGGTGAACGAGGTCTACTTCGACGACCTCGACGGCATCCGCCGGCGGATGGCCTGGTTCGCCGAGAACCTCGACCGCAACGAGGACGACCTCGTCCGGGAATCGTGCTTCGTCGCGGTGCGGGAGGAGATTCTCTGACGGCACCTGTGGCGGGCGTGGCACCTGGTGGGCGCGGCTTCCGCGGCCATCGTGGGCACGCTCAGCGCGTCGCCTCGTCCCACCGCGCCGCGTCGCCGTGGAGCTCGAAGGTCCGGGTGGTGGGGTCGAAACGCAGGTCGTCGCCGTCGAAGGTGGTGTTGACCGCGCCGGAGCCGATGACCTCCCGCGGGCTGCCGGTGTGGAGGTTGCCGGCGCGGTCGAGGAGCCAGACCTGGTCGGCGACCCGCAGCGACAGTTCCAGGTCGTGGGTGGAGACGACGACGGCGAGGTCGCGTTCGCGGGCGAGGCGGCGCATCAGCGCGGTGACGGTGACCCGGCTCGGCGCGTCGAGGAACGCGGTCGGCTCGTCGAGCAGGATCAGTGACGGTTCCTGCGCGAGTGCGCGGGCGATCATCACCCGTTGGCGTTCGCCGTCGGAGAGCTCGTCGGCGTCGCGGGTGGCGAGCTGGGACGCGCCGACGGCGGCCAGGGCCCAGCCGACGACGGCCCGGTCGGTGTCGGCGAGCCGGCCGGTAGGGCCGGTGTGTGGGTGGCGGCCGAGGCCGACGAGGTCGGCGGCGGTGAGCAGCCCGACCTGGACGCGGTCGGTGAGCACGGTGCTGACCTTCCGGGCCCGTTCGGCTCCGCTGAGCCGGTTGAGGTCCGATCCGTCGAGCAGGGCCCGCCCGGCCAGTGCCGGCTGCAGGCCGGCGAGGGTGCGCAGCAGGGTGGACTTGCCGATGCCGTTCGGGCCGAGCAGCACGGTGAGCTGCCCGCGGGGTGCGGTCGCGGTCAGGCCGTCGAGGACCCGGTGGCGCGCTCGGCGGCGGCGGTAGCCGACCGCGAGCCCGTCCAGGCACAGCCCGGGTGTTCCTGCCAGCCCCGGCGTCCCGGGCGTCCCCGGCGTCTCGAGTGGGCCTGGCGTCTCGGGTGGGCCTGGCGTCTCGGGTGGCACCGGTGGCACCGGAGCGGCGGCGGGCATCAGGCGGCCCCCGCCGCGGCGGCGCGGGCCCGCAGCAGCACCGCGATCACGATCGGAGCACCGAGCAGCGAGGTGACGACGTTGATCGGCAGCACCTGGTCGGTACCGGGCAGCTGCGCGGCGATCGAGCAGGCCAGCGCGACCAGCGCGCCGGTGAGCAGCGTCGCCGGGACGAGCAGCCGGTGGTCGGCGCTGCCGAGCAGGCGGCGGGCGATGTGCGGCACGGCGATGCCGAGGAAGGCGACGGGCCCGCAGAACGCGGTCACCGAGCCGGCGAGCACCGACGCGCCGACGAGGGTGACCACGCGGACCCGGCGCAGCCGCAGGCCGAGGGTGCGGGCGTAGTTCTCGCCGAGCAGCAGCGCGTTGAGCGGTTTGACGGTCAGCAGTGCGACGCCGAGCCCGACACCCACGATGGGCGTGAAGACGGCGAGATCGCTGTTGGACGTCCCGGAGAAGCTGCCCAGCGACCAGATCCAGTACTGGACGGCCCGCTCCGGCGCCGTCCAGGTGAGCAGCAGGCTGACCAGTGAGCTGACGGCGCTGTTCAGGATGACGCCGATGACGAGCAGGGTGACGACGGACCGCACCCACTGGGCGAGCACGAGCACGGCACCGAGGACGGCGGCGGCACCGACCGCCGCGGCGACGACCACCCCGAACCGGCCGCTGCCGGCGACACCGGCGGTGAACACTCCGGCGGAGCCGCCGACCCCGGCGACGACGGCGGCGACCCCGAAGCTGGCCCCGGAGCTGACGCCGAGGGAGTAGGGGTCGGCGAGCGGATTGCGGAACAGGGTCTGCATCTGCAGTCCGGCCACGCCGAGCGCCGCCCCGGCGAGTGCGGCGGTGAGCGCCCGAGGCAGCCGGATCTCGCGGATGACGATCGTCCACCGGTGGTCGTGCGGTTCGCTTCCGACGAGCACCCGCAGGGTCTCGTCGAGCGGGATGGAGACCGAGCCGACCGCCAGGGCCAGCAGGAACATCGCGACCAGGCCGGCGACGAGCCCGCCGAGGACGACCGCGGCACGGGCCCGACGCCGTCCGACGGCACCCGGACTGCCGCTGGCACTCGGACTGCCGCTGGCACCCTGGCTGCCGGCGGCGGCCCGGTTCGCGGATGCCAGCGAGGTCGCCGGCGCCACCGCGGGCACCGGTGCCTCCGATGACGCGGAGGCGACCGCTGGTGCTGCCACCACGGGTGGTGGTGTGGGGGCCGGGCCGGGAGGCGCCACCGGGTTGGTGGACGCCTCCGCGGCCGCTCTGAACAGCGCCGTCACTACTTCAGCTGCTGGTAGAAGGCGAACGTGTGGTTCGGGAAGGCGTCCGGGTGCAGGATGGCGGCGAGGTCACCGAGGACGAGATCGGGCCGGGCCACGCCGCGCTCCCGGTAGTCGTTGCCGCCGTCGGTGTTGGTGACGAGGTTGTTGTCCCACACCTGGCCGTCGCGGACGGCCGTGAGCTGGCCGTAGCGCGCGTCCTCGGCGGTGATGTCGCCCAGTTTCCTCCACTCGCCGTCGGCGAGCCAGATCTTCGCGCTGCCGGCCTTGGTGAAGACGGTCTCGAAGTCGAGCTCGAGGCTGCCGGCGTCCGTCGAGTCGGCCCAGGGGTAGCTGGCGCCGGCGTCGGCGAGCAGCTTGGCGACGTAGCTGCCACCCGAGGGCATGTACCAGGTGCCCTGGTACATGCTGCCGACCAGCACCGGCACCGCCTTCTCGTCCGGGACCTTGGCGGCGATCGCGTCGTAGTCGGTCTCGATCCTGTCGAAGACCTTGGTGGCCTTCTCCTCGTCGCCGGTGAACGCCGCCATGAACTTCACCCATTCGGCGCGCCCCAGCGGGTCGCCCTCGAGCCATTCGGCGTTGGCGACGACGGGAACGCCGGCGTCACGCAGCTTCTGGAACTCGGGGACGTCGTACCCGTCGGTCATCAGCACGTCCGGCGCCCCGGTGACGACCCGCTCGGTGTCGATCTGGCCGTTGCTGGCGTACTCGACGACCTTGCCCGCGTCGACGAGGCCGCGCACCTCCTTGTTGATCACATAGGTGCCGGTCGCCACCCCGGTGAGGACGTCGAGCCGGCCCAGGTCGGCCAGCAGCGGCAGGTGGGTCGTCGAGCCGGAGTAGAGGCTGGTGATCGGGGTCTCGATGCGCGGTGCGTCGGCCAGGTCACCGGTGAGCTCCGGCTTCGGGGTGCCGCACCGGTACAGCACGTACGACTCGGGCTTGCCGTCCGGGTACGGCTCCTTCACCGTGACGACCTGGTAGGCCTTCTCGTAGGTGATCGTGAAGTTCTTCGCGTACTCCAGCGTCGAATGCACCGGGAAGTAGTCGGTGTTCTCGTCGAACGAACTGACGCAGCCACGGGCGTCCGTGCCCGCGTCGGCGGCGGCCGGCGACGGATCGTCGTCGCCGCAGCCCGCCAGCAGTGCGGGGATGAGAAGGAGAGTGGCGCTCAGGGCCACCAGACGTGCGCGCATGCGGAGTGAAGCCGCCTTCCAGCACCTCGTGGACGGATTCGCGGGGGTGCCGTGGCCGGTCTCCTGGCTGACGGGTGGTGCGACACCGGCCGCCTTCCCAGGCGACGATTCCGACGCTCAGTGACTCCCCGACGGGCGGGGACTGGCCGGTGACATCCCGATAACAGTGGCGAGGGCCGCGCCGGTTCCACACCGGCTTCCCGAACACCACGGCGCGACGAACTGTACGAGAACGCCTGCATCATCTGCAAGGCGATGCAGACGATCTGCTCTGCGCGGGCCTGCTGCTCGGCCTGTCCTGGCTGCGCGGCGCCTCGCCGGTCACCCTCATCCTGGTCGGGACGGCGCTGACCTACCTGTTCCAGGCGCTCACCTCGACGATGCAGTACATCGCCAGCGAGAACCAGCTGGCCGAGATCGTCCGGTGGAGCTTCGGCAGCGTCAACGCGGCGACCTGGGGCCAGGTCGCCGCGGTCGGGGTGCCGGTCGGTGTCGCGCTGGTGCTGCTGACCGGACAGGCCGCCAACCTCAACGCGATCGCGTTCGCCGGCGACGACGCCGCGCGCAGCCTGGGTGTGGACGTCACCCGCACCCGGCTGGTGTGCAGCCTGCTGGCGGTGATGCTGGCCGCGGTCATCGTCAGCTTCACCGGCGTGATCGGATTCGTGGGGCTGGTCGCCCCGCACATCGCCCGGCTGATCGTCGGGGCCGATCACCGCTTCCTGCTGCCGTTCGCCGCGATCGCCGGTGCCCTGCTGGTACTGGCCGCCGACACCGCCGGGCGCACCCTGTTCGCCCCGGCCGTCATCCCGGTCGGGATCGTCGTCGCCTTCCTCGGGGCGCCGCTGTTCATCAACCTCGTCCTGACCCGCCGCAGGCAGTTCCTGTGAGCGCCCCGGCTGCGAGCACACCGCCGGTGACCGCGCCGGAGCCCACCCTCGACATCCGCGGCGCGTGTTTCGCCTACGGGCGCCGGATGGTGCTCACCGACCTGGACCTCACCGTGGCCCGGGGAACCGTCGTCGGCCTGCTCGGCCCGAACGGCAGCGGGAAGTCCACCCTCATCCGGGGCATCTGCCGCGTCCACCGGCCGAAGGCGGGAACGTTCCGGCTCGGTGACACTGACTTGCACCGGCTGGTGCCGCGGGAGCTCGCCCGGATCACCGCGTACGTCCCGCAGGGCTCGCCCGGCCCGTTCGCCCTGACCGTCACCGAGGCCGTCATGCTCGGCCGTACCCCGCACACCCGGCTGCGGCCGTCACGCGAGGACGCCCGCCACGTCCGCGAGGCGATGGAGCTGCTGGACCTCACCGCCCTCGCGGACCGGCATGTCGACGAGCTCTCCGGCGGCCAGGCACAGCGGGTCGTCATCGCCCGCGCCCTCGCCCAGCAGCCCCGGGTGCTGCTCCTGGACGAGCCGACCAGCGCCCTCGACCTGCGCCACCAGGTCGAGACCCTGCACCTCGTGCACACCCTGGCCGCCGAGCGCGACCTCCATGTGCTGATGGCCATTCACGACCTGAACCTCGCGGCGCGCTTCTGCCACCAGGTCGCCCTGTTGCACGGCGGCCGCGTCCTGACCACCGGAGCACCGGCCGACGTCTACCGCGCCGACGTCCTGGAGCAGGTCTACGGCCTGCCGGTGGAGGTCAGCCGCCACCGCGGCGTGCCCGAGATCCGGCCCCGTCTGCCCGAGACACGGCGGGCGGGGTCGTAGCGGGTGACGCCCGGGGCGTGGTGAGGATCCGGTAGGCCGGGCGCAGCACCTCGCGCAGATCGCCGAACGGTTCCACGACCAGCGGCCCGCACAGGTCCAGCAGGATGTCGGGACGTCCCGTGGGCCCGCTCCGGTCAGCCGTGCCTTCGCGGCGGCCTTCGGAGCCCGGCGACGTCCAGCTGGCCGGGTCCGGAGCCGTCCGTTGAGGATCCGGAGACGTCCAGAACCCGGCCGGGTCGGTCGGCGGCGCCGTGGCCGGCTGGACGTCGCCGGTCGCGGGGGCGGGGGAGCGTGGGCGCAGGTGCCGGATCTCGGTGAGCAGCGCGTCGCGTTCCCGGCCGCGCAGGGCGAGCAGGGTGAACGGGTCGGTGTCGATCGTTTCGGCGAGCTGGTGGCAGGCCGCGACGAGGTGGGCGCACGGCCGCTGCCAGTCGGTGCAGGTGCAGTCCATCGCCAGGTCGTCGGCGCGCTGCGGGAACAGGGTGAGCCCGCGGGCGGCGAACGTGTCCTCGATGTCCGCGGGCAGGGAGCCGGCCAGCAGCGCGGCGGCGTACCGGGCCTGGGCGGCCAGTGCGCCCGCGGCCTGGCTCCAGGCGTCGTCGCCGAAGGTCCGGACGGCAAGCCGGGGCTTGTGCAGGTCCTCGCCGCGGTCCCGGACCAGGGCGACGACGAGGTTGCCGGTGCGCCGCACGGTCAGGACCGCCTCGGTGCGGGCCAGGGCACGGCCGGCGCGCAGCGGCTCGGGCAGGGTCATGCCCTCGATCAGCTCGAGGAACCGTGCGGACCACCAGGCCCGGCGGCTCCGCTCCCGGTCCCGGTCCCGGCCCCGGTCCGGCTGGCCGCGGGTGGGCGGCTCAGCCATCGACGGCGTCGGGGGCGAGGGTGACGAGGTCCCGCAGCTCGTCGGTGGAGAGCGTGGCCAGCCAGCTCTCCCCGCCGCCGACGACGGTGCGGGCCAGCGCGGCCTTGTCGGTGAGGATGCGGTCGATCCTCTCCTCCAGGGTGCCCATGCACAGCAGGGTGCGGACCCACACGTCGCGACGCTGCCCGATGCGATGGGCGCGGTCGGTGGCCTGCGCCTGGGCCGCCGGGTTCCACCACCGGTCGATGTGGATGACGTGGTTCGCCGTGGTCAGGTTGATGCCGTTGCCGCCGGCTTTCAGCGAGAGGAGGAAGACCCCGGGCCCGGAGCTGGTCTGGAAGCGTTCGACCAGGGCGTCGCGCTCGGCGGCGCGCAGGCCGCCGTGCAGGAACGACACCTCCACCCCGAGCCGGGCGGACAGGTGCGGTGCGAGCATCGCCCCGAACCGGGCGAACTGGGTGAAGCACAGCGCGCGCTCGCCGTCCGCGACGATGCCGGTGAGCAGATCTTCCAGCCGGGCGAGCTTCCCGGAGCGGCCGGGCAGCGCCGAGGAGTCGCCGAGCAGGTGGGCCGGGTGGTTGCAGACCTGCTTGAGCCGGGTCATCGCGGCCAGCACCACGCCGCCCCGCCGCACGGTGGCGGACGGGTCCCGCAGCCGCTCCATCATGTCGTCGACGACCGCCCGGTACAGCGAGGCCTGCTCCGGGGTCAGGGTGCACAGCTGGCGCAGTTCCACCTTGGACGGCAGGTCGCGCAGCACCGCCGGGTCGGTCTTCACCCGGCGCAGCACGACCGGGTGGATCCGTCGGCGCAGCCGGGCGGTCGCCTCCGGGTCGGCGTACCGCTCGATCGGCACCGCGTAGCGGGCGCGGAACGCGGCGGCGGAGCCGAGCAGGCCCGGGTTCACCGCGTGCATGATCGACCACAGGTCGCCGAGGCGGTTCTCGACCGGCGTCCCGGTCAGCGCGATCCGGTGCCGGGCGGTCAGCTGGCGGACGGCGCGGGCCTGCGCGGTCGCCGCGTTCTTGATCTGCTGCGCCTCGTCGAGGACGAGCCGCTCCCAGGCGACCGCGCGGAACGCCGCGATGTCGCGGACGAGCCGTGGATAGGTGGTGAGGACGAGGTCATGCCCGGACGCGGCCTCGGCGACACCCGGGCCGTCCTGCGGGACGGCCGCGTGATGGGCGTGAACGGTCAGACCGGGAGCGATCCGCGCCGCCTCGCGCCGCCAGTTTCCCAACACCGAGGTCGGGCAGACGACGAGGGTCGCCCCGCGGCGGGCGGCGGCCCGGGCTCGCAGCTCCAGGGCGAGCACCTGGATGGTCTTGCCCAGGCCCATGTCGTCGGCGAGGACCGCGCCGAGGCCGAGCCGGTCCAGCAGCGTGAGCCAGGCCAGTCCCTGCACCTGGTAGGGACGCAGCCGCACTCCCAGCCCAGCCGGTGGTTCGACGGGTTCCGTCCGCGACACCGCCGCCCCGGATCCGTCACCCGGCCGAGGTCCGCCCGGCGGGCCGTCCGGGCCGGCGAGCAGCGCGCCGAGCCAGCCGTCCGCCACCACCTCGACATCCGCGCCGGCCTGGTCCGCGCCGCCCTGGTCGGGGCCGAGACCCGCGTGGGCGAGAACGTCGCCGACGGTCATCCGGCCGCCGCCCGTCTGGCGGGCCAGGTCCAGGTCGGCGAGCTGGCCCGGGTCCACCCGGGTCCACCTGCCGCGCAGCCGCACGAGGCCGGCCCTGGCCTTCGCGAGACGTTCGAGCTCCACGCGGCTCAGCTCGACACCGCCGAGGCTGACGGCCCAGCGGTAGTCGACGATCCGCGCGAGATCCGTCGTGACGTCCCGCAGGATCGGCGTCACCGGGTCCACCGCGCGGACGGTGAGGCGGGCCGTCGGCCGGGCCGGGCGCACCCACCAGGACGGCACCAGCACCCCGAAGCCCTCCTGCTCCAGGGCACCTGTGAGCTCCAGGAACCGCTGCGCCCGCGCCAGGTCCAGATCGAGGCTCGCCGGCCGGGCCTCCCGCAGAGCCCGGTCGAGGTCCGGCCAGACCGCGACGGCCCGGCCGAGCCCGGCGAGCAGCGCCTCCTCGGCATCGGTGGTCCACCCGGCGGGGCCGGCGGGCCCCGTGGGACGGCGCCGCCAGATCTGGCCCGCCGGTACCTGGACGCCCGGGTCGTCGACCGCCTGCAGCAGGAAGTCGACCCGCCAGGCGTCGTCGTCGCCCGGGGATCCCCGCGACAGCGCCCCCGGCTCGGTCAGCCGGAAGCACACCCGCAGCGCGGACGGCCATTCGCCGCCCGCCCGCCACGTCTCGACCTTCGCGGCGAGCTCGCGGCCCGCGGTGCCGGTGGCCGTAAACCGCGGAGTGCCGTGGGTCCCATCCGTCCCGCCCGAGCCGTCGGAGTCATCCGTCCTGTCGGCGCCGTCGAGCGCGCGCAGCCAGCCGGCCGCCGCCCGCGCCGCCGCCGTCCGGCGCGGCCCCGGGACACCGAGGCGGCGGCCGGATTCCCGCAGCCGCTGTCGGACGTGCGTCTCCACCCGGTGATCGAGCGCGGCACCCAGCGTCGTGACCGCGTCGTTCCAGGACTCGCCCCCCGCCGCGGTCGGGGCGGCGGCCCGGAACGCGGGTGGCATGGCCGCGACCAGCTCGTCAAACCGCACGGCGTCCGGCCCGGTCAGGACGGGCGACCAGCGGGCCAGGGGCCGCGCGCCGTCCCATCCGACCGCGGGAAGCACCCGGCCGCGGTCGACCAGCTCCACCCCGAAGGCGTCGACGGCCAGCAGGAACCCCGCGGACGCCCCGAGCCGGACGCCCTCCCCGGGCTCCCACCACGGGCCGGACGCCGGCGAGAGGTCCGGACAGATCGTGTCGACCCGCCACGTCCGCAGAACCGGGCCCTGGGCCTGCGCGGTGTGGTCCGTCCCGGCGGTGCTCCGCGCTCCTGGACCGGCCGAGCCGGCAATCGCGGTGCTGAGCGCGGCCGCCAGCTCCGGCGACGCCAGCGGTGCGCCACTGGTCAGGCTTGGCAGGAGCACGGCGAGGCGCCCGGACGCGGCGGGTCGGACCCCCGCGAGCGGCGCCAGGTCCGAGGCCATCGCGGCGAAGGGGTGCGCGGACGGGTCCGCTGCGGTCTCTCGTGGGGACCGGCCATACCGCCGCGCGTCCTCCGCCCACAGCACCGGCAGGCCCGAAGGCGTGCAGACGCCGTGCACGACCAGCATCACCACTCCCCAGGGGCCACCACCCGGATTCGGGTGTCTCCACACCGGCTCACCCCGGAGCCTATGCGGGAACACGCAGGCTCCGGGGCGGGGGAGGGCCTGCGGGGCGACCAGCGCGGGCCCTATCGAGTGCGTGTCGGACTGAGCACGATCTGACTATGATTCCGGAACTGTGATCTGGGCCGCGACGCCGCTCGGGCGGGCCGCGCGTGCCTCGGCTGTGTCCGTGCTGGCCGTCGTCCTGGCGGTCCTCGCCCATGTGGCGGCCTGTGACCGGCTGCCGAGCCTGCCGGTCACCGCGTGCGGGAGCCTGCTGGCGCTGCGCGTGTGCTGGGGCAACACCGGGCGGCGGATGTCGCCGCCGCGCCTCGGCGGCCTGGTGCTGGGCGTCCAGGCAGGTCTGCACCTCGGCTTCGCCATGACGGAGCCGGCGCACGGCACCCACCGCGGCCTGCCCGCTCACGGTTCCATGGCGATGCCGGTGGGAGCCCTGGACTCGGCCGGCATCGACCTGCTGCCCGGTGGCGCGCGGATGGCGCTCCTGCATCTGGCGGCGGCACTCGTCCTGGCCTGGTGGCTCTCCGTGGGAGAGCGGCTGCTGTGGCGGGCCGCCCGCGGGGCCGCGGCCGTGGCCCGCCGGGCGGCGGGCCGCCTGCGCCGCCGTCGTTTGTACGGGCTCTGCCCGCTGCCGGTCCCGGCCGTTGTGCGGCAGCGCCGGCCGGCGGCGGACCGGGCGCCGCACCTCGCCCAGCTGGTTCATCTCGTCGTCCGCAGGGGACCTCCGAACCCCCGCCCGGCCTGACCGGTACCCGGTGCCGTCCCGTCGATCACAGGTGGGACGGCTGATCCGTCGTGCCGCGATCCGGCCCGGCACCGCCGTTCCGCCTTCGACGCGGCACGGATCCGACCACCGCCGCCGCCTCCGCTGCGGACGCACGCGCTGACGCCGACGCGCTCACAGTCGCGGACGCGGGCGCGCACGCCGATCGCGACGCGGTGCGGCCACCGCATGCCTCGACACACCTGTTCGGAGAGCCCTGTGACCACGCTCGACAAGTCGGGGTCATCCCCCGACGACGCGGCAACCGACGCCGCGCACATGAACGATCTCCCTGAGACCCGCAGCCCCGCTGCCCGGACCGCTGACGTCCCCGAGCCTCGCGAGCCGGAATCCGAGAGTGTCTCCCCGCCGGTCGGACGGACGTCCCGCGGATGGCGGCCACTGCTGCTGCGGCTGCACTTCTACGCCGGGGTGCTGGTGGCGCCGTTCCTGGCGATCGCCGCGCTGACCGGCCTCGCGTACACGCTCACCCCGCAGCTCGACCGGCTGGTGTACGCCGACGAGCTCTACGTCGACGAGGTGGGCACCATGCCGCGGCCTCTCGCCGAACAGATCAGCGCGGCGCTGGCCGCGCATCCCGAGGGCACCTTCGCCTCGGTGCTCACCGGCGACGCCCCGGACAGGACCACCCGGGTGGTCCTGTCCGTCCCCGAACTGGGGGACCGGCAGCGCACCGTCTACGTCGATCCGTACACCGGTCGGGTACAGGGGGTCCTGACCACCTGGTGGGGCAGCACGCCACTGACCACCTGGCTGGACGACCTGCACCGCAACCTGCATCTCGGCTCGTTCGGTCGGCACTATTCGGAGACCGCGGCGAGCTGGCTGTGGATCGTCGCGCTCGGCGGCCTCGTGCTCTGGCTGGCCCGCCGCCGCCAGGCTCTCGGGGTAAGCCGGGCCCGGCGGGCCCGGGGTGCGCTGCTGCCAGACCTGACCGCCCGCGGCCGGCGGCGCACCCTGGGCTGGCACGGCAGCCTCGGCATGTGGCTGCTCGTGGGACTGCTCTTCCTCTCCGCGACCGGACTGACCTGGTCCCGCTACGCCGGGGAGAACTTTTCCCGGGTGCTGGACGCGGCCGACAGCCACACGCCGAGCCTCGACACAGCCTTGCCCCAGGCGACGTCCACCACCACCGGCGGCGCGGGCGGGGCACATCAGGGGCACGCGGTGGACGGTCTCGCCGCCACCGATGCCGGCGCGACTGATGCCGGTGCCGTGGCGGCCTCGGCGGCGGCGCCGGTCGACCGGGTCGTCGCGGCGGCCCGTGCGGCTGGCCTGGATGGTCCCATCGAGGTCACGCCGGCCGGCGACGCGGCGAGCGCGTGGTCGGTGGCGCAGACCGACGGCCGCTGGCCGGTGCGCTTCGACCAGGTCGCGGTCAACCCGGTGAACGGCCGCGTCGTCAACGAGGTGCGCTGGGACGACTGGCCGCTGCTCGCACAGCTGAGCAAGCTGGGCGTGAGGGCGCACATGGGCGAGCTGTTCGGCGTCGCGAATCAGATCCTGCTGGCAGGCCTCGCGCTCGGACTGCTCTGCATGATCGTCTGGGGCTACCGGATGTGGTGGCAGCGCCGCCCCACCCGCGCCGATCAGGCGGGCATCGTCGGCCCGCTACCCGCTCGCGGTGCGTGGCGGCGGCTGCCGAAGCCGGCGCTGGCCCTGCTGATCCTGATCACCGTGGCCGTCGGGTGGGCGCTGCCTGCCCTCGGGGTGACGCTGCTCGCCTTCCTTCTGCTCGACCTCACGGCCGGGCTGCTGCAGCGGCGACGGCGGAAACTCGCGCGAGGCGCCTCTGCCTGAGGCGGCATCACGGGCGGCGGCGTCCGGCCCTGACGAAGGCCAGCCGACGAACTCGGCCAGCCGACGAACGGCCGGCGCCGTCCGCCCGGGCGCGATCCGATCAGATCCGGAAGTTGAAGAGGTTCGTGTCGAAGGTGTTGTAGGCGGGGTAGTCGAGCAGTTCGTAGAGCCGGGCGCGGGTCTGCATGCGGTCGACGAGGCCGGCCTGGGTGCCGTCGGCGAGCAGCCGGCGCAGGCCGTCCTCGACGGCGCCCATCGCCAGGCGCAGCAGGGTGACGGGGTAGATGACCAGGTTCACGCCGGCCGAGTGCAGGGTGTCGGCGGTGAGCAGCCCGCTTTTGCCGAACTCGGTCATGTTGGCGAGGATCGGCACGTCGACAGCCCGCCGGACGGCTTCGAACTCGGCCGCGTCCGCCATCGCCTCGGGGAAGATCATGTCGGCTCCGGCGTCGACGTAGGCGCGTCCGCGTCCGATGGCGCCGTCAAGGCCTTCGATCGCGCGGGCGTCGGTGCGGGCGCAGATGACGAAGTTCTCGTCCCGGCGGGCGGCGACGGCGGCCCCGATGCGCCGAACCATCTCCGCGGTCGGCACGACCGCCTTGCCGTCGAGGTGCCCGCACCGTTTCGGATTGACCTGGTCCTCGATGTGGCAGCCGGCGAGGCCGGCGTCCTCCATGGTCTGGATGGTGCGGGCGACGTTCATCGGCTCGCCGAAGCCGGTGTCGGCGTCGACGAGGGTGGGCAGGTCGGTGACCCGGGCGATCTGCCCGGCCCGGCTGGCGACCTCGGTGAGGGTGGTCAGGCCGATGTCGGGCAGCGCGAGATCGGCGGAGAGCACCGCGCCGGAGACGTAGACGCCTTCGAAGCCGAGCTCGGTGATGAGCACCGCGCTCAGCGGGTTGAACGCGCCGGGGAACCGCAGCAGCCCTCCGGAGCGCAGACCCTCGCGCAGCGCGGCCCGGCGGGCATGTGCGGGCGTTCTCGCGTGCAGCATCGGTCGGAGATCTCCCTTGCCTGGTGGAACCGTGGCTGGCCGCTGGAACTGCCGCTAGAAGATTCCCTCGGTGCCACTCGCGGTCAGCGGCGGCCGCGGGGTGATGGTGAGCCCGGCGAGCTCGTCGGGCCGCAGTTCGGGCAGCCGGACGGCGGTGTCGAGGAACCGGTCCTGCTCCGCGGCGGGGAGGATCCCCTCGGCGAGGCGGCGGAACTTGCCGATGTAGGAGTCCCGGCCGAACGGGCGGGCGCCGAGCGGGTGCGCGTCGGCGACGGCGATCTCGTCGGTGAGCGTCGTCCCGTCGGCCAGCTCGACGACGACCCGGGCGCCGAACGCCTTCTCCGCCGGGTCAGGGGAGTGGTAGCGCCGGGTCCACTCCTCGTCCTCCACGGTGGTGATCTTCCGCCACAGCTCGACGGTGTCGGGCCGGGTGGCCCGGTCGGGGGAGTAGGAGCGTTCGTGGTGCCAGTCGCCGTCCTGCAGGGCGACGGCGAAGATGTAGGGGATCGAGTGGTCGAGGGTCTCCCGGGTGGCCGTCGGGTCGTACTTCTGCGGGTCGTTCGCGCCCGAGCCGATCACGTGATGCGTGTGGTGGCTGGTGTGCAGCACGATCGCGCTGACCCGGGAGAAGTCGCCGATGGCCGGGCCGAGGCGGCGGGCGAGGTCGATGAGCGCCTGGCTCTGGTACTCGGCCGAGTGCTCCTTGGTGTACGTCTCCAGGATGGCGCGCCTGGCCTCGCCCGGTGCGGGGAGTGAGACGGTGTAGCCGGCCTCGGGCCCGCCCAGCAGCCAGGCGATGAAACCGTCCTCGCCCTCGTAGGCCGGAGCGGGCGCCCCCTCGCCGCGCATCGTCCGGTCGACGGCCTCCACCGCCAGCTTGCCGGCGAACGCGGGGGCGTACGCCTTCCACGACGAGATCGTGCCCTTGCGGGACTGCCGCGTCGTCGTCGTGGTGTGCAGCGCCTGCCCGACCGCCTGATAGATCGTCTCCGCCGGCAGGCCGAGCAGGGTGCCGATGCCGGCCGCGGCGGACGGGCCCAGATGGGCGATGTGGTCGATCCGGTGCTCGTGCAGGCAGATCCCCCGGACGAGCGCGGCCTGGATCTCGTAGCCGGTGGCGATCCCGCGTACGAGCGCCCGACCGTCGAGCCCGCGATGCTGGGCGACCGCAAGGACTGGCGGGATGTTGTCGCCGGGGTGGGAGTAGTCCGCGGCCAGGTAGGTGTCGTGGAAGTCCAGCTCGCGCACCGCGACACCGTTCGCCCACGCCGCCCACTCGGGGGAGACCCGGTCCCGCGCCGGCAGGCCGAAGACGGTGGCTCCGTCCCGGCCGGGAGCGGGCGCGTGGCGCAGCGCCTGGTCCCGGGCGGCGACCACCGGCCTGCGCGTGAGCGAGGCGGCGGCGACCCCCGCGTTGTCGATGACCCGGTTGATCACCATCTCGGCGACGTCGCCGTCGACCGCCACCGGGTCGGCGGCGACCGCCGCGATCTTCCACGCGAGCTGCTCCTGCGGCGCGAGCCGCTCCGCGCTGCGGTACACCCGGACCTGGTGGTCGATCATGCGCCGCTGCCTTCTTCCGGGTCATCGGGCCCCCGGCCTGTGATCGGCGCCGAGGGTGTGGTCCAGACGAGGATCGCAGCCGGACCGGTCGGAGCCTCGTCCAGCGTCGCGAACGGGATGTTGAACACCAGCTCGTGGAGCCCGCGAGGAAGCCGCGGGTCGGTGGGCCGAGTGTGCTCGGCGCGGAGCGGTATAGCGCCGTCGTACCGCATCTGGCCGGGAGCGAGGGTAATGTTGATCTCTTGGCAGGAATCGTCTGGGAGCCGCCTCGTGTCCGAACGGACTATTGCCCACTCCGCTTCCGGCGGATCACGAGGCTTCCCAGCTCGCAGTCTGGTCGTCGGCGTACTTTCGGCGCTCCTGGCGGTGTTTCTCGTCGGTGCCGCCATCTTCGCCGTCTGGTGTCGCGCGAGCTTTCATGTCTGGCCGTGGTCGTCGAGCCTGCCGGACCGGGTGACCTACTGCGGCCGCGAATACCTCGGGCCGGGTGATCCGGTCACGTTGGCCGAGGCGGAAGCGTTTGAGAACGGGGTCATCCGGAAGGTCGGCCACTACGGGTTCGGCGCTCTCGGCTGGTCCATCTACGCGAACCCGCAGTCAGAACAGGCCCGGACGGCCGTCAGCCCGCCACTTCCCTGCGCGATGGGGGTCTATCTGCGGACTGACGACGATCGGGTCGTGGCCTACACCCTCAGCGGCGGACCGTGAGCTCCCGGCATCGTGGCTGGTCGAGGCATAGTCAGCTACTCGGCCTTGTGGGCCCGTGGGTGATCGGCTAAAGTCGCTCCCGGTGTGCCGGGAAGTCTGGTCGGCGAAGCGTTCTGTGCTGTCCGCTGCCGTGTTGTACCGACTTCCCCGGGGGCCTTTGGAAATCCTCGACGTCACGCCCGTCTCCGCATTCGGAGTTCCGGGCGTTCCCAACCTCGCGTGCCGGTGGCGGCCTAACCGCCGTTCCGGCGTGTTCGGTCTGACCTTTCCGAAAGAGGATTCCATGCCCCGCCTGGTTCTCTCATGAGCACAGTTCCGCCGCCGGTAACCCACGCCCGAGACGATGGTGACGCGCCCCTGGCCATGCTTGGCTGGGCAGCCATCCTGTGGTTGTTCTCCGCGATCGCCCAGGTGCTGCTGGACCTGTTCTTCATCGTCCTGGCGCTCACCATCCGTGACGTGTTTCTCGGTATCGCGGTTGCCGCCGGCCTGCTGATCGCGGTACTGGTACCTGTTGTCGGGTTCCTGCGGCCGCCAGGCCGGGCGGTGGGCACCGAGGACGAGCCCGAGCTCACCGCCCTGGTGCGCCGGGCCGCCGGCCAGATGGGCTTTGACTCCCCGCTCGCGATCCGCATCACGCCGATTCCCGTGGCGAAGGTACGCCGTGGCTTCGGCAGGTGGTCGCCGACGCTGTTCCTGGGCTGGCCGCTGGTGCGTGAACTGACCGAGCCCCAGCTCACAGCGGTGGTCGCCCGGGGGATCGCCCGGCACCAGGTGACCGGTCGGCGCCACGACCTGCTGGACGCCTCGCGCGACCGGGTCGCGCGCGCTCTCACCAGCCGGATCCCACCACGCAGGGCGGCCGCCGCCGCCCTGCTGCATGCGACCTCGGAGTACCGCCGGCCGGTGGAGGCGGCGGCTGACGCTCGGGCCGCCGAGGCCCTGGGTGTCGCCGCGCTCGGTGGGGCCCTGACCAGGGCGACGCTGGTGGCGGGGGCTTTCGACCACCTCGGCGGGCGCTGGGCCGCGGCTCTCGCCCCGCGGTCGCGGTTCCCGGGGGACCTCTTCGAGGCACTCGAGAAGGCCCTGGACGATCCGCATGTTGTTCGCCAGCTCTGGGCGGCGATCGCGACGGACGGCGCTGCGGATCCGTGGCTTACGAGCCCGTGGCCTCCCCTGCCGCCGCGGCTGGCGGCGCTCGGGGAAGCCGCCGGGCTGTCGGGCGGAGATGTCGCCCCCGGGCTCGGGGCCACCGGGGGCGAACCGGTACACGTCCACCAGGCCGGAGAGCTTGACCGGTGGGCGCCCCGGGAGCTGTTCACCCGCTCCATGAACGACGTGCCTCGTCCCCTCCGCATTCTGGATGAACCCGCCGAGGTGCTCATGCCCATAGATGAGGCGCGCACGGCGCTTCGCGGAGCGACGGGCCGCGACACCGCGGCGGAGGGTGTGGCCGCCGCGGTCGACGCCCTGGAATCCGTGTCCACCGAGCGGGACAGCGGGGCCGCGGTGGAGGCCACGCGGGAGGGCACGGATTGGCGCCACCTCGCCCGTCGCATCGACTCCTCGGTCAGCACCGTTGCGCGGCCAGGCCGGGATGCGGTGGCTCGGGCGGTCCTCGCCGGCTGCCTCGGCCAGGTGATCAGCGCGGATCTGCTCGATGCCGGCTGGACGTCGGCGAGCCGGTGGACGACAGCTGTGCTTGTCGCACCCGACGGCCGGACCGTCGATCTGCGCGAGCTGATCGATCAGGCCATGGAGACCGGCGACGCGACACCGATCCGGACCTTGGTCGCCGCGGGCGTCTCCGCGACATCGCCCGGTGTGAAGGCGACACCGGGTGCGGAGGTGTGAACCGGCGCCGGCAGCGGCGAACGGCCAGAATGACTGTTCACGTGTGATCCGTGTCCGTGGCCGTGCACGCAGGAGGCGCTCGTGAGCTTCGAGCCTGACGTCATCGTGGTCGGTGCCGGCCTGGCGGGCCTGGTCGCCACCTACGAGCTGACGAGCGCCGGCAGACGGGTGCTGGTGGTCGAGCAGGAGAACCGCGGCAACCTCGGCGGGCAGGCGTTCTGGTCTCTCGGTGGGCTTTTCTTCGTGAACAGCCCCGAGCAGCGGCGCATCGGCATCCGCGACAGCCGTGAGCTCGCCTGGCAGGACTGGCTCGGTTCGGCCGCCTTCGACCGCCCCGCCGACGAGGACGTGTGGGGTCTGCGCTGGGCGCAGGCCTACGTCGACTGGGCGGCCACCGGCAAACGGCAGTACCTGCATGACCTGGGCCTGCGCACGCTGCCGATGGTGGGCTGGGCCGAGCGCGGCGACGGCTCGGCGACCGGGCACGGCAACTCCGTCCCGCGGTTTCACATCACCTGGGGCACCGGGCCGGGGGTCGTGGAGGTCTTCGCCAACCCGGTCCTGGCGGCGGAGAAGAAGGGGCTGGTCCGGTTCGCCTTCCGCCACCAGGTCGACGGCCTGCTCCTCGACGGCCCCTCCGTGGTCGGGGTCCGTGGGAGCGTGCTGGCGCCCGACGACGCCGCCCGTGGGGTCGCGTCGTCCCGGGCCGCGGTCGGGGAGTTCGAGCACCGGGCGCCGGCGGTGGTGGTGACGTCCGGCGGCATCGGGCACAACCACGAGCTCATGCGCCGCTACTGGCCGACCGAGCGGGTCGGCGCGGCACCCGCGCACATGATCGCCGGTGTCCCCGCCCACGTCGACGGCCGCATGCTCGCCATCGCCGAGAGCGCCGGCGGGCGGGTCGTCAACCGGGACCGGATGTGGGCCTACACCGAGGGCATCCACAACTGGGATCCCATCTGGGCGGACCACGCCATCCGCATCCTGCCCGGGCCCTCGTCGATGTGGTTCGACGCGGCCGGCCGGCGGCTGACCGGGATGTCCGGCGTGCCGGGGGCGGACTCGATCGGGGCGATGCGGCAGATCCTCGCCACCGGCCACGACTACTCCTGGTTCATCCTGACCCAGTCCATCATCGAGAAGGAGTTCGCGCTGTCGGGCTCCGAGCAGAACCCCGACATCACCGGCCGCGACATCGGGTTCCTGCTCCGCTCCCGCCTCGCGAAGGGCGCCCCCGGGCCGGTCGAGGCGTTCAAGCGACACGGGCAGGACTTCGTCGTCGCCGACAGCCTGCCGGAGCTGGTGGCCGCCATGAACCGGCTCGCCCGCGGGCCGCGGCTGGACCTGGCCGAGATCGAGCGGCAGATCGTCGCCCGCGACCGGGAGGTCGACAACCCGTTCAGCAAGGACGTCCAGATCATGGCGATCCACAACGGGCGCCGCCCCCGCCTCGACCGGTTCCTCCGGGTCGCGAAACCCCACCGGATCCTCGACCGGGCGCACGGCCCGCTGATCGGCGTCCGGCTGAACATCCTGTCCCGCAAGACACTCGGTGGCCTCCAGACCAACCTGGACTCCCAGGTCCTCGCCGCCGACGGCACTCCCGTGCCCGGCCTGTACGCCGCCGGTGAGGTCGCCGGCTTCGGTGGTGGGGGCGTGCACGGCTACAACGCGCTGGAAGGCACGTTCCTCGGCGGCTGCATCTTCTCCGGGCGCGCCGCCGGCCGAGCCCTCAGCCGCGGCGAAGCCGGCCGGTCCCACCGAGATCGAAACGGATAGTCCGCGACGTCGCGCCCGCCGGGCGTCGAGGTCGGACCCCTGGGCCGGCCCCGACGGCCCCGACGGCCTCGGCCAGGTCGCGGCCGACCCGTCCCACCTGGTATGGATATTTGATGCGAAACGTCGCTGTCGAGCCGTTCACGATCGAGGTGCCACAGCACGAGCTGGACGAGCTGCGGCGGCGGGTTCTCGCGACTCGTTGGCCGGAGGAGATCCCCGGCTCCGGTTCGATGTACGGCGCGAACCTGGACGCGGTACGCGAGCTCGCCCACTACTGGGCTACCGGATACGACTGGCGCCGCCACGAGCGGGAGCTCAACGGCTTCCCCCAGTTCACCACGGTGATCGACGGCCAGAAGCTGCACTTCCTGCACGTCCGCTCACCGCACGCCGAGGCCCTGCCGCTGGTGCTCACGCACGGCTGGCCCGGTTCGGTCAGCGAGTTCGTGAAGGTCATCGAGTCGTTGGTGGACCCGGTGGGCACCGGCGGCGACCCGGCTGACGCGTTCCACGTCGTCGTTCCGTCCCTGCCGGGGTACGGGTTCTCGGGGCCGACGACGGAGGCCGGCTGGGATGTCCGCCGGACCGCGCAGGCCTTCGACGAGCTGATGGCCCGGCTCGGTTACGACCGCTACGGCGCGCAGGGGGGTGACTGGGGCTCCATGGTCACCCGCCACCTCGGCGCGCTCGCCCCGAAGCGTGTCGTCGGCATGCACGTCAACATGCTGCCGGCGTTCCCGTCCGGCGCGCCCGACGACCTGGCCGATCTGACGCCGAACGAGGCCCGGCAGCGGGCCCGCGGCGAGGAGTACATGGCCGCGGGCCAGGGCTATCTGGCCATCCAGTCGAGCCGGCCGCAGACCCTGGCCTACGCCCTGCTGGACTCGCCGGTCGGGCTGCTGGCCTGGATCGCCGAGAAGTTCTGGGCCTGGACCGACCACGACGGTCGCTGGCAGGACGCGGTCACTCCGGACGAGCTCCTCACCGACGTCAGCATCTACTGGTTCACCGGCACCGCCGGCAGCGCCGCCCGGATGTACTACGAGTCGATGTCGTCGTTGGCCGTACTCCCCCCGGCGACCCGGGAGGTGCCGCTGGGAGTCGCCAGCTTCCCGGCCGAGATCCTGCTGGGCCGGCGTCGATGGGTCGAGGCGGACCACGACCTGCGGCAGTGGAGCGAGTTCGACCGTGGCGGGCATTTCGCCGCGCTGGAACAGCCCGAGCTTCTGGTCTCCGACGTCCGGAAGTTCTTCCGGCCGCTCAGATAGCAGGGCGGAGCACGAGAACACCGAGAACACCGAGAACGCCAGGAGCGCCAGGAACACCGGGAATGCCGGGAACGCGGAAAGCGCCGCGGGCGCTATTGCCGGCAGCCGCCGGTGGCGGTGTCGAGCAGGGCGAGGTCCACGGCGTTCGCCATGGCCCGGTATCCCTCCAGGTTGGGGTGGAGGTTGTCGACGGAGGCGTAGTCCGCGCGCAGGACCGCGGGATTCGCGGGATCACGCAGTGCCGCGTCGAAGTCGACCACACCGTCGGCTCGGGTCTGGCCACGGATCCAGGAGTTGACCCGCTGGCGGTGGTCCTCGCTGTTCGGCGCGAGGGCGGTGCCGTCGACGAGCGCGTCGGAGGCCGGAAGAAGGGTGCCGAGCCAGATCTTCGCACCGGCCGCGTGGGTCCGCTCGATCAGCTGGAGGTAACCGGCGATGATCTGCTCAGGGGTTGTGCCCGACTGCCCCAGATCGTTGGTGCCCTCCAACACCAGGACGCCGCCGACGCCGGCCTGCGCCAGGGCGTCGATATCGAAACGGGACAGACCGCTGGGCCCGGCGTGGAACGGCCGCCCGTCGGTGAGCAACTGGTTCCCGCTGATACCGGCGTTGACGACGGAGATCCCGATCCCGGCGTCGTCCAGGCGACGCTGAAGAACATCCGGGTACCGCCCGTTCGCGTCGGCCACGGACGCATCCGCGGGAGCGGTGAGCGCGGTGGCCCCGACGAAACCGTCGGTGATCGAGTCACCGAACGCGACGACGGAACGGATGCCGGCGGGTGCCATGACGTCCACCCCGTCGACGAACAGCCAGGCACCGGTGGTCGCGGTGAAACCGGCGCCGCCGGGCTGTGCGCTGAGGTCACCGCTGCGTGCCGCCGAATAGTAGGACGTCGCGTTGGCGTTCCAGTGCTTCGTGGGACCGTTCACCACGCCAGGGACAAAGATGCTCACCGCGAGCGGCGTGAACGCGGAGAAGGTGAGCGTGACCGGGTCGCTGGTCACGTCCTGGCCGGCGGGAACCGTCACGGACGGCGCGGTCCCGAACGTCACCGGCACGACGCCGGCCACCGCCGCGCCGTTCGTCGGCACCCCGACCGTGACCCGGCCGAACGTCACCGCTGACGAGCCGAAACGGTTCGACAGATGGATCCGAAGACTGGACCCGCCCAGGTGGGGAGTCACCACCATGCGTGCTGTCTGATCCGTGAGCGCCGAGGGCGAACGCCCCCCGGTGGCGTCCACCGGAACGAGCGAGTCGGTGGGGCTGCCGGCCCAGCTGGCCACCCAGTGGGATCCCGGGCAGTCCGTGGTCACGGTGGCCACTGCGGCCGTCTCGGGACCGGTGAGAACGGTGGCCGTGAGCGTGGCGAGCGCGACGAGCGCCGAGATCGCCGCGGAAGTCGGCCGGCGTCTCCCCATGAACCGCACGCCCTCCCTGTCTCCCGCGTGAAGGTTTCCACGCCGGGCACACCTTTTTCAGGCAGAAAATCCCGGCAGTCCTCGATGGTGCGTGGCATTCGGATCGTAGGATGCTCGATTGAGAACGGAAAGAGACCTTGGGTCTGACCGCGAGTACCATGCCGTCATGTCGCAGCGAGGCCACCGCCCCTTATCCGCGCCGCGGCGAACGGATGCCCGGCGGAACCGAACGGCCATCCTTCGGGCCGCGGACGAGGCATTCACCGACAACTCGCCGCGGCTGGTGCCACTCCAGGAGATCGCGCAGCGGGCGGGCCTCGGCCGGGCGACTGTCTACCGCTACTTCCCGGACCGGCGGGCGATGGCGGTGGCGGTGGCGGAGGAGTACTTCGAGGCGTTGCGCCACGCGGTCGAAGCGGCCGAGGAGGAAGGCCGTTCGTTTCGGGACCTGCTGCACTGGGCGGCGACCACGATGACGTCCATGCGTCCGCTGGTCGCACTCATGCGTGAGCTCCCGGAGCATGAGCAGCAACGGTATTTCGAGCGATGGATCGGCATCCTCACCCCGGCCCTGCACCGGGCGCAGCGTGACGGAGAGGTCCGTCCGGATGTCACCGCAGCCGACCTCGCGCTCATTCTCATCTCGCTCGACCTCGCGGCCACCGCCAGTGCGCAGGCCCCCCACATCATTGCCATCACCGGCGGGGCAGCCGACACGACCAGCGCGTCCCGCGACGACGGGCAGCGCGACGACGAGCAGCATGGCGCCGCCATGCGGAAGCTGGTCACGGTCATGCTTGACGGATTGTTCACGCAGCCGAACACAGAACCGAATGGATAGTCAGCGGATTCTCCGTTACGCCGATGACGTGCTCGGCGGTCCGGACGAGGCCGAACGCAGCCGGCTCGCGGCCATGGCGGAGGTCTGCGACCCGACGACGACGCGCATTCTCGACGAGCTCGGCGTCGCCGCCGGCTGGCGATGCCTGGAGGTGGGTGCCGGCGGTGGATCGATCGCCGCGTGGCTCGCCGCCCGCGTCGCCGGCCTGTCCGGCGCGGGCGAGACCGTCGGAGGTGGGTCCGTCGCGGGCGAGGTCGTCGCGGGTGAGGTCGTCGCGACCGACATCGACACCCGGCATCTGACGGAGCTGGTCGCACCGCGGCTGACCGTCCTTCGGCACGACATCACCCGGGATCTGTTGCCGGGCGGCCGGCCGTTCGATCTCGTCCACGCCAGGTTCGTGCTGGAGCATCTGCGCGAGCGGGAGGGGGTTCTCGACCGCCTTCGCACCTGGCTGAAGCCCGGCGGGGTCCTCGTACTCGAGTCACTCGCCGGGTTCCCTGTCGAGTCGTCACCGCACCCGGCGTTCCGCGAGGCCATGCTCGGCATCGAGCAGGTGCTCGCGAAGACCATCGGCACCGATTCCACCTGGGCGCGTCGGTTCCCGGAGCCGCTGCGCAGCCGGGGCCTCGTCGACGTCGGAATGACCGTCCACCTGCCGACGACCGGTGGTGGCAACGCCTCGGCGCGCTGCTGGACCCTGACACTGAACCGGATGCGTCCCCGCATCCGTGATCTTCGGCTTGCCTCCGACGCGGCGCTGGACGAGGCGCTCGACCGGCTCGCCGACCCGTCCTTCTTCGACGTCGGTTTCGCCACGGCCATCGCCTGGGGCCGGGCCCCCGGGTAACCACGCCGACCGAAGAACTCCGGGTCCGGCAATGTCATGAATCCGGTTTGCCCGCACCTCTATGGTGTGAGATCGGGGACGGGCCGGGCGCCCGAGGTCGAGGGGGATCAGGCATGTTTGGATTCGAGTTCCAGACCGCGAACGCGTTCGAGACGATTCCCACAGGCTTTCCGATTCCCGCGGGGCCCGGGATAAGGGAGCGGGAGACGGCCTGGCGGCATGATGCCACCGGGACCACGCTGGAGGGTGACGAGTCCCGTCGCCCGAAGGCCAGCGCCGATCTGGAGTTCGTCACCCCGGCGCGGGCCACCGTCAGGGAAGCGGTCGCGGCGGCCCAGGCCGCCGTTGATCTCGCCAGGGCACTGCAGGAGGAATCCCGGCGCGGGTCAGGCGCTGTGCTCTACAGACGGGGCGACGTGACGGCGGGCGGCGTGTGGCTGAAGGACTGTGCGATCAGATTTTACGACGACAGTTTCTGCGCACAGGCGCAGGGGACGGTGGGCGTGCCGCTCGCCGGGTTCGAGGCCCTACTGGCCAAGGTCTGGGAGCGGAGCAAACGGCGCGACCAGGTGAAGCGGGAAGTCAACAGGATGGCGCCGTTCGGTGAGCTGCCCGGCTACCAGGCCGCGAAGGCGTTCCCGAGCCTGCGCGGTTTCCTGACCGCCTGCCATCTCTTCCTGCTTCGGGCGACCGAGGCCGAGCCGGGCTATTTCGCTGATCCGTACGGGGTGAACGCGGATCCCACCGACAGCACGGCGTATTTCGACTTCAGTGGCAACGCGTCCGTCCGAGCCGTCAACCAGCGGGTTCGTAAGCTGCCGGCACCGCCGGCGACGTGCCGCGTCCTGGTCAACTCGGACTCCCCGAAAAGCATGTTCGCGGTGTTGCACCGCACCGACTTCCACTCGATGTTCCGGTCCCTGTCGGAGCCCGAGCGCGAGATCCTGGCCCGGCCCGCGACCGAGGTGCTCTGGCCGGCGGGCCAGGGTGACATCAACCAGGTTCGGCTGTTTCCGTTGCCCTACCGCATCGATCCCGCCGCGGCCGACGTCCGGGCCCGGCTGGACATCGACGGGGTGGAACTGGACGAGTGGGAGCCGGCGAAGAAACCGGAGAAGGACCTTGTCCGCGGTCCGGTCACCTGGACGCTCCTGGAGCACGGTCCGACGGTCGCGCAGTGGTGGGAGTCGGTGAGGTTCGGTGACACCCGCCGCGAGGGGCTCCGCAAGGATGTCGCCTCCCCACCTCCCGGCTTCCGCGGCCGGGAACGGCAGTATCTCGATCGGTTCCCGCAGCCGCAGGAGGACAAGACGGCCTACTACGGCATGGGCGCGTTCCCGATGGATCGCGACGAGGCGACGGGTGCGGGACTCGCGGTCTTCGAGTACCGGGACCTCATGGCCGACATCGACGTTCCGGTGTGGGACGACCTGAGCTTCGACAGGTGGGTCGGCGTCGTCGAGGTGTTCGCGAAGCACTACCTGCCGAAGCTGGACTGAAGCCGGTGGGGCCCCGGCCCGGGCGACCCGGGCACCTGGCCCGCTGGTGATCTCTCGCTACCGTGGAGCACCAGCGGGCCCGGGGCCACCGGTCGGGCCGGTCAGCCCGACCGGTTCGACCGGATCAGTGGGCCGCGACCGTCGCCTTCTCCGCGCCGGCACCGGTCAGCGACCGGACCTCCATCTCGGCGAACTTCTCCGCGTTGAGCGGTTCGCGGGAGGTCACCGAGCCGAGCCAGCCGAGCAGGAACGCCAGCGGGATCGACACCAGGCCCGGGTTCTCCAGCGGGAACCAGGAGAAGTCGACCGAGGTGTCCTTGATCATGGATGCGCTGGCGCCGGTCGCGTCCACCTTGCCGGAGACGACCGGGGAGAACGCGATCAGCACGATCGCCGAGGTCAGGCCGCCGTAGATGCTCCACAGCGCCCCGCGGGTGGTGAAGCCCTTCCAGAACAGCGAGTACAGGATCGTCGGCAGGTTCGCCGACGCGGCGACCGCGAAGGCCAGTGCCACCAGGAAGGCGATGTTCTGGTCCTTGGCGAAGATGCCGCCGACGATGGCGACGATGCCGATGACGACGGCGGTGATCCGGGCGACCTTCACCTCCGACTCCGGGTCTGCGGCACCCTTCTTGATGACGTTGTTGTAGACGTCGTGTGCGAACGACGCGCTCGCGGTGATCGTCAGGCCGGCGACGACCGCGAGGATCGTCGCGAATGCCACCGCCGCGATGATGCCGAGCAGGAACGTCCCGCCCAGCTCGAAGGCGAGCAGCGGTGCCGCCGAGTTCGCCTTGCCCGGGGCGGCGTTGATCTTGTCCGCGCCGACCAGGTACATCGCGCCGTAGCCGAGCACCAGGGTGAACAGGTAGAAGCAGCCGATGATCCAGATCGCCCAGACGACGCTGCGCCGGGCCTCCAGGGACGATGGCACGGTGTAGAAGCGCATCAGCACGTGCGGCAGGCCCGCGGTGCCGAGCACCAGCGCCAGCGAGAGCGACACGAAGTCGATCTTGGTGAGGTTCGAGATGCCGTACTTGACCCCCGGGTCGAGCACCGCCTCGCCCTTGGGGCTGGCCGCCACCGCGTCGCCGAGCAGCGACGACAGGTCGAAACCGGCCTTGCCGAGCACCCAGAAGGTCATCACCGCGGCGCCGACGACCAGCAGCACCGCCTTGATGATCTGGACGTAGGTCGTCCCCTTCATCCCGCCGACGAGCACGTACACGATCATCAGGACGCCGACGACGGCGATCGTCACGTTCTGGCCGGTCTCACCCGAGACGCCGAGCAGCAGGTTGACCAGGCCGCCGGCACCCGCCATCTGCGCGAGCAGGTAGAAGAAGCTCACCGCCAGGGTGGAGGCCGCCGCCGCCGTCCGGATCGGTCCCTGCCGCAGCCGGAAGCTCAGGACGTCCGCCATCGTGTAACGGCCGGTGTTGCGCAGCAGCTCCGCGACCAGCAGCAGCGCCACCAGCCAGGCGACGAGGAAGCCGATCGAGTAGAGGAAGCCGTCGTAGCCCTGCAGCGCGATGGCCCCGGCGATACCGAGGAACGACGCCGCCGAGAGGTAGTCACCGGAGATGGCGATGCCGTTCTGCCGCCCGGAGAAGGCCCGCCCGCCGGCGTAGAAGTCGGCGGCGGTCCGGTTGCCGCGCGACACCCTGATGACGATCACCAGTGTGATCACGACGAACAGGGCGAAGATCGTGATGTTGACCGCCGGCTTGCCGACGGTGTCGGCGGCGAGCAGCGCCGACCCCGGCGAGACGGTGGTGCCGGCGGTGGCCGCACTGAGCGCGCTCATGCCGGCTGCCCCGTCTCGGCGAGCCGCCCCGTCTCCGCCGGCCGGCCCGCCTCGAAGCGGGAACGCAGCGCCTCGGCGGCGGGGTCGAACGTCCGCCCAGCCCAGCGGGCGTAGATCATCGTGATCGCGAACGTCGAGACGAACTGGCCGAGCCCGAACAGCAGCCCGACGTTGATGTTCCCGAACAGCTCGTGACCCATGAACCCGGGCGCGAACGCGGCGAGCAGAACGTAAAGGAAGTACCACACCAGGAAAAGCGCGGTCAGCGGGAAGACGAACCGGCGGAACCGGCGCCGAAGGTCGGCGAACTCGGCGCTGCGCTGGATCTCCGCGTAGGTGGGTGCGGAAGCCGGCCCGGTCCCAGCTCCTAACGCCCCACTGGTCGTCGCGCCGTCATCGCCCGGCGCGAGCTGCGTCGTACTCACGGTCTCCCCTCTCGGTGCGGTCCGTCCCCCGGTTGACGACGGGTGATCTCCCTGTCGCCTCCGGACGACTGTCACGGCCGCGCACCTGCCCGTGAAGGCACCACGCCGGGCGCTGCGACCGGCGGCACCCGTGCGGCGTTCGACGGTCCGCAGACCGTCGACGAACGGTCGGTTTCCCACGACGAACGGCGTAGCCGTGTTCTGGTCGATCACCCGGCGGGCGGCTGATCGTTTAGGATGCGACGCGTGTCGGCTATGTCGCGACTGGCCTGCTGCCCCTCACCACGCGGAGCCTGCCGGGTGAACGGTGCCCGTGGCCGGAGGTCTGGATCGTGATCGACGTGGTGGTCAGCGCGGTTCTCGGCGCTGTGGTCGGGTCGGGCCTCACCATCTTCGGCTCGTACGTGCAGCTACGGATGAATCGCGCCGAAGAGCGGCACAGCGTGGCCCGAGAGGTCGTCAAGGGCCTGTGGCTGGAACTCCACGAGCGTCAGCAGAGCATCCACGGGCGGCAGCTCGGCAGCCCCGGGTGGCGACGGGCCTTCGACGCCGACATCACGGAGCTCGCGGCCCGCATCGCGCAGCTCGCGATGATCACCCGGCCGCAGGACCAGTACGGCCCGCGGCTCCTGATGCTGTCCGACATCCTGCACGGCGTCGCAGGGAGTCAGGGCAACGAGGAACGCGACCTCTGCCATGCCGCGATCGACGTCATCGTCTACGCGCAGTGGATCTGCGCCGCCACACTGACGGGAGATCCGCAGCCCGCGGAACCCGCACGTATGCCCGAATACCGCGAGCAGTTCGTCAGAGGCTAGTGGCCGTCCGCCTGTTCATCGGTTGGGTGGCGAGTGCCAGCCGCTCGGGAGCGTGCAGGCGCACCAGTACCCGCGCCGCGTCGGCCGGGGCCGATCCCGGGGTGAGCAGCGAGACGGCGATCGTGACCACGAAGGCCAGCGGTACCGTCCACGCCGCCGGCTGGGCCAACAGCACGCCCGCGACCCCGGGGACGTCCATGCCCGTCATCGTCACGATCACCGCCGTGCCGGCCAGCAGGCCGCCGGTGGCCAGGCCCGCCAGCGCACCCGCCGCGGTCAGCCGCCGCCACCAGATGCCGAGGACCAGCAGCGGGCAGAACGTCGACGCCGCCATCGCGAACGCGAGGCCGACCGTGTCGGCGAGGCCCACCCGCACCGTCAGCAGGGACAGCGCGGCCGGCACCACGACAGCGATCAGCGAGCCGGCCCGGAAGCCGGCGACGCTCGCGCGAGCCCGCCCGCGCAGCAGGTCCTGGCTGAGGACACCGGCGACGGAGACCGTCAGCCCGCTCGCCGTCGACAGGAAGGCGGCGAACGCGCCGGCCGTCACCAGCGCCGACATCGCCTCGCCCCACGGGGCCGGCAGCACCCGCTCCGGCAGCAGCAGGACGACCGCGTCGGTGCGCCCGGTGAGCAGCAGGTCGGGGGCGTAGATCCGGCCGAGGGCGGCGTAGACCGGTGGGAACAGGTAGAACACCCCGAGCAGCCCGACGACGACCGCGGCGGTCCGCCGGGCCGCCCGGCCGTCGGGGTTGGTGTAGAAGCGCACGATCACGTGGGGGAGCCCCATCGTCCCCAGCAGCAGAGCGAGCAGCAGCGAGTACGTCCGGTACACCGGGTGGTCGTCGGCGCCGTCGGCCGCGACGGGTGCCACCCAGCTCGCGCCGTCGCCGGCCGGGACGTCCTCGGCACGCGGCACCACGGCACCGGCCGGGATGACGATGGTCGTCCCGGCGCCGAACGTCAGCTGGCCCGGCGCTGGCAACGGCAGCGCGCCCCGGGCCGGCGCCCCGTCGACCGTCCCGTCGACGGTGAGGGTGACCGGGACGTCCACCTGCACCCGGACGGGGTCGGCCAGCGTGACCGTGATCGTCTCGGCGGCGACCGGCGGCCGGTCGGTCACCGGGTCGGGTGCGCCGTCGGCGCCCCACGCGACGATCAGGAGCAGCGCGGGGAAGGCGATCGCGGTCAGCTTCAGCCAGTACTGGAACGCCTGCACCAGGGTGATGGAGCGCATCCCGCCGGCGGCCACGCTCGCCACCACGACGACGGCCACGACCGTGGAGCCCACCCAGCTCGGGGCGCCGGAGACGGTGCGCAACGTCAGCCCCGCGCCGCGGAACTGGGGCAGCAGGTACAGCCAGCCGATACCGACCACCAGCAGTGACGCGGCCCGGCGCACGGCCGGCGACGACGTCCGGATCTCGGCGAAGTCAGGCAGCGTGTAGGCGCCGGAGCGGCGCAGCGGAGCCGCCACGAGCACCAGCAGCACCAGGTACCCGGCGGTGTAGCCGACGGGGTACCAGAGCATGTCGGTGCCAGCGGCGAGCACCAGGCCGGCGACCCCGAGAAAGCTGGCCGCGGACAGGTACTCGCCGCCGATCGCCGAGGCGTTCCAGCGCGGGCTGACCATGCGGCTGGCGACATAGAAGTCGCTGGTGGTGCGGGACAGCCGCAGCCCCAGCGCACCGACGGCGACGGTCGCCGCGCAGACGAGGACGACCGCGAGCGCCTGGGTCACCGGCGCCGTCCGGCGGTGGCCGGCATCAGCGGTCGCTGTTGGTGTCGCGGTCGCTGTTGGTGTCGCGACCGCCGCCGCTGCCGCTGCTGCAGCCGTCGCCGTCGCCGGACAGCAGGTCGGCGAAGTCCGCCTCGGTCCGCTCCACCCGCCGGACGTACCAGGAGGCCGCCGCCAGCAGCAGCGGGTGCACCGCCACACCGAGCAGCAGCCAGGGCAGCGGCAGACCGGCGACCCGGTACGTCGACATCGCCGGCACCAGCGCGAAGACCACCGGGACCGCGGCCAGCGGCACGGCAACCGCGCCGAGCACGCCGAGCGCGAGCCGGCGCTGCACCCGCAGCAACGAACGCAGGTAGACCTCACGCACCCCGGACGAGTCGTCGACGTCCCGGGTGGCGTGCGGCCGCGGGGCCGGCCTGGCGACGGCCGCCGACATCCGCGGTGAGGTGACCCGCACCCGCGATGGCTGCCCGCCCCGGCCCGGCGGCCCGGACAGCCCACGCGGCCCGGACTCCACCAGGGCGGACGGGCCGAGTGGGTCTGGTGACCCGGCCGCGGTCAGGTGGCACGCTCCCGGCCTCGACTCTGCTCCCGGCCGCTCTGCTCCCGGCCGGGGTCTCGGCTCGGGTCTCGGCCGGGGGTCGCGGCCCGGACCAGCCGGTCCCGCAGCTCCCGGGTGTGGCGGCGGCTGACCGCCAGCACCCGCTCACCGATCCGCACCGAGCAGCGGCCCTCGTCGCTGCGCAGCTCGTCGACCGCCCCGAGGGCGACCAGCGCACTGCGGTGGATCCGGACGAAGCCCGCCGCCGCCCATCGCTGTTCCAGCGTGGTCAGTGGAACCCGCAGGAGGTGGGATTCGGCGGCGGTGTACAGCCGGACGTAGTCACCATGGGCGATCACATAGGTGACCTCGGAGCGGTGGACGAACCTGGTCACCCCGCCGAGCTCGACGGCGATCGTCTCGTCGTCGTCGGCCGGGGTGGCGTCGCGGCTGCCGGCGGCGTCCAGCACCCGGCGGACGGCCTCGCCCAGCCGTTCCGGCCGCACCGGCTTGAGCAGGTAGTCGGTGGCCCGCACCTCGAAGGCGTCGATGGCGTGCCGGTCGTAGGCGGTGACGAACACGACCTGCGGGCGCTCGGAGAACCGGGCCAGCACCCGGGCGAGGCCGAGCCCGTCCAGGCCCGGCATCCGGATGTCGCAGAAGACCACGTCGAAGGGCACGGTGTCGAGCAGGCGCAGGGCCTGCTCCGAGCTGCCCGCCGCGCAGACCTGACCGACCCTGGCGTCCTGTTCGAGCAGCCAGCGTAGTTCCGCGAGCGCGGGCGCCTCGTCGTCGACCACGAGGGCACGTAACCTTGCGCCCTCGTCCCGGGCCCGCTGCCGCGCCACGACCATGATCCGTACCTTACGACGAGGTGCGCGTCACACGCGAGAGCCGCGGCACACCTCCTGCCGCAGGTCAGCCGGTCGGCCGGTCAACAGGTCGCGCGGTCGGCCGGGCGATCCCGGGCCCGCTGTGGCCGGGGTTCCATCCGCCCGGAGCGGCCGGAGTAGCAAGCCTCTCGGAAGTCAGGCGCCCGGCAATCTACAATAAGTCGATCGAGAATATGATTTTACTGTTCCCGGTCGCCCGCCACACCACCGACGACTCCTGTGAGGTCCGCGCCCGATGCCTGCCGCCGCCCGCTACGGCGATCCCGCCGCGAAGCTCGACGCGATCAACGATGTGCTCAGGCTGCAGCTCGCGCATCGCTCGGTGCGCAGGTTCGGGCCACGTGACGTCAGCGACGACGAGCTCGCCGCCATCGTCACCGCGGCGCAGTCCGCGTCGACGTCGTCCAACCTGCAGGTGTGGAGCGTCGTCGCGGTGCGCGACCCGCAGCGGCGGGCCCGGCTGGCCGCGCTCGCCGGGAACCAGGCGTTCATCGCGCAGGCCCCGCTGTTCCTGGTCTGGATCGCCGACCTCAGCCGGGTGCACCGGCTGGCCGAGCGGGCCGGGACGCAGGTCGGCGCCGTGGAATACCTGGAGACCACGATCGTCGGCTTCGTCGACACGGCGCTGGCCGCGCAGAACGCCGCGGTCGCCGCCGAGTCGCTGGGCCTAGGCACCGTGTTCGTCGGCGCCGTCCGCAACCGGCCCGAGGAGATCGCCGCCGAGCTGGGGCTGCCGCCGCACGCGGTGGCAGCCTTCGGGCTGGCCGTCGGCACACCCGACCCCACCGAGGCGGCGGACGTCAAGCCGCGGTTGCCGAGGGAGGCGGTCCTGCACCGGGAGCGCTACGACGTCGCCGCGGACGCGCACATCCCGGCCTACGACGTGCGGCTGTCCGCCTACAACGCCCGGTTCGGCCTCGACGGCAACTGGAGCGACCGGGCACTGTCCCGCCTCGCCGGTCCGGACTCGATGGCGGGCCGGCACCGGCTGCGCGAGATCCTCGAACGCCTCGGCCTGCCGTCGCGCTGACGAGCCGCTGCCGAGCCGCGCCCGCGCAGAGCTTGACCAGAGCCCGGGCAGAGCGCGCGCAGAGCCCGGGCAGAGCCTGAGGTGAGCCCCAGCCGGGGGCACCGGGGCCGGACACGTGCCGGGGCCGGCGCTCCCGTCCGTCGCAGCACCGAACGAGTTTGACAGGGTAGGTACATGGATCTCCGAGTGTTCATCGAGCCTCAGCAGGGCGCCTCCTACGCGCAGCAGCTCGCCGTGGCCCGGGCGGCGGAGGAGGGGGGATTCGACGCCTTCTTCCGCTCCGACCACTATCTGCGGATGGGTCCGGGCAGCCCGCTGCCGGGGCCGACCGACTCCTGGGTCACCCTGGCCGGCATCGCCCGGGAGACCAGCCGCATCCGGCTGGGCACCCTGGTGACGTCCGCGACCTTCCGGCTGCCGGGTGTGCTGGCCATCTCGGTCGCCCAGGTCGACGAGATGAGTGGTGGACGGGTCGAGCTGGGCCTGGGCGCCGGGTGGTTCACCGAGGAGCACGCGGGCTACGGCATTCCGTTCCCCGGCACGACCGAGCGGTTCGACCGGCTGGCCGAACAGCTCGCGATCATCACCGGCCTGTGGACGACCCCCACCGGTGAGACCTTCTCCCACCAGGGCGAGCACTACACGCTGACCGACAGCCCGGCGCTGCCCAAGCCCGTCCGGCGGCCCCACCCGCCGATCATCATCGGCGGCCACGGCGCGACCCGGACCCCGGCGCTCGCGGCCCGGTACGCCGCCGAGTTCAACATCCCGTTCGCGCCGCTGGACCGGACCGTGGCCCAGTTCGCCCGGGTCCGCCAGGCCGCCGAGACCGCCGGCCGGAACCCGGACGAGCTGGTCTACTCCGCCGCCCAGGTGCTGTGCTGCGGGCGGGACGAGGCGGAGCTGAAGCTCCGCGCCGAGCGGATCGGCCGGGACCTCGCCGAGCTGCGGGAGAACGGCCTGGCCGGCACCCCGGCCGAAGTCGTCGAGAAGCTCACCGCCTACGGCCCGGGTGGCGCCGGCGCCAGCCGGATCTACCTGCAGCTGCTCGACCTGACCGACCTCGACCACCTGGCCCTGGTCGCCGCCGAGGTAGCGCCGCACATCTGACCGGGACCAGCCTCGATCTGGTCCTCGCGGTTGGAGACCAGGCCGATCACCGGCGCCGGCAGCGGGCTGGCCGAGTCGTCGCAGGCGATCTCTGCCAGCCCGTGTCCCAGTGGCCGTGATCTCGTGGCGTCGCGCGATGGCGTACAGGACCACCTGGGAACACACGGAAATGTCGGATCCGCGAGTTACCGTCCTCTCGAACCACTCCGAGGGGGGATCGTGGAGGAGCACGGGGGCAGCGGAGCAGAGGACGAAACCGCTGTGCAGGACGCGGCGGCCAGGCGCGCGCTGTTCAGCTACCTCACCGCCGAGGCCGCCGATGACTACATGGCGGTGATGCGGCTCTTCAGCGAGACGCTGCTCGCGGACCTGTCCGCGGCCGAGGTCGCCACGCAGCTGGTCGAACGCGGCCATGAGCTCGATGCCGACGCCGTCGAGACCCGGTGCCGGCAGTTGGTCATCTGGGGCAACCTGGTGCCGTCCGTACGTGAGACACGCGTGCGCACGGTCGCCGCGTACCACCGTTCCCGATCCCGATATCAGGTCTCGAAGCTGGGTGGCCGGCTCCACCGCGAGGCCGAGGAGATCATGCGGGCCACGGAGGGCGCTCGGGAGGTCGCGCGGGAACTGCTCGCGCGTGTCTCGGAAACCCTGCGGCTGATTCTTCTGCAGCTCTCCTACCGCGAGCGGCCGATCGATTCCGAGCTGCTTGCCGGCCAGGTCACCGGTGTGTTCAACGACCACCGCCTGTTCCACGAGTCCGTCACGGACTTCTACGCCTACCTGTCCGGCGTCCTGACCCGTTATGACCTCGCTGGTGAGGAATACGCCCAGTTCAAGAACCTCCTGCTCGACTATGTCGACCTGATCGGCGCCGACGTCTCACGGAACGCGCCGGAGATCCTCGGCCGGCTGAAGACGCTGCTCTCCCCGTCCCTCATCGACACCCTGCTCGAGAACCTGCCCGAGCCACCGGCGACGGGCGATGCACTGATCGTCGTTGAACGTCTGCCAGGGCGTACCCGAGCGGAATGGGAGCAACTCGCCGCGTGGTACGGGGCGTCGAGCGTCCGTTCCGGCCCGGAACAGCTGCGCGTCGCGGCGCGCCAGGCGCTCGGCCAGCTGATCGCGAACGCGAAGCGGATGCTCGCCGCATCCGGGACCGGGGTTTCGCGTCGTGCCGACCTGCTCAAGCTCGCCGGCTGGTTCCACGGCGCGGACAGCGAGACCGCGCACCTCCTTTTCGACGCGGCTTTCGGCGCGTATCCGGCGCGCCACCTGCTGCTCGGGCCCGAGGAGCAGGACCTGCGGGCTGGGCCGAGCACGTCGTGGTGGGTGGCCGCGCCCGTTGACGTCCCGGTGTCGCTGCGGGAGCGCGGTGATCGCACGGTGCGGGGCCGGGCGTCCCGGGTACCCGACACGAAGGAGCAGACCGATCTGCTGATGAATGCGGCGCGGGAACGTGCACAGGCCCGGGAGGCGGCGGCCGCCGAGCTGCTCGCGGCCGGCTCGTTGCACCGCAGCCGGCTCAGCCGAGCCGCCCGGGACCTGCTGCTCGAGCTGCTACCCCCGGTGCTCAGCGCCACGGCCGGCGGTGAGACGGAGGCCGACCACCACGCCTCGGATCTGGGGCTGGCGTTGCGCGGCGTCCCGGCACCCGGCCAGCTGACGGTGATCAACGGTGACGACGGAACACTGACGGTTGACGGCCTTCTGCTGTCGGTCGTCCCGCTCGCCGGCACCGGCCGGGCGCGCACGGCGGCGAGCGCATGAGGCCCACACCCGAGACGGGCACCGCGGCCAGCTCGGCCCGGGAACGAGTCGAGGCGGCCCGTGCGCTGCTGGCACATCCAGTCCTGACCGCCGCGTCGCATCCCGACGAGTTGTCGTTCGTCCGCCTGCACGCCCCCGCGCTGCGCGGCATGTTCAAGGCGCAGCTGGGCTATGTGCTCGTCGTCGAGGCGTCGTTCGCCCGCCTGTTCAAGGGGCCGCTTGCACCCGGCGCACCCTCCCGGCCCGCGCGGCGCCGCGACAACAGTCCGTTCGCTCCGGTCACCTACACCCATCTGGCTCTGCTCTGCGCCGCGCTGCTCGCTCCCGGAACCGGCGAGATGATCCTCATCTCCGCGCTGATCGAGCAGGTGCGCGCGGACGCGGCGACCATCGGCGTGCCCATCGGCGACACGCTGCCGGAGCGCCGTGCCCTGGTCACCGCGGTCGAGCTGCTGGTCCGCTGGGGTGTGCTGATCGAGGCCGACGGCACGGCCATGGCCTGGGGCGAACGGCAGATCGAGGAGGCCCTGCTCCATGTCGCCCGTAACCAGCTGCCGCACCTGCTCGCCCGCTCGCTGACGGGTGTTGTCACCCCGGACGAGCTGCTCGCGCCCGACCCACCGGCGGCTGAGCAGCCGCGGCGCTCGCTGCGCCGCCGGCTGGTGGAAAGCCCGCTCGTCCGCCGTGAGGATCTCACCGACGCCGAGCGCGACGTGCTCTCCCGCGAACGCTCCGAGCTGACCCGGGCGCTGGCCGAGAACTTCGGCCTCACCCTGGAGGTGCGCGCGGAGGGCGCGCTCGCCTACGACGCCACCGGCTCGCTGACGGACGAGCCCTTTCCCGGCACGGGCACGATCAGGCAGGCGGCGCTGCTTCTGGTCGGCGCGTTGCTCGCGGAGCGGGAGCCGCGGCCCGGCGACACCGCCGTGCTGCGCGACGGGCGCGCGGTCGCCGGTCTGGCGATTGGCTGGCCCGACGTGGAGGCGACGCTCGCCCGGTTGTCGTCCCAGTACGGCAAGGCATGGAGCTCGGCCATGCTCGACGACCCCCGGAACCTACGGGAGAAGATCGCGGCGACGCTCGCGGAGGTCGGCCTGGCGTCGATCCTGCCCGGCGGGCTGGTGATCCATCCAGCCGCCGCCCGCTACCGACCCCAGCCGAACACCGCGCGGCCGACCCGAGCGGCCCGCCGCCTCGGTGACGGGCAGGCGGCGTACCACCCGGAACTGGAGCTGTGATGCAGCAGACCCTCGCCCTCACCGAGGGCACCGAGGACAGGTTCGGCCCGACACCGATCAGGCGTCATCCCTATCGCTGGCGGCTGTCCCGCGCCGGTTTCGTGAATGTGTGGCACTACTACGACAACACGTTCGACCTCTCGGGTGGCCGGCTGATCCTCCGCGGCACGAACGGTTCGGGCAAGTCCCGGGCGCTCGAGATGCTGCTGCCGTTCCTCCTCGACGCGGACCGGCGCAACATGGGCACCGGGACGGCGGTCCGCATGGAGGACCTGATGACCGCCGGTGCCGGGGAGCAGACGAACCGCCTCGGCTACATGTGGCTCGAACTGCGTCGGGACGTCGAGGCCGACGAGGACCCGGCCAGCGGGTACCTGACCCTGGGAGCCCTGGTCCGGTTCTCGGCGAGCACGAAGGAAGCCAAGGTCTGGTACTTCACGACGGCACTGCGGGTGGGGCACGAGCTGTCGCTGCTCACCGCGGACCGCAAGCCGCGCGGCCGCAAGGAACTGGGCCAGGCCGTCGGCGAGGACCGGATCAGCGACGGACCCGAGCCGCACCGCGAACGGGTACGCGCCGAGGTCTTCGGTCTGGCGGGCGGCGATGCCGGCAAGGAACGCTTCAACGGGCTGATGAAACTCCTGCACACCCTGCGTTCCCCGGACGTCGGCAACCGGATCGAGGAAGGCAGACTCCCGCAGATCGTCTCCGACGCCCTGCCGCCGCTGTCCGAGGAGGCACTGACGGACGCCGGCCAGCAGCTCGACGGCCTGACCAGCACCCGTGACGAGCAGAAGCGGCTCGAAGCCGCCCACGGGCAGGTCGTGGGGTTCCTCGACAGCTACCGCAGGTACCTGGCCGGGGTGCTGACCCGGTCGCTGACCGGAACCAGGCAGCGTGCGGCGAACTGCCTCGAGACCGAGGCCGAGGCGGTGCGGAAGCGCGAGATCGCCACCGGCCTCGACTCCGAGCTCCTCGAGACGCTGGAACGGCGTCAGCTCCTGGCCGACCAGGTCTCCGAGCTCGCGGCGGCGCTGGACGCGCTCAAGGAGTCGGACCGTTATCGCGGGGCGAAGGAGCTCACCGAGCTGAGTGCGACGGTCAGCTCGCTCGCCGAGACCGCCCGGGCCAAGCTGGAGCTGGCCCAGCTGCGCCGGGAGGGCGAGGTGGAGCTGGCCGGCGCGGCGAACGCCCTGCTCACCGACATGTCGAGCGCGGTCGACGAGCTTTCCGAGCGGATCGACCAGGCCCGCGACCAGCTGACCAGGGTGCGGCTCACCGCCCATGAGCTGCCCGCGTCGATCGGTCTGGTCCGGACGCCCCCGGAGCGACGGAGCGACCTGGTCCGCGTCCGTCGGGATGCACCGCCCGTCCCGACGCTCCGGCCGGCGGCGGACGTGCCGCGCCTGGTCCCGCCGGATCTGATCGGCCTGCGGGCCGCGGCGGGCAGCTTGCGGGAGGCCGCGGACCTGCGGGCCGCGCGTGCCACCAGCCGCGCCGCGGACGCCCGGCGGCTGTCCGACGACCGGGCCGGCGTTCAACGGGCCGTGGAGACCGCGGACGACGCGGCCGTCGAGGCGGAGACCGCGGCGAGCCGCGCCGAGCAGGAGGCCGACGAGCGCGACCGAGAGGCTGTCGGCCTCGTCGAGCGCTGGCGGGCCTGGCTGGGGGATCCCGGAACGGGAGATCTCCTGGGCGACGTGGACTGGTCCGCCCAGCCGACCCTCGGCCCACTGCTGCTGGATCGACTGGTGCTGTGCGGCACCGAGGCGGATGGCCCGGTCGACCTCTCCGAGCTCGACCGGGCCGCGGACGACGCCGCCGCCGGTGCCCGCGACCGGTTGGCGGGCGAACTGCATCGGCTCGACGCCGACGACACGGCGGACCGGCGTGCGGTCGAGCTGCTCGTCACCGAGAGGCGGCAGCTCGAGGCGTCCCGCGACGATCCGCCGCTCGAGCCGTTCTGGGTCACCGCCCCTCGCGGCGCGGCCCTGTGGCAGTGCGTCGACTTCGCACCCGGCCAGTCCGCAGACGAGCAGGCCGGGATCGAGGCGGCGATGCTCGCCTCGGGCCTGCTGACCGCCACCATCGACGCCCGCGGCCAGCTGACCGCCACCAGCGGCCAGCTGCTCGTCTCGCCGATCGGCCCCCGGGCCGCCGTCTCCGTGGCCGCAAAGCTGGTGCCCGACCCGGCGGGACCGATCGATCCCGGGGTGATCAGCGCGCTGCTGGGGCGGATCGGTCTGGCCGACCCGTCCGCCGCCATGTGGGTCGCGCCCGACGGCAGCTGGGCGAACGGCCCGCTGCGAGGCCGCCACGCGGTTCCGGCCGCACGGCACATCGGCGCCGCCGCCCGGGAGGCCCACCGGGTCCAGCGCCTGCGTGAGATCGGCACGGAGCTCGAGGAGCTGGCCGCGGCGGCGCAGGCGCGGGCGGAACAGCGCGCCCGCGTCGAGGAGCGCAAGAAGGCGATCCGGGGCCACCTGCGGTCGGCACCGCGGTCGAAGCCGCTCAGCGACGCCCGGGTCCGGGCGGCCTCCGAGGAGCGGCAGGCGACCCAGGCCGCGACGAAGGCCGCCAGACTGCGGGCGGAGGCCGACCGGCGGGCCATCGCGCTGGCCGAGAGCGAGAAGGCACATCGCGCCGCCTGCGCCGAGTTCGGCCTGCCTGTTGACGCCGACTCACTGGCCGACCTGGCGCGTGCCGCGACCGTTGCGGCCGGCACCTGCGTCGCGGTGATCGGCCAGGTCGACGTCCTCACCGGTCTGGCGGAGCGACACCAGCGGGCGGTGGGCGCCCTGGCGGCCGCGGCCGAGCCGCGGGGGTGGGCCGAGGGCGACGCGGAGCTCGCCTGGAACGAGTGGCACGCCGGCGACACCCGGATCGAGGCACTCCGGCGGGCGCTGGGGGCCGACCCCGCGCGGGTCCTCGAGGAGCTCAAGGCCATCGAGGCTGGCCAGGTCGCGGCGAAGCGGGAACTCGGCGCCGCGGAGGCGGCCGTCGGCGAGCTGCGAAGCACCGCCGCGACCGCGGCCGCGCAGGCCGACAACGCCGATCAGAAGGTCCGCGACGAGCAGGCCGCCCTCGCCGAGCAGGTGGACGCCGTGCGGGCGCAGCTCGGGCAACCCGGTGTCGTCGCCTCCGCGTTCACGGCGAAGCCCGCCGAACCGTTCACCGACCACACCGCCGGGGCCGTCGCTGCGGACGCCGCCGCGCTGCTGGCCGGCCTGCGCAGGTCGCGGATCGAGGAGAACGCGCTGATCCGTGCCCAACAGGTGTTCGACCGGGAGATCGCAGCCAGCTACGAGGTGATCGTCACCAGGCACAGCGAGGTCCTGCTCTACGAACTGGCCGACGCGGACGGCCGCCGGCCGCTCGTCGAGGCCGCCGCCGACCTGGCGCGGAAATGCGACCAGGGCCGGGAGGCACTGACCGAACGCGAACAGCGGGTGTTCACCGAGTTCATCCTCGGTGAGGTCGGGGAGGAGCTCCGCGGTCGGCTGTACCAGGCGGAGGACCTCATCACCGCGATGAACCGCAGCCTGCGGTCCATCCAGACCAGCCATGGCATCGGCGTCCGGCTCACCTGGAAGCTCGCCGCGGACAACGACGCCGCCGTCAGCCGGATCAGGCAGCTCGTCATGACTGCCGCGTCGATTCGCAGCCAGGCTCAGGACGCCGAGCTGCTCGAGCTGCTGCGCGAGAGGGTCGCCGCGGAGGCGCTCGCCGAACCGAACGCCGGATACGCCCTGTTCCTGCGGAAGGCGCTGGACTACCGCACCTGGCACACCGTGGAGGTCATCATCACCGGGCCGGAGCCGGGCCAGGAACGCCGGATCAGCCGGCGTGCGAAGCTCTCCCAGGGCGAGACCCGGTTCGTCTCCTACGTGACGCTGTTCGCCGCGGTCGACGCGTACCTGTCGGGCCTCGACGACACCGCCACCGCACTGCGGCTCATCCTGCTCGACGACGCCTTCGCCAAGGTCGACGATCCGACGATCGCCGAGCTGCTCGGTCTCCTGGTCCGCCTCGACGTCGACTTCGCGATGACCGGCCACGCGCTGTGGGGATGCGTGCCGCAGGTGCCTGCCCTGGACATCTACGAGATCTGCCGCCAGGACGGCGGCGGCCCGGCCGCGACGGTGCACGTGCGCTGGGACGGCCGTAACCGCCACTTCCTCCACTCCGCATGACGTCCCCGCCCTCAGCGGCACTGCCCGCGCAGGTGCAGTCCTATCTCGAAGCGCCCGTGCTGCGGCCCCTGTGGGTCGCGGCACGGTCCCGACTGGAGCGCAACGGTCTGCAGGCGACCGGAACCCTCAAAGTGGACCTGGACGAGACCGCCGCCGCGCAGCTGTCCGGGCTGCTGGGCGTCCGTGTCACGGCCGGGCCGAAGCGTCCCGTCGGACTCGCCGAACTCGACGCCGCGCTGCGGCGTTCGAAGGCAGGTCGGGGCCTGGTGTCGGTTCTGGAGCACCTCGACGGCCGCCCCCTGCACGACCGGACCGCCGCGCGGCGCGCCACCGACGAGCAGTGGGCACAGGCCTGGCGAGGGCTCGACGAGGCGCTGGCCACCGCGGGCCTCGCCGGGGCCCCGTGGGTCTCGGGCTGGATCGCGGATCTGAGGCGCACCGGCATTCTGACGCGCGCCGGAGCGGACACCGCGGGCCGCGCCCTGGCCTGCGCCGCCAGCGCCCTCGGACTGCTGGCCCGCACGTCGGCGACGGGCCTCAGGACAGGCTTCAGGACGGGCCTGGAGACGGGCCCCGAGACGATGTCGGCCGGACCGTTCGGCGGTGACGACCCTGTAGGCTGGCAGATCGCCTCCCTCGCGACCGCGACGACAGGTGACGCTCATGGCCTGGACGACTCGCGGCTCACGGCGGCGGCCGTTCTTCGGGCCGCGGCGATCGCCTCAGGCCGCCCGGCGCCGTTGACCTCCGCACAGCGGCGCGAGCTGTGGCACGCCCTCGGCGTCGCCACCGACGGCGTGTCCGGCACGGTCCTGGTCTGGTCGCTTCGGCCACCTGGCGACGACGCCTGGTCGGCGATGATGCGCCAGCGCCGGGACCTCGGCCTCGTCACCCACCTCACGCTGCATGAACTCGGGCGCGCCGGTGAGGCCGCCCTGGGCTCACCGGAGCAGACGGTGTCGATCTGCGAGAACCCGCAGGTTCTGCAGGCCGCTGCCCGGGCCGGGGCGCCGGCTCCGCTGATCTGCCTCTCCGGCAGCCCAGCGGAGGTCGGGACACGGCTGGTACAGGCCCTCGTCCTTGGCGGTGTCCCGGTGCGCTACCACGGGGACTTCGACTGGCCAGGGATCGCCATCGCGGGGCGCGTCCTCGCGCTGGGAGCGGTTCCGTGGAGGCTGTCCGCGAGCGACTACCTGGGGGCGGCGGGAGGGGTCGAAGCCTCCGGGGGCGTCCCGCTCGCGGGCAGCCCGGCCGCGACTCCGTGGGATCCCGACCTGGCCACGGCGATGGGCCGCACGGGGGTCGCCGTCCACGAGGAGTACCTGCTCGACATCCTCATCGCCGACCTCATGCACGACACGGAACGCCGCAGCGGCGGAGTGTGACGTCCATCCTGCCGCCGCGCCGACTGCCTTTCCTCGAACAGGGTGAGCGTCAGTCGGGGCGGACGCCAGGCGCGTACTTCGGGACACGGAAGCTGACCTTGGTCCCGGCGCCGGGGGCCGTCTCGACGACCAGCCCGCAGTCGTCGCCGAAGGCCTGGCGCAGCCGGGCGTCCACGTTGCCGAGGCCGATCGAGTCGCCGGCCGGGTCGCCGGCCAGGGCGCGGCGGATCACCTCGGGGTCGGCGCCGGCGCCGTCGTCCTCAACCCAGATGTGGGCCTGGGCGCCGTCGTCCGTCGCACCGAGGGAGACCTTCCCGACGCCGGACCGGCCCTCCAGCCCGTGCCGGACGGCGTTCTCCACCAGCGGCTGCACGCACAGGAACGGGACCACCACCGGCAGCACCTCCGGCGCGACGAGAACCTGCACGCGCAGCCGGGAGCCGAAGCGGGCCTTCTCCAGCTCCAGGTAGCGCTCGATGTTGCGCATCTCGTCGGCGAGGGTGGTGAACTCACCGCCGCGCCGGAAGGCGTACCGGGTGAAGTCGGCGAACTCCAGCAGGAGCTCGCGGGCCCGTTCCGGGTCGGTGCGCACGAACGACGCGATCGCGGCCAGCGAGTTGTAGACGAAGTGCGGGCTGATCTGCGCCCGCAGCGCGCGCAGCTCCGCCTCGACGGCCCGCGTCCGGGACGCCTCCAGCTCCGCGAGCTCTATCTGCGCGGACACCCAGCGGGCCACCTCCACCGCCGCGCGCACCAGGCTGGCACCGACGTCCGGCGCGTAGGCGGCGAGCGCGCCGACGACCTGGCCCTCGCTGGTCACCGGCACGATCACCGCCGCGCGCAGCGGGCAGGCCGCGTCGCCGCAGGCGATCTCCGCCGGCCCGAGCACCAGCGTGCGACCACCGCGCAGCACCGGCTGGGCGTGCCCGCTGGCCGCCGGTGCGTGGTGACCGCCGGAACCGTCCCACGCCAGCGTCGTGGCGGTGTCGACGAGGGCCACCGCGTCGGTGCCGAGCAGCGTGCGCAGATGCCGGACGGAGCGGACCGCCCCGTCCCGGGTCAGCCCGGCGCGCAGGTGCGGCGCGGCCAGCGAGGCGGTGTGCAACGTCGCGAAGGTGGCCCGGTCAGCCGGCGTCCCGAGATCCCGGCGGTGCCGACCGGCCCAGGACGGACGCCGCACCACCACCACATTCACCGCCCGTTGACAGGCACGCACCGGAACTGACGAGTATCCATCCCGGAGCGGCGCGGGTCATCGGGAGGCCGCGGGCACCGGTCCATGGCTGTTGACCACGCTGACGGTGCCCCCCGCGAGCTGGTAGGACAGGCCGACCACCGCACAACGTCGCGCGGCGACCTCGGTCGCGAGCAGGACTGACCGGCCGACCAGGCCGTCCACCGTCCGCCGGATGTGCGTGTGCACGAACGCGTCGATGTCGGTGTGCCCGGCTGCCCTCGCGGACAGCACGCTTGGCATGACCCGCTCGACGAGGTCCCCGATATAGCCCGCCGGCGCGCTCCCGTCACGATCCGCCTCGGACGCCGCGGTGACGGCGCCACACGCGTCGTGTCCGAGAACGACGACGAGGGGCGCGCCGAGCACGCCCACGCCGTATTCGATGCTGCCGAGCACCTCGGGACCCGCGACATGCCCGGCGGTCCGGACCACGAAGAGGTCTCCCAGCCCTCGATCGAAGATGATCTCGGCTGCCAGTCGGGAATCGGAACATCCGAACAGCACGGCGAACGGCTGCTGCCTGGGCGCCACCGCCGATCGCCGGTCGGCGTCCTGGTTCGGGTGCAGCCGTTCGCCCCGCACAAAACGCGCGTTGCCTTCCTGCAGGACCGCGAGTGCCTCGGCAGGTGTGGAAACAGTGGGATCGAGTTCGGACACGAACAGCAACCTACCGCTGGTCCGGAGCGTGACGAGCCTGAACGCGGCAACGGACGAGCATCCACTCGAACGCGACCGGGCCCCACCACCTCGTGCCGGATGAGTGGCACCACCATCACCAGTAGGGTCCGTCCTGGTGATGGACGGTTCGAGGGGGCGTGCCGTGGACGTACCGGATATGGATCCGCTGGACGACGACGACCCGCGAACCGTCGGACCGTACACGGTGCTGGGCCGTCTCGGTGGTGGCGGGATGGGCACGGTGTACCTGGCGCGCCGTGACGGGCAGAGCCCGCCCGTCGCGCTGAAGGTGATCCGCGGTGACCTCGCGCGGGTGCCCGAGTTCCGCGAGCGGTTCCTGCGTGAGGCGCACGCCGCGCAGCGGGTCGCGAGGTTCTGCACCGCGGAGGTGCTCGACGTCAGCGTGGACGGCCGGCGCCCCTACCTGGTCACCGAGTTCATCGACGGCCCCGACCTGTCGACCGCGGTGCGGAAGCGGGGCCCGCTGCCGATCACGGAGCTGGAACGGCTCGCGGTGGCCGTCGCCTCGGCGCTGACCGCGATCCACGCCGCCGGCGTGGTCCACCGTGACCTCAAACCGGGCAACATCATGCTGTCGTCGTCCGGGGCGCGCGTCATCGACTTCGGCATCGCCCGCGCCCTCGACGTGACGACGATGATGACCCAGGGCGGCATCGGCACACCGGCCTTCATGGCCCCCGAGCAGGCTCTCGGCCAGCCCGTGACGGCCGCGGCGGACGTCTACGCCTGGGGCGGCGTGCTCCTGTTCGCCGGTACGGGGCGGCTGCCCTACGGTGAGGGGCCCACCCCGGTGATCCTCTTCCGGGCCGTCAACGAGGAACCGGACCTCACGGGCCTGGACGCGGGCCTGCGGCCGCTCGTCGAACGCGCGATGCGCAAGGACCCGGCCGAGCGCCCGACCGCACACGACCTCTTCCTCGAACTGGTCGGCGGCCGCCCACCCCACCCCACCGCCACCCCCGCACCTGCTCCCGGGCCGACGGCTCCCGGGCCGTCCGTCGCCGGGCCGCCGGTTCCGGAGGCGGCGGTTTCCGCGGCGTCCGACGAGACGCTGCCGGTCTCGGCGCCGCCGTCGTTACCAGGACCGCCGCCTCGTCCGCTCCATCAGGAGTCGGATGACGGCCCAGTCCCAGTCCGGAGCCGTCGGTCCCGTGGTCGGCTGCTCGGGGCATTGGCCTCGGCCGGTCTCGTCCTCACGCTCGTGGTCGTGCTCGCAGTCGTCCGCACGGGCGATGACGACAAGGGGGGTGCGCGGGCCGAGACCCCGGGTGGAGTAACGGCGACCTCAGCGGCGTCCTCCTCGTCCACGCCCGGAGGCTCCTCCCTGTCTGATGTCTCCTGTGCCACCGGAGCGATCGTCGCGCAGGGATCCACCGCCCAGAAGAACGCGATGGATCAGTGGATCGCGAACTACCAGAACCACTGCTCGGGCGCGACGATCACCTATCAGCCCACCGGCTCGGGCTCGGGACGTGCGCAGTTCGCCGCCGCGCAGGTCGACTTCGCGGGCTCGGACTCGATGCTCGAGGGTGACCAGAAGCGCGGGGCCGACGCACGTTGCACGGGTGGCGTCGCCGCGGAGCTTCCGATGGCCGTCACGCCGATCGCGATCGTCTACAACCTGCCCGGTGTGGACGGGCTGCGCCTGTCTCCCGCCACGCTCGCCGGGATCTTCTCCGGCCAGATCCTCGTCTGGAACTCATCGGAGGTCTCCGCCGACAACCCCGGTGTGAAACTGCCCAACACGGCCATACAAGGTGTTCACCGCTCGGACAGCGGCAGCGTCACCGACACCCTGACAACGTTCCTGGACGCCGCCGCCGGTGACGCCTGGACGTACGGCTCGGGCGTCGGCTGGGAGGCCCCCGGCGGTGAGGGGGCGAAAGGCAGCGACGGCCTCGCGGTGGCCGTCAGGAACACACCGAACTCCGTCGGCTATCTCGATCTTGCGTCCGCGGAGACCGCCGATCTTCAGACCGCGAGAATCGAGAACGGCGCCGGCGAGTTCACCGACGTCTCCACCGACGGTGTGACGGAGGGCCTCAGCTCGGCGCGGATCACCGGCACCGGTGGTGATCTCAGCTTCGCGAACGACTACTCCGCCATGACGGCGGGCGCCTACCCGGTCTACCTGGTGACCTACGAGATCGTCTGTACCAGGGGCCTGAAGTCCTCCCAGAGCGCGCTGGTCAGGTCCTTCCTGACCTACGTCTCCTCCGCGGCAGGTCAGGAAGCGGCCGCCGCACTCGGCTACGCGCCGCTTCCCGAGGGTCTGCGAAGCAGGGTCCAGGCCGTGATCGACGGGATCGCCTGATCCGGGGCCGGTGTCAGAGCTGGCCGGCCCACAGGTCGGGGCCGAAGACCTCGTACCGGATGTTCTCGGCGGGCACGCCACGGCGGACCAGGCTGGCCCGGACGTCCCGCATGAACGGCAGCGGCCCGCACAGGTAGGCCCGGACGCCGTCCGGGACCGGAAGCTTGTCGGCGTCGATCAGGCCGGCCTCGACCCCGGGCTCGGGCGCCTCGTCGCACTGCTCGTACCAGGCGAGCTGCTCGAACCCGCGCAGCTGGCGGCCCAGCATCCGCACCTCGTCGCGCACCGGGTGGGACCGCGGGGAATGGTCCGCGTGGGCGACGACGACGCGCCGGTCCGGCCGCGTACGGGTGACGTGGTCGAGCATCGCGACCATCGGAGTGATCCCGATTCCCGCACTGACCAGCAGCAGCGGATCGAAGCTGTCGTCGAGGACGACGTCCCCGAAGGGCTGGCTCACGTCCAGCGTCGTGCCGACGTCGACGCTGTCGTGGAGGAACGAGGAGACCGCCCCGTCCGGGTTTCCGTCCGCCCCACGCACCCGGCGGACGGTCAGGCGCATCCCGGCCCGTCCGGGAGCTGTGGAGATGGTGTACTGCCGGGGCTGGCGTCGTCCGTCCGGAAGGTCGACGGCGACCGACACGTACTGCCCGGCCTGCCAGGGCGGTGCCGGCTGGCCGTCCGCGGGGAGTAGCAGCAGCGAGATGACGTCGGGCGTCTCCTCGGTGCGGCGGATGACCTCCCAGGGGCGCCAGATGTGCCTCGGGTCCACCCCGGCCCGCTGGTAGACACGGGCTTCCTCGGCGATGAGCTGGCAGGCGAACAGCCAGTACACCTCGTCCCACGCGGCGGCGATCTCGGGTGTGACGGCGTCGCCGAGCACGTCGCCCACGGCGGCGAGCAGGTTCCGGCCGACGACGGTGTACTGCTCGGGGAGCACCCCCAGGGAGGCGTGCTTGTGGGCGATCCGCTCGAGCACGGGCTGGAACGACGGGGCCTGCGGGTCGATGAGCTGCGTGGCGTAGGCGACCACCGAGGCCGCCAGCGCCCGCCGCTGGTCGCCGTTGGCCTGGTTGCCCTGGTTGAACAGGCGCAGCAGCTCGGGATGCGCGCTGAACAGCCGCGGGTAGAACGCCGAAGTGATCTCGACGCTGTGGGCGGCGACGACCGGGGCGGTGGCGCGCACGACGGCGGCCGATTCGATGGAGAGCACGAGTCGTCCTCCTGACCCGGTTCCGCCGGCTACGGAACCTGAGGGGGTGGATGGGTCCGGGATGGATGAGGGGAGAAGCCCGGACGGGATGGAGCCGTCAGCAGGGCCGTCGAAGGCCGGCCCTGCTGACGGCGGGGCATCGAGGTGGGCGATGCACAGGTCTGGTTCGACGAACGGCACGACGCGCGGCACCAGCGGGCTGCCCAGTCGTTCGAGCAGGCCGGAGAGCAGGCCCGCGTGCACCGAACAGATGACGTCGGGGTGGGCCGCCGCCACGGCCCGGAACGGGCAGGAGTGCAGCAGCATCCGCCGGCCCACCCCCGGGGTGCCCGGGGCACCCGGGGCGTCGGCTGGTTCGACTTCGGGATCGAAGCCGAGTTCGGCGAACACCGCGGCCGCCTGGTCGACAGCGGTCGTCTGGTCGACCGTGCGTGCCTGTTCCGCCGGGCCGGAGCCCGGGCCGGCGTCCGGTCCTACGGCGGGGGCTGACGGGGGATTCTCGACCTGTCGGCTGGCCCAGGCCTGTCCGGCCCGGCGCGCGATCCGGGCACGTTCGGCGGGGGTGTCGGCCAGGTTCTCCGCGAGCACGAACAGCAGCTGTTCGTGTTCGTAGCCGGCTCCGCCGTCGTCGTCGGCCGGGTCGGTGGCCGTCGCACCGGCCGCGACGGGTGAGTAGGTCACCCTCGGTCGGCCGGGGGCGGAACGGGGTTCCGGCCGGGCGCTGACCAGGCCGGCTCCGACCAGGACGTCCAGGTGGAAGCGCACGGTGGAGACGGCGAACCCGGTGGTCTGGGAGAGTTCCCGGGCGTCGAGCGGCCGGCCGGCCGCTCGCAGGGCGGCCAGCAGGCCGAGCCGGCTGTCGGTGGCCAGCGCGCCGTGCCGACGGGCCCGCCCGCCGCCCCCGCCGCCCCCGGTGCCGGGCCCGGCGTCACCTGCCGGGCGGACGTGCCGCGGTTCCGGGTGCATCCGACCTCCCGATCTCGACACCTCGTAGAAGCTCGACGTCGGGAGCATAAGCACGAAGATATTCGTTTTTACTATCGGAGTCGTTTTTATGGCATCCGCCACAACGGCTGGACACAAAGCGCTGGGGACCCTCCCGGCTGGCGCGCGTGAGTGAACGCCGGATTCCCGGCCAACCGGGGAGGGTCAGAACGAGGGCAGCCAGCCGGGTGAGGCCGACGATGGCCGTCCGTATCCCCTAGCTGACCCTGTCCGGCTCGGCGAAGGCCGCGAGGGCGGTGCGGTCCTCCGGAAGGGCGTAGCCGGCGGTGACGGTGCTGTCGACGGCGGCGTCGTAACGCTGCTGGTAGGTCGCCCGGTCCGGGTAGAGCGCGGCGAGCCGGTCGGCGGGCAGCGGCTTCGCCGAGCCGAGCAGCAGGCACAGCACCGACGGGTCCGGGCCCTGCGCGCCGGACAGCGCGGCGACCGGGACGTCGACCGGTGGGGTGCGGATGCCACCGAGCGCGATGCCGTCGGCGTCCCGGCGGATCTGCGGAGTCGCGCCCGGAGTCACCTCGATGAGCGGGGCGGCCTTCGGGGCGTTCCCGGTGGTGATCCACGTCGTGAGCGCCCGCAGGCCGGCCTTGGCGACGACGTGCATCGGCCCGTTGTTGATCGGCACGCCGCAGTTCATCTTGTCCGCGTTCGGGCCGAGCAGGTGCGCGTCGGCGTGCGCGGTGCCGGCGACCTCCCAGAGCCGGAACCGCTCGCTGTCAGGCTGGCGGGCCTTGTACGAGTTGAGCACGCCGAGCAGGTCGGACTCGGTCTGCGCGTTGAGGATCGGGGCGTCCAGGTCGGTGCGCAGGGCCGTCGGCGCGCCCTGCAGGGCACCGGCGAGGTCGGCCGGCTGGTCGGCACCGACCAGCGGCAGCCCGGCGGCGCCGCGGCTGTGCACGAAGAAGCCGTCGAACTCGGCGGTGAGCGGCTGCACGCCGTTGATGTAGGTGACGAGTGCCGCCGCCGACTGCGACTCGCCGGCCGCGACGATGACCGACGGCTTCGCCCCGTCCAGCCCGGCGCCGGTGCCGACCGCGCGGGCGACCTGGGTGTAGATGTCGAACGAGAAACCGTCACCGGGATGGGTGAGCGTCCCGTACCGGGCCGGGTCGATCGCGCGCAGGCCCCGCCCGGCGATGCCTTCGGCGCCGGGCGCGGTCACCAGAACCGGCCCGCCGAGGATGCCGATGCGCTGCGCCGAGACGCCGACCCAGACGTCACCGCGCCGGGTGATCTCCTCCTGCAGGCTGGTCCACTCCGGGTCGGCGTCCACACCGCCGCTGACATTGAGCCATTCGACGACGACGGTTCCGCTGAACCGCTCGGTCTGCGCCGGCCGGCGCACCAGCACCCGGGTGCGGTAGGGCGCGGAGCCGTCCGGGGTGAAGGTCCACCGGCCGTCGGAGCTCAGCTCCCCTTCGGAGCGGTAGGAGGTGGCGGTGCCGGCGGCGACGTACTCGTGCTGCACGTAGCCGGCGGGCTCCAGGTCCGCGGGCGTCGGCGACCCGATGAACACGCCGTTGCCGCCGGTGAGCTCGGTGGCGAGGTCCGCCGCCGGCCCGTCCGCCCGTGGCGTCGTCCGGGTGACCGCGGTCGGTGCCGCCGTCGTCTCGGCGGAGTCGCTCCCGTGCTCGGACGACGTCCGTCCGGCCGAGTCGGGGCGTTCGCCGGTGATCGAGCCGGAGCAGGCCGCGAGCACCGGCAGCAGCAGCGCCGCGACCACCAGCGCACCGACACGCACACCGACTACGGCACGGAACGTGCCGCCGCGGCCCGACCGGTGTAACCGCGGTCCTTCAATCCCCAGGTCTGTCATAGGTACCTCTCTGAAAAGGCTTCGCCGCCAGCCCGGTGTGACGTTTCCGAGAGCCTGCCGCCTGCCCTGGTGAGGATCAACTCGTCGGTGGCGGCCAGGCGCCCCGAAAGTCAGTCAGCCGCCCCGAAAGCGAGGCACGCCCATGGTCGGGCGGGTGGACCGGGCGATCTCCGCGGCGTCCCGGCTCGCCGGACAGTGGCACTACTGGGCCGGTCAGGCCGGTAGTTTGCTCCGAGACGGTCACTTTGTGGGGGGTTGGCCGCGCAACCGCTGACTGGGGTGAGCTTCATGGCCAGACCGACCATCCTGACGGTGGACGACGATCCGGAGGTCTCCGCGGCGATCAGCCGGGACCTCGGCGAGCAGTACGGAGCCGACTACCGGATCGTCGCCGCCACCTCGGGTGAGCAGGCACTCGGCGTCCTCACCCGGCTCGCGCTGCGCGAGCAGCCGGTCGCCCTGATCGTCACCGACCAGCGGATGCCCGAGATGACCGGCATCGCGCTGCTGGAGCAGGCCCGCGTGCACGCGCCCGGCGCGAAGACCCTGCTGCTGACCGCGTACGCCGACACCGACGCCGCGATCAGGGCGATCAACGACATCGGCCTCGACTACTACCTGCTCAAGCCGTGGGACCCGCCCCGGGAGCGACTGTTCCCCGTGCTGGACGACCTGCTCGCCGACTGGCGCCGGGCGCATCCGGACCAGACCGGCCAGGTGCGGGTCGTCGGCCACCGCTGGTCGGCCGGCAGCCATGAGGTGAAGACGTTCCTGGCCCGTAACCATGTGCCCTACCAGTGGTACGACATCGAACGTGACGCCGAGGGGCGGCGGCTCGGGGAGCTGGCCGGCGTCGCACCCGAACACCTGCCGCTCGTCCTCGTCCCGGACGGCGAGCCGCTGCGCGCGCCGTCGGCGCTCGATCTGGCCCGCTCGCTGCGGCTGCGCACGGAGGCCGACCAGCGGCTGTACGACGTGTGCATCATCGGCGGTGGCCCGGCGGGCCTGGCGGCGGCGGTGTACGCCGCGTCCGAGGGGCTGAGCACCGTCGTCATCGAACGGCAGGCCCCCGGCGGGCAGGCCGGGCAAAGCGCGGCCATCGAGAACTACCTGGGGTTCCCGAAGGGCCTGACCGGCGCCGATCTGGCCCATCGGGCCGTCGCCCAGGTCTCCCGGTTCGGCGCCGAGATGGTGCTCGCCCGCGACGTCGTCGGCGTCGAGCCGCGCGGGCCGGTGCACGCCGTGCTGTTCGCCGACGGCGGCGAGATCGAGGCCCACGCCGTGATCGTGGCCACCGGTGTCTCCTACCGGCGGCTCGAGGCACCGGGGCTCGACGGGCTCACCGGCAGCGGGGTGTACTACGGTGCGTCGGCGAGCGACGCCGCCGGGTGCCAGGGGGACGTCGTCGTCATCGTCGGCGCCGCGAACTCCGCCGGCCAGGCGGCCCTGAACTTCGCCCGCCACGCCAGGGAAGTCGTCATCGTGGTGCGCGGCCCGTCGCTGGAGGCCACCATGTCGAGCTATCTGATCGAGCGGATCGAGGCCGCGCCGAACATCGAGGTGCGGGTCCGCAGCGAGGTCGTCGCCGCGCACGGCGACAAGAACCTGGAGTCGCTGACCATCGCCGACCGCGCCGCCGGAACCGAGCAGACACTGGCGTCGAACTGGCTGTACGTGTTCATCGGGGCGTCCCCGCGCACCGACTGGCTCGGCGACGCCGTCGTCCGCGACGGGCAGGGCTTCGTCGTCACCGGCCCGGACCTGGCCGCCCCGGCGTTCGCCGGCCGGTGGCCGCACGCCCGCGAGCCGTTCGCGCTGGAGACGAGCCTGCCCGGGGTCTTCGCCGCCGGCGACGTGCGGCTCGACTCCATGAAGCGGGTCGCCTCCGCCGTCGGGGACGGCGCGATGTCGATCCACCTCGTCCACCGGTACCTGGGGCTGAGCTGATGCCGCCCGGCGACCAGGGCGGCGACCAGCCCGGTGGCCCCGCCGGCGGCCAGGTCGGCGGTCAGGCCAGTGACCCGGCCGGCGGCCTGGTCGATGACCTGCGCGGCCTGCCGATCGTCGCCGGCCTGCACGACGAGCAGCTCAGGCAGCTTGCCGCGGCGGGGGAGGAGGTCCACGTCAGCCCCGGTCAGGAGCTGTTCCGCCACGGCGAGTACGCCGACGCCTGGTGGGTCCTGATCGACGGCACGATCGACCTGGTGCGGCGCACCGACCGCGAGGAGACCGTGGTCGGCAGGATGGACGAGCCCGGCCGGTGGGCCGGTGGCTTCCGCGCGTTCGACCCGCAGGGCGTGTACCTCGCCACCGGCCGCGTCGCCACCGCCGGGCGGGTGCTGCGCGTGCCGGCCGGGCGGCTGCGCAGCCTGTGTGATGCCTGGTTCCCGCTCGGCACCCATCTCATCCAGGGCGTCTTCGGGACGGCCCGCACCATCGAGTCCACCGTCCGCCAGCGGGACGCCCTCGTCACCCTGGGAACACTCGCCGCCGGCCTCGCCCACGAGATCAACAACCCGGCGGCCGCCGCGGTGCGGGCCACCCAGTCCCTGCAGGCGGTGTGCGCCACCCTGCTCTCGGCGCTCAACCGGCTCGCCGGCGCGGAGATCTCCGCCAGCCAGTTCCTCCAGCTCGACGAGCTGCGCCGCGAGGTCGTCCCGCCACCCGGGCCGGTCGACCCGCTCGACCTGTCGGACCGCCAGGAGGACCTGTCCTCGTGGATGGCCGCACGTGGTGTCGACCGCGGCTGGGCCTTCGCCCCGGCGCTGGCCGCCGCCGGCGCCGACACCGCCTGGTGCGACCGCGTCGGCGACGTCCTCGGCGCGGGCGGACTCGGCGACGGCGCCCACGGCGGCGCGGCGCTGGCACCGGCGTTCGAATGGTTCGCGAGCACTTTCGACGCACCCCGCCTGCTGACCGAGATCGGCGAGTCGACCCGGCGCATCTCCGAGCTGGTCTCCGCCGTCCGGACCTACTCCCACCTCGACCAGGCGTCCATGCAGAACGTGGACGTCACCCAGGGCCTGGAGAGCACCCTGGTGATGCTGCGGCACAAAATGCCGGCACGAGTGCGGGTGGAACGGCGGTACGGGGCCGACGTCCCCACCGTCGACGCCCACGCCGGCGAGCTCAACCAGGTGTGGACCAACCTCATCGACAACGCGGTCGACGCGATGAACGGCGCCGGCACGCTGCGCCTGACCACCTCGCACGACGATGACACCAGCGCCGGCGGCGGCGCGGTGATCGTCGAGATCGGCGACGACGGGCCCGGGATGCCGCCGGAGGTCGCCGCCCGTGCCTTCGAGGCCTTCTTCACGACCAAGGACGTCGGCAAGGGCACCGGGCTCGGCCTCGACATCGCGCGGCGTATCGTCGTCGAGCGCCACTGCGGCACGATCACGATCGAGTCGAAGCCCGGCGACACCATGATCAGGGTCCGCCTGCCCCTGCGCCAGCCCTCCGCCAGCTGACGGCGCCCCGCGTGGGTGACGGACCCATCGAAGAAGCCGCCGCCGGGGAGAGGGATTTCGTGACCGGAGTGGAGATCTTCACCGACGGGGCCTGCAGCGGCAACCCCGGTCCGGGCGGCTGGGGTGCCGTGCTGCGCTACGGGGCACACGAGAAGACGCTGTACGGCGGGGAGGCCGCCGAGACCACGAACAACCGGATGGAGCTGCTCGCCGCCATCAGGGCGTTGGAGGCGCTCACCCGCCCCTCCACGGTGCGCCTGCACACCGACAGCCAGTACCTGCGCAACGGCGTCAGCGGATGGCTGCCGCGCTGGAAACGCAACGGGTGGCTGACCGCCGACAAGAAGCCGGTCAAGAACGCCGACCTCTGGCAGCAGCTGGACGTCCTGGCCGGCCGGCACACCATCGAATGGCTCTGGGTGAAAGGGCACGCGGGGCACCCCGACAACGAGCGCGCCGACCGGCTCGCGAACCGTGGGATGAAGGAGGCCCGAACGCCCACGAAGCGTTCCGGTGTTACCTCGGGTTGATCCACTCCGTCCAGATCGTGGCAGCGCGGCGGCAGGGCCGGGGGTGGGCGAAGGGGGCGGTGGGTCGGTGACTGGGCTGGAGCTGTTGGCGGAAAGGTTCGGTGAGCAACGGCCGTACCTGCGGTCGGTCGCGTACCGCCTGCTCGGCTCGTGGGACGACGCGGACGACGCGGTGCAGGAATGCTGGGTCCGGCTGAGCCGATCCGACGTCGGCGAGGTGCTGAACCTGCGGGCCTGGCTCACCACCGTCACCAGCCGGATCTGCCTGGACATGCTGCGGGCCCGGGCAAGCCGGCGGGAGCAGTCCCTCGATGGCGATGTGCCCCTGGACGTACACCTGCCCGATCCGGTCGTCGCCCCGGTCACGGGCGCCGACCCCGAACACGAGGCGCTGCTCGCCGACGCGGTCGGGCTCGCCCTGGACGTCGTCCTCGGGACGCTCAGCCCGCCCGAGCGGATCGTCTACGTCCTGCACGACCTGTTCGCGGTCCCGATGGCCGACATCGCCGTGATCCTCGGCCGGACACCGGCGGCCACGAAACAGCTCGCGAGCCGCGCCCGCCAACGGGTCCAGGGCAACGCCCTCGGTGGCGACCGCGCGCGGCAGCCGGCAACGGCGGCGGACCGGACCGCTGACCACGCGGTGGTCCAGGCGTTCTTCACGGCCGCACGGGCCGGTGACTTCGAGGGCCTGCTCGGCCTGCTGGCCCCGGAGGTCATCATGCGCGCCGACGGCGGCTCGGACCGGCCGTCCGTCACCGCGGTGGTGCGGGGTGCGGCAGCGGTGGCCCGCCGAGCGCTGATGTTCGCCCGGCCGGACGCAGCCGTCCACCCGGTGCTGGTCGACGGCGCAGCGGGCGTGGTCGTGACCGTCGCCGGGACGCCGTTGTCGGTCATGGGCTTCGCGGTACGTGCCGGTGTCATCGTCGCGATCGACGTGCTGGCCGACCCGGCCCGCCTCGAACGGCTGCGCCTACCGGACCTGCCCGTGACATAGGCGTTTCTGTGGGGCGGTGCGGTGCGGGGCGGTTCCGCGGAACCGCCCCGCACCGGCGACGACCACCTGATCTGGTCAGCTCCAGGTCGTGCCCGCGGGCTCCTTGATCGTGGTGTTGATCCGGTTGAAGAAGTTCGTCGTCGCGATCATCAGGATGATGGCGGCGAGCTGCTGCTCGTCGTAGTGCTTCGACACCTCGGCCCAGATCTCGTCGGTGACCTGACCGGGCCGGTCGCTCAGGCGGGTGACCGCCTCGGTGAGCACGAGTGCGGCCCGCTCGGCGTCGTCGAACAGCGGCGAGTCGTACCAGCCGGCCGTCGCGTGCAGCCGATCGTCGCTCTCCCCGGCCTTGCGGGCGTTCGTCACGCCCGCGTGCACGCAGGCCCCACAACCGTTGATCTGGCTCGCCCGCAGATGAACGAGCTCCATCGTCCTCGGGTCGACCCCGCCCGCGGCCATCGCCTTGTACAGGGCCTGTATCGCCTCCATGCCGTGCGGCAGCAGCAGCGCCGGGTTCTTCATCCGTGCCTGCATCGTCATCCTCTTTCACTCCTCGCCGAGATGTTCCTTCTCGCGGCTGACAGGGAGGAGACGGACGGGATCGCACGGAGGTAACACCGCGGCCGCGGGCTGGCCGACCGCGTCGGCTGGGCGGGCGCAGCGGCCCCGGTGGCTGAGCCGAGCCCGGGGCCGCGGCAGTCCGCCTCGCGTCAGGCGGCCTGGGCCTTCGTGCGGTCGCGCTCGAGGTAGAAGTTGGCGGCCTCGCGGATCTCGTCGGCGGTGGGGGAGGGCTCCCAGCCCAGCTCGCGCGTGGCCTTGCTGTGATCCAGCGGAGGCATGAAGTGCATGAGCCGCACGCTCACGCTGTTCATCACGGTGTCGCGCCGCAGCACCTTCTGCCCGAAGTCGCCGAGGCGGCCGATGACCTTCATCACCGGGATCGGGATCCCGATCCGCGGCGGCTTCACCCCGCCCGTCTCGGCGGCGATCGTCACCAGTTCCTTCCAGGTCATGTAGCTCTCGCTGATGATGTACCGTTCGCCGACCCGGCCCTTCTCCGCGGCGAGCAGGAACGCGCGGGCGGCGTCCCGGATGCCGACGACCTCCATCGACGCCTTGCCGAAGTAGATCGGCATCTTGCCGCGGGCGGCGTCGGCGACCAGCTGGCCGTGCGGTGAGGCGTGGTCGGGAGCCCCGTAGGTCGTCGACACGTTCATCACGACCCCGGGCAGGTCACGCTCGCGGCAGTACTGAAGGACGAGGTCCTCGGCGTCGGCCCGGGCCTGGATGTACGGCCCGCCCAGGTGCTTCCAGGTGTTCGGGTCGTCCTCGTCGGCCGGGCCACCGTCGTCGGAGCGGCCGATCGTGCCGACGGTGCTGCAGAACACGAAGCGTCGCACCTTCGCCTCGACCGCGGCGTCGAGCGCGTGCCGCAGCCCCTCGACGTTCGTCGCGAACAGCGGTGCCGGGTCACGCAGCCAGGCCCGGGCGTCGACGATGCAGTAGTAGACGGTGTCGACCCCGCGCATCGCCTCCACCAACGCGGCGTCGTCGGTCAGCTCGCCGTGGACGCGCTCGACCTGCAGGTCGTCGAAGGCCACCGTCGAGCTGGTCCTGCGGATCCAGACCCGCACGTCGTCGCCGCGCTCCGCCAGCTGCCGCGTCACATGCGAACCGAGGAAACCGCTCGCACCCATCACCAGTTGCGTGTCGGCCACGAACCGACCTCCTTCTCACCCGAGCTGCCGATCTGCCGATGTGGCGGCCTACCGACCTGCGGACACCTGCGGCGGTCTCGTCGACGAGCCCGAGAACGTCGTGTTCAAGCGCGTTCATACACGTTGTCGGGATTGTCGCGCACCTGCTCGGTGCGCTGCCCGGCTGGCGCCCGGATGCGGGCCGCGACATCCGCACCGAGGGCGACGACCCTGGCAGACGCACCGCCGTGTCCGTCGACGGTGTCCGCGTGGCGGGTGCGGACACCGTATGCGGCTCAGTTCATGGTGGAGCCGCCGTTGAGGTTGATCGTCTGGCCGGTCAGCCACGAGGTCTCCTCGGCCGCGAGGAAGACGACGGCGGCACCGACGTCGGTGGGTGTGCCGAGGCGCCCTGTCGGGACCATGCCCGCCAGGGCCCGGGTGAGATCGGGGTTCTCGGTCGAGTTGTCCATCATCCCGAGGGCCAGGGTGTTCGCGGTGATCCCCTCCTTCGCGACCTCCTGGGAAAGGTGCCGGACGAAGCCCTCGATGCCGCTCTTCCCCGCGCCGTACAGGGCGACGCCGATCGCCAGGCCCGTGCGCCCGGCTCCGGAGGAGATCTGGATGACGCGGCCCCAGTGTGCGCTGACCATGTCCTCGATCACCGCGTGGATGCAGTTCAGGGATCCGAAGATGTTGATGTCCACCGGGCCGCGCCACAGCGCGGGATCGAGCGCGCGGAACGGCCGGGCGACCATGTCGGAATGGATTCCGGCGTTGTTGACGAGGATGTCGACCGGGTGCCCGAACGCCTCGCCCGCGGCGGCGACGCCTGCTCGCACCGCGTCGGGGTCCAGCACGTCGAAGGGGACCGCGACCGCCCTGCCGCCGGCGGCCTCGATCTCGTCTCGGACCGCTTCGGCGCGGTCGGCGACGAGATCGTTCACGGCGACCGCCGCCCCCTGTGCGGCCAGGGCCCGCGCCGCGCCCGCGCCCATGTTCTGGCCGGCTCCGGTCACGAGCGCCACGTGTCCATCGAGTTCGAACATTGCCAACTCCTCGTGTTCGGTGGTTGATGGTGCGTCGTCGGTGGCTGCCGCCCGGTCGGATCGCGGCCAGCCGTCGGCACCGGCTCAGGCCGGCGAGTGACTCAGGCCGGCAGGTGAGCCAGGCAGGTGGGCGGCTCAGGCCGGTGGGTGGCGCAGGCGGGCCCGGTTGATCTGGTGCGGCTGCCAGCCGTCGACCAGGGCGGAGCCGTCGAGGGTGCGGACCGGGCGGGCGAGTTCGACGAGCAGGGAGAGGCTGTAGGCGAGCCGGCCGGTGAGAGCGGGCGGTGGCGGGCAGCTGGCGAGGGCGAGGGCGGCCTCGGCCATGGTCTCGACCGGCTCGGTGACGTCGTCGGGATAGGGCCAGTCGTCGCGGACCTTCACGGCGCCGTCGGGGGAGAGCACGTTGACGGCGATGCCGTCGGCGACGGTTTCGGCGGCCAGTGCGGTGCTGAGCCGGTGCAGGGCGGCCTTGGACGAGCCGTACAGTGATCCGCGCATGTTCGGCGGGGTGTCGCGGTAGGGCGGTCCGACGGGGTGCTCGCCGGCGAACGAGCCGATGTTGATGATCCAGCCGGTGCCGCGGCCGCGCATGCCGGGCAGGGCCTGGCGGCAGAGGTCCCAGGGGGAGCGCAGGTTGACCTCGAGCACGTGGTCGATCGCCTGGTCGGTGACGTCGAGGAAGGGCGCGAAGCCGCCCGCCCCGGCGTTGTTGACCAGGATGTCGATCGGGCCGAGAGCTTCCTCCGCCCGGCGGACCAGGCCGGAGCGTCCGCCGTCCGGGCGGGACAGGTCCGCGGTGAGGGCGACCGCTTTCCCGCCGGCCGCCTCGACGGCGCGCAGAGTGTCGGCCAGCGAGCCGGGCCCGTCGCTGGCCTCCTCCCGGTCGGTGCGTGCGGTGATGGCGACCGCGGCGCCGGCGGCGGCGAACCGGATGGCGATGGCCGCGCCGATACCCCGGCTGGCTCCGGTGACCAATGCGCGGCGACCAGCGAGATCGTCCATGTTGTGACTCCTTTCGACGGGTTCCGCGTCGCGGGCTCGCGTCAGGCGGCCGCCTGACGCCCACCGCCACGGTCCAGCGGAACCGCTGTGGCCGGTCCGGAGCGAGTGGCCAGCCACAGCGAGTGGCCAGCCACAGCGGCCGTGCGCGGCGGACCTCGGCGATCAGTCGCGGGCGAGGCGACCGGTCGTCCGCCTGAGGACCGCGCCGGACGGGCGAACTGTATGATTCATACCATGTGGAATCTGGATCAGCACCCGGATCTGCGCCGGGTCCGGCCGTCACCCTGGGCGGAGGCAGGCCTGCCGGCGATCCCCGCCCATGCGGCTCCGCGGAAGAACTCCGATGACGGTGCGTGACGGCGCGCTGGTCCTGGTGGACCTGGCCGACGACGGAGTCGCCCGGCTGACGCTGGATGACCCAGGCCGGCGCAACGCCCTCTCCCTCGAGATGAGCACCGCGCTGGCGAGCGCCGTCACGGGGGTGCTGGCAGCGGGCGCGCGGGCGATCGTCCTCACCGCCACGCCGCCGGTGTTCTGCTCCGGCGGCTCGCTGGACGACCTGCTCAAACCCGAGGTTCCGTTGCGCGAGATGTACGAGGGCTTCCTCCGTCTCGCCGCGGCGCCGGTTCCGACGATCGCCGCCGTGTGCGGCCCCGTCGTCGGCGCGGGCCTGAATCTGCCGATGGCCTGCGATGTCGTCCTGTGTTCGCCGTCAGCGGTCTTCGACCCACGCTTTCTTGACGTGGGCATTCATCCGGGTGGAGGTCACCTGTGGCGGCTGTCGAGGCTGGTGGGTGTCCAGGGTGCCGCGGCGCTCGTCCTGCTCGGTGACAGGCTGACCGGGGACGAAGCCGCCGCGCGCGGGCTTGCGTGGCGCTGCGTGCCGGAGGATGACCTGCTCGGCACGGCCCAGGCGCTCGCGCGGCGGGCGGCGGGGCGTGACGCCGAGCTGGTGGTTCGGACCAAGCAGTCACTGCGGGCCAGCGTCGCGTTGAGTGATGCGAAGGCGGCGATGGAGCTTGAGCTCGCCGCGCAGGAGTGGGCGGTGTCCCGGCCCGGATTCACCGAGCGGGTGGCCGCGATCCGAGACCGCATCCGCCGGGGCGCCGCGAGGTAGGGCGTTCGGAGGTCAGCCGAGTCGATCTGTGCGGTAGGTGAGGAGCGCGAGATGGCTGGATTCGTCACCCGCAAGCCCCCGAGCTTCAGCTCGGTCGACCAGGAACGACTGCACCGCAAGCAACGGTTGGCGGCGGCCTTCCGGGTGCTCGGCCGGTCCGGGTTCAACGAAGGCGTCGCCGGGCATGGCAGCGTCCGCGACCCGGAGCTGCCCGACCACTACTGGGTGAATGCCTACGGGCAGAGCTTCCGCCAGATCAAGGTGTCCGACCTGTGCCTGGTCGATGGCTCGGGCACGGTCGTGAGTGGCCCGAACAAGGAGCCCGGTGCCCGCAACCTGGTCGCCTTCGCCGCGCTGACCATTCACGGCGCCGTCCACGACGCCCGCCCCGACGTCGTCTCGGCCGTCCACACCCACGGCATGTACAGCCGGACGTGGGCCGCGCTCGGCCGCCCCCTGGACCCGATCTCCCAGGACGCCTGCGCCTTCTACCAGGACCAGGGCCTTCTCGACGACTACACCGGCGTGGTGCTCGAACAGGAGGAGGGCAGGAGGCTGGCCGCGGCGCTCGGCGACCACAAGGCCGTCCTGCTGCGCAACCACGGTGTCCTGACCGTCGGCCATTCCGTGGACGAGGCGTTCTGGTGGCACCTGAGCTACGAGCGGTGCGCCCAGTCGCAGCTGATGGCGGAGGCGGCCGCCACCGCGCCACATCTCGTCCCGCACGAGGCCGCGGCGCTCACCGCCTCCCAGGTGGGAAGCCACCGCTTCGGCTGGTTCTCCTTCCAGCCCCTCTACGACTGGATCGTCGCCGAGGAGCCCGACCTGCTGGAATGAGCGTGCCGAATCCGGTCGGCCTGCGTCGGCCGGTCGGCCGGTCGGCCGGTCGGTGGGACGGCCGTCCTCCGCGCGGCCGTAGCCTGGCCTGCATGACATTCCCGCGCCTTTCCAGCTCTGGTGGTGAGCTTCCTGCCCCGTGATCCCGGTTCCCGCGGCACACGGCGTTTCCGGACCGCCGCGAGGCGCAACGACGGGGAGGTCGTCGCCGACCACATTCGAACCATGATCGTGTGGGGTGAGCTTCGCAGCGGTGAGCGGCTCGTGCCCGAGGAGATCGCCGAAGAGCTCGGAATCAGCCGTATCCCGGTGCGGGAGGGAATCATCGCGCTGGAACGTGAGGGGTGGGTCGCCGTCGAGCCCCGGCGTGGTTCCTTCGTCCGCGGTATCGACCGCCGCACCGCCCATGATCACTACGTGCTCCTGGGTGCGGTCCACGGTTTCGTCGCGGTCCGAGCGACGCAGCGTGCGCAGGAGGCGGACGTCCGGATGCTCGCGGAGCATGCCCGCCAGATCCGGCGCGCCGGCTGCGTTCATGACACCACCGACGTCTATGACTCCTTCACCACCGTCCTGCGGGCGGCGGCCAGATCGGTGCGTGCCGATCGGCTGCTGCGGGTGCTGCCCGAGTACGCGTCCGCCGACACGTTCGACGACCGCGAGGAGGTGATGCGCATCCAGCGCCACGGCGTCCGCGCGGTCGTCGCGGGGGTCGAGGCCCGGAACACCGCCCAGGCGGCCGCCGCGGCCCGTGAGGTCCACCGCGAGCTGGGAGCCTGCGTCGAGCGGTTCCTCACCAGCCGCGGGATCTTCGCGCGGGAGCCGGGTGACACCGCGCCGCGCTCGCCGGTCCGTTGGCACGGTGCGTTCGGCCGCCGTAGCAGGGCCAGCCGCCTCGCGCCGGTCGACAGCGGTGCCGAGCGTGCGGTTCACCATGTCCGTGAGCAGATCATCCGGGGGGAGCTGGCTCCGCGTCAGCGGCTCGATCGGGAGTCGATCGCCGACGCGATCGGAGTGAGCCGGACGCCGATGCGGGAGGCCGTCGTCGCGCTGGAGCGCGAAGGGTGGATCACGGTCGAACCCCACCGGGGCGCCTTCGTGAACGCCTTCGACGCCGACTACGTCCGGGATCACTACGAGATCTTCGCGATCATCTTCGGTCTCGCGACGACGTTGACCTGTCAACGCGGCGGCGAGGCCGCCGTCGGGCGCCTGCTGACCTTCCAGCCGGCTCTTCGCGCGGCCTCGGATCCTGAATCCTTCGAGCGGGTGAACGCCGAGATCCTCGATCTGATCATCGAGGCGGCGGACAGCCCACCGCTGATCGGCGCGCTGCGCGCCATGCCGGAGATCGTCCCCGACTTCTTCAGGCAGGTGCCGGGTGCGATGCAGGCCCAGGCGCGGGGCTTCGACGAGGTCTGCGCGGCGCTGCGCGACGGCGACACGGATCAGGTCGAAACGGCGTGGTGGTCACTGATGAGCGGGGTGGCTGACCGCGTCGTCGACTTCCTCGACCGTCGGGACCCGGGGGCCACGCGCGTCAGCGCGGCAGGATGCCGGGGTTGAGGATTCCGGCCGGGACGAACGCTGCGCGGACACGGGCGAAGATCTCCCGTTCGGCGGCTTTCCGATCGGGGGTAGCCCACGAGCCCGCCTCGGCGCTGAGCACGACGCGGCCATGTGCCTCGACCGCGTCGGCCCGGCCCGGCCCGGCCACGGCCGTCGTCGTACCCCCTGCCAGCTGGGCGATGTGGGCCGGTGCCCGTCAGATCGGCGCGAAGAAGTGGGTGCCGTCGCGTTCCAGCTGGGCGATCAGGCCGAACTCCCAGTCGAGGTAGGCCTGCATGGCCTCGCGGGCGTTGTCGGTGCCCTCGTACGGCCGGCGGTACCGGTCGGTCGCCGGGGTGAGGAATCGTTGGCCGCCAGCCTCCAGCGTGGCTCCCGACGCCTGCCAGGCCCGTGTGCCGCCCGCCAGCGCGTACACCCGCCCGCTGCCCCCGTGACCGCCGCCGGGTCCACCGGCCGCGCTGTATCCGTCGGCCGCGCCGGGTCCGTCGGCGAGGTCGGCGACCGCCCACCGGGCGAGCTCCCCGGTGGGAGAGGTGATGACCAGGCGTGAATGCGGCGGGAGCGCCTGCCCGGCGGGCCCCAGCTGCGCGCGGATCGCGAACCAGGCCCCCGGCACATGCCCGCGGACGTACTCGCGACTCGGCCCGATGTCCACGACGACGGTCGCGGTGGCCGTCAACGGGGTCGGTCCCGCCAGCCAGGTCGCCAGCTCCGCCGGCTCGACCTCGTCGACGGCCGGCGCCGCGGGCCGCCGCGCGGCCGGCTGCCCCACCTCCGTGAGCGAGGGACCGGGCACCGTGAGGACGTAGGTCTCCCAGCCCATCTGCGCCAGCCACGACGCCGTCATGGCGGCGCGGACGCCGTCGTCGTCGGCGAGCACCAGGCGGGCGCCGCGCACCGGAGCGAAATGGTCCGTCTCCTGCACCAGCTGCCCGCCGGGCGCATGACGGAACCCGGGCAGGTGCCCCGCGACGTACTCGCCCTCGTCGCGGACGTCGAACCGATAGGTGGTGCGCGCCGGGTCGTCGAGGCCCGCCAGCTCGCCGAGCGTCAGCGGACGTACCCCCGCCCGCCGGGCGATCTCCCGCGCGCCGGCCCGGGCGGCCGCGTGGTGCTCCGCCGTCACCTCGGCCGGTGCGCGCCGGGTGGATCCATGGTCGAGCACGAGGCCGGCCAGCTCCCAGCCGATCGTCCCGTTCCGCAGCGCCACCACCGGGTTGGGAACGCCCGCGTTGATGATCGACTGCGTGCCGATGATGCTCCGGGTTCGGCCGGCGCAGTTCACGACGATCGGGGTGCGGGGGTCGGGTGCCAGCTCCCGGATGCGCAGCACGAGCTCACCGCCCGGCACACTCACCGAGGACGGAATGTTCATCGTCTGGTACTCGTCGTAGCGGCGTACGTCGACGACGACCGGCGGCGACTCCCGCAGCAGGCGTCGGACGTCCTGCGCCGACGACGAAGGCGTGTGCCTGACCGCCTCGACCAGCTCGCCGAACGCCTTGCTGGGCACGTTGACGTCCCGGAAGAGCTCGCCGCCGGCCGATCGCCAGCCGGCGAGCCCGCCGGCGAGCGCCCCGGCCTGCGAATAGCCGAGCGTTCTCAGCCGGGCGAGGGCCCGCGGTGCCAGGTCGATCCCGTCGTGTTCCCCGTAGACGACGACGGGCACCTCCAGCCGTGGCACCCGCTCCAGGACCTCCGCCTCCAGCCGGGAGAGCGGCAGGTTCGCCGCCCACAGCGGGTGCTCCTGCGCGAAGGCGTCCTCCTCCCGCAGGTCGAGCAGCGCGATCTCCTCCCGCGCCAGCAGCAGGCGCCGCACCTGCTCGGCGTCGAACACCCGGGTCACGGCTGGCCGGGCCGCGACGAGCCGCGGAAGATCGAGGGAACGGGGCGTGCCGGCCGCACGCCGTCGCGCAGGGCCGCCTGGGCGGCGCGGCGGTCCTCGCCGGTGAGCCGGTCGATGTACAGCCTGCCGTGCAGATGGTCGGTCTCGTGCTGGAAGCACCGGGCGAGATATCCGCTGGCCTGGTAGATGACTGCCGCGCCGGTTGCGTCCACCCCGCGCACGGTCGCGGTGGCGGCCCGGGTCGTCGGGTAGGCATGGCCGGGCACGGAAAGGCAGCCCTCGTCGTCGTGCTGCTCGCCCGGGCCGGTCTCCAGGACCGGGTTCACGACGACGAGCGGCCGGCGGGGGACGGCGACGTCCCGGGGGTCGTACTCGGTGTCGAAGACGAACACCTGCAGGCTGACGCCCACCTGGGGTGCGGCCAGACCGACCCCGGGCGCGGCGTACATCGTCTCGATCATGTTGTCGACCAGGCGCCGCAGAGCTGCGTCGAAGACGGTGACCGGCTCGGCCGGCGTGCGCAGGACCGGGTCGCCGAGGGTACGGATGGGCAACAGTGCCATACCTCAACTGTTACACCCGCCGCTGCCCCCGGCCGGCGGACGGCCTCCACCCTCTGCCGCCGGCATGCGGGCTGCGGGCAGGCGGGTGATAGTGGATGGAAGGCCCGCCCCAGCCGGACCGCGACGAACCAGTGCGGGTCCCGGAAGGAACCCGTGCGCGTGGTGCCTGTCGACATCCCGGGAGTCAGCCTGGGGACGGAACTGGGCCTGGGAGCCTCCGCCGTGGTGTACCGAGCCGAGCGGCAGGGCCGGTGCTACGCGGTGAAGGTGTCCCGGGGTGTCCCGCCGCCCGAGGTGATTCGTTCTTTTCAGCGGGAGGCGACCGTTCTGGCGTGCCTGCGGCATCCCAACATCGCCCGGGTGTTCGCCGCCGGGGAAGCTGACGGACGGCCGTACCTGGTGCTCGAGCTCGTCGAGGGTCAGTCGTTGGCCGACCGGCTCGCCGCCGGCCCCGCCGGCTCAGCCGGCTCCAGCCCGGGCCGTGGGCTGGCCGGCACCGGGCTCAGCCCGCTCACGGTGCCCGCCACCCTGCGCATCGGCCAGGACGTCGCGGGGGCTCTCGCGGCCGCCCACCGGCTCGGCCTGGTGCACCAGGACGTCAAACCGGCCAACATCATGATCGGGTCGGGTGGCCGGGTGATCCTGGTGGACTTCGGGCTGCTGGGCCGCACCGGTGGCGTCGTGCGCGATGAGGCGGTCGGCACCGTCCTCTACAGCGCACCCGAGCAGCTCGGCATGCTGAACCGCCCGGTGGACGCACGTTCGGATCTGTACTCCCTCGGCGTCGTGCTCCACACCTGTCTCACCGGGCGGCCGCCGTTCGAGGCCGACGACGTCGCCGAGCTGATGCGGCTGCACGCGGTCGCGCCGCCCACGGATCCGAGCCGGGTCCGCGCCGACATCCCGCCAGCTCTCGCGGAGGTTGTCGCCACCCTCCTGGCGAAGGATCCGGACGACCGCTTCCAGTCCGCGGACGACCTGGCCGTGGCACTGGCCGCGGTGGCCGGGCCGCGTGCGCCGGCGGTCGCCGCGCGGGCCGGTCCCTGGCGGCCATCCGACCAGCCGGTGGGACGAGAGGCGCCGCTGGCGCGGCTGCGGGAGGCCTGGGACCTCACCCGCCGCGGGGCTGGCGAGCGGACGGTCGTGGGCATCGCCGGCGACATGGGCGTGGGCAAGACCCATCTGGTGCGGACGTTCGTCCGCCAGGCGCGCTCGGTGGCGGGCGCGGTCCTGATGGAGGCGAAATGCGCCGAACGGGTCGACGCACCCTTCGTCACCTTCCACGCCCTGGTGGAAAGCTGGCTGCACGCCCCGGCCGCCCCGCCCGCCGCGGGCGAGACCCCGTCCGCGGCCGCCGGCGCGGGCCGGCGCTCCCAGCTGCGGGCGGCCGCTGGTGCTGACGCTCCCGTCCTCGCCGGCCTGCATCCGGCGCTGGGCGCTCCCGGGCCTCCCCGGGAGGATCAGCCCGGCCCGGCGACCGGTCTCCACCGGCCGACGTCGGTCACGGCGGGGGACCTGGGCGTCCAGCTCCGGCTGGCCGTCGTGCGGTTCGTCCGGGAGCTGGCCCGGCGCAGCGGCGGCCTGCTGCTGTGGGTGGACGACACCCAGTGGCTCGGGGCCGCGGACCGCCAGCTGCTGGAGGAGGTCGCGAACGACCCGGAGCCGGCGCCGCTGCTCGTCATCGCGACGTCCCGCCGTGCCGACCGGCTGCTGCCGGCGGGCAGATCACGACGGGTCGATCTCCGGCTGGGGCCGCTGGGTGCGCCCGAGGTCGCCGAACTGATCCGCGGCTGTCTCGGCGACGTCGCCGACGAGCGCTTCGTCCGGGATGTGGCGATCCGTTCGGGCGGCTGCCCGCTGGCCGTCTTCGAACTGGTCCGGGCCGTGATCGACGCCGGTCTGATCCGGCCGTCCTGGGACGGTTTCGACGTCGATCGGGACGGGCTCGACTCACTCGCCCTGCCTGACGAGGTGCTGGGCCTGATCCGGCGGCGGGTCGGTGCGCTGGACCGCTCGTCGCTGCCGGTGCTGTGCACCGCGGCCGCGATCGGTCACCAGTTCGACCGTGCGCTGCTCGCCGTGGCGGCCGGTGTGACGCCGGAACACGCGCGGCTGGCCCTCGCCGAGGCGGAGTTCCACCAGCTCGTCACGCCGGTGTCGGACGGCTGCGCGCCCGATCGCTGGTCGTTCGTACATGACTGTGTGCGCGAGGCGCTGCTGTCGACCATCAGCGCCGACGGTCTCCGCGCGCGGCACGCGGCGATCGCGGACGCGATGGAGTCCTCCGGCGCCGTGCACGGCCCCGACCTGTTCGCCCTCGCTCGGCACGCGGTCAGCGGCGGACTGCCCGCGCCCCGGCTGTACCGCCTCACCCGGGCGGCGGCCGAGGCCGCGGTCGCCGGGCGCGCACCGGTCGAGGCGGAGCGCCTGTTCCGTGCGGCCGCCCAGGCCGCCGCGCGGGCCGACATCGGCCTGGACGCGGCTTTCGAGACGGGCTTCGGCCTGGCCTGTTCCCGCATCGTCCAGCCGCACCGGGCCCGCGCCCATTTCGCCCGAGCCCTGGAGCTGGAGAACGATCCGCTGGCCCGGGCCGCACTGCGCGCGGAGGCGGCCGGCATCGAGCACGGGATGCGCAACTACAGCGCCGCCGCCGATCATGTCCGCCGCGGCCTCGCCGAGGCCGGCCGGCCCATCCCCGGCCCCGTCCTGGTCGGTCCGGTCGCATTCGGCCGGATGCTGTGCGCGCTGGCGATGCGCTGGCCGGCGACGGGTTTCGGGACGGCCACCGGAGCGGCCCGGCGGCGTTACGAGACCGAGCTGCGCCTGCACGAGATCGGCGGGGTCAACGCGCTGTTCCTGTTCGACATCCCGACCTTCCTGTGGCATGTGGGCGGGCTCTATGTGATGAAGCGGGTCGGGTTCGGCGAGCTGTTCATCCGCGGCAACATCATCATCAACTGCGCGGCGGCGGAGCTGGGCTGCGGGCGGACGACCCGCCGCGCGATCAGGACGTTCCGGGCGCTGGCCGAGCAGACCGGCAACCCGGCCCTGGTCGCCGAGGCCGATCTCTACTCGTGCTTCGCGCTCCAGTTCCTCGGCGAGACCACCACCGTCAGCGACCAGCTCGAGGCGACACTGCGCCGGGCGGCCCGCTGGGTCGACGCCTCCCTGTACGACGACGCGGTGACGGCGCTGGCGATGAACTACTCCTACCGGGGCCTGTGGCGCGAAGGCCTCGCCTGCCTGCAGCCGAACGCCTACGGCATCGACTACGTGTTCAACGACATCCGGATCATGCGATCCCGGATGGCGCGCTCGCTCGGCGGTGCCGGCGAGAACCTCGAACCGGTGCTCGCCGCCGTGCCACCCGTACAGGAGGAGGCGGTGCGCGCCTTCATCGTCGACCACAACCTGATCGAGACCGACCTCGAGGAGGCCGGCCTGGACTCGCGCGCCGTCGGCGCGACCTTCGACCGGCTGGTCGCCTCCGCCCAGGCCAAGGGCCGCTCGCCGTGGCGCAGCGTCAAGTTCCACCGGCACTACTGGCTGGTCAGGGCGCGGGGCCGCCTCGAGCAGGCCCGGGCCGCCACGGGCAGCGAACGGGCCGACCGGGCGCGCGTCGCCCGCCGCTGCCTGCGGGAGGCGTTGCCGGCGGCGGCGCTGCCCCTGTTCCGCGCCGACCTGCTCGTCCTCAAGGCCATCGCGGAGCAGGTCGCGGGCCGGCCGCGCCGCGCCCTGCACTGGCTCGCCGCGGCCCAGCACCTCTCGACCCGGCTGGACGCCCCCCGCATCACCTTCGACGTGTACGTGGAACGGGCCCGCTGCCTGCGCTCCCTGGGCCGGGAGGGCCAGGCCCGTGAGGAGGCGGAGCTGGCGCTCACCCTGGCCCGCGGCCGTGGCTGGACCGCCCGCGGACGGGACGTCCGCCGCGAGTTCGGTCTCACCGAAAAGGTGACCAGCCTGGCCAGGGGGCAGGGGACGGTCGGCCTGACCCGGGACCGCCGCCGCCTCGACGCACTGTTGCGGGTAAGCGCCGCCACGACCGGTGCCCTCGACCCCGACGCGGTCGCCGACATCGTTCTCACCGAGATCATCGACATCCTCGGTGCCGACCGGGCCCTGCTCCTGTTCCCCGAGAACACGATGTCCAACGGTCCCGGGAGCGTCACCAGCCCCGGGAGCGTGACCGGCCCTGGCGCCGGTGACGGCCCGCTCGTCCTGCATGCCGGCCGCACCGCCAGGGACGCCGCGGCGACGGAGCCGCCATCCGCGGCCAACTCATCCATGGCTGAGTCGTCCACGGCCGAGTCGTCGACGGACCTTTCGTCCTACGCCCGCAGCATCGTCGCCAGGGTTCACACGGACGGACGTCCCCTGGTCGTCACCGGCACCGCGCAGGGCGCGGCACTGGGCTCCGAAAGCGCCGTCCAGCAGGGGCTGCGCAGCATTCTGGCCGCACCGGTCCCGATCGAGGGCGGCGCCCCGGGCGTGATCTACGTGGACAGCCAGGTCGCCAAGGGCCTGTTCACCGAGGACGACGTCGACGTCCTCGTCACGCTCGCCAAGCAGGTCGGGGTCGCGCTGCGGACCGCGGAGGCCGCGCGCCTGCAGACCCGGCTCGCCACCGAGCGCCGCCAGCGCGAGCTCGCCGAGGTGCTGCGGGACGTCGCCGAGCAGGCCGGGTCCACCCTGCGCTCAAGCGACGTCCTGCGCAGGGTGCTGGCCGCGGCGCGACCGGTGCTGCCGTACGACGACGTGTGGGTCCTCGACCAGGGCGCCGGGTCGGCGATCCGGGTCACCGAGGTCCACGGGGAGGTCGACCCGCGCGCGGTCGGGTCGAGCGTCGAGCACGCGGGTGACGTGCTCGGACCCGCCTTCGCCGGCGCCACGGTCGGGGGAAGCCCGGCCGCGCGGCCCATCCGCCTCCCGGGGGTGCCGGAGCCGCTGCGGAACTGGCTGGCGCTGCCGGCCACCGCGCTGCGCCCCGTACCCGCTGTCGTCGTGCTCGCCACCCACCACGGCGTGACCGGTGGGGTGGACGGGTCGGGCGGGCTGGGGGGGGCGGGCACCGCGGGCGGCCCGGGCGGCGAGGGCGGGGCGGGCCCGCAGGCGGAGGTGGCGCGGATGGTCCTGAACACCGCGGCGACCGCCTACGACAACGCGCGTCTGTACGAGGAGGCCCGGCACTCGGCCGCGACCGACCCCCTCACCGGCCTGCCCAACCGGCGCCACTTCGTCGAACAGGCGACCGTCGAAGCGGACGCACGGCTGCCCGCCGACCGGCCGACCTCCGCCGCCATGATCGACGTCGATCGTTTCAAGCAGGTCAACGACCTGCACGGACACGCGGTCGGCGACGAGGTGCTCGTCGAGATCGCCCGCCGGATCGAACGGTGCCTGCGCCGGGGGGACCTCGCCGGGCGGCTCGGCGGGGAGGAGTTCGCCGTCCTCGTCACCGGTGGCCCCGACGTGGCACACGCCCTGGGGGAGCGCGTCCGCCTCGCCGTCTGTGACCGGCCCGTGCAGACATCCGCCGGCCCGCTGCACGTCACGGTCAGCGTGGGCACCGCGACCGTCGACCCGGACGAGCCCGCGCTGGCCGCGGTGCTCGCGCACGCCGACCAGTCGCTGTACGCCGCCAAGAGCGCCGGCCGCAACCGGACGGTCACCGCCCGCCGCTGATCCACGCGGCCTTGTCGCATGTACCCGTACAGCGAGGTGGCCTCTCTGCGGGAAATTGCGAACAATGTAGTTGTCCGTGTTCCCTTCCCGTAGGGTTCCTGGTGGTGAGAGTGACCGCGTTGAACGACACGGGCCAGACCAGCCAGATCCTGACGGTCTCGACGGGATCGGGGAAGCTTCAGGGAGTGTGGATGGGGAACTACCCGATGCGGGCAGGGGAGGAGGTGGACGTCGAACTCGAAATTCGGCGCCCCCGGTACTGGTCGGATCTCGTCCTGGAGGGGAGGCGGCGGAAGACGTTCGATGGTGCAGAAAACCTTGTTCGCGGGCGTATCGCCGAGGTCTTCGCGGATGGAACGGTAGTACTCAGGATTGGGACTTCCATCGTTCTGCTGGAGATGATCGACGATCCGCCCAGGGAGGCGGTTGGCACCTCCGTTCTCCTCCGCGCAGACGATCTGGAGTTCTATCCGACCGGGATATGAACCTCCTGCCACGACGGACGGGCCGCACGAGATGCCGACGTCGCCGGCAGGCATGAACTGCACCGGGTACGGCGGAGACCGGGGCGTTCGCCGGGTACTCGGTTTTCCTCGGCCAACTATCACGTTCCGCTGGCGCCGAACCTGTGAGGTGGGTCTTGGATGACGATCGAAGGGAGGCTCGGATCATCTCTGGTCCTCACGTTGGCCAGCGCATGATCGCCGCTCTCGACCCGAACGACTCGGTGATAGCAGTGTTTTTTGCAGAAATGAACGGCGATCTGGATTTTGTGGCGGACTACTGGTTCGAGACGTTCCGCGACCTGGAGGAAGCGATCGCCGAAAAGGGCTGGTTGGTCGAGTGGCTGCCGTAGGGCCGCGGAACTCGGTGGGAATCCTGAATCCAGATCGCGGCCATGCCAACCGGAGTCCCGGGAATTCTGCTGACGCCTGGGCGTCGGGTCAGGCCTGGGTTTTCTGATGGGGCAGTACAGCGGGAGACGGACACGCGACCGTCGGTCTCATGGGGGCGGGCTGGGCACCCGAAGATCAGGGACCGGGACTGAACGGTCACCGCTGGCCTCTGGCTCGTCGTGAACCGGCGGGGAGACTCCAGGTCAGATCGATCGACTCGTCCGGGCCCAGTGCCTGCCAGACAGCTCGCAGAACGTTCAGCCGGGCGACGGCTCGCACCGGCACGTCCGGTGGGAAGGACGGGGTGTCCGTGCGGTAGATCTGCCAGGCCGAGGCGATGTCCGCCGCGCTTGGCGGGGCATCTCGCTCGACCGCGTCGTGCACCGCACCGGCGACGATCTCCGCGAGCCGGATCTCACGTTGGTTGGCCCGCATCAGCTCGCGGGAACGCTGGCGGCTGTCATGGCGGAGCCGGCCGTCGACGACGGTCATGCTGCCGAACATCGCGCCGGCGGCGATGCTGCCCCAGACACCCCGGCTCAGCCTGAACTCCTGCTCGGCCACGAAATGCGCCAGGTCGTGGGGCACGCTGAAGGTCCGGTCATAGGAGTGCATCCGCAGCGACACTCCATCCAAGCGTTCGATGACGGCGACGGACCCGCCGTCGCCACCCTTCGGGCCGTCGACCCGGCGGAAACTCACACGCATCGTGTCAGCCTGAAGCCCAGCCGGCGGCCTGGCGAACCGTTTTCTCGCTGCGCCGCCCTGGCGCCGGACTGGACGGGGTGGTTCTGTCTTGGCTTGAGAGCAAGAAGTGAGGATTTCGGCTGCTGCGGAGCCCTTGGCGGGATCCCGAATTTCGGGCAACCGTTGCTGCCGGGCAAGAGTTGAGGATCCCGGTCGTCAGGACGACGAAAATGCCATGATCTTCGAGTGGCGGCGGGTCCAGTCGCGCCCCTGATCATCGAGACTGACGATCGTTGAGGTGATCCTGCCATATCGAACTCGCGCACCAGGTGCGAAAATGCAGGAGTGACAGCGGCATGGGTGCCAGGCGACTCCGCGAGCACCTTTGACGCTCGGAAGGTGTTCGACCGGGATTACCTCCACTTCTACGCCCCGCGGCTTACGGACCGGCGCAGCGACGCCGAGGCGCAGCTGATCTGGGAACTGCTCGGACTCGAACCCGGGATGGAAACACTCGATCTTGCCTGTGGGCAGGGGCGGATCGCCAATCGCCTGGCGGCTCGCGGGTGCCGGGTCACCGGCCTGGATACTGTGCCGCTGTTCCTCGAAGATGCACGCCGGGACGCCGTCGCGCGAGATGTCGCGGTCGACTACGTCGAGGGTGACATGCGTATGCTGCCCTGGGTGGAACGTTTCGATCGGGTGATCAGCTGGTCCACCTCGTTCGGCTACTTCGATGACACCGCCAACCGGCAGGTTCTCACTCAGGCCGCCAGGGCGCTCAAAACAGGCGGACTGATCGTCTTCGACCTCAACAACCGCGACTGGCTGGTCCGTGAGTTCCAACCGACCATCGTCGTCGAACGAGACGGCGACATGCTCATCGATCGCAACCGGCTCGAACCTCTGACCGGCAGAGTCGTGACCGAACGCATCGTGGTGCGCGAGGGAAGGATCCGCCGCCTCTCGTTCTTCGTCCGGCTCTTCACCTTCACCGAACTGCGCGACTGGCTGCTGGCCGCCGGATTCACCGACGTGGACGGATATGGGAACGACGGTGCACCCCTCTCCTCCGCATGCTCACGCCTCCTTGCCGTCGCGCGTCGCTGATCGCTGGGCACCTTCGACGCGACGGTGGGCTCCGTCCGTGGGCGGGCGATGTCGATCTTCCCGGTGCGGAATGTCGGGCGCGGGACCAGAGGTTGCCGTGAGTATGACGACCCTCGGACTGATCGGTAGCGGAAACATCGGCGGAACGTTGGCGAAACTTGCCATCTCGGCCGGGTATGACGTCGTTCTGAGTAATTCGCGCGGCCCGGAGACCCTGGCCGGCCTGGTGGCCGAACTCGGGCCGCGGGCCCGGGCGGCGACGTCCGCCGAGGCAGGCGCCGCCGGCGACCTGGTGGTGGTGACGGTGCCGCTGCGGGCCTACCTCGACGTCCCGGTCGAGCCGCTCGCCGGCAAGGTGGTCATCGACACCAACAACTACTATCCGGAGCGCGATGGCGTCATCCCTGTTCTCGAGGACGAGTCGACCACGACCAGCGAGCTGCTCCAGGCCCACCTGCCCACCTCGAAGGTGGTCAAGGCGTTCAACAACATCTACTTCAGGCATCTGCTGGAGCTCGCCCGGCCCACCGGCGCTCCGGACCGCGCGGCGCTGGCGATCGTCGGCGACGACCCGGCGGCGAAGGCGACGGTCACCGCGTTCCTCGACGCGATCGGCTACGACACGGTGGACGCGGGCCCTCTCGCCGAGGGCTGGCGCTACCAGCGTGACACCGCGGCCTACGGTCCTCTGTACGCCCCCAACGGCTTCGAGGCGAAGCCCGTGCCGGCCAACGCCGCCGCAGTCCGGGCCGCGCTCGCCGACGCCCGCCGGTACGCGGACCTCGCCAGCGGGTGAGCTCGCCGCCAGGCGCACCCTGAGGTGAACGTCTGGAGCCCGACAGGCCACCATGGCGGCATGCGAGTCATGGCGTTGCCCCGGCACCCCGGTTCCGGGAGCGTGTGATGTCGTCCGAGTTCCCGTCAGCAGGGCTGCCGCCGATCGGTCGTGCCATCGGGCGGGAGGTGACCGCGGCCTGCACGGCCGTCGTCGCGCAGGACCCGGACGCGCTGCACGCGGCCTGCGGCCGGCTGCGGGCGCTCGACGAGCCGCAGGTCCGGGACGTCCTGCACGGGCTGACGCTGGGGCTGATCGAGCAGGTGTTCCCCGACGGTCTCGACGCGGCCGACCTGCGCGCGCTGCTGGGCGATGTCCTGCGCCCAGCAGCGGCGTGGCTGCCGGGCCTGGCGGTCTACCCGGTCGCCGTCGTCGTCACCGGCGTGCTTTCGGTGCACGAGCCGGACGCTCCACCCATCGACGCCGAGGTGCTCCTCACGGCCTGTGCGGTGGTGGTCAGCCACCTGCTCGAACGGCTCGGCGCCCCACTCGACGCCGAGCTGGCCCGCGTCTTCGACGAGCTCCGCCAGGCGCAGACGATGGAGATGCCGTGACTCGGAGGGCACACCTCGGCCGGCGGCGCGGGCGGCGGGCGGGCGAGGTCCGCTGAGCGTCGGCCCGCTCGCGCGCTCGCGCGCTATGTCGGATCCGTGCGCCATTTCCGCGTGGCGGTCCGCAGCGGACGGACCAGGTGTTGCAGGCATGGGTGACATCAGTGTCTGAAACTAGAATCCTCCACATCCACGAGATGAGCCGGGGAGTCGTGCGGGCCCGGGTAATGGCCCCATGGCCCCGCGCTGTGCGCCTACCGCCCTCGACAGCGCTCTCCAGGCGCGACGTGACGACACAGGTCAAGGGCTGACCTGGGACCCGTCCCGTCCGGCCTGAACAGCGCTTTCGCGGCCCCCAGCGGCGCCTGTCGTCCATCGGACGGTCCTGTGTCGGCAAGCTTGCCGGGCCCCGGCGAGCATCGCCGTCGCGGCGGATAAAGAGCTCTTGGTGCCTCTTCCGGAAACCGGGCATCCAGACCTTGACGCCCTTCGCCGAGGAAGGGTGTCAACACCCCTCGGGCGCGAGAAACAATCGGCCCCTTAGTCGTCAGGACGCGACAGACGCGCCCGCACCAAAAGCTGACCAGAACCGTCGGAAATCGCGAAAGTCGACTGCGTGAAGTGACGGCGTGGCTGGGCGGGGCGGTGTTGCAGAGCGGCGTCGAGAGGCGGACGTGCCGAGCAGCGGGACCAGCAGTGCGGGCTGGTCGGTATGGGGGCGCTCGGCGTGGGAACTGGTCACCGCCCCGATGCTGTGCCTGTGCCTGTGTCGGGGCTGGCTAGCGCCCGTGGCCCCGGTCAGGTGGTCGCCGGGCCGCGGCTCGGTTCATGCCGGGGCGGTCGCACCGGGTCGTCCAGGGGAGCGAGCTCGTCCTGGAGGACGTCGCCGAGGGAGCGCAGCAGCTCCAGGGTGCGGTGCGCCTCGGCCTCGTCGACCAGGCTGATGGCGAAGCCGACGTGCACGATGACGTACGCGCCGATCGCCGCGTCGTCGGCGACGTAGGCCAGGCAGACCTCGCGGGTGATCCCGCCGAAGTCGACGGTGCCCATGAGCAGGCCGGCGACGTCGGTCGTCGCGACGATGCGGCCAGGTATCCCGAGGCACACGGCGCCGTGGTCCCCTTCCGGTGCTAGGCCGGATGCCGGTACGAACCGGGATTCCGGGTGAGGGGTTCGGCGGATTTCGAGGCAGCGGCGCTGGTCTGCCGTCCTGCAGTGCATTTTCCGGACCGTTTTCGGCACCGGCAAGGGACGTCTGGCCCGCCCATTCGGCTCTGATGGACTCCCGCGCCCACCCGCTTCGGTTCCTGCGCCGTTGCGTAGCGCTCACTAACGTCCACTCGAGGAGTTTGTGGACGTACCCGGGGCGGGAGGCACCCGAATTGACGAGCGAATCCGGCCGGCCGTTGTCCGCGCGGCTCGCGGGCGCTGGGGTCGACCGACGGTCGTTCCTGAAGTTCTGCGCCGGTATCACCGCGACGCTCGCGTTGCCGGCCCAGCTGGCTCCCCGGGTCGCCTACGCGTTGGACCAGGCCGACCCGCTTCCGGTGATCTGGCTGGAGTTCCAGGACTGCGCCGGTGACACCGAGGCTTTCCTGCGCTCACGTAACCCCACGGTGGGTGATCTCATCCTCGGCATGATTTCGCTGGACTACCACGAAACGGTGATGTCCGCCGCCGGTGAGGCCGCGGAGAAGGCCCGCGACGACACGGTGGCACGCGGCGGCCATCTGGTCGTCGTCGAGGGATCCATCCCGCTGGGAATTCCCGGTTCGTGCACCGTGGGTGGCCAGTCGGCGGAGAACATCCTGCGGGACGCGGTCCGCGGCGCGGCCGGCATCATCAACGTCGGTACCTGCGCGGCCTTCGGTGGGATCCCGGCTGCCGGGCCCAACCCGACCGGTGCGGTGCGGGTCGAGGACGTCGTCGGCGGCGTGCCGGTGGTGAACCTCACCGGCTGCCCCGTCAACGCGGACAACCTGACCGCCACCATCGTGCATTACCTGACCTTCGGCGAGTTCCCCGAGCTCGATGGTTTCAGCCGGCCTCGGTTCGCATACGGGGAGCGTATCCACGACACCTGCCAGCGGCGCGGCCATTTCGATGCCGGCCAGTTCGCCGAGAAGTGGGGCGACGAGGGCCACCGTAACGGCTGGTGCCTGTACCGGCTGGGCTGTAAGGGCCCGAGTACCTTCCACAACTGCCCGAGCGTCCGGTTCAATGGCGGGACGTCCTGGCCGGTGGCGGCCGGGCACGGGTGTGTGGGGTGTTCGGAGCCGGGTTTCTGGGACACCATGTCCCCGTTCTACGACCGGCTGCCGCATGTGGCGACGTCCGGTTTCGACCTCACCGCCGACCAGATCGGTATCGGTGTACTGGCGGCGACGGCGACGGGCTTCGCCTCGCACGGCGTCGGAAAGGTAGTCCAGCACAAGGTGGCCGCGCGCCGGGAGAAACGGGCCGCGGCGGAGCTCGCCGAAAGAGCTGACAGCGAAGAAGCCGAAAACGGGAATGCAAGCGCGGGTGCCGGTGGCGAAGAGACGGGCGAAACGAGATGAGTCGGCTTGTCATCGACCCGGTGACCCGGGTGGAGGGCCACCTGCGGGTCGAGGTGCAGGTGGACGGAGGCCAGGTCACCGAGGCGTACGCGTCCTCGACGATGTGGCGGGGGATCGAGACGATCCTGACCGGGCGCGACCCGCGCGACGCCTGGCTGTTCGCGCAGCGGATCTGCGGGGTGTGCACCACGGTGCACGCGCTGGCGTCGGTGCGGGCGGTGGAGGACGCCGTCGGCGCTGTTCCGCCGCGCAACGCCCGGCTACTGCGGGACATCATCGCCGCGTCACTGTCCGTCCATGACCACGTGGTGCACTTCTACCACCTGCAGGCACTGGACTGGGTCGACCCGACCTCGGCGCTGAAGGCCGACCCGGCGGCCGCCGCGGCACTCGCGCAGTCGATCTCCAACTACCCGCGCTCGACCGCGGGCCTGTTCGCCGCCGTGCAGACCCGGCTCAGGGCGTTCCTGGCGAGCGGGAAGATCGGCCCGTTCACCAACGGCTACTGGGGGCACCCGGCCTACCGGCTCAGCCCCGAGCTGAACCTGATCGCGTTCAGCCACTACCTCGACGCGCTCGACTTCCAGCGTGACTACGTCCGGGTGCACGCCCTGCTCGGCGGGAAGAACCCGCACCCGCAGACCTACGTGGTCGGCGGCATGGCGTCCCCCATCGACCTGAACAGCCAGGACGCGATCAACGACAACACGCTGCAGGAGATCACCCAGATCCTGCAGCGCGGCGTCGACTTCGTCGAGCAGGTCTTCCTGCCCGACCTGGAGGCGATCGCCGCCGCCTACCCCGAGTGGACGACCTACGGCCGGGGGCTGGGCTCCTACATGGTGTTCGGCGACTACTCGCCGTCCCCGCCGCGCATCGCCCGGCCGCCCCGGGACGGGCTGTTCCCCGGCGGGGTCATCCGCAACGGGAACCTCGCCGCGGTGGAGCCGTTCGACCCCTCGGGCATCGCCGAGTCGGTCGCCCACTCGTGGTTCCGCTACGAGAAGTCCGACGCCGCTGGGCTGCCCCCGTGGCTGGGGGAGACCGAGCCGCACTACACCGGCCCGGAGCCGCCGTTCGAGGAACTGGACGTCGCCGGGAAGTACACCTGGCTGAAGGCGCCGCGCTACCAGGGCATCGCCGTCGAGGTAGGCCCGCTGGCCCGGCTGCTCGTCGGCTACGGCACCGGAGACGCCCGGCTGCGCCCGATCGTCCAGGGGGCGCTGGACCGGTTGCACCTGCCGCCGGAGGCGCTGATGTCGACCCTCGGCCGGGTGCTGGCCCGAGGCCTGGAGACCCAGCTGATGGCTCGGCACGCCCTCGATCTCGTCGCCGAGCTGCGGGACAACGTGGGCGGCGGCGACCTGGCAATCGCCGACACCGGCCGGTGGCGCCCGACGTCCTGGCCGGACGGCACGCTGCACGGCGTCGGCTTCCACGAGGCTCCCCGGGGCGCGCTGTCGCACTGGGTCGTCATCGAGAACGACCGCATCCGCAACTACCAGGCGGTGGTGCCGACCACCTGGAACGCCAGCCCCCGCGACGCCGCAGGCAACCCCGGCGCGTACGAGGCCGCCCTGGTCGGCACCCCCGTCGCCGACCCGCACCGGCCGCTGGAGGTGCTGCGGACCCTGCACTCGTTCGACCCGTGCATGGCCTGCGCCGCACATCTCTACGACATCGACGGCCGCGACATCATCGAGGTGCGGGTCCAGTGACCGCCCCCGCCCCCACCGGCGCCGGGGCGAAGAAGGACGTCGGGAGCAGGAAGGCCGTCGAGAACGGCAAGGACGGCCACGGCCACGGCGACGGCGACGGCCACGGCGACGTCGCAGGCGCGGACAGGGGCGGGGCGCCGGAGTTCGTCCGGGTGCGGGTCTGGGACCTGCCCGTCCGGCTGATCCACTGGCTGCTCGTGCTGGACCTCGTCGTCCTGTCCGCCACCGGTTTCCTCATCGGGACCCCGGCCATCGACCCGGGCGGCCACACCTACTGGATGTCGTGGACGAGGAACATCCACAAGGTCACCGCGTACCTCTTCATCGCGCTGATCCTCAGCCGCCTCGTCTGGCACCTGCGCTCGCCGAACCCCTGGTCGCGGTGGACGGAGTGGATTCCCGCCAGCCGGGAGCGGATCGGCCAGATCGTGCCGTCGGTGCGGTTCTACACGTTCCTCACCCGTGAGGCGCCTCCGGTCGTCGGCCACAACCCGCTTGCCGGCCTCACCTACTGCGTGCTCTACACGATGTTCGGTGTCGAGATCGTCACCGGCCTGGTGCTGTGGGGTGTCGAGGGCAACGGCTGGGCGTCCTGGCTCACCGGCTGGCTGCTCCACGTGGTCCCGCTGCCGACGATCCGCCTCGTCCACCATCTGATCATGTGGCTGACCTGGGGCTTCATGATCCACCACCTGTACAGCGCGATCCTCGTCGACCGGGTGGAGGGCACCGGGGTGCTCAGCTCGATCTTCTCCGGCAACAAGTTCCTGCCGAAGGAGCACATGAAAGGCCACGAGAAGGACCACGAGAAGGACCCTGTAGAGGACTACCAGTGACGGCGTCGGCCGCTCCCCGTGAGCCCACCTCCGTGGACGTCCTGCGCCAGCCGCCGCCCGACGGCCAGATGGACGCGCCCGTCCTGGTGTTGGGCATCGGCAACGAGCTGCTCGGCGACGACGGCGTCGGCGTCGTCGCCGCCCGCCAACTACAGCAGCCGGCGATCCCCGCCGTCGACGTCCTCGACGGCGGGACCCTCGGTCTGATGCTCATGCCCTACCTGGCCGGCCGGCACGCGGTGCTCATCATCGACGCCGTGTCCACCGAGCACGGCCGGCCCGGCGACGTCGTCGTCCTCGCCGACGGGGACGTCCGCCGCGGCCACGGCGTGCGTGCCACCGCCCACGACATCGGCCTCGTCGACGCGCTGGCCGCCACCGAGCTCGCCGGCTGCGCGCCGCGGCACGTCGCGCTGGTGGGCATCGTGCCCGAGTCCATCACCGACCGCTGGGGCCTCAGCGCCCTGATCGACTCGCGACTGGACGTCCTGGTCGCGGTCGCCCGTTCCGTTCTGACCACGTGGAAGGTGGAGGTTCCCGGACATGCATGAGGCAGGACTGGCCCGCGCCGCGGTCACCGCCATCATCGAGGCGAGTGAAGGGGCTCCGGTGCGCACCGTGGTCCTCGCCGCGGCCACCGGGGTCGACATCGCCTCGGCCACCGCCGCCTGGCAGGCCGCCGCGGCCGGCACCAGCCTGGAGACCACCGACCTGTGCTGGCAGCGCGCCGCCGACCGGCTGCGCTGCTTCGCCTGCGGGCACGAGTACGACGGCGCCCGGCTCGATCCCTGCACCGCCTGCGGCGGCAACGGCCTCGTCGTCGCCCCGGCCGACGAACTGGCCGTGATCAGCTGGACGCACTGAGTATGCCCGGGCGTCGGGCTTGGCGGGCTTGTTCCCGAGCCCGACGCGGAATCCAGGCGTACCAGCCGGACCGGCCCACGGAGCTCAGCGGTGGAGCAGCTCGGACGCGCTGCCCACCTGCTGGGCTCCGATTCCGAGCAGCAGCGCGTTGGCCGGCTTGTTGTAGTCGTCGACCTCGGCGGTCACCGAGTCGACGCCGGCGCGGTGCAGCGAGCCCAGCAACTCGGCCAGCATCGCCCGAGCCAGGCCCTGGCGGCGCCGCGCCGTCCGGACGGCGACAAGCCCCAGGCGGGACCGGCGGGGCACCCGGGCGACCCGGGCGAGTCCGAGATACTCCCCGTCCTGCGCCGCGACGACATAGTCCGCGGGGTCAATGACGCCAACCGTTCCGTCCGGCCGGGTGCGTAGTTCCACCGGCATGGACTGCCACCCGGCGGCAGCGTCCACTTCGGCGCGTACCACCCGATCGAGCTCCGACAGCGGCGCCTCCGCGGCCTGCCCCAAGGGTAGGATTTCGATCCCGGATGGCGCCCGAATCTGGTCCAGCCTGGTGATCTGCGGGTCGGTGGCGACCGCGTACACGCGTTCCTGGCGGTAGGTCACGAAGCCCGCGTCGCGCCAGCGGGCGCGCGCCTCCACGTCCTCGTCGTCCACCAGCGTGTAGACGATCTCCGGTAGCTCGGTGAGCATCGTGGCCACCAGCGGCTGGAAGACCCTGTCCTGCCAGGCGTCGACGCCCAGGAACAGCCGGCCGTCCGGTCGGCGCAGGGCTTCGCCCCGCCCCACGACGAGATCGTTCTCCAACGCGTGCCAGTGACGGTCCTCGACGACTCGGCTGATCACGACGGCGTCGTTGTTCACCCCGGCGATGTTAGACCGACCCGATCGGCGAGCCATCCCGCGCAGCACCACCAACCGCATGGATCAGCTCGAAAGTCACCATCAGATCCGCAGGCGGCCTCGGGACGTACTTCTGAACAGGCACTGCCTAGCCCGGACGCACTGAGCCGGACACCCGGCGCAGGGTGTGCAGGGCGGGTGCGAGTTCGGCGATCTCCGTCGCGTACTCCAGGCGGTCCGCCCAGCGGTGCGGCACGGCGCCGACACCGTCGCGTGCACCCAGCAGGCCGCCGGCTATGGCGCCGGTGGTGTCGGAGTCGTCGCCGCGGTTGACCACGTCGACGAGCAGTTCCTCCAGCGACGCGGGCTGCTGGATCGCCCAGACGGCCACGGCGAGCGAATGCACGACGTACCCGGTGGTCGGCAGCTCGGTGAGCCCGACGGTGGCAGGGGTGGCAAGGGCTGCGACAACCTCGCCTGTGCCTGTGCCTGTGCCTGTGCCTGTGCCTGTGCCTGTGCCTGCTGCCGCGCCCACCGCCTCGCGGGCGCTCGGGGCCGTGACTGCGCCCAGGGCTGTGGCGGCGTCGCGGCCGGATCGCAGCGCCGCGCCGACCGGCGCGCCGTCGACCAGCGCCGAGACGATCGCGGTGTAGGCGACACATGCCTGCACGCAGCGTGGATCGGCGTGCGTGACCGCGCTGATCTCGGCCGCCTCTCGCGAGCACAGCTCGGGTTCGACGCGGGCGAGACCGGTCGCCAGCGCCCGCATGAGGCTGCCGTTGCCCGCGCCACCGCCCCCGGCTGCGGCGGTAGCGGCGGCGCCGGCCGTCAACGGGTCCTCGCCGGCGGCGATGCGCCGCAGGGACGCGGCTGTCATACCGCCGATGTCGCGGGGCCGGCCGTCGTACCAGCGCATGATGTGTTCGACGACGGCACCGAGCTGGTAGCCGCCGGAGCCGGCGTAGGCCCGCGCCACCGCGATCGTCAGGTCGGTGTCGTCGGTGCCCTGGCCGGGCCGCCAGCCGAACGGTCCGCCGCCCGTGATCTCGGTGTGCACCCCGTGCCGGCGGCGGATCTCACCCGGGCTCATGAACTCCAGTGTGGCGCCGAGCGCGTCACCGGCGGCCAGCCCGAGCAGCGCACCGTGCACGCGCTCCAGCGCGGTGATGGTCATCGTCGGGACGCTACTCCGACCGGGGAGTATGCCGGAACGGTTCCGCCGCAGTCGCATCAGACCTGGTCGGGTACCGGCTCGGGACCTCCCGGCGGGCGCGGCGCCGCCAGCCGGCCGAAGTGTCCGTCGACGGCGGCGAGCCAGGCCAGCGGGCGGCTGGCGTGCGGGCTGTGGTCGGCACCGACGATCACGGCCAGCCGTCCGGCCGGGATGGCCCGGGCCAGGGTTGCCGCCGACGCGCGCAGCGTCGCATCGTGCTCGCCGACGATGACCGTCGTCGGGCAACCGATCTCGCCGAGCCGGTCGACCATCGACGGGTACTCGCCGAGCTCCCGGCCGAACGCCACCAGCGCGTCCGGATCCAGCTGGTCGAAACCGGCGAGCTGGCGGTCGGCGACACTGCCGCCGGCCTCGACCGCGTGCGCCGTGTCATCGACGATCGCCAGCCCGTCCGCCCTGCCTGCGGCTGGGCGGTCCGCGGCCAGGCTGTCCGCGGCCAGCCTGTCCGCGGCCCAGACGCCGGCGGCCGGGGCACTGTCAGCCGCCGGCACTGGTTCGCGTGCGGCGTGGACGGCATGCGCCACCGTCGCCGCGCCTTCCAGCAACGCCGCGACGACTCGCCGGGCGACTGGGCCGGTCGCGGCGGCCGGTGCGGCGGCCGTGTCGACGAGTACCAGCGAACGCACCCGGTCGGGATGCTCCAGGGCGCACCGCAGCGCGACGACTCCGCCCATCGAATGGCCGACCAGATCGACGGCGGTCAGGCCGAGCGCGTCCAGCAGCGTGACGAGGTCGGCGAGCAGCAGGTCGAACGTGTAGGACGAACGCCTGTCGGCACGGTCGCTGGCGCCATGACCGCGCTGGTCGTAGGCGATCACCCGGCGGGCCGTGGCGAGGTCCGGCGCGACCCGCGCCCAGTCGGCGGTCGTCCCCGCGATGCCGTGCACCAGCACGGTCGGCGGGCTGTTCGGGCCGTTCGGGGCGTGCGGGCCGTTCGGACGGGCGGCGGCTGGGCGCAGATCCTCGATGTGCAGCTCGACCCCGGCCGCCACCTCGACGCGCCGGACCACCGGTTCGATTGCCGGCTCGACCATTCCGGTCACCTCTCGCCCTCCTCGGCAGCCCGGCGCCGCGGACGCGGTCGGCTGCCGGTGCGTGCAACCAGCGGTGGATCGATCCATTGTCAGGTGGCTGGTGACCCACGTCCGGGTAATGTGGCCGGGTGGGCAGGGCGAAGGTCGCGGACGCGGCTGGAGGTGCCAGCACCCGGGGGAGGATCGACAAGCGTCAGGCGATCCTCGACGCAGCCTTCGTCGTCTTCGCACGTGAGGGCTACGCCCAGGCCAGCATCGATCTGATCGCCGCCGAGGCGGGCGTGGCCAAGCCGACGATCTACAACCATCTGGCGGGCAAGGAGAACCTCTTCCGGCACGCGATGGCGGCGGCGGCGGACAGGACGACCGCCAGGACCCTCACTGCCGTCAGCCGGCTCACCGCCGACGTCCCCGACCTGCATCTGGCCTTCGTCGAGGTCGGCCGCGCGCTGCTGGACTGCTACTGCTCGGCGGACTCCTGGGCACTGCGCCGCCTGTTGCACGCCGAGATCGTCCGTTTCCCGGACCTGTTCGACCTGGTCGGTGCGAGCGGGCCGGGGCAGGTGGCCCAGGCTGTGGCGGATCGGCTGGCCCGGCTCGCGCTCGCCGGCCGGCTGCGGCTCACGGACCCGGTCGAGGCGGGTGAACAGTTCGTCGCGCTGCTCACCGGCCCCGTCGCCGGTCGCAGTGCGCTGGGCACCCTGCCGTTCGACGACGTCCAGCGGCAGGCCGCGGCGCACAGCGCGACCGTCACGTTCCTGCGGGCTTTCGGCGCGGAACCGACCGAGCCGACGGGTGCCGCGTAGAGCTGCTCGCACGGCGATCCGCCGCCGCGTTCAGGCCGTGGGGGACACCGGCTCGGGGCCGGCGGGGGTCGCGGTCGTGTCCGCGGCCGCGGCGGTCCCCGCAGTCGCGGGGCGGCCGGGCAGCAGGAAGCCGGCGGCGAACACGACGAGACCGGCGGCGACGGGCCACCAGAACGCGTTGCCGAAGGAGCCGACCGTCGGCGTGGCGTGCGCTCCTCCGCCCTGCAGGATCAGCGCGACCACCGCCACTCCCAGGGAGGCACCGATCTGGTTGAGGATGAACACCGCACCGGTCGCGCCGGCGACCGCGTCCACCGGGACGGTGCGGTACACCGAGCTCATGGTGGGCGCGCCGACCAGTCCGAGGCCGAGGCCGACGGCGAGCTGGGCCGGTGTCAGCAGCGCCTGCGAAGTGCCCGCGTCGGAGCGGGTGAACGCCAGCGCGCCCAGGGCCACCAGCAACGCGCCGGTGGGAACGAGCAGCCGGGCCCCGATGCGGTCGGCGAGGTTGCCGGCGAGCGGCATCCCGATCATGGCGCCGACACCGAGCGGGGCGACCAGCAGGCCGGAGGTCAGCACCGCGTGCCCATGCACCTGCTGGTAGTACAGCGGGAGCAGGAACAGCAGCGCGAACAGGCCTCCGCCGACGAGAAGCATGATGGTGACGCTGGCGGTGAAGCCCCTGTTCACGAACAGCCGCAGGTCGAGCAGCGGAGTGGCGGCCGTGCGCAGGGCGTGGGCGACGTAGCCGGCGAACAGCGTGGCGCCGAGCAGCAGGCCGACCAGCACGGGGGCGCCGCGGAAACCGTCGCTGCCCGCGCGGGACAGCGCGAACACGATCGCGGCGAAGCCGGGGCACAGCAGGAGCACGCCGAGCGTGTCGAGGGGCGCGGCCGCGTCGCCGCGCGGCGGATCGGCGGGCAGCACCAGGACGGCGAGCACGATCGCGGCCACCGCGAACGGGACGTTCAGCAGGAACATCCACTGCCAGGACAGGTTCTCCAGCAGCAGGCCGCCGACGATCGGCCCCAGCACCGGCCCGAGCGTGATCGGGATGGAGATCAGGCCCATCACCCGCCCGATGCGGGCCGGGCCGGCCGCGCCGGCCACCACCGTCATCATGACCGGGTCGATGGTTCCGCCGCCGAGGCCCTGCAGGATGCGGAACGCGATCAGGCTCGGTGCGTTCCAGGCCACCGCGCACAGCAGGGAGCCGGCGAGGAACAGCGACAGGCCGAGCAGCCACAGGCGCCGGGCGCCGAACCGCGCCATCGCCCAGCCGGTGAGCGGGATGGCGAGCGCCACCGAGAGCAGATAGCCGGTGGTGACCCCTTCGATCGTGCCCAGCGAGGCGTCGAACTCGCCGGCCAGGGTGCTGATCCCGACGTTGACGATCGTCGCGTCGAGGTAGGACAACATCGCGCCGACTACCATCACCCCGACCAGGATCAGCAGGCCGGAGTCCAGCCGCGGCGGCCCGCCCTCCGCCGGCTTCGGCCCCACCGTCGAAGCTCCCGCCATCGAGTCCTCCGATGAAATCGCTCGTTCTCCAAAGTGAACCGAGCGGTTCAAAGTGATGGGTTGGACGGTAACACGCGGGCATGGTGGCAGGACGGTCGGCCCGGTACCGGCTCGGTATCGAGCGGGTGCGCCGTGCCGGCCGCCTACATGTGGCGTCGCCGCGTCAGGCGCTGCTCGGATCCGATGGGCGCGGGCTCGCGAAGATCGAGGTGATCCAGACCTGGCAGGCCTCGCGGGCCTGGCTCGTGTCGATCAGGTCCGCGTCGACGAGGAGGCTGGCCGCGAGGCCACGCACCAGGCCCTGCAGCAGGATCGCCCCGGTGGCCGGGTCCAGGTCCGCCCGGACCGAGCCGTCGCGCTGGCCCTGCTCGATCAGCATGGCCCAGCCGTCGCGGCTGCGCCGGTCGGCGTCGGTCATGCCCCGTACCGAGGCCTCGGTCGGGAAGGTCGCTCCCCACATGACGATCAGGGCGCGGTCGGCGCTGGTGGGGTTCTCGAACCGCTCGACGTACGTGTCGACCGTCGTGCGCAGCAGGTCGAGGCCGGGAGTGTCGGCGACCCGGCGCCCGCCCCGGGTCGCCGCGGCCACCATCGCGTCGTCGATGTGGTTCTGAGCCCGCTGCGCGAGCCGGGCGACCAGCTCGTCCTTCGAGCCGAAGTAGTGGTTCGGCAGGCCCCGGCTGGTCCCGGCACGGCTGCCGATCCGGGCCAGCGACGCGCCTTCCACGCCGCGCTCGGCGACGAGGTCCGCGGCCGCGTCGAGCAGGGCCTCCTCGGACTCGTTGCGCCGTTCGACCTGCGTCCGACGTGGCTCGACCTGGCTCCGGCGCGGCTGGACCTGCGCCCGATGCCCGGGGGTGGCCGAGTTCATGAACGGCAGCGTACTTGTCCGTTGTCTGAACGTCGCCGTCCCGCGCGACACTTGTTGAACGCTCAGCAAGGATGTTAGCTTGCTCGGACCTGGTGGGCGGTTCCCGGGGCGATCCCGGGTGGTGCTGGAGGCGTGCAGATGGCCTTATACGACATCGTGATCAAAGGTGGCACCGTCATCGACGGGCTGCGCACGCCTCGCTACCGGGCCGACGTCGCGATCAAGGACGGCCGGATCGCCCAGATCGGGGTCATCAGCGCCACCGACGGCGCCGAGGTCGTCGACGCCACCGGAAAGATCGTCGCCCCGGGCATCGTCGACATCCACACCCACTACGACAGCCAGCTGTTCTGGGATCCGTGGGCGACGATGTCGGGCTGGCACGGCGTCACCACGGTGCTGATCGGGAACTGCGGCTTCGGTTTCGCGCCGTGCCGGCCCGAGGACCAGGACCGCACCATGCTCAGCCTCTCCCGCAACGAGGCGGTGCCGGTCAAGACGATGCGCGCCGGGATGCCGTGGGACTGGGTCACCTACCCCGAGTTCCTCGACAGCATCGACCGGACGCCCAAGGGCGTGAACGTGATGTCGCTGGTGCCCCTGGCGCCGCTCTACACGTACGTCGTCGGTGTCGACAAGGCCAAGGAGCTGCGGGCGTCCGACGACGAGCTGGACCGGATGTGCCAGCTCCTGATCGAGGGGATGGAGGCCGGCGGCTGCGGCTGGAGCTCGCAGATCGCCGGTGACCTGTTCAACGTCCAGCTCGACTACGACGGCACGCCCATGGTCACCGACATGATGACCGAGCGTGAGGTCGTCGCCTTCTCTCGGGCGCTGCGCCGGATCGGCCGGGGCACCACGCAGATCACCGGCCAGCTGGAGACCGCGGCGCTCATCGCCCGCGAGAGCGGCCGCCCGATCATCTGGAACGCGCTGGCGCCCACCGGTTCGGTGAACCAGCACGGCGAGTCGCAGTTCCCCCACCTGGCCACCATCGCCCGGCTCAACGAGCTGAACGAGTCCGAGGGCCTGCGGGTCTTCGCCTCGGCGCAGATCGTGCGCTTCCAGTCCGAGATCGTCCTGGAGAACTACAACCTCATGGACATCTTCCCGGCCTGGAAGGAGGCCGGGCTCGGCACCCTCGAGGAGAAGATCGCCAAGTTCGCCGACCCGGCGCGGCGGCCGGCACTGCGTGCGGCGGTCGACGAGCTGGGCGGCGGCTTCGGGGCCGCCGGCTACCCGCTGGCGGAGATCACGGTGAACTGGATCACCAGCGACGCCCGGGACGCGCTGGCGCTCAAGGAGCGTTACGAGGGCTTCACCATCGGCGAGATCGCGGCCCGGGAGGGCAAGCACCTGGCCGACGCCATGCTCGACATCGCCGTCGCCGGTGACCTCAACGTGGGCTTCGGCACGACCATGATCGACATGGACACCCAGGCCGTCCGCGAGGTGGCGTCCTGCGCGGTGGCGCTGCCCGGCATCAGCGACGGCGGCGCGCACACCAAGTTCGTCACCACCGCCCGGTTCGGCACCGAGCTGCTCGGCCACTGGGTCCGCGAGCACGAGATCATGTCGCTGGAGGAGGCGCACTGGCGGCTGTCCGCCTACCCCGCGATGGCCGTCGGGCTGCGTGACCGCGGGTCGATCGCCGAGGGCCGCCCGGCCGACGTCATCGTCTACGACCCCGACACCGTCGACGCGCTGCCGCAGGAGCGGCTGTTCGACTACCCGGCCGGCGAATGGCGGCTGGTGCAGAAGGCCGTCGGCTACGACCGGATCATCGTGAACGGCCGCACGACCTTCGTCGACGGAGTGTGCACGGACGACACGCCCGGCCAGCTGCTGCGGCACGGCACCGCCTGACAACGGAACAGACCAGAGCGCACGAGGGGCGGCACGATGAACGAGTTAGGCGCGCGAACTCCGCGGCTGTTCGATGCGGACAACCACTACTGGGAGACGTCCGACGCGTTCACGCGCCATCGCGACCCGCGGTTCGCCGACCGCGGCGTCCAGATCAGGGAAGTCGACGGGGCGCTGCGCTACCTGGTCGACGGGGTGCGGACCGAATGGCTGCCCGGCCCGGCCGACGTGCACCCGCGGCCACTGCCCGGGGCGTTCCTGGAGTACTTCCAGGGCGGCACCAGCCGGGACGTCTTCCTGGCCGGTTTCACCGAGAGCGCCGCGGACCATCCGGACTGGTTCGAACGCGATGCCCGGCTGGCCGTGATGGATACCCAGGGCGTCGAGTCCACCTGGATGTTCCCATCCCAGGGGGTGGTGATCGAGCCGCTGTTGCACACCGACCCGGAGGCGGCGATCGAGTGCTACCGCGCCTTCAACCGGTGGGTCGAGGAACAGTGGGGATTCGCCTACCGGGATCGCATCTTCGGCGTTCCGTACATCACCATGTGCGACCCGGACGAGACGGTGCGGGAGCTGCGGTGGTGCCTTGACCACGGTGCCCGGGTGGTGAACATCCGCCACGGCGCCGCCGTCACCCGCGACGGCAACCGGTCACCAGCCGACCCGATGTTCGACCGGTTCTGGCATCTCGCCGCGGAGGCCGGCATCGTCGTCGCCACGCACGACGGCTCGGACGAGACCTACAACCGGGTCAACGAGCTGATGGGCGAGGCATGGGGTGAGATCCACATGGCCGGCATCGCGCCCGGTGACACGCAGCGCCTCGGCCAGTCGTCGACCTTCTCCGGGCTCACCAAGCACCGGACGGTCCACGACTTCGCCTACGTCCTGGTGGCGCACCGGCTTTTCGAACGATTCCCGAAGCTGAAGGTCGCGTTCATCGAGAACGGCTGCGCCTGGGTACCGTCACTGCTGCTTGCGCTCGACTACCTGGCGCACGGCGGCGGATTCACGACCAGCCCGCGCGACCAGTTCATCGAGCACTGCTGGGTGGCGCCGTTCGTCGAGGAGGACGTCCACGACCTGGCGAAGTTCCTGCCGGTGGAGCGGATCCTGTTCGGTTCCGACTGGCCGCACGGTGAGGGTTTCCCGGCGCCGAAGGACTTCCTCGCCAACGTCGCCGGCTTCACCGCCGCCGAACAACAGCGAATCATGTACGACAACGCGCGGGAGCTCACCTTCGGGCGCTGAGCGGATCCGGGCTCACGAGTTCGGGCCGCGCAGCGACTGCCAGACCCGCTCAGGCAGCAGCTCGGCCGCGACGTCGAGGTCGCTGCGAGCACCCGCACCCGCCTCCGTCGGAGCAGCCGTGCCCGTGCTCGTCGCCAGCCAACGGCGGGAAAGCTCGGCGGGCGGGCCGATCAGCAGCATCTCGATCAGGAGGTCCGGCAGGTCCACGATCCGTCCGGCGCCCGTGTGCGGGCGCAGCCAGGCGAGCAGGCGGTCGATGCGCACGGCCTTGTTGCGGGCGAAGTGCTGGGCCTGTTCGGGTGTCCTCGGCGCGAATCCGGAAAGGTGGATGACGCGGGCGGCCGCCGGCTCGTCGTGGACGAAACCGAGGTAGTCGGTGACGGCGGCACGGATGCCGGCTGCCGCGCCGTCGGCCTGCTCGACGGCGGGCACGAGGCGGTCGAGCAGCCGCATCATGCACCGTTCGTAGAGCGCGGCCGCCAGGCCGTCGAAGGTGCCGAAGTGGTGGTAGAGGCTGCCGAGGCTGACCCCGCTCGCCGCGGTGACCGCGGCGACGGTGAATCCGCCGGCGTCTCGGCTCGCGAACACGTCGAGTGCCGCGGTGAGCAGGCGTTCGACGGTTTCCTCGCCGCGCGGTTGTCTGGGTGCCATGGCTGGCCCGAGGATCTCACATGGCCGCCGGGTAGGCCGCTGGGTCGTCGCGGACCCCGGTCAGCTCCGCGGCCTGCACCCACAACCGCCGGGCGAGCGCGGTGTCGTCGAGGGGCGACGCCAGCGGCATCTCCTGGCCGATCTCGAAGTAGCGCCCGGTGACAGTGCCGAGATCCTGCCCGCCATTGACGACGGGCGCGGTGCCGGCGCCCGCCTCCGTGTCGAGCGCCAGCCGGGTAATGGGCGGCGCCGCCTGTTCCACCGGGGTCCAGAACCGTTTCGCCGTCTTCAGGAGAAGGCCGAGCGGGCCGCGCCGGTCGCCGAGCCCGGTGCGGATGACGCCCGGGTGCACGGCGTTGATCCGGATGCCGGTGCCCGCGTCCTGCCAGCGGCGGGCGAACGGCGCGACGAGCGCGAGGTTGCAGGCCTTGGTGATGGCATAGGTGCGGATCGGGTGGAAGTCCTCACCCCGCGGGGTCCGGTCGAGGTCGATCCGTGCCTTCACGTAGAGACCGGCGCTGACCTGAACCACCCGCGCTCGGCTGGCGGCGAGGCGCTCCTGGAGCAGGTGGTTGAGCAGGAACGGCGCGAGATGGTTCGTGGCGAACGCCTGCTCCAGCCCGTCGGCGTTGAGGATGCGGGAGGCAGGCCAGATGCCCGCGTTGTGGATCAGGATCTCCAGGTTGGGGCAGGCGTCCAGCACGGCGGCGGCGGTGGCGCGCACCCCGGCGACGTCCGAAAGATCGCCGACGACCAGGCCGACCCGGGGCAGCTCCGCGTCGCGCCCGGCAGCGGCGCCCCCAGAGCCCCCAGCGCCCCCGGTGCCGCGGGCGTTCCGGGCCCGCCAGTCGGCGTCGAGCTGAGCCCGGGCCTGTTCGCCGCGCGCGGGATCGCGGGCGACGAGAACCACCCGCACGCCCGCATGCAGGAGCTGGCTCGCCACCGCGAGGCCGATCCCGCGGTTGCCGCCGGTCACCACCGCGGTGGCCGTGAACGCCGCCGCTTCGTTGTCGCGCATGGTGGGACGCTAGCAAGATCTAGAAAATTTTTCTAGAAAAAAATTCTAATCGAAGGTCTGGGTGCAGGACGCCCCGCCACCGTCCCTGGAAGCAGGGCGATGGCGGGGCGGACGGGGGACTGGAACTGACGCCCCGGCCTGCCTCAGGGGCTGATCAGTGGTCTGAACGCGGCCTGGACATCGCCGTCGGACGGGGTGACGAACTTCTTCGTCCCGTAGCCGTAGATGAAGTACGGGCAGCTCGATCCGCTGATCTCCACCCGGGTGTCGCTGATGAGCTGGCCGGTCCGCAGGTCGTAGACGCGCACCGGCACCGCCTCCCGGTGGAACGTCACGTTCCCGACGTTCTCATACGGGCAGGTCCGGACCGCGGCACCGTACTCGGCATCGCCGGCGCAGATGACCCGGGTCGCGTCATTGACGTCGGTGGTCCGCCATTCCCCGGGCAGCTTGTCGACGTAGTCGGAGGCGCCGAAGAGCATGGCGCGGCCGGGCCCGCCGGTGCGGGCGGTCAGGTAGGGCGCCGGCGAGGAGCAGTACGCGGGCAGGCTGCCACTGCTCTGCGGGACCAGGGAGGCGCGGACCTGGTCCAGGTTCCGCTGCAGGTTCTCCAGCGCGATGGCCTGGTCGATCTGCGCCACCTTCTCCCGGGCCTGCCCGGCGAGCTGGTGGTTCGGGTACCGGTCGATCAGCGTCTGGTAGGTCGTCCGGGCGCCCGCCCGGTCCTGGGCCACCGTGTCGTCGCCGCAGTCGAGCAGTGCCTCGGGGGCCAGCCGGCGAACCACGTCGGCCGCCCTGCCCGCCGACTGTTTGTCGGGCAGATCGGTGGCCAGCCAGTCCAGGACGCGTACGGTGACGCACGGATCCCTGGTCGGCAGGCCGTCGAAGAACTGGTCCACCGTCGTCTGGACCATGCCCTGGTAGTCCGGTGACTGCGCGCGGATACTGACAAGTTCCTCGAAGCCGGCCTCCAGCATCTCCACCGAGCTCGACCCGGGGGTGCGCCCGGTGGTGAGCTTGGCGGCGGTGAGGTGTAGCGTCGCGCACGCCGTGACCATGTCCTCACCGTCGGAGCCGGGTGAGATGGCGACCATCCGGTGCGCCGGTGACACCCGGTCGAGCGCGGCCTCCACCCGCCCGCAGTCGCTGGCCTGACGGCCCTTGTCGACATCGTTGTCGATCCGCTCGACGTCGAGCCGCAGGAAGACCGCCGTCAGCAGCACCGGCAGCGCGGCCCCGAAGGCGACCGACCGCAGCCGCCACGACCGGCGTGGCCGCGGCCCGCCCGGCCTGGGCTGTGGCCCGGACCCGTCGGGTGACGCCTCGTGTCGGCGCCCACGCGGCCAGCCGCCGGCCAGGTACCAGCCGTGCGCGACGAGCGCCAGCCACCAGCCGAGCAGGACCAATGCGAACCACAGCACCTGCGCCGACGAGGCGAAGATGATGAGCAGCTCGGCCGTGACCAGCGTGGTGACGACGGCGAGGTTCCGGCGGCCCAGCATCAGGTAACCACCGCCGAGCAGCGCCGCATTGGCCAGCGCCACGGCGACCGGGTCGTGGGACCTTTCCGCCGGGGCCGGCGCCGGGGCGGGCGTCGGCTTGGCCTGAGGCATGGGTGGACGTCCTTTCTGTGTTTCTGTGCTCGTCGGTGTCTGCTGCTCGTCGGTGTCTGCTGTGCTTCGGTGTCTCGTGATCTCCGGCGTCGGGGGCCGCTGTCGCCTCAGGCCGGTGGGGTGATGCGCAGGATCACCGTTCGGTTGCGGGGATCACCGGTGGCGCCGTCGGCGTAGGGCGCGACCGCGGTGTCCGCCGCGGAGATCGTGAGGGCGGCGGCCGGGACGCCGGACTCGCGCAGGGCCAGCGCGGCGGCGGTGGCGCGAGCCCGCCGCAGCGCGGCGTTGTCGGCGAACGGGCCGCCGGCGCGGACCGGCAGGCCGTCGCTCTGCCCGACGATCTCGACGCCGACGCCGGGTATGGCCGCGAGTCGCGCCCCCAGCCCGGTGAGTGCGGTGCGGCCCTGCGGCCCGAGGCTGTCGCCGGCGGTGAAAAGCGGGTCGTGGAAGACGACGGCCACCTGGCTGCCTGCCCTGATGACGTCGGCCTCGGGGCCGGTGAGGCTCGCGGCCAGCTCTCCCACCGGGCCCATCGGCGCGCCGCCCGTCACGGTGGTGCCGGCTATCGGCACCGGGGCGGGCACGGCCGCGGCCGTGGAGTCCGCGGCGGGTGCGGAGTCGTTCTGCTCGTGGCTGAGCCACCAGCCGCCGCCGAAGGCGAGCACGACCAGCAGCCCGGCGGCGACGCCGTCGCGCAGCCGGTTGCCGCCGCGGCGGCCGCGCAGCCGTTCCAGGCGGTGCAGCCCCGCGACCGCGCCGCCGGCCGTGCCGTCCAGGGCGAGCGCGGCCCGCCAGTGGCGTTCGGCGTCGTCGAAGCGGCCCTGCTGCGCGTGGATCCGCGCGAGCAGGTCGTGTTCCGCCGCGGTGTGGTCACGACCGGCGGCCAGCTCCGTCAGGAGCCGTACGGCGTCGGCGTACCGGCCGGATCGCGCCAGCGCGGCTGCCTGCCCCCGCATGATCTCGCCGAGGAGAGCGGCCGGTTCCGCGACGCTCAGGCCCGCGGCGGCACCATCGAGGGCCACGGCACGGGGGGCCGCGGCACCGGGGGCCACGTCGGTGGTGATGACGTCGGTGGTGATGGCATCGGCGGGCACGTCAGCGGCTCTTGTAGACATTGCTGAAGTCCTCGCTCTCGGATCCCCGGTCGGTGTCCGGAAGCAGCTCGAGGAGCTGGCGGATCACCGCCCGGAGCCGTTCGGTGTCGTTGGCGTCGACGGCGCGCTGCCCCTCGGTGATCAGGCGGTTGGCCAGTGCCTGGTCGCGCAGCTGGGCGCGTCGTTCGACCAGCTGGGAGAACCTGGCCATCACCACGGCGCCCGTCTTGCGGTCGACCATGATCGCCAGGTGGGCGGTCAGCTCGTCGACGAGGATCCGAAGGTGGGCGGCGTCCCGGCCGTCCAGCGCGCGGCGCACCTCGGCGGCGATCCGCTCGTGCCGCTTGCGGTCCTTGGTGTCGCCGTACTCCTCGATCAGGCCGGGGGCGTCGGCCAGCACCCGGTTCGCCAGCTCCACCAGGGACGGCCACTCCAGCGCGTGCTCGACGTCGTCGAGCTTCGCCCGGAGATCCAGCATGCGCTTGCCGGCGGTGCTCGCCGCGTCCGTGTCGCCGTGCTCGGTGGACGCCACGTCGTTCTCGATCTGGTCGACGACCTGCTCGTCGTCCAGTGCGTCAAGGATGGCCTGTGCTGCCGGGTCGCCGGTGCGCCGGGCGTCGGAGCGCAGGTCGGCCAGCCGGCGCCGCTCGGCCTCCAGCGCGCGGCGAAGCTCGGCCGGGTCCGGGGCGCGCTCGGTGGTCAGGTCGTGGACCGTCTCGAAGTCCTCCTCGAGGATCGGGACGAAGGCCCTGGTGGTCACGAGCCGGGACCCGTCGATCTCGATATCCACCTCGATCTCGCTGTTGGGCGGGATGTCCCGCGCCACCTCGGCGGCGAGGATCTCCAGGGAGCCCACCTGCCGGTTGCGGTCGGCCCGGGCGTGCTCTCCCTCCAGGATCGGGATCCGCAGCAGCCCACCCGACTGGCCGCGGACCAGCCGTACGGTGCTGCGCAGGATCTCGTGGCCGCGGGCCGGGATCCGGGTGCCCTTCTCCAGCAGCCAGGCGACCTCGTTGCCGGACAGACCCACCCCGATCGAGTGGGTGAGGGTGGCGGCCGGCGCGACGACACCGAGGGTGTAGGTCAGCTCCGAGGGCTGGATCCGCTCCCCGCCGCCGGTCGGGCTCTCCAGCACGATGCTGTAGACGTTGCGGCGCTCGGGCTCGGCGCGCAGCGTGGTGACGAACGAGCCGGCGGCCGGAAGTGTGATCTTCCCGCTGCGCCACGGCGGGCGGGCGTCGGCGTTGACGAGCTCGATGGTGAAGCCCTCCAGGCTCCGCCCGGCCGGCCCCCGGACGACCCCGCCCACCAGCGGCGTCGGGTCGGAGCCGATCGGCTTGTACTCGAGGTCGACGGTGAAGGAGACGTCGGGGCGGGTCGGCCCGACCGGCAGGCGCTGGGTTCCGGCGAAGATGGCCGCCCCGCGGGCCACCACGGTCATCGGGTCCTGGCTGACGTCCAGCTCGATGCCGAGGCCCTCGGCGAGGCGCCGACGCAGGTACGGCATGAGGGTGGGGCCGCCGACGAGCAGCACCCGGTCGATCTTCTCCGGCGCGAGCTGGCTCTCGGCCAGCGCGGCGTGGCAGATGTTGACCGCACGGGCGACGAAGGGCTCGGTCAGCGCCTCGACGTCCGCGGCCTGCAGCTCGTGGACGAACTCGACCGGGTTCCCGTCCGCGTCGGTGCACAGCGGCGGCTCGCTGATGTCGATCAGTGCCGTGGGCGACGAGGAGAGCTCGATCTTCGCGTTCTCCGCCGCCGCCTTCAGCTTCGCGATCGCCTGCGCCCAGGCCGGCTCACCGCGGCCGAAGCCGGGCAGCGAGTGCTGGCGCAGCAGTGCCGGAATCAGCAGCTGCTCGACGATGGCCCAGTCGATGAGCTTCCCGCCGAGGAAGTTGTCGCCGCGGTGGTTGACGATGTCGAACTCGCCGTCGCGGATATGCACGATGGACGCGTCGAACGTGCCGCCGCCCAGGTCGAAGACGAGCCGGTAGATGTTGTCCTCGTCGCGCTGGAAGCTGTAGGCGAGGGCGGCCGCGGTCGGTTCCTGCAACAGCGGTGACAGCTCCAGGCCGGCCGCCTCGGCGGCCCGCCGGGTCGCGTCGGTCTGGTTCAGCTCGAACGCGGCCGGCACGGTGATGACCGCGGCCCGGATCTCCTCGCCCAGCTGCTGTGTCACGTTCGCCCGCAGCGCGCGCAGCACATGCGCGGAAAGCTCCTCCGGGCTCAGCGCGAGGCCGCTGTTGGCGAAGCTCTTCGCCTGGTCACGCAGCCCCATCCGCAGCTTGAACTCGGCGGCGGCGTTCGCCGGGTCGGACTCGACGCGCTCACGTGCCCGGGCACCCACATGAATGCGCCCGGTGCGGTCGGCGAACACCGCCGACGGTGTCGTGTCATGACCGAAGGCGTTCTTGACGATGCGGGCGTCGGTGCCGTCCAGGACCGCGATCGCGCTGTTGGTGGTGCCCAGGTCTATGCCGAAGTCCATCGTCGAGCGCGTCATCGTTCCTCCGGTCCGCTGGAAGGTTCCTCAACAGGGGTGCCGACGACGACCTCACCGGTCTGCACCCGCTGGCCGTGCAGATAGACGCTGGGCCGCAGGGTTTCCAGGACGGTCTCGCCGGTCAGCCCGGTGGTTCGCTGGAACTCCAGGACCTGCAGGTCGAGCCCGGAGTCGTACGGGATGCGGTCGTGGTCCTGGACCTCGACACCCGCCGCGCCGAGGGTGCTCCACAGGGAGTCGAGCTGCCGTTGCAGCCGGCGGGTGTCCCCCGACCGGGCCCCCGCCGCACCGGCACCGGCACCGGTCGCGGCCGCGGTCGCGTCGAGACGGCGGCGCAGCCGCCACAGCCCGGTGGCGAGCTCGGCCACGGCCGACGATCGCAGCGTGCCCGCGGCAGCCGCATTCTCCGACTGCGCCACGGCGGGTGGCTCCGGTGCCGGTTGCTCGGCGGACGCGGGTCCGTCCTGCAGGGAAGCCCACAGGGCGTCGGCCCATTTCTCCGGAATCGACGGCGGGGCGATGCGGAAGGCACGCGGATGGCGCCACTGGCGCAGACCGTCGGGCCACCGGCTGTCAGACATTGCCAATCCCCAGAGGTTTCTCGCCGCGGTTCCAGCCGCGGGCAGTCAGGTCCTTCAGGACGGGAAAGGAGTCCAGCCGCGCCTTCTCCCGGCGCCCGGCGGGCGCGACCGCGGCGAGCACGTCGACGAGGAGCGCGGCGAAGGCGGCGAACACGGCGAGGGCGATGAAGCCGCCGCCGGAGCCGGGGAACAGCATGGTGGGAATGCTGATCGCGACCAGGAGGTAGAGGGCGCAGCGCAGCACGGCCGCACCCTGCCGACGCGAGGTCCGGCTCTCGCAGGACGAGCAGCGCGGCACCGTGACCTTCGTGTTGCGCCAGCTCACCCGGGGATAGGTCCGGGTGATGTCGCCGTGCATCCAGATCTCCATCGCCGCGGAGACGCCCGGCTCCTCCTCGCAGAACCAGCACGTGAACGACTGCGTGGCCGCCTCCAGGATCCGGCGGTTCTCAGCCAGCCGTTCCCGGACCGTCTCCGACGCCGCGACCCCCTCGGCGCGGACGGTCGCTGCGGACATCCGCTGCTGCTCGCGGACAGAGCTCTCCGTCGGGGGCTCCGGCCGGTCCCGGGCCTGGTCGAACGCGAGCAGACAGGTCAGGGTCTCGACGGCCACCCGGTCGCGGGTGCGTACCCGTGTCGACTCGTCGGCGGGCAGCAGCAGGTCCAGGCGCTCGAGCGCGCCCGTGGACTCGGTGAGGATGCGCTCCGCCTGCGCCAGGCCCTCCTTGCGGGTGCCGTTGGCCACCCCCACGGCGCTGTCGCACAGCCGATCGATCTCGTCAGCCCACGGTGCGCCGGCCGTGCGCAGGGCGGCGCCCAGGGTCTCCTCGGCGTCGCTTCCCAGCCGCGCGCCGCGCATGGCCGTCAACTGCCGCTCGGCCCGGTCACGCTCGCCGGCGGCGATGGCCTCCGCCGCCAGCCCGGCACCGATCGACAGCAGCGCGGCGGGCAGCCCGGTGCGGATGGTGTCGGCCAGGTCAGCGTCGAGCCGGGCGTCCGCGGCGCGGCGGATACGCTCCTCAAGACCGCTCCATACCTGGTGGTCGCGCAGGACGTCCCCCCAGCGGCGGTAGACCAGGACCCAGTCCGGTGGTTCCGAGCCCGGGGTCAGCTCGGCGTCCAGCGCCTGCAGGTGACCGAGCACCGCGACGTTGTGCAGCGCGTTCGCGGCGTCCGGCGCGGGTACCTGTCGGTCACTGTTCTCGGCCGTGGCGGCCCACAACCTGGCCGCCGCCTGAGTGTCACCGGCGGCCAGGGCGGCCAGCGCCGGGTCCTCGCCGGTGTCGGCGCCGCGGCTGTCGTCGCCGCCGCCGGAGCTGCTGCCGCCGCCGACCGGCCAGAACCAGAAGAACTCGTCGACAAGCCGCTGGCGCGGATCAGCGAGCCGGTCGAGAGCGGCCCGGATGTCCGCACTGGACGGCTCGGGCCGCAACGGCAGAAGGTCCGGTACCGGCAGCGGTGCCCCGGTCTTCTCCAGGATGGCGAGCATGTCCGACTGCCGTCTGATGTCGCGGGCCGTGGCCGACAGCGGGACGCCGGTGAGGCGGAACGCGTTCTGGCGGTAGAGCTGGGCGGACACCCGCCGCAGCGGGGCGAGGTCGGTGCCGTGCGTGGTCAAGGCGTCAGCCCCCTGTGTTCTTGCCGGCGGCGATCTCCCCGGCCGGCCCCGGTTCCCGCCCGCGTTGCCGCGGCCGGTCTGTGCGTGGTGTGTCCGCGCGTCGGCTGTCGCGTCCGGTGCCCGTGGGTCCGGTGCCCGTGGGTCCGGTGCCTGTGGGTCCGGTGTCCGCGGGAGGCGGGTCCTGGGGCGGCACATGCCGAGGTGGCCCGTCCTGGTGGGGCGGGTTCTGGCGCGCTGGCCAGGCCTCGAGGTCGGCGAGCATCTCGGCCGCGGACGGGTAGCGCGTCGCGGTGTCGAAGGACAGCGCCCGGACGATGATCGCGTTGAGCAGGTCGTCGACCGCGTACCGCACCTGGTTCGGCGGCACGAGCGCCGTGGTGTCCCAGGCGGCCGTGATCGGATCGCCGGCGGCGCGCCGCGGGTAGGGGAACTCGTCGGTCAGCAGCAGGTAGAACACCGCGCCGAGGGCCCAGACATCGCCCGGCACCGACGCCAGATGGGGGTGCAGCAGTGTTTCCGGCGCCATGAACGCGATGGTTCCCTGCGAGCTGGCCAGCAGCGTCAGCGCGCTGACCTTCCGGGCGAGCCCGAAATCGCTGATCCGGGCCCGGGGCCCGTCCCGGTCGTAGCCGACCAGAATGTTCTGCGGGGTGATGTCGCGGTGGACGATCGGTGGTGATTCCCGATGGGCGACCGCCAGCCCACGGGCGACCTGGCGCATGACGTCGACCGCGACGGGAATGGGCACGAACGCGTCACCGAACGACTGCCGGAAACCGGTCAGTGTGCCGCCGTTGACATATTCCATGGTGAAGTACGCATGGCCGCCGCTGTCCGCCTCGACGGTGTTCGCCTCAAAGACACGAACGATGTTCGGGTGACCCAGCCTGGAGAGCAGCATTGCCTCACCGAGTGCGTCCCGCACCTGCTCCGCGGACATTCCCTCCTGCCGGAACACCTTCATCGCCTGCCGGCCCAGATACCGGTGCTCGACCCGGTAGACCTCGGCGAAGGCGCCGCGGCCCAGCAGTCGTTCGACGGTGTAGGTATCGCGTATCACCTGCCCGACGCTTAACAGGGCCATACCGCTGTGACCTCCGAGGGCACCACCACGGGTGTTCTTTTCGGCAGGTCGGCGTCGACCGCCGACTCCGGAGAACCTAGATGACGAGCCTGCGGCCGGGTAGTGGAGCGCTACACCCCATGGCCGCACCGGGTCCGGGGGTGGGTCCGTGGGCCTGTCCGTACCCTGCGGGCGGCCGCGTGGACGGATTCGCCCGGCGTGCGTCCGGCGTGCGGCCGGCGCTCCTGGCTACTGCTGGGCGGGCGGGCCGAGGTCGTCCTCGGTGACCACCCGGTTGAGGATCATCCAGTGCGCCAGAGACTCCCAGTCCGTCAGCTCGGGGACGCCGCGCCGGCTCAGCTCCTGCCGGATGTCGGTGATGACGTTGCGCACATACCTTGGGCTCAGGTTCAGCCGTGCCCCGATCTCCTGGTAGGTGGCCGGGCGGGCGTCGCTTCCGCAGCGGGTCAGCAGCGGCCGGCACAGCTCGACGATGATGTCCCGCTGTGCCGGGGTGAGCTGCAGTGGCCCGCCGATCGTCGCTCGGCTTTCGGAAAGCGTGCTGGCGCCGAAGAACCGGCGGTCATAGGTGACGGCGGAGGCGTCGACATGGATGGTGGCGGTCGCCCCACCCTGTCGGGCCAGGACGATGTCGAACTCGGAGAACGGCAGGGATGTGACCGCCGCGCCGGGTTCGATGACCCTGTCCGCCCCGACGGGCGGGCGCAGCGAGAACGGCTTGGACTGGGACTTGTTGTACACCAGGACGCAGTCGTCGAGAACCCGCAGCGAGGCCATGTGCCGTGACAGGTAGATGTCATCCGGCAGCTTGATGGTGCAGGCGCTGCTGCGCCCGACCGTGATTTCCGCGCCGCGGCCGGCCCGCCACCGGGTCCCGCCATGTTCGAGTACGACGACGGGCCCTGGCAGCGAACTGCCCATGGCGGCGTTGCTCACCTGCGCGCTCCTGGTCCTCGCCCGGCGGATTCAAATGAAGGAACCGGACCGACTCTAGTCGCCCGCTCGGCCACCCGTCATTGTAACGGGGGCGGTCGGCGTGCGTCAGGGTTAGAAGTACCGTGGTCGGCCGGAGTTGCACCCGGACTTTAGGCGGAAAGACAGGCGCTCCGTGGGCCGCGGGTGGGACGACTGCCGCATGATGTGCTTGTGATGCTCTGGGGCGTTCGATGATGATCGACCGGGCACGGGTGGCCGCTGCCGTGCCCAACTACGTTCTCGGCGAGGATCTCGGTGCGGGCGCGTTCGGGCTGGTGCTGAGGGCGGAGCACCGTCGGATGCGTCGCCCGAGTGCGATCAAGGTGATGCGGGCCCGCGACGCCGGCGGCGAGTGGATCGACTTCGCGGCCGAGGCCCGGCTGCTGGGCAGCCTTGATCATCCGCATGTGGTCCGGGTGTATGACTACGTCGAGGATGACGACCTCCGCCTCGTGGTGATGGAGCTGCTGGGCGGGGGCACGCTGAGCCGGCGCCGCAGCCGGCTGACCCCGGAGCAGGCGTGTGCGGTGGGCCTGGCGGTGGCCGCCGCGCTGAGCCACACCCACGACCACAACGTGCTGCACCGCGATGTCAAGGGCGACAACATCCTGTTCGCCGCGGACGGGACGGTGAAGGTGGTCGACTTCGGCATCGCGCGGGTGTTCGAGGGCGCGGCGACCACCGCCAGCAAGGTTGTCGGCACACCGATGAACATGGCTCCCGAACAGATCGAACGTGGGCGCCTGGGCCCGGCGACCGACCTGTACGCGCTGGGCAGCGTCCTCTACCGGCTGCTGACCGGGCGCCCTCCGTTCGACCCCCGGCAGCCGCTGCACGTCCTGTGGCACCAGCAGCTGTCGGCGCCACCCCCGCCCATGCCGGGGGTGGCCGGGCCGGTCGCCGAGGTCGTCCTGCACGCGCTGGCGAAGGATCCGGCCGCCCGGCCGCCGGACGCCGTCACGTTCGCCACCGCGCTCGCCCACGCCGCGACCGAGGCCTATGGCGCGGGCTGGACCGTGCGGGCCGGCCTGCCGCTGCACCTCGACGACGCCGTCCGCCGCGCGGCGGAGGGGACCTCGCTCGGTGGCATGCGAGCCCCTGGCGCCGTGATCCCCGATGCCGTGATCCCCGAGGCCGTGATCCCTGCGGGGGACGAGCCCCCGGCCGGTAGTGCCGTCGCCATCGGTGGCGCCGTCGCCGTTGGTGACCGTGCCCGCCGTGAGTCCGCTGCTGACGGCGCCGACAGTGATCACGGTGATGACGGTGGTGAGGACCGCGGTGTCGGCGCGACGCGGAAGCTGGCACAGGGCGGGAAGCCGGACCTGTGGGACGGTGCGGAGCCCACCGCCCAGGGGCTCGCCCGGCTGAGGGGGGCCCTCGGCCCGGACCATCCGGACACCCTGGCGGCGGCGAACAGCCTCGCCGTTCGGCTCAGCGCCCGGGGCGACCACCGGGCCGCCCGCGCGCTGGACGAGGACACGCTGGCGCGGCGCGGCCGGGTGCTCGGGCCCGACCACCCCGACACCCTCACCTCGGCCCACAACCTCGCGGTCGACCTCGCCGAGGTCGGCGACCAGGCCGCCGCCCGCGACCTGTATCGCGAGGCGCTTGCCCGGCGCCGCCGGGTGCTCGGGCCCGACCACCCGGACACCCTGGGCACGGCGAACAACCTCGGCATCGTGCTGGGCGCCCTCGGGGACCACCTGGCGGCCTGCGAGCTGGGGGAGGACACCCTCATCCGGCGGCGCCGGGTGCTGGGGGAAAGCCATCCCGACAGCCTGACCTCGGCGTACAACCTCGCTGTCCGGCTCAGCGCCCTCGGGGATCACGAAGCGGCCTGCGAGCTGGGGGAGGACACCTTCACCCGGCGCGTCGCGGTGCTGGGCCCAGGCCACCCGGACACGGTGAGGTCGGCCTACAACCTGGCTGTCTACCTGGGCAGGCTCGGCCGCTACCCGCGGGCGCGGGAGATCGGCGCGGACGTCCTGACCAGCCGGCTGCGCGCGCTCGGCCCAGAGCATCCCGAGACCCGCGAGGTCGAGGAGGCGCTGCAGTGGTGGGTCGATCAGGAGGCCGCCGGCGGGTGACGCGGACGACTCCCCCGGAGGCTCAGTAGCCGGCGGTGATGTCGACGAGGCCGTGCAACGGCTCGCCCGCGCGCCAGCGGCGGAGGTTGTCCGAGAAAACATCAAGGCCACGGCTGAAGCCACCGGGAGCCGACCAGGACACGTGCGGCATGATCCGCACCCGCGGGTCGTGGCGCAGCGGGTGGTCGGCCGGCAGCGGCTCCGGGTCGGTGACGTCCAGGCTGGCGCGGGAGACGACCCCGCTCGCCAGCGCCCGGACCAGCGCGTCGGTGTCGACGATCCGCCCCCGGGCGATGTTCACCAGATGCAGGCCGGGCTTCGCGAGGGCGAACGCGGCGTCATCGAGCAGCCGGTTCGTCTGCGGGGTCAGCGCGGCGGCGACCACCAGGTGGTCGGCCTGCCCGAGCAGCTCGGCGAGCGTGTGCACGACCGTCACGCCCGGGACGTCGGAAGGGCGGCCGCTGCGCCGCAGTGCCAGCAGACGGGTCCCGAAGCCGGCCAGGCGGGGTGCCAGGGCCTTGGCGATCGACCCGAAGCCGAGCAGCCCGACGGTGCGGCCAGCCAGCGTGCCCAGCGGCTCGGTGATGTACGGGTCGTTCGTCTCGGCCTCCCAGATGTCCGGGAAGCGCTTCTCGGCGGCGAGGAGCAGGCCGACCGTCATCTCCGCGATCGCGACGCTGTTCGCGCCTCGGCCGCAGGTCACCGTGCGGCCGGCCAGCCGGTCGAGGGGGAACCCGTCGACGCCCGTCGATGCGAAATGCACCCATTCCGCCCGTTCGACGGCATCCAGCGCGGCCGGCGACGGCGAGTTGTTCAGCGACCAGGGCATGACCAGCGACATCAGCGGCGCGGCCGGTGTGGCGGGCAGGGGATCGCCGCCCAGGACGTCGAGAACGTCGATGTCGGTGCCGAGCGCCGTGCGCAGCTGGTCGACGAGCGGTTGCGGCAGCAGCGCCGCGACCACGGCGGCCGCGGCCGGCGGCCGGTCGTCGAGGGGCAGGGCGGGGGACGTCTGGGGCACGAAAACACCCAAACACGCTGGCCGCGTGGGAGCCAACGCCGGTATCGCGTGATCTTCTTCACTTTTCTATCGATAAAATGAAGAAAGCCCACGCCGTGCCGTGCGGACCGCACGGCACGGCGTGAGGCGGCCGGGTGTTGGGCGGCCGGGTGTCAGACGGTGGCCGTGGCGACCGTCGCGAGCACGATGCGGACGACGTCGTTGATGGAGGCGAGGGTGAAGACGTCCTCGTCCTCGATCTCGATGTCGTAGGCGCGCTCGATGCGGGAGATCATGACGAGGACCTTCATCGAGTCCGCGCCCTCGGCGTTGCGAAGATCAAGGTCTGGGGTGAGCGCGTCGGCCGGCATCCCGAGCTCGCGGGCGACGATGTCCGTGACGGTGCTCAGAACCTCGGATTCGGACGGCATGATCGTCGCTCCGTTCAGACCGAGAGCTCGGCCATGGCGTGGCGGATGGTCGAGTTGCGGGTGAGGTCCCGGCCCACCGCCGTGCCGAGCATGCGCCGAAGCTTCGCCTGCAGCTTCTCCTGCGCGTCGGGCGGGGAGATCCGCAGGAACACGTCGATCACGTCGTCGACGGTCTCGTGGTCACGCATCTCCTCGACGCGCTGGTGCTTGTAGACGCCGACCGGGTGGTTCAGCCGCGGGCTGGTCACGTAGAAGTGGATCCTCTCCAGGACCGACTTCAGCTCCTCCGGGTGCTGGGCGAGGCGGCGCTTCAGGTAGAAGAGGAACTCGCGGGCGTGGCCCGCCTCGTCGCGGCTGGCGTTCAGGAAGAGGCCGGCGAGGACGGGCTCCTGCACCCATTCCGCCAGTGCCCGGTAGGCCGTGTTGACGATGATCTCCGAGATGACGTTGGTGGTCAGCGTCGCGCTCGGCGTGATCCCGGCCTCGTACGGCTCGCGCAGCGCCTCGATCTTGTCCTGGTCGATGTGGACACCTACGGCCTTGAGCCAGGCGCGGAACGCGTAGTGGTGCTGCAGCTCCTGGTAGGCCCAGATGGCCACGAAGGCCGAGCAGTCGTAGTCGTCGTGGAACTCGCTGAGGAAGCCGTGCAGCCCGGGAAGGGACGTCGCCTCACCCACGACGACGCCCTTGACGAGGGCCAGGTAAGCCGGCTGGACGAGCTCCTGGTCGATGTTCTCGAGCCCCAGCTCGCAAACCTTCCACTGGAGCCGTTCGTAGTGTTCGAAGACCTCGAAGCTGTGGGACTTCTCGGACGTGGCGGTCGGCATGGATGAACCCTTCGGCGAGCTTCCGCGCGAGCCCCGCGCGGGTTCACCATGGAATGCGCGTCCGATCATCACAACCCTGGATTCGATCTCCCAATCGGCTGATCCGCCTGCGGGGCGGTATCCGCGCGGTGTCACGGACAGCCGCCGCGGTGGCATCGTAGGACCGGATACGGACAACACCGACCACTGATCCGTCCGCTGGTGCGGGCCGTGGTTGATCGAGACCGGCGAGAGGGCGAGGACGAGGACATGGCGAACCTGGCGCAGCTGCTGGAGGACACGGCCGCGACCTACCCGGACCGGGAGGCGCTCGTCCTCGGCCCCGCCCGCGTCACCTATGCCCAGCTGGACGCCGCCGCCAGCCAGGTCGCGAACCTGCTGGTGGCCACCGGGATCCAGCCCGGCGACAAGGTCGCGCTCAGCTGCGTGAACGTGCCGCACTTCACGATCGTCTACTTCGGCATCCTCAAGGCGGGTGCGGCGGTCGTGCCCCTCAACGTGCTGCTGCGGAGCCGGGAGATCGCCTACCACCTCGACGATTCCGACGCCCGCGCGTACTTCTGCTTCCAGGGCACTCCCGAGCTGCCCATCGCCGACGAAGGATATGCCGGGTTCGTCGAGACGCCCGGCTGTGAGCACTTCTTCGTCATCACGCTCGACCCGGCCGCCGCCTCGCCGGTGCGGGGAACACCGCAGCGCCCGGTGCGGACCCTCGGGCAGGCCGTCGCCGACCAGCCGGCGACGTTCCGCAGCGTCGAGACCGCGGATGACGACACCGCCGTCATCCTCTACACCTCGGGCACCACCGGCCAGCCCAAGGGAGCGGAGCTGCGCCACCGCAACATGCGTGACAACGCGCTGGTCGCCCGGGATGTGTTCCAGTGTGATCCCGCCCGCCCCGACACCTACCTGTGCGTGCTGCCGCTGTTCCACTCGTTCGGCCAGACGGTCACCCAGAACAGCGCGATCGCGTTCGGGGGGCGCTGCGTGCTGATGCCTCGGTTCGAGCCGGGCGCGGCGATCCAGACCATGCTGGACGAGCGGGTCACCGTCTTCGCCGGGGTTCCGACGATGTACTGGAGCCTGCTCGACGCGCTTGCGCGGGACCCGTCGATCGACGTCGGGACACTGGCCGGCAACCTGCGCATCGCCATCTCCGGTGGCGCGGCACTGCCGGTCGAGGTGCACCGGCAGTTCGAGAAGCAGTTCGGCGTCACGATCATGGAGGGCTACGGGCTGTCCGAGACGTCCCCGGTCGCCGCGTTCTCGCTGTACGGCCAGCCGCCGCGGGTGGGCTCCATAGGCGTTCCGGTCCGCGGGATCGAGATGAGGCTGCTCGACCCGGCGAGCTGGGACGAGATCACCGAGCCCGAGGGCATCGGCGAGGTCGCCATCCGCGGGCACAACGTGATGAAGGGGTACTACAAGCGGCCCGAGGCGACCGAGCAGGCGCTGCGGGACGGCTGGTTCCGCACCGGTGACCTCGCCCGCAGGGACGCCGACGGCTGGTACTACATCGTCGACCGGTCGAAGGACATGATCCTGCGCAACGGGTTCAACGTCTATCCGCGTGAGGTCGAGGAGGTCCTGCTGACCCATCCCGACGTCTCGCTCGCGGCGGTCATCGGCATCCCGCATCCGAGTCACGGCGAGGAGATCAAGGCGGTCGTCATCCGCGAGAAGGGCGCCACCGTCGACGCCGAGGAACTGATCGCGTGGGCGAAGGAGCAGATGGCCGGCTACAAGTACCCGCGTGTCGTGGAGTTCGTGGACGCGTTGCCCATGACCGCGACCGGCAAGATCCTCAAGCGCGAGCTCTCCTGAACGATCAGCGCGGGACGCCACGCCTGCGCGCAGGCGCGTGGGAGCGCAACCGGGTGGGAGCGCAACCGGGTGGGAGCGCAACCGGGTGGGAGCGGAGGCAGGTGGGAGCGGAGGCCAGGCGCGGGGCGCAGGGCGCCTGACCTCCGCTGGATCAGTGCCGGCCGCCGTTGCGGACGGTGATGGTGACGGTCGCGGTGCTGGTGCCGGCGGGGAGCCTGGTCGTGTCGACCACCAGGAACGCCCCGTCGTCCTGCTGGCCGTTCGGCAGGATCTTGGCCTTCAGCTGGAACGGCGCCGCCGTGTTCGTCACGCCGTTGATGCCGAAGTCGTTGTCGTTGGTGATGACGAGCGTCCGCCCGCCGTCGGTCGTCGCGACGCCCTCGACCTTGTCGTGGCCGAAGAAGCCACCGGTCGGGTCGAGGGTGCTGACCAGGCCCGCGACGTCCACATCCAGCTTCTTGCCAACCGGGCGGATGCCGGCCGCGGCCAGCGTCGCCGTCGCGGTCGCGGTGTCGGAGCTGCCGACCGTGGCCTCGATGGTCTTCTGGGCGCTGCCCAGCAGCAGGCCGCCCTTGGCCGCGGTGTACACCGCGCCCGGCACCGACGCCTGCGGGCCGACGTCGGTCGCGCCGTCCAGGTCGATCGCGAAGATCTTCTTGACCGCACCGGGCTCGAAGACGCCGTCCCGCTCGGTGACCAGGAACCTCGAGTTGCCGACCGCGGTGATCTCACTGACCGCGCCGACGTTGCGCACCGGGTCGTCCAGCAGGTACAGGTACTCGTGGGTGGCCCTCGTCCGCAGGTTGTAGGTGACGATGCGCAGGGTCGTCACGGTCGCCGGCTTCGGCGTCAGGTCCTTCTGCGCCAGCGCGGACTGCATCATCCCGACGAGCGTCGTGCCGTCCGGGGTGATGGTCAGGCCCTCCATTCCCCGGTTCGGCATCCGGTTGGCGAGCTCCGCGGGCAGCGCGCCGTTGAAGGGGGAGAGGCGCTCGATCGCCTTGCCGTCACGGTCGAAGTGCGTGATGTACGGCCCGTACTCGTCGGAGACCCAGAACGTGCCGTCGCGCAGCGCGACCAGGCCCTCGGGGTCGTAGCCGTTCGGATCGGCGGTGAGCACGTTCCCGTTCAGGTCGAGGATCGTCTCGCCGGTGCTCGCCTCGGTGCTGACCCGCCCGTTGTAGGGCGTGCCGTCGGCAGCGCGCAGCGTGATGGTCCGCTCCAGCACCGCCCTGCCGTCGACGAGCCTGAACTTCCCGATCTTCGGGGCGAAGGACGGCAGCGGCTCGATCTTCACCCCGCCCGGGCCGTCGACGTTCGGGCCACGGTCGGTCAGGCCGTAGAACTCGTTCCTGGAGCCGGGCACGGGGTACACGGACGACCCGTAGGCGCCGCCTTTGATGGTGACACCGCCGATGGTGGCGAGCGGGGCGACCTGTGTCTGGTAGACGCTCACCGCGTCACTGACGGTGTAGCTGAAGCTGTCGGTGCCGGTGAAGCCGGCCTTCGGCGTGTAGCTGAAGGAGCCGTCCGCGGCGAGACTCAGCGTTCCGTTCGTGGGCGCGGTGTTCGAAACCAGGGTGGCGGGCTCGCCGCTGTCGTTACGAAGGATGCCCCCGGCACGTACCGAGAGCGTCTTTCCGGCCGACACGCTGTAGGTGTCGTTACGAGCCTGCAGCCTTTCGCCGGGACGCGATCCGCCCCCGCCGGCCTGGGCGGCACCGGCGGCGGCACCGGCGCCGAGCAGTGCGACAGCCAGCGCGCCAGCTGTCACGCTGGTCCGGCTCGGTCGATTCATATGTTCCCCCCTTGTGGGTCGCGGGCCCGATGGCACGCGCCGTAGAGCTTCTGCCGCCGTGATGGACGCCGGGCATCCCGCAAATGGACCATCCGTAAACCGCGCCTGACATGTCGATGATCGGCAACGGGTCTGACCTGCGGTGATTCATCTGTTCCGGCGCGCCCGCGGTGATGCTCCGGTGGCGCTCCGATGCGTTCGGGGTGCGGTTCGGCGGGGCCTCGGGGAGGAGTGGGCGTGACGTCGGCCCGGAGGTGCGCTGCGCGGCCGTGCCGGTCGGTTGCGGCCGGTGTGGCGGTGCGCCGGTGCTCCGGTGGCGCGGTGAGGATCCTCGCGGCCTTCCCAGCGGCAGCAGGGAGTCCGCCGGTACCTCTAGATGATTAAGTGTTACTTGCGTCTCATCTAATCCCTCTATAGCCTAAAGCAGTCGACTTGTAGGACTGGTGGGGGTGCGTGCGGGGCAGGCCGTGATCCATTTCCCGCATGATTCCGGCGCGTGACCAGGGGAGCTGTCCCTCGCCTGTCCGTCGTGAACGTCGGGATTCGGGTGTGGAGCCTGCGGCGAGTGAAGTCCGGTTCCGGTCGATGTGCCTGACCGAGCATCGACCCCACTCCGCACGGGTCGCCTCCACCCGGAAATGCGGGCCGGTCGTCGGGCCGGTCGTGCAGTATACGTCGTGACAAATCCATGGGCTGGTTGCGCTCGGCCGCACTGCTTTCGAGCGCCTGGAACCGAAGGACTGACCACGTGCCTGTGAAGAGGCTTGAACTCCACTTAGGGCGGCTGGTGGCACTGGTCGCCGCGCTGGGCGTCCTGCTCGTCGCATGCTCCAATTCGTCGGGATCGGACTCGACGGAGAACAAGGGCGGCAGCGGCGGAGCGGTGGTCTCGAACAGTGCGCCCGGGGTGACCGCGGACGCGATCAACTTCTCCATGCTTGCCACCAAGAGCAACAACCCGACCGGCGCCTGCATCTACGACTGCTACGCCCAGGGTATCGAGGCCTATTTCGCCTTCCGGAACAGCGAGGGCGGGGTTCACGGCCGCAAGCTCGCGCTGACCGAGAAGATCGATGACCAGCTCGGCCAGAACAAGCAGGGCGCACTTAAGATCATCAACGACAACAACACCTTCGGCACCTTCAGCGCCGCCCAGCTTCCCCTGGGATGGGGTGACCTGGCGGAGGCCGGTGTTCCGCAGTACGTGTGGGCCATCCAGCCGGCGGCCATGGCCGGCCACGACGACATCTGGGGTAACGCGGGCATCATCTGCCTGGACTGCACGGCACGCTACTACCCGTACGCCGCCACGCTGGTCGGCGCGAAGAAGATCGCGGCGCTGGGCTACGGAGTCTCGGACAGCTCGAAGCGGTGCACCCAGTCGGTGCGCGACTCGATCGAGCTCTACAAGGCGGACACCGGGCAGGAAGTCGTCTACTACAACGAGGGCCTGGCGTTCGGCCTGCCGAACGGCGTCGGCCCCGAGGTGTCGGCGATAAAGCGCGCCGGGGCCGATATGGTCATCACCTGTTTCGACCTGAACGGTCAGAAGACTCTCGCCCAGGAACTGCAGCGCCAGGGCCTCGCGGACGTCAAGCTCCTGCACCCGAACTCCTACGACCAGAAGTTCGTGGAGGAGGCCGGTGACCTGTTCGAGGGCGACATCGTGCAGGTGCAGTTCCGCCCCTTTGAGGCGGACGCCGGTGACAGCGGCCTCGGCGACTTCAAGAAGTGGATGGAGAAGACCGGCGCGGAGATCTCCGAGGTCGCGATGATCGGCTGGATCGACGCCGACATCGCCTACCAGGGAATCCTCAAGGCCGGCCCGTCCTTCACTCGCCAGAGCGTGATCGACGCGACGAACAAGATCACCGACTACACCGCCGACGGCCTGATCGCGCCCATCGACTGGACCCGGATGCACGAGAGTGCGACCCAGGAGGATCCGACGACGCACGGCGCCAAGCAGGAATGCACGAGTTTCGTCCAGATCAAGGGCGGGAAGTTCCAGATGGTCGGTGCGACGAAGGAGAAGCCCTGGGTCTGCTGGTCCAACGCGAACCGCGACTGGGCCGAGCCGACGAAGACCTCCTTCTGAGATCCGCGGAGTAGTTCCCGTCAGACGGGTTCCTCCCCTGCGCCACGGGCTGGCCGGCAGCGTTGCCGGCCAGCCCGTCCGCGTCCGGGTCGTCGGTGAGCACTTCCCGATGTCGCCGGCGGCGGTCTGGTCCGCCAGGCACCCGCCCGGTCGGCACTCCTCGCGGATCGTGCCGCGACCGGGAAGTAGACCGTGCGCGATCCGACCTGTTTTCGACCAGAATGATCTGTGGACCCCTCAACGTTGGCCTGCGGTTCACCCGCGGTTCGTTCACAGGTTCTTCACAGCAACACGGGGGCTTATTAGCGTCGGCGGAGAGCGAGGAAGACTCACGACGGAGGAATTGTGCGCGACACTGACGACGCCGCTTCAAACCCCACCGATAACCCGAGCCTTTCCGACATCATCGCCACCCGGCTGAGCCGTCGGACGCTTGTCGGTGGCGGAATCGCGGCGGTAACCGCGGGATTTCTCGGCGTGGCCGGCGCGGGTGCCGCCGGCGCGAGCGGTCCGGCCGCGGGCCGGCCCGGCGGTGGCAGTGGCGGCAGCGGCCACGGGAGTTCCAGGCTGTTGGGCTTCGCCGAGGTACCGATCAGCACGGCCGACGCCGTCGTGGTGCCGGAGGGCTACACCGTCCAGGTGCTCATTCCCTGGGGAACGCCACTCGCCAAAAACGGCCCGGCCTGGAAGAAGGACGGCTCGAACAGCGCTGCCGACCAGGCGCTCCAGGTCGGAATGCACCATGATGGAATGCATTTCTTCCCGACCGGCCGCGGTTCCGACGCGAACCGTGAGGGCCTGCTGGTCGTGAACCACGAGTATGTCGACCAGAAGCTGCTTTTCCCGGACGGTGACGCGCTGCTCACCCCGGAGAAGGTCGCCAAGGCGCTCGCCGCGCACGGCGTCAGCGTGATCGCCATCCGCCAGCAGGGCGGGAAGTGGACCAACGTCGACTCCCGTTACAACCGTCGGGTCACCGGTGCCACGCCGGTCACCTTCTCCGGCCCGGTCACGCTGCGGCACGCCGAGCTGGCGTCGAACAACGCCGCCCTCGGCACGCTGAACAACTGTGCCAACGGCTACACCCCGTGGGGCACCTACCTCACCTGTGAGGAGAACTGGAACAGCTACTTCGGAACCACCGACACCACCTGGGCGCCGAGCGCGGCCCAGTCCCGGTACGGCGTGAGCGCGGCCGGCGGTGGCTACAAGTGGCACACCGCGGACGCCCGTTTCGACGTGGCGAAGAACCCGAAGGAGCTCAACCGCTTCGGCTGGGTCGTCGAGATCGACCCGTTCGCCCCGAAGTCCACCCCGGTGAAGCGCACGGCGCTCGGGCGCATCAAGCACGAGGGCGCGACCGTCGTCGAGCACGACGAGCGGATCGTCGTCTACACCGGGGATGACGAGAACGGCGAGTACCTCTACAAGTTCGTCGGCTCGCAGTCGTGGAAGAAGCTGCGCCGTGAGGGCCGGAGCCCGCTCGACCACGGCACGCTGTACGTCGCCACGTTCGCGGACAACGGCACGGGCACCTGGGTGCCGCTGGTGTTCGGCCAGGGCAGGCTCACCGCCGCGGCCGGCTTCACCGACCAGGCGGACGTCCTGCTGCGCACCCGCCAGGCGGCGGACGCCGTGGGCGCGACCAAGCTCGACCGGCCCGAATGGGTCACGGTGCACCCGAAGACCGGCGACGTCTTCGTCAGCCTCACCAACGGGTCGTCCGGCTCGACGGCCGTGAACCCGCGCAAGACCAACATCTACGGGCACATCCTGCGCTTCCATGAGAAGAAGGGCAACTGCACCGAGCTGTCCTTCACCTGGGACATCGCGTTCTACGCCGGTGACCCGTCCTACCTGCCCGAGGGCGAGTTCGTGCCGGCGAACCAGCCGCTGTTCGGCTCCCCGGACGGTCTGTGGGTCGACCCGGACGGCCGGCTGTGGATCGAGACCGACGTCTCGAACAGCTCGCAGAACCTCGCCACCCGCAAGTACGACCACATCGGCAACAACCAGATGCTCGCCGCCGACCCCGGTACGGGCGAGATCCGCCGGTTCCTCACCGGCCCGCGCGGCAGCGAGATCACCGGCATCACCGCGACGCCCGACGGGACGTCGCTGTTCGTCAACATCCAGCACCCGGGTGAGGCCACCGCGTTCTTCGGTGAGCCGACGCCGGCGAACCCGCGTGCGGTCAGCAACTGGCCGGACTTCGACCCGGCCGGCCGCCCCCGCGCGGCGACCGTCGTCATCCGCCGCAAGGACGGCAGGAAGATCGGTTCCTGATCGCCTGAACCGTACTCCGCGCTCAGCACTCCCGCAGGCCCACCGGTCGGTTGTCCGTCCGGTGGGCCTGTTGCTGTCGGACACCCGCCCGGCTGACCGACCGGAGCGTGAACGCGTCCGTTGGGCGGAGGCCGGCAGCGATGGCGGCGGCCGAGAATCGGTGTCGCACACCCGCGGTATCGCCGCCCGGATCAGGAGGACATCCATGTTCATCGCCATCGTCGACTTCAGTACGTCCGTGGATGACCGCCCGGCCGCTCTCGCCGAGCTCGATCACGAGCGGGATGAGGTTCGCGCAATGCCTGGCAACCTGAGCTTCCGGGTGCATGCGTCGCGTGCGGACGAGAACCAGATCACGATCGTGCACGAATGGGATGGGGCGGAGTCGTTCGCGGCCTATCTGGAGTCCGCGTCGTTCGCGCGCATGGGCAACGCGCTACGGCCCATGATGACCGCCGCGCCGGTGAGTCGTCGTTTCGACGCGCGGCTGTTGGAGACGGTCGCCTGACGCGCCCGCCGCCACCGGCGGTTTCCTACGATCAGGCAATGGCAGGCTTCCGGTGACCCGCGAGTGACCCGCGAGGCCTACAGCTTTGTGCGGACGTTCCGGCCGGAGCCGGCGCGTGAGCTCCGGGTGGACCGTCACTATCTGCTCTGCGCCTCCGCCGGCGCCCTGCGGCTCGAGGCGGGTGACCAGTCGTGGCTGCTGCCACCCGCCCGGGCCGCGCTGATCGAGGCGGGGCAGCCGATCACGGTCAGCATCCCGCAGCCGGTCACCAGTGCCTCGGTGCTGTTCGACCGGGGATTCGTCCCGGCACCGGCGGCGCCGCTGGCGGTGTTCGATCTCAGCCCACTGGCGCGGGCGCTCGTCGCCGAGTGCGGTGCCTGGGGCGAGGGCGACGAGCCGCTCGCCGACTACCCCCGGGCGCTGTTCGCGGCGCTCGCCGCGGTGACCTGGCGGCTCGCCACCCAGCCGAGCCCGATGGTCGTGCCGGCCGGGCGTTCGCCGGAGGTACGGCGGGCCCTGCGCCTGACCGGGGAGCGCCTGGCCGACGAGGTGCGTTTCGAGGACGTGGCGCACGAGGTCGGTCTCACCCCGAGGTCGCTGGCCCGGAGGTTCGAGACCGAGATCGGCATGAGCTGGCGCGCGGTGCTCCGGCGGCTTCGGGTGATCCGTGCGATCGAACGGCTTGCCGCCGACGACACCTCGGTCACGGCGATCGGCCTCGGCGTGGGCTACGCGTCGCTCTCGGCGTTCAACGCCGCCTTCCGGGAACTGACCGGCCTCACCCCGACCCAGTACCGGGCCACCTTCCGGCCCTGAACCGAACCGGCCCTGAAGCGAACCGGCTGCGGGCGCCCGGGCCCGTTTCGCGTGTGCCGGTCGGATCGCCCGTTCGAAACATCGAATCGATGGCGGGTAGTAAGGCCGGCCCGCGGATGGAACCGGTGCCCGGCTCCTATTCTGGGCTCTGGTCGGTCAGCGCATTCGTGGGACGGTCTCCGCCGGGCCGGGCCTGGATTCCGGTGGACGGCATTTCCTGACCGAACGCGGACAGCTCGGATCGGCTGGCGTTCCGCCGCGACCGTCGCGGCGCGGGAATGCCCGGATGCGAAACGGTCCGAACGCGGGGAAGGAAACCCGGAGATGACGTCCTACAGCCCGCAGGAAATGACGAGCTCCGACGAATCCGACTACTCCCACGACACTGATTACTCCGACGGCACCGACGGCACCGGGCACCGCGGCCGTGGTGGCGGGGGGCGACAGGTGGTCGTCACCGGGGTCGGGCTGACGACGCCGCTCGGCGGTGACGTGGCCGACTCGTGGGCGGGGGTGCTCGCCGGGCGCAGCGGCGTGCGGGCGCTGACCGCGCCGTGGGCGAGCGAGCTGCCGGTCCGGATCGCCGCGCCGGTCGCCGTCGAGCCTCCGCTGGCCCGGGTCGAGGCCCGCAGCCTGGACCGCGGCCAGCAGTTGGCCGTCGTCGCGGCCCGTGAGGCCTGGGCGGACGCGGGCGATCCGGCGCTCGAGCCGGAGCGGCTCGCGGTCGTGATCGGCTCCGGGGTCGGGGGCGTCACCACCCTGCTCTCCCAGAGCGACGTCTTCCGCGACCGCGGGCACCGACGGGTCTCCCCGTTCCTGGTTCCGATGATCATGCCGAACGGGCCGGCGTCCGCGGTCGGCCTGGCACTCGGTGCCCGGGCGGGTGTGCACGCGCCGGTCAGCGCCTGCGCGTCCGGTGCCGAGGCGATCGCCTACGGGCTGGACCTCATCCAGCTCGGCCGGGCGGACGTCGTCGTCGCCGGAGGCACCGAGGCGGCGGTCCACCCGCTGCCGCTGACCGGGTTCGCCCAGATGCAGGCGCTGTCGCGGCGCAACGACGATCCGGGGTCGGCGTCACGGCCGTTCGACAAGTCCCGGGACGGCTTCGTACTCGGCGAGGGCGCGGGTGTGCTCGTGCTCGAGGCCGCCGAGCACGCCGCCGCGCGGGGAGCGAGGGTCCTCGCGACCCTCGGCGGCGCCGGTATCAGCTCCGACGCACATCACGTCGCCGCCCCCGACCCGACCGGCGCCGGTGCCGCCCGGGCCATCCGGCACGCCCTGACCGCCGCCGGGATCGGCCCGGACGACGTGGTCCACGTGAACGCGCACGCGTCGGCGACACCGGCCGGCGACGTGGCGGAGAGCCGTGGGCTGCGCGCCGCCCTCGGCCCGGCGCTCGACGGCGTCGCGGTGACCTCGACGAAGTCGATGACCGGTCACCTGCTCGGTGCTTCCGGTGCCGTCGAGGCGGTGTTCGCGGTCCTGTCGCTGCGGGACGGGCTCGCCCCGGCCACCCGCAACCTCACCTCGCTGGACGACGAGATCCATCTCGACGTCGTCGCCGTCGACAACCGGCCGCTGCGCCCCGGCGCCGTGCTCTCGACGTCCTTCGGCTTCGGTGGCCACGACGTGTGCCTGGTGTTCGTCCGCTGACCGCGGTGCGTCACCGCTCGCCCGACCGGTGACCTGGCCGGTCCGGCGGGTCGTGGCGGTCGCGGAGATACTGCAGGCCGGCCACGACGAAGTCCAGCTCCAGCTCGAAGGGCTGCGGGACGCCGTCGCGCAGGACCCGGCGCAGGTGCGGCACCTGCTCGGCGGGGAGCTCCGCGAGGGCGCGGCGGACCTCGGTGACCGTCGGATGTTCCCCGAAGTGCCTGGCGACCAGGATGTCCTTGGCGTTGGCGAAGACCATCCGGGTCACCAGGTTGAGGGCGATCATGGCGTCGCCCTCGTCGAAGCCGCCGTCGACGAGCCTGTCGACCAACGCCTCGGCCGGCATCAGGACGCCGGCCCCCGGCAGCCGGGTGATCAGCAGCGACAGCGAGGCCTCACGCAGCAGCACGCGCCGGACGCCCCGTGCGTAGACGCGGACGGCGTCACGCCAGTCGCCTGTGGGCAGGGCCAGGTGCTCGAGCTCGTTCGCCAGGGTCCGGGCGGTGATGAGCTCGAGGAGCTCCTCGCGGCCGGACACGTAGTAGCTGACGGCCTTGCGGTCCACTCCGAGCCGGTCCGCGACGGCCTGGATGGTCACGTTCGCGGGGGTGAGGGCGGCGGCCGCGTCCACGACCATCTGCCGGCTGATCCGTGCCGGTCGACCGGCACGGCGCCGGGAGCTCCCCTCCACGGCCGCCGGGATGACGTTCCGCGACCCGGAGCTGGTGCTGTCGGCCGTCACGATTCTCCCAGGCTGTTCGTTCGAGGGGGCGAGGCGCCCCGTGTGCTCGGTGGGCATGGCGGCCCGGGTGCCTCTAAGGCCTCCGGCGACGGCTGCGGCCGTCGGGCCGGCGACTCTGGGGAGGCCTCGTCCGCCGCGCGCCCGGCCGGTTCCCACCAGCGCCGCCGCCACTGGCTCGGCCGCCGCCGCTGGCACCGCTACCTGCGCTGCCGCTGCCGCTGTCAGCGTGCCGACGCCGCCGTCCCGTGGCCTGCTGGAACTGCTGCCAGCGCGCCGCCTGATGCGAGGCCGGCGCGAACTGGATCGGATCGGGCTCGGGCTCGGGCCACCGCCACTCGCATCCGAACCGGGGGGCGGGGATGTCACGGCCGCCCTCGCCGCGTTCGGTGATCCGCCCCTGCTCCAGGAAGGCGATGCGATGCGAGATGCGGCGCACCGCGGCGAGATCGGGGGAGAAGAAGACGTAGGCGGTCCCGGTGGACTCCTGGACCTTCATGAGCAGTTCGAGCAGGGCGTGCCCGGCGCGCGGGTCGAGGGCCGAGAGCGGGTCATCACAGATGATCAGCTCTGGCGAGAGCGTCAGAGCGCGGGCGATCGCGATGCGCTGGCGTTGGTCGCCGCTGAGCTGGCCGGGTAACCGCTGGCCGGCACCGGCCGGGAGGCCGACCTGGTTGAGCAGCTCCCGGACCCGCCGGGCCGCCGCGCCGGCCGGCACATGCTCGGCACGCAGCGGTTCGGTGAGCGCCGCCTCGACCGTGGCCGCGGGGTCGAGCGAGCCGTGCGCGTCCCGGAACACCGCCTGGATCTTCTCGTCGAGGCGGCGCCGCTGAGGGTGCGAGAGCGCCACGATGTCGCGGCCCTTGAAACGGATGGAGCCGGAGGCGACCGGGGCCTGCCCGAGCACCGCGCGGCCGAGGGTGGTCTTGCCAGCTCCGTGGCCGCCGACGATCCCGAGGCATTCGCCTGGCTGGACCGCGATCGAGACGCCCCGCAGCACTGCCGCCGGGCCGTCGCGATGGTCTTCGGCCGGGTACTCGACGACGAGGTTCTCGATATCGAGCAGTGCGCTCATCCTTCGGCCTTTCAAGGACGCGGGTCCGCGACTGTCGTGGTGGTCTGTCGGGCATGCTGGTGGCCGGTGCCACGGTGGTGCCCGGAGGCTTCGCCGGGATGTTGCCTATTTTTTCCCGTCCGGGAAAAAGTAGAGGACCGGTCGTCGAGGGTCAAGCCCGTCCAGAATCGACGATCGCCGCGGCTCGGTGCGGCCGCGGCGATCGTCGGATGCCCCTCCCCAAGGGGCGTCGTGCTCATCCCCAAGGGGCGTCGTGCTCAGTGACCGGACATGCCTCCGTCGACCGCGAGGGTCGTGCCGGTGATGTAGGAGGCGCCCGGCCCGGCCAGGAAGACCACGGCCGCGTCCAGCTCGCGCTGCTCGCCGAGACGGCCCAGCGGGGTCGTGTTCGTGATGAACGTCATCAGCTGGTCCCGGGGGATCTCGTCCGTCATCTCGCTGGCGAAGTAGCCGGGGGCGATGGCGTTGACCCGGATGCCGCGGCGGCCCGACCACTGCTGGGACAGGTCGCGGGTCAGCCCGATCAGCCCGGCCTTGCTCGCGGAGTAGGCCGCCTGCGGTGCGTACGACTTGACCAGGCCGAGAACACTCGCGATGTTGACGATGCTCGACCCCGGCGCCATGACGCGGGCGCAGGCCTGTGCCGCCCAGTAGGCGCCGTTGAGGTTGATGTCGAGCACCCGGCGGAACTCGTCGGGCTGCTCGCGCAGCGCCGGCACCGCGGTGCCGAAGCCGGCGTTGTTGATCAGGATGTCGACCCGGCCGAACTCCGCCATCGCGGCCTCGGCCAGCGCGGTGCACTGCTCCGGGCTGGACACGTCGGTGGTGACGGGGAGCGCCCGCCGGCCGGTCTCCCGCACCGATTTCGCCACCACCTCCAGCCGGTCGGCGCGGCGGGCGGCGAGCACGATGTCGGCGCCTGCCTCGGCCAGCGCGCGGGCGAACCCGGCGCCCAGGCCGGAGCTCGCGCCGGTGACGACGGCCACCCGGCCATCCAACCGGAACAGATCAAGGATTTCGCTCATCGCTCTCTATCGCCTCTCCAGATTGCCACTCAGGGCCCGCAGCCCGGCGGCGGCCAGCGGGGCCGTGGCCGCACCGGCGCCCTCGAACCCGTCACCCCGGGTCACCCCGGCCAGGAACCGTGCGTAGATGCCCTCGGCGATCACAGCCACCTTGAAGTAGCCCAGCGCAAGATAGAACGGGAAGTCGCTCAGATCGCGGCCGGTCGTCTCGGCGTACCGGCGCGCCGTCGCCTCGGTGCCCGGCAGCCGCGGGCTCGTCGACGCCGCCGACCCGGCCAGCACGTGGGCGAAGGCCGGATCCGAGTAGACGATGTGCACGCCCAGGTCGGCGAGCGGGTCGCCGAGTGTGGACATCTCCCAGTCGACGACCGCCCGGATGGTCCCGGGGTCCTCCGGTGCCAGGATCACGTTGTCGATGCGGAAGTCGCCGTGCACGATCGACGCGTCGCCCTCGGCCGGCTGGGCGGCGGCGAGCCCGGCGTGCAGGGCGTCGATGTCGGGCAGGTCCCGGGTGTGCACCCGCTGCCACTGGTCGTACCACCGCCGGATCTGGCGTCCCACATAGCCCTGCGGGCGGCCGAAGTCGCCGAGCCCGACCTTCTCCGGTGCGAGGGCGTGCAGCCGGGCGAGGACGTCCACCAGCGCGTGCGCGCAGCGGTCGATGTCGTCCTGCGCCAGCGCGTGCAGCTGCTCCTCGGTGCGGATGACCGGGCCGGCCACATGCTCGACCAGCGAGAACGGAGCACCGATCACCGTGCCGGAGTCGTGGGCGATCGCCCGCGCCACCGGCACCTCGCTGTCGGAGAGAGCCTCGACCACCCGGTGCTCGCGCAGCACATCGTGCGCCGACGGGGTGAGTCCGCCGAGTGGCGGACGGCGCAGCACCCACCGGCCCTGTCCGTCCGTCAGCAGGTAGGTCAGGTTCGACCGGCCGCCCGCGAGCAGGGTGGCGGTGAGCCCGCCTGCGAATCCGGGTACCCGCTCGACGAAGAACCGCTCGAGCGCAGGCAGGTCCAGGCCTTCGATCGGGGTGCTCACTGGGCCGGCGCCCCAGCCGGCGCCTCGGCCTGGGTGGCTGCCTTGCCCTGCGCGGCTGTCGTGGCCTGCGCGCCTGCCTCGGCCTGCGCGGTCGTGTGCCGCCGCAGCGTGCGCCGCGCGATCGCCCAGCGATGCGTCTCCGACGGGCCGTCGTAGATGCGGAAGGGGCGCACCTCCCGCAGGAACCGGCTCAGCGCGATGTCGCCGGAGACACCGAGCGCCCCGCAGATCTGCAGGGAACGGTCGACGACCCGCCACACCGCCTCGGCGCAGAAGGTCTTGGCGATCGCGGTGGACTGCCCGCCCGAGCGGCCCTGGTCGAGCTCCCAGCAGGCCTGCAGGATGAGGCCGCGGGACGCGGCGATGTCGATCTCGCTGTCGGCGATCGCCTGCTGGGTCATGCCGAGGTCGCCGAGTCGGGAGCCGAACAGCTCGCGCTCGGCGGCGCGGCGCACGGCGAGGTCCTGGGCGTGACGGGCGATACCGAGCCAGCGCATGCAGTGCGTCATCCGGGCCGGGCCGAGCCGGACCTGGGCGTACTGGAAGCCCTGGTCCACCGCGCCGAGAACGGCCTCGTCGGGCACCTCGCAGTTCTCGAAGACCATCTCGACGTGCCCGCCGAACAGGCTCTCGTCCAGCGTCTCGATGTGGCGCACGATCTTCATGCCCGGGTTGTCGGCGCCGACGAGGAACATGGTCGCGCCGCCGGCGTCCCCGGGCATGCCGGAGGTGCGGGCCATGCAGATCGCGAAGCCGGCGCCGTCGGCGCCGGTGATGAACCACTTGTGCCCCTGGATGCGCCAGCCGCCGTCGATCCGCTCCGCGCGGGTGGCCAGGGCCCGGGGGTCCGACCCGGCGCCGGGGGCGGGCTCGGTCATCGCGAAGCAGGAGCGGATCTCGCCGGTGGCCAGCGGGCGCAGGTAGCGCTCCTTCTGCTCCTCGGTGGCGACCGCCTCCAGCAGGTGCATGTTGCCCTCGTCGGGGGCGGCGATGTTCAGCGCCAACGGGCCGAGCAGCGAGTACCCGGCCTCCTCGAACACCGCGGCCCGGCCGCGCATGTCCAGTCCGTGGCCGCCGTACTCGGCGCTGACGTGCGGGGCGAACACGCCCGCGGCGCGGGCGGCGTCCTGCAGCTCGCGGCGCAGGGCCTCCGAGGGCACCACGGAACGGTTCCGCTCCTCGGCCGGGAGCACCACCTCGCGGACGAACTGGGCGGTGCGCCGGGCCAGGTCGGCGACGTGGGGCGGATGGGCGAGATCGACAGCCATCGGACCTCCAGGGTCTGGTCGGTGGGTATCCCGGCAGGCCTGTCTGGCAGCCGACCGTCGGTCGTCAGACAGGCCGTCGCCATCGCCACCGCGTTCATGGTCGGCGGGAAGCGTTGGCTAACAGCTATTAGCTGGATCGTAGCGGTGATCTTGTACCTGCTGCAAGACATGCGGACTGCGAGGTGGGATGACCATTGCGGCCCAGACGGATCAGGCTATTGGGTGTTAGCGGGAGGCTGCGCGGCCCCGCTCGGCCTGGCCAGCTCAACCCAACTCGACCCGGCCCAGCCCAGCCAGCCAGCCCAGCCCAGCCCAGCCAGCCCAGCTCAGCCCAGCTCGGCTCGGCTCGGCTCGGCCAAGCTTTCACCAGCTCGGCCCGGGGTCGGCCCGCTCGCGTGGGCCTGGGTGGCCAGGGCGTGCCCCCTGCCCTTGTCTCTGCCGCCGAGCGGGCCTGGCGCCGAGTCGCCTGGCATGGCACGGTCGAGCGCGCTCGATGCCTGCCGACCCGGCCGTCACGCCAAAAGATGCGCGGGTCCGGTCGCGGCTTGTTACGCTGGGGAATCTCGCATTCTCGCCCCGGCCGATTCCTTCCGTGAATGCGGCCCGGTGATTCGCCCGGATTGCGGTGATGTGGCAGCCGGCGACGGGGGGTGTGTCCGCGGCCGTTGTCAAGGTTCCCGGGGTGCGAACGGCTTCATGTGATCGGTCTATTGGATTTCCGGCGCCGGGGTGGCGGGGATTTCGAACACGGAGAGGATTGGTCGTGCCGAGGTTCACGACCGCATGCAGCGGAGGCCACAAATGTTTCCCGCCATTCTCGACCTCACCTCGACACAATTAGCGGCCGCCGAACCCGACGAATACATCCGGGCCCTGATGCGGTGGCATTTCGGAGAGGAGACCGGCAGCCCCTTCTGGCTGCGCCGGGCCCGGTCGCTGGACTTCGACCCGATCGCCGATGTCCGCACCTACGCGGACCTGTCCCTCTTCCCGAACGTCGTCGACGAGTTCCGCGAGGTCGCGGTGGAGGACCTGGTCCCGCGCGGCCTGCGCGGTGAGGACCGGGCCGTCGCCGGCGTCTTCGAGAGCGGCGGGACGACCGGGGCTCCGAAGAGGTTCGTGATGTTCGAGCGCTGGGCCGAGTTCGCGCTGGGCTGGGACGAGTTCCACTACTCCGGCCTCGGAACGGCGAACCTGCTGGCGGTCGCGCCGAGCGGGCCGCACATGTTCGGGGACTTCGCGCAGCGCCGGGCCCGCCGCCAGAACGGCCTGAAGTTCACCGTCGACCTCGACCCCCGCTGGATCAAGCAGCTCATCGCCCGGGGCGCCATGGACGAGGTCGAGCGCTACACCGAGCACCTCGTCGACCAGGCGGCGCACATCATGACGACCCAGTCCGTCGGCATTCTCGTCACGACCCCGCCGCTGCTCGAACGGATCGCCCGCCGCGAGGAACTGGTCGAGCGGATCCGCAAGGACGTCCGGTTCATCTGCTGGAGCGGCGCGCACATGGACGCCGACTCGCGGGACATCTTCCGCCGGGAGATCTTCCCCGGCATCCCGCTCAAGGGCCTGTACGGGAGCACCACCGTCCTCGGAATGTCGCGTGAGCGCCCGTGGCAGGACGCGGATGACCCGGACGGTCCGGTTGGCCCGGACCTCGCGGCGGAGCTGGACGCCCCGGCCGTGTTCGACCCGCCGAGCCCCTACATCACCTTCCAGGTGGTGGATCCCGAGACCCGTGCCGAGGTCGCCGTCGGCGAACGCGGCCAGGTCGTGATGAACCACCTCACCAGGTACGCGCTCATCCCCAACAACCTCGAGCGTGACCTGGCGCGGCGGGTCGAGCCGCTGCCGGGCACGCTCGGCTGCGCCGTGTCCGATGTGGCCCCCGTGTCGACCTTCGGCAGCCAGACCGTCATCGAGGGGGTCTACTGATGGGAGCCGTACCCGCCGGCGAGCCGGTGTACATCGACGCGCTCGGCCCCACCGGCCCGGAGCCCTTCCGCTCCCGGGAACGCCGGCCTCTGACCACCCTGGCCGGCGAGCCCGTCGGCGAGATCAGCCAGGTACCGGCGTTGTACGTGCGCCGGGCGATCAGTGCCATGCGCGCCGCCCCGACCACACCGGCCGCCCAGCGGTTCGCCGCGCTGGACAAGGCCGCCGACCTGTTCGAGGGCGCCGCGGTGGCGGGGCTCCATCCCGACGACTACGCCCACCTCGTGTCGCGGGCGTCGGGCGTACCGCTCGGTGTGGTCCGCGCGTCCATCGCCTGGGTCGCGGACGTCCTGCGGACCCAGCGCCGCACGGTGGAGCTGGCGATGCCACGGGGAGTGGTCGCCGACTGGCGGGACCCGGCCACCACGGCGGGCGCGGCGGTCTGGACGCGCCGTGGGGAGGTCTTCGCGGTCCATGCCGCCGGCAACACCCCGGCGGTGCACGGGCTGTGGCCCGAGGCGCTCGCGCTCGGCTACAAGGTGGCGCTGCGGCCGTCGACCCGCGAGCCGTTCACCGCGTTCCGGCTGGTGAGCGCGCTGCGCGACGCCGGGATCCCGCCGGCGACGCTGACCCTGCTGCCCACCGACCACGCCGTCGCGGACGTCATCATCGCGGAGGCCGACCAGGCGATCGTCTACGGCGGGCAGGACGTCGTCGCGAAGTACGAGGCGAACCCGCGCGTCCTCACCCAGGGCCCGGGCCGCTCGAAGATCCTCGTCACCGCCGACGTCGACTGGCGTGAGAAGATCGACATCATCGCCGGTTCCGTCAGTCATCTCGGCGGCACCGCGTGCACCTGCGCCACCGCCGTCCTCGTCGAGGGCGACCCGGAGCCGCTCGCACGGGCGCTCGCCGACCGGCTGAGCCTGATCCCCAGCCTGCCACCGGAGCACCCCGACGCGACCCTGACCGTGCAGCCGACCGACGTGTCCGCCGGGATCGACCGCTACCTGCACACCGTCGCCGGGGACGCCCGGGCGCTGCTCGGCGGCGACACGATCGTGGATGAGCTTCCGTCCGGTGGCTCGGTCCTGCGACCGGCGGTGCACCTCGTCGCCTCGAGCACGGCTCCGCAGCTGGGAGTCGAGCTGCCGTTTCCGTGCGTCTGGGTCGGGCCCTGGCACGAGCGGGACGGCATCGCCCCGCTGCGCGACTCCCTCGTCCTCACCGCGATGACGACGCGGGAGACGCTCATCGAAGCGCTGCTGAACGAGCCCTCGATCACGAACCTCTACCTCGGCGACAATCCCACGACGTGGCTGCGCCCGGGAATCCCCCACGACGGCTACCTCGGGGAGTTCCTCATGCGCACCAAGGCGATGATCCGCTCCGTGCCGGCGGCCGGCAGCCCCTGAGTGAGGCGGGCCGGTGGGTTCCGGCGGCCGCGGGACTCCGCGACCTCGCCCCCCACCGGCTCGCTCCGCCGTACCCACCGGGCCCGCTGCTTCGGCCCGCCCTGTCCGGCCCGCCCTGTCCGGCGCATCCCGTCCGGCGCACCTACACCTCAACCGGCCCGCCTCGCCGGGACGCATCCGTCGCCGAGCCACCGCATCGGCCATCCCGCTAACGACTGTTAGTCCCGCCAGCGGACACTTCCATCCTGGCCGCAGGGAACTCGCGTATCATCCGGCTGAGTCGCAGTCGAGATCGGCTATCAGTTGTTAGCTAGCGGGGGAGATGTGGTCCGGGCCAGTTCGCCGCGTTCCGCGGAGATCCGCGCCGCCGCCCTCGACCTGTTCACCCGCCTCGGCTACGAGGCGACCACGATGGCCGACCTCGGCGCCGCCGTGGGCATGCGCGGGCCCAGCCTCTACAAGCACGTGGCGTCCAAGCAGGACGTGCTGGTGGAGATCATGACAGGAACCATGGAGGCGCTGCTCGCGGCGCACCGGTCCGCGGTGGCCAGCACCGACGACCCGGTGGAGCGGCTGCGGCGGGCGACCGAGGCCCACGTGCGCTACCACGCCCGGCACCGCCAGGAGGCGTTCGTCGGCAACCGCGAGCTGCGCAGCCTCGTCCAGCCGCACCGCGACCGGGTGCTGGGCCTGCGCGCCGAGTACGAGCGGTGCTTCCGGGAGCTGATCGAGGCGGGGGCGCAGGCCGGGCACTTCACGGTCGGCTCCGCGTCGCTGGCCTCGTTCGCCATCCTCGACCTGGGGATGGGCCTCGCCGCCTGGTACCGCGAGGACGGTGAGCTGACGGAGGACGCCGTCGTCTGGCAGTACAGCCAGTTCGCCCTGCGCATCGTGGGCCTGCGGTAGCCCACTCATGCCAATAGGTGCAAATGGGGCATGGGGTCGCATCGTGATCCGCAAGAATTGAGGATTGCGGTCGTTGAAGACAAGCAGCCGAAATCCTCAATTCTTGCGCGAAAGCAGCGGCGGTGACGGAAGCCCGAAGCCCGGGATTCCGCGGTTGTCGCCGCCTCCCGAGATTGCGCCGGTGGCTACGCGACGACGCCCTTGATCTTCAGGTTGAGGATCTCGTCCCAGTCGAGGCCGAGGCTCTGCAGGATCTCGTCGCCGTGCTCGTTCAGGTCGGGGGCGCGGCCGGCGGGCGCGGGCTGCTCGTCGTACTGCACCGGGGCCGCCACCAGCCGGAACGGCGTGCCGGCCGAGGTCTGGACGTCCTGCAGGTAGCCGTTGTCGGTCGCCTGCGGGTCCGTCGTGATCTCCAGCGTGGTCTGGGAGACCGCCCACTGGCCGCTGAAGTCGCGCAGCGTCTCGCGCCACTGCTCCAGCGTCCGCTGGGCGAACACCTCGGCGAGGATGTCGAAGGCCGCGTCGGTGTTCGCGCTGATCGCCGCGTGGTCGACGAAACGGGGGTCGGTGACCAGGTCGGGGCGGCCCACCAGCGTGCAGAGCTCCGGCCAGTAGCGGGCGGCCTGCAGGCAGGAGAAGACCAGGAACCGGTCGTCGCCGGTCCGGTAGGTCCCGACCAGCGGGTTGCCGGATCGGCCGGTCGGCGGCTGCCCGAGGGGGCGCTGGAGCTGGTCGGCGAGTGCGATGCCCTGCCCCATCGACCACATGCCCGCCCCCAGCAGGGAGACGTCGACGATCGTCGCCTCTCCGGTGCGCTCCCGGTGGAACAGGGCGCCCATGAGGCCGCCGGCGATGGTCATCGCGCCGATCGAGTCACCGAAGCCGGGGGCGGGTGGGAAGCGGATCTGCTCGTCGCCCGCGTTCATCAGGGCGGCGGCGATGCCGGCGCGGGCCCAGAAGGCCAGGAAGTCGTACGAACCGCGGTCGGCGTCCGCGCCGCGCTCGCCCTGGCCCGTCCCGCGGGCGTAGATGATGTTCGGGTTGTGGGCGCGGATGTGCTCCACGTCGATCTTCAGCTTCGCCCGTACCCTGGGTAGCTTGTTGGTCAGGAAGATGTCGCAGGTCGCGGCGAGGCGGTAGAGGATGTCGAGCCCATCGTCGCTGGTCAGGTCCAGTGCGAGGCTCTTCTTGTGCCGGTTGGAGTGCTCGAGCAGCACGTGGACCGAGCCGGAGACGGGGCTGGTGCCGGTCGAGGCCAGGCCGCGCATCGCGTCGCCGCGCTCGACGTGCTCGATCTTGATGACCTCGGCGCCCCAGTCGGCCAGCAGCGCCGACGCCGCGGGGACGAAGGTGTGCTCCGCCACCTCGAGGACACGAACACCTTTCATCACTGCGGTCATTTCGGTGCTTCCTCCGACGGTGGACGCTCTGTGCCGGCGAAGTGTCCTGTGCCGACGATGTGGTCTATGCTCACGATGTCCATGTTGACGTCGACATCGATTTTTAGACCCTAGCCGGACGGTGGCGCGGCTGGCAAGATCCGACGATTCTGGACGATGTTCGCCGCTGCTGCCAGGGGGCGACCCCGCGGCCGCGTACCCGGCAGGCTCGCCGTCGCCGAGATGACCCACCCGGAGGGCATGGATGGAAGTGGGACTCAGTGCTGACCAGGAGCTTCTGGTCAGCACGACCCGGAAGTACCTGCGGGCCAGCGTGCCCCCCGAGGTGCTGCGCGAGCTGCGCGACAGCCCCGTCGGCTACCAGCCGGACTTCTGGCGGACCGGCGCCGAGCTGGGCTGGACGTCGCTGCTCGTCGCCGAGGAGCGCGGCGGCGGCAGCGTCAGCGGCGCGGGGCTGCGTGATCTCGCCCTGGTCGCCTACGAGTTCGGCCGCCACGCCGCCCCCGGCCCGCTGCTGACGTCCAACGTTGTCGCGGCGGCCCTGTCGGGCGCGTTGTCGGCGGCCGGCGGCGAGGCGGGCGACGATGTGGCCGGTGGTGTGCTCGAGCGGATCTGTGCGGGGGAGGCGGTCGCGGCCTGGTGCTTCGGCGAGCCGGTGCCGCACGACGGGCTGGGCCAGGTCACCGCGACGGCCCTCGCCGCCGGCTCCGACCTGGTGCTCTCCGGGGTGAAGGCGCCGGTGGAGCACGGCGCCCAGGCGGACTACTTCCTGGTCACGGCACGCGGGGCCGACGGCGGCCTGGCGCAGCTGCTCGTGCCCGCCGACGCGCCCGGTGTGACGGTGACACCGCTGCGCACGCTCGACCTGACCCGCCGGTTCGCGCGGGTGGAGTTCTCCGACGTCCGGCTGCCCGCGGCGGCACTCGTCGGTGACCTGGGCGGGGCGGCCGCGGCCGTCGAGCGGCAGCTGTCGATCGCGCTGGTCATCCAGACCGCCGAGATGGTCGGGGCGATGGACCGGGCGTTCGAGCTGACGGTCGCCTGGGCGGCGGACCGCTACTCGTTCGGCCGGCCACTGGCCTCCTACCAGGCGCTGAAGCACCGCTTCGCCGACCTGAAGATGTGGCTGGAAGCCAGCCACGCCCTCGCCGACGCCGCGGCCGTCGCCGTGCAGGACGACGACGAGCGGGCGGCGGAGCTGGCCAGCGTGGCGAAGGCGTACATCGGGCACTACGGCCCCGAGCTCTGCCAGGACTGCGTCCAGCTGCATGGTGGTATCGGTGTGACCTTCGAGCACGACCTGCACCTCTACCTGCGGCGCACCGTCGTCGGCAGCGCGCTGCTGGGCACGCCGCGCGAACATCGGCTACGGATCGCCGGCATCCTCGAAGGACGGGGCGGCGACGCCGGCGCCGGCAAGACAGGCGCGGGAGAGTCAGGCACGGGTGAGGCCGGCGACGGCGCGCGGGAGGCGGCGGCGTGAGCAGCGACGAGATCGAGTCGGTCGAGGACTTCCGCCTGCGGGCACGCACCTGGCTGCGGGAGCACATGCCGCGCCTCGAAGTGGGCGGCGGCCGGCGGCTCGTTGTGCGGCCCGACGAGGAGGAGCTCGCCGAGGTCGCCGAGGACCGCCGCCTGCAGCGGCTGCTCTTCGACGGCGGTTTCGCCGGGCTGTGCTTCCCGAAGGAGTACGGCGGCCAGGGCCTCACCCCCGCACATGCCGAGGCGTTCAACGCCGAGCTCGTGGGCTACCGGTATCCATCGCGGCTGCAGGTGCCGACCATGACGCCGTGCGCGGCGGTGATCGCGGAGTTCGGGACCGAGGAGCAGAAGCGCCGGCACCTGCCCGCGATCCTGCGCGGCGAGGAGCTGTGGATGCAGTTCCTGTCCGAGCCCGGGGCGGGGTCGGACGTCGCCGGGGCGAAGACGAGTGCCGTGCGCGAGGGCGACGAGTGGGTGCTCAACGGCTCCAAGATCTGGACGACGGGCGCCTGGTGGTCGGACTGGGGGCTGTGCCTGGCGCGCACGAACTGGGATGTGCCCAAGCACCGTGGGCTCACCGTGTTCATGCTGCCGATCCACCAGGAGGGCGTCGAGGTCTCCCGGATCGAGATGCTCGACGGCAACAAGGAGTTCTGCCAGGAGTTCCTGACCGACGTCCGGGTGCCTGACAGTGCCCGGATCGGTGCCGTCGACGACGGCTGGACGGTGGCGACCCGCTGGCTGTTCTACGAGCGGTCGTTCAGCTCGTCCCCGTTCGCGTTGCGGCCCGCCGGTGACGTGGAGACGTTCGGCGACCCGGGCACCGGCCTGCTGCAGATCGCCGAGCGGGTCGGGCGCCTGCACGACCCGGCGGCGCGCGAGCTGGTGGGGGAGGCGCACATGCTCCGGACGGCGATGCGTGAGCTCGACGGACGCCTGCACGCCCTCATCGCGACGGGCCGGTCCTCGGACCAGATCGCCGCGGTCGGCCGGCTCATGCACGGCGTCACGATGGGCCGGCTGGCGACGATCGGGTTCGAGCTGGCCGGCGCGAGCGCGGTGGCCGCCGGCGACGACGAGCAGGCCGGCGCGCTGGGGACGAGCTATCTGCTGCGCCAGATCGGCTCGATCGGCGGCGGGACCACGGAGATCGCCCGCAACGTGATCAGCGAGCGGGTGCTGGGGATGCCGCGGGAGCTGGCCCTGGACCGCAACGTGCCGTACCGGGAGGTGCGCACGGCGCCCTCCTCGGGAGGCGGGACGGCGTCCCGCTCCTGACTGCCGCTGGCCGCACCCGCCCGCACCCCTGTTGTTGAACTCGACATCGATGTTAATGTCCGAGGTGAGGCGCAGCCGGGAGCGGGCGGGCCGGGAGTCGAGGGGTGCTGCCGTGGTCAGCTGGCCCGGTAGAGGATTGCGAAGGGACCAGCATGGACATCGCGGCCGCGGCCAGTGTCTTCACCGATCCACGGGCGTACGCGGATGACGCGCGGTTCCACGCGGCCGCCGCGCTGCTGCGGCGGGAGTCGCCGGTGCACCTCGTCGAGCACGAAAAGTTCCACCCGTTCTACGCGATCACCAAGCACGAGGACGTCATGTCCATCTCGCGGGCGTCCGACATCTGGCTGAACGCCCCCCGCCCGGCGCTCGGCCCCAAGTCGAAGGACGCCGACCGGGAGAACATCCCGATCCGCTCCCTGGTCCAGATGGACGACCCGGACCACACCGTCTACCGCCACGTGAGCGCGGACTGGTTCAAGCCGGCCGGTGTTCGCCGGCTGCGCGACCGCATCGCGGCGCTGGCGAAGCGGTATGTCGACCACATGGCCGACCTGGGCGGTGAATGCGACTTCTTCGTCGACGTCACCTCGCACTATCCGCTTTATGTGATCCTCTCGCTGCTCGGCCTGCCCGAGGAGGACTTCCCGCGGATGCTGAAGCTCACCCAGGAGCTTTTCGGCGCCGACGACGAGGAACTCGCCCGTGACGGCGACAAGCACGCCCAGATGGCCGCGCTGATCGATTTCTTCAACTACTTCCAGGCGCTGATCGCCGAACGCCGCAAGAACCCGACCGACGACCTCGGCTCGGTCATCGCGAACGCGATGATCCGTGACGTGCAGATCGGTGAGCTGGAAGCCGCCGGCTACTACACCCTGATCGCGACGGCGGGGCACGACACCACCAGCGCGGCGCTCGCCGGCGGGCTGCACGCCATGCTGGAGAACCCCGAGCAGTGGCAGCGCCTGGCCGCGGACCCGTCCCTGGTGCCGACCGCGGTCGACGAGGCCATCCGCTGGGTCTCGCCGGTCAAGCAGTTCATGCGCACCACCACCGAGGACACGGTGGTTCGTGGTGTGCCCATCGCCGCCGGCGAATCGGTGCTGCTCTCCTACCCCTCGGCCAACCGCGACGAGGACGTCTTCGACAACCCGAACACCTTCGACGTCGGCCGGTCCCCGAACCGCCACGTCGCCTTCGGTTTCGGCGCGCACTACTGCCTGGGCACCCACCTGGCCCGGCTGGAGGGCCAGGCGCTCTACGCCGAGCTGAGATCGCGAGTGCGCTCGATCGAGCTCGCCGGGACGCCGGAATACATGGAGGCGTTGTTCGTCGGCGGGCCGAAGCGCGTTCCCATCCGCTACGAGATGGCCTGACCGGACTGACATGAGCGAATTTCCCGGGAACATGGCCGCCTTTGTGGACCAGCTCGCGGTCCAGTCCGTACTGGCCCGCTACTGCCACCGCTGCGACGACGGCGACTTCGCCGGCCTCGTCGACCTGTTCACCCCGGACGGCGTCTTCACCTACGGCGACCGGACGGCGCACGGCCGCGCCGAGCTGCTCGCGTTCTTCCAGGGCACCCAGGGGCGGCCCGACCAGCGCGGCAAACACCTGACGTTCAACCTGGACGTCCGCCCGGACGGAGACACCGCCCGCAGCGTCTCGGACTACGTCTTCCTGCGCACCAGCGCGGACGGCCCGGTCCTCAGGCTCGCCGGGCGATACCACGACGAGCTGCGCCGGGTCGACGGCCAGTGGCGCATCGCCCGGCGAGACGTGATCAACCTGGAGGTGCCCTGATGCTTCCCTCTCCGGCGGACCAGGTGGCCATCGGCGACCTGCTGGCCCGGTACTGCCTGACCCTCGACCTCGACGACGTCGAGGGCTGGGTCGCGCTGTTCACCGGGGACGCCAGCTACCAGGTGTACGGGCGTTCCTTCGACGGCCACGCGGGGCTGCGCAAGATGATGGGCGCGGCACCGGGCGGGCTGCACCTCGGCGGCCCGCCCGTCATCGAGATGGACGGTGCCGACACCGCACGCACCCGGCGCAACCTGCTGTTCATCGACCGCACGGACGGAGTGTCGCGCAGCGCGGTGTACACCGACGAGCTCGTCCGCACGGCCGAGGGCTGGCGGATCAGGAACACCCGATGCCAGTTCATCACCGCGGACGGCCTCGCCGACCGGCCAGCCCGCTGAACCACGGGCCCGCGCGGCGGGTCATGGAGCACAGTGTGGAGCGGTGACAGGTCCTCGCCGAGTCCGTGGCCGCAGCCCGGCACCGGTCGGCGGCGGACGACGGAGAGGGGTTTCCTGTGCAGTTCCACCTGTACCTGCCGCAGATGCGGTTAAGTCCCGCCCAGCTGGTCGAGCGCGCCCGGGCGGCCGAGGCCGCCGGCTTCGACGGCATCGCCGGGATGGACCACATGGCGCCACCGCTCGCGGAGAACCAGCCGATGTTCTCCGCGTCCGTCACGAACACCTGGCTGGCGGCACACACGACCCGGATGACCGTCGGATCGCTGGTGCTGTGCGACGTCTTCCGCAACCCGGCGCTGCTCGCCCAGGAGTCCGTGTCACTCGACCACCTCTCGGGCGGGCGTTACGAGCTCGGCCTCGGGACGGGCTCGGTTCCCGGCGAGATCACCTCCTACGGCCTGGCGCTGCCCGAGGGCCGGCTGCGGGTGCGGCGGCTGCGCGAGACGCTGGAGATCCTGCGCGCGCTGTGGACCGGTGAACCGGTCGACTACGACGGGGAGTTCTTCCAGCTGCGCGGCGCCCGGCAGGCGCCGACGCCGCTGGGGAGCATCCCGATCCAGATCGGGGGCGCCGGCCCGAAGACGATGGAGCTGGTCGCCGCGCACGCGGACTGGTGGAACGTCCACATCGGGATCCTCGACAAGCTCGACGAGATGCGTCCACGCGCCGGGCGGGCCCGGGTGTCGATCCAGGAGCGCGTCGCGTTCGTCCCGTCGGAGGACCAGCGTGCGTCGGTGGCGGAGCTGGCACGGCGGCGCTTCGGCCGGACCGGCGTGGTCGTGGGCGACGCCGAACAGCTCGTCGAGCATTTCGGCACGCTCGCCGAACGCGGGATCGAGCGCTCCTACACCTGGTTCTGCGACTTCGCGCAGCCGGAGACACTCGCCGCGTTCGGCGAGTCCGTCATCGCGAAGCTGCGCTGACCGCCGGTGAACCTCGACGCGATCGGAACGGTCGCCGGCCCGGTGGAACGGAGCTGGTCCGCCAGGGACACCATGCTCTACGCGGTCGGGGTGGGCGCCGGGTACCCCGACCCCGGCGAGGAGCTCGCCTTCACCACCGAGAACTCCGCCGGCGTCGAACCGCGGGTGCTGCCGACCTTCGCGCTGCTGTTCACCGCGGAGGGCCCGCTGGACCTGGGCGTGGTCGGGCCGCACGACCCGGGAATGGTCGTGCACGGCGAACAGCGCATCGAGTGGTTCGGGCCGCTGCGACCGGACGGGCGGGTGCTGCTCACCGGGCGGATCGTCGACATCCTCGACAAGCGGTCCGGCGCCCTCGTGGTGACCGAGACGACGGCGAGTGATCCCGAGTCGGGCACCGCCGTCGTGCGCACCCGCACCGGGGTCTTCATCCGCGGCGCCGGCGGCTTCGGCACCCGGACGACCGCCGCCGTGCCGGCCGCACCGGCTGTGCCTGTCACGCCGGATGCGCCTGTCACGCCGGCTGTGCCGCCCGGGCGGGCGCCGGATCACTCGGTGACCTACCGGACCCTGCCCAACCAGGCCCTCCTCTACCGGCTCTCGGGTGACCGCAACCCGCTGCACTCCGATCCGGTGTTCGCGGCCGGCCGCGGCTACGACCGGCCCATCCTGCATGGCCTGTGCACCTACGGATTCACCTGCCGGGCTCTGCTGCACGCGCTCTGCGGCTCCGACCCGAGCCGGCTCCGCTCCATGTACGGCCGGTTCAGCCGGCCCGTCCTCCCCGGCCAGGCGCTCACGATCGACATCTGGGTCGACGGCCCCGATGCCGACGGCGGCCCGGCCACCTCGGCCACCTTCCGGACCAGCGCGGACGGAGTGCCCGTCCTGGAGCGCGGCCGGTGCACGTTCACCGCGGCCGGCGCATGACGGCGCCCGGGCTGACCGGAGCCGAGGCGACGGCGCCGCGCTCGTCGGCGCTGGCGGACCTCGGAATCCTGATCGAGGAGCAGGGCGCGGTCCTGAAGGCCACCATGCCCGCGGTGGCGAACCTGGCGGTGCCCGGCACGACCGCGATGCGGATCTGCGCGCTCTGCGCGCTGGCCGACACCCAGCTGGGCCTGCTTGCGGTGCGGGAGCTCGGCCCCCGCGTCCCGGTGACACTCGCTCTCGACGTCCACCTGTTCCAGCCGGTGCCGATCTCGCCGCCGGCGCGTGCCGAGGGTCCGGCTGGCGCGGCGGGTCCGGCGAGCATGGTGCACGCGACCGGACGGGTGGTGAAGACCGGGCGGGCCGTGCTCGTGACCGCCATCGAGTTCGCCGACGACACCGGCCGCCCCCTGGGCGTCGGGACGGCGCTGTTCATGGCGGCGCCGGACCCGATGCTGCTGATGCCACCAGGCATGCGCCCCCTCGACCTGTTCGCCACGGCGAGTGGGGAGCTGGCTGCGCCGTACGCGGAGCGGCTTGGCTGCCGGCGGGTCGGGGCGGGGGTGGCGTCCCTGCCGTTCACCGACGACGTCGTGAACGCCTCGGGGACGCTCAACGGCGGCATCCTGCCGCTCGCTGTCGAGGAGGCGGTGCTGTCAGCGGCACCCGGGTCGTACCTGACCTCGCTGAGCCTGCAGTACCTTCGCCCGGTGCGCCGCGGCCCGGCGGTGGCGCGGGCCGAGGTCCGCGGCGACGTCGGCACCGTCGAGGTGCACGACGCCGGCACCGGCGCGCTCGCGGTCGTCGCGACGGCACGGACGGCGCCCGCACCCTCTCGCTGACCTCCTCGGACGCGGCCGGCGCCTCCGCGCCGGCATCCGAGGAACGACCACGCGGGTAGCCGGCCGTCCCGGAAGTCAGGACCGGGACGGCCGGCGGCGCCGCGACCTTGGCGTCAGGACGCGGCGGTCGCCGCGACCTCCTCCTGATGAATGCCGAGGTAGGCGCCTTCCAGCAGCTCGGGGGAGGCGGCCAGTTCCTTGGCTGCTCCCCGCAGCACGATGCGGCCGCGGTTGAGCACGGCGGCGCTGTCGGCGACCTCGAGGGCCAGGTTGACGTGCTGCTCGACCAGGATCACCGCGCACTTGTGGTCGGCGGCGATGGCGCTGACGGTCTTGAACAGATCCTCGACGATCAGGGGCGCGAGGCCCATGCTGAGTTCGTCGATGAGCAGCACCTGGGGCTGCTGGACGAGGGCTCGCGCCATCACCAGCATCTGCTGCTCACCGCCGGAGAGGGCCCCCGCGGGCAGGTTCCACCGCTTCTCGAGCGCCGGGAAGGTCTCGAGAAGGCTCTTCGGTTTCGGGCCGTTGCGGCGGGCCGCGACCCGGATGTTCTCCTCGACGGTGAGGGTGGTGAACAGGGCGCGGTTGTCGGGGACGAGAACCACGCCGGCCGCGTTCGCGGCGGCCGGCCGGCCGTTGCGCAGCCGGGTCCCGTCAACGCTGATGGTGCCGGCCTGGGCCGGCAGCAGGCCGGCCAGGGTCAGCAGCAGCGTGGTCTTGCCGGCGCCGTTCGGTCCGAGCAGGGCCAGCACGCTGCCGGCGTCGACGGTGAGATCGACGTTGCGGAACGCGGTGGCGCTGCCGCGGCCGCCGCTGAGGTCGGTGCATTCCAGCCGGGTGCTCACTTCGTCACCGCCGAAGAGGTCGTCACGGTCGCGGGGGTGGTCGTGGCCGCGGCAGCTGCCGCGGACGCTGTCAGCGGCTCGGCGATCGCCGGTGCCGCCGGGTCCTCCGAGGCTGCCGGGTCGGCGGGTGCCGCCGCCTCCACTGGTGTCGCCGGTTCGGCCGCTGCCGCCGGGTCGGCCGCGGGTGCCGGGTCGGTCGGTGCCGTGTCCGTCGCCGCTGCCTCGTCCGCCAGGGCGTCGTGCACGGAGCCGAGGTAGGCGTCGGCGACGGCGCGGTTCGCGCGGATCGCCGCCGGGTCCCCCTCGGCGATGACCTTGCCGAAGTCGAGGACGTAGATGTAGTCGCACACGGACAGCACGAGCGAGACGTCGTGGTCCACGAGGATCACGCCGACTCCGGTGGCGCTGATGGAGCGGATGCGTTCGCCGAGCCAGACCGACTCGGTGGTGTCCAGGCCGGCGGCGGGTTCGTCCAGGAGCAGGGCCTTCGGCCCGGTGGCGCACGCCCGGGCGATCGAGACCAGCTGTCGTTCGCCCTGGCTGAGCTCGCCGGCGTGCCGGCCGGCCCGGTCGGCGAGTCCGACCAGGTCGAGCGCGGACGCCAGGGCGCGGTGGCGTTCGTCGCCGCTGGCGCCGAACAGGGCCGCGCTGACGTTCTCCTCGACGGTGAGGTCGTCGTACAGCTCGAGGGACTGGAACGTGCGGGCCAGGCCGCGGCGCACCCGGCTGTGCGTGGGCAGCCCCTCGATGTGGGTGCCGGCGAGCCGGACGGTGCCGTCGGCCCGGGTGAAACCGGTCGTCGCGTCGATCACGCTGGTCTTGCCCGCGCCGTTCGGCCCGATGAGGCCGACGATCTGGCCGGCGTCCACCCGCATCGAGACCTCGGACACCGCGGTCACACCGCCGTAGCGGACCGTCAGCCCGTCGATCTCGAGCACCGTTCCCGCCGGTGCCACCTGCGTGGTCGGCTTCGCCGGGTCGGCCTCCGCGGCCGCGTCGGGCTTGGCGAGCCCCGCCAGCACCACCGTCTCGGCGGAGGGCTCGGCCGTTTCGGCCGGTGTGCTCAGTGCGCCCGCTGCCGGCGCCGCGACCTGCTTCGCGGGGCTCTTGCCGGCGCGGCGGTGGCGTAGTCGGTCCAGTCGGTCGGCGAGGTCGTGACCACCGCTGGCGAATCCTTCGGGGTGGCCGATGAGGGCGACGAGCAGGAGGACGCCGGTGATGACGGGGAACCAGTCACCGAGGTGGACCCAGCGGTCCATCGCGATGAAGGTGATGCCGGTCGAGGCCATCACACCGGCGAGGATGCCGCCGTAGACCGAGGTGACGCCGGCGAGGTAGGCGGTGGAGAGCAGGGAGAGCCCACCGAGCGCGGTGAACGAGGCGAAGGTGACGGTGTTGAGTCGGTAGGCCAGCAGGCTGCCGCCGAGGCCGGCGATGAACGACGCGATCGCGAAGCTGGCGACCTTCACCGCGACGACGTTGATTCCGATGCCGGCGGCTGACTGCTCGTTGGCCCGGACGGCGAGCATGGCCGAGCCGAGTGCGCTGGTCCGGAGCTTGGCGACGCCGAAGGCCACCGCGACCAGCACGGCCAGGCACAGCAGGCCGAAGGGAAGGCGTGGGAAGGCGTGGCCGGTGCCGACGCTGAGGTCGAGGCCGAACAGCTTCGGCTGGGTGACCTGGGCGCCGTCGCTGTCGACGATGTCGGTGTTGCGGAACCACACGGCCTCGATCGTGTAGGCCAGCGCGAGGGTGACGATGCCGAGCGTCAGGCCTTTGAGCCGCAGGGCGGGCAGCCCGATCACCACACCGAGGACGGTGGCCGCGAGGGCGGCGAGCAGCGGCGCGAACGGGAACGGGACGTGCCAGCTCTGGGTCAGGCCGCTCAGCGTGAACGCGGCACTGCCGGCGAGCGCCAGCTGGGCGAGTGAGACCTGGCCGGCGTAGCCCGTCACGACGACGAGCGACAGGCCGATGATAGCGGCGATGAAGGTGCCGATGACCGCGGCCCGCCAGGTTCCGGTGGTGACCAGCAGGCCGAGCACACCGAGGGCGGTGCCGGACAGTGTCGGCAGCGTCAGGGACCGCGGCCGGGGCGCCCGGCCCAGCGGCTGGCGGAGCAGGCCGCCGCGGACCGTCAGGCCTCGTCCGGTGATCAGCAGGGCGACCAGGATGACCACCAGCGGGATGAGCTCCGACGAGCCGGTCTTCGGCAGCCAGGAGACGTCCTCGGAGACCAGGGACTGGGCTTCGGCCTGGAGCATGCCGATCACGATGCCGGCCGCGACCGTCGGGATGAGGTTCTTGAACCCGCCGACCACGGCGGCGGCCAGCGCCGGCACGACGAACAGCGTGTACGTGGTCGGGGACAGTGGGCTCAGCGGCGCGATGAGGATGCCGGCGGCACCGGCGGTCACCCCGCTGATCATCCAGTTGAACAGGGCGATCCGGTCCGGTGAGACGCCGCTGACGTAGGCGCCGGTCTGGGACTCCGCGACCGCCCTGGTGAGCAGGCCGAAGCGGGTGAAGCGGTAGACCGCGGTCAGCACCAGGGTCAGGACCACCACGGCGACGACCAGGTAGAAGCGGTCCGACAGGAGCTTCGCGTCGCCGAACTCCCATCGCTCCGCGGGGAAGATCGCGCTGACGCTGACGGGAGAGGTACCGAGCCGGATCGCCATCGTCGACTGGATGACGACCAGGACGCCGAGGGAGGCCACCGCCCGGGCGAGTGGGGGTGCCTCACGCAACGGCCGGAAGACCGCCAGGTACAGGATCGCACCCAGCAGGGCCCCGAGCAGCAGGGAGAGCGCGGCCGCCGGGGCCAGCGGCCAGGATCCGCCGATGTCGACCGACTCGGGCAGACCGGGTAACAGGACGAGGAGCTGCCCGTCCCGTAAGAAGGCGTAGGAGTAGGCGACGTAGAGCGCCACGGCTCCGGTCGCGAAGTTGATGACTCCCGAGCTCCGATAGGTGAGCACGAGGGCCAGGCCCAACGCCGCGTACACCCCGCCGTTTCCCAGGCCGAGAAGCAGCGAACCTATATGTTCCATCACGATCTCCCGGCATCTTCCGGATCAGTTCTGCGAGCCGTCAGGCTGGTACGGCCCCGCCCACGTGTCAAACGCCTGACGGAGCGGTCGAACCGGCCGTCGAGGATGCTCCTCGACGGCCGGTTCGTTTGCTGGATCATCTCATCGGTTCGAGATCTAGGAGTTTCCTCGCACCGTGTACGCCGTCGGCTCACCCTTGCCGTCGAGCTCGGTCGTCAGCCCACCCTGCACGCAGGCGGCCGGGGTTTCCGGGTAGGCCTTGCCGTCGCAGTGGAACTTCAGCCCCCCGGCGCCCGGCAGCTCCTTCTCCGGCATCGCCTTGATGGCCGCGGTGACCGTCGCCGGGGTGATCTCACCGGTGATGTCCTCGAGGGACGCCGCAAGGCCGGCGAACGTCACGAACATGCCCCGGCCCGCGGACGAGTCGGGCTCGATGTCCTTCCCGTAGGTCTCGACCACCGAGTTGTAGAGAAGGCTGGACGGATCGTCTCCGCCGACCGGGACGGAGGCACCGATGGTCATCCCCTCCAGCGCGTCTCCCGGCACCGCCTTGCGGGTGGCGTCGGTGATGCACTGCGAGATGGCGCTGACCTTGCCGTCGTACCCGACGGACCGCAGACCGTTGATCGCGCTGATGCAGAACGAGTCGTTGCCGATGATGAACACCAGCCCGGACTTGTTGCTCACGACGCTCTGCATCTGCGGCGTCATGTCGGCGGTGCCCGGAGCGATGCGGATCAGCTGGTACTCGAGACCCGCCTTCTTCATCAGGCCGGGTGCGACCTCCTCCGCGCTGTGCAGCGCGGCCGGCACGTCGATGACCACCGTCGTGACCTTCTTGATGCCCTCGTCCTTCGCCAGGCTGATGGGCAGGTTCAGCACCGCGAAGTTCGGGTCGCCCACGGTGAAGCTGGTGGGGTCGGACAGGATCGACGGGCTGCCGGCGCCGAAGAACATCGTCGGGATGTCCGCGTCGGACAACGGCTTCCAGACAGCCTCGGCGACGGCGGACTCGCCGACCGCGACCGCGACGACGTTCTTCTCGACCAGCTGGTTGCCGCAGTCGGTGCCCTTGGCCGGGTCCGCCTGGGTCTCGCAGGTCACCACCTCGACGGGCCGGCCGCCGATGCCCCCGCGGTGCTCGTTCAGGTACTTGGCGGTGGCGTCCGCGACGGCGAACTGCACGGAGTTGTCGATTCCGGCGGACTTGCCGTCCGAGACGATGCCGATCTTGACGGGCTCGCCCGCGGCCTTGTCGACCGGGCCGAGCGCACCCGCGGCCGCGCTCGCGTCCGCCGGGCTGGGCGTGGCCTCATCGTCCGAGCCGCAGGCGGCGACAAACAGGAGCGCGGCTAAGGGCGCGGCTAAGCCCGCCCGCACCAACCGCCGCCGCGCCGGTCTCGGTGTCGGCCGGCCGCCGGGGGCCACCGTGTGCTGCATATACGTCTCCTCAAAGTCGTCGGAACCGCCGCACCATGGAGCATGAAAAATACATACCTGTGGGGGACCGGCCGGTCTCACAAGCCCGCATTCAGATTGGCTGAACATTGTCCGGGGCGAAGGTGGGCACATGCTCCCAACTTTTGACGTGGGCGTCAACGTGTCGGTCGCTCGCGACGAATACCCAGGTGTCGGACCCGCCCTGGGTGCCTCCGGCAGAGGTCCCGATCGCCTCCATCGGCCCGTAACACCCCGCCCAGGGCTGCCGAGACGGTATCTACACCGGTGGTGTCGACATGGCCGGTCGGGCCGACATCGAGACTTTGCGCGATGAACCCGCCCCCGGTGTGGAACGGGTTTCAGGACTTCCGGCGGGCCGAGGCCTCCCGGCCCAAGAGCGCTTTCCTGTTTTTGGCGGATGCACAGATCTTTGGCGTACGCACGGTCGCGTCCGGGTGCGAAAGACCGGCACCTTTGTGCTCCGGCACAAGGTCCGTCCGCCGTATCCGCCCCCGCCGCGGTTCGCGCGGATCCGCGGATGCACGTGTCACGAGGAGGTCCGGCGAACACGCGGGCACGGCGCGCGGGCGCGGGTGCGGGTGCGGTGCGCGGGCGCGGTGCGTGGGAGGGGAACGCGGGGCGCGGGTGTGGCGTGCAGAGCGCGAGGGACGGCCCGCGTCCTGCCGGGGGGACCTCGGTACCACCGCTGTCCGCCCCGGCAGGAGCACTGCATACCGGCAGGCGTCGCTCTACCGGCAGGCGTCGCTCATCAGCCGCGACGCGGCTCGGTGTCGGTCACATCGGTGTCGGCCAGCGGACTCCGGCCGACGGTGCCGGTCAGCGGCGGCGCAGCGCGGAGTCGGCGAGGGCCGGCGGGACGTAGCCGGCGTCCTCCGGGTTGACGTTGACGCCGGGCGGGACGATCTCGTCGATCCGGTCCAGGGTCGCGGTGTCCAGGGTGATGTCGGCCGCGGTGAGCTGGCTTTCCAGGTGATCCATCGTGCGCGGGCCGATGATCGCCGAGGTCACCGCCGGATGGCGCAGCACGAACGCCAGCGCCAACTCGATCAGGCTGATGCCGACCTCGGCGGCGAGGTCCCCGAAGGCGATCGCGGCCTCGACCTTGCGCTGGTTCGCCGGGACGGACAGATCGAACCGGCCCGGCACCCGCGCTGTCCGCGTGCTGGTGACCTCACCGCCGTCGCGGGTGTGGCGCCCGGAGAGGAAGCCGCCGGCGAGCGGGCTCCACGGCAGCACCCCGAGCCCGTACCGCTGCGCCACCGGCAGCAGGTCGGCCTCGATGCCGCGCACCAGCAGCGAGTACGGCGGCTGCTCGGTGACGAACCGCTCGCGGTTGCGGCGCTCGGCGACCCACTGCGCCTCGACGACCTCGTGCGCGGGGAACGTCGAGCTGCCGAAGTAGCGGATCTTGCCGGCGCGGACCAGGTCGGTCAGCGCGCTGAGCGTCTCGTCGATGTCGGTCGACGGGTCGGGGCGGTGCACCTGGTAGAGGTCGATCCAGTCGGTGCCGAGGCGCCGCAGGCTGTTCTCCACCTCGGTGACGATCCAGCGCCGCGACAGCCCGCGCTGGTTGGTGTCCGGCCCCATCGGCATGAACAGCTTGGTCGCGAGCACCACGTCGTCGCGGCGACCGGCGAGTGCCTTGCCGACGATCTGCTCCGACTCGCCGTTCGAGTAGATGTCGGCGGTGTCGATGAAGTTGACCCCGGCGTCCAGCGCCCGGTGGATGATCTTTGTGGAATCGTCATGGTCCTGGTTGCCCCAGGCGCCGAACATCATCGCGCCCAGGCAGAGCGGGGAGACCCGCACGCCGGTGCGGCCAAGTACTCGGTAGTCCATGTCGACGAGCTTTCGCCGTTGATCAACAGGGCGCAATCCCTCTGGTGAAAATTTCACCGTGCCGATCGGGAAGTGACGGTTGTTGGAGTTGGTCGCCTTCCGACCCCGCTCGGCGATTCCGCCGAGCTACGGGGCGGCGTTCGGAGTGACCGTGCCGAGCAGGTGGTCGAGGTGATCGAGGATGCCTGCGCGCACGTCCCGGTAGGGCTCGATGCCGCCGGCGGCCCGGCAGAGCAGGACCGCGCCCTCGACCGCCGCCACGGTCATCGCGGCGAAGCGGACGGCACGCGCGGCGTCCACCCCATCGCTGGTGAGGCAGCCGGCGATCGCCGCCCGCCACCGGTCGAAGGCGTCGTTGGCGACAGCGCGCAGCATGCCGTCGGTGTCCTCGGCGCTCAGGGCGACCGCGGCCACCGGGCACCCGGCCGGCCCACCGCCGCCGATCAGGATCTGCTCGGCGAGGTCGAGCACGGCGCGGACGGCGTCGCCGGGCGCGGCGTCGGCGCAGGCGGCCTCGATGCGCTGTGCGACCCGGTCACCAGCCCAGCGCGCGGCGTCCACCCCGATCTGGGTCTTGCCGCCGGGGAAGTGGTGGTAGATCGCACCACGGGCGGCGTGGGCGCGGGCCACGACATCCCGGCACCCGGTGCCGTCGTAGCCGCGTTCGCGGAACAGCTCCGCCGCCGCCACGACCATCCGCGCCCTGGTGTCCCGGCGGCCGGCGGGAGGTGCGCCGCCGCTGCCGACCGGCTTCCCCGTGCGGTCTGCCATCCGTTCCGTCCTCTCCGGTCCGCGAGCGTGCGGCTGGCTGGGCCTGGTCGACGCCGACGATCCGTCGCCTCTCGCGGGTGCCCGGCGGCGCACTGGCGCCGCTCCAGCTTGACTAGGACAGGCGTCCTCGACAAGCTCTAGGACAACTGTCCTAGAATCTGCTTCGTCCTCATCGGACGGACGGGGCTATCGAGGTGATCCGTGAACACGTCGGACCAGGCCTTCTTCCTCCCCGTCGGCACGGTGCCCGCCGGAGCCGGCGCCGGCTCCGCCGACGCGGCGGTCCTGCGCGCGACCCCCACGAGCCATGGCCCCTGGTCGGAGCGGCAGCAGCACGGCGGGGCGACCAGCGCCGTGCTCACCCGGGCCCTCGAACAGGCAGCGGACGAGGCCGGCCTGGTGGGCGGCCACCTGGCCAGGATCGCGGTCGACTTCCTGGCACCCGTCCCCGTCGGGGACGTCCAGGTCAAGGCGGCAGTGGTTCGGCCCGGCCGGAAGGTGGCGCTGCTGCGGGCCGAGGTGGGCGACGGTGAGCGGACCTGGGCGAGCGCCCAGGCCTGGTGGCGACGGGTCGCCCCGGGAACCGTGCCGGATCTCGGCATCACCCAGCTCGAGCCCCTGCCGGCACCCGAGACGGTGCCTTCGGCCATCCCGGACAGTGACATCGCCCGGTTCCTCGCCCGCGGCTACATCGCCGCCGTGGACTGGCGCCCCGTGGACGGGCACGTCGTCGAACCCGGCCCGTGCACGGTCTGGGCTCGTCCGCAGGTCTCGCTGGTGGCCGGGGAGACCATCAGCCCGACCCAGCTGACGATGCTCCTCGCCGACGCGGGCAGCGGGGTGAGCGCCGTGCTCGACCCCCGAACCCACCTGTTCACGAACGTCGACCTCGTCGCCAGCCTGCTGCGCCAGCCCGAGGGCGAGTGGATCAGCATGCGCGCGACGACCATGGTCGACAACGCCGGCGGCGGCACCACCACGACCGTGCTCGGAGACGTGAAAGGAACGTTCGGCCAGACGCTGCACACCCTGTTCGTCGCACCGCACGGCTGAGTACGCCGCACCGTGCGGCCGACGGCCGGATCGCACGGCTGGCTCCCTACCGCACGGCCGGCGTCTTCCCGCTATGGGACGAGGGCGTCGAGCAGGGGGGTGGTGAAGATGCGGTGTGGGTCGAAGGAGTTGAGCGTGCTGCGGGCGGTGTCCCAGTTGTCGGCGGCGGGCTGGCCGGCGCGGTAGGCGTTGGGGATGGCCGTGCCGATCGTCGGGCCGTCGGCCCAGGCGGCCGTGGTGGTGTAGGCCCAGCCCTTCGACCATTCGGGGCGCACGGCGGCGTAGTTCCCGCTGAAGTTGCCGAAGATCCAGGCCTCGACCTCGCGGAAGAACTGGTTTGAGTACGGCGTGCCGGGCACCGTGAGAATGTCGAGCCAGACAGCCACATCCCAGTCGGAGTGGTCCGGCCGTGGCCGGACCGCGGACAGCTGTGGTGAACCGGCCGAGGTGACCCCGACATCGCCGGTGGCGTCCAGCCCGGTGACCCGGATCTCCACCGGGCCGTTCATGGGATAACGCCCCTGATCCTGGTAGGCCGTGAGCCGGGACCGGTAGTACGTGCAGAACTCGTTGACCACCCGCTGGATGTTCGCGCGGCTGGTGAGAATGGCGTAGCCGTTCGCGGTGACCCGCAGCGTCGTCGGGCGCACGTACAACAGCAGGTTCTTCGACCAGCCCCAGATGTCATAGGTCGCGGTCGTGATGAGGCCGGTGCCGACGAGCGCGATCTGGGTCTGCCCGAACGTCGGCGTGAGTGACCCGTTTCCGGCGATGATCTGCGCGATCAGGTCGGTGGCCTGCTTCGGCAGGTTGTCGGAGAACCCGTAGTTGTACGGGCTGTTCACCGTACGGGAAAGCAGCGGCCGGGACGGGCTGCGGCTCCAGACCTTGAGCCACGGATTGTCGGTGAACGGGAACCAGATGGCCTCGACCCGGCCGGCGCTCTCCGCGTAGCTGGCGAACGTCCGCGTCGCCCCGGAGCCGGGAGCGGCGAACAGCTGCGTCCACGGAATGTCGAACCAGCTCTGGCAGCGTAACCGCTGGTTGGCGCCGACCTGCAGCACGACCTCGGTGAGGAACGCCCGGCCAAGGTGGGTGAGGAACGCCTTCGACGCCGCCTCGGAGCGGCTGAAGGTGCGCAGCGCGTACGCGTTCGCCGACGAATCCCAGACGACCGCGGTGAACGAGACGATCAGATTGCTCAGCGAGCCGTAGGTCGTGCCCGGCACCGGGGTCTCGCCGGTGGCCGGAATGGCTGTGCCATGGCCACCGATGGCCAGCACGCCGCCGACGGTCAGATCTCCGGGCGCGGGGGTGGCGGTCAGGCCGTAGCCGGCGGTCTCCAGCCGGGTGAGCAGGGTTTCCATGGTCACACCGGTCTGGGTGCGCACAGTGGCGGGGGAACCGGCGGCGACGGTGACGGCGGTGAGATGCTCGGTGGTGTCCACGAGGACGACACCGGCTCCCTGCGAGCCGGCGGGCAGGGTCAGCGGCGACCAGTTGTGGCCGCTGCCCCGGGCGCGGATGCGGTAGCCGTTGGCATGGGCCCAGTTGGCGATCGTGACGACGTCCGCCGGGGAGGCCGGTGCCGCGGTCCACACGTCATCGACGGCGATCTCGCCGGACCAGTTCTCGTAGGCCTGCCGGTAAAGCGGTATCGCGGCGGGGAAGTTCGGCGGGGTCGGGGTCGCCGCGGCGGCGGCGGAGATCCGGGACAGCGGTGTCCAACCCGCGAGGCCGGCCGCCGCGGCGGCGAGCACCGACCGGCGCGACGTCTTCCTGGCCCGCGGGGCTGCCGCGGGCTCCGCCGCCGGCCCGAATTCGGCCACGTGGTCCTCATGGTCCTCGTGCGCAACATGACGCGATTCCATCGCAGGCTCCCTTTGCATGCGGACGAAATGAGGCGTGCCGGTGGGCCGACACGCCGTCCGAATATCTGCTGGCCATGGGAAATGGTCGCGTTGCCAGTGTTCCGAGTGTAAGGAATGTGGTCAAAGGAAACCAGGGCGAAGTGGTGGGTGAGGGTAAATCGACGGCCGCCCGCAGCGGTGTTTCGGTGGTGACCGATCCGGCCGAATTCTTAGCTTGATGTGGAGTGGCAGTAAATGTCTGGTATGCCTGGCTCCAGGCTGGGGAGCGGGTCCGCTGCGGCTGTGCTCAGCCGATGAGGGAACGGACCAGCGGGGTGTAGCCGCTGGCGTAGCCCGCACGGGTGGGGTGGTAGGACTCGCCGAGGGCCGAAATCACCAGACCGTTGGTGAAAGGCGTGCTGGCGCATACATCGTGCCCGGCCCAGGCGGGATTCGGGTTTCCGTAGACGAACCCGGCGGCCTGGGCCCGGTCCGCCAGGACTGCGTCGAGGTTGTCCACCAGGTTGTTGAGGGCGGCCTGCTTCGCAACGGTCACCCCGGGCGCCGCGGAGCACGTACGGTCCGCGAACGGCCGTGGATATCCGAGCACGACGACGGTGGCGGACGGCGCCTTCGACCTGATGGCTGCGAACGTGGTGTCGAGCTTCGCCGGAAGTTCGCCGGTGATCCGTGCGTTCGAGGTGTCGACCGTGGACGTGCAGTCGGAAAGCGTGCAGCTGCGCACCAGGTCGCCGAACCCGATGTCGTTTCCGCCGATGGTGATGGTGACGTACTTCGTCTCCGGGGTGAGGGCGTTCACCTGTGAGTCGGTCACGTCCGAGGTGACCGCCCCGCCACACGCGGCGAGGGTGAGCTCGGTGCCGGGCCGCTGACTGGCGACGAGATAGGGGTAGGAATAGGTGCTGCGGGCGCAGTCGGCGTCGAGATCGCTGCTTCCCGCTCCACTGCCCGAGGAGTAGGAGTCCCCGAGGGCCACGTACCGGTCAGGCGTCGCGGCCTGTGCGGGAGCGGTGCTCACGGACCCCGAGAACGCCGCGACGAGGGTGGTGACGGCGGGCGCGAGCACACGACGACGAAAGAAGTTCTCCACGTCTTTCCCTTCGTCCTGGTGATGCCTGGTGGAGCCTGGCGAAAGGAAAATCAGGTGTGCAGGCGCGGGGAGAGGTCCTCGGCGCGAGACCGATGGCCCCGGACCGGCTGTTGTCAGCCCCCGCGGTGGCGGCGTCGAGGCGCCGGTCGGCCGTCTGTTCCGGAGCACGCGACCAGCCCGCTCCGACCGACGGCTCGCCCGGTAGATCGTATGCGAGCGCCATGCCTGCCGGGCCGGTGCCGACGCCGCCGGTCTGATCTTGCCGTGATCGGGCACCACGGCGCGCCGTCGCCGCCGTCGCCGCGGTCGGTGACCCGGCCGGCGGCGCGCCGGTGCCGTGGCGTACCGGCCGCCCACCGGCGCGACGGCGGGGGAGAGGCCCGCCGCCGCGCCTCGTGGTGGGGCCGCCGGCTACGTGCGGTTCGCCGGCTGCCGGTAGGCCTTGCCGTCGATGGTGGTCGTCAGGGTGCCGGTCGCCTCGAAGATGTTGGTCAGGACGTCGATCGTCAGGTGGAACCCGTCCGGGCTGCTCTTCTTCGTGTTCGTCGTCGTGGTCCCGTCCTTCGCCCGGACGGTCTGGGTCAGGTCGGAGAACCAGTCGACCTTCGACGTCGTCAGTGCCGGCACGGTCACCGTCACCTTCTCGGTGCCGTTGAGGGTGCTGACACCGTCGTCGGTGAAGTCGGTGTAGGCCACGGCGACGGTCTCGACCGCGACCTTGTCGGCGCTCTCGGTGACCTCGACCTTCGCCGAGCCGCCCCTGGCGCCGGTGACGGTGTAGGTGCCCGCCGGCACGTGCGGCCGGCTCGGGATCGCGCTGCCCGGGACGTACTTCACGCCCCACGGGACGTCGTCCGGGATCGGCGCCACCTTCGGTGCCGGCGCGGGTTCGCGGCTGGTCAGCTCGGCGATCATCATCCGGTACGTGCGGCCGCCCTGCGCGGTGGACGTCTCGCACGGCAGCGGGTTCTCGCCGCCGCAGGCGGGGGAGGTGGCCAGCGCCTGCCAGTAGACGATGGCCGTGCCGTCGGGTGACCACCTCGGGTCGGCCATGCCGTTCCAGTTCGGGTCGTTGACGCTGCCCGGGCTGCCGTCGCCCGCGGCGTTGATCCGCTGGCCCTGGTAGTCGCCGCGGTCGCCGTAGCGGTCGATGAGGATCGGCTGGAAGAACCGCCGCATCCCGTTGTTGCGGGTCGACGAGGTCGCGCTGGTGGTGACCATGTCGGTGATCGGGGGGACGTCCCGCATGGCCGCCAGGAACATCTGCCGGTCGGAGCCGCGGGTGTCCATCGCGACCGTCCAGTTACCGTCGGGGGAGAGGTCGACCGGGTCGACGTACTCCGGGTTCGCGGTCAGGCGGCGTACCTTGCCCGTGGTCAGGTCGGCGGCGAAGACATCGATGTTGGACGACTCCTCGGGATACCCGATGTAGGTGACCTCCTTCCCGTCGGCGCTGAAACCGCGCAGCTCGCCGACGGACAGCGCGTCGCGGTCGTAGACCAGCGCGGCCGGGTCCGAGGCGTCGACGGACATCGGCTGCGTGTCGGCCGGGTCGAAAAGCCGGGTCACGTTGACGACGTCGTAGCGCGGCGCCAGCGGTGTGCCGGTGGTCGGGGCCGGGTCGAACTCCAGCCGCCCCAGGTAGGCGAACTGACCGAACCGGCCGTTGCCGATCGTGAAGCTGCTGAACCCGAGGTGGACGTCGTCCGGGTGGATGCGCAGCTCGCGCAGGCTGCCGCCCTTGCCGGAGCCGTCCGCGGTGTTCTCCCACCGGATCGGGTAGATGTGGGTCTCGGCCGGGGTGCACGCCTCGTCGGCGAGCGGATGCTCCCCGCAGTCGAGGATGTTGGTGCCGAACAGCACGCGCTTTCCGTCGCGGAAGGGCTGCGGGTAGTCCATCGCCTGGTTGGTGCTCACCGCGTTCGCCGCCGGCACACCGCAGGTGAGGCATTTCCAGGCGTCACCGCCCGCGAAGGTCTTCCCGTCCGTCCGCACGATGATCAGCTGGCCGCCGCTGTAGACGCTGGCGGGATCGGGCGCGGCGGGCGCGCCGGCGAAGGTGACCCGGGCGGTGACGCTCTTCCCGTCCGGCAGATAGCCGCCGGACTGGAAGCCGCCGCGCCCGGAGAGACAGCCCGTGTGATGCGGGTTCACGGCTGCCGTGCAGGCGCCCGGATCATCGCTGGGCGCGACCGGTGGAAGCGGCAGTTCGCGTACCGAAATCGGCTCGGCCCTGGGCGGAGCGGGAATCCCGCCGGTCGCGTTCCCGGTGGCGGCCGGTTTTCCCGGCTGGTCCGGCTTCGAATCCGAGCAGGCTGGAACGGCCAGCAGGATCGCGGCCAGCCCCAGTGGTAACCACCGCGACCATCGCCTTCGTGGTCCCGGTGATATGGACGTCGCTTTCGGCATCGGTGCGCTCCCTGGAGATAACGCCCTGCGCACCCGGGGAGTCACGGCGGGGATGGCCCACGGACTCCGATGTCGCCAACGCGAGTGGTACGGCCCCCGCCGTCCTCCAGCCGGTCTGGCAGGACTACTGGACGGAATCGGCGGAAACCTACCGAGCGCCGCGTTAGCTGGGCGTTAGCTCGCCGCTCGCCGCGTGGCCGGCCATGGCGAGGGTGGACGGCCGGGCGCTGGCAGCGGACGGGAGCCGGACGAGTGCCGTCACCTCGCCGGGGCCGCGGCTCCAGGTGATGGTCCCGCCGTGTGCCTGCAGGACCGCGTTGACGATGGACAGCCCCGTACCCGCCGGCCCGGGCGCGGCAGCCGGCTCCACGGCGGGGAGGGCAACCGGCGTGCTTGCGCCGTCCAGGGTGGGTTCGGCGTCCAGGGTGGGTTCGTCGTCCAGCCCGGGCTCGTCGTCCAGGGTGGGTTCGCCGTCCAGGGTGGGTTCGCCGTCCTGGGTGGGTGCGGCGACCGAGTTGGCGATGCGAAGGCACACGACGGCGGAGTCGGGACCGCCGGTGCCGGTGCCGGTATCGGGGGCGGCCGCGCCGATGCGGGAGTCAGTGCGCTGTGCGCTGTGCGCTGTGCCGACGCTGACCCGGACCCAGCCGTCGGGCCGGTTGTGCCGCGCGCTGTTGTCGAGCAGGTTGCGCACGAGGCTTTCCAGCAGCGCACGGTCGCATTCGACGGCCGCGCTGTGCAGGTCGACGTCCAGGCGCAGCCGGGAGAAGGCCGGCCCCTCCACGACCCGGCCCAGGACGTTGCCGACCAGCTCGTCGAGCGCGAACCGTGACGTCTCCAGCGCCTGCGGGTCGGTGCGGGAGAGCACGAGCAGCCGTGACACGAGCCGTTCGCCGCGGTCGACGGCGTCGGAGACGGCCCGCAGCCGGGCGGTGACGTCGGGGTCGGCCGTGTCGTCGAGCAGCATCGCGATCTCGGTCCTGCTGGTGGCCAGCGGTGTGCGCAGCTCATGGGCGACCTGGGAGGCGAACCGGCGTTGCGCGTCGAACGCGACCGCGAGCCGGTCGAGCATCGCGTCGAAGGTGTCGGCCAGCTCCTTGATCTCGTCGTTCGGGCCGGTGGCCGCCACCCTGTCCCCGAGGTCCGACGCGGATGCCGACCGGGCGCGGGCGGTCATCGTCCGGATCGGCCGCAGGATGCCGCCGGCCAGCGCCCAGGCCGCCCCCACCGCGCCGACGAGCACCACCAGCAGGCCCACGAACGACCAGCGCCGCGCGCTCGAGAGTGCCTCGTCGAGCGGGCGCTGTTGGATCGCGCGGCCCACGTCACCGACGGTCCGGCCATCCGGCAGGGGCTGTTCGTCGAACCGGGAGGCGAAAAGGTCCTCGGGATGCTGGCGAATGTACTCGACCACGGTGGGCCGCGAAATGTTCAGTTCCTCCAGCAGGGAACTGTTGAACGAGTACACCGACGGATACCTGACGTTTCTCAGTACGATCGTGTTGACCACCAACGTGAAGGATCCGGCGACGACCAGCGCGATCGAGATCATGACGGTGATACGAATTCTGAACGTCATGAGAGGTGGTACCCCGCTGCCGGAATGGTCATGACGACGGGCGGATCCCCGAGTTTCCGGCGCAGGGTCAGGATGGTGACGCGGACCGCGTTGCTGAACGCGTCGAGCCGGTCGTCCCACACGCTCTCCATCAGCTGCTCCGCGCTGAGCACGGCGCCGTCGGCGAGCATCAGCGTCTCGAGCAGTGCGAACTCGCGGTTCGTCAGCCGCAGGTCGCGGTCCCCGCGCAGAGCTGTTCGCCGGGCGGAGTCCAGGGTGATGTCCCGCCATCGCAGCACCGGTGGTGCGGCACGGTGGGCGCGTCGGCCGAGTGCCCGGATCCGCGCCACCAGCTCCCGCATGTCGAACGGCTTCGGGAGATAGTCATCCGCCCCGAGCATGAGCCCCTCGACCCGCTCGGAGACGTCGTCCGACGCCGTCAGCATGAGGATGCGCGCCGGCCGCCGCTCACCCACGATCCGCTCGCAGACGGTGTCGCCGGGCAGACCGGGGAGGTTGCGGTCGAGAACCACGATCTCGTAGTCGACGAGCGCGATCCGGTCGAGCGCGCCCTCGCCGTCATGGACCACGTCGACGGCGAAACGCTCCCGCCGCAGGCCGCGCGCGACCGCGTCGGCCAGCGGCGCGTCGTCCTCCACGAGCAGTAACCGCATCGTCCCTCCCTGACCTGGCCTCCGTCCGCGTCGCCGTCCCGCGAAGCTGCGGATGCTGCGATGGTGCCAGGGCCGACCGTGCCCGGCGCCGATGGGCCGGGCCAGTTCGTGCGCCCATGTCCGTGATGGGCGATCCTGCTCGGTGCCCGGCGCGGCCAGGGGAGGCGATCCGACGGCTCTCCGTGGCCTGTGCCCCCCCGACGGAGAGGTGCCCATGGACGACATCGAACAGATCAGGCAGCTCAAGGCCCGGTACTGCCGATTGCTCGACACGAAGAGCTGGGACGAGTTCCGCGCGCTGTTCACCGACGACGCGGTGCTGGACTCGACCGACTCCGGCGGTGACGTCATCACCGGTGCCGACGCGTTCCTGGAGTTCCTGCGGCCGGCGCTGTCGGAGAGTGTGACCGTGCACCACTGCCACACCCCGGAGATCGCGGTGACCGCGCCGTCCACGGCGACCGGCATCTGGGCGATGGAGGACCGCATCCGCTTCCCGGACGGCTCCGAGCTGATCGGCTTCGGGCACTACCACGAGACGTACGAGAAGGCCGACGGAGCCTGGCGGATCAGGTCGCAGAAGCTGACCCGCCTGCGGATGGACTTCACGAAGCCCTGACTCGCCGCGGACCGGGAAGCGGCCGACTCGCCGCGGACCGGGCAGTACCGCCGGAACCGGGGCGACCCGGTGACGGGCCGGGCCCGGGTGGCCCGGTGACCGCCGGCGACGGGGCGCTCGGGCGGCGCTGCTGCCCGGGTGGCCGGGCGCCCCGCCGAGGTAGGACTTTCGTCCGGTGCCAAGGTGTGAAAATCTGATGCTCTCAAGCTGAGAACCTGGTTTCTGCTGGCGGTGGCGCTGTGGCGCTGTGGCGCGGCCGCGGATCGGCCGGCGACGAGGCGCGACGGCGCTGCGACGAGGCAGCACCGCGACGACGAGGCACTGCGACGAGGAGGACGCGATGTTGACGCTCAAGGCCGCTGGCCTGCTCGATGTCGACACCGGGGAGATCATCCGGCCCGGGATCGTGAAGATCGAGGGCGAGCGGATCGTCGGCCTCGGCGGCAGGCCGGAGGGCGAGGTCCTGGACCTCGGTGACCTGACCCTGCTGCCCGGCCTGATGGACATGGAGCTCAACCTGCTGATGGGCGGGCCTGGCGAGCACCAGCTCACCAGCCAGACGCGGGACGACCCGCCGACCCGGATGATGCGGGCCACCCAGAACGCCCGCCGCACCCTGCGGGCCGGCTTCACCACGGTCCGCAACCTGGGCCTGTTCTGCAAGACCGGCGGCTACCTGCTCGACGTGGCGCTGAAGAACGCGATCGATGTCGGCTGGATCGACGGCCCGCGCATCGTCCCCGCCGGCCACGCCATCACGCCGACCGGTGGCCACCTCGACCCGACGATGTTCGGCAAGTTCGCGCCGCACATTCTGCAGCTGAGCGTCGAGGAGGGCCTGGCGAACGGGGTGGAGGAGGTCCGCAAGGCGGTCCGCCACCAGATCAAGCACGGCGCCGAGGTCATCAAGATGTGCGGTTCCGGTGGGGCGATGTCCCACTCGGGACCATCCGGCGCCCGGCACTACTCCGACGAGGAGGTGCGGGCGATCACCGACGAGGCGCACCGGCGTGGGCTGCGGGTCGCGGCGCACACCCACGGCTCGGTCGCCGTCCGCCAGATGGTCGAGTGCGGCGTCGACTGCATCGAGCACGCCTTCATGATCGACGATGACACGATCAACCTGCTGGTCAAGGAGGGCACCTGGGTCGTCGCGACGCAGGCGCTGATCGACGGCATGCCGGTGCTGCAGAGCGCGGAGCCGGAGATCCAGGCCAAGGCGGCGCTCATCTTCCCGAAGGCCAAGATCTCGATCCGCAACGCGATCGAGGCCGGGGTGAAGATCGCGGTCGGCAGTGACGCGCCGGCGATCCCGCACGGGAAGAACGCCCTGGAGCTGGTCGCGCTGGTCGACCGCGGGATGACCCCGCTGCAGGCGATCCAGGCGGCGACGATCGTGGGCGCGGACCTGATCGACGTCACCGACCGCGGGCGCCTGGCCGAGGGCCTGCTCGCGGACATCATCGGCGTGGCGGGCAACCCGCTGGAGGACATCAACGTGTTCCGGCGGGTGCCGTTCGTGATGAAGGGTGGCAAGCAGTTCATCTATTAAAGGGAGCTACCGGGTCGTCGTAGGGCAGGCTCGGTGGCCGGTAGCCGCCAGCGGGTGAGCACTCCCATCTCGCCCGTCACGGACCGTCCGCCGGCCCGTCCCGCTGACCCGTCACCGGGTCGCCACCCGCCGCACAGCCGCCGCCGTCGAGTTGGCCGAACCCGCCTGGACTAGGGTTCGCTGCGGACGAAGGAAGCTGTGGCGGCGGGTGGACAAAGGCGGGATGCCAGGTGCGGGTGGCGGTCTTCTCGGCCAAGGACTACGACCGCCGTTTCCTCGGCGCGGCCCGGCCGGCGGGCATCGACCTGGACTTTCTCGAACACCGACTCACCGCTCGGACAGCCGGCCTCGCTCGGGGGTTCGACGCGGTCTGCGTGTTCGTCGAGGACGACGTCTCGGCCCCGGTGCTCGACGCGCTGGCCGCGGGCGGAATCCGGCTGGTCGTGCTGCGGTCGGCCGGCTATGACAACGTGGACCTCGCCCGTGCCGGGGCGGTCGGTATCACCGTCGCGCGGGTTCCCGCCTACAGCCCGCACGCGGTGGCGGAACACGCGGTCGCGCTCATCCTGGCCCTGAACCGGCACCTGTGCCGGGCCTACAACCGGGTCCGGGAGTACAACTTCGCGCTGACCGGCCTGCTCGGCTTCGACCTGCACGGCCGCACCGTCGGTGTGGTCGGCACCGGCGAGATCGGCACGGTCTTCACCCGCATCATGACCGGCTTCGGGTGCCGCGTGCTCGCGCACGACCTCCGGGTGAACCCGGTCTGCGCCGAGCTGGGAGCCGAGTACGTCGACCTCGACCGGCTGCTGGCCGACGCGGACATCATCTCGCTGCACTGCCCGCTCACCCAGGACACCCACCACCTCCTGGACTCCGCCGCGCTGGCGCGGACGAAACAGGGCGTGATGGTGATCAACACCAGTCGCGGCGCGCTGCTCGACACCGGCGCGGTCATCGCGGCCCTCAAGAAGGGTCGGATCGGCGCACTCGGCATCGACGTCTACGAGGAGGAGAGCGCGCTGTTCTTCGAGGACCGCTCCGAGCACGGAGCGTTTGACGACGACGTGTTCGCGCGGCTGCTCACCTTTCCGAACGTACTGGTGACCGGCCATCAGGGCTTCTTCACTGTGGACGCCCTCACCCGCATCGCCGAGGTGACGATGGCCAACCTCAGCGGTTTCGCCGGCGGCACCGGCCCAGTACACCCGGTGACCGCCGTCGGCTGACCCGAGCCGTCCCGTTCGGGACCAGTCCTCGGATCGGAGGCGTCTCGGATCAGGGCGCCGTCCCAGACCGGGTGGCGGCCTCAACCCGGGTGGCGGTCCCAGAGGGGGAGGCGGCCCGGATCAGGGGCGGGCGAGGCTGGGAGCCAGCGCGAGCAGGCCGGCGGCGAGCCGCTCGTCGCCCTCGACCCGGGCGGTGACCGCGCTCGCGGGCCTGCGATCGCCGACGAGCAGGCAGAACTCGACGATCTCGACGGTCAGGATGCCCGAGGCCGGGCGCGGATCGGCTGGTACCGCGCGCGGATCGGATCGGGCCGGGTGTACCTGTGCGCCGTCCGGCCCGAGTGACCAGGTGCCACCGCCTGACCCCGTCAACGTCACCGTGAGCGTCCCTTCCGGCGGGGGCGCGGTCGCTGCGGCTGTCGCGGCTGCCCAGGGCACGGACAGCAGACGCAGGGCGAGATCGGCCATCGCGTGCAGGTCGTCCGCGCCGGGGTTCGGCACCGTGATTCCCGCAGCCGTGGCGATGTCCCGCGTGTGAATCCACGTCTCGAACGCGCGGGAGGTCAGATGATCGCCGGGCGCGGCCGTCCAGCCATCGACCGTCACGGTGAGGGGTGCCTGGCTCCGTTCGGCCCGTTCGGCGGCGGCGCAGAGCTGTTCCGCCTGCTCGTACCAGCGTCGCCGCACCTCCTCGACCGGCCAGTCCCGAGCGGCGTCCAGGACGATGCCGGTCCGGGTCAGGGCATCCTCCTGCACGTCCTGCGCGTTTGCGTCCTCGACCTGTTCGTCCCTGCCGCCTGCGGCGTCGTGTGCCCCGGTGGGGGCGGGTCGGGCGCCAGCGGAGATGAGGGCGGGCAGCAGCAGGCCGTCGACGGCGTAGAGGTGCAGGACGAGCTCACGGACCGACCATCCGCACGCGGTGGGCAGGTGCCAGTGCTTCGCCTCGAGCTCGATCAGCAGCCGGTCCAGCGCGCCGACCCGGTTGCCATAGCAGGGGACGCCCGCGGCGCCTGCCAGCCCCGGCCGGTGCCGCGGCGATGCCGCGGCCGTTCCCGGCATACGCGCACCCGGCGCCGCCCGGCGGGCCCCGGGCGCGGCCGGGCGGACCGCGAGTGCCGCGGTGAGGATGGCGGTGAGCGAGCCGGGGCCGTCGGCCGGCGGGGCGAGGTGGCCCTCCGACGCGCCCGGCAGCCCCGGGGCCCGCGGTGCCGGGGCCCGCCGTGCCGGGGCCGGTCGTACCGTGCTCTGCCGTACCGGGGCCTGCTGAACCGGGGCCTGCTGTACCGGAGGCTGCGGGGCTCCCGGGAGGAGGGCCGCGGCGTCGGTGGAGCAGGCGGTGCAGCTGCCGAGGTGCTTCTCGACGGCGTCGGCCTCGGCCGGGGTGCAGCTGCCCAGCAGGTAGGCGCCCAACAGCTCACCCACACAGGTGTCGGACGTCCGCGCGACCGGCGGTTCGATCGTCACGGTGCTACTCCCTGATGGGCGAGGGTACGGGCGAGGGTGGCGAGAGCGGCGCGCATCCGCGACTTCGCGGTTCCCTCGGGGATCGCGAGCTTGGTCGCGATGTCACGGTAGGTCAGCTCTGTGTAGTACGCCAGCTCCACGACCTCACGCTGTTTCGGTGGCAGCGCGGCCACGGCGGCCCGCACCGCGTCCGTGTCCTCGCGAGCGAGCAGGTCGTCGCCGGGCACGGCCTCGTCGACGTGCTGGACGAGGCCACGGGCGACCCGTTCGGTGGTGCGCCGAGAGGACTCCCGGCGCACCCAGTCGACGGCCCGCCGGTGTGCCAGCACGGAAAGCCAGGTGCGCAGCTCACCCCGGTTCGGATCGAACCGGAGCGGATGCTGCCAGAAGGTGACCAGCACCTCCTGCAGGACGTCTCGGGCGGCGTCGGCGTCACCGGTCACCCGTACGGCGACCGCGAGCAGGTAGTGGGCATGCCGCTGGTGCACCTCGGCGAGCGCGGCCGGATCACCGGAGACCACCCGACCGTGCAGGTCGACGATGTCGTGGTCGGAGTGGCGAGTGGGCGTGGGCGCCGAGCCCCTGTGCGGCCGGTCGGCCGCCCTGTCCGGGCTGTGCACGATGGGCATGGTAGCGCACACACTCCGCATCATCCGGTCCCGCTCGCCCGATCTCGTCGCTCGCCGTACCCTCTGGTCACGAGATGACCTGGACGCCGGCGCGCAGGGCCACTGTCGCGCCGACGACGACGATCAGTGCCGCGCTCACCACCGGCGCCCAGTACAGGCCCGCGGCAAGCCCCGGGGCCGCGGCGCGCACCCGGTGCAGCAGGGGGACGAGCGTGCGGTCGAGCAGGAAACCCGCCCCGATCAGGGTCAGCGCCATGCCCGCGCCGTAGGCGAGGACGAGCAGGAGCCCGAACCACGCCCGTCCCAGCGCGACCGCACCGAGCAGTACGACGATCGCCGACGGCGTCGGCACCATCCCGCCGGCGAATCCGGCGGCGAGCAGGCTCCGCAGCTGTGACCCGTCGGCCGCCGGATGTGGATGTGTATGCCAGCGCCCCCCGTGCCCGTGCCCGTGCGTGTGCCCGTGCCCATGCCCGTGCGTGTGCGTGTGTCCGTGTCCGTGCGTGTGCCCGTGTCCGTTCGCACCGCTGTGGCTGTGGCTGTGGCGATGGTGGGTGTGGGCGGGGGCCAGGGCCTGGAGGTCCAGACCCGCCACCGACGGGCTGAGCAGCCCGGATGCGCCGGCGAGCCTCGATCGCAGCAGGCTCGCGCCGATCCCGGCTATCAGCAGGCCGCTCGCGACGCCGAGCCAGGGATATATCCGCTCCGGAGCGAAGCCACTCGACGCCGACAGCACGATCGCGAGGATCAGCACACCGCAGGTGTGGGTGAGCGTCACCGCCGTCGCGGTGGCGGCCAGCTGCCGCCCGGTCACCGAGCCTCCGATGATCCGGGCCGCCATGACCGTCTTGCCGTGCCCCGGGGCGAACGCATGGGCGGTGCCCAGGACGAATGCGGAGAGCAGGGCGAGCAGGCCCACCCCGACAGTGAGCGAATCCCGCCTGACCAGGCCGTCGACCCAGCCCGTGAGGCCATCCCCGCCCTGTGCCCGCTGGGCCTGTTCGGCCGCACCGGTTCCGGCCGCACCGGTTCCGGCCGCACCGGCTCCGGCCGCGGGGCCCGTCAGCGGGTCCGTTGCCGCGGGCCCGCCGGGACGCACGGTCAGCGTGGCGCTGGTGACGTCCGACGGCCCGCGCAGAGGATCGTCCGGGTATCGGGTGAGCAGATCGGTGGGCGAGCGGTCGGGTACGTCCGAGCCGAGCAGCGTCGTGCCGTCCCCGACGGCGACCGTCTCCCGCCACCCGATCCGGTCGGTGTAGGCGGCCAGCCGGTACTGCACCGCGCCTACCGGACCACCGGTCTGGGCGGAGAACCGGCAGACCAGTCGCATCGTCGTCAGCCCGCCGGACCCGGGCGGGAACGTCACCGAGCCGCCGGCGCCGACGAGCGGGGTGACCTGGCTGTCCAGCACGAGCCTGGTCTGCCTGGACGTCCGGGCGCATTCGGCCTCCTGCCAGCGTGCGGGGCCCAGTGCGTCCACATCGGGCCGCAGCTGCGCGGTCGGGATCTCGGCGAAGTCGACGATCACGTCGACGTGGACCGTCTCGACGCCGACCCGCAGCACACTGGCGCTGTTGACCGTGAAGTTGCCCAGCGGATGCGCGGACGCGGCGCCGCCGCCCGCCAGCACCAGCGCGACCACAGCCGTGGCGAGGGCGGCCGCCCGGCGCGGCCAGGTCCAGGTCCAGGCCCGGGTCTGGGTCCGGGTCCGGGAACGGGGATGGGGATGGGGATGGGGACGGATCCAGGTCCGGGTCGGGGCCTCGGCGCGGGTCATCGGGTGCCGCCTTCGAGGGAGGTGAGCAGGGCGCGTGCCCGGGGCACGTGCAGCGGCGAGAAATGCGGGTCGGTCTCCAGCGCCGTGCGCAGGTCGCTGATCGCGGCGTCGGTCCGCCCGAGCGCCGCCCACACGACGCCACGGTGGTAGAGGAACAGCGCCCGACGCAGGCCGAGTCCGAGCGCCGAGTCCGCGCTGGCCAGGGCCTCGTCGTCCCGCCCGAGCCGGTGCAGCACCCAGCCGCGGGCGTCGTCGACGAACACACCGGCCCGTCGCGGCGTCGTGCCAAGCCCCGTGTCGGGCCCGGTGCTGGGGGCCGGTGGCGCCAGCGCCGTCCACGCGGTGGCCGGCTCGCCGTGGTCGGCCTCGAACAGCGCCAGCTCGACGTCCACCTCGACGCCCTGGGCGCGAAGCAGCGCCGCGGTCGAGCGCACCAGGTCGTACTGGCGGCGCGCCTCGTCCATCCGGCCGACCGCTTCGAGTAGCTCGCCGTGCTCGGCGACGATCCACGGCTGCGGGCTGCGGGTGGTGGCGACGCGGTAGTCGGCCAGCGCGGTCTCGATCTCACCGCGGGCGGCCGCGACCCGGGCACGGCCGACGAGGAGCTGCACCGACGACGGGTCCTGGACGAGCCCGCGCCGGTAGGCGTCGGCCGCGCCGTCGAGATCGCCGCGGTTGCGGGACAGCTCTCCGAGGTGGAAGTAGGCGAACGCGGCGTCGGCGGGGGATGTCGCGTCGGCGATGACCCGCCGCAGCGTCTCCGCCGCGGGCTCCGGCTGCCCGCGCAGCTCGTACGCGTAGGCGACCCGGGCCAGCGAGGCCACATCGGGACGCAGATCGACCGCGGTCTGTGCCGCCGGCCAGGCCTCGGGGTAGCGCCCGAGCTCGACGAGGGCGTCGAACCGCACCCCGTGAGCTGTCGCGTTGAACGGATTGACGGCGATGGCGGCGTCCGCCGCGCGCAGCGCGCCGGGGAAGTCGTGACGCGCGGCGGCGAGCGCGGCCCGCCCGGTGAGCGCGGTGTCGTTGCCCTCGGGCCGCAGTGCCAGCGAGCGGGCGAAGGCGCTCTCGGCCCGCGGGTAGGACGTCGGGTCGCCGGTGCGTCGGGCCAGCTCGACGTAGGCGAGGCCGAGCTCGGCCCAGGCCGGCCAGTCGCCGGGCACCCGGCCCAGCCGGTCCTGCAGGCGTGCGACGGAGGCGTCCTGCGCACCTGTCACCGCTCGGGCTGTCCCGGGTGCCCCGGCTGCTCGGGGATTCGGCGGTGCGGAGCCGGTGCCTTCGCCCGCCTGGGCGCCCGCCGTCCCGTCGATCGCTGTCAGGGCCCCCGCCGTCAGGACGACCGCCGTCAGGACGACCGCACAGACCACGCCGGTGAGCGTCAACGCCCTGCTCGGCCCCGCCCTTTTCGCAGCCCTTGTTCCGCGCCACCACCACATGGCCGTCCTCCCCGCGTCCGCGTCCGCCGTCCAGGCGCCCGGCGGTACAGCCAGGCGTCCAGCAGCGGTTCGGCGCCGTCAGGCCCGCGGACCGGTGCGGGCGGCGACCAAAAACGTCGGGTAGCCGACACGATCCGCGCGGTCTTCACCGCCGAACCACCGGCGTTGATCGGACCGGCGCTCAGGACCGGTCCCGCGATCCCCCAGGGGGGAAGCATGAGCAGGCAGAAGGCTGCCCGCGCCGGCGCAGGTGTCCGCCATCCGCGGCGGGCGCGGCTGTTCCGGCGGCGCGGTGGCGTCGTCGGCGTGGCCGCGCTCGTCGTCGGCGCCACGGCCGCCGCGCTGGTGGTCCCACCGATCGCCGCCGAGGCGTCGAGCCACCGGGAGGCCCCGCTGATCAGCGGCGACCCGGCGGTCGACAACACCGACACCTACGCCTTCGTCAGCCCCGACGACCCGAACACGGTGACGCTCGTCGCCAACTGGCTGCCCTTCCAGGAACCGGCTGGCGGGCCGAACTTCTACCCGTTCTCCACCGACGCCCGGTACGACATCAACATCGACAACAACGGTGACGCGAAGCCCGACATCACCTACCGCTGGACCTTCGCCAGCAGCTACCGCAACCAGAACACGTTCCTCTACAACACCGGGCCGGTGACCTCCCTCGACGACCCGGACCTGAACTTCCGCCAGACCTACCGACTGGAACGGATCAGCGACGGGAAGTCCACGGTGGTCGCCGACAAGGTGCCGGTCGCGCCGTCGTACGTCGGCAACGCGTCGATGCCGGACTACCTCGCGCTGCGCACGGCGTCGCTCACCCAGATACCGGGCGGCGGCAAGACGTTCGCCGGGCAGGCCGACGACCCGTTCTTCCTGGACCTGAGGGTGTTCGACCTGCTGTACGGGGGCGATCTCTCCGAGGTCGGCCAGGACAGCCTCGCCGGGTTCAACGTGAACTCGATCGTGCTGCAGGTGCCGAAGGCCGATCTCGCGCTCAGGGGCGACCCGGCGCGGAACCCGGTGATCGGGGTGTGGAGCAGCACCCAGCGGCGCAGCGCCGCCTTGTACGGGCCGACCGACGGCTCCGGCCAGCAGCTGTCCTTCGGCGGCTGGTCGCAGGTCTCGCGGCTCGGCGCGCCGCTGGTCAACGAGGTGGTCGTGCCGCTGGGGCAGAAGGACCGGTTCAACGCCTCCACCCCGGCCCGCGACGCCCAGTTCCTGAAGTTCGTCACCGACCCCGAGCTGCCGAAGCTCATCCAGGCGATCTACAAGATCCCCGCGCCACCGACGCCGCGCAAGGATCTGGTCGCGGTCTTCCTGACCGGTGTCAGCAAGGACAACCTCGGTGTCGACCTGAACGCTCACGCGCTGAACGCCGATGCCGACCGGGCGAAGATCGCACCGTCGGAACAGCTGCGGCTGAACATGTCCATCCCGCCGACCGCGACACCGAACCGGCTTGGCGTCCTCGGCGGTGACACGGCCGGCTACCCGAACGGCCGCCGGCTCGGTGACGACGTCGTCGACATCTCGCTGCAGGCCGTGGAAGGCGCCCTGCTGCCGAAGCCGCCGGCCGCGGTCACCGGCCTCGGTGACGGTGTCGACGGGCCCGACGTGCGCTTCCGGGGCTGGTTCCCCTATGTCGGCCTGCCCACCTCGGGCTCGAGCTGACGGGCGGCGACGACATGCGCGCAACCCTGCGCGGCGGCCACGCATCCTTACTCGCCGCCGCCCTCGCTCTCGGCGTCGTCGTCGCCGGAACGACGGCCTGCTCGGATGACGGCCCACCGCCGCTGCCCGAGGCCGGTGCGTTCGCCGCCGGCGTCTGCCGGGACCTGGCTCCGGACCTGATCGAGACGCTGCGGCTCACCCGGTCGGCGCCCGGCGCCGCGGACGGGGTCGCGACGCTCGCCCGCGACCTCGTCCCGTCCCAGGAGAAGCTCTACAACCAGATCGGGGCCGCGGGGGAGTACGCCCGCGATCTGGAGCGGGTCACCACAGCGGTCGGTTTCCTTCGGCTGCGGGTGGACGCCGGAACCTACGAACCAGCCCTGCTCACGGAGGTGACGACGAGCACCCGGCAGCTGGTGGAGCGCTGTACCTGACCGGCGATCACGGGCACTCGGCAGAGCCACTGGTTCCCCGTCCCGCCGCAGCGCGGTGCGGGGAACCAGCCGAGCCGAGGCCCTGGGAACACCGGCCAGGGCGCCGGCGTGTTGTCGAGAAGCGGACAGAAGGCGTGCAAATCCGGCATCCATCCCGTGGTGGTCGCTAGGGTCGTCACTGTGAGTGGTCGGGGATTTCTTGGTCTGTCCAGCAGGCTTGGCCTGGCGGTAGTCGCGTGTGTCGCCTTCGCGGGATGCTCCGGGGAATCCGACCGGGAAACCGCGCCGGACTCCCGCGCGACGGTGTCGAACACGCCCGGCGCGAACGCGACCGGCGAGGCGGCGCCAACGCCGTCGCCGCAGGCTTTTCCGCCGTCACCACTGCCGACCACGGCCTACCCGCCGTTGCCCGGCTTCGGTACGGCGCACGATTTCGGCAGCGTGACGGCTGTCTCCGGCACCGACGCCGCCGGTGGTGCCACGCTGACTCTCGACCGGTTGGCCTACATCCACTGCACACCGCAGCCCAACCAGCTGGAGGAGTGCCTCGACGGTTACCGCGTCGAGCCGGTGGACGCGGGCCGGCGCCAGTACCCGGTGGCATCGACCGTCAAGGTCACCCTGGTTGTGCAACCCGAGATGTACCGGGACGGCACGCTCGCCGACCTGCGGACGTTCGTCGCCGAACGGCCGTCCAACCTGATGCTCCTGCGGCTCGACGAGGCGGGCCGGGTCGTCGCCGTCGGCCAGCCCTGGGTGCCCTGACCTGGCCGAGGGCCGAGTACCCGCCGGCGCTCAGCTGCGGAGCTCCCTGCTGGGACGGATCAGGTGGAAGCCGCTGACAGCTCCGTGCAGAACGAGCGACCACCTGGTGTCCCCGGCCGAGGACCACCGAAGGGACCACCAGGTCAGCGAGGCGTGAGCGACGGAGAATCCGAACGGCATGCGCACGCCTGACGGGATACCCAGGCGGAACCGATGGGCCGCCTCCACCGTCTCGCCGTGTGCGATGACGAGGACGCGCTGGCCCTCGTGCCGGCTGACCATCTCCTGCAGGCAACCGCCGGCCCGGGCAAGGAACTGGCTCCAGCTCTCCGACCCCGGGGCGAAGGGTTCCTCGGGCCGGTCGGAGGGATGGCCGCCGAACTCGGCGATGATGTCGGCCCACGGTCGGCCGTCCGCCTCGCCGTGATCGGGCCCCGCCAGCCGTGGCTCGATCCGCACCGGCAGTGTGAGCTCGTCGCTGACGGCCTGCGCGGTCTCCCGGACCCGCAACCGGGGTGATGCGTAGAGAACGTCGATGGGGCGGTCGTCGTGCAGGGGCCGCAGGGCCCTGGCGAGGTCCGCCGCCTGGGCGTGGCCGCGCTGTGTCAGGCCGGTGCAGCCCAGGTCGCCGCCGGCGATCCAGGCGATGTTGCAGTGCGCCTCGCCGTGCCGCACCAGCATCAGATCCGTGTCGGGCACGCCATGCGCTCCTGAAGGCTGCGTCCTGAAAGCTGAGTTCTGAAGGCTGCTCTGAAGGCTGCGGTGACCTCGCGCCCGGACCCTCCGGCCGACGCGACCTGGCTCCTGATCTTATCGGTCGGTGACCGGGCTCGCCGCCGTTTCGGTACCGGCCGTGGCGCGGCGGGTCGAGGCAATGATGCCGTCGTGGTCGCCGGGGCCGGCGATCGCGCGAACATCCCGCAGGCCGACCGGCTCCCCGCACTGTGAGCAGGTCAGGGCGGTGTGCATGATCTCCCCGCAGCCGGTGTGCCGCAGCTGCAGTGGCGGGCCGTCGGGTGCGGCGTAGCGGTCGCCCCACTCCCGCATGGCGGTCAGGACGGGCCACAGCGCGCGGCCCTTGTCGGTCAGCCGGTAGTCGTACCGCACCGGATGGTCCTGGTAGGGCACCCGGGCCAGCACCCCTGCCTCGACGAGCCCCGCGAGGCGTTGGTTGAGCACGTTGCGGGAGATCCCGAGCCGCCGTTGGAACTCGTCGAAGCGGGTCACGCCGAGGAAGGCGTCCCGGACGATCAGCATCGTCCACCACTCGCCGATGACCTCGAGGCACTGCGCGACGGAGCAGTGCATGTCGGCGAAGCTCTTGCGCTCCATGTCCTCACGCTAGTGGGTTGCTTGATAGAACTGCAAACCCCTACGGTGAGTCCTATGACAGAACTCATGGTGGGGCGGCGGCGCGGCGCGTCGCCGGGCCGGATCGCTCCTCGCCGGGGCGCCGCGGCGTCCGGGCTCGAGGTGCTGCTGATCGTGTGCGCCGGCGTGGTCCTGGTGAACCTCGACCTGTTCGTGGTCAATGTGGCCCTGCCGCAGATCGCCCGCGACCTCGGTGAACGGGACCTCGGCACGCTGTCCTGGGTGCTGAACGGGTACGCCGTGGTCTACGCGGCGCTGCTGGTCTTCTTCGGCCGCCTCGCCGACCGGTACCGGCGCGACCTCGGTTTCCTGCTCGGCGTCGCGGTGTTCACGGTGGCCTCCGCCGCCTGCGCCGCGGCCACCAGCGTCGCGATGCTGATCGGTTTCCGGCTGCTGCAGGCCGTCGGCGCCGCGCTGGTCACCCCGACCTCGCTGGGCCTGGTGCTCGCGGCCCATTCCGCCGAGCGCCGCCAGGGCGCGGTGCGCGCCTGGACCGCCATCGGCGGCATGGCGGCGGCGGTCGGCCCGGTGGTCGGCGGCCTGCTCGTCGCCGCGAGCTGGCGCTGGACGTTCCTGGTGAACATCCCGATCGGCGTCGCGGCCCTCGCGGTCGGCTACCGCAGGCTTCCGCACCTGGCCGGCCAGCCGACGGAACGCCCCGACGCGCTCGGCGTGCTGCTGGCGACGGGGGGAGTGGGGCTGCTGACCGCCGGGCTCGTGCGCGGCGGAGACTGGGGCTGGTCGTCGCCGCCGCTGCTCGCCACCCTGCTCGGCGGCGCGGTGCTGGTGGCGCTGTTCGCGGCGCACTGCGCGGCGAGCCGGAACCCGCTGGTCGCGCCGGCACTGTTCACGAATCGAGCCTTCACCGGTGCATCGGCGGTGGCGGTTCTGTTCTCGGCGTCCTTCGCCGGGATGCTGCTGTCGATCGTGCTCTGGGTGCAGGGGTACTGGGGCTGGTCGGCGCTGCGCGCCGGCCTGGCGATCGCCCCGGGGCCGCTGATGGTCCCGCTGGTGTCCTTCGGTGTCGCCGGTGCCCTGATCGCGCGCTACGGGCCGGCGGTCGTCATGGCTGCCGGCAGCGCCGTGTTCGGCGCGGGACTGGCCTGGTGGGCGCTGGCGATCACCGTTGAGCCGAACTACGTCTCCGGCATGCTGGGAGGCATGATCCTCACCGGGGTCGGCGTCGGCCTGACGCTGCCGACCCTGATGGCCGCCGCGGCCGCGTCGCTGCCTCCGCAGGCGTTCGCGACCGGGTCCGCCGTCGTCAACATGATCCGCCAGATCGGTTTCGTGCTGGGAGTGGCCGTCGTCATCGCCGTGATCGGTGGGTCGTCGGCGGGCGCGGGCGTGCCGCTGGGGGTCTTCCGGAACGCGTGGTGGGTGACCGCCGGGCTCGCGTTCGCCGGCATCGTTCCCACGGTCCTGCTGGCGCGCGTTCGTCCGCGACCATAGCGCCACCATCCGCGCCAGTATTGACACTGATGAGTGCCACATACGACACTCCTCGATGCCCATTGTGTCGGGTGTCACGGAAGGTGGCAGCGGGTTGGTGTTGCCTCCGGCTCGGCCCGGGCGAGATCGCATCCGAGGGAGGCGCTGAGGCAATGTCCTTATACGATCTTGTGATCAAGGGCGGGACCGTCATCGACGGCCTGCAGACCCCGCGTTACCGGGCTGATGTCGCCATCAGGGGCGGCCAGGTCGTGCAGATCGGCCGGGTGAGCGCGTCGGACGGTGCCGAGGTCGTCGACGCGTCCGGCAAGGTCGTGGCGCCCGGGTTCGTCGACCTGCACACCCACTACGACAGCCAGGTCTTCTGGGACCCGTGGTGCACGATGTCCGGCTGGCACGGCGTGACGAGCGTCGTGATCGGCAACTGCGGCTTCGGGTTCGCGCCCTGCAGGCCGGCCGACCGCGAGCGGGCGATGCTGAGCCTGTCGCGCAACGAGGCCGTCCCGATGGAGACGATGCGGGTCGGGATGCCGTGGGACTGGGAGACCTTCCCCGAGTTCCTCGACAGCATCGACCGCACGCCCAAGGGCGTGAACGTGATGTCGTTCGTGCCGCTGTCGCCGCTCTACGGCTACGTCGTCGGCCTGGACGAGGCCAAGTCCCGGACGGTGACCGACGAGGAGCTGGCCCGCATGTGCGCGCTGCTCGTCCAGGCGATGGAGGCCGGCGCCTGCGGCCTGAGCGCCCAGATCCTCGGCGACGTCGGCAACGTCCAGCTCGACTACGACGGCACGCCGATGGTCACCGACCTGATGAGCGAGCGGGACATTCGCGCGTTCTGCCAGGCGCTGGGCTCGCTGGGCCGCGGCGTCGCCCAGGTCACCTCCCCGCTGGAGACGGCGGCCTTCATGGCCCGCGAGAGCGGTCGGCCGATCATCTGGAACGCGTTGCTCGCCGACGGTGCCCTCAACCAGCACGGCGGCCAGATGATCACGCACCGGGACGCGCTGAAGCGCCTCGCCGAGCTCAACGAGGACGAGGGTGTGCGCGTCTTCGCGCAGGCCCTGACCACCAACTTCGCCTCCGAGTTCACGTTCGAGGAGTACAACCTCGCCGACGCCATCCCCTGCTGGAAGGAGGCGCTGCTCGGCACGGTCGAGGAGAAGCGGGCCAAGCTGGCCGACCCGGTCCGCCGCGCGGCGATGAAGGAGGTCCACGAGCAGCGGGGCGGCCTGTTCGGCGCCGGCTACCCGCTCGACGACATCAAGGTGCACTGGATCTCCAGCGACGTCACCCGTGCCCGCTACCTCAAGGACACCTACGAGGGCTACACCGTCGGCGAGATCGCCACCCGGGAGGGCAAGCACCCGATCGACGCCATGCTCGACGTCGCCGTCGCCGGTGAGCTGCGGGTCGGGTTCGCGACGCCGCTGCTGGAGACGCCGCCCGAGTCCATGCGGGAGATCGCCAACGCGCCGGTCGCGCTGCCCGGCGTCAGCGACGGCGGCGCGCACACGAAGTTCGTCACCACCGCGCGCTACCCCAGCGAGCTGCTCGGTCTGTGGGTGCGCGAGCACGGGATCATGTCGCTGGAGCAGGCGCACTGGCGGCTGTCCGCCTACCCGGCCGCCGCCGCCGGGCTGAAGGGCCGGGGCTTCCTCGCCGAGGGGGCGCCGGCGGACGTGATCGTCTACGACCCGCAGACCGTGGACAGCCTGCCCGCCGAGCGGGTGTGGGACTACCCGGCCGGCGAATGGCGCCTCATCCAGAAGGCCGTCGGCTACGACCGGATCATCGTCAACGGAAAGACGACGTTCGTCGACGGTGAATGCACCCAGGAAACACCGGGCCGGCTGCTCCGTCACGGCACGGACTGAAAGCGGGATGACAGTCATGCCAGCTGGCACCGGCTCATCGGGTATCGACACGGTTTTCGACGCCGACAACCACTACTGGGAGTCGAGCGACGCCTTCACCCGCCACCGCGACCCGCGGTTCGCCGACCGTGGCCTACGTGTGGTCGAGGTCGACGGCATCCCACGCTATTTTCTCGGTGATCGCGTGCACCCCATCCTGCCCGGCCCGGGAGACGCGCATCCTCGGCCGCGCCCGGGCGCGTTGTTCGACTACTTCAGCGGGCGTTCGGACAAGGGCTCGATCGGCCACGAGCTTTCCTGCGAGGTGCCGGCCGAGCATCCGGAGTGGTTCGACCGTGACGCCAGGCTGGCCTGCATGGACGCCCAGGGCGTCGAGGCGGTCTGGATGTTCCCGTCGCACGCCGTGTGCATCGAGGGGCCGATGCAGCCGGACATCGAGGGTGCGCTGGAGGTGCTGCGCGCCTTCAACCGCTGGGTTGACGACGACTGGGGCTTCGCATACACGAACCGGATCTTCGGCGCGCCCTTCCTGTCGCTGTCCGATCCGGATGGCGCCGTCGCCGAGCTGGAATGGGCGCTGGAACGCGGCGCGCGGGTGGTCAGCATTCGCAACGGCCCGGCGTTCACCCCGGACGGCACGATCTCGCCGGCGGATCCCGTCTTCGATCCGTTCTGGGCCCGGGTGCAGGAGGCGGGCATCGTCGTAGCGCCGCACCTCGGCTATGACGAGGGCTATCGCGAGGTGGAGATGGCCGTCGCGCGGGCCTGGGGCTACCGGGCCGCCGAGCGAACCGGGGACACCAACGCGCTCACCGTGAGCGAGCCGTTCGTGCAGATGCTGATGAAGCACCGTCTCGTGCACGACTTCGCCGCGGCACTGGTCACCCATGGGCTTTTCGAGCGCCATCCCGGGCTTCGCTTCGCCTTCATCGAAAGCGGCGGAACCTGGGTGGGCCCGCTGCTGCACGGGCTGGAACTGCTCGCCGCGCAGCACCCCGGTACGTTCCGCACCTCGCCGGTCGACCAGTTCATCGAGCACTGCTGGGTCGCTCCGTTCGTGGAGGACCGGGTCGAGGATCTGGCCGCCCACCTTCCGGTCGAGCGGATCCTGTTCGGCTCGGACTGGCCGCATGCCGAGGGCCTGCGCGAGCCCAGGGACTTCCTCGCCGGACTGGCCGGGTTCTCTCCGCAGGCGCAGCGGCGAATCATGGTGGACAACGCCCGCGAGCTGACCTTGCCCTGAGCCTGCGTGAACGTCACCGGACGGTCGTCGCGTCGCGCCCGCAGGCGCGCCCGGGCCGGTGTTCCCCGGATGCGCGGCGGCCGGCCGCCGCGCATCCGCGCGACCTACGCTGCTGGATGGGACCGAATCGCGTTCAGGACGGGTGGGATCGGTGAGGATAGAACCGGCGGACGATGCCATGTTCCGTGAACGCGATGCCTGGCGTTATGACCCGCCCTACGACTTCTATGACAGCGACGGACTGTCGGTGAAGAATCCGGAGCTGTTCTTCGCCGTGCGCGAGGAGCGGGGAGGCCTCGCCGGCTTCTACTTCTTCGAGCCGTGCGGCGACGCGTTGTTCTATGGGCTCGGCCTGCGGCCGGACCTCACCGGTCGCGGGCTTGGCGAGCGGTTCGTCCGTGCTGGGCTGGCGTTCGCCGAGCCCATCCACGGCCGGCGCCGCGTCGTGCTCCACGTCGCGGCCTTCAACGAACGTGCCGTCCGCGTGTACCGGCGCGCCGGTTTCGTCGAGACGGGTCGGCATTCCGAGGCCTTCGACGGTTACGGTCCCGTCGAGTTCGTCGACATGGAGAAGCCTGGCTGATCACCCGCCGGGCTCGGGGCTGCGCCGGGCAGGGCTGTCGCCGGGCGGGGGTGACCCGCCCGGCGTGACCCGCCCGGCGTGACCCGCCCGGCGTGAACGGCCTGGGGTGAACGACCGGGGTCCGTCGCATCCCTGGATTGCTCATGGGCAAAAAGTCAATATCGAACTCGATATTGACTTTGATGAAACCCGCTGTCACGATCGGTCTCCCAGGCGGCGGGGACGACGTTCGATGTCGCTGACCTGGGTCTTCTGGAGATCCGAGGCCGGCCACGCGGCTGTGTCGACGCCGGTGTCGATGCGTGGGCCGAGTGCATCCCGACGTCCCGACGTCCCGACCGACCCTGCGCATCTCGACCGACTGCGCGCAATTCGACCGACAGTGGAGTGGCGACCATGCAGCGAACCCAGCACCCGTCCGAACCGAGCCCGCGTCGGCGGCGCCGAAGCCGTGGGGTCCACGCACGGGGGGCCGTCGCGGCCCTGTCGGCCCTGACGCTGCTGCTGGTCGCCGGCTGCGGCGGCGGCGACAGCGACAAGCCCGCCGCTGCCGACACCGCCGGCAGCAGCACCGCCGCCGGGTTACTCGGGCCGGTGGATCCGGCCTCCGGCGCACCGGTGCGCATCGGGCTCATCTCCGACGGCAAGGGCCCCGTCTCCGACCTGTCCATCGAAGGCGCCGTCGCCAACGCGACCGTGAAGTACCTCAACGAGCACCGAGGCGGGCTCGCCGGCCGGCCGATCGAGCTCGTCGAGTGCGACGCGCTGGCCGACCCGGCCAAGGGCACCGACTGCGCGAACCGGATGGTCGAGGAGGACGTCGCCGCCGTGCTGGTCGGCTCCTCGTCCGTCGCCGAGGCCATCTGGGAGCCCCTGCACGAGGCCCGCATGCCGGTGATGCTCGCCTACGCGGCCGGAGCGCCGCTCAAGGACACCGAGTCGACGTTCGCGCTAACCGACACGTCCTACACGATCAACGCGCTCGTCCAGCTGGCGAAGAGCCAGGGCGTGAAGAAGGTGACGATCGTCGCCATCGACGTGCCGTCCACGATGGTCGTCCTGCGCGCGTCCGAACCGAAGTTCAACGCCGTGGGCATCGAGTTGGAGTCCGTCCCGGTCCCGCCGGGAACCGCCGACATGACACCCCAGATGCAGGGCGTCGCCGACGGCAAGCCCGGGCTCGTGCAGATCGTCGGGAACGACGCCTTCTGCATCGCGGCGCTGAACGGCCTGCGTGCGGTCGCCTACGACGGAGCCATCACCCCGATCTCCAACTGCATGTCCGACAAGACCCGTAAGGCCGTGCCGGGCGACTTCCTCGAGGGCGCGGTCGTCCCGGCGATGGCGCCGATCGGAGCCGACAACCCGTCCACCCAGCTGTACAACACGGTCGCGACGACCTACGGCAAGGGCATCGACACCGGACGCATCGCCGGGATGAACATGTTCATGGAGGTCGCCGCGTTCGAGGCCGCGGCCGACGGTGTCACCGGCGACATCACCGGCGAGTCGATCATCAAGGCCATCCGGGCGATGCCGGAGACGGAGCTGCCCGCTGGCGGCGGCCTGAAGTTCCGGTGCAACAGCAAGGCCTTCCCCTCGCTGCCCGCGGTGTGCGTGCGCGGCTGGTTGACCACGACGCTGGACGGCTCGGGCAACGCCACCGAGTACAGGTCCGTCAACGCCACGCCGATCGAGAGCTGAGCCGACCCGCGCCCAGGACGCCGATCAGGAGATCGCCATGGATCATCTCGGTTCACTGCTGCTCGGGCTCGGCAACGGAGGGGTGTACGCGGCGCTCGCCCTGGCGCTGGTCCTCACCTACCGCAGCTCCGGGGTCATCAACTTCGCGACCGGGGCGGTGGCGTCCTACGTCGCCTACTCGTACGCGGCCCTGCGGGACGGGCAGCTGCTGGTGCTGCTGCCCGGCCTGCCGACGTACGCCGAACTGGGCGGGCCGCTGGGGCTGGCCCCGGCGCTGGTGATCGCGCTGCTCATCGGCGGGCTGCTGGGCGCGGTGCTCTACGTGCTGGTGTTCCGGCCGCTGCGGGAGGCACCGCCGCTGGCCCGGGCGGTGGCCTCGCTCGGCGTCCTGGTGGTCCTCCAGTCGCTGCTCGCGATCCGGGTCGGCACCGCGCCGGTGTCGGTGGGCAACATCTTCCCGTCCGAGCGGTGGGAGATCGGGTCGCTGCTGATCCTGTCCGACCGGCTGTACCTCGCGGTGACGGTGGTGGCGCTCGCCGTCGTCCTGTGGGCTGCCTTTCGCTTCACCCGGTTCGGCCTGCTGACCAGGGCCGCCGCCGAGTCGCAGACCGGTGCGTTCGTCAGCGGGGTGAAGCCGGACCAGCTGGCACTGTACAACTGGATGATCAGCGGTGTGGTCGCCGGCGCCGCCGGGATCCTGATCGCCCCGCTGAGCCCGCTGGCACCGAGCACGTACACCCTGTTCGTCGTGCCGGCACTGGCGGCGGCCGTGGTCGGCGGCTTCCAGAACCTGCTGCCCACGGTGGCCGCCGGGCTGGCGGTGGGGATGCTGCAGTCCGAGGCGACCAGTCTGGCCGGCGACCACTCCTGGCTGCCGAGGACCGGCTCCTCGGAGCTGGTGCCACTGATCGTGATCATGGTGGCGTTGCTGGCCACCGGCCGGGCGATGCCGATCCGCGGCGGGCTCGTCCGCCAGTCGCTCGGCCGGGCACCACGGCCACGCTCGCTGACCATGCCCACCGTGGTCGGCACCGCGATCGCGGTGGTCGCGCTGCTGGCGACCGACGGCACCTGGCGGGCCGCGGTGATCGGCACCTTCATCGCCGCGATCATCGGCCTGTCACTGGTCGTGGTGACCGGCTACGCCGGGCAGGTCTCCCTCGCCCAGCTGGCACTCGCCGGCGCCGCCGCGTTCACGCTGTCCGGGCTGACCCAGAGCTGGCATGTGCCGTTCCCGTTCGCGCCGTTGCTCGCGGCCCTGTTCGCGGCGGGGCTCGGCGTCGTCATCGGGCTGCCGGCGCTGCGGCTGCGCGGGCTGACCCTGGGCATCGTCACGCTCGCACTGGCCTACGCGATGGAGGCCGTCTGGTTCCGCAACACCGACATCGTCGACGCCGAGGGCGCCCGGGTCACCCAGCCGTCGCTGTTCGGCCTCGACCTCGGGATCGGCAGTGGGAAGGCCTTCCCACGGATCGAGTTCGGCCTGCTGTGCCTGGCCGTGCTGGTGGCGGTCTGCTGGGGCGTGGCCAGGCTGCGGATGAGCGCGCTCGGCTCGGCCATGCTCGCCGTGCGTGCCAACGAGCGCTCCGCGGCGGGAATCGGCGTGAACGTGGTGCGGATCAAGGTGATCAGCTTCGCGCTGGCCTCCTTCATCGCCGGTCTCGGCGGTGCGCTGCTGGCCTACCGCCGCGGCGTCGTCACCTACGACTCGTTCACCGCGATCGGCGGCCTGACCCTGCTGGCCACCGCCTACCTGGCCGGTGTCACGTCGGTCTACGGCGGGATCACCGCGGGCATCACCGCCGGGACGGGCATCGTCTTCATCGCGTTCGACCGGTGGGTGCACGTCGGGGACTGGTTCTCCGTGCTGTCCGGGCTGGCCGTGATCGCCGTCCTCATCGGTCACCCCGAAGGCGTCGCCAGCGGCGGCCACGACCTCGCCGACCGTCTCGCCGAACGCCGCGCCCGGCGCCGGCCGGACGGCAGCCCGCCGACGGCGCAGATGGCTGTGACGCCGGGGACGCCGGCTGCGTCCGTGACATCTCCGGCGTCCGAGGAGACCACTTCGACGACAACTGCGGAGCCGGAGACAACCGCGGAGCCGGAGACAGCGGTCCGCCGGGACACACGGCCGCTGCTCGTCGACGGCCTGACCGTCCGCTACGGCGGGATGACGGCGGTGTCGGACGTCTCGATGCGCGTCGAACCGGGGAAGATCGTCGGACTGATCGGCCCCAACGGCGCGGGCAAGACCAGCGTCATCGACGCCATCACCGGCTTCACCCGGGCCACCGGAACCGTCCGACTGGGTGAGGCGCGCCTCGATACCGAGCCGACCCATCGCAGGATCCATCAGGGCCTCGGACGCACCTTCCAGTCCCTGGAGCTCCACGACGACCTGACCGTCGCCGAGAACGTCAGCGCCGCCCTGTACGGCGTCCGCGGTGATCGGCGCCATCGCGCCCTGGCGGACGCGCTCGCCCTGGTCGGCCTCACGGACCGGGCGCAGCGCCCGGCCGGCGAGCTCAGCCACGGTGAACGACAGCTCGTGTCGATCGCCCGGGCCTGCGCGGCGCAGCCCGAGGTCCTGCTGCTCGACGAGCCGGCCGCCGGCCTCGACACGACCGAGTCGGCCTGGCTCGGCGCGAAGGTCCGCTCCATCGCCCGGACCGGTGTCGGCGTGCTCCTCGTCGACCACGACGTGGCCCTGGTGCTCGGCGTCTGCGACCACATCTACGTGCTCGACTTCGGGAAGGTCATCGCCGAGGGCGACCCGGCGGCGATCCGCGCCGACCGGGCCGTCGCCGACGCCTACCTCGGCACCGTCCACGACTCGGACGCACCGGACGCACGGGACGCACGGGACGCACGGGACGCGTCCGTCGCGTCGACCACAGCCGGGCCAGCCGCGGCAGACGGCGCGGACGGAGCGGGCGGGCCTGCCGGGCCTGCCGGGCCGGCGGAGGCCGAGGCCGCGGCGGTGGGGCGGTGACCACGATGCTCAGCTGTTCCGGGCTTGCCGGTGGCCGCGGCGCGACCACCGTGTTCCGCGACATCGACCTCACCGTGGACGCGGGCTCCGTGCTCGCCCTGCTCGGGCCGAACGGTGCCGGCAAGACGACGCTGCTGCTGACCCTGGCCGGCCTGCTGCCGGTCAAGGGCGGCACGGTCAGCCTCGACGGCAGGCCGCTGCGCGGTGGGCGGCCGAACGTCGCCAACGCGGCCGGTGTCGTGCTCGTCCCGGACAACCGATGCCTGTTCAACACGCTCACCGTCGAGGAGAACCTCCGCGTCGCGGCACGCCGCGGCGGGCCCGAACCGAGGGCGATGCTGGAGATCTTCCCGGACCTCGAGAAACGCTGGAGCATCCCGGCGGGGGCGCTTTCCGGCGGCGAGCAGCAGATGCTGGCACTGGCGCGGGCGTTGATCCAGCAGCCGAAGGTCCTGCTCGTGGACGAGCTCAGCATGGGTCTGGCGCCGCTGGTCGTCGCGGCCCTGTTCCGGACCGTCCAGCGGATCGCCGACGAGCACGGCTGCGCGGTGCTGCTCGTCGAGCAGCATGTCGACCTCGCGCTCGGCGTCGCGACCCAGGCGGCCGTCCTGCGCCGGGGCGAGGTCGTGCTCAGCGGCCCGGCGGCGGAGCTGGCCGGGGACTCGGGGCGCCTCGAACAGGCCTACTTCGGGGCCCCCGAGCCGGAGCCCAGCCGGTGAGCGGGCCGGGCTGCCGGGGCGTTGTCAGGCTGAGCTGGCGATGAGGGTGCTGCGCTGACGACGAAGTGGAGAGCCGTCCGGGTGCGGGTCAGCCCGCCGACTGCGGACGGCTCTCCACCGTGCGCGCCAGAATGCCCAGGGTCGCGCGCAGCGCCGCCTCCGGGATGACCGGAAAGATGCCGGCTCCCCGGTAGGCGTCGTCGATCTGGCTCCAGTCGTAGTAGGAGGTCACCGCCGTCCCGATTTCGCTGGGAGCCAGCCGGTAGCCGTAGAGGTGGCGAATCGGCGGATCGATCAGCCCGCTGATCGTCCATTCGATCAGGGCGTCCCGCTCGAACCGGGTGATCGTCACCGTGACGTCGTACTTTCCGAGCGGATAGTCGTTGAGGGATTCCCGGTCCATGTGGACGACGAAGTGGTCGCCGACCCCCGCCACCGGGTCGCCGTCCGCCGACTGCAGCATGCCCGAGCTGTCGATCGCGACATGCCCCCGCGGATCGCACAGCACGGAGAAGACCTGCGCGGGTGATGCGGCGATCTGGCGCGTCACCTCGAAACGTTCGGTTTCCTCGCTCATTTTCTCCTCGTCACTCCTGGTCGATGCACAGCGGCCGGGCGCGGTCCGCTACCACGGATATACCGGGAATCCCGGCCACGCGCCGAACCGGTGTCTGGTTACCTGTCACCTGCCGCATGATCAGGCGGTGAGCCGGCGTCGAGCGGTGGGCCGGCGTCAGGCGGTGAGCTGGCGGAGCGTGGTGAGGATGGCCTCGTAGGCCAGCGCGCTCGCGGTCTGCCAGTCCCGCCGGGCGTCGGTGACGACAGCAGCCGTGAAATGCGAGCTGAGATGGGCGCTGACGGTCGTGACCAGCTTCGCGGGCGGATCCTGGTCGCCGCCGCTCGCCTGCCAGAGCGTCTGGGTGATCTCGCTGATCCGGGAGTGCCACTGGTGGAGCAGGTCGGCCTGCACGGCCGCGAGGTCCGGCGGCAGTTCGGACCGCGACGCCAGCTCCCAGTAGCCGGGGCCGATCGAGTCGTTCATCCGGTGGGCCGCCTCGCAGGTCGCTCGCAGCCAGTGCTCGGTGCCCCCCTCGTATACGGGCAGCTCCCGCAGGTAGGCGTCCATCGCCGTGCGGAAGCCGCTGGCGATGAGCTTCTCGCGGGTGCCGAAGAGACGGAACAGGGTGCGGCGGCTGACGCCGGAGGCCTCGGCCAGCTGGTCCATCGTCGCGTCGAGACTGTTCTCGATGACGAAGCGCCGGGCAGCCGTGAGCACGTGGTCAAGCGCGGCCTGCCGCTTGGCCTCGGCGAGCGGCCGTTCAGTCACGGTCATTCACCCACGCTAGCCCCCGACACTTATCGGTGCCATTGCTGGCACTGCTGAATGTCAAGATTTGTTGTGCCGTTTGGCCGTGTTGCCGGGCCGCGTGGGCACCTTCTCGCGGTCGGTCCCGCCTGCGGGGCCCGGTCGCCCACCGAAGGGTCGCTTGCGGGTGAGCAGCGGCGGGTGCGACGGTGGGCGGAGCAAGCGGCTGTCGATCGGCCGCCTTTCACGGCCTGCGGGGGAATCGCCATGACATCGACTGCGCCCGCAGGGCCCGCTGACCCGGCGCCCGACGAGGCCGGCACCGGGACGGACGCCGGGCCGCGGCGCCACATCGTCGCAGAGCTCGGCATGCAGACGTCCGGTGAGGGCACGACGCGGCGCGGCCAGGCGGAGGTCAGGCCCGAGGTGTGCCTGCCGGGAACCTCGCTGCTGCGGACGTCCGTGCTCGCGACCTGGGCGGACGTCCTGGCCGGCGCGGTGGCCGCGCAGGCGAGGTACCCACGCATCTCGGTCACGCTGGAGCTGGAGGTGCAGGTCCGTCGCACGCCGCGGGTCGGTGACCGGGTGGAGGCCGTGGCCACCGCGATCAAGATCGGCCAGACCGTGACGGTGTGCGAGACCCGCTTCTTCGACGGTCGCACCGGGGAGCTGGCGGCGCTGTCGTACGCGTCGTTCGTCGTCTCACCGAACCCGGCGCACGTCTTCCCGGCCGGATTCCCGAAACTGAGCCCGGCCAGCACCGTGCTGACCGAGCCGCTCGCCGACCGTGTCGGCCGCACGGTCACCAAGCCCGGCGAGATCGAGATGCCGCGCCGGCTGGACGGACTGAACTCCTCGGGCGCGATCCAGGGCGGCCTGGTGGCCTTCGCCGCCGAGGAGGCGGTGCTGTCGCTGCTCGACGAGCCGGCGGACCTGCTCTCCCTGAACGTCCGCTACCTGCGCCCGATCTCCACCGGGCCGGCGCGCGCCACCGCCCATCTCCACGGCGGTTTCGCCGACGTGGAGATCATCGATGCCGGGACGGGCAAGCTCACCACCCTCGTGACCGCCCGGCTGCCCACCCCGGACTGACCGACCCCGGACCGGCCGACCCGGACCGGCCGACCCGGACCGGCCGACCCGGACCGGCCCGGCACCGCTGTTCGGCTTCCGGGCTCGGGCCCGTCTGGTTCACGGTCGGAGTTCCGGTGGCGATGTCCGCAGCCGCAGTTCGAGCCGGTCGATCAGGGGGTCTCGCGGTGGCCCCGCGAACCGGGTGCCGAAGCCGCCGCTGATCCGTTCGAGGAGCGTACGAAGCCAGACGGTATCCGCGTGCTCCGCGTACTCCAGGCGCATCCGCCGCGCACGCAGGGGAACAATCCGCAGCCCTGCCAGGCCCGCGTCGCCCGCGTCGACGTCGAAGGAGACGAAATAGGCCAGCCGCAGATCGTCCCGGTACTGCTCGTAACCCGTGATGCCCTCGTAGTCGTTGACGAAGTCGCCGCAGCCGTAGAGGACGAGCCTGTCCCGGTACACCTCGACCGGACGCGGATGGTGCGACGAATGCCCGTGCACGATGTCCACACCGCCGTCGATCAGCCGGTGCGCGAAGGCGATCTGCTCGTCACTCACACCGTAGCCCCAGTTGGATCCCCAGTGGATGGACGCGACCACGAGGTCGGTGGGGTGTTTCACCCGCCGGACGCGGGCGGTGACCTCGGCCGCGGCGGCCTCGGAAAAGTCGGGGACGACGTCGACACCGGGCCGGGCCGCTGTCGCGGCCCACGTCGGCGGAACGCCGCTGGAGGGCGTGCCGAAGGAGAAGACCACCACCCGCCGGCCCGCGCCGATCCCCACCGCGGCGGGGCGGTGTGCCTCGTCGAGACGGACTCCGGCTCCCGCCACTGTCAGCCCGGTCGCGGACAGCGCGTCGAGGGTCTCGACGAGTCCCGCCCGGCCGAAGTCGAGCACATGGTTGTTCGCCAGTGCGCACACGTCAGGCCGGGCAGCGGCCAGGCAGGGCAGGTTCGCCGGGTTCATTCGATAGTGGACCAGCTTGCTCGGGTCCGCGTCGTCGCACCGGGTGATGCTCGTTTCGAGGTTCACCACCCGAACGTCGGGCCGGACCTCGTCGAACACGGACAGCGCCTCGCCCCAGGGCCAGGCGAAGCCGACCGGACGGGTGACCGGGCCGTTCGCCGCCTCCGCCATTCCCACATAGGTGCGGGCATCACGGACCAACGGCTCTGAAAGGCGCGGGTCGCCGGGATGCGGCAGGATCTGGTCCACGCCGCGGCCGAGCATCACGTCGCCGCACAGAAACAACGTCACCCGCCGTCGTCGGCGGGTCTGCCGTGGAGACACGGTCAACACCTCACCTGGCCACATCGTCCGTGACCTTCGACCGAACGAATTTCAGTTTTCGGAGCAAGGCGCAAAAATGCGATGCCGGCCTGCCTTCTCCCGCGATTTCCACCCGGTCCGGCTGGGAAGGGAATCGCCCGTTCCCTCACGGTAGCCGCGCCGGGCCACCGGTGCTCGCCCGCGGGCGGCCGGGCGGTCCCATGCGGTGACGGTCACGTGGTGGCCGGCCCGGCGGCTGCCCGGCCGTGGCATCGGCCGCGATGACGCCTCCGCCAGCTCATCGGTAATCTTCCGTACGCGATTCGTTCCCGTGTTCTTCGGCTGGTGTCGGTGGCCTGGCCATGAATTCGATGCCGTGCCGGCCGGGAAAGCGGATCGAGGCTCTCCCGCAGTGCTCCGACCTGCGGCCTTCCAATATTCTCCCGCGCTTCATCGTGGCGAAATGTTTTGCGTCTCCGGCGGCTGATGGTTGATCAGAGAATGGGTGCCGCACGCCTACCCGACCGCCTGACCCGTGCCGCGGTCGACCAGGAGGAGAAGTGTCGAGAAAGAGAAGGCGGCTGAGGATCACGTTTGTCCTCGGCTGCGCCGCCGCGCTGGTGGGTTTCCTCGGTGGTGTCGCGCTCGCGGCCCCGCCGGCGGCGCTGCCTGCCAATGCCGATTCCTTCGAGCAGACCTTCCAGCCGGCTTACGACTATGACACCGACGGCTGCTACTCCACCCCCGCGATCGGTCCGACCGGAGTGCTCAACGGCGGGCTCAACCCGTCGGGTGCGCTCAACGGGCAGTGTCACGACGCGAGTGACCTCGACAACACCAACGGCTATTCGCGGTACAAGTGCAACAACGGCTGGTGCGCGATCATCTACGGGCTCTACTTCGAGAAGGACCAGGCGACGGTCGGGGGCCACCGGCACGACTGGGAACACGTCGTCGTGTGGGTGCAGAACAACCAGGCGCTGTATGTCTCGACCTCGGCGCACGGCAACTTCAACATCTACCCGAGCAGCCAGATCCGCTGGGACGGTACACACCCGAAGATCGTCTACCACAAGGACGGTCTGAGCACGCACTGCTTCCGTCCCGCGAACTCGGGCGACGAGCCGCCGGAGAACGCCTACCAAACCTGGCAGTATCCCGACCTGGTCGGCTGGAACGGTTACCCGGCCGGCATCCGTGACGCCCTGTCCGGGGCCAACTGGGGCAGCGCGGTGTTCGGCCTGAAGGACGGCAACTTCAACAACCACCTCGCGTTGGCGAAGCCGGCAGGAATAGCCTTCGACCCGAACGCCTGACCGTTTCGCGGCCCGAGGCGGGGCGGCCGGTAGCGTGGGCGCCGTGGCTGGCTACCGGATCATCCTTGCCTCGGGATCGCCGCGCCGTCGCGAGATCATGACGAGGATGGGGCTCGCCTTCACCGTCGTCACCAGCGGCGTGGACGAGACGGTCGAGAGCTATGACGATCCGCCGGACTTCGCCCTTCAGCTTGCGCGCCGCAAGGCACTGGCAGTCGCAGCTACCGGGCCAGTCGCAGCTACCGGGGCAGCCGCGGGTACGGAGGCGGGCTTCGCGCGGGACGCGCTGGTCATCGGCTGCGACACGATCGTCGAGCTCGACGGGAACATCCTCGGCAAGCCGACGGACGAGCAGGACGCCACGCGGATGCTACGAGCCCTGCGCGGCCGCACGCACCGGGTCATCACGGCCGTGGTGGTGGTGCACGGTGAGTCCGGCACCGACCTGGGCCGGAGCACGACCACCGCGGTGACCATGCGCGACTTCGGCGACGACGAGCTTGCTGCCTACGTCGCCTCCGGCGAGCCCTTCGACAAGGCGGGCAGCTACGCGATCCAGGGCGCCGGCGGTGCGTTGGTGGCGCACTACGACGGTGCCTACGACAACGTCGTCGGCCTCCCCGCGGATGTCGTCGTCGCACTGCTGCGCGACGCCACTGCCGCCGCCTCGTCACACCGGCGCTCAGCTGGCCGAAGGTAGGCACCGGCGGCACCTTCTGAAGCGGCAGGCCGGGGAACCTTCCGGCCGGCTCTCCACGCCCTCCGGGGAGAGCAGTGCTATTCCGGCGACTTCTTCGTGCCGCTGGTGCTTCTGGTGCTTCGCGTGCCTGTTGTGCCGGGTCCGGCGGAAGCGCGTTTACCGTCTGTGCGGCGGGTCTGTGCGGCGGGTTTGGCACCTGCGGCGGACGTCGTCGGGTGGGCCGACGTCGCGGAGCGTGGAGCCTTCGCGGCGGCGGCGGCTTTCGCGGCTGTGGATTCCTTCGCGGTGAGGGAGGCCGTCGCCGCTGCTGACCTGGCGGCGTCCGCCGCGGCCGCGGCCTCCTGCCCGCGCAGGGCGGGATCCAGGAGGAACGCGGCGGCGGCCGCCTGGCCGCGGTGGAGCAGCATCTGCCGCCCGGCCGCGCTGAGCCCGAAGTCGGTGATGCCGACACCCGAGGTATCGATCTCCATCGTCCGGTAGCGCACCCCGAACCGGTCCATGTGGGTCTGGTCGTGCCCGACGAGGGCGGTGGCGACGACGGCCTTCAGCAGATCCAGGGGCGCCGGGGTCGGGAGAAGGCGCAACAGCGGCGAAAGGTCCCCGAGCCCTCCGGGCAGGTCGGGGAACAGGCTGACACCGATGGTGGGCCAGCGGGCGGGCTGCCCGTCCGTCCGGTCGAAGATGTCGATGGGGAAGTTCGACAGCACGCCGCCGTCCACGATCGTGGACGTGGTGCCCTCCAGCGGATTGTGCAGGGTGCACGGTTCGAAGTAGAACGGGATCGACGCCGACATCCGCACGGCGTCGGCGACGAGCTGGGTGTCCGGGTCGAGCCCGAGGCGGGGGTAGTCCCACGGCAGGCGCAGCAGGCGGCCGTGGGTGACGTCGGTGGCCATCACCACCAGCCGGTAGCGGTGCTCGGCCGGCAGGTTCGGGTCGGCACCGGAATCGCGTCGGCGCAACTGGCCGAACGTGGTCACCCCGAGCCGGTCGAGCTCCTGGTACATCCAGCCGTGCAGGTAGTCGCCCCGGTAGGCCCCGCTGCGAGTGGCGAGGCCCAGGCTCTCGCTGATGCCCGGCAGCCAGGGCGGCATCCGGTCGGGGACCCGGGCGAGGTCCAGCCGGTCGATGGCGGACCGCAGGCCCGCGCTGTCCGCCCCGGCGGCGACGAGTGCGGCCCCCACGGCACCGACGGAGGTACCGGCCGCCCGTTCGAACGTGTAGCCGGCTTCGAGCAGGTGCATCACCGCCCCGGCCGTCGCCAGGCCTTTCACCCCGCCGCCCTCGAGGACGAGATCGGCTCGGAGCGCCGCCTGCGAGGGCGACGACGACCGCGATGCACTGGGCACGTCCGGCCAGCCTCCCTCGAGTCGCTCCCGCCGGGCGGCGGGGCGACGGCCGCGGCTGGCCGGCCGGTGCCGTCCGGGGGCGTTCGGCGGCAGCCGGACGGCTGCCGTTTCCCGCTCCCGCGGACGATGTCGCCCCCGGGCTCCCGAGGCAAGGCGTGGCCCGTTCCCGCGTTTGCGCCACGCACCCGCGCAACGGTGTGCGGCCTGGACGGAACCCGGCGAGAACGGGCCGGCGGGACGAATGCCCGGCGCGTCAGTTGACGCTGAGCAGGTCCACCACGAAGACGAGGGTCTCGTTCGGCTTGATCTGGCCGCCGGCGCCCCGGGCGCCGTAACCGAGGTGCGGGGGAATGACGAGCTGGCGCCGGCCGCCGACCTTCATTCCCTGCACGCCCTGATCCCAGCCGGAGATCACCTGGCCGGCACCGAGCCGGAAGCGGAAGGGCTGACCGCGGTTGTACGAGGCGTCGAACTCCTCACCCGAGCTGTGCGCGACGCCGACGTAGTGGACGGAGACCGTCTGCCCCGCGGTGGCCTCGGCGCCGGTGCCCTCGGTGATGTCCTGGACGACCAGGTCGGTCGGCGGGGTCGGGTCGACGAAATCGATTTCGGGCTTCTCCATGAGCCCCACCCTAGTGAGCGGCCCGACGTTCACCCGCCACCGAGGTCGGCGGTGCGGTCGGCGCGGCCCGCGGTGCGGTCGGTGCGGCGGGCGGGAGGCCGAGCACGCGCCGCAGATGCGGGGCGGTGAGATCCCCGACGGTGAGGTGGGAGGCCAGGACGAGCTGCGGGCGCCCGGGCACGCCGATGACGAACATGCCGGCGGCGCGGGCGGCGTCGACCCCGGGAGGTGAGTCCTCGATGGCGATGCTGCGTGCCGGCGGGGCGCCGAGCGCGGCGCAGGCCCGCAGATAGATGTCGGGATGGGGTTTGGGCTGGTCGGTGTCCTCCCCGCCGAGGACGGCGGTGAAGGCGTCGGTCAGGCCGGCGCCGGCCAGATGCTGGTGGACGAGGTCGCGGGGGGCACTGGAGGCGACGGCCAGTGGGTAGCCGAGCGCGGCGAGCTCGCGAACCAGGTGGACGGCACCCAGGCGGGCGGGCGCGCCGGCGGCGAGCTCGGCGGTGACGAGGTCGAGGATGTCGCCGATCAGCCTGCTGCCGTGGTGGTCGGGGAAACCGAGCGCGGCGGTGAGGACGCGGCCGACGACGGGCAGCGGCTGGCCGATGAGGGTGTCGTGATGGTCGGGGGTGAAGACGCGGTCGTGGTGGCCGAACAGGGTGGAATAGGCCCGGTGCCAGCAGATCTCGCTGTCGACCAGGGTTCCGTCGCAGTCGAACACGACGGCGGACGGCGGCTGTGTCGGTGGCGTCAACGCGCTCTCCTCCATGCCGGTTGGTGCGGGGCCAGTGGGTGCTGGGCCGGGTCGGTGCTGGGCCGGTCGGTGCGGGGCCGGTGGGTGCCGGCTGGACGGACGCCGCGGGCGCCGTCCCCGCGGACCGTAGCCGGAGGGTCCGACATTCCCGGGAAACCGGCAAGGCCGCCGACGGGTGCGCCGCGCCGTGGCACGTCGCCGGATCGGCGTCCCGGTTCAGGGCACCGACCAGAGCCGGGTGGTGCGGTCGATGCCCGCGCTGGCGAGCGTGTGGCCGTCGGGAGCGAACCGCACCGTCAGCACCCAGCCGTTGTGGCCGGTCAGCGGATGGCCCAGCGGCTTCGGGCGGGCTGGGTCGGAGACGTCCCACAGTCGGATCGCCGCGTCGAAGCCTCCGGTGGCCAGGGTCCGGCCGTCGGGGGAGTAGGCGAGGGACCAGATCCGGTTGGTGTGCCCGCGCAGCGGACCGGCGAGCAGGCGCGGCCGCGCGGCGTCGTCGAGGTTCCACAGCTGGACGGAGCCGTCGGCCTCGCCGACGGCGAGCACCCGGCTGGCCGCGGCGGGTGGCCGGCCGTCGGCGGTGCGCGCCGGGCCGTCGGTGGTGGGCGCGGGCCTGCGTGGAGCGAACGCCACGGCGTAGGCGGGTGTGGGCGTCGCGGGCCCCGGCGGCAGCCTGCGCGGCGCGTGCCGGTCGGAGACATCCCAGAGCAGGATCGTGTCGCCGTTGCCGCCACCGGCCAGGATCCGGTCGTCGGGGGAGAAGGCCACCGAGGTGACATACGTGGTGTCACCGGAGAGCTGGGCGGTCTGGCTTGGACTGCCGCTGCCCGCCAGGTCCCACAGCCGGATCGTCCGGTCGTCGCTGCCGGTGGCGAGGGTGCGCCCGTCGGTGGAGAACACCACCGACCAGACGGGTTTCGTGTGCCCGGCGAGCGCCTGCCCCGCCGATGCCGGCTTCCTGCGGTCGGTGACGTCCCAGAGCCACACGTTGCCCTGCCAGTCGCCGCCCGCGAGGGTCCGCCCGTCGGGGGAGAAGGCGACCGTGGTGACACCCGCCTGTGGCCCGGTCAGTTCCAGCGCGAGGCGCCGGGGCGACGCCCGGTCGGTGACGTCCCACAGCGTCACCTGGCCGTCCCGGTTGCTGGTGGCCATCAGCTGCCCGTCCGCGGTGAACACCGCGGACAACGCCCAGTCGCCGCCCGCGGTGAGCGGACGCCCGAGCTGCTGTGCGGCCGGCCCGGCCACCGCTGCGTCCTGGTCGGGCAGGGCCGTCACCACCACGGCGGCGCCGGCTGCGCCGAGGAACAGCAGGACGGCCGCGAGCACGGCACCACGTCGTCGACGCCGCGGGCCCGGCCCGAGCGCCAGCACCGTCCGCAGGCTCCGGCGACCGTGGCCCGCCGGCGGACCGGACGCCCCAGGTGTGGCCGCCCCGTGCGCGGGTGCCTCGGGCGCAGGCGGCTCGTGCGCAGGCGGCTCGGGCGGATTCCCGGCGGGCCGCTCCGGGGCGCTCGCGGGCTGGCCGTCATCCAGCGGAGCGTCGGCCGGCCCGGTGCCTGAAGGAGGCGCTTTGACGCCTTCCCAGAGCCGGAACAGCCGAGCGATCTCCTCGTTGTCCGCACCGCACAACCGTGCGATGCGTTCCAGCGTTCCGAACTCCACCGGAATCGTCCGGCCGGTGCAGTAGCGGTGCACGGTGGACTTGCTCGCGTTGACCCTCCGGCCGATCCATTCGTAGTTGTGGCCGCTGCGCTGCTTCAGCTCCGACAGGAGTGCACCCAGCTCCTCGGAGTGTTTTGCCATCCGGACTGGCCCCCCAGCAAACGCGCACGGTGTCTAACGGTGGACATTCTGTTACCGCCGGGTCGCGTCAGTGACGGACCACGTCCCACATCGCCAAGATTACCGCAGGTCAGCGCGGGTCGGCCGTCCCATCTCGCTGCTCCTCCCCGGACGCGTTGTCAGGTGCGCCGCGCGGCTGACAGAATTTCGGGCGGGCACCGGTGGCCAGCGCATCCGAGGGTGTCCCGAAGGAATTCCAGAACGTGTGATGTGAAGTGTGGGAAATTCACCTCGGCCGGTGGAGGAATTGGCGCGAGGAAATTTGGTACCGGCGGGTGCGAAGAAGTCGAGAAAGCATACCGTGAAATGCTTCGCGCCAGGCACCGGCCGAGCGGAGCCGCGGCGGTGGCCACCTCACCTGGATGGCCGGCGCACGCCCGGCGCGACCGTCCGGCCGGGTACACCGCGCCCGGGTGCCGGGTGCCGGGTGCCGGGTGCCAGGTGCCCCAGGCCTGTGGTCATGCCATCGGGGGGTGGCATGACCGCGGACCCGGGGCACCCGGACCGTCGCCTCGCGGGAGCCGAACTTGTCGGCGGTGCCTCCTATCGTGGCGGGCATGGTCGATGAGGTGGCACGGGCGGAGGTGCTGGCGTTCCGGGCGCACGCCCAGCAGCTGGATGGCGCGGCGGCCGCGCCGGGCGGCGCGGCCGTGCTCGACTTCGGCGTTCAGGACACCGGGCCCGACGGTGGGCGGTGGGCGCTGGCGATCCGAGGTGCCGGGGCCACTGCCGGCCCCGGCCCCGGTGGCGGTGAGCTGGCGACGGTGTGGACACTGCGCGGCGCGCCGCATCTCTACCGTCGAGAGGATCTGCCCACCGTGGCCGCGGCCACCGCGCCGTACTCGGAGGCCGACGCCGCGAAACGGATCTTCGATGCGGCGCGGCCGCTGCGCGCCGCCGGCATCAGTCCGCTCGTCGCGTTGGACTCCGTCGCGGCGGCGATGCGCGGGCTGGTCACCGGTCCGATGACCAAAGGCGAGGTGTCGGCTCGGCTGGCTGAGCTGATGGGCCCGCCGTACCTGCGTTTCTGCCGGCCCTGTCAGGCCACCCACCTGTACGAGCAGCCGTTCCGGCTCGCGGCGCTGCGCGCGGGCCTGGAGCTTGTGCCCGGTACCTCGCCGCCGGTGCTGCGGCCGATCCCCGGGCTCATCCCGGCTGCCACGGTGCCCGCGCGGTTCGACGTGATCCGGGGCTATCTGCGTTTTCTGGGCCCGGCGGCACCGAAGCAGGTGGCGGAGTTCCTCGACGCTCCGGTGAAGGAGATCCGAGCCCGCTGGCCCGCCGACGCCGTCGAGGTGTGCGTCGAGGGCGAGGCCCGGTGGATCCTCGCCGAGGACAGGGATCGCCTGGGGCAAGGTGCTGTCACCTCGACCCGGCTGCTGGGGCCCTATGACCTGTTCCTGCAGGCTCGGGACAGGGCGTTGCTCGTCGGCGACCAGGCACGGGCGAAGGCCCTGTGGCCGGTGCTCGGCCGGCCCGGCGCCGTGCTCGTCGGCGGAGAGGTCGCCGGCCTGTGGCGCCCGCGGCAGACCGCCGGGAAGCTGCGGCTGAACCTGACGATGTGGCGCCCGCTCACCCAGGCCCTGCGCGCCTCGATCGACGCTCAGGCCGAGCGGCTCGCCGCCTTCCGGCAGGTGCGGCTCGTCGGTGTGGAGGCCGTGGACTGATCAGCCGTCGTGCCCACTGATCAGCCGTCGTGCCCACTGATCAGCCGTCGTGCCCTGCGGGCTCGTCGCCCTCGGCGATGATCAGGTCCTCCAGGGCGCGCATGGACGTCTGGAACGAACGGCGCAGGCCGGGCTGTTGCAGGCGGTCGATGAGCCGGCCGATCGGGCCGAGGCCAGGCCGGTAGCGCACCGTGTAGGTCAGCCTGGTGCCCAGGCCGTCGCCGACCGGGACGGGCTCGACGTCGAACACGTTGGTCATGTCGTGCATCGGGGCGAAACCGGTGCCGGTGTCGACCCGCCGCCGGGGTGGGTCGAGCTCGCGGACCGTCCAGGTCGATCGGGTCGTCAGCGGGCCGACGGTGCGGTTGCGTTCGGAGTAGGTGCGCCCGACCGTCGCCTCGCCGTGGTGGTCGGTGACCTCCAGAACTCCGGCGACCCATTCCGCGTACCGGCCGGTGGCGCTGAGGACCTCCCAGACCCGCTCCGCCGGAACGGCGAGCACGGCCGTCTCGCTGACCTCGCTGACCTCACTGACCTCACTGACCTCGCTCGCCTCACTCATCTCGTTGCTCCTCGCGGTTGCCGGGCGGTTGGCGGTGTGGCACCTGATCCTGGGTCAGTCCGTGGCGGCGAGGATCGCCTGGGCGGATTCCCGGCCCGAGCGCACCGCGCCGTCCATGTAGCCGTTCCAGTAGTCGGCGTGTTCGGCACCGGCGAAGTGGACCCGGCCGAACGGCCGGTCCCGCCAGGGCCCGAACGCGGTCAGCACCCCCGGGGCGGCGACCGCGGTGGGGCCGCCGAGGGTCCACGGCTCGGCCGTCCAGTCCTGCTCGAAGTAGGACCGGGGCCGCAGCGCCCGCCGGCCGACGACCTGCGCGAACGCGCGCAGCACGGCGCCGCGGCGCTCGCGGGCCGGGCGGTGCGCCCACGCCCGCCACTGCGGGCCGCCGAGAAACCCCATCAGCACCCCCGGGCCGCCGCCCTCGCCGCCGCCGTCGCCGGGCGGGGAGTTGTCGAACATCGAGCAGACCGTCGACCCGGCGCGGAACACCCCCTGGCCGCTGAGTCCGTCGGCCCGCCAGAACGGCTCGTCGTACACGGCCTCGCACTTCGCCAGCGCTCCGAAGGACAGCCGTTGGAACAGGGCGTCCTGCTGCGGTGGCAGCCGCGGGGACCAGGCGAGCCGCGAGGCGAGCACCGGCGGGGTCGCGACCACGGCGTGCCGAGCCGTCCACGTGCCGCGCTCCGAGCGCACGGTGACCGACCGGTCGCCCTGCTCGATGCCACGTACCGGTGTGCCGAGCTGCACCCGCCCGTCGAGCCGTTCGGCCAGGCGCAGCGCCAGCAGCTGGGAGCCGCCGTGGAAGCGCAGCTCCTGGGCGCCGCCCGCCCCGGCGATGCCCCGGTCGATCGTGCCGGGGTGCCGCTCGTCGCCCATGCCGGCGATGTAGTGGAGGCTGAACAGCAGCGACGCCTCGGCCGCCGTCCCGCCGTAGGCCGAGCGGAGGAAGACGTCTACCAGCTCCAGCCCGCCGGTGCCGGCCGTGACCCGCCGCAGCCAGGTCGCGAAGGTCATCGCGTCGAAGCGTCGGGCGTGCCGGGCCGTCCACGGCGCGTCGATCGGAACCGTGCGGGCCAGCTGGTTCATCCGGGCCATCGCGAGCCCCAGGCCGGGCAGCGCCAGCGGGTCCGGCGGGATGTCGCCGCCGAACCGGCGAGCCCGGCCACGGTGGACGTACACGCTGGCCCCGTGGGCGTAGGCGGGGAACGTCGCGACGCCGAGATCGGCGGCCAGGCCCAGCACCTGGTTCTGGGTGGGCCCGACGAACTGCCCGCCGGCCTCGACGACCTGCCCGTCGCCGAGATCGTGGTTGAGCAGGCGCCCGCCGACCCGGTCACGGGCCTCCAGCACGACGACGTCGCGGCCCGCGGCCCTCAGCGCGTCCGCCGCCGTCAGCCCGGCGAGGCCGGCGCCGATCACGGCGACGTCGACCCTTCTCGGCGGGCTGACCGGAGTCCCGCCCACGGCGGTCCCGGCGGTGGTACCGCTGCTCATGGCCGCACCGCGTCCGCACCGCCCGGAAGCGCTGCACCGTCGGGCAGCGCCGTACCGTCGGGCAGCGCCGCGGTGGCGGCGGTCGCGGCGAACTCCTCGACGGTGCGCAGGTCGAAGTCGCCGTGGTCGGTGCCGAGACCGGCCGCGGTGAACGCCGCGCTCGCGCAGCCGAGCACGGCGGCCTCCCGCGGCGTCCGGCCGAGCGCGAGCGCGCGCAGGAAGCCGGCGGAGAACGAGTCGCCGCAGCCGGACGTGTCGACGACGTCGACCGCGAACGCGGGGACGCGGTGCACCTCGTCGGCGGTGACGACGACGGCTCCGGCGGCACCCGCGGTGGCCGCCACGCAGCCCACGCCGCGGGCGAGCAGCGCCCGGCAGGCGGCGACGAGATCGGGCTCGCCGGTCCAGCCGAGGACCTGCTCGTCGTTGGGCAGCAGGTAGTCGACGTGCCCAAGAGCGCCCGCGATCCAGTCGAGCATGCCGGGGTCGGCGGGAGCGAGCGAGTCCAGCGAGGTCGTGACGCCGTGCTCGCGGGCGAAGGCGAGGATCCGGCCGGCGGCCTCCCCACCCATGAACTCCGGCCCGCCCAGATGCAGGTGGGTGGCGGCGGCGATGGCGTCCCACGGCGCGTCGTCCGGGCCGTATGTGCCGTTGGCGCCGATCACATGGAAGGCCGGTCGCGATCCGTCGGGGCGGATCGGCAGCACGCTGGCGGACGTCTGCGCCCCGTCGCGCCGCACGATCAGCGACGTGTCCACCCCGGCACGGCCCAGCAGGGCGAGCAACTGGTCCCCGATCGGGTCGGTGCCGACGGCACCGGCGCTGCGCACCCGCGCTCCCAGCCGGGCGAGCACCAGCGCGGTGCCCCCGGCGGGGCCGGCGGCGGACACCCTGATCTGGTCGACCAGCAGCCCGTCCTGCCCGGCGGGAATGCCCTCGACCGGGCGCACGAGCGTGTCGAGCACATGTGCGCCGAGCGCCACGACGTTCATCTCGCCCGGTGCGTCCAGCTCGGATGTCGCGGTCATCGGGATGGACGCTCCTCGGCTGCGGTGGGACGTGCTGCGGTGGGATGTGCGGATCGGCTGGTGCCTGTGGATCGGGTGGTGCCTGCGGATCGGGTGGTGCCGTAGCCGCGCTGCGTCGCGGCGTTGACCACCGCCAGCTGCGCGTCGGTGCCCAGGGCCTTCGGGGTGCCGATCGCCGCGGCGCGCCAGTACAGCTCGCAGGCCCACTCGAGCAGCTCGGTCTGCTCGACGGCGCCCTGCAGAGTGGCGGCATGGGTGACCGCGCCATGATTGGCCATCAGCGCGGCGGCCCGTCCGTCCAGAGCCGCCAGCACGGCCTCGGCCAGCTCCGGCGTGCCGAACGTGGCGTAGGGCGCCACCCGCACGCTGCCACCGAGCAGCAGCATCTGGTAATGCACGCAGGGGACCTCGTCGACGACCAGGCCGACGGCAGTGCTCAGCGGCGCGTGGGTGTGCACGACGGCGCCGGGGTCGTAGCGGCGGTAGATGCCCAGGTGCAGGGTGAGCTCCGAGGTCGGGGCGAGGTCGCCGTGCACGATCCGGCCCTCGAGGTCGACGACGGTGACCTGCTCGGGGGTCAGCTCCTCGAACCGGGCCCCGGTCGCGGTGATCGCGACCTGCCGCGCGCCGACGCGCATGCTCACGTTGCCCGCGGTGCCGACGACCAGGCCGCGGGCGGCCAGGCTCCGGCAGGACGCCGCGATCTCGGCCCGGGCGGCCTCGACAGCCGTCGACGACATCTACCCCTCCTCCTGCGGCTGCTCCGCGGGCGGATTCATAGCCGTCGTCGGTGCGGCGGGGGTGGCGACCGGCGCCGCGGTGGTCGCCGTGCTCGCGGTGGCCGGGGAGGAAGCCACGGTGGCTGGGGAGGCCGCGGTGGCGGTGAGGCGGGCGAGCTCGCTGTCGACGACTGCCTGGTGCACGGCGGCGATCCGGCGCGCGGTCCGCGGCCGCCAGGCCCCGACCATCAGGAAGATCATCGGAATGAACACGACCTCGCCGGCGACCGCGATCCAGAAGTAGGTCTGCCACTGGCCCGGTGCGTCCTCGGCGGCCTGCTGCACCCGCGGGCCCTGCTTCTCGAGGTAGCGCAGGACGTCCTGCACCGTCGGGTTCTCCAGCACGGTGCCGTACTCGTCGAGGAAGGCGAGGTCGGCGGCGGGCACCGCCGAAAGCGCCGTCAGATCGTCGGCGGACTTCAGCACCGCGACGCCGTCGGAGACCAGGAAGCGCAGGTCGTCGCCGGGCAGTGCGAGCAGGGCGGTCAGCCGGGCCTGCGCCTGCTCCGGGGTGACGCGCAGGCCGGTGGTGAGCTGGTCGGCGGCCTTCGCCCGCACGGCGGGGTCGTTGGTGCCGTTGGTGCCGGCGGGGTCGGCGACCAGCGCCTGGCGGGTCGCCGGGTCGAGCGCCCGCAGCGCGGCGGTCTCATCGACGTGTGACTCGCTGAGGAGAACCGCGCGGACCACATCGTCGACGCTGCGCCGGGACAGCTCGCTGACGGCACCGGCCTGGACCATCAGATCGTCCGGCTTCGCCGTGAGCGCCTCCTGGGTGGCCCGGCTCAGCGCGCCCGCCGTCGTGATCTCCGCCTGATAACGCTCGGCCAGCGTCTGCGCCCGGTCGACGATGCCGGGATCGGCGGCGACGGCCTTGACCACGGCGTTCTGTGCCGCGTCCAGGCGTGGGTCGGTGCCCGCCACGATCGCCTGCACCGCCGGTCCGTCCTGCACCAGCGGGTTGACCGTGGTGACGACATACGGAAGCAGGAACGTCGACAGGGTCACCACGGTGCGGATCGTCAGCCCCCACACCGACAGGCCGGTCGCGGTGAGCGCCGGGTTGCGCCGCTCCACCGTCTCGGTGAACCCGGCCATCCACGGCCCGAACGCCAGCCCCAGCGAAAGCCCGAGCGGGACGAGGATCGCGACGAACGTGTAGTAGCTCGTCCCGGACTGCCCGGTGCGGTCGATCAGCAGCAGCGTGGTGACGATCGCGCCGAGGGCCCCGACGAGCATGAACGGCTTGCGCACACCGAGCCGGTCCGAGCACAGGCCGATCAGGATCAGCGCCACGGTCTGGGTTCCCCACATCCAGTTCCCGAGCGCGTTGGCCTGCGAGGTGGAGAAGCCGAAGACGGTCTGGAAGAAGATCGGGAAGAAGCCGACCGCGACGAAGTAGATGAACAGGAACACGCTGATCGCGATCGCCGAGCCGACGATGTCGACGTGCAGCATCTGGCGGTAGGGGCGGTGCAGCGCCGCGTCGACGTCCAGCCCGCGGGCCCGCGCCTCGACCAGCGTGCGGTCGCGCTCAGTGACGAGCACCTGATCGCGCAGCGCCGGCGCGAGCTCCCGCAGGAACAGCAGCGACAGGACGAACACGCCGAGCCCGACGAGCCCGGCGATGACGTACTGGTCCTGCCAGTCGTGGATCTCGTCGGCGGTGTTGCTCACCACGGCGCTGGTGACGAGGCTGCCGGCGACGGGGCCGATCGTCCAGAACCCCATCGCGGTGGCGCGCCCCACCTGGGGGCTGAAGTCCCGGACGAGGGCGGCCGTCGCGACGAGCACGGTGCCCTCGAACGCGCCGAGCAGGGTGTAGCAGACCGCGACCGCCCACGCGCCGCTGGCGAGAGGGAAACCGACCAGGCAGGTCAGCGCGCACAGCAGCACCCCGACGGTCACCACGTTCGCCCGCCCGTAGCGGTCACAGACCCCGGCGGCGACCGACGTCAGCGCGCTCGCGAGCGCCGAGACGACGTTGATGTTGACGAAGAAGCGGAACGACATCCCGGTGCTCTGCAGCACCTGCTCGCTGACGCCGCTGATCAGGTAGTACTGGTAATAGAACAAGATCGTCGTGAGGACGGCGATCGACAGGTAGGTCAGCCGGGCCCGCGGGGCGGGGAAGTGGGCCAGCTCGCGCCGCCACAGGCGGGCGACCCCGATGGCCGGGTCGTCGGAGCGGGGCGACCGGCCGGTGTACGTCGCAGTGCTCATCGCGCGTCCTGTCGGTGGTGGTCCGTCCCGGGCTGGGCCTCGCCGGAACGATGCGCGGGACATTAACCTGAAAGTGATTCACCTTCAAGTACGTCATTCGGTGCTACCGGGACATCGGTCGCGACCGGACACACAGAACACGCGACAGGACATCAGGAGGCGACACGGCGATGACGGCACCCGACGGCGAGGCCCTCGCCACGGCACGGCTCCCTTCGCTGCGCACGACACCGCAGCAGGCCCGCGGCCGGGCGAAACTGGCCCGGATGCTCGCCGCCGCCGACCAGATCATGGCGACCGAAGGCGCCGACGCGGTCACCACGACCAGGCTCGCCGCCGAGGCCGGCATCTCCGTCGGCACCGTGTACCGCTACCTGCCGCACCGCGGTGCCGTCATCGAGGCGCTGGCCCAGCACTACCTCGGCCTGCTCGAAGCCCAGCTCGAAGCCCTGATCGGCGCGTTCGAAGCTGGTGAGTGGGGGCGGGCGGACCTCGTCGGTGACGCCGTCGACGCCTTCGCCGACTTCTACCGCACCCATCCGGGGTTCCGTGCCCTGTGGTTCGGCCGGCACCTGACCGCCGAGACCCGCGATCTCGACCGCGCGCACAAGCAGGCCATGGCCAGCCGGCTCGCCGTCCTCGTCGCGCAGGTGACCGGCCTCGACGGCGACGACCTGCCACGGGTGAGCCAGGTGCTGCAGCTGGCGACCGACGCGGTCATCCAGGAGGCGTTCCGGGCCGACCCGAACGGGGACGAGGAGCTGCTCCGTGCGCTGAAGACCATGCTGCGCGGCTATGTCGCGGAACTGCGGGCGGGGTCCGGACGCCGCCGGTCCGCACACCAACCCGACCGCGCTGGGTGATCTTCCGGGGCCTCGCCGAGGTCACCGACGCCGCGGCACCTTTCTTTCCCTACGTTTGCCTGTCGTTCGATTGACGCTCCTGCGTTCGAGTTGGTCTTCTCCTGCATAGTTCGCCGAACAAGTTCCTTTTCTGAAGGGGGGCGGATGGAGCTCGGCGTCAAGACCGACGGCTCACGCTCAGCGGAGAACACGCGCTCGGCCGGGGCCGGGTTCGCGGTGGCCCTGCTGGCAGGCGCGGCGGTCGCGCTCTCGTTGGGCGTGTACGCGAAGGCCCACGACCCGGCGGCGCGTCCGTTGTTCACACTCGGCTTCTCCGGAATGCTTCCGATGAAGGCCTGGCTCACCACCGCCGCGGCGGTGCTGCTCCTCGTGCAGCTCACGACCGCACTGTGGATGTGGGGGCGGCTTCCCGGCGCTGGCAGCGCTCCGGCCTGGGCGGCCCCGACGCACCGGTGGAGCGGCACCCTGGCCTTCGTGCTCACGCTCCCCGTCGCGCTGCACTGCATCTGGGCGCTCGGGTTCGCCAGCGACGAGACCCGCACACTCGTCCACAGCCTGGTCGGCTGTGGGTTCTACGGCGCCTACGCCGCGAAGATGCTGGGCCTGCGGACCCGGCGGCTGCCCGGCTGGGCCCTGCCGGTCCTCGGCTCCGCGGTTCTCCTGTGCCTGCTCGTGCTCTGGCTCAGCGCGTCCCTGTGGTTCTTCACCCGTCCCGACATCCCGAAGTTCTGAGAGAGGCCGACAGAGACATGGCACAGGAAGCAGCGACACGTCGTGCCGTGCTGCCCGGCCTCGCGGTGACCGTGGCCGCCGCCGCCGCAGGCTACGGGGTGACGGCGAACAGCAGCGCGGCGGACGCCAAGTCCGTGACCGCGGCGGCCAACGGCGGTGCGACCGCACCGGACACCCAGGGCCCACTCGCCCAGCTCGCCGACATACCCCAGAACGGAGGGCTGGTCCTGCGCGACGAGGGAATCGTCCTGACCAGGGACGGCGGGGACAACGTCCATGGGTTCTCCGCTGTCTGCACGCATCAGGGGTGCACGGTCTCCTCGGTCGACCAGGGGCAGATCATCTGCCCGTGCCACGGCAGCAGGTTCGACGCCTCCACGGGTCAGCCGGTTGCCGGCCCTGCCAAGAAGCAGTTGCCGCCGGTCAATGTGACCGTTCGTGACAGCGCTGTCTTCGGCGTGTGAGGGGAGACGGACACGTGAACCTGACCAGCATCCGGGTGACCACGCCCGCGGGCACGGTGGAACTGAGCCCGGACCGTTCGCATGTGATCGGCCGCGGTCGTGAGGCGGACGTCCCGTTGACCGACACCAAGGTCTCCCGCCGTCACGTCGAACTTGTCCCAGAGCCGGGCGGGTGGATCGCCCGCGACCTGAGCTCCAACGGAATCTGGCGGGACGGCACCCGGAGCCGACAGGTGGTCGTCCACGGCGAGGTCGTCCTTCACCTCGGCGGCAGCAACGGCCCGCGGATCGTGCTGTGGGCGGCGCAGCCGCGGCCTGATCCCGAGCCGCGCGGCGCTCGCCCGGCGCCGCCGACGAAGGACAACTCCGAGGCCCAGACCGTTCTCGCCGGCCCGGGCGCACGGATGGCGCCGCCACCCCCGGCGGTGCCCGCCGGTGCCTGGGGCGGAGCGTCCGCAGGGGCTCCCGGAGGCGTGGCCGGCCCGGCGGGCGCACCGCCGTCACAGCCGGCCGGTGCTCCCGCCGGAACCGGGACCCCGGCGCCCGCTCTGGCGGGTCTGATGCGGATGCTGCCGACGCTGATCTGGCTCGCGGCGGTCGGCTTCACCCTCGGAGCCCTGGTCGCGTTGTCCTGACCGGCGCGGTGATGTGACTTTCGCAGGCGTCGGGCCGGTCGGGCCGGGAACGCGGGATTCTCGGGAAGGATCTGGAGCACGGGCGGCCGTCCCCCGCCGCCGGCGGTGGTCGGCCGCGTGGAGGAGGACCGTGAACCCGTTCCGTTCGCTGCGCGTGCGCAATTTCCGGCTCTTCGTCGCCGGGCAGATCCTTTCGGTTGCCGGCACCTGGATGATGGTGGTTGCCCAGGACTGGCTGGTGCTAGACCTGACCGACGACTCGGCGAGTGCGCTGGCCGTCGTGACCGCGCTGCAGTTCACCCCGTCGCTGCTGCTGATGTTGGTCGGGGGCCGGCTCGCCGACCGCTACGACAAGCGGCTCCTGCTCACCGCGGCGAACGTCGCCTCCGGTGTGGTGGCGTCGGTGTTCGCGGTGCTGGTGCTCAGCGGCGGCGTGACCCTGTGGCAGATCCAGCTGTTCGCGCTGGCGCTGGGTGTGGTGAGCGCGGTGGAGACCCCGACCCGGATGGCGTTCATCAGCGAGCTGGTCGGGCCGGAGCTGCTGCCGAACGCGTCGGCGCTGAGCGCCGCGTACTTCAACGTCGCCCGGGTGGTGGGGCCGGCGCTGGCCGGTGCGTTGATCGCCGCCGTCGACGCCGGGCCGGTGATGCTCCTCAACGCGGTGAGCTACCTGGCGACCGTGGTCGGGCTGCGCATGATGCGTCCCGAGGAGCTGCGCCGGTCCGCACGCCCGGCGGCACGGGCCCGGATCATCGACGGGGTGCGCTACGTGCGGTCACGCGAGGACCTGCTGCTTCCGCTGGTGCTCGTCGGGGCGGTCGGCCTGTGTGCGATGAACTTCCAGCTCACGCTGCCCCTGCTGGCCAGGACGGTGTTCCACACGGACGCCGCCGCGTTCGGGCTGCTCACCACCGCCTTCGCCGGCGGGTCGCTGCTGGCGGCGCTGGTGACGACCGGGCGCCGCACCCGGCCGTCGGCGGAACTGGTCAACGGCGCGGCGCTCGGTCTCGGCGTGGTGATGACACTGACCGGCTGGGCCCCGACGTTCGCGACCGCCGCCGTCGGCCTGTTCGCCACCGGGTTCGCGGTGATCTTCTTCGCGCAGGCGGCGAACCACCGGATCCAGCTCGGCAGCGACCCGGCGTTCCGTGGGCGGGTGATGTCGATCTACTCGACGATCATGATCGGTTCGACGCCGCTGGGCTCGCTGTTGGTCGGCGCGCTGGCCGAGGCGGTCAACGCGCGGGCCACGATGTGGTTCGGCGGAGCCGCCTCCCTGGTCGCGGTCGGCGCCGTCCACACGGCCGGCCGCCGTGCCCGCGACGGTCGTCCACTTCCCACCCCGGCCGAGCTCGCCCGGAACGCGTGAAGCCTCCCTTTCTCCGGACCCTCGCGTCTGCCGCACGCCGCACCGGCCGGTGTACCGCGGCGCCGTGTCGGGACGTCACCCTGCTGTTCTGATTGCTTTATCGCAATCTATGGATTGTCCGTAGTGGGTTTCGCGATCGAATCGTGATCGGTTGGATCCAGACACCCCATCCCAGGATGGGTTTTCGGGCTCGCGTCAGCCATACACTCGGCCGCTATGTCGCCTCGCACGGTTGCGAACCGCGGCCGGTGACCGCACCAGGCGGCGGGCCTGCCGCACCTGGCTGGTATCCCGACCCGCAGGGGCGCTTCGTCCACCGCTATTTCGACGGCAGCGGGTGGACGGACCAGATCGACGACGGTCGCGGCTGGCACGGGCCGGAGTCCGGCTGGCCGACACAGCTCCGCCCGGGCCCGGTCCCGGCGCGGGCGGGGAGGGGCGGGGCGGTGGAGGGGACGGGCCGAGCACCGCCGGCGTCACGGTGGTGCTGCTCGGCGCCCTCACGATGATGCTCGGCCTGTTCTCCCTGCCCTGGCTCTCCGACGAGGGCGAGACGGCATCCCTTGAAGACATCCGTGTGCTCGTCGACCGATATGTGGAGGACGCGCCGGGAATCGTCGGGCCTTACTTCGGCGTCGGCGTCTTCTTCGCCGCCTTCGGTGTCCCGATCGTGGCGCTGGCCGCCGTGTTCGCCCGCGGACCGCTGCGGCGGGCGTTTATGGTGATCACCGGCGTCGCGGGCGGCCTGGCCGTGGTCTGCCACCTTCTCGCCTGCCGTGATCTGGTCGACGGCCACGTCGAGGAGTACAGCGCCGGCCCGTGGGTGGCCGGGGCCGGGATGGTGATCACCGTGGTCGGTGCGTTGCTCCCGCGACCCCGGGCACCGCGGCTCGATCCGATCGGCCCCCGGTAGCGGGGGCCGAGGTGCGCGGGTAGCGTCCGGCCGGGTCGTGGGCCGCTCGCGAGTGGAGGACGATGCGCCATGGGCACAGAGGTCGACGAGATCGCCGATGGCGTCTACCGGATCTCCACCTTCTTCCCCGAGGTGGCCGGGCCGGCCGGGTTCACCTTCAACCAGTTCCTGATCGCCGCCGAGGAACCGCTGCTGTTCCACACCGGTATGCGCCAGCTGTTCCCGGAGGTCTCCGCCGCGGTGGCCCGGGTGGTGCCGGTCGAGCGGCTGCGCTGGATCGCCTTCGGCCACCTCGAGGCGGACGAGTCCGGCGCCATGAACGAGTTCCTGGCCGCGGCCCCCCGCGCCCAGGTCGCGCACGGCCAGCTGGGCTGCGAGATCTCGCTGCGTGACCTCGCGGACCGCCCACCGCGCTCGCTCGCGCACGGGGAGGTCCTCGACCTCGGTGACCGGCAGGTGAGCCGCCGGGCCCGTCATTTCGACACGCCGCACGTACCGCACGGCTGGGACTCCCGGGTGTTGTTCGAGGAGACCACCCGGACGCTGTTCTGCGGGGATCTGTTCGCCCAGCTCGGCGACGGCCCCGCCGTCACCGACGACGACCCGGCCGACCTGGTCGAACGCTGCCTGGACGCGGAAGCGGCCCTGCGGCAGACCTCCTGCCTGACGGCGGCGACGTCCACCCTGCGACTGCTCGCCGAGCTGGAACCGCGAACACTCGCCGTCATGCACGGGACGTCGTGGCAGGGTGACGGCGCGGCGGCGCTGCGCAGGCTCGCCCTCGGTCTGGAGGAGCGGTTCAGTCCGGAGGCCGAGTTCGCCTGGCGGCCGAGCGTCCTCGCCGCGCCCGGCGGCACGGGGCACCCGCAGGTCGTCGACGCCGTCCGCCGTTAGATCCGCACGGCATGGTCGCCTCACCCGCACCGCGGTGACCGTTCTGCGACGGTAGGGCCGTGAGAACCCCGCATCCGCCGCAGCCCGGGTATCCGCTGCGCATCGCCGGCGCCGCTGTCACACTCCGCGAGTTCGACCGCGATGACACCGGGCGTGCCCACGACATCGTGGGCGATCCACGGGTCACCGACCAGCTCTCCTTCGACGCGAAGAGTCTCGAGGAGGCCGAATTCATGGTCGCCGGCATTGTTGAGCGCGCGCACCGGGAGCCACGGACGGAGTTCTATCTCGCCGTCGATCACGGCGGTGCGTTGGTCGGTTTCGTGAGACTCGGTCTGGCGGGAGTTCACGCCGCCAAGCTCGGGTATGCGATTCGCGCCGACCGGTGGGGGCGTGGGCATGCCACCGACGCGGTCCGCACCGTTCTCGGCCTTGGCTTCGGCGTCCTGAATCTCCGTCGGATCAGTGCCGCGATCGGCCCCGACAACCTCGCGTCCGTCGCGGTTGTCGAGCGGCTGGGCTTCACCCGGGAGGGGCGGATCCGGGATCACGTTTTCACGAACGGTGCCTGGCGGGACAGCATCCTCTACTCGTTGCTTCAGCCTGAATGGGAGGCCGCGGCCCGCGGGTCGCGGCCGAGATGACAGGGAAGGCCGTGCTTCGGGTCAGCGCGAAAATCGGCGCTTCGGCACCTGCACCGGCTCCGGGAGGATAACGTGATGCGGCCGGACCGTTCATGGTTGTTGCGCGGATAGCCCCGGGTTGAATCAGACGGCGGAATTCGCGGCCCGTGTCGTGGGCTGTTGTTGGAGGGCGAAGCATGGACGAGCTGCTGGTGCGTCTGTGGAAACGGTACGGGCAGCACAGACTCTATGTGAATCGTCTGGACGGCACGAGCGTCGCCTGCTTCGACCATCTGACCGGTCAACTCACGATGCTGGCCGACGAGGTGGATCGTGACGCGGTGCTGGCGGTGCTCGAGGCCCACGGGGTGAGTGTGTCGGCGCCCGCGGCACCCGTCACCGCCGTCACCGCCGTCACCCCTGTCGAGCCGGACGGCCTCGCCGACCCCGCGGCCGTGAACCTCCCAGCGGCGACGGCGCACCCGATGGACCTTGCGGCCCACCGTCCCGGCGAGGCGATCAGCGCGAAGCTTCGCGAGCTGCGGCCCGGGTTCTGGCGGGCGCTTGCGGACCGCCTGCTGCGGCGCGCCCGGCCGGAGACGGAAAGCTGGCGCACGGGGCTCGCCGGCGAGCAGATGGTGGCGGCGGAGCTGGCGCCGCTCACGGCCCGGGGCTGGCGGCTGCTGCATTCGATTCCGTTACCGCGCAACGTCGATATCGACCATCTTCTCATCGGCCCGGGTGGCGTCTTCACCATCAACACCAAATATCATCGCGGTCGCCGGATATGGGTGGGTGACGACGCGGTGCGGGTGGGTGACGGGTTTCATCCGTATGTGCTGAAAGCCAGGGCCGAGGCGGTGCGTGCGTCCGAGGCGCTGAGTCGCGCCTGCGGTTTCGGTGTCGGTGTCGCCGGAGTGCTGGCCTTCGTCGAGGCGGAGAGCCTGACGGTCGTTCCGTCGCTCACGGATGTCCTCGTGGCGCACCACGACGATCTGCGCCAGGCCTTTGACGGCGTCGCGGGCCAGTGGACGGCTGACGACGTCGAGCTGATTTTTTCCGCCGCGCGTGACCGGTGTACCTGGCCGGTGGTCTGACCAGGCCCACCAGGCCAGGCGTAGCTGTCGGCTCGGCGTCGTTCGCGGGCTGGCGGCTCCAGCTGGTGAGGGCCGGGTGTGGGTCAGGCCGCGATGGGGGAGAAGTGTGAGGCGTCGCCCTTGAGCGGGCGGCTGGGCGTGCCGTCCACGCTGACCGGGATGTCGCCGGCGAGGGTGATGCGGTGCAGGCGGCGAGGCTGGTCGTCGTAGTCGGCGATCGCGTAGTGCTGGGTGGCCCGGTTGTCCCAGATGGCGATGTCGCCGTCGCGCCAGCTCCACTGGACGGTGTGCTCCAGCCGGATGACGTGCCGCTGGAGCAGGTTGAAGATGTCCTGCGAGTCGCGGGTGGACAGGCCGACGATCCGGCGGACGAAGTGGCCGAGCAGCAGGTTGCGCTCGCCGGTCACCGGGTGGACCCGCACGACGGGGTGCTCGGTCTCGTACTCGATGTGGCCGAACTCGGCCCGGTACGCCTCCTCCTTGACGTCGACGCCGCCGATCGCCTTCTCGGTGCGCTCGGCGGCGTAGTCGTAGAGGTTCGAGTGGACGGCCCACAGCCGGTCGGCGAGGGCCTGCAGCGCCGGGTTGAGCGTGGCGTAGGCGTGGGCGGTGTTCGCCCAGGTCGTGGTGCCGCCGTAGGGCGGCAGCGTGACCGCCCGCAGCACGCTGGCGGACGGGATGCGGTCGACGAAGGTCACGTCGGTGTGCCAGGAGTTCGCCTTGCCCTCGGCCGCGTCGATCGGCAGGACCGAGTTGTCGGCCCCGGTGACGGTGGGGTGGGGCAGGGTCGGGGTGCCGAGGAGGCTGGCGAAGGCACGTTGGGTCGCGTCGTCCGCATGCTGCTGGCCGCGCAGGAAGACGACCTTGTGCTCGACGAGCGCACGGTTGATCTCGCTGACGGTCGCCGCGTCGAGGTCGCCGCCGATGCGGACACCGCCGAGGACGGCGCCGATGTTCGCCGAGACCCGGTCGACGGTGATCGAACGGTACCCGGTGACCGCGGCAGTCTCCCGGTACGCGCGCAGCTGTGTGGTCATCTCCGCTGGTCCTTCCTGATGGGATGCCCGGTCCTGGTTGGGGGGACGGTACCGAGCTAACAACCCTTTCTCGATCGGACTGATGGGTAAAGTGAAGTAGGCAACAAAACGGTCATGCAGGTTGACTCTTCCGGTGCTGCGGCGTTTGTATGCCGGCGTGATCGATGTCGCCGATGCCGCGCGCTGGCCCGTGCCGCGGTGCTGTTGTCGGCGGCGCTGTCACCGGTGGGACCTCCGTCGATCCTGTCGGTAGGAGCACCACCGCCGCGAGCCTGATCGTGGGCCGCGCGGCACCCGGGCTGTCCGTCCTCCCGGCCCGTCTCGGTCGCGTCGCCTCGGGCTGAGCGGGCCTCCGCCTTCATGCTGGCTTGCTGCCCTGGCATCGTGACGAAAGATTCCCTACAATGTCGATGGAAAATAACGGCATCTCGCGTCGGTCCCTGCTGGCCGGCCTCGGGGCCGGCGGCGCACTGCTCCTCGCCGCCTGCTCGTCGGCGGTGGACGAGGCGGGCAGCGGCGCGAGCGCCGGTCCGACGCCCAAGGCCGGTGGCACCCTCAAAGCCGCGATTCCGGACGACCTGATCCCGAAGAACCTCTTCACCAACTCCAACACGGCGATCACCGCGCTGATCGGGCTGGTGTACGAGAGCCTGACCCGCTACCCCAACGACAGCATCGAGCCGAAGCCGCGGCTGGCGAAGTCGTGGACGGCGAGCGCCGACGGGCTCAGCCTCACCCTCCAGCTGCGCGACGACGTCGTGTTCCACAGCGGGCGGGCCTTCACCTCCAAGGACGTCGAGTTCTCGATCAAGGCGTACGCCGACGCGAGCTGGCACGCGCAGGGCCAGATGCAGAGCACCGCCCAGGCCGTCACCTCGGTCGACACCACCGACCCGCACCAGGCCGTGCTGCATTTCGCGCACCCGCTGGGCAACATCTTCGACCTGCTCGACACGGTTTTCATCATCGACAGCGAAAGCGTCGAGGATATCAAGACGGGCAAGGGCTTCGTCGGCACCGGGCCGTTCACCTTCAAGTCCTGGACACCGAACTCCTCGCTGGTCTTCGAGAAGAACCCGAAGTACTGGCAGCCGGGCCGCCCCTACCTCGACGGGGTCCGCATCGGCATCGTCCCCGACACCAACGCGATCGCCGCGCAGCTGAAGTCAGGCCAGATCGACTTCGCCGAGGGAGTCAGCCCGCGGGACACCGAGGAACTGGGCAAGGACACCAGGAAGTTCAGCAAGACCACGCTGGAGGGCGCCGAGCAGCAGATCTACGTGGGGACGAACGTGACCGCGCCCGCGCTCGGGGACGTCCGGCTGCGCCAGGCGATCGCATACGCGATCGACCGTGACCGGATCATCTCCGAGGTCTTCCGCGGCAACGGCTATGCGACGAACCTGCCGTGGCCGAAGTACTCGGTCGCCCACGACGCCGAGAAGAACAAGCGGTACGCGTACAACCCGGCCAGGGCGAAGGAGCTCGTCGCGCAGATCGGCACACTGCCGACGATTCCCTACACCTACAACACGGCCCTTCCCGTCTACGCGGCGACGGCCCAGATCGTCCAGGCGAACCTCGCCGCCGTCGGCATCAAGGTGGAGCTCGAGCCGGTCGACGCGGCGACCTTCGTCAAGCAGCTCATCGGCGCCGAGTTCAAGGGCCTGTGGACGACGTTCCACTCCTGGGCGCAGTACACGCCCTCGACCCTGGTTGTCAGCGCGTATCCGTTCAACGCCCTGCACAACGCCTCGCACTTCACCTCCGATGACTACACCGCCTCGTCGCAGGCCGCCTGGAAGCAGCCCGACGGCCGGTCGGACGCCGCCATCGCCGAATACGCCAAGGTCAGCGACGAGCTGCTCGAGGCGCTGTTCCTTGTCGAGATCGGCGTCATTCCCTTCCAGTGGGTGAGCTCCACCCGGCTGTCCGGGCTTTCGTACACCAAGCGCTGGGAGCTCGACGTCACCAACGCCTACCTCGCCTGACCGGGCCGTATCCCCGACCCCGATCCCGATCCGGATCAGCCTGGATCCGACCGGTACCGAATCGAGCCCCGGAGGCATTCGTTGTTGCGTTATCTCGTCCGGCGCGTGCCCTCGGCGGTGCTCGTGCTCTTCCTGGCGTCGGTGCTGATCTTCGCGATCATCCGGCTGATACCGGGGGATCCCGCGACCAGCCTCGCGGGATCCGACGCGAGCCCCGAGGCCGTCGCCGCCATCCGGCACGACCTCGGCCTCGACCAGTCGATGCCGTCCCAGTACCTGAGCTGGATCGGAAACGTGCTGACCTTCGATCTCGGCCAGTCCTACAGCGTCGGCGGCGAGATCACCTCGCTCGTCGCCGACGGTTTCGGGAACACCGTGATCCTCACGCTCAGCGCGCTGCTGCTGGCAATTCTCATCGCGGCCGTCGTGGGGCCGATCTGGGCGACCACACGAAACCGCTGGCTGGAAAGCGCGATCACGGTCGTGAACACGATCTCGGTGGCGCTGCCGACGTTCGTCAGCGGGGTGCTGCTGGTACTGCTGTTCACCGTGATCTTCCCGGTCCTGCCCAGCGCGGGCGTTCCGCCGGACGGGATGTTCGCCCGCCTGGACATCACGGCGCAGTACCTCGTGCTGCCCGCGCTCTGCCTGGCGCTGCCCGTGTCGGCGGTGCTGTCCCGTTTCCTCGCCGAGACGCTGCGGACGCAGCTGCGCCAGCCGTACATCCTCACCGCCACCGCGCTGGGCGTCCCGCGCCGGCGCCTGCTGCTGCGGTACGCGATGCGCAACGCGCTCCCGACCACCGTGACCGTGATCGGCCTGCAGGCCGGCAGCCTGCTCGGCGGCGCCGTGCTCGTCGAGGCGATCTTCGCCTGGCCCGGGATCGGCCAGCTCATCGAACAGGCGATCGGCCGGCGTGACTACCCGGTCGTCCAGGTGCTTCTGCTGCTGTCGGTCTTCATCTTCGTGGTCATCCAGCTGCTGACCGACCTCGTCCATGCCCTTCTCGACCCGCGCGTGCGCATCGGAGGTGCCCAGTGACCGACACGATCCAGACGCCCACCAGGCCCGCGGCGGACGCGCCCACGGACCCCGAGCAGCAACTCCCGACTGCACCCGCACCCGCACCCGCGCCCGCAGCGGCAGTGGCAGCGGCTGCGGCAGCCGCAGAGGACGTGGCGGTGGTCGCGGCCGTCCCGCGCCGCCGGCGGGTTCTCCTGCACGGGCGCGGCCTGTTCGGTCTGCTGCTGGTGGGCGCCATCCTGCTGCTCGGCCTGTTCGCCCCGGTCCTGACCCCCTACGGCCCGACCGAGCAGATCCCCGGTGCGAACCTCCTCCCAGCCAGCGGCAGGCACCCGTTCGGGACGGACGAGGTCAACCGGGACGTGCTGACCCGCGCCCTCTACGGCATCCGAGTGGACGTCCTGGTGGTGTTCGTCGCCGTTCCGCTCGGTGCGCTGCTCGGCACGGCCGCGGGCACGCTCGCGGCGCTGATCCGGCCGGCGGACGTCGCCGTGCAGCGCGTCTTCGACGTGATCCTGGCGTTCCCGCCGATCATTCTGGCGATCGGGGTGACCGCCATCCTGGGCGCCGGCATCACGCCGATCTTCGTGGTCGTCGTGGCCGTCGAGATCCCGTACTTCGGGCGGCTGCTGCGCTCGTCCATCCTGACGCTGCGGGAACTGCCGTTCGTGGAGGCCGCGGAGGCCATCGGCGCCTCGCGGTGGTGGATTCTGCGCAGGCACATCCTGCCGAACTCGGCCGAGCCACTGTTCGTCCAGCTCGCGCTGTCGATGTCGATCGCGGTGTTCCTGGAGAGCGCGATGAGCTTCCTCGGGATCGGTGTGCGCCCGCCGGAGCCGTCGCTGGGCACCATCATCGCCGACGCCGTGTCCGACCTGGACACGGCGCCCATGCAGGCGGTCGGACCGCTGCTGCTGGTCACCGGCTTCGTCCTCGGCTTCCAGCTGATCGCCCAGGCGGTCGGCGCACGCAGGCGCATCGGATGACGCGCCACCACGTCCCGCGTCCAACGGTCGGCACCGCAGACCCCGCACAGGAGAACGACGTGGCCACACCGGTTCTGAGCGTCCGGGAACTCACCGTCGAGTTCCCCGCCGCCGTCGTCCACCCGCGCGCGGTCGACAACGTGTCCTTCGAGGTCGCGCCCGGGGAGATCGTCGCCCTGGTCGGCGAGTCCGGCTCGGGCAAGACACTGACGGCGAAGGCGGTGCTCGGCCTGCTCCCCGACACGGCCCGGGCCACCGGCAGCATCGATCTGGCCGGCCAGCAGGTGCTCGGCCTCGACGAGAAGGCACTGCGTTCGGTGCGTGGCAGCCGGGCGGCGATGGTCTTCCAGGAGCCCTCGACCGCGCTCAACCCGGTCGAGACCGTCGGCTGGCAGATCGGTGAGGCGCTGCGCGCGCATCGGAAGGTGAAGCGGGCCGACGCCCGGCGCCGTGCGGTGGAACTGCTGGAGCTCGTCGGCATTCCGGAGCCCCAGAAGCGGGTGGGCTACTACCCGCACCAGCTCTCGGGCGGCCAGAAGCAGCGGGTCGTGATCGCGCTCGCACTGGCCAACGAACCGGATCTGATCATCGCCGACGAGCCGACCACGGCGCTCGACGTCACCGTGCAGGCCGAGATCCTCGGCCTGCTGCATGATCTGCGTGACCGCCTCGGCCGGGCCGTTCTGATCATCACCCACAACATGGGTGTCGTCGCGGACCTCGCCGACCGGGTGGTCGTGCTGCGCTCCGGGCGGGTTGTCGAGACGAGCCCTGTCCTCGAGCTGTTCGCCCGGCCGCAGGCGGACTACACCCGCGAGCTGCTCGCGGCCGTCCCCCGCGTCCCCACGACCTCGAAGGCGGACGGAGAGGCGTCCGGGGATGACGATTCGGCGCGGTCGCAGCCCGCGAAGCCGGGGGCCGCGGTGAAGCGGAGCGGTTCCGCGGAACCGCGGGGTGCGGTGGAGCCGCGCGGTGCCGCGGAACCGCAGGGTGCGGTGAGGCCGCCGGTGGTGGACTTCCGTGACGTCGTCGTCGAATACCCCGGGCGGCTGGGACGTCCGGCGTTCACCGCGGTCGACGGGGTCACGCTCTCCCTCGCGCCGGGCGAGGTGCTCGGCCTGGTCGGCGAGTCCGGCTCCGGCAAGACGACGCTCGGGCGCGTCGTCGTCGGCCTGCTCCGGCCGAAGGCGGGGCGGGCGGAGGTGCTCGGCGCCGACCTCGGGAAGCTGTCGGCGGGTGCGCTGCGTGAGGTGCGCGCGCGGATCGGGCTGGTGTTCCAGGACCCGGCGACCACCCTCGACCCGAGGCGCACCGTCGGCGACGCCGTCGGTGAGCCGCTGGAGGTGCACGGCCGGGCCCAGGGCCGGCAGGCCCGCGCACGGGTGGCCGCGCTGCTGGAATCGGTGCAGCTGCCGGCGTCCTACGCCGACCGGCGCCCGGCCGAGCTCTCCGGCGGGCAGCGCCAGCGGGCCGGGCTCGCCCGCGCGCTCGCGCTGGACCCGCAGCTGCTCGTCGCCGACGAGCCGACGAGCGCCCTCGACGTCTCGGTGCAGGCCGCCGTGCTGCGGCTGTTCCGCGACCTGCAGGAGCAGTACGGCTTCGCCTGCCTTTTCATCAGCCACGACCTGGCGGTGGTCGATGAGGTCGCCGACCGGGTCGCGGTGCTCCGGCACGGCCGGGTGGTCGAGGTCGGCCCGGCGGCCGACGTCCTGCGCCGGCCGAGCGCCGACTACACCCGCCGCCTGGTCGACGCGATCCCCGTGCCCGATCCGGCCGTTCAGCGCGCGCGGCGGGCCCTCGCCGGCTGAAGGCACGCCACGGGCGGTCAGTGGCCGTTGATCCCGCGCTGGTCGAGTGCTCGGCGCAGCGCCCGCACGGCCGTGTGGTGGCGGGACTTGACCGTTCCGAGCGGGACGTCCAGCAGGCTGGCGGTCTCCCACTGGGTGCGGTCGAACAGGTGCAGGTGGACGAGTGCCTCCCGGTGTGCGGCGGAGAGCGTCCGCAGTGCCTCGACCAGGTCCGTGCGCAGCAGCACGGCCTCCAGGCTGTCCTCCGCCAGCGGGTCGGTCATCCGGGCGCTGTCCTCGCCGAGCGCCTCGGACTCCCCGAGGCGTACGGCCTGGCGGCGGTGCCAGTCGACGGCGAGGTTGCGGGCCACTCGGAACAGCCAGGCGCGGGCGCTGCCGTGTGCGGAGAGCCCGTCGCGGTGCCGCCACGCCCGCAGGAACGTCTCCTGGACCAGGTCCTCGGCCCGGCCGGGATCCTCCGGACTGATCCGCCGGACATACCGGAGCAGGTCCGCGGAGTTCTCGTCGAAGAGGGTCCGGACGAACCGGGCCGCGGGTTCCCGGCCGGGTGACGCCGTGCCGCCGGACGGGCTCGCCATATTCCAGGCCCTCCTCGCCGGGGAAGGACATCACCGCCGGATGCTCGCGACCGGTCGTGTAGCCAGATTACCGTTTTCCGTGCAATTCGTCCCCCGGCGAAAGATGCGGCATCCTGTTTTTCTGGCGGGTGTCCTACGGTCATTTTCTGTTCAGAAGATATTTCCCGGCATGAATTCCTGGCGTGGTCCTTTCAGGTCTCCGTGCCATCGCTCGGCAGATCCACGGGATCCAACCGCAGCAGATCCTCCGTCGTCGGTGTGGCGAGCTCCGCGACGCGCTGAGCCTGGTTCTCCGTCATCCGCTGGAAAACCTGGCGGGCGAGCCGGCCGTTACCGAAACCACGGTTGCGGGGGAGCGCCTCGAAATAGGTGTCCAGGGCCGCGACGGTCGGCTCGGGGAGCTGGTACTCGTGCTGGCGGCACTGGCTGGCCACGATCCGGGTGAGCTCCGCGGAGCTGTAGTCCTCGAAGGTGAGGGTGCGGGAGAAGCGCGAGGCCAGCCCCGGATTCGAGGACACGAACCGGCCCATCTCCACCGGATAGCCGGCCACGATGACCACGATCCGGTCCCGGTGGTCCTCCATCAGCTTGACCAGGGTGGCGATGGCCTCCTGGCCGAAGTCGTTCCCCAGCCCGTGCGGGACGAGGGAGTAGGCCTCGTCGACGAACAGCACACCGCCCAGCGCCCGCCGGAAGACCGCCTGCGTCTTCGGTGCCGTGTGGCCCACGTACTCGCCCACCATGTCCGAGCGGTCGGTCTCGACCAGGTGGCCGTGCTCGAGGATGCCGAGCGTGGCGAGCAGCCGGCCGTACAGCCGTGCCACCGTCGTCTTCCCGGTCCCCGGATTGCCCGCGAACACCAGGTGCCGGCTCAGCGGCGGCGCCGGCAGGCCGGCCTCCTGCCGGCGCCGGACCGTCTGCATCAGCTTGACCTGCGCGCCGACGTCCTGCTTGACCCGGTCCAGGCCGACCAGCCCGGTGAGCTCGGCCAACAGGTCCTCCAGGGTCTCGGCCGCTTGCGACCCGGCCTCGGCGCCGTCCCCGCCGGCGCCGAGGCCGGCGCGACTGGCAGTTCCCCCGCCGAGCGCGGTGGCGGCGCCGATGGCGGTCGCCGCGGTGGCGCCGGGGCCGGAGCGGCCCGTGCCGGGCAGGTGCGACTGGCGCACGCCGTCGGTCTCGCAGCGCTCGAAGTGCGGCTCGGCACCCTCAGCCAGGCTCAGGTCCGTCTCGCAGTCCGCGATCCGGCAGCCGACGAGCCTGGGCCGGGCGCCGGCGCCGATGTGCACCGCGGGGAAGGCGGAGCCGGCGATCTCGCACCGCTCGAACGTGCCCGCTCCACCGTCGCCGACGAACAGGCCGTTCTTGCCCGGCCGGCGCAGCCGGGTCGACCGGACGTCGGGAGCCGCGCCGGTCCAGACGACCAGGCCTGAACCGCTGGTGTCCTCGATCCGGCAGTCCTCGATCAGGGTGCGGGCCCGGCCGGCCAGCACCACGCCGGCCGTACCGGTCCGCTCGACCCGGCAGGCACGCAACGTGGCCTCGGCGTCGACGCCGATCTGCACGCCCGCTCCGGACCCGCCGGTGATCCGGCAGTCCGTACAGGTGACGGTCGTGCCGGTGGCCACGGTGAGCCCGGTGGCGTTGTCGTCCAGCTCGCAGCCGGTGGCCACCAGCGCCGCCGTGCCCTCGGCGTGGACGCCGGACATGACACTGCCCCGGACAGTGACCGCGGTCAGTCGGGCGACCGCGGCGCCCGCCAGGTGCAGGCCGTGCTCGCGCGTCCCCCGCAGCCGGGCGCCGGTCAGCTCACCGTGGGCGTCGCCGCCGAGATGGACGTTGCTGTAGCCGCTTTCCTCGACGGTCAGGTCCCGCAGCGCCGCCCGGGCCGCGTCGCTGGCGAAGACTCCGTTCGCGCCGCTGCCGCGCACCGTGAGGCTCTCGCCGTCCAGGGCCCCGCGGTCACGGGCGACCACCCCGCTGGTTCCGGCGGTGTCGACGTCACATTCCGCCAGGCGCAGGACCGCGGCGCCGGTGACGACCGCGCCCGCCTGGGCGGGGCGGCGGATCCGGCACCGGGTGAGCGCGGCCTGGGCCGCACCCTCGACGAGCAGCCCGTCCGCGCCCGCGTGGACGACCTCGCATTCGACGAGACGCACACCGCCGCCCGCATCGCCCGCGTCCTCGGTGCCGTCGGCATCGTCCGCGTCGGTGGCCTCGGCCTCGGCGTAGGCGGGCGCGGGTGCGGCGGCCAGCGGGGACGAGCCCAGCAGGCGCACCCCCTCCGCACCCGGGTACAGGAACTGGCAGCCTGTCAGCGTCGCGGTGGCGCCTCCCTCGACGAGCAGTCCGCTGCGCCCGGCACGGTTGATCTCGCAGTCCCGCGCCAGCAGCGTCGCGCCGTCCCGGGCCCGCAGCCCGGAGCCGCTCACCCGGCTGACCCGGGTGCTGACGAGCTCAAGGGTGGCCGTGCCGCCGACCACCAGGCCCGTCCCGGCGACGCCCTCGACGACGCAGCTGTCGAGGAGCACGCGGGAGTCACCCAGCACGTGCAGCCCGGCCAGGTCGGCGCCGGCGAGCCGGCAGGCCCGCAGCCGTGCCCTGCCGTCGGCGACCTCCACCCGCCCACCGACGATGTCGCAGTCGGTCAGCTCGACGTCGCCGGAACCGACGAACAGCGCGGCGGTGTCGGGCTGGGCGGCGACGACGATCAGCCCGACACCGGTCATGGTGACGGCCGCCGCGCTCACGACCACCGGGTCCGGCCCGCTCAGCCACACCGTCCCCGGCCCCCGCTCGGCGACCAGCCGCACCGGCCGGTCGAGGACGAGCCGCTCGGGATAACGGCCGGGGGCGATCGATACCGTGCCGCCGGCCGTCACCGCGTGCAAGGCGGCCGTGACGGTCGTGAACGCCCCCGGCCCGACCCGCGCCACCGCGGCATCGCGGGTGCCGGCGGCACGGCCGGCGCCGCGGTTCCCATCACCGGTGACCGGATCGTGGTCCGTCCCGGCGCCGCCATCCGCGGCGGGATCGACGCCGTCGGTGACGTGCCTCGGCCCGACCCGCAACCTGCGCATCTGCGTTCTTCTCCCCTGTCCACTGCCGTGCCCGCCAGTCCGTCCCGCCTGTCCGTCACATCGGCGGCGGCGGGGCGGGCGGGACGACGACCGGTGGTGGCGCCGGGATGTTGTCCTGCGGGCGCAGGCCGGCGGCGGTGAGCAGCAGGTAGGTCCCCATCGCCCGCTCACCCAGCCGCTCGACGAAGGAGAGGCCGATGTCGGCCAGGCCGCCGCGGTGGAAGTAGCGCCCGGAACCGAGCTGGTGTGCCAGGGCGCGGGCGCCGCCGAGAGTCGAGCTGACGACCAGTGTGCCGGCGCCGCCCCAGGCCCCGGCGAGCGCGGCAGCCCCACCCGCCAGCGGGACGTAGTCCTTGGGCAGTCCGAACGCGGCGGCGTTGACGGCGTTGGCGACGAACGCGGCGACGAAGTTCACCGCGATGGTGGACTGGAAGTAGTCATAGGTGGTCTGCCGCCAGCGCGGTGGGTTCTCCGTCCCGCCCCATTCGTTGTCCCAGTGCTTGTCATGGTTGTACGGGTTGCGGTTGAAGTCCTTGCCGCCGTCGACGTTGGCGAGGCCGTCCTTGACGCCCTTGAGCCCGAGGGCGGAGCTGTCGTGGTACACGCTGTTGCCGGTCTTGATACCGCTGGCGATGCCCGCGCCGACCAGCGCCCGGAACCAGTCCTGAGGGTTGAGCTGGCCCTGGTTGAAGGCGAGGCCGATCAGCACCTGGGCGGTGAAGTCCAGGACGAACTCCTGGCTGAAGTCGAGCGCGGCCTTCTGCAGAATGCGGCGGGTGGGGCTGACGAACTCGCCGGCGAGGCCGTCGATCGCCTTGTACTGCAGCCGGTTGGACTCCCGCCACATCCGGTTCTTGCCGCGGAACTCGCTCAGTCCGCCGCGGAACTCGAACTCGCGGCCGACCTGCTCGAAGTTTCGGTGCTGGATGGACCACCGGTTCAGCGGGCCGCGCTCCCACACGGTGCCGGACAGGGAGCGGTAGCGCAGCAGCCGGCCGCTCGCGTCGGTCTCACGCCACTGCTTGTGGAAGCTCTCCGTCTCCCGGAACACGCCGCCGCCGGAGTCGACCCGCTCCCGGAAGACCGCGCCCTGGTCGAACTCCTTCCAGGCCCCGGTGCCGGCCGGCGCGTTCGCGGGCCGCGGGTTGGTGTACTGGCGGACCCGGCCGTCGACCAGCTCGCGCAGGACGTGACCGTTCGCGTCGACGTCGCGCCAGCGCGGCTGGCCGGTGCCAGGTGGCGCGTTGCCGGCCCAGGTCCCGTCGCCCCGGGCGAACTGGCGGGTGCCGGCGCTGTTCGGCGTGGGGGTGCCGTCCGCGCCGCGGATCTCGGCGCGCCAGGTGCCGTCGGGCATCCGCTGGGCGGTCAGCGACGTGCCCTTGCCCAGCGCGCGGACATCCCGGATCTGGTGCCGCACACCGGCGGCGTCGGTGCGGAAGTCGCGGTAGGAGTCGTCCCACGAGCCGGACCAGCGCTCGTTTCGGCCGCTGGTGCGGACCCCGCTGTTCGTGCCGTCGTCCCAGCGCCACCTGCCGGTGCGGGCGTCTCCGGCGGCCTCGACGGTGATCCGTGCCGGGCCGGCCTGGCCCGCGCCGAGCGGGGCGTCGGAGAGCCACTGCTCCGACCGGCCGACGATCTGCCCCATCGTGTTGCGGGTGATGGTCTGCCCGGTGTGCACCGGGGCGAACGGGCCGTGGCCGTGGCCGCCCGGCGGCCTCGGGTTGAACAGCGGCCGGTGGCCCGCCCCGACCGTGCTCACGACGTTGCCGGCGGCGTCGGTGTGCCGGACGACCCGCAGCTGCCCGGCGGGGGCCCCGGTCGCGGTGCCGTCGACCCAGTGCTTCCCGTCGGCGAGGAAGTGCCGTTCGCCGTTCGCGACGACGTTCTTGGCGGAGTCGATCTCCCGCCAGTCCAGGGTGCGGGCGCCGGCGGCGGGCAGGTTGCCGTCCAGCGAGGCCCACTTCCCGTTCGCGGCCCGGCCGATCTCCACCGTGTTGCCGTTCTCCAGTTTGATCGCCCCGCGGACGAACAGCCCGTCCCGGGTGAAGTCGGAGAAGGAGCCCTCCGGGGTGATCGCCCGGACGCCGGTGGCCACCTGGGCGCCGTGGGCGTCGGTCTCGGTCCAGCGGAAGACCTGGTAGCGGCTGTCGCCGAGGATCGAGCCGCGGGCGGGGAAGTCGACGGCGCCCAGCTTCGACCCGGCGAGGTGCGAGACGGCCTTGCCGATCGGACGCCCGGGCAGTCCGGCCGGTGTCTTCCAGAGTGCGTCGGGCGGGCGCTGCTCGGCCCACCGGGTGGTCTTCAGCGTGTTGCCGTTGCCCAGTACGTCGAGCGTCCCGGTGTCCTTGATCTGCGGTGAGAACTCCTTGAAGGCGTCGGTGGTCCGGAACCCGCCGCCGGGCCTCGGGGCGACGGCGTACTCCCGGTAGTGCAGGGCCTTGGGGAAGAAGTTGACCGCCGAGTGGTAGCGCTGGGCCACCACCTGCGCGCCGTTCGCCCCGGTGTAGGTGTCCCGCCAGCTGGTGCTGAGCCAGCGGTGGTCCCGGACGCCCTCGAGGGTCAGCTGGCCGCCCGCGTCGAACCGGTACCACCGCCACGACCCGTTCGCCTGCAGCTCGGCGCGGATCACGCCGCCGTCGGCGGCCCGGCGGTACTCGCGCACCGTCCGGTCGGCGGGCCAGCCGTGCTGGTGGTCCGACCACAACCGGCCCTCGGGAAGATCCTCGAAGACCCGGGTGCCCCGCCCGGCCGAGGCGCCCAGCGTGCCGTCGGCGGCGCCGCTCCACTGATGCCAGTAGCGCCGGCCGTCGCCGCCGCGGAAGACCTCCAGGGTGGGCCGCGGGTGGCCGTTGCCGTTGCCCAGGGTCTCCCGGGCGTAGAACGGCGTCCGGTCGCCGCCGACGAGCTCGATGTCGCCGTTGGCCTTCACCGTGACGGAGCCGCGGCTGTTGTAGCCGCGCACCGGCGGCGGGGCGTGTCCCGGGCCGAGCCCGGCCCGGGGCGCCGCGTTCGCGTGCCCGGCGAGCGGGCGTCCGGCGCCGTCCTGGCGCGCCCACTGGTTCGTGCGGTAGTCGACGGACAGGTGGGTGCCGTCGGCCTGGCCCTTGCGTCCCAGGAAGGAGATCCGCTCCGAGTGCAGCGCCCCGTCGTGGCCGATCACCCGGTAGTCGCCGCCGTGCGGGCCCGGCCCGGTGCTGGTGATCCGGTAGCCGGCGCCGTCGATGGTGACGCGGGTGTTCGGGACGGGGTTCCCGCCGTGGCGCAGCTCCAGCACCGGGTTGCCGGCCGGGTTCAGCGTGGTGTGCAGCCGGCTCGGTCCGAGGTTCCCCCGCGGGTCGCGCGGGGCGATGATCTCGTCGGTGAGGCCGCCGCCGGGTGTGTAGCGCTGCATCTCCCCGGCGGCGTTGCTGAGCCGGAGCTCGCCGCCGGCCCCGATCTGCAGGGTGGGCCAGTCTCGCGGCGCGCCGCCGGGGGCCAGGTGGCGGCCGGTGCCGGCGACGATGTCGAGCTCCACCGCGCCGAACGGGTTCGCGCCGAGATCGGTGGCGTTGAACCGGGTGGCGGTCTGGTTGCCGGCGGCGTCGTAGCGGTGCCAGGAGCCGTCGGCCGCGTTGGTGATCTGGTGCCCGCCGCCGGGCTGGGCCTGGTAGGTGAAGTTGTCCGGCGCGGGCTGCCCCGGCCGGTGCAGCGTCGCCGTGCCCGCGGTGAAGTCGATCTCCAGGCGGCCGGCCGCCGCACCGGCCGGGCCCTGGACGTCGAGCCCGGCGCCGGTCTGGCCGCCGGCGCCGTCGAAGCGCAGCGTCGAGTTGTCGGCCGCGTTGGTGAGCTGGTGCCCGCCGCCGGGCAGCGGCTGGTAGGTGAAGTTGTCGGGAGCCGGCTGGCCGGGGCGGTGCAGGGTGGCCGTGCCACCGGCGAAGTCGATCTGCAGGCGGCCGGCGGCCGCGCCGCCCGGGTCGCGGACGTCGAGGCCGGCGGCGGTCCGGGTGCCGGTGTGGTCGAAGCGGTGCCAGGACCCGTCGGCGGCGCGGGTGATCTGATGCCCGCCACCGGGCCGGAGCTGGTAGGTGAAGTTGTCCGGGACGGGCTGCCCCGGCCGGTGCAGCGTCGCCGTGCCCGCGGCGAGGTCGGTCTCCAGATGGCCGGCCGCCTGGCCGTTCGCCTCGCGGATGTCGAAACGGGCGGCGGTCAGGTCGCCGGCGGCGTCGAACCGCTGCCAGGACCCGTCGGTGGCCCGGGTGATCTGGTGCCCGCCGCCGGGCAGCGGCTGGTAGGCGACGTTGTCGGGCACCGCCTGGCCCGGCCGGTGCAGGCGGCCCGTGCCGGCGACGATGTCGATCTCCAGCTGGCCGGCGGGCAGACCGCCCGCCCGTACCTCGAACAGCGCGCCGGTCTGGTTGCCGGCGGCGTCGTAGCGAAGCCAGGACCCGTCGGTGGCCCGGGTGATCTGGTGCCCGCCACCGGGCAGCGGCTGGTAGGTGAAGTTGTCGGGGGCGGGCTGGCCCGGGCGGTGCAGGGTCGCCGTGCCGGCGGTGAAGTCGATCTCCAGGCGGCCGGCCGCGACACCGGCCGCACCACCCGGGCCGGCGGGGCCGTGGACGTCGAGCCCGGCGTGGGTCAGCTGGCCGGCGGCGTCGTATTCGCGGAACAGGCCCGCGTCCGCCGGGTCGGAGATCCGGAACCCGCCGTGCCCGAGCTCGGTGACCTCGCCGCGGAAGATCACCGTGCCCGCGCGGTCGATGACGGTCCCGAGCTCGGGTCCGGCGTGGGCGGCTGCTCCCGTCCCGGCGGGCGCCGGGACGTCGAGGTTCAGGTGCAGCCCGCCGGCCAGCGGCCGGCCATAGCCGTGGACGGTGCCGTCCGGCCCGAGCTGGCGGATGTCGGTGGGGCGCATGCCACCGAGCAGCCGGGGGCGTTCGAGCAGGGAGAGCCGTAGCGCCTCGTCGTCCGCCGCCTGCAGCCGGTTGACGTCGAGGCCCAGATCGTCGAGCCGGCCCTGCGCGACGTCGAGCCGGGCCGCGGCGCTCTCCAGGTTCGCACCGGCCTCCAGCTGGGCCGGCGTGGCGACCGTCTTGCCCTTGCCGGCGCCCGCCACCGACGTCCCCTCGCCGAGTGGCCGGGTGTCCGGGCCCGGGTGCAGGTCGTCGTGGACGGTGCGGGCCTCGGCGAGCTGGTGGCGGGCGATCTTGAACTCCGCCCAGGCGTGGTCGGTCGCGGCGGCGAACGGGTCGTCCACCCCGCGGGCCCGCAGCCCGGCGGCGAGCTTTGCCTGGACGGCCTCGGCGACGTGCAGGTTCTTCTCCGCCCGGGCGATCTTCTGGGCCGCGGCCAGTGGGTCGCTCCCGTTCCCGCCGCCGAGCCGGGTGATCTCCAGGTTCTCCCGGGCGAGGCGCACCTCGGCGGAGATCCGGGTGAAGTCGTTCAGCGCCTTGCTGATCGCCGCGCCGCCGTCGCGCGCACCGCCCTCCACCGCCCGGGCGCTCACCGCGTCCGTGGCTGTGGCCGCGTCCGTGACGGTGGCCGTGGCCGGCGTTGGCGGGCTGAACGGTTGCGGGCCGGGGGGGTGCGGCGGGGCGAGCAGGTCGAGCGCCGAGTGGACCGAGGGGTCGCGCGGCGCTGGCAGCCCCTGGCCACCGTCGGCTGACCGGGCGGTCAGCCCCAGGTCGTTGCCGTGCACGGTGCCGAGGGTGCCCTGCTGCAGACCCGCCAGCTCGCCCGGCCGGCCCAGCTCCCCGGTGTGCGGGGCCGGGTGCACCGGCGCCGCGATCTGCACGCCGTTCGCACCGATGAGCAGCTCGGTCCGGGCCGGCGGCGCGAGGGACGCCGGGCTCGGCAGCGCACCGCCGAGCGCCGCCGCGGCGGGCGGGGCGGTCACGGCCGGCGGCGGCGCGATCTGCTGGGCTACGTGACTGGGCGGGGTCAGCTGGGTGGGCGGGGTCAGCTGGGACGGCGCGGGCGCCGATGGCGCGTCGAAGGCGCGGCCCGGGATCACCGCTCCGTCGTCGGCCGCGCCCAGGTTGAAGGCGACCTGGGTGTCGGAGACCCTGACCGCGGTGAGATCACCGTTGAGCACCGCCCGGATCTCGGGCAGGCCGTTCGCCGTCACGTCGCCGGCGTGGTGCACGGCCAGCCGGGCCGGGGAGACGAGGTCGCTCACCTGCGCGCCGCCGGCCGGGTTGCCACCGCCGAGGGCGCTGGTGCTGGCGGGCGTGTGGACACCGGCGAGCGGGTTCGCGCCGGTGACGGTGTTGGCGTCGGCGAGGAGCTTCGTGGTGTCGGCCGACAGGTGCGACGTCGTCGGCAGGCTCGCGGGCGCGGGAGCGGCCTCCTTGCCAGGCGCCAGCAGGACGGCGCCCGAGAGGTCGAGGTCGGATCGGACCGGTGCCACCGGCTCTGGCCTGAGCGCCGCGAGATCCCGGCCGGCGACGGTCAGGTTCACGTCGGGCAGGGGCGAGTCCGCGGTGACGATCCGCCCGCCCAGCCCGGCGGGGTCGAGCGGCTTCGCCGAGACCCCGCCGCCGAGATCCGTCCGCAGGGCCGAGACCCCGTCGGCTTTCTCCGGCACCAGCAGGCCGGATTCGGTGCGCACCATGCCGGGCTCCGGCGGGTCGACACCCCGCAGGATGCCGTCACTGACCCGCAGCGCCCCGCCGGCCGCCGCTGCCAGCTCGACCTGCCTCGCCAGCCCCGCGTAGCGGCTGGCCTGCCCCAGGCCGCGGCCGAGGACCGCGAGCCGGAAGGCGTCCTGGACGCCGAGGACGCCGATCTCCACGCCGTTGAGCGGTAGGAAGATCTTGAGCCACTTCCACCCGCCAAGCTCGTTGCTCAGCACCCGGCCTACCGACCGCACAGCCTCGATGGACCACCCGCCCAGCCCGCGGGCGAAACCGGGCACCGCCCGGACGCTGGCGGCGAGCGCCGACGGCAGCCCGCCGGTCAGGCTCACGATGTTGCGGATGAGGCCCGCCGTCGCCGCCGGGCCGGTGACCACGAAGTTCTTCAGCGAGACGAAGCCCCGGGCGGCGAGGCCGTCGGCCGAGGTGAACGCCTTGAACATCCAGGTGGAGCCGGCCCGGACGGTGTTCGCGAGGGTGGCGGAGATGTCGCCGACGCCCTTGACGACGGCGGAGAAGGTGATCGTCGAGATCGCCTGCCAGAAGTCGCCACCGATCCTGGCGATCGTCACGCCGACGGAGCTGGCCGCACCCTTGAGGATCTTCGCGGTGGCGCCGGCGATACCGCGCAGCGTGGACAGTGCGATCAACGGCTTCGTGGACGGACCGAGCAGACCGAGCAGGCCCAGGACCAGGCCGGTGATGTTCGTCTTCCCCGAGGCGAAGTCGACCAGCGCCTTGGTCGCCATGATCGCGTTCAGGCCGAGCGCGATCAGGCCGAGCGGGCCGCCGACGAAGATCGCCACCACGGTGATCGCCAGCACGATCCAGCCGAAGATCTCCCAGAAGACCTCGCAGGCGGACTTCTTCGGGTTCGGCGAGCGGATGTGCTCGCGGGCCCCCCTGATCGTCGCCGCGGCGGTGCCCGCGGCCGTCTTCAGATCGGTGCCGGCCTGGTTCGCGTCCGCGGTCAGGGTGTCGCGGCGCGAGTCGCCCTCGGCGAGGCCCGCGGCCTCGGTGAGCGCGCCGTCCGCCCGGGACTGCGCCTCCCGCAGCGCCGAGATGTAGCTGCGCACCGCGGGCTCGGTCTGCCCGAACGCGGTGCGCACGCCGCCGATGAAGTCACGGATGGCGGTGGAGATGGTGTCGCGCAGCCAGTCCGCGGTCTTCCCGACGAATGCGCCCTCGCCACTCTTGGCGACCACCTGGTTCAGGCCGGTCTCGGCGGTCTGCGCGTGCCCGGCCATGGTGTGCATGAAGTCGGCGACGGCCACCAGCGCCTCGGGGTCACCGGGGGTCGGGTCCCCGGCCAGCCCCAGCGGCGACCAGTCGGTCGGACGCGGCACGCGGGCCTCCTGTCGGCGGGCGGGGCACCCTCGGCGGGCGGGGCACTGTCGGCGGGCGGGCGGCGTTGCCGGCGGCGCGGCTGTGGCGGGCAGCCACGGCTCCGGCAGGTACTACGCACCCGCCGGGCACCGCGGTTCACCGGTGGACGCCGCGCGGCGCGTCTCCCACCGGTGAACCTTCTGTGGCCGGGGCGCGTAGTAGGCGGTGGACCAACTGCCGGGGCTCGCCGCCGAGGCCCCGCAGTTCCACGTCCCGCGTCCCGCGCGGGCCCTGTTGCGGTCAGTCAGGAGCCGGTATGGCCGATCTCGTGCTCGACTACGCGCTGCTGCACGACCTCGCGGGCAGTATGCGCAGCCTGCGCGGGCAGATCGAGACCGACGTGAACACGGTCTCCGGGCGCTCGGTGGTCGGCTCGGGCGGCGAGGTCGGCTCCGTCGCCGTGGGTGACGGCACCCTGTTCGCCGCGTTGAGCGCCTTCTACTCGGCCTGCCACAAGCCGTTCAAGGACTCGATGGACAAGCTGAAGGAGCTCGGCGACCTGCTCGACAGCGTCGCCAAGGCCTTCTTCGACGTCGACGCCGACTTCGCCGGCAAGGTCAACACCGGCCGGCTGCAGGCCCAGATCGGCCAGTGGGAGGCCAGGAAGCTCGCCTGGGAGCACTACCAGGAGACCAAGGACAAGGTCATCACGTACCAGTACTACGACGAGAACGGTGTGCTCCAGACGGCCACCATCCCGCTGTGGGGGCCGGACCGGCCGCCGCCGGAGGATCCGGGCCTGATGCCCACCAGCCTGACCGGCGGGCCTGGCGAGTCGACGACGACCAACGCCGCCGAGGTGAACGACCAGGGACTGATCATCTCGGAGACGAGCACCACCACCACGCCGAACGGGCTGACCTACACCGAGACGACGTCCTACACCTACGTCGACCGCGACAACGACGGGGATCCGGACGTCGTCGACTACACCACCACCATCACCCATTCGGACGGCACCACCGAGGAGATCGTCAAGAGGACGAACCCGGACGACAGCTATGTCGTCACCAGCACCACCGGGGACGGTACGACCACGACGAACGTCACCCCGGCGGCGAACGGCGGCTACCAGAGCGTCACCGTGGACACCGAGGGCGAGACGACCACCGTGACCGTCGCGGTGAACCCGGACGGCACCGGGACGAAGACCGAGGTCGGCCCGAACGGGACCGACGTCTACACCGGCACCCCGGCGATCGGCCAGTGGACGCTGCAGTCCCACACCGACCCCGAACCGGACTACTCCGATTACCCCATCGGCGTCTGATCACCAGGATCTGATCACCAGGAGCGGCCCATGCCCAACATCTCGATCGACTACGCGAAGGTGAACACCGTCGCCACGTCGCTGAACGCCGCCGTCACCGAGACGGTGCCGAAGCTGACCTCACTGCAGTCGGCGGTGACGGCGCTGCTCACCAGCGACGGCGGCCTGTGGCTGCAGAAGTCCAGCCCCGTGCTCAGCCAGCAGTACACCGACTTCAACACCTCGGTGACCGGCGCGGTGAACAACATCACCAGCTTCGCCCAGCAGTTCAACAACATCGTCGCCCAGCTGCAGGCGATGGACGACGCGATCAGCGCCTCCTGAGAGAAGGACGGAATCCATGGCGGAGATCCAGGTCGACTACGGCCAGGTCAACACGGTCGCCAGCCGACTCACCACCGAGGGCGGCGAGATCAAGACGACGCTCATCCGGCTGCAGGGGCAGGTGACCGAGCTGCTCACCGGCAGTGGTGGGTTGTGGCTGCAGCAGTCCAGCCCGGTGATGAGCGCCCAGTACACCGAGTTCAACGCCTCGCTCACCACCGCGATCGAGAACATCGGCAAGTTCGCCGAGAGCTTCAACCTGATCGCGCAGAACCTGCAGAACATGGACACGGAGCTGTCCAAGCCCCCGCCCGCCTCGACCGGCGGCTGAGCGAGCCCGGCGGGCCGCGGCGGCGTCCGCGCGGGCCCGGGGCTGTCTACCGCAGGACGGTGTGCGGGATGGTGATGGTGCGCAGCGTCCCGGTCGCGTCGGTGACGTAGCCGCGGCCGGGGCGGATCCCGCCGCGCAGCAGGCTCGGCGGGATCCGGGTGCCCAGCAGGTCGCCCTCCAGAGAGGACTGCGGGGCCAGCAGTACGCCCTGCCGGGAGCGCCGGGCCTCCCCGAGCCAGCCGCTGATGGACTGGGACAGGATCTCCCCGCTGCCCGCATAGGCGAGGCCGACGCCGCGGTCCCGCCCGGCGGCGACGATCTCCCGCAGCGGTGGGTCGAGCGGCGCGTTGTACCCGAAGAGGTCCACGTCGTCGACGAGGACGACCGCCGGCCCCTGCACCTGCAGGGAGTCCATGCCGGCCAGGGTGACCTGGGGGTGGGCGGCGAGCCGGCGCAGCGGGGAGTCCCGCGGGGTGACCACGACCAGCCGGGTGCCCCCGGCGAGCAGCGACACCGCCAGGGTGGCGAGCGTGTTGCTGCGCCCGGACCCGGGGGGCCCGGCGACGAGGAAGGTGTGCGCCCGGCCGGCGAAGTCGAGCGTCATCGGCGCGGCCTCGTCGCCACCGAGCCCGAGCAGCGCCCGCAGCGGGCCGCGCTCGGCCTCGGGGACCCGCGCGAACGCGTCGGCGAACGTCAGCGCCCGGGGCAGTGCCGCGACCGGGAACGGGCGCCGGTCGGCCGGTACGTCCCGGTCGCGCACGCCGGCCCGGGTGGCGATCCGGCGCAGCGCGTCGGCCTGCGCCTGGCCCGCCGGGTCGGGGTCGAGCAGCGCGATCTGGAGCTCGGCCTGGTTCACCGACCGCCACCCGCGCCCCGGCGGGACGTGCGCGGGGACGCGCTGCGGCGGGACGCGGATCGTGGCGTAGTCGGTGCGCTCGCCCATCCGCAGCAGCACGCGGTGATCGTTCATGCCGCCGGCCCGCCCGGCCAGCAGGCCCCGGTCGGCCGTGGCCACCACGTGGATGCCGGCACCGGTGCCCTCCCGCAGCAGGGCGAGCAGGGCGTCGTAGAGCCGGCCGCCGTCATGCTCCGGCAGGGTCGCGGCGAGGGAGTCCCAGCCGTCGACGAACAGCACCAGATGGGCGGGGGCCGTCCCGTCGGGCATCGCGGCACGCAGCTCGTCCAGCCCCGCACAGGAGTACTCGGCGAGCAGGGCCTGCCGGCGGGCCAGCTCCACGGTGAGGCGGTCGCAGAGCCGGCCGACCCGCTCCAGGTCGGACGCGGTGACGACGGCCCCGCAGTGCGGCAGCTCGTCGAGGACGGCCAGCGCCCCGCCGGCGGCGTCGATGCCGTAGATGTGGACGTCCGCGCAGGAATGGGCGCGGGCGAGCCCGCCGGCCAGCGTGCGCAGCACCTGGGACCGTCCGGAGCGCGGCGAGCCGATGACGTACAGGTGCCCGAACGTGCCGAGCTCGCAGCACACCGGCCGCTGCAGCTGCCGGCTCGGAACGTCCTCCAGCGCGTACGGCACCGCCCTGGGCCCGCACCGCTCGAGCAGGTCCTCGAACAGCACCCGCTGGCGCAGCGCGGGCAGCCAGGGGCTGGGCTGGGGCTCGTGGCCGGTGCGGTCCGCGGCGGCGCGGACCGCGTCCACGAGCACGTCCAGATCAGTGGGAGCGAGATCGTCGGCCGCCTGGTCCGGGTCGGTGCCGGCTGGGGCGGCGATGATCGGCAACGGGCGGCCGAGAGCGGACCACGACAGCGGCACGGCCGCTGGCTCGTCGCCCGCGCCGCGCGGACCCGCGAAACCCGCGAAACCCGCGAAATCAGCTGATCCTGCTGAAGCCGCTGATGCGGCTGAACCGGCCGCGTCGGCGGAGGCACCTGGAGCAGCGGCACCGGCCGGGTGCGTGGATGGATAGGGAGCGCCGCAGTAGGCGGTCTGGAACAGGAGGGTCGACCGGTGCGCGAGCCGGGCCAGCGCTCGACCCGGAGCCGCCGCCGGGATGAGGGCGGCGTCCGGGGTGTCGACGACGTCCGAGCTCTCCATCGGGTCGGTGACCCGCAGGGCGATGCGCAGGTTGGTGTTGGCCCGGATGTCGCCGGTCACCACGCCCGCGGGCCGCTGGGTGGCCAGCACCAGGTGGATGCCGAGCGAGCGGCCCCGCTGTGCCAGGCTGACCAGCCCCGGGATGAAGTCCGGCACCTCGCGGGCCAGCGTGGCGAACTCGTCGATGACCAGCAGCAGCCTGGGCAGCGCGGGCAGGCCGGGCTCCCGGGCCCGCAGCGAGCGGTAGTGGACGATGTCCTTGGCGGCCGCGGCGGCGAGCACCTCCTCGCGCCGGCGCAGCTCGGCCGCCAGCGACTCCAGGGCCCGGACGGCGAGCGCCGGGTCGAGGTCGGTGACCATCCCGAGGGTGTGCGGCAGGCGTGCGCAGCCCCGGAAGGCGCTGCCGCCCTTGTAGTCGACCAGGACGAAGACCAGCTCGTCCGGGCGGTTGTGGGCGGCCAGCGAGCCGACGAGGGACTGCAGCAGTTCGGACTTGCCCGCGCCGGTGGTCCCGGCGACGAGCGCGTGCGGGCCGTCGCGGACGAGGTCGAGGACGACCGGGCCGTCGAAGCCGGTGCCCAGCGGGAAGCGGGTCGAGGCCGGCCGTGCCGCCCAGGCGGCGGCGACGACGGCCGGAAGCTCGGGCTGGTCCGGTTCGGCCAGCCCGAGCAGGTCCAGCAGGCGGACCCGGTCGGGCAGTCCGTCGGCGGTGTCGGGGCTGATGTCGCGCAGCGGGGCGAGAGCCCGGGCGACCTGTTCGCACCAGTGCGTCAGGACCAGGTCCGGACGTACCCCGGGCACCTCGGGGATGTCGCTCTGGCGCACGGTCAGGCTGCCCACACCACCTTCACGGCCCTCACCGCCGCCGTTACCGCCGCCCCCGCCGTCGCAGCGCACGACGGCGGTGCACTCCTCGGGCAGCAGGCGTGTCTCGGTGTCGAGGCAGATGGCGAAGATCCGCACGGCGGGGCCGTCGGTGAGGACCTGGATCATGCCCGGCACATCCCGCAGCCGGCGTGCCCCGTCGACGAGCACGACCACATCCGGCTGGGTGAACATCACCGGTCCCAACGCGGAGCCGCGGGCGGACTGCCGGGCCCGGATCTGTGCCTGCAGCTCCGCGACTCGGTGGGCCACGGTCTCGGGGTCGTTGCCGATCAGCACGAACGGACCGTGGCCGGTGGCCGCCGAGGCCGGGCGGGCGTGGGGCAGCCAGCGCACCCACTCCCAGCTCTGCCGGCTGGCCGCGTCGGTGAGAACGACGAGCTGCAGGTCACGTGGGCTGTGCAGGACGGCGCACTGAGCGAGCAGCCAGCGAGCGAGGGCGTGGACGGCGCTGCGTTCACCGGCAACGCCGACGACACCGCGGCCGGGCAGGTCCACCGCGAGCGGCACCTCGGGGACGTTCCAGCGCAGCTGGCGGTCGTAGTCGTCGAGCGCTGGGTCGTCCACCTCGATCAGCGACGGCTGGTCGACCGTCCCGACCCGCAGCAGGAGGTGGTCCGGGTCGGTCCGCCGGCGTTCCCAGAGCCGGTGGCCCGGGCCGGTGGCGGTCAGGCCGACGGCCGCCGGGTCGGGTGCGGCGTCGCAGCGGGCCAGCCGCTCGGCGAGGACCGCGGTGCGCAGGTCGCTCTCGCCCGCGGCCCGGCGGGTCCGGTACCGCGCGCACTCCTCCCGGTAGCGGCGGCGGCCGCTGCGCCTGTCCTGGCTCCAGTTGGCGAACGCCAGGATCGGGCTGAACAGCATGATGACCAGGAAGAAGAAGGAGTGGAAGAACCACACGAACGCCAGGCCCAGCAGCATCGGCGCGATCATCATCAGGACCGGGACGGGCCGGCGGCCGGGCGGCGACGGAGGCGTCGGGAAACGCCGGCGTGAGGTCAGCAACGGCGGAACGATCCGTGGCGGCCGGTTGAAGTCGTGGCCGACGACGTCCTCGGCCGGTGTGATGGCGGCGTCCGGCTCGAAGGGCTCGGCCAGGCGCAGCAGCACCGGTCCGACGACCAGGTCCGACCCCACCTCCCACGGCGTGCACCCGGGTGCTCCGGGGCCGGCCTCGGGCCAGTCCGGCGGTTCGGGTGGAAGGGGCAGGTCCCGGTGCTCGACGCGCAGCGCCGCGCGGTGCTCGTCGGTGCGGCGCAGCTCGGGCGCGCTGGGCACGGTCGTGCGCACCCCGGTCGGGGAGATCCCGGTGAGCCAGGTGTCTCCGCCGTGCCCGATGTGCAGCACCGCGGCGAGCGGCGGTACGCCGTCGTCGTCCAGCTCGATGGCGCTGCCCGCCGCCGCGCCGATGTCGTGGGCGCCGGGGCCGACCCGCCAGACCCGTCCCGCGTCCGGACCGCCGACGACCCGCACCTCGAACCACAGGGTCGGGCCGGTGTGCGTGACCAGCGGATCGACCGGGCGGGGCGGGGTGTCGAGACCGAGTCGCAGTCCGGGGACGATGCCGCTGCCCCGGACCGTGGCACGCGGGTCGAGTGGTCGGGTGCCCAGGAAGCAGGCGGGCGCCGGGTCGGCGAGGCTCGCGGCGAGCTCCCCGACGGTGCTCGTGGGCCGCAGCTGGACCAGGACGTCGCCGCGGATGTCGACCGGGGGCGGGCCGAGCGCGGGCGGTGGCGGGAACGGGGCCGGGTGGTCGGCGGGGTTCTCGATGCTGAGCAGCACGTGCACGGTCAGTCCTCCGCTCCCGCCGCGCCGACGCCGGCGTCGACCGTCCCGGGCCGGCCGATGGCCGCGGCGGCGTGGCTGCCCTCGTGTCGGGCCGGCTCCGGTTCGGTCAGTCCGCCGGCACCCGGGGCGGCCGGGCGGATGGTCGCCGCGTCATCGGCCACTGATATGTTGCTTTCTGTCACCGCGTCGCTTTCTGTCACCGCGTCGCTGTCTGGTGCTGTGCCGCTGTCTGACGCTGGGACGTCGGATGGCGCTGGGACGTCGGATAGCGGCGGGTCGCTGTCTGGTGCGGCGGCGGCCGGGACGGGCCGCCAGGCCGCTGCCGGCTCGTCCGGGGCCGCGCGGCGGTGCTTCCGGTCGAGGTCCCTCAACGCACGGGCCACACCGCGCTCCAGCGGGGCGCAGTCCGCGTGCAGACCGAGCTCGGGAGCCGTGATCCGGCCCAGGGCGTCCAGTTCGAGCCGCCAGCGCGGACCGGGATGCCGGCCGACCATGAGTACCCGCAGGTTGGGCAGCAGCTCGACGAGGCGGACGAGACGTGGCAGATCTTCGGCTGCCGGAGCGGGGCAGACCAGCACCGTCAGGTCCGTGGGCCCTGCCTGGTCGTCGCCGTCGCCGTCGCCGACGCCGGTCCGGCCGCGGCTGTCATCCCAGGGCGAGCCGGCCGGACCGGGGCCGCCGAGGACCAGGCCGGCAGCCGCCTGCCAGTCGAGGAGGTCGAGGGCGTCGGAAAGCGGCGGTCCGCCGAAACCCGGCAGGATCGCGTCGACGACGATCAGCCGGGTTCCGGCCGGAGCCACGACGCCGGCGGCGATCTGCGCCGCGATCGTGGCCGCCAGCCGGCGGGACAGGGCCGGCGGGCCCTCGATGGTCCCGACCGAGGGGAGCGCGGCGAGGTCGAGCAGTGCCAGTGCGGCGCGCGACCCGGGCAGCAGGCCGACCGCGACCGGGCAGTGCGTCCGCGCTGGGGCGCGGCCCGGCGCGCCGGCCGCCGGGAGGTCGGCGGTACCGGGGCTGACCGGTGGCGCGGCCAGCTCCGCGCGGGTGAGCACCGGCCCGGCGGCGTCCACCTCGCGCCCGGCGACGTGGGCCTGGATCGTGTCGGCCCGCACGACGGCCTGGAACGGCCAGATGTCCGCCCGCCGTCCCACCGGCGGCGCGGGCTCGCCCCCGTCCGCCGCGGCGAGCGCGGCGACGGTGTGCGGGCCGAGTGCCGGGTCCGTGAGCAGCACGGCGATGTCGCGTACATCCCGATGGAAGCGGTACCAGGCGGTGGCGAGGCGGCCGAGGTCCCGCACACCCCCGGCGAACTGGCGGCGTCGGTGGGAGATCGTCCGACGCCAGCCTCTGGTCCGGGAGAACCAGCGGGTGAACACGATCACCAGCACGAGGCCGACGACGCCGGTCAGGATGTCAAGGATCAGGGTGCGATGCTCCCGCAGCAGGTCAGCCACGTGCCCACCGCTGGTACGAGCCGTTGTTGCAGCCCATCGTGTAGAGATTTCCCTGGCCGTTGCTGTCCAGGCAGAGGCCGGTCGCGACGTCGACCAGGTTCACCGTGCCGTAGCCGGACTCGACCATCCTCCACTGCTGGTACTGGCCGTTGTTGCAGCCCATCGTGTAGGCGTTGCCGCTGGCGTTGCTGTCCAGGCACAGGCCGGTCGCCCGGTTGACGAGCACCAGGGTCCCGTAGCCGTACACCGTCCACTGCTGGTACTGGCCGCCGTTGCAGCCCATCGTGTAGCCGTTCCCGGCGCTGTTGCTGTCGAGGCAGTAGCCGGTCGCGAGGTCGGTGAAGGTCACGACGCCCGAACGCTGTTGCTGGGTGGTCGCGGGTGGCGGGCCACCGGCGCGGCGGCGGGGGGGGCGCGGCGGCAGGGCCGGGGCGGCCGCGACGGTGGCCGCTGGTGCCGGTGCGGCGCGGCGGGGCGGCCGCGCCGCGGGCTGGGCCGGCGTGCCACCTCCGCGGGATGTCGGCCGGGTGGTCGACGGCTTGGGCCGGGTGCGGTGACTGGAGGGGGGGCCGGGGGAGGCGGTTCGGTGGTGGGTTCGGGCCGCTCACCGGCCGCGGTGGGGTCCGTCGCCGTGGGGTCCTGAGCCGGTGCCGCCTCGGTCGGGCTGGCCGCGACGGGCCGCGGCCGACTGGGTCGGGCTCTGCTGCGCGCTCGCCGCGGCTTCGTCGCCGGCTGGTGACCAGGGCCCCGGAGTCTGCCCCGGGCCGACCCCGCTCACCAGCAGCGCGGCCGTTGCGAGGACCGCGGCGGTGCCCAGCACGGTCCAGGAGCGGCCCGAGACGCGGGCGCGGGGGCGGCGGCCGCGCGGCGCACGGCTCCAGGCCGCGAGGAACGATTCTTTCACGGGTCTCACCTCGCCGCTGGGAAACCTTTGCTGGCCGAACGGTCCCCGTACGGAACATTCCTGGAGGGGGAATTGTCCGAGATGGGAAGCTATCGAGATGTCGCGGCGGGGTCGAGTCGGTCATGGAACATTCATCGGGACTTTGCCGTGAGGTCACCGCAGGTCCGGGTGAAAGCCGTCGGCCCGCACGGTCACTCCACGGGGGCCGGCCGGGACCCGTGTGCCCGCGAGCGGCTCAGCCTTTTGCCGGCAGGCTGCGGAAGCCGGTCGAAACCCGTCGGCTGTTCAGCCTTCGGGCGTGATGCGTCCACCGTATTTCGCGGCGGATTGTGCTCGGCGATTCCGGGCCGCGCCGCGCCGCGCCGAACGCGGTTCGCGATGGCTCCGGTTCGCGGCATGGCACGTCGTGCCAGGGCGCCGTCACACGTGCTGTCTCGGTCGATCCGCCGCGGCCACGACGTGGCCCTCGGCCGTGACCCTCGGCCGCGCCTCGTGCGGGCCGGCTGACGGCCCGACGGGGTTGGCACGCAGCGCCCGGACCTCCGGCCGGCGGATCTGCACCCGCCCAGCGATCTCACGGACCTCGTAGAGCGGCTGCGGACGGGTCGCCGGGCCTCGCACGACCGCTCCGGACTCCAGCTCGAAGCGGCTGCCGTGCCAGGGGCAGCGAACGCAGCCGCCGACGCGATCACCCTCGTGCAGGGGGCCGCCCCGGTGGGTGCAGCGGTCGCCGATCGCGACGATCTGGCCGTCGACCCTGGTCAACAATACCGGCACCCCGTCGATCTCGACCTTTCGCGGTTCCAGGGTGACCTCGCCGGCGGCCAGCACATCCGTCCAGTCAGCCGGGCCCCGCTGGAAGGCGGTGGTGTCGACGCCGACCCCCTGCGCGTACGCGAGGTGGCCGCCCAGCCAGCCGCCGATGCCGAGGGCAGCCGCTCCGGTGACGCTGGCGGCCAGCCCGCGGGCGCCGCGGCGGCGCTGGTTCCACGACACGGCGTAGCTCGCGATCCCCACGATGTTGGACGCGGCATGGACGAGGCCGACTCGCCGCTCGGCGCCCCCGGTGTCGAGCCAGTCCGACCACCCGGCGAGCGCGGCCGGGCCGGCTGACAGCAGGCCGAGCGCGAGGAGCCGGCGGGCCGCGGGGCGGAGGGCCGCGCCGCCGGTGGTGTCCAGGAGGGTCGCGCTCAGCAGCGTTCCGGCTGGCACGAGTATCGCCGCCGGGTGCAGCGGATGGCCGAGCGCCCGGCCGCACAGCACATCCCGCAGACGCTCGGATCGCAGCGCTGATGACCAGAAGCCCGAAACACCGTCGGCGATCGTGTCAAGCCGCTCGTCCCGTTCAATGCGGTCGAGCAGCTGTTCGGTCCCGCGCATATCGACCTCTTTTCGCGTGCTCGGACGACCTGACTGGTTCGCGGGGGCAGGGTGCCTTGTCGCTGTCGCTGTCGCTGTCTGTCTGTACTGGACGTCGTGGGGCGACGTCGCCGCTCACGGTCGGTGGCTGCTGCTCACGGTCGGCGGCTCCGGCCTGCTCCGCCTGCGCTGCCGACCTTGTCCTTGCCGTCCTTGCCGTCCTTGCCGTCCTTGCCGTCCTTGCCGTCCTTGCCGTCCGAGGGCCGAGCCAGCGACAGGAGGGCCCCGACAGCACAGACGACGCCGGCGAGAATGACGGCGTCGCTGCCGGCCCGGCTGGTCATGACGCCGGCGCCGATCACGAACAGGGCCACCGCGACCGCCGCGAAGCCCAGGGCGATCAGGATGTTGCGTGGAGCCATGCTGGGCCTCCTGCCGATGTCAGGTGCGCTCGACCGCGGCTTCGGTCATCGTCGTCCGAATAGTCCGTCCTGTGATCTTCCCTCGGCGCGGACGGAGCAGGGTAGGGGACAGGTCTGGGCGTGCCCTGTTGTCAGGGCCCGAACCACAGTCGGGGGCGTGGCGCCGCGCTGAGACGAGGACGCGGGACTTCTGGTCCCGAGGCCATGGTCATCGTGCGGGGTGCAGGCGGAACAGTGCCGACCCGTGCGGGGCGAGAGCGACCGGAAGCGAGCCGTCGGCGGTGTGGCTGACCTTGCCCGTCCAGAGGTCCGTGGCGCGGTAGCCAGCCGCGGAAGCCGGCAGCGCCAGTTCCGCGCCGGTGACCGTGGCTGTCCGGGCACGGTCGCCGCGGTTGACCGCCAGCACGGCGAGATCGCCGCCCGCCAGCGGACGGGACCACAGCAGGACGCCGTCGGCGCGCGCCACCCTGGTCGCGGGGGCACCGAGCGGGTCCTGGTCGACGGCGAGCACGGCGGTGTTCGTGAGGATCGCGCGGGTGCTCTCGGTCATCGTCGTCAGGTCGTTGCCGGCGATCAGCGGCGAGGCCAGCATCGCCCACAGACCCAGCTCGCTGCGTGCCTCGGTGTCGTCGAGCGCGGGCGCGTCGGTTCCGGTGGCAAGCTCGGCCAGCTGCTCCACGAAGGGATTGGCGGTGGCCGGGGTCAGGCCGATCGTCAGCATGTCGAGGTCGTTCCAGTGCCCGGGGCCGCCGCTGGCCGTCCAGCGGGCGGTGGCGTCGAGGTTGTCGGTCAGGCAGACGTCCGGGTAGCCGTCGAGGGGCTGGGTGGACGTCCAGCATGGTGCCTGGTCGTTGGTGACCCGCCACAGGTGGGCGACCGACGGTGCCCACTCCCACGGTGTCACCGCCTGCGGATCGCCGTCGGCGGACGGGTTGATGCTGAACACGATCGGCCGGCCGGTGGCGTCGAGGGCGTTGCGCATGCGGGCGAAACCGGCCCGCAGCCAGCGGCGGGCGTCGGTGCCGGCAGGGCGCAGCGACGGGTAGGTGCAGGCGTCGTACTTGAGATAGTCCACGCCCCAGGCGGCGAAGGTGGCCGCGTCGGCGGACTCGTGCCCGAAGCTGCCGGGCAGGCCCTGGCAGGTGGCGGTGCCGGGGGAGGAGTAGAGGCCCAGCAGCAGACCCCGGGCGTGGACGTGGTCGGCGAGGGCGGCGATGCCGGTGGGGAAGCGCTGCGGGTCGGCGGCGAGCCTGCCGCCCGCCGTGCGGGCCGGCGCCTGCCAGCCGTCGTCGATGATCACGTACCGGTAGCCGGCGGCCCGCATCCCCGAGTTGACCAGGGCGTCGGCCGCGGCCCGGATGTCCTGCTCGGTGGCTGCCGCGCCCAGCGCGTTCCAGCTGTTCCAGCCCATCGGCGGGGTGCGCGCCAGCCCCGCGGAGACCTGCCGGTTGACCGGGCCTTCAATGATCACCTGCGTACCGCCGCCGGTGTCGCCACCGATCAGGACGATCAGCGACAGCAGGGCGATGACCAGAGCGAACACCGGCGCGACCGGGCGGTGCGCCGTGCGGCCGGCGGGCGGGACGGCGTGCATCGGCGCTCCCGGCGGTAGGCGACGACGAGGACTCTAGTGCTGTCGCGACCCGCGCCGTCGTGGCCGGCCGCAGGCGTCCACCATCGTGGAACAGGGCCCGGCCGGGGCTCGGACCGTCGTGCCGGCCGCCTCAGACGGCGGTGATGCGCCAGCCTTCCGGCGTACTGACGAGGTTGACCTCCCGGGTGGCCGAGGTCGCCCCCGGCCTGCGGTCGATGACCGAGCCGTCAGCGGCCACGATCGTGAACGGCGCCATGCTCGCGGTGAACCGCAGGACCACGACCGACGCGTTGTGGCTCACCACCTCGACCGACTGGACGGTCTGCTGCCCGCCCTTGCCGCGCGCGCCGTTCGCGCTCATGAGCTGGATCGCCTCCTCGTCCGTCGCCCGCGCGCCGCTGCCCTCGGCGTAGACCTGGGAGAGCAGGCGGACGTCGGCGGACTCGAACGCGGCTACCCGGGCCTGGTCGAGCCGCTGGAGAACACTGATCCAGTCCTGCTCGCTGTACTGCGGACTGGCCGACGTGGCGGGCGTGGAGGGCGTCTGCGCCGAGGTCTGAACGGCGGGACCGGGTTTCGCGCCGGGGGCGTCGGAGTCCGTCAGGTAGCCCCCGGCGAGCAGGACCACGCCGGTCACCCCGAGCACGGCTGCCGTCGCCACCGCGGCCCCGACCGCGCGCCGCCTGGTCTCCCGCCGGGAACGGCGCCGTCGGGAACTGCGCCGGCCCGCCGCCGGGAGGTCGTTCGCCGCGGCCTCCTCGTCGGTGGCGGGCTGCGGCGCGGCGGCTGGCGCTGTGCCGTTCTGCTGTTCGGGCGCCGGGGGTGCTTGTGCCGGGCGTGCTGCGTGCGCCGGAGGTGTCGCGGATGACGGGGGTGTCGCGGATGACGGGGGTGTCGCGGATGACGGGGGTGTCGCGGGCGGCCCGAAACCGGTCGCGGTCGCCGATGGTGGCACGGACATCCGGCGGCGCAGCTCCGCGTCCTGCTCCGGCTCAGGTGCCCAGGCCGGGGCTGGGGTCACCTCCCGCGGAGGCGCCTCCCCGGAGGGCCTGGTCGCGGCCAGCGCGGCCGAAGGACGGGTCGACCCGGTCAGCTCGCCGAGTAGCTCGGCGGCGCTCGGGCGGTCCGCGGGGCGCTTGCTCATCGCCGCCCGGACCAGGGGGAGCAGGCGGGAGTCGAGACCGTCGAGATCCGGCTCCTCGTGGACCACGCGGTACATGACGATGGGTGCGGCTCCGGTCCCGAACGGTGACCGCCCGGTGCCGGCGAACGCGAGGACCCCGCCCCAGGCGAACACGTCGGCGGACGCACCCGTCGGCTCCCGGGCGGCCTGCTCGGGAGCCATGAAGGCGGGGGTGCCGATGGTGTCCGAGGCGTTGGTCAGCAGTGACTGCGACTCGATCGACATCGCCACGCCGAAGTCGATGACCCGCGGGCCGGTCTTCGACAGCAGCACGTTGGCCGGCTTGATGTCGCGGTGCACCAGCCCGGCGCTGTGGATGGAGGCGAGTGCCGCGGCGATGGACACCGCGAGCTGGTGCAGGTCGGTGGTCGACAGCGGCCCGTGCGTGGTGACGGCCTCGGCGAGGGTCGGCCCCTCGAGGAACTCGGTGACGATGTAGGGCCGGCCGTCGAAGACGCCGAAGTCGAGGACCTCGGCGGTGCAGAACGGCGCGACGCTGTACGCGATCCGGGCCTCCCGCTGGAAGCGGGCAAGATACTGCTCCTCGCGGGCCAGATGATCGTGGATGACCTTGACCGCGACGCGGCGGCCGGCCGGTGAGCGCCCCAGATAGACCCGGCCCATCCCGCCGCTGCCGAGAACGCTCTCGAGGGTGTGCGGACCGATGAGGCGGGGATCCGTCGGACGCAGCGGCGTCACGCCGCCGATCGCCATGCGCGCACCCGAAGCCCTTCTCGCTGCGATGCCCAAACGCCTCTTCCGGGCGTTCCGTATCCGGGCGGTTCATGCCTTCTCGGATGATTCTGCCGTCGCCGAGTTCCAGGCGCCAAGCCGGGTCGGCACCGGTGCTTCGGTGCCCGCGGGCTTTCCCCGAAAGGAATAGGGAAATCCCGCGAGGTGCCCCCGCCGGTGTTTTCGGTGCCGGCATATCCGAACGCTTCCCCACGCAGGTCAGGCCGCTACGCGAGCCGGCGGCGGTGGGCTCAGGCAGCGGCCGCGTGGTCCGGGCCGGCGTCGGGCCACCCGCGAGAGTCGGCCACGGGTACCGGGTGCCGCCGGGTGATCACGTTGTCGACGAGCCGGTAGGCCTGGACGAGGCCGACCCGGCCCTTGACCGTCGTCGGTGCCAGCCCGAGGACCTCGGCACCGGCCAGCCCGGCGGCGGTCGCGGCGGACACGACCGTCATGCCCGGTTCACGGGCCATGCTCTGCAGCCGTGCGGCGAGGTTCACGGTGTCGCCGACCAGGGTGTAGCCGAGCCGCTCGTCCCCGCCGAGCACGGCCGCGGCCACCTCACCGGTGCAGACACCGATGCCGAGACCGAACGGCTCGAGACCGCGGGCGGCCCACTCGCCGTCCAGGCGCCGTTGCCGTCGGTGCATCGCCAGGGCGGCTCGGCAGGCGCGCCGCCGATGGTCCGCGCGCCGGGCCGGCACCCCGAACGCCGGCATTCCGAACGCGGCCACCACCGCGTCACCGGCGTACTGCACGACGATCCCCCCGGTCTGGCGGATCGCCGCGACCATCTCCCGGCGGTGGGCGTCCAGCTGACCGGCGAGGACCACCGGATCGGAGCGCTGCGCGATGCCGCTGTAGCCACGGACGTCCGACATCAGCACGGTGACCACGAGGCGCTCGGCCTGCGGCGACGGCCAGCGGGTGGTCGCGGTCCGGTTGTTGGTTGCGATCCGGCCGGTGGTCGCGGACCGGCTGGTGGCGGAAAGGGGAGCGGGGGAAGGAACGGTGGCGGTGTGGGCGGTGGTGATCGGCCTCGCGGCCGGGAGGGCCTGGATCGTGTCCATGGGTTCGGCATCCTTCGCAGGGCTCGGACTGCTGCGGGGCTGGGGACTGCTGCGGGGCTGTGGGCGGGTGTGGTCAGCGGGCTCAGGCGGTCAGCGGGCTCAGGCGGTCAGCGGGCTCAGGCGGTCAGCGGGACCGGGTGGCCCGCGACGAACATTCCGCCCGGGTCGACGGCGGCACGGATCGCCCGCAGGCGCGCCCAGGCGAGCGGGTCGTAGCCGGCGGCGACGTCGGTGCGGTTCGCGGTGAGGTTCAGGCACTGCTGGCGGGCGCTGAACGGCGCCATGGCGTCGACGACCCGGCGCGCGTCCAGCCGTGCCCGGGCGAGCAGCTCGGAGGTGGGGACGACGCCGCTGGCGTACAGCACGAACGCGCCGTCCAGCGAGGCGAGCGCGCCCCCGCCGGCGGCCGGTCGGGACAGCGCCCCGCCGAGCTGGCGCAGCTCGGCGGCGACCTGCAGCGAGGTGCCGGAGTCCGGGCCGGCGACGTCCAGCAGCGTGCCGACCGCGCCCGCCGGCAGCTCGTGCAGCGTGCGGCTGGCGGAGACCAGCGGGGTCGGGCCCTCCGGGTCCAGGTGCAGCCGCAGCAGCGCGGACGCGGGCAGCCGGGTGAAGGTGTCGAGTTCCGGGGCCAGCTCGCGCAGCGGTGCGAGGATCCGCTCGGCCTCAAGATTGTCGGCGAGCACCGCACCGTCGATCATGACGAGTGCTCGGCCGCGGACCGGCTCGGGCATCTCGGGAAGCGGCGGTACCTGGAGGAGGCGCAGCGACGTGCTGACGGCGTCGGGCGCCGGCCCCGCCCAGTCGAGCCAGCGGGTCAGCACCCGCTCGCTGTGCCGCCAGTCCCAGGCCAGCAGGCCCGCGTAGGCGGTGCTGATCGGGTGGAGGGCGAACTCCAGCGCGGTGACGACACCGAAGCTGCCCCCGCCGCCGCGCAGGGCCCAGAACAGGTCGGGTTCGTGGTCGGCGTCGACGCGCACCAGCGTGCCGTCGGCGGTGACGAGCTCCGCCGCGGTCACGCTGTTCGCCGCCAGGCCCAGCGCCCGGCCGTACCAGCTCAGGCCGCCGCCGAGTGAGTAGCCCACCACCCCCACGTCGGGGGACGAGCCGTGCAGCGCGGCGAGGCCCTGCCCGCCGGCCGGGGGCACCACGTCGAGCCACCGCGTTCCGGCGCCCACCCGGGCCTGTCGCGCCCGGGCGTCGAGGGCGACGCCGGTGAGCCGGGACGTCCGCAGCAGCACCACGTCGTCGAGTGGGCCGAGTGCCCCGGCGCCGTGCCCGGTCGCCTGCGCGGCGACCCGCAGGCGGCTGGCCGCGGCCAGCCGGACCACCGCGGCCACCTCGGTGGCGTCGGCGGGATGCGCGATCGCCGCCGGGCGCTGCTCCACGGCCAGGTTCCAGGGCTTGCGGGCGAGGTCGAAGCCGGGGTCGCCGGCGACGAGCAGACCACGCGGATACGTCGCGTGCGTCGCGCCGCCGGACGAGGCGGATCCGGTCGTGGTCGGGTGTGTGTTCACAGCGCTTCTCCCAGGCCTGTCGTGCGATGGGACGACAGTGCCGGCAGCCGCTTGCGAGCTACTTGCGGCTGACCGGTTGCGGGCGACTTGAAGACTGACGCTCCTGGAGCACCGCTTGTTGAGCGTGGGTTCCGGCCCACGTCACGGGGCGGCGGACGTCGGACCGGGGCACGCCTGATCCGCGTCATATGCGACGATGCGACAGCAGAGCCGGGCATCCGGGCAGTGGGGGGAGAGCTGTGCGGGGTGGTCCAGGCCGTGTCGGACCGGACGCTGGTGACCGCGGCGGCGGCGACGCCCTCCCCGCCGCCACCGAGGGGCATGGCGAGGTGGCCGAGGCGGCGGCGATCACCGTCCTGGGGGACCTCACGGCGTCCCGTGGCGGGGTCGAGCTGGATCTCGGTGGTCGCCGTCAGCGGGCGGTGCTGGGCCTGCTCGTGGTGGCCCGCGGCGACGCCATCGCCGCCGACCGGCTGATCCATCTGCTGTGGGCCGACCACCCGCCGTCGGGGCCGAGCGGGGCGCTGCAGTCGTATGTGTCCCACCTGCGCCGCGCCCTGGAACCCGAGCGGACCGCCCGGTCCCGGGCCTCGATCATCATCAGGTCGGGATCCGGGTACGCGCTGCGGGTCGCCCCCGACGCGGTCGATGCCTGGCGATTCGAGGAACTGGTGCGCCGGGCCGCCGCCGAGGTGGACCCGGACGCGCGGGTGGCGGTGCTCACCGCGGCGCTGGGCCTGTGGCGCGGGCCGGCCTTCGGCGAGTATCAGGACGAGCCATGGGCGCAGCCCGAGGCGGCCAGACTCGCCGAGCTGCGTGAGGTCGCCCGCGAACAGCTGATCGAGGCCCGGCTCGGCCGCGGTGAGACGGCTGTCGTCGTGCCCGAGATCGAGGCGCTGGTCGCCGAGCAGCCGCTGCGGGAGGAGCGCTGGCGGCTGTTCGTCCTGGCCCTCTACCGATCGCGGCGCCAGGGTGACGCGCTGTCGGCGCTGCGCCGGGCCCGGGAGGTCCTTGCGGCCGAGCTCGGGATCGACCCGGGGCCGGCACTGCGCGCCCTCGAGGCCGAGGTGCTGCGTCAGTCACCGGCTCTGGAGGCACCGGCGCCGGCCCCGTCGTCGCCTGTCCCGCCTCCCTCGACCCCAGCCCCAGCCCCAAGCACAGCCCCAACCCTCATCCCATCTCCAGCCATTGCCACAGTTCCAGCCATTGCCACAGCTCCAGGCCCGAGCACAGCCGCGGGCCCAGGCCTGGCCACAGGCCCGGCGCCGGGGCCGGGGTGGGCACCGCTACCGGCCCGGCCGGGCGGATGGTCCGCGCCGGTGCCGGCGGGTGACGACCTGGTCGATCGTGACCGGGAGGTCGCCGAGCTCGCCGCCTGCGTCGCCGACGCGGCCGAGGCGCAGGCCAGGCTGGTGGTGATCGAGGGCCCGGCCGGGATCGGCAAGAGCCGCCTGCTCGTCGAGGCCCGGCGGCCCGCCGTCGCCGGCGGGTTCCGGGTCCTCACGGCCCGGGGGAGCCAGCTGGAGCGGGAGTTCGCCTTCGGTGCGGTCCGCCAGCTGTTCGAGGCGGAGGTCGCCGCGGCGACACCCGACCATGAGCTGCTGACCGGCCCGGCGGCGCAGGCCGCCACGGTCTTCGACCTCGGCCAGACCGGTGACATGCCGAATCTGTGGGGCGGGCGGGTCGGGCCCGACCCGCGGGACGGGCGCGACGGGGGACGCCCGGGTGACGCGCCGGCCGTCCCGCGCGGCGACGGCTCGCTCGCCGTGCTGCACGGGCTGTACTGGCTGACGATGCGGCTCGCCGCCCAGGCGCCGATCATGCTCGCCGTGGACGACCTGCAGTGGTGCGACAGCGCGTCGCTGCGGTTCCTGGCGTACCTCGTCCGCCGCACCGAGGGCATGCCAGTGCTGATCGTCGCCACGGTGCGGACCGGTGAGCGCGGCGAGGACGAGGCCCTGCTGGCCGAGGTGACGCACGACCCCGCCACGGTGTGGATCCGTCCCGCACCGCTGGGTAGGCACGCGGTCGCCGACCTGGTCCGGGCCCGCCTCGGCACCGACGCCCAGGACGGTTTCGTGGCCGCCTGCCACGACGCCACCGCCGGAAACCCGCTCTACCTGCGGCAGCTGCTGCGTGCGCTGCTGGTCGAGGGGGTCCGCCCGGACAGCGCGCACGCCGGCACCGTCACGACGATCGGTTCGCGGGCGGTCTCCAGCCTGGTGCTGATGCGGCTGGCGAGGATGCCGCGGGAGAGCATCACGGTCGCCCGCTGGATCGCGGTGCTGGGCGGCGGCGCGGTGCTGCCGACCGTCGCCGCCCTGGCCGGCCTGTCGGACGCGGCCACGGCGGCCGCCGTCGGCGCGCTGGCCCGGGCCGAGGTGCTGCGCGACGACTACCCGCTTGGTTTCGTGCATCCACTGGTGGCCGACGCGGTCTACCGGGACCTGCCGCCCGGGGAGCGCCAGCTTCACCACGACAGCGCGGCCCGGGTGCTGTACCAGTCCGGGGCCGCCCCGGAGCAGATCGCCGCGCACCTGCTGCAGGTTCCGCACCGCGGTGACCCCTGGGTGGTCGACGTGCTGCGCCGAGCGGCGGCTCGGGCCAGCGAGCGCGGTGCGCCCGACGCCGCCGCGTCCTATCTCGCCCGCGCCCTGCGCGAGCAGCCCGAACCGCGGCTGCGTGCGCAGGTGCTGCCCGAGCTGGCACATGCGGCCGTCCTGGGCGACGGGGTCGCCGCCGTCACCCACCTGGCGCAGGCGTACGCGGAGCTGGAGGCCGGGCCGCTGCGGGCGGAGATGGCACAGATGCTGACCCGGGCGCTGACGTTCGCGGGCACCCCCGGTGAGGCGACCCGGTTCGGCTACGAGGTGGCGGACGAGCTGCCGGCCGAGCTGGACGACGAGCGGCAGGGGCTGCTCGGCCTGGCCAGGATCGGCGGCTACATGCACGACGTCGAAGCGGCCGTCTGGCGTCGGCAGCCCGAACCGGCCGTGAGCGGTGGTGGCCCCGGCGCGCGGATGCTGGCGTCCGCGCTGTCCTGGGAGCTGGCGATCGACGGGACGGACCGGGCCCGCGCGATCGAGCTGGCCCGGTTCGCGGTGGACGGCGGGGTGCTGACCCGCGCCGATGTCGGCCTGCTGTGCGTGGTGGCCGGTGTGACGCTGCACCTGGCCGACGAGGACACCGACGCGGTGTGGGCGGAGAGCCTGGCATACGCGCACCAGCACGGCTCGGTGTTCGGCGCGCTGGGCGCGAACCTGTGGCGCGCGTACTGCACCTGGGGGCTCGGCGACCTGCGGGAGGCCTACCAGCTGTTCCGGATCGCGAGTGACCAGTCGGCGTCCTGGGGGCTCGCCTTCGGCGCGGGGTACGCGAACGGTTACGCGGTCGGGGTGCTGATCGACATGGGTGACCTGGCCGGGGCCCGGTCGCTCGCCGACCAGGTGCGGGACACCCCACGGCCGGCCGATGCCGACCGTGTCTTCGCGGAGATGCACGCCGGTCTCCACATCGCCCATGGGCGTTTCGAGGAGGCACTGATCGCCCTGGACGACAGCCGGGCGCTGATGGTGAGCGCGCGCAACCCGGGCTGGCGGCCGTGGCGCTCGCTGCGCGCGCGGGCGCTGTCCGGTCTCGGCCGGCATGCCGCGGCCGTCGAGCTGCTCGGGGAGGAGCTGGCGGCGGCCCGGGCCTGGGGTGCGCCGAGCGCGGTCGGACGCACCCTGCGCCTGCTCGGCGAGCTTCGGTTCGTCGCGGGCGACGTCGACGGTGGGGTGGATGACCTGCGGGAGGCCGCGGCACTGCTGGCTCCCACCCGGTCCAGGCTGGAGTACGCACGTGCCCTGTACGCGCTGGCGGGGGTGAGCAAGGCGGCCGAGACGACGGTGCTGCTGGGACAGGCGGCCGACCTGGCCTGGCGGTGCGGTGCCACGGGCATGTACGAGCGGATCCGGGACCGGCTCGCCGTGGCCGGTGCCCCGCTCGCGCGCCGCCCGGCGGTCGAGCTGACCCGGACGGAACGGGACATCGTCACCCGGCAGGCGGCCGGTGCCGACGAGCGTGAGATCGCCGAGGCGCTGTTCGTCACGCCCCAGACGATCCACCGCATCCTGGCTTCCGCGCGGGAGCGGCGGGCGGCGCACATCGGGGGCTGACGGGCCGCGGGCGCGGGCGCCCGGCGGCGCGCGAACCGACCGATGTTGACGTCGAGTTTGACAATGTGCGCCGCGGCCGGTCTTATGGACGCATGCGGCGGCGGAGCTGGGACCTGGGCTCCGTGGCTGGTTGCTTCGACCCTTGTGACCAACCGATCGGCCGGTCGGCTGCTCGGCCGGCCAGCCCTGGGTCGGGTGCTGTGCGTGGTCGGCCGGCTTATTCCTCCGGTCGCGGAACCATCGCGTCGAAAAAGGTGTCGAGGTTGCACTCGAACAGCGGCGAATCTCCGTTGGTGAGGCGCTGTCAAGTGATCCTCGGTACGTCGGGGAGAACCGGCGGTGCGGGTTTGGAGAACATGTTGACGATGACTGCTCTTAGTACGGACCAGGTGGCCGGCCCGCGGGCCGGTACACGGGCCGGTACACGGGGCCGCCGCCGGCTGGCGCAATGTGTTCGGTTGGTCGCGGAGGGGGCCGTCTCAACCTTCCTGACCCGCGGTTGGGTCATCAGCTCACCGTCCGCTCTGCCGTTATCAGGTTGAGCACATCTACGAAGGAAGAACTACCGATGAACCTTCGCCCCGGACGCCTGCGCGCCGTGGCCGTGCTGCTTGTGGTGCTCGGCCTGGTGGCTGCGGCGTGCTCCAACTCCAGCGGTAAGCCGGACAGCTCCGCCAGCACGGGCGGGAACAGCGCCAGCGCGCCTGGCGTGACGAGCACGGAGATCAAGTTCTCCGTGCTCGGCACGAAGACGAACAACCCGCTGGGCAACTGTCTGCACGAGTGCTTCCTCGAGGGCATCAACGCCTACTTCGCGTACCGCAACAGCGAGGGCGGGGTGAACGGCCGCAAGCTCGTCGTGAGCAAGGAGGTCGACGACCAGCTCGGGCAGAACAAGCAGCGGGCCGTCGAGATCATCGCTGCGAACGACACCTTCGCCACCTTCAGTGCCACCCAGCTCGCGACCGGCTGGAGCGAGTTCTCCGACGCGGGCGTCCCGCTGTACGGGTGGGCCATCCACCCGGCGGAGATGAATGGCAAGGAATCGATCTTCGGTAGCTCGGCGCCGCCCTGCCTGGACTGCATGGACCGCACGTTCCCCTACGTGGCCAAGCTGGCGGGCGTCAAGAAGATCGCGGCGCTCGGCTACGGCGTGACCGACAACTCCAAGCAGTGCGTCAGCCAGATCACCGACACGGTCGACCGCTACAAGGGCAGCACCGGCCAGGAGATCGCCTACAAGAACGACTCGCTGGCCTTCGGCCTGGCGAACGGGGTCGGCCCCGAGGTCACGGCCATGAAGAAGGCCGGAGTCGAGATCATCATGACCTGCCTGGACCTCAACGGCATGAAGACCCTGGCCCAGGAGCTCAAGCGGCAGGGCATGGACAACATTCCCATGTACCACCTGAACTCCTACAACCAGAAGTTCGTCACCGACGCCGATGGGCTTTTCGAGGGCGACTACATGAGCGTGGGTTTCCGCCCCTTCGAGGCCAGTGACGGCGACACCGCGATGGTCGCCTTCCGCAAGTGGATCGCGAAGGAGGGCGGGTCGCTCGACGAGATGTCGATGTACGGCTGGATCGTCGCTGACCTCGCCTACCAGGGCCTTCTCGAGGCTGGGAAGAACCCGACCCGGGAGGCGGTGATCTCCGCCACCAACAAGCTGACCGAGGACACCAACGGCGGCCTGCACCAACCCGTCGACTGGTCGCGTCAGCATGAAACGGCCACCAAGGCAGACCCGATAACCCACGGTTACAAGCACGTGTGCCGAGCGCTGGTCCAGGTGAAGAACGGCAAGTTCCAGCTGGTCGGCGGCACGAAGGACAAGCCGTTCGTCTGCTGGCCCGCCGAGGACGCCACCTGGACGGAGCCGACGCTGACCACCTTCAAGTAGGCGTCTGGCGAACCGGCAGCAGGTCGGCCGGCTGAACAACATCTCGGGTCCGGAACGGCCAAGCCGCCGCGCGGCCCACGCGCAGCCAGCAGGCGTGTGGGCCGCGCGGCGTTTTCGGTCAGCCGTGCGGGGCCTGCCGCGGGGGCCCGGCCGGGATCTCGACGGTGATCTCGTCGCCCAGGCGGTAACCCGCGGTCAGCGGCAGGTCGTCGCCGCTCCAGAACCGCCCGGGGTCGTACCAGTTCGGCCGGCGCCCCGGCGGCAGCAGCCCCATCGCCTCGTAGGTGACAGCCACGACCTCGGCGCAGTAGGCGGACTCCAGACCGGCTGGCGAAGGCTCGGCCCGGGCCGGCCGGGCTCCCCTCAGGACACCCAGCACCCGCGACGCGCGGGTCCGCGGGGAGGCGTCTGCCTCGGTGGCGATATCCGTCTGCGGCCAGATTCCCGTCTGCGGCGAGACGGCCGCCTCCGGGGAGGGCGGCGAGATGGCCGTCTCCGGGGCGGGGAGGTCGGCCTCCGGTGACGGGCCCGCCGCGGTGGCGGCGCCGGGGCGCCGCAGTCGTGGTGCCCGGCCGGCGAGCCAGCGGCCCGCGAGCCGCGCCGTCGACGGGAACGGGGTGCCGTCGAGCCGGGCGACCGTGCGCAGCACGGCGTCCTCGGCCGCCCGGTCGACGGTCGGCTCGAGCTGGCGCAGCCAGGCCCGCTGGCCGTACCGGTTGCCCCAGACGACGACGGCCTCGCGCAGGTCGTGCAGCTGTACTCCGCGATGGTGACCGCCGGCCCACACGTCGTGCAGGGAACGGCCCAGCTCCGCGTGCCACATCAACGGCGGAAGGTCGTCGAGGACGACGGCCATCCCGACATGGTTCACCGGGCTGTTGGTCGTGAGCTGGATCGCACGGTCCATGGTGCTGCGGCCGCGGAAGATCCACACGTCGCCGGTGCGGGTGAGCTCCACGGCGTCGTCGAGGGTCAGAGGTCGGCCGCCCATGACGCCAGCCTAGAACCCGCCGGCGAGCCCGGCGCGAAGTCACTCCTGCCCGGCAGCGACGGCTTCCCGGAGGGCGAAACCTCCGGTCCGCGCCCTGCGCCGTGCCCGGTCTGGCTGCCTGGACGCCCGCTGGTCGTGGGCGTGCTCTCCGTAGCCTGAGCGCATGACGAGATGGAAGCTGTCCCTCGGCGTGGCGCCCGGCCGTTGGTGGAAGGTGCTCGGGCTGGCCGGCCTCGTGGGGGTCGCGGCCGGGGGCGCCGCGGTGGCGCGCGCGGAGCGCTCCCGGCGCGCATACACCCCGGACGAGGTCAGGGCGCGCCTGGTCACCCGGCATGCCGAGGCGGCCGCCGGATCCGCCTCCGGATCTGCCGTCGAGGTGGTCGACGAGGCCGCTGGCGAGGCCGCCGCCAACAGCGCCGCGGCGGAAGCCGGTCGGGATCGCGAAGACCGCAACGGCTCGTAGCGCCCCCGCCCCGTTCCCGACGCCTCCCCGCCTTCGACCCCTCCCGGCACACCATCCGCCACCTTCCAGGCGTTGCAGTATTGCAATGATGGGTCGGTCGGTGGCACGATGCTGGCGCCAACTTTGTCGATCAGACTTGTGAAGTTATGGCGTCCCGCCGGGTGGATGGCCCTGCCGTGCGGCCCGACGCCGTGCGCCACGGGAGGAACACAGTGACCATCGACCTGACGGGCGGCCTCGACGCGGAGCGCGAGTTCGTTCTCCCGGGCCAGCCGGACGACCCGGAGATGCGTGAGTCGGTCAACGCCTGGATCTGGGACGACGGCGCCGAGTTCGGCCTGCCCCGCGTCGGCATCGAGGCGGTCGGCGACCAGTGGGAGACCCACGACATCCAGGTGAACATCGCGCTCGCCGACGGCCGGGTATTCAACATCTTCGACGCCGGCAAGGTGCACGATCCGATCGGCGCCGACGGGCGGCCCCGCACCCTCGGTGCCGGGCCGCTGTCGTACGAGCTCGTCGAGCCGTTCCGGCACTGGCGCGGGCGGCTGGATGGCCTGGCCGTGCAGACCACGGTCAGGGCACAGATCGACGGCAGCTACCGGCGCGGGGCGTCCGACGGGCCGCTGGTCCCGGTCGAGCTCGCCCTGGACCTGCGCAGCGCCGTCCCGCCGTGGGAGGGCGGCACGCTGCTGGAGGAGGCCGGTCTGGTGCTCGCCACCCAGGAGGAGGGCGCGCTGATGGGCGGGCCCCGCTTCGAGCAGCTCTTCCGGGCCTCGGGGCGGCTGCGCCTCGGCGACGAGGTGTACGACCTGAACGGCGGTGGCCTGCGGATCCGCCGGGCCGGCATCCGTCGGCTGGCCGCCTTCCGGGGCCATGTCTGGCAGTCGGCGCTGTTCCCGAGCGGCCGGGCGTTCGGCCTGTGCCTGTACCCGCCGCGCCCCGACGGCAGGCCCACGTTCAACGAGGGCTACCTGTTCGACGGCGACGGCGAGCTGATCCCGGCGCGGGTCACCCGGGCGCCCTGGCTGCGTGAGCTGCGGGCCAGCGGCGGGGACGTCTCCGTCACCCTGGAGACGTCGCGCGGCGAGACCACGATCGAGGGCCAGACCATCCTGTCGACCTTCGCGACGATGGGCGCCGACATCGGCTCCGCCTCGCGTCTGCATCTGCAGCAGGCCCTCGCCCGCTACAGCTGGGACGGGGAGACCGCGAACGGCATGATCGAAAGGTCGGCCGTTCTAGGCTGAGTATCGCAACGCCGCGGTGGACAGCGGCGGCGGTGCACAGCCGCGGCGGACGGCCGCGGCGGGCGGGCGTCGCGGCCACCGGGACGGCGGTCGAGATCAGGCACGCGGGCGGGACGTGCTCCGCGCGCGAGGGGAGTGCTCGAGAGATGGCGCGGCGTTTCCGCTTCAACACCGGCCCGGGCCGGACACCGGACGTCGGCGCGCTGCGCCAGGCCGGCCAGCGCATCGAGGCCCTCGGCTACTCGACCTTCGCGCTGGCCGACCATTTCATGATCCCGTTCGCGCCGCTGATCGCGCTGCAGGCGGTCGCGGACGCGACGTCCACGCTGCGGATCACGCAGACCGTGCTGAACCAGGACTTCCGCCACCCTGCCGTCCTGGCGAAGGAACTGGCGACGCTCGACGTGCTGTCCGAGGGCCGCCTGCAGATCGGCCTCGGTGCCGGCTGGATGCGGGCCGAGTACGAGCAGGCGGGCCTGCGCTTCGATCCCGCTCCGGCCCGCATCGAGCGACTGGAGGAGGTCGTCGTCATCCTGAAGGGCCTGTTCGGCGGCGAGCCGCTGCATCACGCGGGCAGGCACTTCACGGTCGACGGGCTGCGTGGCACGCCGCGGCCGCACCAGCGCCCGCACCCGCCGATCATGATCGGCGGTGGTGGCCGGCGGCTGCTGTCGGTCGCCGGGCGGCAGGCCGACATCGTCCAGATCATGCCGCGGATCTCCCGGGGCGGACCGGCGGAGCCCGAGCGCGACCCGTTCGGCGCCGACACCTACCTGGAGAAGATCGACTGGGTGCGGGCGGCCGCCGGTGACCGCTTCGCCGACATGGAGCTTGCCGCCCAGCTGCTGCACGTGACCGTCGGCGCGGAGCCCGACGAGGAGTTCGAGTCGTTCTACCAGGGCTTCGTTCGGCAGCGGGTGGACACGGGGGTGGGTGCCGTGCCGTCCCGCGAGGAGCTGCGCGCATCGCCGATGGTGTTCGTCGGCTCCCTCGACGAGGTGTGCGCGCAGTTCGTGGACGTCCGCGACCGGTTCGGTTTCAGCTACTTCTCGACCCCGCTCGGTGCGACCGCCGAGGCGCTGGCACCGGTCGTCGAACGGCTGGCCGACTGCTGAGGCGCAGGCGCCGACGTGCGGGGCCGGTCGGCCGCGGCGCGCGCGCCGCTGTGAACGTCGGCGCGCGGGCCGCTGCGTGCGTCGGTGTGCGTGTCGGCGAACGCGGCGGCGAGCTCGTCGCGCGCGTCCGGGTGCGCGACGTTGCGGATCAGTTCGTCCGCCTGCTGGCGCAGGCTGCTGCCCCAGATGTCGGCCACGCCGTGCTCGCTCACGACATGACTGTGCTGAAAGCTGGTGGTCGGCTCGGTCAGCGCGGCGACGATGGTGGAGCTTGTGCTCCTGGCGTGCCAGCTCGGCAGTGCGATGATCGCCTGCCCGTCGGTGGCGTGCAGGGCGCCCGTGACGAAGTCGGGCTGCCCGCCGAACCCGGACCAGATCCGCCCGCGGACGTAGGAGGCGTTCGCCTGCGCGTGCAGGTCGACCTGCAGAGCGGTGTTGATCGACGTCATCAGGGGCTGGCGGGCGATGACCGCCGGGTCGTTGACGGTCTCGGTGCGCAGGAACCGGATCCGTTCGTTGCGGTCGAGCCAGCCGTACAGCTGCTGCGAGCCGAAGACGAAGCTGCTCACGATCGGCGCGTGCCGGTCGAGCGCCGCCGCCTGGTCCAGCGCCAGCAGTCCGTCGGAGAAGGTCTCCGTCCAGACCCGCAGGCCGCGGCGGCCGGTGAGCGCCGCGAGGGTCGCGTCGGGAACAGTACCGATGCCCAGCTGGAGCGTCGCCCCGTCGGGGACAAGAGCGGCGACCCGGGCGCCGATCTCCTGGTGGATGTCGTCGGGCGGGCGTGGGGTGGGGGAGGCGAGCGGTACGTCGACCTCGATCGCCAGGTCCACCGACGCGATGTCCAGCTCACCGTCGCCGAAGGTGTAGGGCATGCGGCGATTGATCTGGGCGATCACCAGGCCGCCGCCGGCCCGGGCGGCCCGGACGGCGGCGGGCAGAATGTTGACCTCGGTACCCATCGACAACCGCCCACCGACCGGCCGGCTGGTGTGCAGCACGACGACATCAGGGTGGTACCCGCCGGTGAACAGGCGTGGGACGAGGCCGAGGCGGCTGGGCAGGTATTCGAGTGCCGGGCGGCCCCGCATACCGGGGCCGACGAACGGCGTCACCGGAATGACTCCGGGCCGGTCCGGGAGCCCTTCCTGCGGATTCAGCACGAAAAGCCGGTAGCGCTCGATCGCCCGGTCGAGGGCGCTCAGCGCGACGAGTGGTGACGCGAAGTTCCCGGCCGCCACCACCGTCGGCGGATTTTCGCCACCTGCGCCGATGGCGCGGACTTCGCCCGGTTCGTCGTTTTCGTCGACTTTGTCGCGGACGCCCAGACGGGCTGCGACCAGATCGCCAAGGGCCGATTCGTCGACGCTGCGCATGTCTCTATTGTCGCCGGTCGCTCCCGCGCCGGCCGGTGCCGGGTCCGGCGGACCGCCGACATACCCACCGGTATCCCGTTGTCGGCACGGTCCATACCCACTGGATATCCACGGAGCCACAATTGATTCCCGCTGGAGGGTCCGTACGGCGGAGGCCCGGCAATGCGCTCGGGTGGTACCGACGGTGTCGGCACGCCAAGTGGAGTGCAATCGCGGACGTGCCGTGAGACCGGGAATTCGGGCGGCGTGCCCGGCGTCGTCGGCCGGAGAGCCCGGCGTGTCGCACGGTGGCTGACCGTGCCGCCTGCGTCACGCTGTCGGTCGCGCAGGCGACTCGAACGTTCGGTCAGTCCCGTCCGCCCCACCTGTGGCTCCACCCACATTCACCTGGATCAATCCGTTGGTTCAGGCGGTCGCCCCAAGACCCCGCCGCGCAGTGGTTGACGCGCCGGCCCCCGCTGCGAATCCTTGTCCTCCAGCGGGTGGGCTGGGGGCCGACTGGCGGGAGTGTGCATCGTGAGGAGCCGACGTGACCGAGGAAGTTTCCGCAACTCCACACCGGAGTTATTACGGACGCTGGAAACCGCAGCGCCGCCCGTACTGGGCCCGGGGTCGCTCCAGGGATCTCGCGGTTGCATTGTCGGTCATTCTGCTGGGTGCCACGGTCGGGTGTTCCACGCCGGATGAGTCAGCCTCGCCTACCGCCTGCGCGGCCGTCCCGGGGGTCACTGACGACACGATCAACCTGGGAATGATCCTCTCCGACACGGGAACCGCGGCCAGCCAGGCCATCGGTGCCCGTGCCGGCGCCGACGCACGGTTGCGCTCCCAGAACGAGGCCGGTGGGGTGCACGGCCGGAAGATTGTCTACGAGCTGCGCGACGACCAGTCGGACCAGGGGGAGAACCTGGCCGCGGCGAAGAACCTCGTGGAGAAGGAGGGCGTCTTCGGCGTCTTCAGCGCGACGAGTGTGTCCACCGGCTCGGCCGAATACCTGCACAACGCCAGGGTTCCGGTCTTCGGCCTGGCGATGGAAGCGGCGTGGGGCACCTACGACAACATGGTGAGCTACCTCAATCGCTTTCCGTCGTCGGTGGTCTTCGACACGCTCGGGAAGTTCGCGAAGGCGAAAGGCGTCCAGCGCGCGGTAATCCTCACGACCGGCACCTCCGTCGCCTCCGTCGCCGGCGCGGAAAGGATAACGTCGATTCTCCAGCATTCCGGAATCGATGTGGTGGGAACCGTCGACTACGCCCCGGCACTGACCACACCGGCAACCATCGGCCGCCAGATCGCGCGGACCGGGGCTGACGCCATGTTCGCCCCGGTGACCGGAGACGATTTCATCGACGCCTACCAGGGCGCGATGGCCGCCGGCGCCGACCTCAAGGTCGGGCTCGGGGTCAGTGGGTACGGTCACGAGCTGCTGGCCCGGAAGGGCGCGAAGATGGCCGGCGCGTACTTCTACGTCGCGTATCTCCCCTTCGAGGCCGACACCGTCGCCCAGCAGACCTATCTGGACGCGATCGCGCGCTACGCGCCGGAGCTGGATCCGCCGGATGCGCAGGCCGCGATCGAGTCCTACATCACCGCCGATCTGCTGATCGAGGGGCTGCAGGCGGTGGGGCCGTGCCCGACGCGGCAGGGGGTGCTCACCGCGCTGCGGTCGATCTCGAACTACGACGGCGCCGGGCTGCTGCCCGCGCCGGTCGATCTCACCCAGGGGTTCGGCCAGTCCGCGCGCTGCCTGACCTTCGTGCGGGTCAACACCGCGGGCACGGGCTTCGACGTCGAGCAGCCGTCAGTGTGCGGAGATCAGATCGCCGGCGGTACCTCGTGACGTCGTGACGCCGGCCAGTCCGGCGCCTGCCGAACGTGTTCAGCGGCGGTCCGTCGAATCGGCCCCGCGCCGCCACGCGGCCGGCCGACCCGGCGGCGCCGGGCAGGGGAGCGCGGCTGGACAACCGACGGGGCGAGAAGGCGAACCGCGTAACGCCGCTCCGGCGCTCACGTGACGCCCATGTTGATCCCGCCGCATTCTGGATCAATCCGTTGGCGGGTGCCCTCGCGGTCTCGTGACGAAACAGTTGACGAGATGCGCCGCGCTGCGAATCCTTGTGCTCCAGCGGGTGGGCTGGGGGCCGACTGGCGGGAGTGTGTATCGTGAGGAGCCGACGTGATCGACGGAAATATCGCAACTCCACACCGGAGTTCTTACGGCCGGTGGAAACCATCTCGCCGGCCGTACTGGGCCCGGGGCCGCACCAGGAACCTGGCCATAGCATTATCCGTGGCTTTGCTGGGCGCGGCAGTCGGGTGTTCGGCACCGGATGAGTCGACGGCGACGGCCGCCTGTTCACCGGTCACGGGAGTCACCGACGACACGATCAACCTCGGTCTGATCCTGTCCGACACGGGTATCGCGGCCAATCAGGTCATCGGCGCCCGCGCCGGTTTCGACGCCCGGGTCCTGTCCCAGAACGAAGCCGGTGGGGTGCACGGCCGTAAGATCGTCTACGAGCTGCGCGACGACGAGTCGGACCAGTCGGTGAACCTGGCGGTGGCGCGGGACCTCGTGGCGAAGGAGCAGGTCTTCGGTATATTCAGCGCGACGACCGTGTCCACCGGCTCGGCCGAGTACCTGAACAAGGCCGACGTCCCGGTGTTCGGTCTTGCCACGGAAGCAGCGTGGACGAACTACGACAACATGGTGAGCTATCTCAACCGAATGCCGTCGTCGGTGGTCTTCGACACCCTCGGGAAGTTCGCCAAGGCAAAAGGCGTCCAGCGGGCGGTGATTGTCGCGACCCCCGGTTCCCTGACCTCGCAGGCCGGCGCTGGCCGGATCACCTCGATCCTCGAGCACTCCGGGATCGAGGTGGTGGGAACCCTCAACTACGCACCGGCGCTGACCACACTGGCAACCATAGGCCGGCAGGTCCGGCAGACCGGTGCCGATGCCCTGTTCGCCCCGGTGACCGGCGATGACTTCGTCGACATCTACCAGGGGGCGGTTTCCGCCGGCGCCGACCTCAAGGTCGGGCTCGGGATCAACGGCTACGGCCACGAGTTGCTCGCCCGAAAAGGCGCGATGATGGCTGGCGCGTACTTCTACGTCGCCTATCTCCCCTTCGAGGCTGACACGGTTGCCCAGCAGACCTATCTCGACACGATCGCGCGCTACGCTCCGGAGCTGGATCCGCCGGATGCGCAGGCCGCGATCGAGTCCTACATCACCACCGACCTGATGATCAAGGGGCTGCAGGCCGTCGGGCCGTGCCCGACCCGGCAGGGAGTGCTCACCGCGCTGCGGTCGGTCTCGGCCTACGACGGAGCCGGCCTGCTGGGCGCGCCCGTCGACCTGACCAAGGGTTTCGGTCAGTCGGCCCGTTGCCTGACCTTCGTGCGGGTCAACACGGGGGGCACCGGCTTCGGGGTCGAGCAGCCGTCGGTGTGCGGAGATCCGATCACCGGTGGCGCCCCCTGAGCCCGTGATCCCGGCCGCGAGCTGGTATCCCCGCGGCCGGGGATACCAGACCTTGCACGACTTGGCGTCAGCCTACGAATTGGCGTCAGCCTACGAATTGGCGTCAGCCTACGAATTGGCGTCAGCCTACGATTTGGCGTCGGACCACCGCCCGACGACGGTGATGTCCGCGACGAAGCGGACGTCGCTTCCGGCCGCCCAGTACGCAGCGGTCGACTCCAGGGCCCTGCGGGTCGCGGCGACCGCCTCGGCCGCCCGGGCGGTCGGAACGTGCAGCAACAGCTCGTCGTGCAGGCAGAGCACGATCTCGCCGCCCAGCGGCACGAGCAGCTGGCGTACCGTCACCGCCCAGGCTTTGAACAGCTCGGCGGCTGAACCCTGGATGACGGCGTTGCGGGCGAACCGGCCCCACGCCGTGGCGGCCCGGTCAGGATCGGCGCCGCCGACGGCTCCCGGGTCCGGGCCGCGATCGTCCGCGCCCCCCGCGTCGGCTCCCGCCACCGCGGCTGTGCCCGAGCGCGTGCCGCCGCCCGTCCCGGCGGCGCCGGTTCGCAGCGGAAGCCGGCGCCCGCCGAACGTGCGCAGCGGCGGCCCGTCGGAGCCGCCCCGCGCCGCCGCACGGCCGGCCGACTCGGCCGCGTCGAGGTAGGCGAGCGCGACCGGGTAGGACCGGCGCATCTGGCGCAGCGCCTGGCCCGCGGTGCCGGAGGTCTGCCCGTACATCGCCGCGAGCACCGCGACCTTCGCCGTGGGCCGGTCGACGCCGAGCCGGGCCGCGACCGGCGCGTACAGGTCGTCCTGCCCGGTCGCCGCGGCCAGCTCCCGGTCACCGGAGACGACCGCCAGCACCCGCGGCTCGATCTGGCCGAGGTCCGCCCGCACGAACTGGTGGCCGGGCTCGGCGACCACCACGACCCGCAGGTCGGCCGGCAGGTTGTGCAGCCCGGCGGCGGCCGTCATCCGCCCGGCGGCGCCGTCGCTGCCGCGCCACTCACCGCGCAGCCGGCCGTCGGCCCCGACGTGCTCGTCGAGCCAGCGGAAACCGTAGGTGGTCGCGACCCGTTCGGCCCGGCGCCAGACCAGCAGGGCGTCGACCGCCGGGTGCGCCGTTCGCAGGGCGGTCAGCCGCCACGACCGGGTGTCGGGCACATCGATGCCGACCGCGGCGAGCCCGGCCCGGACGGAGGCAGGGTTGCGCAGATCGACGGAGCCGCCGAGGTGGCGCAGCACCGGAGCGTCGCGGGCCCGCCGCGCGGCCAGCTGGCCAGCCTCGTCGCGGGGCCGTGGGCCGACGAGGCCGGTGATCGTCGCCTCGGCGGTCGGGCGGTCCACCGGCAGGCCGTACCGCCACAGCTCATGGGCGAGCAACTCGGCGCCCGACTCCGCCCGCGCGGTCAGCACCGCGAGCGGGAGCCCGGACGGACGGGCCCGCGGGTCGGCCAGCGCGCGCAGCGCCCGCTCCTGCGCCGCCCGCACGGTCAGCGCCAGCCGCGCGAACCGGGCCGCCCGTTCCAGCCTGGTCGCCAGACCACCCGGTGCGAGGCCGAGCAGCGTCTCCTGGACCCAGACCGGCCGTAGCTGGCCGTCGGGCCCGACCGGGTCGTCGGGCCGCCCGCCGGCCGGCCAAGCCTCCCGCGGGTCTCCCACAGGTGCGTCCCGCGGGTCCCCCGCGGGAGCGTCGCGCGGTGTGTCCGGCGCGCGGGGGCCCTGGGCGTCCTGGCGCTCCCGGGGGTCGTCCTCGAGGGCCGCGAGCAGGTCGAGCTGGCCGTCACGCCGGACCCGCGGCGGCGGTGGCGGCGCCGCGAGCCCACGGGCCGCGGCCCACACCACGCCCGGGTCATCCCGCCCGCCGCCGTGCAGGAGCCGGTGGACCGCGGCCAGGTCCCAGCACTGCGCGGGGGCGCGCCGCCGGCCGGACGCCCCCGGACCTCGCCCACCGGAAGCTGCGCCGCTGCCGCCGGCCGCACGGGCACCGCCGGCCAGGCCGCTCACAGCGCTCACAGCGCTCACAGCGCTCACGGTGGTCGCAGCGGTCACGGTGGTCGCAGCGGTCACGGTGGCCCTGCCGGGGGCGTCGGGCAGCCCGGTCAGCGGTGTCCCGCCGCCATGCGCCGACCACCACACCCAGCGGGGTGCCAGGGCCGACTCCACCTCGGCCAGGACGGCCGCGGCCTGCGCCGGCCAGGCCCAGCCGGCGTCCGCGTGCGCCAGCGCGACCCCGACCCCGGGGACGGCCACCACCGCCACCGGCGTGCCCCGGCCCACCCCCGCCGCTCGCAGCACCTCGACCGCGCCGGGGCGCGGCATCGGGTCCACCACGTCAGGCTCCTCTGTGGACGCGTTCCTCCGGCGCGTCCACAGTCGCACAGCCCTGTCGGCGGGTGGTGCTGCCAGCCCGTCCATCGTCAAGATAATCAACATTGTTGACGACCGCCGATGCGCATTGTCGATCTTGAAAGTCGACGGCGGGACGGCGGAACGGCAGAACGGCAGAACGGCACAGCGACCCGGCGGTACGAGGGGTTGCAGGTGCCGCGGGTACCAGCGGTGTGGTGTGGCGGCGCCCGATGCAGGATGACGGCATGGCTGAACCGCGCCCGGTGCCCGTGCCGCATCCGCTGATCGAGGCTCTCGGTCTGCAGCCGCATCCGGAGGGCGGGTGGTACCGGCGGACCTGGCAGTCGCCGCTCGAGCTCGACGCGCATGGCGGGGTACGGCCGGTGGCGACCGCGATCTCCTTCCTGCTGCTGCCGGGGGAGGTCTCGCACTGGCACCGGGTGCGCTCGGACGAGCTGTGGTTCTGGCAGGGCGGCGGAGCACTGCTGCTGACCGAGGGTGGGACGCAGGGCGCCCCGGGCGCGACGACCGGGTACCGACTGGGGCCGGAGCCTGCGGTGGGCGGCGCCGAGCGGGTGCAGCACCTGGTGCCCGCGAACGTCTGGCAGACCGCCCGGCCGGCCGGTGCGGAACACGTCCTGGTCGGCTGCGTGGTGGCGCCCGGGTTCGACTTCGCCGACTTCGAGCTGCTGGACACCCCGGGCTGACCGCCCCGCGCGGGGCTGCCGGTTCCTTCGGGTCTGTCCCGCGGTGTCCGCCTACGCTGTGTGGGGTGCACAGAGGTGGCTGGGCCGGGGATCCGCCGGCGACGGACGAGGAGGCCGCCGCCCGGATCGTCGCCGCGGCCAGGGCGTGCATCGAGGTTGACGGGACCGGCTCGGACCTGGCGAAGGTCGCCCGGCGCGTCGGGGTCACCCGCCAGACGGTCTACCGCTACTTCCCGACCAGGCGGGCCCTGTTCGAGGCTGTCGCGGAGCAGGGTGTGGAGGCGCTGGTGGCCGGGATGGCCGCGAGCCTCACCGGTGTCGACGATCCCCGGGACGCGCTCGTCCGGCTGATGCTGCACTGCGTCCGGACGTTGCCGAACGACCCGGGCCTGTCCTTCATCGCGCAGCCGGGCCGCGGTGACGCGCTGATCACCACGGCGGACGCGCCGCGGCTCACCCTGGCGGTGCTCGACCGGCTGCCGATCGCTCTCGACCTGGGTGAGCAGGCCCGGGCGGCGCTCGCCGAGCACATGGTGCGGCTGCTGCAGTCGCTGCTGCTCGACGAGACCACCCAGCTGCGTTCCGACGAGGACCTGGGTGTCTTCCTGCATGCCTGCCTCGACCACCACGTAGCGTAGCCTAAATATCTATATATTTTTTCCCCGACTGGGCCTGGGCTGGTTGTCGGCCTACCTCCCGCCGAGTCCGCGATCAGTTGAAACATGTAGATCTGTGCCTTAGGGTTTCGCGCATCGCTGTTGCGGTGTTCCCGGCAGCCGGCAGGTCCGCTGCCTGGTGAGCCCGTCGCCTCGTCGCCTCCTCGGCGCACCGGCCCTGGACGCGCTGATCTCGACAGGCCGATCGGTGAATCACTGATCTTGAACTGCTGACCTTGAAGAACGGGAGTGCCGGATGAAGGTGACCGCGGCGGTGCTGCGGCAGGCGGACGGCCCCTACGCCCTGGAGGAGGTCGAGCTCGACCCGCCGGGGCCGGGCGAGGTCCTCGTCCGGGTCGTCGGCGCGGGTATGTGCCACACGGACGTCGTGCCGCGTCAGGAGATGTCGCCGGCGCAGCCGCCGGTCATCACCGGGCACGAGGGTTCCGGCGTGGTCGAGGCGGTCGGCGACGGGGTGACCCGGGTGTCGGTCGGCGACCACGTGGTGCTGTCCTTCGACTCGTGCGGCGAGTGCGCGAGCTGTCAGCGCGGCGTGCCGCCCTACTGCGACCTGTTCCTGTTCCGTAACTTCTTCGGCCGGCGTCTCGACGGCACCACCGGTGTGCGTGACGCGGCCGGCGGCGAGATCGCCTCGCGCTGGTTCGGCCAGTCCTCGTTCGCCACGTACTGCGTCGCGGCCGAGCGCGGGGTGGTGGTCGTCGACCGTGATCTGCCACTGGAGAAGCTGGGGCCGCTCGGTTGCGGCATCCTCACCGGCGCGGGCTCCGTGCTCGTCGCCATGGACGTCCGCGCGGGTGCCAGCTTCGTGGTGTTCGGCGCCGGGGCGGTGGGGCTCGCGGCCGTGATGGCGGCGAAGGTCGCCGGCGCCGACCCGATCATCGCGGTCGACCTGCACCAGCACCGGCTGGACCTCGCTGTCGAGCTTGGCGCGACCCACACCCTGGACGGCCAGAGCGCGGATCTGGTGTCCCAGATCCAGGCGCTGACCGGCGGTGGTGCCGACTACACCTTCGACACCACCGGCAACGCGACCGTGATCGGCAACGCCGTGGGCGCGCTGCGCGCCGGCGGGCACTGCGGAATGGTGGGCATCCAGACCGAGCCGATCACCTTCGACACGATCACGCTGCTCGGCAAGCGGATCTCCAACATCCTGGAGGGCGGCGCCGATCCGCAGGTGGTGATCCCGCGGCTGATCGAGCTGTGGCGCGCCGGCCGGTTCCCGTTCGACCGGCTGATCGAGACCTTCCCGCTGGCGGAGATCAACGCCGCGGAGGAGGCGTCCCTTTCCGGCAAGGTCGTCAAGCCGGTCCTGCTCCCGTCGGAGGCCTCCGCATGACCAGCGTCATCGAACGTGACCAGCTTTTCATCGGCGGCGCCTGGCGCCAGCCCGCCGGCTCCGGGCGGATCGAGGTCCGCTCGCCGCACGACGGGCACCTCGTCGCCACCGTTCCCGAGGCGACCCGTGCCGACGCCGACGCCGCGATCGCCGCCGCGTCGGCGGCGCTGGCGGCCAGCACCTGGTCACCGAGTGCCGGCAAGGAACGCGCGGAGCTGATTAGGAAGGTCTCGGCGGGCCTGCAGGCCCGGGCCGAGGAGCTCGCCGGGATCATCACCGACGAGATGGGCTCGCCGGCGGCGTTCTCCCTGTTCGGGCAGGCCATCGGCTCCGCCATGGTCATCGAGGGCTTCGCGGACGTCGCCGAGAGCTTCCCCTTCGAGCAGGAACGCCCCGGGCTGATGGGGCGCTGCCTGATCCAGAAGGTCCCGGTCGGGGTCGCGGTGGGGATCGTGCCGTGGAACGTGCCGATCTTCCTGTCGGGCATGAAGCTGGGTGCGGCGCTCGCCGCGGGTGCCCCGATCATCCTGAAGCCGCCTCCGGAGGCACCGGCCAGCTCGTTCCTGCTGGCCGAGGTGCTGCTCGCGGCGGACGTCCCGCCGGGGCTGGTGAGCATCCTGCCCGGCGGCGCGGAGCTCGGCCGGTACCTGGTCGGGCATCCGGGTGTGGACAAGGTGTCGTTCACGGGCAGCAGCGCGGCCGGCCGGACGGTCGGCGCCACCTGCGGCGAGCTGATGAAGCGCGTCACGCTGGAGCTGGGCGGCAAGTCGGCCGGTGTCATCCTCGACGACGCGGATCTTGCGACGGTCGTCCCGCAGCTGCTCGACTCGGGGCTGCAGAACAACGGGCAGGTGTGTGCGGCGCAGAGCCGCATCCTGGTGCCGGCGTCGCGGTACGACGAGGTCATCGACGCGCTCGCCGACCACATCCGCGGGCTGACCGTCGGTGACCCGCGTGACATGGCTACCGCGATCGGCCCGCTGGTTTCGGCGCGGCAGCGTGACCGGGTCGAGGGCTATATCGCCGACGGCCGGGCCAGCACGGCCCGGCTTGTCGTCGGCGGCGGCCGTCCGGCCGGGCTGGACGCCGGCCACTATGTCGAGCCGGCTCTGTTCGCCGACGTCGACAACGCCAGCCGGATCGCCCGTGAGGAGATCTTCGGGCCGGTGGTGACGGCGATCCGCTACCACGATGACGACGAGGCGGTCGCGATCGCCAACGATTCCGACTACGGGCTGTCCGGCTCGGTCTGGACCGCCGACGTGGCCCGCGGGGTGGCGTTGGCCAACCGGATCCGCACCGGCGTCTGCGCGGTCAACTCCGTCGCGATCGTCGAGCCGCGCAGTCCCTTCGGGGGTTTCCGGCAGTCCGGGGTCGGGCGGGAGATGGGCCCCGAGGGTGTCGAGGCCTACCTGGAGACCCGCACGGTCGTGCTGCCGTTCGGTTAGCAGATCCGGGCTCGGGCCGGCGGCGGCGTTGACCGTCGGCCCGAGCCGGGGTGAACGCCGCCGCGGGCCCGTTTGGCGAGTAGCAGGTGTGAACGATTTTCGGCGTTCCGGATTCCGGAGCGGGTAGCAGAATCCCGAGCCTCGGATTTTGGCTGCTGCCGAGCAAGAGTTGAGGATTTCGGTCGTTCTGACAGCCAAAATCCTCAACTCTTGCGAATTGTCAAAAGCGCCTGCGCCTCTTTTGTCTCTCTTGCGGTGAAATGCCGGCGCGGCGCGATGGTGCCGGACCCCTGGGAGGTGGTCAGGCTGCGAGCAGGTCGAGGGTGCCCAGCTCGCGGATCGCCGCACACGCGTTCGTGATCATCGACAGGAACATCCGATGGGAGTTCTCGGTCGGCGTGTTCGTGGCGTAGACGGCGCCGAGCACGGTGATCAACGGTGCCTGGAGAATCCCGAGGCGGTAGTCGTGGAAGCACGCCTCGAACGGATAGTCCGGCACCCCGATCTCCAGGAGACGGTCGTGGTAGGCGCGGACCAGTGCCTTCTCATGTGACCGGCGAAGCTCCGGGGCGAGGGCGGTGGAGAGGAAGTAGGCGACGTCACGGCCGGGGAAGCCGACCTCGAGCGACTGCCAGTCGACCGCCATGACCTCGGGGGGCACCCCGTCGGTGGCTTTGGAGAAGAGCAGGTTGTCGAGCCGGTAGTCCCCGTGGATCAGGCTGTGCCGGCCGCCGATGTGCCTGCCCCAGCGGCCGAACAGATCGGCCGTCCGATGGAGGGTGTCGAGGTCGCTGGGGGAGAGGTCTGGGCCGAAGCGGTCGATGAAGGGTCCGGTGGCGGTCGCGAACAGCTCGCCGAAGAAGCTGAGGGCGGCCTCGTCGCTGTGGCGCAGCCAGCTGGCGGTGTCACGCAGACCGTCCTGGCCCCAGAAGGGGGCGTGCAGCCCGGCGAGGTTGCGGATCGCGGCGTGGGCCTGGGTGAGGGTGGCGCCGTCGACCTGGGAGCCGGGCCGGGACGGGTGCGCGTCCTCGAGGACGAGGGTGAAGCTGTGGCCGTCGGTGGTGATGGCGGCGCTCCAGCAGCGCGGAACCCGGATCTGGGCGCCCGTGGCGAAGCTGCGGTAGTAGCCGACCTCGCTGCGGTAGCCGGGCGCGATCTGGGCGCGTCCGGCGGGGGTGCCGGCGGCGAGTTTGAGGACCACCGACGGCGGCGCAGTCTCGGCTGCGTCTGGTGCGCCGGTGAGGTGGAAGCGGTAGCTGGAGCTGAGCTGGCCACTGCCGACGGGTTCGTGGCGCAGGCCGGTGATCTCGGTGTCCGTCCCGCCGTGGCGTAACACGGCGGTCATCCACTGCGGTGTGACGTGGTGTGGGTCGTCGACGATCCATGCGACGTCGCCCGCTCCCGCCCCGTCGCCTGTGCCCGGTAAGGGGCCGGTGCCCGCCGCCAGCGTAGCGCCTTCCGACTCGCTCATCCTGTGTGCCCTCCGGCAGCCCTGGTGGTTCCGCGGCGTGTGGGCCGCCCAGGGCTGCGACGGCCGGGCCGGATGTCGTCAGGAGATCTTGTAGCGGATCGGCAGCCGCTTGGGGCCGCCGACGAAGACGGTCTGCATGTACTCGGGGGTGCCGGCGAGCTCGACCTCGCGCAGGCGGGGGACGAGTTCGGTGTAGAGGGCTCTGGCTTCGAGGCGGGCGAGGTGGGTGCCGAGGCAGTAGTGGGCGCCGAAGCCGAAGCCGACGTGCTTGTTGGGGGTGCGGCCGACGTCGAAGGTCTGGGGGTCGGTGAAGACGTCCTCGTCGCGGTTGGCCGACGGGTAGGACAGCAGGACGGCGTCGCCGGCGGGGATCGGGACGCCGCGGATGGTGGTGTCGCGGGTGGCGGTGCGCATGAAGTGCTTGACGGGGGACGTCCAGCGGATCATCTCGTCGACCGCGGTGGGGACGAGGGCGGCGGGGTCGGCGGTGAGGCGCTGCCACTGGTCGGGGTTGTCGAGCAGGGCGTGCAGGCCGCCGGAGATCGCGGCGCTGGTGGTGTCGTGGCCGGCGGTGGCGATGAGGACGTAGTAGCCGACGACCTCGAGTTCGCCGATGGTGTCGCCGTGGACGGTGGCGTTGGCGATGACCGAGCCGAGGTCATCGGTGGGGTGCTCGCGGCGGTCGGCGATGACACCCTGGAAGTACTGGAAGAAGTCGAGGAGGGCTTCCATCGCGGCGGCGTCGCCGTCGGCGGCGCGGGCCATGTCCTGGTCCTCGGCGCCGAACAGTTCCTGGGTGAGCTTCAGCATCCGGGGGAAGTCCTCCTCCGGCAGGCCGAGCAGGGAGAGGATGACGTAGAGGGGGTAGTGCGCGGCGACGTCCTGGACGAAGTCGCATTCGCCGCCGAGGTCGGCCATGTGGTCGACGTATCGCTTCGCGAGCTGGGTGATGCGGTCGGACAGTCGCCGTACGCCGGCGGGCTTGAACCAGTCGGCGCTGATGTGGCGGTAGATCGGGTGGTCGGGGGCGTCCATCTGGACGAGGGCTCGGATGGGTGGTGCGGGGGCGTCCGGGTCCTGCTGGACGGCGGTGCGTGGGGCGTTGTGCCACAGCTCGGAGTCGCGGGAGATCTCCATGACGTCGTCGTACCGGGTGATCGCCCAGAACGGGGCGAAGCCCTCGGTCTCGACCCGGTGGACCGGGGACTCGCGGCGCAGCACGGCGGTGGCGGCGTGGAAGCGCTGCTCGTCCGCGTAGGCGGTGGGGTCGGTGAAGACGCCGCCGGCCTCGTCAAGGTTCATGATCAGGTCCTTCTCGCTGCCGGCGGCGGGGCCGCCGTGCGGCCGGTGCCGCGGTCTCGAACACAGGAGGGAGGCACTCGGTCGGCCCCGGGGGATTCACGGTCGATCGGCAGGACCGCACCCGATGCGCCCTGAGCCCAGAAATTATCTAGAAGTATGTCCTGGTGCAACGGCTTGGCTGTCGGCGGGCGGCCCGCTTCCGGGGGAGGCTCCGTGGCGGCTGCGCGCCCGCTGCGGGGGAGAACGCGGTCAGGGCGAGTTTCGGCGCCGGGCTGCGACAGCCGCGGCGGCCTGGAAGAACAGTGCCCTCCCCGCACCGCGGGCGCTGGCGGCGAGGAACGTCGCCCAGTCGAAGTAGTCCCGCCACAGCACCACCCGGCCGTCTCGCACCTCGAACGTGCCGCAGACCCAGAACTCCGCCTCCCACGAGCCGGCACGCAGGACATCCGTGCGTTCGGTGAGCACGACCGGGCCGTCCGCGGCCAGATGGTGGATGCGCGCCTCGAACCCGGTGCCGTACCGCAGCATCCAGCGCAGCTGCTTCTCCACCGCCGCCCGCCCGCGGGCCGGCGGCAGCGGAACGTTCTGGTAGACGACGTCATCCGAGACGAGCGCCAGCGCCGCGTCGGCGTCGAGCCGCTCCAACGCCACCAGGAACGCCCGGACCACGGCCCGCGGCTCGGACGACGACGAGGTACCGGTGCCGGACTCGGCGCCTGGGTCGGGCTTCGGGCCGGGGCCGGAGGATGCCGGCGGTTCGGGTGAGGCCGGCGGTTCGGGAGAGATGTGGGGGTCGGACATGGCGGTCCCTTCGGACGAGCGGATCCGGTCGCCAGCCGCGGCATCCCGGCGCACGAGACGCCCGTGGCACCTTCATCATTCGCGCAGTCCCCGGCCGCCGTCCCCGGGTCGCGGGGAGAAGCCCCGGCACCCCTGGCCGCAGCCCTCGGCCCGGCCGGTATCGCCGGGGCGACCAGTAACGCCACGGCGGCCGCGACGAGGCTGGCAGACTCGGGTGGTGGCAAGACGCCGGTGACACCGCCCGGCTTTCGTCGAGACGGCGTGGCGCCGGGACGAGGGGATTCACCATGCGCAGGTTGAACGGCCAGGGTGAGCAGGCCATCGCGGATCTCGCCCGCCGGTACGGCGTGAGCGCCGACGCGGTGCGAGCCCTGTTGGACGCGGTGCTGCTCGGCGGCGGCACCCAGGCTCAGTTCTCCCATCCGGAGCTGGGCGGCAGCGGGCAGTGGATGGCCGGGGGCATGACGATGGTCGGCGACATGTTCAACCACGGCCTGCAGGCAACGGTCAGCGGCCTCGCCACGGAGCTTTCCAGCCTGCTGAGCTCGACACAGTTGTATGCGCCCGCCTCGCCGCCGGCCGCGGGCGGGCAGCCTGGCGCGGCCCACCGGGCGAACCTGAACAACTGGTGGCCCGGTGGCCTGGGCCAGCCCAGCTCGACCGGCAGCCAGAACGAATCCCGATATGCCGTCTTCCCGGCCGCGCGGCGGCTGGCCGTGCGCGGCGGCGACGGCGAGGTGCGCGTCTACGACACCCTCGACCACCGCATCGCCGGCGTCCAGCAGCAGGGCGGCCCGCGCGGAACGCTGTCCTTCTCCAGCCAGCACGGTACCTTCACGGTGGAGAGCCTGCCGCTGGTGACCCCGGTGCCGCAGCGGCCCCACCCGGTTGCGAACCCGTCCGAGCCCGCCCCGGCATCCGCCGGCGGCACCGACCCGGAGGCGATTCTGGCGGCAATCGAGAAAGTGAGCGACCTGCACCGCCGCGGCATTCTCTCGGATGACGAATTCACCGCGAAGAAGGCCGAACTGCTGGCCCGCCTTTAGCGCCATGGCCGGCAGGGCCTGCCGTCACCCCATCCATGCGCCATCGCCGGTTCTACAGGCATTGTCAGAATCCCTCGAAGCTACTGAGAATGTGCCGCTGCTCGCCGGTCGGCTCAGGCCGGGGCGCCGTCGAGCATGCTCTGGAAGCCGCCCGGCGCGTACGGCCCGATGACGAGCTGTTCGAGGACGCCGAGGCCGACCCGTTCGCCCCAGGTCGCGCGCACCACCTGCTGGACGTGCACGCATTCGGGTGCAAGCGTGTCGAGCTCGGCGACCTTGTGGACCTCGCCGCCGACGGCGAGCTCGTCGTGCCAGCGGCCGTGCTTCCAGTGCGGGTGCAGGTAGCCGACGCCCTTCATCCGGAAGGTGCGCAGCGGTTCGAGCTCCACCGTCTCGTCCGGGCCGAGCAGGAGCGTGGCGCCGTCGGAGCGGCGCAGGCCCGGTGCCCAGCGCACCTGGTGGCGTACCCCGTGCAGCCAGCTGATGCCGGTGTCCGGCCCGAACACCGGGTCGCCGTCGCCGAGCACGGGCAGGATGGCGGTGCGCTCCAGCCACGGCCGGCCCGTCTCGTCCTCCATGACGACGTAGTGCAGGGCCCGGTCGGCGAAGTTCAGCGGGGCCCACAGGAAGAACACCTGCGGCAGCGCGGTGCGGGGCGCCGCGGGGGTCCGTTCGCCCACACCGCGGATCCCCCACGAACGGTCCTTGGTTCCGTAGGTGACCGGGGTGATCTCGATGCGCTCGCCGCCGGACTCCACCCACCCGCTCCAGGTGACCATCTGGGTGGCCCGGGTGGAGTCGGTGAGCAGCGTCGGCCCGTCGTACTGGGTGGCCCGGGGCTCCTCGTGCGCGGGGGTGCGCGCGGTGGCGGTGAGCTCGGCGGCGAGGCCGTGCTCCGGTGCGTCGACGATGATCCGGTTCACCCGCAGCGGTTCGACGATCTCGACCGTGATCGGGCCGATGCTGGTGCGGGTGCGATCCAGCGGGATGCGTCCCGAGGCGAAGACCGAGCGCTGCACATCCTGGTGGACGACGCTGAACGCGCCGTCGATCGTGCCACGGTTCGGGTACAGGCCGAACGCGAGCGCGAAGTAGACGTCCTCGTCGTAGCCGTTGAACCAGAACCGGTCGTAGTGGTCGGGATGCCCACCGCCGGCGTGCGCGACCGGCAGCGCGCTCTGATGGATCGGATAGTCGTCGAACGGCGTGAGCATGGCCTTCTTTCCCTCCATCCGCTCGGCCGTCCGTCATGTCGGCGGCCCGGCAGTCCGTTGCCTGTGCCGCACCGACGGGTGGGCGTGACCAGGATCGGGGGCCGGTCACGGGGCGGGCATCCGTAGAAGTACCGGGATGGCTACCGGGATCGTCGCGGGTGTCGGTGCGTCTTGACGTCGTGGCAGACGCCCGCCAAAGATGATCCATGGCAGTCTCCGCGCAGCTTCGGTTCCGGGGCGAGCGGCTGTCCACCGAACGCACGAGCTTCGTCGGCCGGCGTGCGGAACGCACGGAGCTGCGTGAGCTGCTCGGTGAGTTTCGCCTGGTCACGGTCACCGGAGTCGGTGGTGTGGGCAAGACCCGGCTGGCGATGCGGGTCGCCGCCGAGACGCGCCGCGCCTACCCGAACGGGGTGTGCGTCGTGGAGCTGGCGCGGCTGCGGGATCCGCGGCTGGTGGCGCACACCGTCGCCGCGGCGTTCGGCTGCCAGCCGCGCGGGAGCGCCGAACCGTCGGCCGTCGCGCTCGGGGCGTACCTGGAAGCCAGGGATGCGCTGCTCGTCCTGGACAACTGCGAGCACGTCGTCGAGGCCTGCGCGGAGCTGGCGGACCTGCTGATGACCCGCTGCCCGCGGCTGCGCATCCTCGCGACGAGCCGGGAGTCGTTACGGGTCGAGGGTGAGGCGACGTACGTGGTGGCGCCCCTGCCGGTCGGCGGCGGGAACGGAAACGGGGATGGTGCTGGGGCCGACGCGCACCTGCCCTGCGACGCGACGACGCTGTTCGTCGAACGGGCCCGTGCCGTCCGCCCGGACTTCGCGCTGACCTGGCACAACCGGGCCGCGGTCGGTGACATCTGCCGTCGCCTCGACGGCATCCCGTTGGCCATCGAGCTCGCCGCGGTCAAGACACGGGCGCTGTCACCGACGGAGATCCTGGCGCGGCTCACCACGCCGACCGCGCTGCTGCGCCACGACGGCCGGATGGTCGCCGACCGGCAGCGGACCCTGCGTGCCTGCGTCGCATGGAGCTTCGACCTGTGCACCCCGCAGGAGCGGCTGCTGTGGGCCCGGCTGTCGGTGTTCGCCGGTGACTTCGAGCTCGACGCGGCGGAGGGGGTCTGCGGTGAGGGGCTGGCCGAACCGTTCCTCGACCTGATCTTCGCGCTGGTCGACAAGTCGATCCTCACGTTCGAGCCGGGTCCGGAGCGCGGGCGGCTGCGGCTGCTGGAGATGCTGCGCCAGTACGGCCAGGAGCGGCTGGAGCACGACCTCGAATGGCGCGGCGAGTGGCAGGTGCTGCGCCGCCGCCACCACGACTGGTACGCGGGGCTCGCCGCCCGCGCGGAGGCGGAGTGGACCGGCCCGGCGCAGCGGTCCTGGGTCAGTCGGCTGCGCGCCGACCACGCGAACCTGCAGCTGGCGCTGGAGTTCTGCGCCGCCACCCCCGACCTGGCGGCGAACCTGGCGCTCGCGCACTCGCTGCACCGCTACTGGGTCGCGGACGGATGGTTCACCGAGGGGCGGTACTGGCTGGCCCGCCTGCTCGACGACGGCGGCTCGGGTACCGGCGGTGGCTCGGGCGCTTCCCGCCGTGCCGGAGGCGGCGGCGGAGGCGCCGGAGGTGTGGGTGGTGACGAGGCCGGCCGCGGGGGTGGCGACAACGTCCCCGGCCGGGTCCGTGCGCTGCACACCGCGGGCTGGCTCGCGACTCTGCAGGGTGACCGTGGCGACGCCGAACGGATGCTGGAGCATGGCAGCGAGCTGGTGGCGGCCGGTGGCGCGGGTGCCGAAGCGGCGCTCATCACCCAGCTCACCGGCCTCGACGCGGTGTACACCGACAAGCCCGACGCCGTCGCGAACCTGGAACGGGCCCTCGCCCAGTTCCGCCGGGACGGTGACCTGAACCGGCAGCAGGAGACCCTCGCGGTGCTCACGCTCGCCACCGCGCTGGGGAGCACTCCGTGGGCGGCGCAGCGCTACTACCAGGACTGGGTCGCCCTGGCGCATCTGCGCCGGGACCGCCGGCTGCGCGCGTACGCGGAATGGGCCCGCGCGCTGGCCACCTGGCGGGCCGGTGACCCGAAGGGCGCGCTGGCGATCGTGCGCGCCGCCTTCTTCGGGGAGAGCGGGCTGCCCGACCATCTGGGTCTGACCCTGTGCCTGGAGGCGCTGGCCTGGATTCGGGCGAGCCTGGAGGAGTTCGCCGGCGCGGCGGTCCTGCTCGGCGCGGCGGACCATCTCTGGGAGCGGATGGGGACGTCCACCGCCGCGCTGCCCGCGCTGTTCCGGCTCCGCCAGGAATGCGAGGCGGCGTGCCGGGAGGGCCTGGGCCCGCGGGCCTTCGACGCGGCCTGGGCACGGGGAGCCGCGCTCGCACCGGCGGAGGCCTGGGCCACCTCCTGCGCCACCGGTTCGGCGACGGCTTCCGCCGCCGAGGCGGCCACCGGACCGGTCAGCGGATCGCCGAGCGGACCGACCGCTGGGCCGGTCCCCGGATCCACCAGCAGGTCGAGTACCGGACCGCTCGCTGTGCCTGCCGGCGGGTGGCTGGGCGGTGTGCGGTTGACGCGGCGGGAGAGGCAGGTCGCCCAGCTGGTCGCGCAGGGCCTGAGCAACAGGGACATCGCCGCCACCCTGGTGATCTCCCCGCGGACGGCCGAGACGCACGTCCAGCAGATCCTGAAGAAGCTGGGGCTCACCTCGCGGGCCCAGGTGGCGGCCTGGCTCTCCGCCCAGCCGGCCGAAGCCGCGGGCTGAGCGGGCGGAGGCCCTTTACAGTCCTGACGCTGTATGGCAAGAGTGTTTACGTCCGGCGGGCTTGGAAGTACTCTGCGGTGCCGACGATGCGGTTCCCCCGAGGGGCGGGTGCATCCGGTCGAGCGGGCTCCCCACTCGAAACATAGAGGGATACTTTATGCAACCTTCCTATCCTGAATCGTTGTCCGGCCCTGCGTCCGGTTCCGGTTCCGCTTCTGCCGCCGCCGTCGACGTCGGCGTCGGCGGCGGCGTGACCGTCGACGCCGATGCCGACGCCGGCGCGCGCCGTGAGCCGGGTGCGGGTGCGGACGCGCCGGGCGTCGGCACCGCGGAGCAGATCGTCGATGATCCGGCCGAGATCACTCCGGCGTGGATGACCGCGGCGTTACGCGGTGCCGATGGTGCTCATGGTGCCGGCGGTGCCGCCGACGTCGAGGTCCGCGCCGTGAGCCACGAACCGATCGGCACCGGTCAGATCGGTTCCAGCTATCGCTTCCGGTTGGAGTACGCCCCCGGGCGCGACACCACGGCGGACGGCGCACCGGCCCCGCGCACGCTCGTGGTCAAGATGGGAGCCGGTGACCCGGGCGGGCGGGACGTGGTGCGCCGCGGCTACCGCAAGGAGGTCGGGTTCTACGCCCGGCTGGCCCGGGACTCCCGTATCAACATCCCGCGCTGCTGGCAGGCCGCGATCAGCCCGGACTCCCGTGCCTTCACCCTCGTGCTGGCCGACGCCGCCCCGGCGCGCCCGGGCAGCCAGGAGGACGGCTGCGACGAGGCGCAGGCCACCGACGCCGTCCGCGCGCTCGCCGGGCTGCACGCGTCGTTCTGGAACAGTGAGCTGCTCGCCGCCGAGAGCGACTGGCTGCCCCGCCCGCAGGACGCGGAGCTCGCGTTCCTGGCCGAGCTGCTGGTGGCGACCACGAAGGACTTCGGCGATCGGTTCGCCGGTGTGCTCGACCAGCGTGACGTCGACACGCTGCACCAGGCCGCCGCGCTGACCTACCAGTGGGAGAGCACCTGGCGCACCCCGTTCACCCTGCTGCACGGGGACTACCGGCTGGACAACCTGATGTTCCCGGCGCAGGGCCCGGGCGTGCTGACCGTGGACTGGCAGACGATCACCATCGGGTTGCCGGCCCGCGATCTCGCGTACTTCCTGTCCACGGCGCTTCCGCCGGCCGTGCGGCGCGCGGCCGAGCACCGGCTGGTGGCGGCCTATCACGAGCGCCTCGTCGAGCTCGGCGTCACGGGCTACTCGGCCGAACAGTGCTTCACCGACTACCGCAGCGGGATGCTGCACGGCCCGCTGATCACGGTGCTGGGCTGTATGTTCGCCGCCGGAGTGCGTTCGGAGCACTCCGACCGGATGTTCCTGTCGATGGCCCGGGGGATCTGCGCGGCGCTGCGCGACCTGGAGTCGCTGGACCTGATCGCGGGTTCCTGACGGCCGCTCGGCCCGCCGCTCGCCACGCCCGGCGGGCCGAGCGCCACGCCGACCGGTACGAGTGCCACGCCCGGCGGGCCGCTCGTACCGGTCGGCGTGGCGAGTTCCCGCGCCCGGCGCCGCGAGACCGGACGTCTGGCCGCCAATTGGCATAATGTATCCAATGGAGGTGGTCGGATGCTGCTCCTCGACTCCGAGTCCGAGGCCCAGTTCCGCAAGGAGATCCGGGCCTGGGTCCGGCAGGCTGTTCCCCAGCTCGGCGGGCCCCCGCCCGAGCGGGACTGGCAGGCCCGCCGGCGGTACGACAGCGCCTGGCAACGGATGCTTGCCGATGCCGGCTACGCGGGTATCCACTGGCCCCGCGAGTACGGCGGCCGGGGCGCCAGCCCGGCCGAGCATCTGATCTTCCTGGAGGAGTCCGCCGCGGCCGGTGCCCCCGACCTCGGCGTCCACTTCGTCGGCCAGCTGCACGCCGGGCCCACCCTCATCGCCGAGGCGACCGACGAGCAGCGCGCCTTCCACCTGCCCCGGATCCTGTCCGGGGAGGCGGTGTGGTGCCAGGGCTTCTCCGAGCCGGGCGCCGGCAGCGACCTCGCCGGTCTGCGCACCCGGGCCGTCCGCGACGGTGACCACTACGTCGTCACCGGGCAGAAGATCTGGACGTCCTACGGCCCGGTCGCCGACTACTGCGAGCTGCTCGTGCGCACCGACCCCGACGCGCCGAAGCACCGCGGGATCACCTGGCTGATCATGCCGATGGACAGTCCGGGTGTCGACGTCCGCCCGCTGCGGACCATCCACGGCGACAGTGAGTTCGCCGAGGTCTACCTGGACGAGGTTCGCATCCCGGTGGCCAACCGGGTCGGCGCGGAGAACGACGGCTGGCGGGTCGCGATGGTCACCTTCGGCTTCGAGCGCGGCACCGCGTTCGTCCGGGAGCTGATCACCGCGCGCACCCACGTCGCCGACCTCGCCGCACTCGCCCGGGTGTTGCCGCGGGGCGCCGGCACCGCCTGGGACGACACCGGCCTGCGCCGCGACATCGGCCGGGTCGCCGCCGAGCTGGACGCGCTGTGGGCGCTCACCAAGCGCAACGTCACCCGGGGCATGGTCGGGGTCATCCCGCCGGCCGGCGGCTCCGCGTTCAAGCTGTCCTACTCGGAGACGCTGCACCACCTGAGCGCACTGATCATCCGGGTGCTGGACCGGGCCGCGCTGAGCATGGACGACCTGCCTGCTCTGCCTGGGAAGCCGGGCCTGCCCACCGGCCAGCTGGTGCACGCCCAGCTGCACGCGTTCGCGATCAGCATCGGCGCCGGGACGTCGCAGATCCAGCGCAACATCCTCGCCGAGCGCGTCCTCGGCCTGCCCAAGGAGCGCTGAGCATGCACTTCGACCTGGATGAAGATCAGCGCGCGTTGCAGGACACCGTCCGCCGGCTGGCCGAGGAGATCTTCCCGGTGGAGCGGACCCGCGGCTGGGCCGAGCCGGGTGGGTTCGACCGGGCGGCCTGGAGCGCGCTCGCCGAGCTCGGCACGTTCGCCGTGTACCAGCCGGAGGAGCGCGGCGGGCTCGCGCTGCCGGTCGTCAACGCCGTCCTCGCCTACCAGACACTCGGCGCCTGCCTGGTGCCGGGCCCGCTGGTCGCGGCGGCGCTCGCCGCCGATCTCGACGGTGACAGCGGGGCGGTCGGCAGTGGGGAGGTCGTCCCGGCGGTCGTGGTGCGTCCGGAACCGGGCGCGCCGCTGCTCGTCGAGCATCTGCGCGACGCCGACGTCGTCTACGTCCTCGACACGCACGGCATCGAACGGCTCGACCCGGCGGCACTGACCGCGACGGCGGTCACCGCACCGCTGGACCCGACGACGCCACTGTCGCTGGTGACCGACCTCCCGCGAGGCGAGGAGGTCGGCGACGCGGCGCAGGCCGCCCGGTGGTCGCTGCTGGGATCGCTGCTCAGCTCCGCGCTGCTGGTGGGCCACGCGCTGCGCGTCCTCGACCTGGCGGTCACGTACGCGCAGCAACGCGAGCAGTTCGGCCGGCCCATCGGGACCTTCCAGGCCGTGAAGCACATGCTCGCGGACTGCTTCGCCCGCGGCGAGGTGGCCCGGGCCGTGGTCGACGCCGCGGGCGTGATCGTCGACGAACCCGGTGCGCTCGACATCACCGAGCCCGGGCCCGACGGAGCGTCGGCCGTCCGCGCCGTCGCCGCGGCCCGGGTGCTGGCCGCCGAGGCGGCGCTGCTCAACTGCCGGAACGCGATCCAGGTGCACGGCGGGATGGGGTTCACCTGGGAGGTGGACCTCCACCTGCACCTCAAGCGCGCCCTGCTGCTGGAAACCTCCTACACGACGTCCGACGCCGCCGCCGAGGCGGTCGCCCAGAGCCTGCAGAGAGTGCCGTGACGACATCGATCCCCACCCCGACGGACTCCACGCCGACGGAGCCCACCCCGACCACCGACGGTGCGCCCGCGGCCGTGACCGAGGTGGCCGCGGACGGTGAGCTGACCCTGACGGTGACCGCCGACGGCATCGCCCGGGTCACCCTCAACCGGCCGGACGCCGGCAACGCCCTCACCATGGGGCAGCGCGACGCCCTGCTCACCTGGTTCGCCCGGTTCAACGCGGACCCGTCCGTGCGCGTCGTCGTCCTCGGCAGCACCGGACGTTTCTTCTGCACCGGCGCCGACCTGCGCCAGCAGCGTGGCGCCGGTCCGCGCCCCGAGGGCGTGCCCGAGAAGCTCGTCGGTGACATCCGCCGGGCGATGACCACCGGCGGCATCAACGTGGTGCACGCGATCCTCGACTGCGAGAAGCCGGTGATCGCGGCCGTGCAGGGCACCGCGGCCGGTATCGGCGCGCACCTGGTGTTCGCCTGCGACCTGGTCGTCGCCGCCGACAACGCCAAGTTCATCGAGATCTTCGCCCGCCGCGGGCTGGCCGTCGACGGCCTCGGGACCTGGCTGCTGCCGCGGCTGGTCGGCCTCGCCCGCGCCCGCGAGCTGGTCCTGCTCGCCGAGGACATCCCGGCCACCCGCGCCGCCGAGATCGGCCTGATCGCGCGGACCGTGCCCGCCGAGGAGCTGGCCGCGACCGTCGACGACCTGGCCGGCCGGCTCGCCGCCGGGCCGACCCGCGCGCACAGCGCCAACAAGTGGCTGCTCAACCGTTCGCTGGACGTCGACCGGCACACCCTGGCGCAGGAGGAGGCCTGGGTCGTGGAGGCCCTGTCCTACACCGAGGACGCCGACGAGGGCGTGCGCAGCTTCGTCGAACGCCGCCCCACCCGCTTCCGCGGCTTCTGAGCAGGGGGAGACCATGACGCAGGGGGAGACCATGTCCACCGCCACCGACGTCTACTACGACCCCTACGACACGGAGATCGACGCCGAGCCGCATGCGGTGTGGCGGCGGATGCGCGACGAGGTGCCGGTGTACCGCAACGACCGGTACGACTTCTGGGCGCTGTCGCGGCACGCCGACGTCGACGCGGCGTCGCGTGACCCGCGGACGTTCAGCTCGGCGCGGGGGACCACGCTGGAGCTGCTCTCCTCCGGCGGTGAGGCGCCCCGGATGATGATCTTCATTGATCCGCCGGAGCACTCGCGGCTGCGGGTGCTGTTCTCCCGCGCCTTCACCCCGCGGCGCATCTCGGCGCTGCACGAGCAGATCCGTGAGGAGTGCCGCACCCTGCTCGACCCGCATGTGGGCAGTGCCGGGTTCGACTACGTCGCGGACTTCGGCGCCCAGCTGCCGTCGCGGGTGATCTCGGCGCTGCTCGGCGTGTCACCGACCGACCAGCCGCGGATCCTCGACGTCATCAACACGATGTTCCACATCGAGCCCGGCGTCGGCATGATCAACGACACCGCCCTCAACGCGATGTTCGAGCTGCACGGCTACCTCGTCGAGCAGCTCGCCGACCGGCGCGCGCACCCCCGCGACGACATGTTCAGCGCCCTCGTCCAGGCCGAGCTCACCGAGGACGACGGCACCACCCGCCGGCTCGACGACCAGGAGGCGGCCAACTTCGGTGTGCTGCTCGTCTCCGCTGGCACCGAGACGGTCGCCCGCCTGCTCGGCTGGGCGGGGCTCGCCCTGGCCGACTTCCCCGACCAGCGGGAGCTGCTCGTCGCCGACCCGGGCCTGATCCCGAACGCGGTCGAGGAGCTGCTGCGCTACGAGGCCCCCTCACCGAGCCAGGGTCGCAGGCTCACCAGCGACGTCACCCTGCACGGCGTCACCATCCCCGAGGGCAGCAACGTCCTGCTGCTCACCGGCTCGGCCGGCCGTGACGAGCGCGCCTTCCCGAACCCGGACGTGCTCGACGTCCGCCGGCGTATCGAGGCGCACCTGTCGTTCGGTCTCGGCGCGCATTACTGCCTCGGCGCCGCGCTCGCCCGCCTCGAAGGGCGGATCGCGCTGGAGGAGACCCTGCGCCGTTTCCCGCGCTGGGACGTCGACCGGGCCGGCGCCGTGCGCCTGCACACCAGCACCGTGCGCGGCTACAAGAACCTCCCGATCGCCGTGTGAGCGCGCTGGTCCACGTGGCGCAGCCGGGATTGGAACCGGCCCGTGAGTGGAGCAGCGATATATCGGAAACGGTGCCGACCTGGTCGGACACGGTCAGTTCGTGCGTGCTGACGGTGTACTCAGGCCGGTGCTCGGGTTGGCTGCGGGGCGGCGGGCGTGAGCGCGCCGAGGCGGTCGCGGTGGCGCAGCCGGGTGAGTGCTCCCGTGAGCAGGGAGACCGCGAGTCCGCTGCTGCCGAGGGCGAGGGCGGGGCCGAGCCCGGCGTGCTCGGTGACCAGCCCGCCGAGCAGGGCGCCGGCGGGTTGGCCGCCCCAGGCGATGATCCGTGCGGTGGTGTTGACGCGGGCCTGGAGTCCGAGCGGCGCGACGCTCTGGCGGATGACGATTCCGTTGAGGCTGACGAGGGTGTTGGCGGCCTGCCAGCCGAGCAGGGTGAGCGCGCCGAGGGTGAGGGTGCGGCTCGCGGACCAGCCGGCGAGGAAGAGCAGGCCGGCGGCGAGTCCGCCGAGGGTGATCCATCCCACCGGTAGATGTCGTTGCAGGGGCGGTAGGAGAAGGCTGGCGAGGAGACTACCGGCGCCGGCGGCGGCGTAGAGCAGGCCGATTCGTCCGTCGTCGCTGGGCAGGTCGAGGTGGCGGACGGCGACGACGACGATCAGGCCGGTGATGAAGCCGGCGGTGAGACTGTTGCCGACGCCGAGGAGAGTGAGGGTGCGGACCAGCCGGTGGTTCCACACCCAGCGCAGTCCTTCGCCGATCTCCGCAGGTAGCGACCGTCCCGCCGATGGCACGCCAGGCGTCTGCGTCTGCGTCAGCGTCTGCGTCAGCGGTAGGCGGGCCATGAGCACGGCGGACACGGCGAAGCTGGCCGCGTCGACGGCGATCGCGGTGCTTGCTCCGAGGGCGGTGGCGAGCAGGCCACCGGTTGCGGGGCCGAGCAGGGCGATGACGGTGCTGACGGCGCTGAGGCGTCCGGTGGCCTGTCCCATGAGGCCGGGCGGAACGAGGGCTGCCAGGGCACGGAACCCGGCGGCGTCGGAGAAGGTCAGCGCGGTCGCGCTCCCGGCGGCTGCGACCAGCAGGTGGCCGATGGTCAGCAGGCCGGCGACGTCGGCGAGCGGGATGCTGGCCAGCAGCAGGCAGCTGGCCAGCGCGGACAGGCCGAGGACGCGGCGTGGGTCGAGGCGGTCGGCCCAGGCCCCGGCGGGCAGGCCGAGCAGGAGGTAGGGGGTCGCTTCGAGGGCGGTGAGCGCTCCGGTGAGCGCTGGGCTGCCGCTGCGTTGGTAGATCAGCAGTGGCAGGGCGACAAGGCTGATCGCGGAGCCGGTCCAGGAGATCGCGCGGGCGGTAAGGAACAGCCGGTAACCACCTGCCGCCTGGCCGGTGGGGGTGTGGTCCGGCGGGGCCGCGTCGGCCGGAGGCGTGGTGGTCATGGATGCAGGGCGGCGGCGAGGGTTTCGACGCCGTCGACGCCGGCCAGGTTGGTCGAGTTCCACTGCGGCAGGAAGACGACCCTGCCGGTGCGGACCGCGGTCACCGCGGGCAGGGTCTCGGTGAGCGTCGTGCGAGCCGCTGTCTCGGTCTCACCGCCGCTGAGCAGATAGACGAGGGTGCCCGGGTTCTTCTGGAGGAGGCTCTCCTTCGACAGCTCGCCGTAGTACCGCCCGGCGGGCAGGGTCCCGGCGTAGATGTTGATGGCGCCGGCGCGGGCGGCGATGTCGCTGTAGACGCCTTCGTAGGTGTAGATCGCCCCACCGAAGCTGCTGATCATCGCGATGGGGACGGGTCGGGTGGCGTTCACCTTCGCGGCCACCGCGGCGAGGCGGGTGTCGATCTGGCCGGTGAGTTCCTGTGCCCTGGTCTCGACGCCGAAGATCTGGCCGAGGGCGGCCAGGTCGGTCCTGACGTCGGAGACCCGGGCGCGGGTGGCGTCGTCGGTGCAGAAACCGCGCAGGATCATCACCTGGGTGCCCTGGGCGGCGAGCTCGTCGATGGTGGGTAGCTGCTGGCCGTCGAACAGGTAGGAGCCGTCGGCCCAGATCAGGTCGGGGCGGGCGGCGAGGAGCCGCTCGCGGCTCGGGGCGGCGTCGCTGAGCACAGGGATGTCGGCGACGGCCGCGGCGTAGCCGGACCCGGCGGTGCCGTTGCCGGTGTTGTACTGGCCGACGACCCGGTCGGTGAGGCCGAGCGCGGCGAGCAGGTCGGTGCTGGTGGGCCAGCCCGAGACGATCCGGCTCGGCGCCTGGTCGAAGTGCAGGGTGCGTCCGCAGTTGGTGACGGTGACGGGGAAGCCTTCCGGGCGGCTGCCGGAGGAGGGGGCCGCGGCGGGGGCCGGGGAGTCACCACAGGCGGCGAACAGGGCACCGGACATCAGGAACGCCAGGGCGAGTGCAGGGGCGGTGCGGCGCAGCCGGTGCGGGCGAGAGGCGCGGTCGTTCACGGGGTTCCTTCGAGGCGTGGGGGTGATGACAGCGGTGTGTCGCCGGCGGGGACAGGGGCGGGCGACGGGCGGTCGGCCGGATCGGCCGGCCGGGGTACAGGGGGCGCGGTGAGGGAGGCGAAGGCGAAGTGGGGGCGGCCGGTGATGGGGTGGACGGTCCGGTGGGCGGCGACCTTGAACACCTGACGGAGCAGGTCGGGGGTGAGAACGTCGGCGGGGGGACCGGCCGCGAGGAGTTCGCCGTCGGCGAGGACGTGGACGAGGTCGCAGTAGGCGACAGCGAGGTCCAGGTCGTGCAACGCGGCCAGGACGGTGATGCCGAGGGAACGGACCAGGTCGAGCAGGTCGAGCCGCGCGCCGATGTCCAGGTGGTTCGTGGGCTCGTCGAGGACGAGCACCCGCGGCTGCTGGGCGAGCGCGCGGGCGAGCAGGACGCGCTGTTTCTCACCACCGGACAGGCCGGCGAAGGGCCGGTCCGCCTGCCCGGTCATGCCGACGGCGCTCAGCGCGTCGGTGACGACCGCCCGGTCGTTCTGGGACGCCGGGCTGAAACTGCTCTGGTGCGGGAGCCGGCCGGTGGCGACAATGTCGCGGACCCGCAGGTGGACCTCCCCGGCGTTCTCCTGGGTGAGCGCGGCCACCCGCCGTGCGGTGGCCCGCGGGCCGAGATCACGGTGCAGGTCGACACCGTCGAGGAGCACGGCCCCGGCTCGGGGCCGCAGGGCGTGGTAGACGGTCCGCAGGGCGGTGGACTTGCCACTTCCGTTCGGTCCGAGCAGGCCGACGAACGTGCCCGGAGGGCAGTCCACCGTCAGGTCCCGCACAATCGGCGCGCCGGCCAGGTGAACCTCGACGGCGTCGAGGCGCAGCCCGGTCACGGCGTACCCGCCGGGGTGCCGCGGTGCAGAAGCACCAGGAAGAACGGAACCCCGACGACGGCGGTCACGACGGTGAGGGGCAGTTCCAGCGGCACGCCGACCGTCCGGGCGGCGAGGTCGGCAAGGACCAGGAAGTTCCCCCCGAGCAGCGCGGACAGCGGCAACAGCCGCCGGTGGTCGGCGCCGACGATCAGTCGTACGCAGTGCGGGGCGACGAGGCCCACGAACTGCACGCCTCCCGCGACCGCGATGACGGCGCCGGTCAGCAGCGCGGTGACGACGAGCAGTTCGGTGCGCAGCCTGCTGACGGCGACACCCGCCGACGCGGCGAGGTCGTCGCCGAGCAGCAGGGCGTTGAGCGCACGCCCGCGCAGAACCAGCCAGCCGGTGCACACACCGACGACCGCGGCCGGCAGGCCGAGCTTCTGCCAGTCCGCTCCCGACACCGTCCCGAGCAGCCAGAACAACAGGTGCGCCAGCTGGTTGCTGCTGACACGCAGTTGCAGGTAGCTCGTCGCCGCCTGCAACAGGTAGCCGAGCGCCACGCCGGCCAGCAGCAGCCGGCCCGGGTCGACGCGGCCCCCGTTCCGGCCGAGCACCAGCACCGCGCCGAGGGTGAGCAGGCCGCCGGCGAACGCCGCCCCCGACACACCCAGCCGGGCCAGCCAGCCGACGCCGCCGGTGCCGCCGAGGGTCAGCGCCGCGACGGCGGCCAGCCCCGCGCCGGAGGAGACCCCCAGCACGTAGGGGTCGGCGAGCGGGTTGCGGACGACGGCCTGCAGGGTCGCGCCGGCAACCGCGAGCCCTGCGCCGACGACGAACCCCAGCAGGACCCGGGGGACCCGGACCTGCCAGATGATCTGGTCGTGGAGGCCTGTCCGCGGCTCGCCGCCACCCAGGCCGGCCGCGGTGTGGGCGAGCACGCTCGACCACACCTCACCCACGGGGAGGCGGACCGCGCCGAGGCTCACGGCGAGCGCGAGGACGACGGGAGTCGCGGCGACGAGTGTCACGAGAAGGACCAGGAACCGGCCCTGGCCGGCGGTCCGTGACCGGGACGCCGGCAGGCGCGGCAGGGGTGTGCGCCGTCGCGGCTGGCGGGACGCTCGCGGCGGTCGGGCGACCGGTGGCGCGGTCGAGGATGCGGTGGACAGGATCTCCCCCAGGAGGAACGGTGCGGCGCGGAGCGCCCGACAGGCGAAGGGCCGGTGGGCTGCTTTCACGTCGGCACACGAGGCGGTCCCGCGAGCCGGCGTCGGTCAGTGCGGCAGCGGTATCGACGGCAGGACCGCGGTGCGCGGTGCGGTGCGCGCCGCGGGCAGTCGGTGTCCGCCGAGGAACGGCAGCCCGACCGCGGTGTTGCTGTACAGGCCGGGGACGACGACCCGCGTGACGTGCAGGCCTGCGCGGCGCACGTCCGGTGTGGTCACGTCGACCGCGACCGCCCGGTGACCGGCTCCGGCGAGCCGGTCGACCAGGTCGAACAGGTCGGCCGCTGCCGGTCCGGCTGCGCGCGCCGGAGCGGATCCGAGATCCGTCAGCTCGACGCATCCGACGATGGTGTCCGCAACGGTCCGGCGGAACCTCTCCCGCGCGGCCGGGTCGAGGAAGAGCTGGAGGTGGCAGCCGTAGTCCACGACGTCGGACAGGTCGTCGCGGTAGGAGCGGAGGTAGGCCCGATCAGACCGCCAGGGCCGTAGCGGGCTGGACGGGCTGGCCGCGACCTGGGCGTAGGGCCCGTCGGGGTCGTCGTAGTCGGCGACGAACAACTGCAGCTGCAGCGCCTCCCCGCACGCTTTCAGCGCCGCGTCCACCGGGTCCGGATGCACCCCCATGCCCAACGTCAGGTAGCCGGTCCGGTCGTCGGTGACCAGCGCCCCGACGACCGGCACGCCGAACTCGTCGTCGAAGGCGAGGAACCGGACGTCCAGCGCGCCCTGCGGCCCTCGGCAGAAGTCCCGCAGCCAGCCCGGCGGCAGCGCTTCGCGAAGGCCCCGCCCGCCGAACCAGGACATGGTCATCGCGTCACGTTCGACGACTTCCAGCAGCGCGCCCCCCTCGGCGCTCGCGCGGTCCGGGCCGGCGGCGAGACCGGCCTGGATGATCGGGTTGGTCCGGGGCACCGGATGGGCGGCGGCAGGAGCGTTCCAGGACACCCAGACGAGCGACGCCGGCACGAGGACCGCGATGCCGGTGCGCAGGTCCCGGCCGGCCGCCCACTGCTGTTCGAGGTCCCGGCTCATCGGGACCAGGGGGAACCCCGGCGTCGCGTACTGAGCGGGTGAGTACAGCGCGAGCTGGTCCGGGTCGATCGCCTCGACGCCGGCGTCGGCGAGATCCCGGTAACTGGCGGTGGTCAGTCCCGCCGGGACGAGGTTGCCGCAGTACCGTTCAGCGGCCTCGCCCAACGCCGCGGCGAGGGCGCGCCGTGGATCCGCGAAGGCGTAGCCGGCCCCGGTGGCGTCCGCCGGCCACGGCCCGAACCAGGTCGTGTCGCACAGCCAGGCGTGGGTCAGGCTGAACGACGGCGGGAACCAGGGCGGGATCCGGCGGGGTGCCAGCCGGCGCACGATTCCCGTCCGCTCGTCGTACAGCGACGGGTACGGCAGGTCCGCGGCGGGCGGTTCGGGGACCAGGTCGGTTGTCGTGGGATTCATGAGAGGTCAGCCTCCTTCGTCACCGGTCACCGAAAAGGAACCGCGCGGTCAGGCGAGCGGCAGGGGGTGGCGGACGAGGTCGTCCTCGGTCAGCGGACGGCTGCTCCAGCCCAGCGCGGCCGGAACGTCGTAGAGTCGCCGGCCGCCGCGCAGTGGGTAGGCTGGTGGACCGTTCCCGACCAGCCCGGGCACCACGACGCGGACCACGTGCAGCCCGGTGCGGGCCACGTCGGGGGTGGTCAGGTCGATCGACACCGCCCGTAGCCCACGCCTGTGCAGGCGCTCCAGGTAGGCGGCGCGCGTGCCGTCGAGGGACGGGCCGCCTGCTCGAGGCAGGTCGTCGAGACGGACGGCCTCGTCCGGACACAGCCGGCCCAGGGCGCCGCGTTGGACGTCGGGATCGAGATAGAGCTGGGCCACGGCCGGCAGATCCACCAGCTCCCGGTAGTCCTCACTCACCGAGGCGCCATAGCGGCGGTCGGCGCGAAACGGCAGGAAGACGTGGTCCTCGATGTCACCGGCGGCGACCGCGCGCCATACGTCGCTGTCGGGGGTGGCGAGCTGACGGGTCAGGGTCAGCAGCTGCAGCGCCTCGACCAACGCCTTGACCGCTGCGGTCGACGGGTCCGCGCGGCAGGCGCTGCCGAATGCGACGACGCCCGCCGCCTCGTCGGCGAGGAACGCGGCGAGGACCGGAACGCCGAACTCGGAGGGCACCGCCAGCAGCCGCACGGTCAGCGGATGGTTCGGGTCGGGGCGGCCCAGCTGGCCGGTCACCCGGCCGTCATCGAGAACCGTGCGGGCCGGGGCTCCGGACGCCCACCAGATCGTCGTCGCGTCCCGCTCGAACAGCTCCTCCAACGCGGCCGTCTCCGCCGCGCCCCGGCTCGTCCCCGCGGCGATCCCGGAGTACATCAGCGCGTGTGTCGGCGGCTCGGCGCGGTGCGGGCCGTGGAAATAGTCCAGATAGACCAACGACGCCGGGACGAGGACCGGCCCACCGGCGGCCAGGTCGGTACCGGGCACCCAGGCGACCTCCAGCTCCCGGGCGAACGGGACGAACGGGAATCCACGTGTCGAGTACTGCCGGTCCGAGTACAACGCCAGGTCGTTCGGGTCGACCGCCTGAACACCCCGCGCGGTCAGCGCGTCCCAGCTCGCTGTCGGCAGGTCGGTGGGCACCGCGTTGCCGCAGTAGCGCTCCACCGCCTCACCGATCGCCGCCGCCCGCGCCCGCCGTGGATCGCCGAGAGTCGCGCCGAAGCCGAACCCGTCCGCGCGCCACCAGGCGAACCGGTCGGCGCGCGCCACCCGTGCGCTGCGTCCCAGCCAGCCCGACGGCATGCCAGGAGGGGGTGGCTGGTCGACCACTCCCGTCAACAGCCCCAGCCGGGCGTCCACGAGCGGTTCGCCGTTCATGGATGTGGCCCTTCGCCTGCACCCGTTACCGCGAGCAACTGGTCATCCCCGGAACCGAAGGCACGCTCGGCCGGCCCGGCCGTCCTGTCCCGCCCGGCCTTCCCGTCCCGCTCGATCTCCGCGGTGACGCCGAGGCCCATCACGGAGAGCACGAGGCGGATTCCTGCGCGAGCGGGCTCGAACAGCACAGTCTGCGTGCACGGCCGTGTCGCGGCGGTGGTGTACCGGTCCTGCCCGGTGCCCAGGTTCCGGGCCAGATTCGGATGATCACTGCCGGTGATCTCCAGGACCAGTCGAGCACCGGTAGGCAGTTGCTCCACCGCACCTGCCAGCGTGACGGCGAAGGCCCCGCTGGTGCCGGCCGGTGCCGTCCGGACGGCGCTGCCGAAGGCGATCTCGAACAGCGCGCCGTCGACCTGCCAGCCGAGCACCCGCACGATCCAGTCAGCCGCCGGGCCATCCGCGGCGGCCGACAGCTCCACCCGTCCACTGCCGAGGAGCGTGACGGGGGCGGGCAACGGGTCGGAGACGAACCGGACGGCGTCCTTCCGGCCGAGCAGGGGCCGGCGGTCCGCGCCGGGGACCGTGGAGGGAAATGGATCCGCCGGGTCGTAGCGGAAACTCCGCCCGCCTGCCGGTCCGGAGTCCTCGACGGACAGCGATTCGTCGGCCCCGGCGTACCAGACCGTGTCGGTCGCCGGGGTCGGCGGCCACTCCGTGCACGCGACCCACCGATCGGCGCCGCGGACGAAGACCTCCGCTCCCGACGGTGCCTGCGAGGCCGGCGGCGTCGGCGCGTGCGGTGCGGATGCCGCGGGTGACACCACGGGGAGGGCCGAGGAGGCGGGTGCGGGCCGCAGCACGGCGCGCAGCCAGTCGACGCAGCGTGTCCCGAAGTCGTAGCGCGACGTCGGTCCGTGGTCGCGGTCGCCGACCCGGCTGGTCGGGGCGAACGCGAGATCGTGGCCCCACGCCCCGACAAGCATTCGCCTCGGCGGCCGAGGGGTGATCGCGGAGCCGACCAGGTCCCAATGGGTGAGGGTCTCGGTGACCAGCAGGTCGTACCAGCCGCCGACATGGAACGCCGCCGCCCTCACCCCGGCCAGCTCCTCGTCGGTCAGCACCTCCGGACCAGGTTCGGGACCGGTGTGCAGCAGGTCGGCCCAGTGCGGCAGGGACGCGCCCATCCGTTCGGGTAGCTCGCAGACGGGAAGGTGGTCGAGCACGTCGGGCTGGCGGGCGTGCACCAGGCGGACCAGCCCGTCCCGGCTGGTCCGTCCGTCCGCTCGTTCCAGCCACCAGTAGGCGTGCTCGGCGAGGCGCAGGACGCCGCTCGGCTCGAACTTGGTCCGGTGCAGGCCCATCGACGGGCCGAGGCTCACCACCGCCCGTACCGCGTCGGGGCGCTCCACCGCGAGGGCCCAGGCGGTGAACCCGGAGTAGGAGCCCCCGTAGGCCACGAGCTGGCTGTCGCACCACCGCTGGTCGATGATCCAGTCGGCCAGCGCGGCGCCGTCGGCGCGCTCGTCGCGGTAGGGCCGCCACTGCCCGTCCGAGTCGTACCGGCCCCGGACGTCCTGCACGACGTAGCCGAAGCCCCGCGCTGCCCAGCCCTGGCCCTCGGTGAGATGGGTGCTGCGCCCGTAGGGGGTGCGCGTCACGACCACCGGGACCGGCCAGTCCACCCGCGGCGGCAGGTGGACGTCGACCGCGAGCGGCGTTCCGTCCGCGCCGGCGACCCGTAGGTTCGTCCACATCTCACCCGGCGCCGCGCTCATGTGCGCACCGACCCGGCGGGTCGCGCACCACGCCGCGGCGCGGCGGGTGACGCCACGACTGGCAACGGCAGGACCGGATGACGACGCGTCTCACCGTCGGGACCGACCTCGACCTGGACGTCGATCTCCGGCAGCTGGTCGGTTGCCCACCAGCGTTCCACCTCGCCCAGCAGCAGCCCGGCCGCGACCGCCACGACACCGCGCCCCGGCCATGGCACCGGCGGAGGCTCGGACGTCGAAGCACCCAGCCAGGACCAGTGCGCCAGCAACTCCTCCGGCGTGCCGGCAGCCGCGAGCCGACGACCCCGCACGTCCTCGTAGCCGGCGCTGCGGCCAGGCACCGTCAGCGGACCAACGAACAGTGACAGCCCTTCCATGTGCGCACGTGTCCACGCTGTCGCGTGCTGCGCGCACCATCGCTCCACTCGCCGCCAGTCCGTGTCCGGCAACCAGCCCGCGCAGTCCACCAGCACATCCGCGCCGCGCACGACGGTCTCGTCGACCGGCCCGCGCCGCACCCGCGTCGCCCACCCTGCCGCGAGATCCGCGACGAGCCGCGCGACCGGGCCATCCCCTGCCACATGCAGCACCGACGGCCCCGGCCGGACCCTGGCGGACGAATCCGCGTCGACTATGACGCCCCGTCCTCGAAGCGCCTCGGCCAACTGGCCGATGACCGCGTCGGACCGCTCGTCGCCGTCCGTGACCAGTCGCGCCGGCTCCGCCTTCCTCGGCGGGGGACCGCACAGACGCTCGCGAAGCCGGGCGACCGCCTCCGACGGGCCCGTCACCCGCAGAAACGCATCCCCCGGCCCCAGGACACGCCAGCTGCCGTCCGGGAACTCGTACAGGTGATGCCCCTCAGCCAGCCTCACCGACAACCCTCCTTATTGCTGTGGCGGCAACCGTGCTGTGGCGGCGACCGCACGGGGGCCGGGCCGCTTGGGCGCGACCCGGCCCCCGCCGACTCAGCGAGCGATCACGAACGGGCTGTGGACCAGCGCGTTGGTGCCCGGCCCCTGCGGCGCCGCCACCGGGGCGGCTACCGCGACCGGCTCGATCACGAACGGGCTGTGGACCAGCGCGTTGGTGCCCGGCCCCTGCGGCGCCGCCACCGGGGCCGCCGCCGCGACGGGTTCGACTCGGAACTCACTCACGACTGCCTCCTACCTGTAATGAAAACGGAAACCATTTCCGTGTCGCAGACAGTAGGTGTGTCGGGAGGGTGGACGCAACCAGTTCGGGCAACTACTTTCGGTTACGATCGGATGGTCTGGGTGGTAGGGCGACGCCGCGGCCGACCCCGGATCCCGCGCCCCGTGCTCGCCGGTGGGTCGCCAGGCGCGAAGTCGGCCAGCCCCTCCGGCGGCGACAGTCGGGTCGACGCCATCGCGACGGACCGCCCATGGAACCCGAGCCGGTCAGGCCGTTCCGTGCTCGCCGGCTCTGATGTCGATGTGTCGGGTGTGGCTTTGATGCGCTGAAACGCCGGCCTGGCATATGTGCCCTTGACTCTGTGGCCGGTCGTCGACCATCGAGTCGTTGTGGATGTTCCGGGATCCTCCGTGTAAGGATGATTGCGCTCGCCGCGGTGTTCTGTATGGCTCGGAGTGGGGGCGTTCCGACCTCTGGAAACCAGGCAATCAGAGTAGCCTCGTTGGGAGGTGCTGATGATCGTGTTCGGCTGTATCGCCGTCGCCGTGACGAATTCCTCGTCATCGCCACTCTTTCCCGCCGGTCCGAGTTCGCGATGCTGCCGGCGATCGGTGCCACGCCGCTGCAACGTCGAGGGACCTGGCGCTGGGGAGCCGTCTACCCAGGCCGGCGCCTGCATTGTCGGGACCGTGTTTGCGCTGCCGGGGTCGGCTGCCATGATCTACCCGCTGTGCAACGGCGACCGCATCGTGCCTGCCGTCGACCCGGCCGAGTACACCGGAATCGTCGCGTTCACGTTGGTACCCGTCCTCGGGGCCACGGCTCTTCCGGCCTGGACGAATGCGCGCATCCTGGTCCGCGCAGCGGACGGATGATGTCGCTGCTTCAGGTGCACTGGTCTGCGGCGGAGCGCGGCGTGCCGAAGGACGGTGACCGCTGTGCCATCGGGCGCAGGTTACGGGCTCACGGCGGCACCCTGCACGGCGTCACCATTCCCGCGGGGAGCAACGTCCTGCTGCTCACCGGAGGAGACCCTGCGCCCGCTTCCCGCGCTGGGACGTCGACCGGGCCGGCGCCGTGCGCCTGCACACCAGCACCGTGCGCGGCTACAAGAACCTCCCGATCGCCGCATGACGGACAGATCGCGCGGGGCCGGGGCCGGGGCCCGGCCGGGCGTCCCCGGGCGTCCGCAGGCTCGGATTACGGGAACGGGCGGCCCGCCGGGTTGCCAGCGAACTCACCACCCGTCACATCCTGAAGGGCCACAACCCGACAAAAAACAATATGAAGGCGCCCAGCAGTCCGATCCCGACGACCAGGAAGGCGAAGTCCATGATGACCCTCGCGATGCCGGCACCGGAGGGGCTGTGGGCGAGATTGGCGGGGTCGCTGCGGTCGTAGACAACGTCAACCTGCCCGCCTGCAGGGTAGGAGCCGGAGACCTCCCCGACATACTTCTCTCCGTCGACGGTATAGCTCACCCTGGTGGCGTGTTCTTTCCAGCTCGTGGTTTCATCGCTCCGCCACTCGTAGCGTGTGGAGATTGCCACCGCGGTCGTGTGCACGCCATTGTTCCGTAACGAAAGACCAGAAACTGCATTGTCGAGCAGCCAGCGGTTCATGAGCAGTAGAGGGGCGAGGCCGGCCAGGAAGAACAGCGAATAACCGACAACTGTCAGGTCGCCTCGGAACCGGTATGGCAGACGCATCAGGAATCCCTGGTCCGATGGAGCGCGCGGTCGGTCCTGCGGGCGGAGTGCAGCGCCTCTTCCCGTGCGGCGACCGGCTGCCCGACCGCCTCATCTCCGGTCTGAAGATACCGGGCCTCGCTGACCGGAGCAGCCATCGCGAGGCCGCAGACGGCGGCGGAGACCGCGGCGGCCGTTTTCCGGAACTGGACCGCATGACCCTGGTGGGCACCGCGACGGAGCCAGGGTGCCGCAGCGGCCCGCATGCCGAACATCTGGCGCCGGTCGTCACCCGCTTACTGGCAGGTGTCGGAAGTCGTCGGGAGGACGTCGTGCACCAGGCCGATCCGTAGCGCCTGCTCGGCGCTGACCTCCGATCCGTGGCAGGGCCTGCCACGACCACCGCGGAAGCGGTCCCGGGGCGTAGGGTTCGCGGGTGGCTACTGCCGCCGAGTACGCAGCTGGTCGGGTGGACGCGGTGCGCGACGATCCGGCGGGGCGGTTGGCGTTGCTGGGCTCTCTCTACGCGGCGCCACCGGGTTGGCCCGAGCTGCGGCTGCCGTATCGGCGGGCGGCACTGGCGTTCATGCGCTGGCAGCTACGCCGCGGCCTGCTCGCCCCAGTGGCCGGTGCGGCGCCGGGCAGTGCCTGGTGGCGGGCCGTCAACGAGCGGCTTCTGCGTGACACCGCCGAGGCGCGAGGCCACGTGGTTGGCATGGGTGGTCCGATGTCCTCGCCAAGCGCCGCGTCGTCGGTGGCGTTCGCCCGCCGGCCTTCGGTACGGGCGTGGTACCGCGCGCACAACGCGAGCGTCGTGGCCGCGTATCTCGAGCACCGGGCGCTGGCCGACGCCGAAAGCTATGTGGAGCGGTTCTTCCTGAACCTGGTGCTGGTCCGCGTACTGTACGCGCACGCGCTGGTGGCCGCTCCGCGCCTCGCGATGGGCTGGTTGGGGCCGGTCGCGCCCCTGCTGGGTGACCCGCGGGTGGGAATGACCGGTATCTTTCTGTCGCTGTCCCGGGTGCTGCCTGACCGGTATCCGCTCGAGGGCGACCTGCAGGGGTATATCGACGACGAGCACGGCCTCGGTCGGTTGCTGGACGTCGGGATGATCGTGCCGCGCCTTGACGCGCTCTACTCCTGGTCAGCTGCGGAACTGTCGATTCCCGCACTCACCGGGCTGATCCGGAACCAGGTCCCGTGTTATGCCTGGGACCCCAGCGACGGGAAACCCTGGGACCCGGCCCCGAAGCTGGTTGATCGAGCGCTTCGGCGGATGGTTCCACCTGGTGGGGCGTCCCATGCCGGTGGCAGCACCATGTGATCGCAGCACCGTGTGACCGGCGGTTTCAGCTCCCATGCCGGTCGCGCGCCCCAGCCCTGTCAACCGCGCAAACGGATGACGGTGCTGCTGTCGGTGCACGTTCCGCGGAATCAGGGCTCCGCGCACCCCGCGGCGTGATCCGACCTCATCCGTTCGGCGAGAACCTCCCGCGAAGCGCTGCCGACGTGGCTGTGAATGCCCGGCGGGCCATTTCCGCCGGTCCGAGTGCCGCGAGTGAGGCCGAATACACCTCGGTCGCGATGATCGGCGTGGCTCCCCTCGCGGCGAGAACGTCCAGAACCGCGTCGATGTCAATGTCGCCGACGCCGGGCAACAGCCGCGCGGTGGTCGTCTCCACGACCGGGTCCTGCGCCGGCGCAGCGGGCGCGTCGCAGAGCTGGACCACGTCTATCCGTGCCGGGGGTACGGTCCGCAGCACGTCTTCGCTCGGGCCGCCGGGCTGGCGGAACCAATGCCAGAGATCGAGGACGAGACCGAGGTTGTCGCGGTTCACCGCGTCCAGGAGCCGTGCCGCCGCGGAAAGGGTCGGCACCACCGTCCACGGCAGGAACTCGAAGCTGATCCGCAGGCCCTGGTCCGCCGCGACATCGCACAGGCAGGCCAGTCGCGCGGCGACCTCGTCGAGGTCTGCCGTCCCGGGACGCGAGGTCGTGATCGCGATGATGTGCGCCGCCCCGGCGCGCCGGGCGAGGTCCACGAGCGGCGCGGCTTCCGCCGCGATCGCGGGCCGGTCGGCGGTGGCCCACTCCATCGCCACCTCCACCGTGGCGATCGACAGCCCACGATCACGATGGCGGTCGAAGTATTCCTGCGGGGCCATTCCGGCGGTGACGGCGCCGTCGAAGTGGGATCTCGTCATCTGGACTCCGCTGAAGCCCGCCGCTGCGACGGCATCGACGAGCCCGCGAATGTCGTCGGCGCCGGCCGGATGGCCCAGCGGTAACAGTGTCGGTGCCGAGATGACGGTCATGAGGATGATCTCCAACCAGAGCGCGGGAAGGGTCCAGGACGGCGTTCAGTTCTGCCGGGTCGTGGTCACCTCTGCCGGGTCGTGGTCACCTCTGCCGGGTCGTGGTCACGCCCTTGAAGGTGCGGAGGATGTCGCTCCATCGGGCATTGGTCATCTCGCCGGCGGAGCCGCCACGGCTGCGGTGGTCGAGGGATTCCCGGCCGGTCGTCAGCCGGGCCAGTTCCGACACCCGGGCGTAGGCCTCTTCGTCTATGCCGGTGGTGACGCCGAGAGCGCCGGTGAAGGCGAGGAGATCCTCGGTCGGGAGGTTCCCGAGGACGTCGGGCTCACCGGGAAACCACAGGTCGCCGCCGATCCCGCAGAACGCCGACTCCAGCCAGTCGACGCCGACGCCCAGCGCGGCGAGCACGTTCGCGAGCGCGAAGCCGTTGCGCGCGTGCAGGTGCAGGCCGATCTCAAGCGTCGGGAAGGCGGCACGGGTGGTTTCCAGGGAGTCGACGATCTGCACCGGATTGGCCATGCCGACGGTGTCGCCGAAATAGACACCCACTGCCCCTGCGTCAACGGCCCGCCGCACCAGTTCCAGGCGGATCGCCGGATCGGTGGCACCCACGCAGGGCGTGAAGTAGGCCATCGCGATCCCGACGATGAGGGCCGCGCCCGCGGCCCGGGCGATCTCGCCGATGGCTGGCAGGTCGGCAAGCACCTGCGCGACGCCGCTGCCCTGGTTGAGGCGGCTGACCTCCTCGTCACAGCAGGTCAGGGCGACGAGATAGTCGAGTTCGCACTGCCCGGCGCGGTGCGCGCCCCGCAGGTTGGGGACGAGCGCGCGGTACCGCACCCCGGGCTGGCGTGGCACGGCCGCGAGGACTGCCTCGGCGTCGGCGAGCTGGGGCAGCACCCGTGGGTGCGCGAAGGAGGCGACTTCGATGTCCCGGACGCCGGCGTCGATCATGTGTTCCACGAGTTCGATCTTCGCCTCCGTCGGCACGATCCGCTCGACCGACTGCAGGCCGTCCCGCAGGCCCACCTCCACGACCCTGACACCTGGCTGGAGCGCGAGCGAGCTCATCGGATCACCCCGCGGCGACGGAGATCGGCGACCGTGTCGGCGTCGACGTCGATCTCGGCGAGCAGTTCGTCGGTGGCGTCGCCGAGCGGCGGGCCGGCCCAGCGGATCCGCGCCGGCGTGCGGCCGAAGCGGGGCACCACCGCCTGCATCGGCAGGGTCGTGCCGTCCGCGCCGACCTCGACGTCGACGATGGACCGCCGCGCCGCGAAGTGCGGGTCGTCGAGCATTTCCGGTGCCCGGTAGATCAGGCCCACGGGCACCGCGTGGGCCAGGCAGCGGTCCTCGACCTCCCTGCGGGTCAGCGTGCTCGTCCAGGCGGTGATGATGTCGTCGAGCGCCTGCTGCCGGCGGCCCCGGTCGGCGTGCGTGGCGTAGTCCGGGTCGTCGGCGAGGGCGGGCTGGTCCATCGCCGCCGCCAGCCGCCGGAACACGGTGTCCTGGTTCGCCGCGATGAGCAGGTCCGCTCCGTCCGAGGTCGGGTACACGTTGGAGGGCGCGACCCCTGGCAGTACCGAGCCGGTGCGTTCACGAACATGGCCGAACGCGGCGTAGTCGGCCACCAGTGACTCGCTCATCGCGAGGACGGCTTCGTACAGGGCGCAGTCGACGATCTGGCCGCGGCCGCTGCTGGCGCGCTCGACCACGGCGGCGACGGCACCGAGCGCGCCGAGCGTGCCGGCGAGGCTGTCGCCGATGGACAGCCCGGAGCGGCTCGGTGGTCGGTCCGGCTCGCCCATGAGGTGCCGTATCCCGCCCATCGCCTCTCCGATGGAGCCGTAGCCCGCCCGGCCGGCGTAGGGACCGGTCTGGCCGAAGCCGGTCACCCTGACCATGATGAGCCCGGGGTTGGCCGCCGAGAGCTCGTCGTAGCCCAGGCCCCAGCGTTCCAGCGTGCCGGGGCGGAAGTTCTCGACGACGATGTCCGCGGTCAGGGCGAGGCGGCGCACCAGGTCCTGGCCGTCGGGGCTGCGCAGGTCGCAGCCGAAGGATCGCTTGTTGCGGGCCAGCACCGACCAGTGCACCGGCGCTGCGGTGCCGTCGGTGTGGCCCCACCGGCGCATCGGGTCGCCGCCGGCCGGATCCTCGATTTTGATCACCTCGGCGCCGTAGTCGCCGAGGAGCTGGCCGCAGAACGGACCCGCGATGAGCTGGCCAAGCTCCAGGACCCGTAGGCCCGCGAGCGGGCCGTCGCCCCGTCGTCCCTGATCCTCGGGACCGGGCGGATTGCTCGTGGCCGCGGACACATCAGTCATCTGTTGCGGTCACCCCACCACATCACTTGTCTCGTTCGAACATCGGCCCGGTTCGACTGTCGGCACGGCGCACGTCATATGTGGACATCAGAGCAGCTGTTGCGAGATCGCCTTGGCGCACTCGACGAGGGCCGGGGCATGCTGGGCGGCGCTCTCGGGTGAGAGCCGGAACGCGGGCGCGCCGATGGCCAACGCCCCGACGAGGGCGTCGCGTGCATCCGTCAGCGGAGCCGCCATGGAGCTGAGCCCTCGCTCGCGCTCCTCGGGCGAGTACGCCCAGCCGCGTTGGCGGGTGAGTGCCAGGTCGTCGGCGAGCCGGTCGACGGAGGTGACGGTGTTCGGTGTGAACGCGGGCAGGCCGGCGTCGAGCGCGAGTGCGAGCGCCTCCGGCTCGTGGGCCATGAAGATCTTGCCGGCGGCACCCGCGTTGAGCGGCTGGATCTGGCCCACCTTGCCCTGGTAGATGATCGACTGTTCTGAGTGGCTCATGAGCACGGCCACTCGGGCGCCGCCCTGGCGGACGTAGACGATGCACGATTCGCCGGTGCGGTCACGCAGGTCTCGCACGATGGGCCTGGCCGCGTCGATCAGGTCGGAACCGGCGGTCGCCGCGGCCGACCAGGCCATCACCCGTAGCCCGATCGAGTAGTAGTCGCCGGTTCGCTGGAGCAGGTTCTCCTGGACGAGTGAGCGCAGGATCCGGGCCACCGTCGTTGTCGGGAGGCCGGTGGCGGCCCGGACGTCGGAGGCCCGCAGCCGCGGCTGTCCCCGGGAGAAGCAGTCCAGGATCAGAGCCTGGCGGTGCAGCACCTGGACGGCGTCACTGTCGCGCGTCACGCCGGGCGGGCCCTGCTCGGTGTCGTTGCGGTTGTCGTCGTGCACGCCTGCCGGTGCCTCTCGTCTGGTCGTCGGTTCGTCTGCCCGCCGCGTCGCGTCGCGGGGACCGTCAGTGCCGGAGCAGGAGGGAGCCGAATCCCTCACGCCGGTCGGGGATCCCATGGCGGCGCAGCGCGTGCCAGTACGTCGCCGTGTTGACGGCGACGACCGGAAGCCCGAGCCATCGTTCCGCCTCGTCGGCCAGCCGCGCCATGGACAGGTTCGCGCCGAACTGGATGATCGCGCGCGGTCGCCCGGCGGCGAGTTCGGTGAGCGCCGCGCGGACGTCCGCCTCGGGCGTGTGCGAGATCTGCAGGGGCGTGGGCGCCCGCAGGTGGATCGCCTGCTGGTATCCGTAGCCGATCTCCTCGACGAAGGCCTTCAGATGCGCGTCCGCGTCCGGCATGTACGGCGTCACGAGGGAGATCGGCCCGTCGTCGACACCGAGAGCGCGCAGCGCGGCCGGCAGCGCGTCCGCCGCATGGATGAGCGTCAGCTCGCCGAAACGGGTGTTGAGCCGCCGCTCGATGGCCCGCGCGGCGCCGACACCGCCCCGGTACACCGCCTCGATGGACACTCCCATCACGACACACGTCGGCTCGACGCAGAGCACCCGCTGGACGGCATCGTCCAGGCCGCGGTCGATGGCGTCGACGAGCTCCTGGAACCCCACGTCGCCGTCGATCGGCTTCTCGGGGATGTGGATGCGGGCGATGTGGTTCGTCACGCCGTAGGGGCGCATCGCGTCATACTCGGGCTGTACCACCGTGTTGACCGACGGCGTCACGACACCGAGTCTGGCCCGGTAGCCGAGTGGATCGCCAGACATCACAGCCTCCTGGTCGCGAGGGACGGATCGCCAGGGACACGCACCAGTCGGCGCCCTGTGCCTCGGAGCGCGGCGAGTGCTCCCGGCCCACGCGGGCACCTCCCGCGGCGCAGACTCATGACACGCTGGCCGCGGACACGCCCACGAGCCGCCGGGCCGCGAGCTCGCCCTCCCAGACCGCGTCGAACACCCGGCGCGGGGCAACGCAGTCGCCTACGCCCACGACCTGCCTCTCGATGGCGCTGAGTTCCCGGAGCAGACCGTCGTCCGCTCGCTGTCCGGTCACCAGCACCACCGCGTCGACGGGCTCGCGCTGCTGCCGCTCGCCGTTGTGGACGTCCGCGAGCGTGACCCGGTCGTCCTTGATCTCGACGAGCTCGACGCCTGCGGACAGCCGCACGCCGAGCCGGCGCAGGCGACCTGTGACGGACGGCAGATCGTGACTGTCGGTGAGCCCTGCTCCGACGTGCGTCAGCCGCGTCGCGATCTCGACGGTGCGCCGCCGCGCACCGCCGGCGAGATGCTCGGCGACCGCGAGCGCCCGGCGATCCCCGAGGTCGTCGACGACGAGCACCGAGGCCGGCAGGTTCACCTGCTCGCCGAGCACGTCCTGCACGGTGAAGACGTTCCACTGGTCGGTCCCTGGCACGGCGGGCGCGCCCGGCGCCCAGCGGGCCGGGCGCAACGCCGTCCACCCGTCCCGGCGTGGTGACGATCCGGTCGCGATGATGTAGGCGTCGAACTGGCCGGCGAGGTCCGCGGCCGTCGCCGCATGGCCCAGCCTGATGGTGACACCGGCCTTGAGCAGCTGATCGGTGAGCCAGTCCGTGATGCCGAGCCACTCCCGGTAGGACTCGACGGCGCCGAGCCAGCGCACCTGACCACCGGTCGTGTCGGCACGCTCGAACAGGGTGACCTCCCGGCCGATTTCGGCGGCGGTCAGGGCGGCCCGTAGCCCTGCCGGCCCGGCGCCGACGACCGCGACGCTCCTGACCGAGGCACGTGTCGAGGGCGTGGCCGGTGCCGAGGGCGTGGCCGGTGCCGCGGCGAGGACGGCCTCCCGGCCGACGGCGGGATTGTGGATGCAGGAGAGCGCCGTGCGAGCGATCGACGCGATGCAGTGGTTCGCGCCGACGCAGGGCCGGATGTCGTTCGCGCGTCCCTCGGCCGCCTTCCGCACCCAGTCGGCGTCGGCGATGAGCTGCCTGGCCATGCCGACGAAGTCGGCGTCGCCGCGGAGCAACACCCCTTCGGCCATGTCCGGCGTGGTGATGCGGCCCACGACGACGACGGGCAGTTCGCCGACGGCGGACCTGATCGACGAGGTCGCCGTGATCTGGTGACCCATGGGTGTGGGCGACGCGCCGTAGATGAGCATCCGGTCGAGGTAGGTGCCCTGGGAGACGGAGATGTAGTCCACCGCCGCGGTGGCCGCGATGCGCCGGGCTATCTCCGCCCAGTCCGCGGTCCGCAGCCCGTTCTCGACGTCGCCGTCGTCCCCGTTGATCCGGATGCCGACCACCATGGTCGCCGGTACGGCCGCACGCACGCGTTCAATGATGCGCCGGACCAGGCGGAACCGGTTGTCGAGGGAGCCGCCGTAGTCGTCGGTGCGGTGGTTGGTCGCGGGGGAGAGGAACTGGCCGAGCAGGTATCCATGTGCCAGGCCGTGGATCTCGACGCCGTCGAGGCCGCCGTCGACCGCGAGAGCCGCGGAGCGGGCGTAGCCCACGACCAGTTCGTCGATCTCGGCGGCCGTCATCTCGTGCGGGATCTCCCGGTAGACCGCGCACGGGACCGGGCTCGGCGCCCACACCGGCAGGCGGCTCACGATGCTGTCGGTCTCCCGGCCGCGGTGCCAGAGCTGGGCGAGGAGCAGTGTGCCGTGCGGCTGTACCGCGGCGGCCACCGTGCGGTAGCTCTCGACCACCGAGGGCTCGTAGGCCAGCACGACGCCCGTGCGGGGCTGACTCGTGGGATGGACCGCTGTCGCCTCCATCGTGATGACGGCGACGCCCTTCGCGGCCCGCTCACCGTAGTAGGCGGCATGCGTGGCCGAGTAGGTGTGGTCGGTGGTGAACTCGGTGGCGTGGGCCGTCATCCAGACCCGGTTGCGGGTGGTGCGCGGCCCGAGCCTGCCCGGCTGGAACAGCGCTGGGTAGTGCCTCAACGGATCGGTTCGTCGCCGAGGAGGGTGGTGCGGTGCATGCTGCGCGGCCGGGTCCGGTCGAATGCGCAGGCGCGGTGCAGCAGGCCCCGGTTGTCCCAGATCACCGTGTCGCCGACGGACCAGCTGTGCCGGAGCACCTTGTCCGGCGCGGTGGCCCGGGCCTCCAGCCCGGCCAGCAGCGCCCGCCCCTCGTCACGGTCCATCCCGACGATGTGGGAAGCCGTGTGCCCGAACACGAGGGACCGCCGCCCGGACCGCTGCTCCCACACCAGCGGGTGCTCCCGCATGGGGCGTGAGGCCCACTCGGCCAGCTGCTTCGGCGTCGGGTCCGGGTAGCTGCGCCGCTGCACCGCCTCGAAGGTGTGCACGACGCGCAGCTTCGCGTACTGCTCCTTCTCCGCCTCGGAGAGAGCCTCGTACGCGGCGTAGCTGCTGGCGAACTCGGTCTCGCCGCCGTGGTCGGCGACCACGCGCGCTGTCAGCACCCCGGCCCTCGGTGGCGGGCCGCCGTCCAGGCAGCCGTCGATGTGCCAGCCGTCGTTGCTCCGGAAGTATTCGGCGTTGCGGTTCGACGGCTCGAAGTTGATCTCCATTACCTCCGGCAACCGATAGCCGCGGAAGCGGGCCAACTCGCCCAGCCTTCGGCAGAACTCCACCTGCGCCTCATCGTCGAGATGAATTTCCCGGAAGAGCAGAACACCGTGTTCCGCCAGCGCGGCGAGGCAGGCGTCCGGGAACTCGTCGTCATGCAGAAGGCGCTCGCGATCGATGTCCAGGAGCTCGACCCCGATCCGTTCCGACAGCTTCTTCGTCGCGATTGCGGCCATCTGGTGCTCCTTCCTGCGCGGCCCGGCTCGTCGGCGGCCGGCTTCGCGTCGTCTCGTCCGGCCCGCGGGATGTCGCCCGGCGGGTGCTCGCGTCATGCGTCCGTCCCCTGGCAGGGTCAGATGTGCCGCCCGGGCGGCACCGGATTGTGGGTCCGCGGCCAGCGGAACATGCCGTTGGACGCGTGCTGCCCGCCGTTGAGCAGGAGGGTCACACCCGACACCCATGACGCCTCTGCCGAGCAGAGGTAGAGCGCCGCCGCGGCGACGTCGTCCACATGCCCGATCCGATTGAGCGGATAGAAGGACGCCATCGCGGCCCGGTCCTCGGCTGTGGTGAGCCGGTCGGCGATGAGCTCGGTCTCGACCGGGCCCGGAGCGATCGCGTTCACCCTGATCCCGTGTGTTCCGAACTCCATGCCCAGGGTCGACGTGAGGTGGTTGAGAGCCGCCTTCGCGGCCCCGTACAGCACTGCCCCGGGCGACGGGAAACACCCGCCGACCGAGGTGATGGTGAGGATCGCGCCCGCGATGCCGCGGTCCCTCATCGACTCGGCGGCGCGGATGGAGGTCATCAGCGCGGCGCGAACATGCAGCCCGAAGACGTGGTCGAAGTCGTCGGTGGTGACGTTGAAGGTCCCACGTTCGAGGCGACCGGTGTCGCCGGCCGAGTTGATCAGGACGTCGATCCTGCCGAGCGCGGCGAGGGCACGCTCGACAAGGTCGCCCGGCGCGCCGGGCTCGGTCAGATCGACCGGTAACGCCCATGCCTGCCGCCCCAGTGCCTGGATCTCCGCGACAACGGCATCGAGCTGCTCACGGCCGCGGGCGGCGACCGCGACATCTGCCCCGGCCCGTGCCAGGGCCAGCGCGACAGCCCGCCCGATGCCCCGCCCGCCACCCACGACGAGGACCCGGCGGTCGAGGTAGGAGAACAGTGGGGCTGTCAAGGTGCTCACCGGCCCAGCGCGAGACCGGTCAGCTCGCCCGTCTCACGCCAGGCGCGCAGCAGGTCCTCCATGGCGTAGAAACCGGGCCAGTAGGGATCGCCGAGGACCGAACGAATCTCCTGCTCACCCTCGTTGTTGTAGTAGCCGGGTGTGCATTCCCGAACGAAGGTGGTGTTGTCGATCGCGGTCGCCCTGATGGTGGCGACCCATTCGTCCTGGGCTTCGGCGGTGGGCTCGACGGTGCTGACGCCGCGGGCAAGGGCCTCGGCGATGATGTAGGCGATGTGGTCGGCCTGCTGCTCGAACATGGAGGTGACGCTGGCGGTGATACCGCCCTGTATGTACCCGGTGAACATGAGGTTGGGGAAGCCGTGGCTGGTGATACCGTGCAGCGTGCGATAGCCCTTCGCCCAGTGGTCATAGAGTGAAAGGCCATCGCGGCCCGTGAACGGGTGGATGGCGAGGCGCCGGTCGAGATCGGTGGTGATCTCGAAACCGCTCGCGAAGACGATGCAGTCGACCTCATGCTCAATGCCATGGGCGATGACGCCTTTCGCGGTGATCCGTTCGACGCCCTTCGTGCTCGACACGTCGACAAGGGTGACGTTCGGCAGATTGAAGGTTGGCAGGTAGTCGTCGTTGAAGCACGGCCGCTTGCACAGAAAACGGTAGTAGGGCTTCAGGGCCTCAGCCGTCACCGGATCCTCGACGATGGCCTCGACGCGCTGGCGCAGCCTCTCCATCACCTGGTAGTCCACCGTCTCGCGCAGTGCGAGGAACGTCGCCGGGTCGGCGAGGGCCGCCCACCCGTCGGTGGCATCGAGATGCGCCTGCAGGTTGCGGCTGATCTCGGTCCACCCGTCGCAGACAAGGTCGGGCTGGCCTGGGCCGAACGCCTCGTAGGCAGCCGTGTGGAAGCTGCGCTGCCGCTCCCGCTGCCAGCCAGGGCGTAACGTCCGCACCCATTCGGGATCGGTCGGCGCGTTGCCGCGTTGATCGATGGAGGACGCCGTGCGCTGGAAGACATAGAGGTGCTCGGCGGCGCGGGCGAGATGCGGAACCACCTGGACACCGCTGGCGCCCGTACCGATCACCGCCACCCGCTTCGTGGCGAGCTTGTCGAGACCGCCGTGGACGTCGCCGCCGGTGTAGGAGTAGTCCCATCTGGCCGTGTGGATCGTATGGCCTGCAAAGTCGGAGATGCCCGGTATTCCGGGTAACTTGGGCCGGTTGAACGGCCCCTGGCACATGACGACGAAACGGGCCCGGATCTCGTCTCCCCGGTTGGTGCCGATCTTCCAGCGGCTGGTCGAGGCGTCCCACCCGAGCGACCGGATGAGCGTGCTGAACATGGCGTTCTCATAAAGGCCGAAGTGCCGGCCGATGCGTTGACAGTGTTCGCGGACCTCGTCGCCGAAGGTGTACTTCTGGGTGGGGATGTACCCGGTCTCCTCCAACAGCGGCAGGTAGCAGTAGCTGTCCGAGTCGACCTGGATGCCGGGATAGCGGTTCCAGTACCAGGCGCCGCCGAAGTCGCCGCCGAACTCGAGGATTCTCAGATCGGTGACCCCGGCCTGCCTGAGCCTGGTCGCGGTGATGAGGCCGGCGAAGCCGCCGCCGAGGATCGCCACGTCGATATCCGCGGAGACCGGCGGGCGCGGCACGACCGGCGTGTACGGGTCGGCCTCGTAGAAATCCTCGAACTCGCCTTCGGCTTCCAGGTACTGCTTCTGTCCCTCCGGGCGAAGCCGCTTGTCGCGCTCGGTCAGGTATTTCTCCCGGAGAGCCGCTTGGTCGACCTCGGGCGTCTCGGTCGGTGCGCAGGTCTGCATGCGAGATCCTCGGTTCGGGATTGTCACAGGGATGTGAGTCGTCGGCGCCGGAGGGTCGGGGAGTCCTGGAGGCCGGGGCGTAGCAGGTCGGGCTGTCGAGAGCAGCTCGTGGCGGGTCCTGTCGGTGACCTCTGTCCCGAGGAACTCTGGACGAGACCGCATCGTGGTGTCAATATCCGCCATACGGTCTTCCTGGTGCCGCCGCTGGTCGCCCGACCTGCCTCGGCGGGGGACCCCCAGCCCCGGTCGCCAGTACAACGCGCCACGTTCCGGCGGGCGGTGCAGCCGCCAGCCGTGGTCGCGGGCCGGTGCGTCAGCAGCGCGGCGGGCCTTCTGGCGTGGGTGAGCAGCTCGTGGCCGGCGCGAGCATTTCCCGTGGACGTCAAACCGACAGTCGGGAGCGCAGGATGAGTGAACAGAGCACGACGGCACCGACAGGCGCGGACTCGTCAGGAGCCAGGCTCGACCTGTCCGACGTCGACCATCGTGTGGGCCAGCTGGTCGGTGGCGGGCAGCTGTGGGATCCCTGCAGCGCTTCGGACATCCGCCGCTGGGTGATGGCCATGGACTACCCGAACCCGCTGCACTGGGACGAGGAGTTCGCCCGCGGGTCGAGATACGGCCGCATCATCGCGCCTCAGTCGATGGCGGTCGCGCTGGACTTCGGGCATGGCGCCCAGCCGGCCTGCGTGGGCCACATCCCGGGCAGCCATCTCATCTTCGGCGGTGAGGAGTGGTGGTTCTACGGCGCGCGCGTGCATGTGGGCGACCAGCTCTTCCAACAGCGGCGCTTCCACGACTACAAGGTGGTCGAGACGAAGTTCGCCGGACCCACGATGTTCTCCCGCGGCGACACGATCCACACCAACCAGCACGGCACCCTGGTGGCGCGCGAGCGCTCGACGGCGATCCGTTACCTGGCGGCGGAGGCGGAACGTCGTGGCATGTACGACAAGCAGCTCGGGGCGGTGAAGCGTTGGACCGCCGGGGAACTCGCGGAGATCGAAAGGGTCCGCCACGAATGGATCCTGTCGAACCGCCTGGGCGTCTCGCCGCGGTTCGACGATGTGGAAGTCGGCGCCGGGCTGCCGCGTCGAGTGATCGGCCCGCACAGTATCGCGAGTTTCACCACCGAGTACCGCGCGTTCGTCTTCGGCATCTGGGGCACGGCGCACTGGGTGGCACCGCCGGGTGTCGAGGATCCATGGATCAATCAGGACCCGGGCTGGGTGGACGGGTTCGGCTTCGACGAGGACGGCGCTCGGATCGATCCGCGGTTGCGCGACGGCCTCTACGTCGGCCCGTCGCGTGGCCATGTCGACGCGGACAAGGCCGGCGAGATCGGCATGTCCCGTGCCTACGGGTACGGCGCCACGATGGGCGCCTGGTGCACCGACTACCTCGCCTACTGGGCTGGCGTCGAAGGCATGGTGCGCCACACCAGGGCGAACTTCCGTGCTCCTGCCTTCGAGGGAGACGTCACCTACTTCGACGCCGAAGTCGTCGGTAAGGAAACCGACTCGGCCTGGGGTGCCCCGCTCGTCCACATCAGGCTGCGGCTCGTGAATCAGGACGGACAGGTTCTGGTGGACTGTACGGCCGAGGTCGAGCTGCCGCCCGGCGCCGACAGGGGAGCCGGTCAGTGAACAGTCGGGTGGCCATCGTCACCGGTGGCGGATCGGGAATCGGCGCGGCGATCGCTCGCCGGCTGGCCGTGGACGGACTCGCGGTGGCGGTCTTCGATCTGAACGGCGCCACCGCCGAGGAGACCGCCGCCCTGATCGCGGCCGGCGGCGGCAGATCCCTCGGCCTGGCTGTTGATGTGACGGACTCCGCCGCCATCCAGGCCGGAGTCGATAGCAGCGGCCTGCGCGTTCCTTGTCCGCGACGAGGCCGGCTACATCACAGGCCAGGTGATCGGAGTCAACGGGGGCCGCAACACCTGACTCCTTGGCCGTCGGCGGCGAGCACGGGGCCGGCGAAGGCCTTTACCTAGCCCTTCGGCTTCTTCGCGCCGCCGAAGCCGAGGCGGGCGCTGCGCTCCTTGAACTCCGGGGTGTTCAGCAGATTGGTGACCAGCAGGCGGTCGAGGTGGCGCTGGGCGGTGCGGTCGGAGATGTCGGCGTACATGTCGACGGCGAGCTTCGCCACGCCGAGCGCCTCGGCCGGGATGGTGGTGAGCTCGCGGCAGAACGCGTACACGTCTTCCAGGAACGTCTCCGCCGGGAAGATGTCGTGCACCAGGCCGATCCGCAGCGCCTGCTCGGCGGTGACCTTGCGGCCGGCCATCGCCATCCACTTGCCCCAGGCGGGGCCGACGATGCGGGTGAGCCGGCTGGTGCCGCCGCTGCCGGCCAGCACCCCGATGTGGATCTCCGGCACCGCGAACTCGGCCTGTGGGGTGCAGAACCGGAAGTCGCACGACACCGCCATCTCCACCCCGCCGCCCAGGCAGCTGCCCTGGGCGGCGATGATGATCGGCTTCTCGATCGCCTCGAACTCGTCGTAGAGCGCGTGGTGGCTGCGGTAGTTGCGCCGCATGTTCCAGCCCGGGTGCAGGTGCTCCGTCTCCGGGTTTCCCTGCCGGTTGCCGACGGGCTCGGACAGGTCGACGCCGGCGGTGAAGTACCGCCCGACACCGGTGATGACCAGGCAGCGCAGGTCGTCCCGGTCGGAGAGCAGGTTGGCGGCGTGCCAGAGGGTGCTGGTGACCTGGGCGCTGATGAGGTTGAGCTTGGGGCGGTCGATCGTCACGGTGAGGATGCCGTCGTGCTCGGTCAGCCGGGCGTGCTGCTCGCCGGCCCCACCGGCTGGCTGGTGGGCGCTCGTTGCCGTCATGAACTCGAGATCCTTCCGTCTTCTGCTGGGCTCGCGCGGGAGCCGTACCTGTGGTCAGCCGGCGGTGGCCGGCGTGGCGAACGCGCGGCGGACCATCTCGACGAACTGCTCCTCGGCGATGCCTGCCGTCCCGTCGGGACGGGTCGCCTCGGCGTTGCGGTAGGCCCCGACCATCGACGCGAGCATCCGGGCAAGACTGTCGGCGTCGCCGCCGCAGATCGTGCCGTCGCGCTGCCCGCGTTGGATCACCTCGGCCTCCAGTCGCATCGCGTCCGTGTACCCGTTGGCGATGTCCTCGCTGAGCTGAGGCGAGACGGCGAGGCCCGACGAGTACAGCCGGCTCATGAGCCGGCCGAAGTCCGGGTAGGCACGATAGAACATGATCTCGCTGCGGACGAGTCCCACCAGCAGGTCGATGCCCGCCCCGTCCGCCTCGGCGAAGGAGCGGATCCGGTCCAGCAGCGGCAGGCCGCGCCGATCGATGACCGCCCGCAGGAGCTCGTCCTTGTTGGGCAGGTGCAGGTAGAGTGCCCCGACCGACATCTCGCACCGCTCGGCGACCTGCCGCAGGCTGGTCTCGCGGAAGCCGTGCCGGCCGAACAGCTCCTCCGCGGCGTCGAGGACCCGCTCACGGACCCGCTCGGCCTGTTCACGCTGGCGCAGCTCGCGCGGGGAGGCGGTCGTCATCGGGCCGCCGCGGTCGGGCTCTCGGCGCCCGCGTCGGCGCCGGGCGGGACGTCGAAGCGCTCACGCAGGGCCTGCTTGAGGACCTTGCCGGTGGTGTTACGGGGGAGATCGCTCACGGTCGTGACATGTGCGGGCACCTTGAAGGCCGCCAGCGACGTGCCCACCCAGGCGCGGACGTCGGCCGGGTCGATCACGGCGCCGTCGCGGGGGACGATCACGGCCAGCACCTCCTGGCCCAGCTCCCGGTGCGACACCCCGATCACCGCGGCGTCGGCGACATCGGCGTGCTGGAGGAGGCGGTTCTCGATCTCGATCGGGTAGATGTTCTCGCCGCCGCGCACGATCATGTCGCGCAGCCGGCTCTCGACCTGGAGCAGTCCGCCCTCGAACCGGCCGTAGTCCCCGGTGGGGTACCAGCCCTGGTCGTCCACCGGGCTGACCGGCTCGCCCCAGTAGCCCAGGAAGGTGCTCGGGCAGCGGATCCACAGCTCGCCGATCCGTCCGTCGGTGATCTCGGCACCGGTCTCGTCCCGGACGGCGACCTCGGCGGTCGGTGTGGGCACGCCCGCCGAGGTGGGATGCGCAGCGAGGCGTGGGCCGCTGATCGCCGTGCCCAGGCCGCAGGTCTCGGTCATCCCGTAGCCGTTGGTCAGCGGAATACCCGGCATCCGCTGCTCGAGCAGGCGGGGAAGCTCTGGTGAGATCGTCGCGCCACCGCAGCCGACTCCCCTGACCGTGGGCCGGGCCATGCGGTCCAGGTCGGGATGCTCCAGCAGACGCAGGATCTGGGTCGGCACGCCGCTCCACTGGGTGACGCCATGGCGGGCGGTCAGCTCCAGGTGGACAGCGGGATCCCAGCGGCCGGGCGCCGGAAGAACGAGCGTCATCCCGGACCGGGGCGCCACGGCCGTCAGCGGCCCGAGCCCGGAGATGTGGAAGAACGGCCCGGTCAGCACCGACACGGGCGTACCCGCCGGCGGGGGAGCGGCCCCGGAGACGGCCTCGACCGCGCCGCGCAGCGCCGCGTCCATCGCGAAGTTGACCAGCCCACGGTGGCTGATCAACGCTCCCTTCGGACGGCCGCTGGTACCGCTGGTGAACAGGATCGCGCAGGCGTCGTCCTCCCCGACGGTGGCCGGCGCGAAGGCCGGTGCCCCGGTCTCACCGGCCGTCCCCGCCGCCGCGGCGACCAGGTCGGTGAACGACACCGCGCCGGCGACCGCTTCCGCGACCACCTTGCTGCCCGCGTCGGCGTCGAGCTGGGTGAGGCGGGCGAGCCGGGGCTCGTCGGCGACCAGCAGCGCCGGTTCGGTCAGCGCCAGACCGGCGGCGAGCTCGGGTCCCGTCCACCAGCCGTTGAGACCGACGACGACGGCGCCGAGCAGGAGCACGCCCCAGATCGTCAGCGCGTGCTCGGCGCTGTTGGCTCCGGCCAGGGCCACCCGGTCGCCGGCGGAGATCCCATGACGGCTCCGCAGCACCGCGGCGACCGCCCGCGCGGCGTCGGCGGCCTCACGGTAGGTCACCGTCCGCTCCGGCAGCACCAGGTACGGGCGGTCGGGATGCTCCCGGGCGGCCGCGGCGAGCAGCTCCGGCAGGCTGCGCGGCCGCTGGGCGAAGACCGCCATCTCGACCCCGCGGACGTCCTCGCGCACCAGCTCGAACGGCGCGCCCGGCCCGGTCAGGACGGGGAGCAGCGACGGCGGGATGCGGGTGAGATCGGGCCAGCCTGCCATGGTTTCCTCCAGGCTTCGGTCTTCGGTCTTTCGGGACTGGTCGGCGGCCGGGTCAGACTCCGACGGCGATGACCTTGGTCTCCAGGTACTCCTCGAACCCGGGCACACCCATCTCACGGCCCAGCCCGCTCTGCCGGTACCCGCCGAAGGGCATGTCGGGCGCGTAGTACTGGCCGCCGTTGACGTTGATGGAGCCGGTGCGCACCCGCCGCGCGATGCCCATCGCCCGGTCCAGCGAACCGGAGCTCACCGACCCGGCCAGCCCGTAGATCGAGTTGTTCGCGATGCGGACGGCGTCGTCGTCGGTGTCGAACGGGATCATCACCGCGACCGGGCCGAAGAACTCCTGCTGGGCGATGGCCGAGTCGGGGTCGACGTCGACGAACAGGGTCGGCTCGGTGAAGAATCCGGTCGGCAGGTGCGCGGGCACACCGCCGCCGACGGCGACCTTCTGCCCCTCGGCCACCCCGACGGCGATCAGGTCGAGGACCCGCTGCCGCTGGAGGGCGCTGATCTGCGGGCCCATCAGCACCGACGGGTCGGTCGGGTCGCCGTAGGGGAAGTTCGCCAGCGCCTCGCTCATGGCGGCGACGGCGTCGTCGTAGAGCGGGCGGGCCACCAGCAGCCGGGAGTCGATCGCGCAGCCCTGCCCGGAGTGGAAGCAGGCGACCGTGGCCGCCATCGGGATGACCTTGCCGAGGTCGGCGTCGTCGCACACGATGTGCGCGGACTTGCCGCCCAGCTCCAGGAACGTCTTCTTGATGGTTCCCGCCGCGGCGGCCATCAGGCGCCGGCCCACCGCGGTCGAACCGGTGAAGCTGATCATGTCGACCCGCGGGTCCTCCGCGAGGCGCTGTGCGACCTGGTTGTCCGACGTCGTCACGACGTTGAACACCCCGGCCGGGATGTCGGTCTCCTCGGCGACGAGGCGGCCGAGCACGGTGGCCGTCCACGGTGAGTCCGGTGCCGGCTTGAGCACCACCGTGTTACCGGCGGCCAGCGCGGGCACCACCTTCGCCAGGTTGATCTGCATCGGTACGTTCCACGGCGTGATCGCCGCGACGACACCGACCGGCTCCCGCGCCACCACCCGGCGGCTGGTGGAGTACGTGACCGGCGAGTCGTACACGCCGTGGTCGGTGTCCCAGATGTACTTCTCGGCCAGGTCCGCCGTGTAGGAGACGATCCCCAACGCCGCGTCGAGGTGCGGGCCGTGGGTCAGCGAGACCGGAGCACCGATCTCGGCGACGGTCAGCCCGCGCAGCTCCTCCTTGTGGCGCTCCAGCGCCTCCGAGAGCTGGCGCAGGCAGCGCAGCCGCAGCTGCGTGTTCGTCGACCAGTCGGTGGCGTCGAACGCGGTTCGGGCGGCGGCGATGGCAGCGTCCATGTCGTCGGCGCCGGCGTCGGCGACCAGGCCGAGGACCTGCTCGGTCGCGGGGTTGATGTTGGTGAAGGTGCGGCCGGCCCGCGCCTGCACCAGGGCGCCGCCGATCAGCAGCCGCGGCTCGGAGAACACGGAGGTGTCCGCCGGGGCGGCAGAGGTGTCGGACATCGAGCTGGCTCCTGTTCCTGCAACGAGATGGTCGTGTGGAGGGTGTCGCCGGCGGGCGGCGCGCGGCGGGCGGCCGGCGGCCGCCCGCCGGTCAGGCCGCGGGGTGCCAGAGGATGTCGCGTGCGTCCAGCAGCTCCACCACATGCCCGCCGTGGCTGCGCAGCATGCGGATGAACTCCGCCGCCGCGCTGCCGCCGTCGCCGGCCGCCATCGCCCGCATGACGGCGGCCACTCCGCTCTTCTGCCCCCCGATGGTGCTGGGAACGAGGGCGAAGAAGTTGCCCGGGATGATCCCGGTCATCAGCCGGGAGAACGACGACAGCCGGGGCGAGTTCGCCATCGCGAATATCTGGCGGAGGAACTGCTCGTTGGCCCGCAGAAGCTCCTCGGCGTCCTCGGCCTGGCACAGCCGGCGCTCCGCGGCGGCCAGCGCCGCGAAGCCGGCCGGGTCACCGCGTTCGGTGGCCTGCTCGGCCGCCAGACCGTAGAGGTGGCCCAGCAGCGCGTAGTAGTCGATGACGGAGTTGCGGTCCAGGCCGTGGACGAACGCCCCGCGGTGCGGCTCGATCGCGATCCAGCCCTCGCTCTCCAACGTGATCATCGCTTCGCGCACCGGGATGCGGCTGACGCCCAGCTCCTCGGCGATCATGTCCTGGCGGACGCGGTCACCCTGGCGCAGCGCGCCGCTGAAGATCAGGCCGCGGATGTGGTCCGCGACCTGACGTCCGCTGCTGCGACGTTCCATGTGCTGCCTGGTCCGGGTCATTCAGCCACCTGGACGGCCGCGGTCGCCGCTGTGGCAGGGGCGGCCGGGGCGGCGCCGGCGGTGGCGCCGGCGGTGGCGGTGCCGAGGTAGGCGGTGGCCAGCGCCTCGGTGTCCAGCTCGCTGGTCGGGCCGGCCCAGGTGATGTGGCCGACGGTGAGGAAGGCGGCGCGCCCCGCGACGGACAGCGCGTTGCGGGTCTTCTCCTCGGCGATGAGCAGGGCCGTTCCCTGCTGCTGCAGCTGGCCGAGCGCGGCGAAGATCTGCTCGGTGACCAGCGGCGCCAGGCCGAGCGACGGCTCGTCGGCGATGAGCAGGCGGGGCGGGCGGACGAGCGCCGGGGCGAGCGTGAGCTGCTGCTGCTCACCGCCGGAAAGCGCACCCGCGGCCTGCCCGCGGCGGCGGGCCAGCGAGGGGAAGGCCTCGTAGGCGCGGTCGCGTTCGTCCCGGTCACGCAGCCAGATCGTCAGGTTCTCCTCGACGGTGAGGTCGGGGAAGATACCGCGGCCCTCGGGCGCCAGGTAGATGCCGTCGCGCCGGCGGCGCTGCGCCGGGATCGCGGTGACGTCCTCGCCGGCGAGCTCGATGATGCCCGCGGTGGGGGTGACGAGGCCGCCGATCGCCGCGCACAGCGTGGTCTTGCCGGCACCGTTGCTGCCCAGCAGGGCCAACGCCTCGCCCGGGCCGATCACGAGGTCGACGCCGTGCAGGACCTCGATGTCGTTGTAGCCGGCGTGCAGCCCACGGACCCGCAGGACGGGCTCCACCGCGGTTTCGAGGGCACCGGCGGCCGTGGGCACGTCGCCGCCCACCGGAACAGCGACCGCGGGCGAGGGAGCCGCCGCGGCAGGCGAGGTCGCGCCTGCTGTCGAGCTGGCCTGGCGGCGGCGACGTTGCTGGGTGGCGCGGCCGATGGCGGCCAGCGCGCCGTCCGGGTCGCGGGCCAGGCCGATGGCGCCGAGCCCGAAGAGGATCTGCATGAAGTGGGTGGAGTCCGGGATGTTCTCGAACGCCTGCGGGGCGAGCGCGGCGACGAGGCCGGCGAGGACGGCTCCGGCGGGGCGGCGGATGCTGAAGGTGATGGTGGTCGCCAGCCAGACCAGCCCGAGGAACGCGTCGTAGTCGGTGTTGGTGACCCGGCCGCGGGTGGTCGCGAGCAGCACGCCACCGAACCCGGCGATGGCCGCGGAGATGACGAAGACCAGCAGCTTCATGCGCCCGACGGCGATGCCGTTGGTCTGCGCGCCGACGTCGCTGGAGCGCACGGCGAGCATCGCCCGGCCCGTGCTGGAGGTGCGCAGGGCGTGGACGAGCCAGATGGTCAGCCCGAGCAGCACCAGCAGCATCACGACCATCCACCGGGGGTTGGCGGTGTCGACGATGCCCAGGTCCGGCGCCGGGATCGCCCAGCCGCCGGAGCCGTTGGAGATGTCGCGGATCTGGAACAGCAGGTTCTGGCCGATGAACGCCAGCGCCAGCGTGGACAGCGCCAGCGGCAGTCCGCCGAGACGCCGGGTCGGCAGCGCGATGACGGCGCCGGTCAGGGCGGCGACGACCACCCCGGCGAGCAGCGCGGGCAGATACGGGACGTCATGGGAGATCAGGATGCCGGTGGTGAAGGCACCGGCGAGGACGAAGGCGACCTGCGCGAGGCTGACCATGCCGCCGATGCCGGTGACGACCGTGAACGACATCAGCACGATGGCGGTGGCCAGGCCCTCGGCGAGCAGACCGGCCCAGAAGTCGGTGGCGCCCCAGGCGGTGTAGGAGAGCAGACCGACGGTGACGACGCCCCACAGCGCGCGCCGGCGCCACGGCGAGACCTCGGTCGGGTCCTCGGCGGGCGGCTTCTCCTCCAGGGTGGTGCCGGCGGAACGGCCGCGTTCGGCGCCGAAGAAGAACAGCAGCAGGAAGAGAATGATGAACGGGACGGCGGTCGGGAATCCCGTGATGTCGAGGTCGACGTAGCCGTCCACCAGGTTCTGCGCGACGCCGAGCAGCAGGCCGCCGGCCATCGCGAGCGGAATGGAGGCGAAACGCGCCAGCACCACCGCGGGGATCGAGACGAACAGCAGCGTGTTGTAGGTGAAGTTGGCCAGGCCGAACATCGGGGCCAGCAGGACGCCGACCAGGCCGGCCAGTCCGCAGGAGGTGATCCAGGAGACCGCGGACGCCCGGTCCGGGTCGACGCCGCGCAGGGCGGCGATGGCGGGCCGGCTCACCGAGGCGCGCATCTCCAGGCCGATGCGGGTGCGGCGCACGAGGTACCACAGCAGCAGCGCGGAGAAGATCGCGGCGCCGAGAATGGCCAGCTTGTCGCTGTCCAGGATCAGGCCGTTGCCGAGCTTGTAGATCTCCTTGGGGCTGGGGCCCAGGCCCGGGAACCGGAAGACGTCCTCGACGGTCGGCAGGTCCAGGCTGGCCTTCTCCCGCAGCATGGCGGTGATCCACAGGCACAGCGCGGGCAGCGCGATGAGCAGGCCGAGGGTGGCGACCATCCGCGCCGCGATGGACGCGTCGCGTAGCGGGTTGAACAGGATCCGGTGCAGCAGCCAGCCCAGTGCCGGCGCGAACACGCCGACGCAGAGAATCGCGCTCGGCACGACGGGCAGGCCCTGGCCGGTGTTGAGCTGGAAGAACAGGTAGGCCGTCGAGAAGGCGACGCCGCCCTGCCCGAAGTTGAACACTCCGGAGGTCTGGTAGGTGAGGGTCAGGCCGGACGCGAGGATCGCGTATAACGCGCCGGTGACCAGCCCCGCGACCACCAGGTTGAAGAACTCGGTCACGCGATTCCTCCTTGGTCGCGGCCCGCGCCGCCGCCATTTCTGGGACCGCCTGGCCGGGCGCGGAGTTTTCGTTCCGGCTCCGGCCAGGCGGGATTACCTGCTGTTTCTGTTGCTGTTGCTGTTTTTGCGTTGCGGTTTTTGCTGTTGTGCGGTGGAGCTACTTCTTGATCAGGGAACCGCAGGAGAGCTTGCTGGTGATGTCGTACTTGTCGCCGTTGAGCTGGACGATCGAGGCGCAGGGAGCCGAGATGTTGTGGTTGAGCGGCCACCGCGTCTCGGGCACGGCGCCCTCGACGTAGTAGGAGTAGTCGGAGTTGAGCACCTTCAGGAGCTTGTCGACGGTGAGGTCAGGGCCGACCTTGGTGGCTGCCTGGATGAACATGTCGGCCGCCCAGTACCCGGCCATTGCCGGCAGGCTGATGGCCTGGTCCGGGGCGTACTTGGCGAAGTCCTCGGTGAGCTGCTTGATGGCGGGGACGTCGGTGTCGACCCCGGGCTGCCACTGCACGATCGTGTAGGACTTCTGCAGGTCCTTGAATCCGGCGAGGCGCGGGTCGTAGCCGACCGGGTTGAGGTTCTTGCCCTCGTACCCGGCAGCCGTCATGGCGGCGGTCATCTTGATGACCGAGTTGAAGTCCGCGACGTAGAGGACGACGTCCGGCGGGGCGCCGTTGTTGGACGTCATCAGGGCGTTGACCACCGCGGTGGTGTCGGTGATGCCCGCGACGGGGATCGGGTTCTCCTCGTAGACGGTCTTCACCCCGACGGAGCGGATCTGTTCGCCGAGCTGCTTGAGGCCCGCCCGTGCCGAGTCGTTGTCGACACCGACGAGAGCGGTCGTCTTGCCGGTGGCGTCACCCCCGAACATGGCCTGGATCATCAGGCCGTACGTCGTCGAGGTGACGTCGCCCTCGGGGAACTGGCAGCCGGTGATACCGAAGCCGATCGATGTCTGGCAGAAGCCGAGGTTGAAGCCCCAGCCGAAGAAGGGCACCGTCTCGCCGCAGAAGGTGTCGAGATAGTTCGCGCTGCTGGTCATCACCGGGACCGCGGCGAAGATGTTCTTGTCGACCAGCGCCTTGGCCTGGGCGCTGTTGCGCGCGGGGTCGTTGCCGTCATCGAGGGTGCCCACGTAGTTGATCTTGCGGCCGTTGACGCCGCCCTCGGCGTTCGCCCGGTCGAACCGGGCCTGTGCGCCGAGCTCGGTGCCGGCCATCGAGCTGCCGCTGGCGCTGGTCAGATAGGCCAGGCCACCGATGGTGATCTCGGTGTCGGTGACGCCGCGGGTGGGGTTGGAGGCGGTCTGGCCACACTTCAGGCTGGCCGCGTCCACCGTGTAGCCGCCGTCACTCCAGCCCGACGGCGGGCCTGCCTTCACCGTGTCGGCGGCGACGGTCGGGCCGTCCTGCGGTGTGCCGTCCGACGAGCACCCCACGGCACTCGCGATGACCGCGAGCGCGGTGGCTGCCGCCGCCACTAATCGGATGGTTCGCATCGATGCACTCCCTGGTGATTCCTTGAAACGAACGAGCGGTGCGGGAGCCGTTGTCAGCCGAGGTAGGCGTCGCGGACGGCCTGGTTGGCCTGGATCTCGGCCGGGGTGCCCTCGGCGAGGACGGAGCCCAGGTCGAGCACGGTGATGCGGTCGCAGGTCCGCATCACGAAGGCGGCGTCGTGCTCGACGAGCACCACCGCGCATCCCTCGCCCCGCAGCGAGAGCACCAGTTCCCCGAAGCGGTCGGACTCGGCGTGGGCGAGCCCGGACGTCGGCTCGTCGAGCAGCAGCAGCCGGGGGCGGTCGGCGATGGCACGGGCGAGCTCCAGCAGGCGCTGCTGGCCGAGCGGCAGCGAGCCGGCGGAGACCTTGCGCAGCTCTGTGAGGCCGCACCACTCGAGGACCTCCGCGACCCGCTCGCGGCGCTGGTGTTCCAGCGTGCGCCGCGACGGCAGGGAGAGCAGGTCGGCGAGGACACCGCCGCCGCCGCCGTGCCACTCGAGCCCGGCGAGCACGTTGTCCTCCACCGACAGCCAGCTGAAGACCTGGGCCCGCTGGAAGGTGCGGCGCATGCCGAGCCGCGCGCGTCGGGTGGCCGAGACGGCGGTGACATCGTGGTCCGCGAAGTGGACGGTTCCCTCGGAGGCGGGGGTGATGCCGGAGATGATGTCGAAAAGGGTGGTCTTGCCCGCGCCGTTCGGCCCGATGAGGCCCTGGACGGTTCCGGCGGCGACGGTGAGGTCGACGTCGGTCAGTGCGCGCACCCCGCCGAAGCGCTTGCTGACCGAGGACAGGCGTAACAGCGGCGCTGCTCCGGTGACGGGCGGCGCCGCGGTGGGTGTCGGCGTCGGCATAATGCCTCCAAAACCGCCGTCGGCGGCAACGACTCGGCTGCGATGTCTCATCGGAGTTGTGCTGGATCTGTGGAGATGGGCGCGCCACCCCCGGTGCCAGGGGTCCCGGCCCGGTGCGGGATCGGCACGGGCCCTGGCGGGGCGGGCGGGTGACCACGCGTGACCCGGGAAGTGGCGTCACCGCAGTGATCTTTAGATATTGTATAATCAATCACATATGCCGGAATGTGGCAAGGGTTTGTGTACCGGCACCACCTTGGTGGTGTTCGTTCCCCCGCCCGACCCTCCAGGCGGCGCTCGGCCGGCGCTCAGTCGACTCCGAGCAGCACCGTCGAGGCCGAGCTGAACCAGCCTCCGGTGGCGTTCACACAGGCCACCCGGGCGTCGGGAACCTGCCGGCCGGTGGCCTCCCCGCGCAGCTGGCGAACGGCCTCGACCAGCAGGAATATGCCGCGCATGCCGGGATGGCAGGCCGACAGCCCGCCGCCGTCGGTGTTGGTGGGCATCGCACCGCCCACCCGCATCGTGCCGCCCTCCAGGTAGCCGCCGGCCTCCCCGCGGCCGCAGAACCCCAGCGCCTCGAAGGTCAGCAGCACCGTCGAGGTGAACGAGTCGTAGAACTGGCAGACGTCGACGTCCGCGGGGGTCAGCCCGGCCCGGGAGAAGGCCAGCCGGCCGGACACCTCGGCGGGCGAGCGGGTGAAGTCCGCCCACTCCGACATCGTCGTCACGTTGCTCGCGGTGCCGGTGCCCAGCACCCGCACCGCCCGGCCCGGCAGGTCGGCGGCGCGCCGGGCGGAGGTCAGCACCACCGCGCCGCCGCCGTCGCTGCGGATGCAGCAGTGCAGCTTGGTGAACGGCGTCGCCACCATCGGCGCGGCGAGGACGTCGTCGACCGTCAGCGGCTCCCGGTACATCGCGTCCGGGTTGAGGCCCGCGTTGAACCGGGTGTCGACGGCGATGTTCGCGAGCTGTTCGATGGTCGTGCCGAACTCGTGCATGTGCCGCCGCGCCGTCATCGCGTACTTGGCGATCAGGGTGTGCCCCCACGGCACCTCGAACTGGCTCGGCCCGCGCGAGGACAGCGACAGGTTCGCCGTCCGCAGCCGGTTCTTCAGGTCCGAGCGTGCCGTCGACCCGTAGACGAGCAGCACGGTGGTCGCGGTTCCGGCCCGGATCGCGTCGGCGGCGTGCTCGAGCATCACCTCCCACGCGCTGCCGCCCACACTGGTGGAGTCGGTCCAGGTCGGCCGCAGCCCCAGGTACTCGGCCAGCTCCACCGGCGCGAGGACGCCGAGACCGGTCGAGGCCACGCCGTCGACGTCGGTGTGGCTCAGCCCCGCGTCGGCGAGTGCCCGGGCCGCGGCCTGCTGGTGCAGCGCGAAGGGCGTCGTCGAGTCCACCCGCCCACAGTCGGACAGCGCCGCCCCGACGATGACAACCTGCTCGGTCATTCGATCCTGCCCCATCACCCGGTCCTGCCCATCAGCGCTTGTCGTAGGTGATGCCGGCGGCCTCGACGTCCCAGGTGCCGGCGGTGACGCCCTCGGCGCGCAGCTCCCGCTTGAGCACCCGGCCGACGGGGTTGCGGGGCAGCTCGGCGCGGAACTCGATGTAGCGCGGCAGCGCGAAGTACGGCAGGGCGTCGACGCACCAGCGGAACAGCTCCTCCTCGGTGAGCGTCGCGTCCGGTGCGAGGGTGGCCGTGACCTTGACGTCGTCCTCGGTGAGCTTGCTCGGCACGGCGTGCACCGCGACGTCGGCGAGCTGGCCGTGGCCCATCAGGATGCGCTCGACCTCGAAGCTGGCGATGTTCTCGCCGCGCCGGCGCAGGTAGTCGGCCTTTCGGTCGACGAAGTAGAGGTAGCCGTCCTCGTCGATCTTGCCGATGTCGCCGGTGTGGTACCACCAGTTGCGGCTGGCCTCGACCGTCGCCTCGGGTCGGCCCCAGTAGCCCTCGAACATGACGTGCGGGAGCTTCGGCCGGATGACGATCTCGCCGTCGGTGCCGCGCGGCTGCTCGACGTCGGAGTCGTCGAAGATCCGGACGTCGAAGTAGTGGGTGTTGATGACCCCGGCGGCCCGCGGCCGGTTGCGCACACCGGGCGGCTGCCAGGAGATCAGGCTGGCCTCGGTGACGCCGTAGGCGCCGGAGAACGTCTCGATGCCGAACCGTTCGCGGATCACGTCGTCGACCTCGGGCGGCAGCGGGGCCGCCCCCATCAGCCGCAGCGAGCTGTTGGCCTGCGCCGCGCCGGAACGCGGCATCTCCGGCCGGTCGACGTCGTGGGCGAGCAGGTAGGCCATGGTGCCCAGCGTCGAGGTGATCGTGGCACCGGTGCGGTTCATCTCGGGCCAGAAGTTCGACACCGAGAACTTCCGGTAGATCGCCGAGCGGCCACCGAAGACCAGGGCACCGACCACCGCGGTGACCAGCGCGTTGTAGTGGAACATCGGCAGCGGCGTCCACAGCACGTCGGACGCGGTGCGCCCCCAGCTGTAGCCGATCTGCTGGGCGAGCGCCTCGTGGTAGTTGTGGCTGAGCATGCAGCCCTTGGACAGCCCGGTCGTCCCACCCGTGTAGATGAAGGTGGCCAGGTCGGACGGGTCGCGCTGCACCGGTGCGGTGAGCGGGGTGGCGGCGAGCAGGTCGTCGAGCCGGTGCGCCGTGGCGCCGGGGAACTCCAGCGCGTCGGGCCCGGTCACCACGACGTGGCGCAGGCCGTCGAGGTCGGCGCTGACCGCCTGCGCCCGGTCTGCCAGGTCCGCGCCCACGACCAGCACCGTCGACCCGGAGTCACGCAGCTGGTGGCGCAGGTACTCGCCCTTGTAGGCGGTGTTCACCGGCACCGCGACCGCACCCGCCCACTGGGTCGCCCACCAGACCAGCAGCGCCTCCGGGGAGTTCTCCAGCAGGGTGGCGACTCGGTCGCCGGGCCCGACGCCCAGCTCGCGCAGCGCGCCGCCGAGGGCGGCGGCGGCCGTGACGACCTCGCCCGCGGTCAGCTTGGTCCCGCAGACGTCCAGGTACTCCGAGTCGGGCTCCTTGTCGGCCCGCTGCAGCAGTAACTCGGTCGTGGTGTGCCGGGGCGCGCTGCCCCAGACGCCGTCGGTCACGTGCGCTCCTCGGAAGTCGAGCCGTTTGGGCTTGTGAACTCGGTGAGGCTCATGTTGAATGTCGGTTCAGTGATCGGTTTCAGCCCCTCCCGATCGCCACAGATTGTATATCTTATCCCACCTACGTCACGCTACGGTGCGGACCTTTCTGGGAGGCAGACGCCATGACCACCTCGGACGGGGCCCCGGCCCGCCGTCGCGGCGCCGAGCTCTACGGAACCAACGCGGCCACCACGACCGCCGACGACGAGCTCGTCGGGCTGCCCATGCCGCTACGCCCCGACACGCTGGCCGACCTCTCCCGGCGAACGAAGGTCCGGCGGGAGAGCACACCCCGCTTCCCGTTCCCGATTCCCAACGGCTGGTTCATCGTCGCCCGGGCCGACGAGGTCGAGCCGGGGCGCACCAAGTCCCTGTTCTACTTCGGCAAGGACCTGGTGCTGTTCCGCGGCACCGACGGCACGCCGTACCTGTTCGACGCCTACTGCCCGCATCTGGGCGCCCACCTCGGCGTCGGTGGCCGGGTCGTCGACGGGTCGCTGCAGTGCCCGTTCCACGGCTGGCGCTTCGACGGCGCGACCGGCTCCTGCGTCGAGGTTCCCTACGACGACATCGACTACATCCCGAAGACGGCCGCCGCCCGCACCTACCCGGTCGTCGAGCGCAACCACATGATCTGGGCCTGGCACCACCTGGAGAAGGAGGCGCCGACCTACGAGGTGCCCGAGGTCGAGGAGTTCCACGACCCCGCCTGGCTGCCGATCGTGGTCAAGGACTTCGAGATCGCGACGTGCTGCCAGGAGATGGCCGAGAACAACGTCGACACCCCCCACTTCCTCTACGTGCACGGCACACCGGCCATCCCCGAGCAGGACTTCGTCATCGACGGCCACTACAAGCGGGCGGTCGCGATGGACGGCAACTTCGTCCGCGAGGGCTACGGGCTGGGCCTCGGTGTGCTGCGGGTGAAGAAGTACACGACCTTCATCTCCTCGACGACACCGATCGACGAGGAGAACGTGCACGTCCGCTGGATCTTCACCGCTCCGGCGAAGAACGGGGAGGACGCGGCGGAGAAGGCCTCGCGTGCCTTCACCGACGGCATCAGCCAGGACCTCCCGATCTGGGAGAACAAGATCTACAAGAACCCGCCGGTGCTGCGCCCCTCCGAGAAGGCGATCACCGAGCAGCGCCGCTGGTGCCAGCAGTTCTACTCCTGGCCGGACGGCGCGACGAAGCACTGACCGCGAGCGCACTGACCGCGAGCCCGGCCGCACCGTAACGGAGCTCGTGCACGCGACGGCGTGACGCGAGCTCTGTTCGTGCTGCCCGAAATCCGCCACCGCCACCATCATGAGGAGGGCCTGATGGGCAACCGTTGGGTACGCACCATCGAGAAGAGCTCCGAGGCCGAGTCGAACGTGGGCGCAGGGTTACCCCCGATCCCGTCGCTGGAAGTGGTCTACCTGACCGACCCGGCGCGCCTCGCCGAGGTGCTGCCGCCGCCGCTCACACCACCGGCGCAGCCACGGGTGCATGTGCGGGTCACCGACATCGACCTGCACTTCGGTGAGTACCACTACAAGGAGCTGGTCGGCTATTTCGCGGTTGACGCCGTCTACGACGGGGTGACCGGTGAGTACCCGCTGCTGATCCCGATCGACCTGGAGTCGGCGATCTCGATCAGCCGGGAGAAGCACGGCGAGCCGAAGAAGCTCGCCAACCTGGAGCTGACCCGCGACGGCGACCACGTCGAGGGCCGGATCGAGCGCAACGGCGTCACCTTCGTCGAGATCGTCGGGGACGTCACCGAGACCCTGCCCGTGCCCGAGCCCTACCCGGCGACCCAGTGGTGGTTCAAGTTCCTGCCCGCGGTCTCCGGGTCGGGCTTCGACGGCGACCCGCTGCTGGTCCGCTTCGACCAGGTGCGCACCCCGGTCACCGTCGAGCGCGTCGAGGGCAAGCTGGTGCTGCGCGACGAGCCCACCGCGCCCGTTGTCGACCTGCCCGTTCTGGAGACGGTGTCGATCACCTACACGACGCGCTCCTCGGCCAACAAGGCCAGCGTCGTCGGCCCCGTCGACCCGGTGGCGTTCGAGCCGTACGCCTTCAGCCGCTACGACCACTGAGTCCTGAGCCTGGGTCCCTGAGCCTGACGCCCGAGCCCGCGCGACCGACGACGAGAACGAGAAGGCCGAAGGAACAGACATGAGCGACCGGTACTTAATCATCTCCACCGACACCCACGCCGGGCTCCCGCCGGAGCAGTACCGCGAGTACGTCGAGCCCCGCTACCGCCAGGCGTTCGACGACGCCCAGGCCGCGGACGTCCAGGCGTCCGCGCTGGTGACCGCCGACGACCACCTGAAGTTCCTCGCCGAGTGGAACTCCGAGATCGGCGACCACGGCGGGATGGAAGGCGCCTGGGACCCGACCGTGCGCACCAAGGAGATGGACTCCGAGGGTGTGGCGGCCGAGGTCGTCTTCCCCGACGCGGACTCGGCCGGTGTCGGCGGCGTCTCGGCGTCGCCGTTCGGATCCGGTCTGAACTCCTCCGGTGACAGCGACCCCGTGCTGGTGATGGCCGGCGCGAAGGCGCACAACCGGTGGGCCGCGGAGTTCTGCCAGAGCGAGCCCGACCGCCGCTACGGCATCGCGATCATCCCGGCGCTGCACGACGTGGCCGCCGCGGTCGCGGAGACCGAGTGGGCGGCCGAGAACGGACTGCGCGGCGGGATCATGATCCCGACGAAGTGGGGCACCTACCCGGCCTACAACGACCCGGTGTACGACCCGCTGTGGTCGGTGTGCGCCGAGGCCGGGCTGGTCGTGCACACCCACTCCGGTGTCGGCCCCACCGACTACACCTGGGCACCCGGCTTCCTGTCCATCTACGCCACCGAGTCGTACTGGTGGGCGGCCCGGCCGTTCTGGGCGCTGCTTCTCGGCGGGGTGTTCGAGCGTCATCCGAAGCTGAAGTACGCGCTGGCCGAGAACGGCGCCTGGTGGGTGCCGGACATCCTGGCCCGGATGGACGCGAAGTGGGAGGGCGACCACTCGACCCGCAAGTTCGGCCCGAAGACCTTCCGCGACGGCATGCGGATGAAGCCGTCGGACTACTACCGGCGCAACGTGTGGATGGCGTCGTCCGTCATGGGCCCGCTGGAGATCGACCGCCGCCACGACATCGGCGTCGACCGGCTGATGTGGGGGCACGACTACCCGCATCCGGAGGGCACCTGGCCGCACACCCGCGAGTGGCTGCGCGACCGGTTCGGTGACGTGCCGGAGGCAGACACCCGGCGCATCCTCGGACTCAACGCCGCCGAGCTGTACAACTTCGACCTGGCGAAGCTCGCACCGGTCGTCGACCGGATCGGCCCGACCGTCGAGGAGATCCACGGGTCGGCCCGGGATGGCGGCGCGGCATGAGCGCGCCCATCACCGACTTCGCCGGCCGGGTCGTCGTCATCACCGGCGGGGCCGCCGGCATCGGCCGCGCGCTGGCGGAGGCGTTCGCCCGCGCCGGCGCGCTCGTGGTGCTCTCCGACATCGAGGCCGGCGCGCTGGCGGCGACCGCCGAGGCGCTGCGTGAACAGACCGGCGCGAAGGTCGACGGCATCGTCGCGGACGTCTCCGACGAGGCCTCCGTCGAGGAGCTGGCCGCGGAGGTCTTCCGCCGCTACGGGCGCACCCATGTGCTGGTGAACAACGCCGGCGTCGGCCCGCCCGGGGCGAAGGTGTGGGAGTCGACACCGAACGACTGGCGGTGGACGTTCGGCGTGAACGTCTACGGCGTCGCCAACGGCATCCGCTCGTTCGTCCCGCGGATGATCGCCTCCGGGGAGCCCGGGCACGTCGTCAACACCTCGTCCGGGGACGGGGCGGTCGCGCCGATGCCGAACGCGTCGGTGTACGCGGCGAGCAAGGCGGCGGTGGCGACGCTCACCGAGTGCCTGGGGGCCCAGCTCGCGGAGGAGGGACATCCGATCGCGGTGTCGCTGTTCCTGCCGTCGGGCAAGGGGCTGCTCGACACCGGGCTGTGGACCGCGGACCGCAACCGGCCCACGGACCTGGCCCGGGAGAAGCCGCGATCGACCCCGGCGATGACGGTCGCCGGGCTCGTCGCCGCCGCGGCGAAGGACGGCCGGGAGATTCCCATCCAGCCGCTCGACGAGGTCGCCGACGACGTCCTGCGCGGCATCGCGGCGGGGGAGTACTGCCTCATGCTCGGGCGGGACGACGCCGCGAAGACTCTGAGCGTGCGCGCAGAACGGTTCGGCGCCGGCCTCAACCCCACCGAGACCGGGCACAACCTGCTGGATCTCTAGCCGAAGCCGAGCCGGTGGCTGGTGGCCGGCGGTCCGCACCCGTGGTCGGTGCGGACCGCCGGCCGCGCGCAACCGCCGGCCGCCGTCGCTGTTGCCTGTCGCTGTGGTGTCAGGCGGTGGCTGGTTCAGGCGGTGATCACGGCACGAACGAGCCCGGGCCGACCACGCGGAACGGTGCGGCGGGCGCGTCCTTGACCGACTTGAAAGGCACCTCGAAGTTGAGGACCTCCTTGGTCGTCCGCTTGATGGCCCAGAACGTCGGGTGCTTCTTGTCCGAGCGGTCCCAGGCGATGGCCTGGCCCTCGACGTCGGGCAGCGCGACGGTGGCGACCCAGGTCAGCGTGGTGCCGGCCTCCGGGAGCTCCATGACGTAGACCTCGGCGTTGTCATGGCCGGTCAGCCAGAGCCGGCCGTCGGGGCCCCACGAGCCACCCGAGTTGCTCATCGGACGGAACCGGTCGACCAGGGCCGCCGGAACGATCCAGGCCTCGATGACCTCGAACCTGTCGTTGAGCTTCACGACCTGGGTGTTCTGGCTGCCGCCGCCGTAGGGCTTTCCGTCGGCGCCGTTGGTGTCGTAGTTGGCGAAGCCGGCCCACCAGGCGCCGTCGTGGCGGTCAAGCCAGGTCAGCGAACCACGGGCGATGCCGAAGCTGAAGGTCTCGATGTGGCGCATGGTCCGGGTGTCGAGGACCTCGATCGAGCTCGCCATCGGGACCTGGCTGTAGTTCGAGTGGGCGAGGTAGAGCTTGTTGTCGACGACCGTGCCGCTGTCGAAGTGGATCAGCGGGCCGGTCGCGTCGGAGACGAACTGCAGCAGCGGGGCGCCGGTGGCCCGGTCGTGCTTGGTGACGGTGCGGTTGTCGACCGCGTAGAAGTACTTGCCGTCGACCGCGACACCCTGGTTGGCGTCGAAGGCGGCGTAGCGGCGGATCAGCGTCGCCGTCAGATCCTGCTGCGCGGCTGCGGCTGCGGCTGCGGCGGTCGCCGTCGCGGTCGCGGTCGCGGCGGGGGTCGCGGCAGCGGTGGGAGTCGCGGTCGCCGCCGCCGTCGCGGCGGGGGTCGGTGAGGCATCACCGGCGGCGGTGGTGGCGGCGATCGCGGTGGTGGCGGCGGTGACGGTCAGCGCGGCGACCGCGAGAGACCCGGCCAGGGCTCGGGTCAGGGTGACCCGGGAGGTTCGCAACCGCATGGGATGCTCCGTTTGTCGGTGGTCAAGACGAAACCTGAACCACGCTGGCGGCAACCGGGGACGGCGCGGTAACGGCAGACCCGTCGCGACGTGAATCCCAGACGAAGCATTGATGCGTTCGGTGGCCGGGTGATGCCCGTATCGCAGCAGGTAGTCGAGCTGTGCCCGCATCCCGTGCGGCACGCGGGCACGACTGGAGGTGAGCGTGAATCCGCGGAACCGCCGGATGCGCTCAGTGCTCTGCGGCAATCCGCTGTGGCGGAGGCCGGTCTATTTCGGCTGGAGGCGGGCGCCGGCGTCGATCCGGATGACCTCGGCGTTGAGGTAGCTGTTGCGCAGCAGCTCGAGCGCGAGCGACGCGAACTCGTCGGCGGTGCCGAGCCGGTGCGGGAACAGGACGTCCCGCTTGAGCTTGTCCTTGAATTCCTCGGAGGCGGGGCCCTCCCCGTAGATGGGCGTGTCGATCAGGCCCGGGGCGATCGTGTTCACCCGGATGCCGGCCACCGACAGGTCCCGCGCGATGGGAAGGGTCATGCCCACCACACCGCCCTTGGACGCCGAGTAGGCGGCCTGGCCGATCTGGCCGTCGAAGGCGGCGAGCGACGCGGTGTTCACTATCGCTCCCCGCTCCCCGTCGGCGAGCGGCTCGGTGGCCGCCATCGCGGTCGCGACGATACGCACGCAGTCGAAGGTGCCGATCGTGTTCACCTCGATCACCTTGCGGAAGGCGTCGAGGCTATGCGCCGAGTCGTAGCTGCCGTCGCGGCCGATCGTGCGCGACGCCCAGCCGATGCCGGCGCAGTTGACCAGTGAGCGCACCGGGCCCAGCGATTTCGCGAGCTCGGTGGCGGCGATGATCTGCTCGGTGGAGGTGACGTCCACGTGGGCGAACACGCCGCCGATCTCCTCGGCGACGGCGCTCCCGCGGGCGTCGTCGCGGTCGGCGACCAGAACTCGGGCACCAGCGGCGGCGAGTGCCCGCGCGGTGGCGGCCCCGAGACCCGACGCGCCACCGGTGACGATCGCGGACGTGGCGCTCAGATCCATCCCGGACTCTCCTCGCGGGTTGCCTGGGCGGCCGCGGCTGCTCAGGCGGGAACGAAGCGGACCGGCATGGCGGTCACACCGTTGACGAAGTTGGAGCGTAGCCGAGTCGGCTGCTCCAGCAGTTCGACCCGGCGCACCCGCTCGATGAGGACCCGGTACATCTGCTCGATCTCCAGGATCGCCAGATGACGGCCGAGGCAGAAGTGCGCCCCGCCGCCGCCGAAGCCGATGTGCGGGTTGGGGCTGCGCCCGATGTCGAACGTGTAGGGGTCGGTGAAGACATCCTCGTCGAAGTTGGCCGAGGAGTAGAAGATCACCACCTTGTCGTTCTCCCGGATGAGCTGGCCGCCGAGCTCGAGGTCCTGTGTCGCGGTGCGGCGGAAGGCATTGACGGGGCTCACCCACCGGACGATCTCGTCGGCCGCGGTCGGCGCGAGGTCCGGGTCGGCGCGCAGCCGCTCCCACTGGCCCGGGTTGTTGATCATTGCGATCATGCCGCCGGTGATGGCGTTGCGGGTGGTCTCGTTGCCGGCGAACATGAGCAGCAGGAAGAACAGGTCGAACTCCAGCTCGGACAGCGCCTCGCCGTTCTCGTCCGGCGAGGTCAGCTTCGTGACGATGTCGTCGGCCGGGTTCGCGCGCTTCGTCGCGCCCAGGTTGTTCGCGTACTCGTAGATCTCGAAGACGGCGGTCGCGGCGTCGCCGCCCTCCTCCAGCTGCAGGTCGGTGGCCGAGGCGAGCCGGTTCGACCATTCGAACAGCCGGTGGCGGTCCTCCAGCGGCACTCCCATCAGCTCGGCGATGACGATGAGCGGCAGGTCGGCGGCGACCAGCTCGACGAAGTCGCCGGTGCCGGCGGCCAGGGCCTTGTCGACGATGACCTCGCTGGCCAGGCGCAGGTGCTCCCGCATCTGGGCGATCACCCGCGGGGTGAAGCCGCGGTTGACCAGGCTGCGCAGCCGGGTGTGCGCCGGCGGGTCCATGTTCAGCATCATCAGCTGCTGCTGCGCGCGGGCCTCCTCGGACATCTCGCCGAGGATCGCGGTGCGCCGGCTGGAGGAGAACAGCTCCGAGCTGCGGGACACGCGCACGACGTCCGGGTGCCGGGTGACGGCCCAGAAGCCTTCCGGAACCTGCGGGTCGGCGTGCCGGAACACCGGCGCCTGCGTGCGCAGGAGCTGGAAGTCCTGGTGCGGGATGCCGATCTCGTAGCGGGCGGCGTCGTAGACGTCGATCGTCTCCAAGGACACGGGGTTCTCCCAACGGCTGGACGGCAGTTGGCCGCATATTTACAGTTCTGCCATCAACTGTCAATTGTGTCGGGAGGCGTTCGTGGCTACGATATATTTTATCCATCGGTGGTCCGCAGATCCCGCCCCCGGACGCGGGCCACCGATGGGTTGCGGGTGAGTCCGGCCCGGTCCCGGCCCGGACATCAGACCACAGGCCCGTCAACATCGCGGCGGGCCTGACCGTGTCGAACGGGAGGTACCGGTATGAGCGTGACCGCGGACGGCTTACCGCTGAACGAGCTGGGTTTCTACACCCTGGCCGGGCACAGTGCAGCGCCCCGTGACCTGGTAACCGAGGTCCGTGCCGCCGAGGAGCTCGGCATCGGCGCGGCCTTCATCTCCGAGCGCTTCAGCACCAAGGACGCGGCGACGCTCTCCGGCGCGGCCGGCGCCGTCAGCGAGACGATCGGGATCGCCACCGGTGCCACGAACCACAACACCCGCCACCCGATCGTCACGGCCACCATGGCCACGACCATGCACCGGCTCACCGGCGGCCGGTTCGCCCTCGGCCTGGGCCGCGGCTTCGACCGCCTGTTCAAGGCCTTCGGACTCACCCCGATCACGAGCGCGCAGATCGAGGACGTCGTCGGCGTCCTGCGCCGGCTCTGGCGCGGTGAGATGGTGCTGGGCCACGACGGGCCGGCCGGCGCCTGGCCCTACCTGCACCAGGACGCCGACTTCGACGAGGACATCCCGATCATGCTCGCGGCGCTCGGCCCGCGTTCGCTGGAGCTCGCCGGGCGCTGCCTCGACGGGGTCATCCTGCACACCTTCTACTCGGACGCCGCGGTCGCCGAGGCGATGGCCGCGGTGGAACGCGGCGCGAAGGCGGCCGGGCGGGACCCGGCCAGCGTGCGGGTCTGGTCGGTGCTCGCCACCGTCTCCGACGAGGTCGAGGAGGAGCTGCGGCTGCTCAAGACGGTCGGCCGGCTCGGGTCCTACCTGCAGGGCTACGGCGATCTGATGGTCCGGGTCAATGACTGGGACCCGGCGGTGCTGGAACGGTTCCGCGCCGACGACGTCGTCGGCGCGATCAAGGGCGGGATCGACACGAAGGCGACCCGGGAACAGCTGGAACACATCGCCACCCTGATTCCGCCGGAGTGGCTGGCCACCGCGGCGACGGGCAGCCCGCGCCAGTGCGCCGAAGCCATCGCCCGCCAGTTCGACCTCGGTGTGACCGGGGTGATCATGCATGGCGCGACGCCGGCCGAGCTGACGTCCGTCGTGGGGGAGTACCGCGAGATCCGGCCCGCCCGGCTCGCGAGCCTGCCCGCCAACCCCGGCCGGATCGCCTGACCGACGCCGCAGCACGCCGCCGGTCGTTCGTCCGCCAGCCGGCGACCCACCGCCGCACGGCCGCACCATCGACCTGAGCCCGTTCGCCGTTCGCCTGGATACCAGCCGCGCCGCAGCTGGGCCTGGACGTTGGAGGTGCGACGATGTACCCCGGCACGCACGCGACCACCCATCCGGACTCCCCGGCCGTGATCATGAGTGGTACCGGTGAGCGGATCACCTACCGGGAGCTCGACGAACGCTCGCTGCGCCTCGCGCGGCTGCTGCAGGCGCACGGCCTGCGCGAGGGCGACACGGTGGCGATCGTCGCCGAGAACCACGTCCGCTACCTCGAGGTGGTCTGGGCGGCCCTGCGTTCCGGGCTGTACCTGACCGCGGTGAACTGGCACCTCGCCCCCGCCGAGGCGGCCTGGCTCGTCGCGGACTCCGGTGCCCGCGCGCTGATCGCGACGAAGCGGTTCGCCGCGACGGCGGCGGAGATCGCCGCCGAGGTGCCCGCCTGCGACCTGCGCCTGATGATCGACGGAACCGGTCACGGAACCGAGGGCGGCGTCGACGGCTTCGACGACTACGAGACGGCGCTGGCGACCCAGTCCACCGAACCACTGGCCGAGCAGCCCCGCGGCGAGTTCATGCTCTACTCCTCCGGCACGACCGGCCGGCCCAAGGGAATTCGCCGACGGCTCAGCGGCGACCCGGTCGACCGGCCGGCGGGCGGTGGCATCGCCGCCATGGGCACCTTCCTGTTCGGCATGGACGAAAGCTCCGTCTACCTGTGCCCGGCCCCGCTGTACCACGCGGCCAGCCTGCAGTGGGCCGTCTGCGTGCACCAGCTCGGCGCCACCCTCGTCATCCTGGAGAAGTTCGACGCCGAGCAGACCCTGGCCGTGATCGAGCGGGATCGGATCACCCACGTCCAGGTGGTGCCGACGATGCTGGTGCGGCTGCTGAAGCTTCCGGAGAAGGTACGGCTGGGCTACGACACGTCCAGCCTGCGCCGGATCATGCACGCCGCGGCGCCCTGCCCGATCCCGGTCAAGCAGGCCGTGATCGACTGGGTCGGCCCGATCGTCGACGAGTACTACTCCGGGACGGAGGGCTGCGGCGTCACCTACATCAGCTGCGCCGACTGGCTGGACCATCCGGGCTCGGTGGGCCGTGCGCTCGTCGGAATTCCGCACATCTGTGACGACGAGGGCGCCGATGTGCCCACCGGCACGGCCGGGCTGCTGTACTTCGAGCAGGCCGAGGCGCCCTTCGAGTACCACGGTGACCCGCAGAAGACCCGGGACAGCCGGCACCCCGACCACCCGAACTGGACGACCTGCGGGGACATGGGCTATCTCGACCCCGACGGCTACCTGTACCTCACCGACCGCAAGAACTTCACCATCATCTCCGGCGGCGTGAACATCTACCCCGCCGAGATCGAGGCCGCGCTGGTCATGCACCCGCAGGTCGCCGACGTGGCGGTGTTCGGGCTGCCCGACCCGGAGATGGGCGAGTACGTCCACGCCGTCGTGGCGCCGGCCGACGGTGTCGAGGGCACCGACGAGCTCGCCGAGGAGCTGCGGACCTACCTGCGCGGCAGCCTCGCCGGCTACAAGGTTCCCCGCGTCGTCACGTTCCGCGCCGAGCTGCCCCGGATGCCCACCGGCAAGCTCGCGAAGGGCCAGCTCCGGGCGGAGTACCTCCCCGCATCCGCCCCCTGAATCGACACAGTGGCTATTCGGCCGCGAGATTCAGATGCGACTCCTCCCAGGGCTCGATATCTCTGGCCCTTCTGAGCGAGGTGTAGGAAACTCCGCGGATCACGAGTGAAAGCTCAAGCCGGCGGGTGAACAGTTTCCGTACCAGGCGGATCGCGAAGAGGTCGACGGTGAACATCTGGATGAAGTCCATGAGCGCTTCGTTCGGTATGGATTCGAATCTGTATTCCTCGATCATGACTCTTGCATCGTCGAGCCAGGTGGCGACGGTTGCGAACAGCGTGCATCCGTCGCCACGTTCGACGAACAGGTCGACCAGATCGGGATCTCCGAAGGCGTGGTACCACGTCACCAGATCTTCTGGCGGTAATGTGGCCCGCAGGTCGGAGAGGAATTCCGGGATGTCCATTATCGGACCTCATGAAGTAGATTCAGATGAAGTTTCACGGTGCGCCGCCGTGTGATCTCGTCCCGCTGCCGCCGGCGTCGTCCGGGGGGACCGGGAGCGTCTGACCTCGGGTGTTTTTGATCCACAGCTTCTCGAGATTGTCGACGACGCCGTCGTCGAAGCTTCGTCTTGGGCGCCACCTTCATCGACTCTCTCTCCGGCGCGGTATCACACCATCTCCAGCTCAGGCGCAACCTTCAGGTCAGGATGTCCAGGCCAAGAACCTGACGCTGGACAAGGTCTGGGAGGTGAGTTTGCCGCCGGCGTTGTAGGTGGCGGTGAACGTCGTCGGTGCCGATCCGGCTCCGACGTTCAGGCTGGTGACCAGGACGCGGTGCTCGTTCGTCCTGTCGTAGGTCAAATGCGCGTGTCGACCTCCTGGCGCTCTACCGGCGCCGCACCGGCCTGGCGACCATCCGCGCCACCATCGACGGGGCCCGGACCGGGTTCTGTGGTGCGTCCATCGCCGTTGCTGGCACGCAGGGCGCGCAAAACCGCGCGCAGCCTGGCGTTGTCCTCGCTGAGCCGGCGGATCTCCGCCTGCTGGCGATCGGACGTCGACGGTCGCCTCCGCTCGACCTCGGGTTCGGCCTCGGCCTGCCGGATCCAGCCCCGAAGCGCCTCGCGGCTGATGCCGAGGGCGTCCGCGACACTCTCGATCGCCGACCATTCCGAGCGGTGCTGGGATCGGACCTGGGCGACCTGGGCCACCGCCCGGGCTCGGAACGGCGGTGAATATCTGGTCGGACGGCTCATGGATGGACGCTCCTGTGCTCACGAACCGGTTAGGCGCGCATGCGTTTCGGCTTCCAGGTGCTCGCCGTTGCGGAGAAGACGTGATGGACTGCTCCCGGCTTGAACCTGTGGCCACACAGCGGACCTGCAGTTTTCGGCTGCGGACGCGTCCACCCCCCACCCATGTGGGCCGACGGAGCACTATGGCATGAGCTAGGAATCCCGGCTACCGGAACGAGAAAAATTCCGTACTGCTCATGCATTTCCGCAGTTCACGAACCATGGTGGCTCGCCGCCACCTCCTCGGTACGCCGTCCTCCCCGGAAGGGCGACCACACCGACCCGCTCGGCCGTTGGCTGGTAACGACTCTCAGGGATGCGGCCAGCAGATAATTGTTTCAGCCAGGTAACTCACCACTGTGTGCTCCATCTCATAGGGTACGCAGCGTGCCTGGTGTGATGGCTCAGCGTCAGCATTTGCTGGGCGAAATGCCTGTTATGAGCTATTAAGGCGTTGCGTCCGACCTACCTTCCGTGATCAGGCGCCCAGCACCTTCGATGGGCTCACTACCGTCCGTTCCGCTGCCCCGAGTCTCCCGTCCGGGCCACACTTGTCCACCGGTCTTCGCTTCTGCCATTTTTTGGTGCCCATCGCGGTGTTTGGCGGAAGCGGCCATCCGACCGCGCTGTCCTGCTTTTGTTCCAGCGTTTCGCCTGGACGAACGGAGTTGGCGTGCAGCGGCATGGCGTGTTGCGTCGCGGGTGGACATCCCGGTTCTTGTGTGTGCTGTTAGTCGCACTGCTGGCGGCAACAGTCGCCGACTTCCTGCCGACCGGTGGGAAGTCCGCCCAGGCCGCAACTCCGGCTGCGACGCCCGCCCCGGCGCCGGCTGCGACCGGGCCCGCGGAACGTCCGGATTTTGTTTCCGCGCAGCTCACGGCACGCGCGGAAAAGCGCCGTATCGAGGTGACCGGTGAGCGGACGGAGTCGACCTCGACGTTCGTGAACCCGGATGGCACGGTCACCGTCGACTCGTACTCGGGCATCCGTCGGGTGCGTCGAGGGGAGGACTGGGCCGACGTCGACTCGACGCTGGTCCTCGCCGACGGGAAGGTCACGCCGAAGGTCGCGAAGGCGGGCGTCGAGCTGTCGGCTGGTGGTTCGAAGGCCGGTGACGTCGCCACGCTCGTCGACGGTGACCGGGAGATCGCCTTCGGCTGGCCAGGTGCGCTGCCCACTCCGGAGCTGAAGGACAACACCGCCTCCTACAAGGGCGTCGCCAAGGACACCGACCTGGTCGTCAAGGTCTTCCCGACCGGCTACGACGTGCAGATCGTCGCGTACACCCCGGCCGCCGCGCAGGCGGCGCTGTCCCTGCCGATGCGGCTGAAGGGAGTCACCGCCACCCGCACCCCCGGTGGGGAGCTGCGGATGTCCGCCGGCGGGAGGGTGACCGCACGCTCGCCTGTGCCGCTGATGTGGGATTCCCATGTCGACCCGACCAGCAAGCTTCCTGACCGGGTCCGCGACGTCGCCGCGACGCTCGACACCGCGAAGGCGGACAGGCCCACGCTGGCGCTGAAGCCGGACAAGGCCTGGCTCACCGACCCGGCCCGGCAGTACCCGGTGACCATCGACCCGGCTGCCACCCTCGCCGACAACCTCGACACCGACGTCAACAACGTTTACACGACCACGAACTACGACACCTACGAGTACCTGCGGGTCGGGAACTACGCCGGCGCGGCGGTGAACCGGTCCTTCCTGCGCTTCGACGACTCGGCCATCAAGGGCAAGCACGTCACCTCCGCCGTGCTGAACCTGTGGCAGGCGGGATCCGCGACCTGCACCACCCAGCCGACGATCGTGCAGGGGGCCGGCGGGATGGGCGCGGGCACCACCTGGGCCACCCAACCCAGCGCGGACGGGATCACCTGGGGGAGCGCCACCTTCAACAACGGCGGATCGTGCACCTCCTCGGGCGGCACGAACATCGACATCACCGGGCTGGTCGACGCCTGGGCGCACAACGGCTACCCGTCACCGGAAACCCTCACCCTGCGGGCGCCGAACGAGGCGGACGCCAACCAGTTCAAGTACTTCTACTCGGGCGACACGTTCCTCGGCCCGCACATCTCCACCACGTACAACTCGTATCCGGGCACGGTCGCCGGGCGTTTCACCAAGCCGTGCTCGGCGCAGTGCGGCGGCACCCCTGCGATGGTGCTGACAAACACCACCACCCCGACGCTGTCGGGTGGCTCGCTGGACCCCGAAGGCAGCCCCGTCCGGCTTGATTTCGAGGTGTGGAACTCCGCCGGGACGACGATGGTCACCAGCGGGTCGGTGACGGACGTGACGTCGAACTCGGTCGGCTCGTGGACGGTGCCCTCAGGCCTGCTCACCAACGGCACCGCGTACCAGTGGCGGTCGCGCGCCTACGACGGGGTCGACTACTCACAGGCCTGGTCCGGGTGGATCCCCTTCACCGTCGACACCACCGCCCCCGCCGCGCCGACCGGTCTGACCTCCGCGGCCTGGGCGTCCGGGGGCTGGGGCACGGCCACCTCCGGCACCTTCTCCTGGACGTCCCCGGGCGGTGACACCCAGTCGTTCCTCTACGGCCTCGACCAGCCCTCACCGGCCACGGAGACGACGGCGACCACCACCCCGACGCTGAGCCCGGGCGGTGGGCTGCACACCCTCTACCTGCGGACCAAGGACAAGTCGGGCAACCTCTCGTCGGTGGTGTCGTACGGGTTCGGGGTCGGCTCAGGGGCGCTCGCGCAGCCCGCCGAGGGGGCACGGGTCCAGCGGTACACCACCCTGGAAGGGCAGGCCCCCGCGGCGCAGACGAAGGTGACCTTCCAGTACCGGATGGGCACCAACACCGCCACGGCGTGGGTCGACGTCCCGACCACCGACGTGACGGTGGCCGGGACGTCGACCCATCCGACCTGGCCGATGAACCGTAACGGGTCGGGCCTGTTCGACAAGCTAACCTGGGACCTCAACGCCACCCTGACCGGGTTCGGCGCGCCCGACGGACCGGTGCAGGTCCAGGCTTGCTTCCGGGACGCGGCGAACACCGTGTCGTGCGCTCCGCTGCACACTGTGCAGTTCGCCCGGCGCGCGTTCGCCGACGCCGACGCCACCCAGGCGGTCGGCCCCGGCACCGTCGCCCTGCTGACCGGCGACTACTCGGTCTCGTCGACCGACGTGTCGATGCCGACCTATACGGGCGAGCTGACCGTCGGCCGCTCGTTCACCACCCTCGCGCTGGGTGGCACAGCCGGTGTGTTCGGCCCGGGCTGGACGGCGAGCATGCCCGGCCCTGACGCCGGCTCCGCGGACCGCACCCTCACCGACTACACCGCCACCGACGGCTACGCCGCGCTCACCGATGAGAACGGCGTGCAGGACGTCTACGTCCGCACCGGTTCCGGCACCTACCCTTACACCTACAGCGGTGTCGGGGACGTCGCGGCGGACGGGTCGAAGCTGGCGAAGGACTCGGCCACCCAGTTCACCCTCACCGAGGTCGACAGCACCCGCACGATCTACACCGCGCAGACCGTGGGCGGAGCGACGGTGTGGCGGGTCAGCCAGGTCATCGAACCGGGCACGAACACCACCTCCACCTTCACCACCGACTCTTCCGGGCGGACCACCCGCATCCTCGCCCCGGTGCCCGCCGGCGTCACCTGCACCACCCTGGTCGCCGGCTGCCGGGCGCTGATCATCGGCTACGCCGCCTCGACCACCGCGACCGGCACCGGCACCGACCCGGCGACCTGGGGTGACTACACCGGCCGGCTGACCTCGATCGCGATGTCCCTCAACGGCGACGCCCCGGTCAACGTGGCCGCCTACGCCTATGACTCGGCCGGAAAACTGCGCTCGGCGAAGGACCCCCGCACCGGCCTGACCACCACCTACGCCTATGACGCCGCCGGCCGCCTCACGCAGATCACCCCACCCGGGCAGGCGACCTGGACCCTGACCTACGACGGCGCCGCCCGCCTGTACACCGCCTCCCGGCCCGTACCCGGCGGCGGAACCGCGACCCAGACGGTCGTCTACGACGTGGCCGTGACCGGGACGGGGGCGCCGATCGACCTGGCCCCGGCCCAGGTCGCGAACTGGGCGCAGACCGACATCCCGCTGTACGGGGCGGCGGTGTTCCCCGCCAGTCATGTCCCGGCGGCGATCCCGTCCTCGACGGACTGGCCGTACGCGAACCTGACCTACCTCAACGCCGACGGCAAGCAGGTCAACTCCGCCTCCTACGGCAACGGCGCCTGGCAGATCGCCACCACCGAGCACGACGCCAAGGGCAACACGATCCGCACCCTGTCGGCGGAGAACCGCAACCAGGCGATCACCCCGACCGCCGACACCGACATGACCGTGACGGCCCTGACCAGCTCCGCGGCCCGCTCCCAGCAGCTCGACGAGCAGACCGTCTACAGCTCCGACGGGGTTGTCGTCACCGACACCTACGGCCCGACCCACCAGATCGTCGACAACGCCGGCGCCCGCTACTCCGCCCGCCAGCACGTGCACACCGACTACGACCAGGGCGCCCCCTCCTCGACCGACCCGTACCGGCTGGCGACCACGATCACCACCAGCACCCGCCTGGCCAACGGGACCGATGTCGACTCCCGCAAGACCGTGAACGGCTACGAGGCGAAGACCGGCGCAGACCCGTCGACCTCCGGCTGGGCGCTGCGCAAGCCGACGACGGTCGCCACCTGGATGGGCGGCGGCTCCACCCCCGACATCGTCCGCACCACCTACTACAACGCGGCCGGGAACACGGTCGAGTCGCGCCAGCCGAAGGCGAACAGCGCCGGCACCGACGCCTTCACCGGCGTGACCACCTACTACACCGCCACCGGCTCCGGTAGCTGCGTGAACGCCTCCCGCACCGGGCTGGCCTGCACCAGCGGCCCCGCCGCCCAGCCCACCTCGGGCAACCCGCTGCCGGTGTCGACGTACACCTACAACAGCCTCAACCAGGTGCTGACCGAGGTCGAGACGGTCAACAGCACCACCCGGACCACCACCTACGCCTACGACACCGCCGGCCGTAAGACATCCGAGGCGGTCGTGGCGAGCCCGGCCGCGGACGGTGGCACCACGGTCCCCACCGCGACCTACGGCTACGACCCCGCGTCCGGCCAGGCCACGACCACCACCGCGAGCGGGATCACCCTGACCACCGGCTACGACAGCTGGGGCCGGGTCACCTCCCAGACCGACGCCGACGGGAACACCTCCACCACCGGCTACGACATCGACAGCCAGGTCACCACGACGGGCGACGGAAAAGGCACCTACACCTACACCTACGACGGCGCCAGCGAACATCGCGGCCTGGTGACCAGCCTCAACGTCGGCGCCGGAACGGCACCGTCCACGTTCACCGCCACCTACAACGCCGACGGCAAACTCACCACCCAGACCTACCCGAACGGCCTGGTCGCCGCCACCCGCTACGACAACAACGCCGAACCCACCAGCCTCACCTACACCAAAAGCGGAACCCCCTGGCTCACCTTCACCCAGGCCAACTCCATCCACGAACAGATCCGCCTCGACACCTCACCCGTCTCCGCGAAAAACCTCGGCTATGACCTCTCCGGACGCCTCACCTCCGTCGCCGACACCGTCGCCTACGGCGGCCCCGCGAACTGCACCACCCGCGTCTACACCTACGACCCCGAATCCAACCGGACCGCGCTCACCAGCTATCCCGACGCCGGCGGCAGCGAAACAGGAACCTGCTCCACCACCACCACCCCAACCGGCTACGGTTTCACCTATGACCAGGCCGACCGGCTTACCACCACCGGCTACGTCTACGACCTGTTCGGCCGCACCACCACCGACCCCTACCCACCCGCCGGCAGCTCGGCAACCATCGGCTACTACGTGAACGACATGGTCGCCTCCGAAAACGTCGCCGGCACCACCCGCAGCTACGCCCTCGACCCCGCCCGCCGGCTCCGCTCCCAGACCGTCGGCAGCACGACCACAACCAACCACTACACCTCCGCCGGCACCGACAGCCCCGCCTGGATCGGTACGGGCACCACCTGGACCCGCAACATCACCGGCATCGGCGGAGACCTCGCCGCCACCCAGACCGACACCGGCACCGTCACCCTCCAGTTGGCGAACCTCCACGGCGACATCATCGCCACCGTCGACGACACCACCACCGCCAGCTCCATCACCAGCTACAGCGAATCCACCGAGTTCGGCGTCCCTTACTTCAGCTCCTCGGCCTACGCCCGCTACGGATGGCTCGGCGCCAAACAACGCTCCCGCGACACCCTCTCCGGCCTCACCCTCATGGGCGTCCGCCTCTACGACCCCAACCTCGGCCGCTTCCTCTCCACCGACCCCGTCCCCGGCGGCTCCGACAACCCCTACGACTACGCCCACCAGGACCCCTACAACACCTTCGACCTCGACGGACGCATGTTCGGCATCAAATGCAAGGCGTGCCGGCGTGTCTACAACGTTGCAAGATTTGTCAAGAACGCCCGCGTGACCGCCCTAGGATACGGACTGGCGCGCCTGTCGGGAAGCCATTGCAGCTGGCGCGCGAACCTCCAGGTTGTGTGCAGCGGCGGAAAGAGCTGGGCCCACGGTCGCGGGGGCACGACGTATGGGAATGTGTACATATACAGTGGGAGTTCACCCGTCTACCGTTCCCCGAGACGCCTGCGACATGAGAGCCGTCATTCGGATCAGTGGGCCCTGTTCGGTGGACTTGGATTCGCCGCGGCTTACGGTCTTGACTCCGCCCAGAGTGCTCTCCGTGGTGGTCCACGGAAGAGCTACTTCGAGCGATGGGCTGGACTTGGCGACGGAGGATACTGAGTGGCAAAATCCGTGAGATCCACTGCCGTCGCCGCGGCAGTGGCAGGGATATTGCTCGGCGTATGCTCCTGCGCAGTCTTCTTTCCTTCCGATCCGGGAACGCGCAGTACTGACACCGGTGTCATGGTCGACGGAGATCGAGTCCTGTTCCAGCTTCTCCGCTGTCCTAACGAGAACATTGAAAGTTTGACCCTGTATAGCAACACGGATGATCTTGAGAGTTTGTGGCAGATTGATCAAGTGGATCGAGGGGATCGAGCGGACACCTCGATCTTTCGCCTTGGAGGTCCACCGGGCGGATTTACCACGACTGTTCCGTTAAAGGTGTTCGACCGAGGGGATCCGGTAATCTTCGAGGTCTCGACAAACAGGAGGCTCAGAGTCAGCGCTGGCTTCACCATTGAGAGCCTGCGGCCGGGCAAGGTGCTGACCGATAGGGGATTCCAGGATCCGGCAGATTTTGAAGCTCAGACTAGGGATTGTTGACATGGCTCGGAGGTCCGGCGGTGTCTGGTCAGCCCCGATGTGACATCGGGTGGTTTGGTTCCTGGGCGTGGACGGTCATGGATGCTGGCCGGAGCCCCGTCAACAGCAGTCGGAGATCCGCCGGTTCAGCGGCGACCCGCTAAGCGGAGCGAGGCGCCGTACGCCCTGTTGGACAGTCAGGGCGACGCGTGTGCCGCCGAACCGGCCGATCAATGACTGTCATCGGATGGAGGGTCCGGTGACATGAAGAGACGTCAGACGATCTCGATAACCATCGCGGCGCCCATGCCGCCGCCGGCGCACATGGAGACGACGCCGAGGCTCGCGCCGCGGCGGCGCAGCTCGCCGATCATGGTGACGATCATGCGGGCGCCGGTGGCGGCGATCGGGTGGCCGAGGCTCGCGCCACTGCCGTTGACGTTGACGATCGCGGGGTCGAGGCCGAGCTTGCGGATCGCGGCGACCGGGACGGAGCAGAACGCCTCGTTGATCTCGAACAGGGCGATGTCGGAAATGGTCAGCCCGGCGCGGTCGAGGGCCTTGGGGATCGCCAGGGTGGGGGCGAGGCCGGTCAGGGCCGGGTCGATCCCGGCGGTGGCCCAGGAGCGGATCCGGGCCAGCGGGGTGAGGCCGTTGGCGGCGGCGTAGTCGTCGCTGGTCAGGGTGACCGCGGCGGCGGCGTCGTTGAGCCCGGCCGAGTTCGCGGCGGTGACGGTGGGGTTCGGGTAGTCGGGGCGAATCACCGGCAGTTCGGCGAGGCGCTCCAGGGTCGTGCCGCGGCGGGGGTGTTCGTCGGTGTCGAACCGCTTGGTCGTGCCGTCGGGCAGGGTGACGTCCAGTGGGATGATCTCGTCGACGAAGGCGCCGGCGTCGATCGAGGCCAGCGCGCGCTCCTGGGTGTAGACGGTCCACTCGTCGACGTCGCGGCGGGTCAGCCCCATCTCGCGGGCGGTGTTCTCGCCGACGGTGATCGGCATGTCGAACGACGGTGCCTCCGGGGTGTCCGGGTTCGGCGGCGACATCCAGATCTTCTGGTTGCCGTCGGCGTCACGGCGCGAGCCGAGGATCTGGTTGCTGAGGCTTTCGGTGCCGCCGGCGACGACGACCTTCTCCATCCCGGCGCGGATGCCGGCGGCGGCGATCGCGACGGCGCTCAGGCCGGAGGCGCAGTGCCGGTTGGTGGCCAGGCCCGACACGTCGGTCAGGCCGATGCGGACGGCGGTGTGCCGGGCGATCACGCCACCGCCCTGGTAGCTCTCGGCCAGCACGAGGTCGTCGATGTCGCTGACGGGCACGCCGGCGCGTTCCACCACGGCGGGAACGACCGCCTCGGCGAGGGCGAAGGCGTCCAGCCCGACGAGGGAGCCCTTGCGGGCCCTCCCGATGGCGGTGCGGGCGGTCGACACAACAACAGCGTCGGTCACGGGTGTCTCCTCGGGAGGTCTGCGGCGGCACGGCAGGTGCCAGTTCGCAGTTTGAATATTATATTCGACCTGACGACGGCGCCTCCGGTGCTGACAGCCGGCCGGCCAGCTGGTCTGCTGGGCATCGTCGAAGGTCACCGTGACCCGGGAGAGGTGCGGCATGGCGGATGAGGCGCTGCGAGCGTTCGGCGCGGACGACCACCACGAAGCTGATCTGGACCTGACCCGCCGGTCGACGCCCGCCGGCCCTGCCCGCCACCACCTCCCGACCTCCGAAGGATCATGAAGCCATGGCGTTTCCCCTGGGAGTCCCGGTCATCGACACGATGATCGCCTTTCCGACCAAGGACTCCTCCCAGTACGACTTCATCCGGCGTCAGCTCAAGGACTCCGAGTCGAGGGCGTTCGCGTTCCCGGCCGAGTACATGTTCAAGAGCGTGCCGCACGATCTGCCAACGGATGACCCGGTCAGCGTCACCCTGGGCGAGATGGACCGCTACAACGTCGAGAAGGGCCTGATCGGCTGCCGCGGTGAAGCCGCCCAGGTGGCTCTGCGTACCTTCCCGGACCGGTTCGTGCCGAGCGCGACGATCGAGAACCCGTCCGATGTCATGGGCAGTGTTCGCGGTCTGGTCGCCGATTACGAGACCCATGGGGTGAAGGCGGTGGGTGTCTTCCCCGCCGGCACCTTCCCGCAGGTCGCGATCAACGACGAGAAGATGTACCCGATCTACGCCAAGTGCGTCGAGCTGGGGATTCCCATCTTCGTCTGCGCCGGCGTGCCCGGCCCGCGGCTGCCGTTCGCTCCGCAGAAGGTCGAGCTCATCGACCAGGTGATGTACGACTTCCCGGACCTGGTGTTCGTCACCCGGCACGGCTGCGAGCCGTGGACGGAGCTGGCGGTGAAGCTGCTGCTCAAGTGGCCGAACCTCTACTACTCGACGTCCGCCTTCGCGCCGAAGTACTACCCGAAGGACATCATCGACTTCGCGAACAGGCGCGGGGCCGACAAGGTCATCTACGCGGGCTACTTCCCCATGGGGCTGACCCTCGAGCGCATCATGCGGGACATGCAGGACGTCCCGTTCCGCGACGAGGTGTGGCCGAAGTTCCTGCATGAGAACGCCCGCCGAGTTCTGAAACTGGACGCCTGAGCCGGCAGCGGCACGGCAGCTGACGGCAGCTAGGAGAGACAGACGTGTCCATCGGTCTTGACGACGACCACGCGGCACTCGCCGACTCGGTGCGGGGGTTCGTGGCCCGCCACGCGCCGTCCGCCGTGGTCCGGGCGGCGATGCCGGAGTGGGTCGGCGGCGCACTGCCCGACTACTGGCCGGGCGTCGTCGAACAGGGGCTGACCGCCCTGCACCTGCCCGAGGAGCACGGCGGGGCCGGCGCCGGGCCGGTGGCGCTGGCCGTCGTGGTCGAGGAGGCCGCGCGCGGCCTGCTGCCCGGGCCGCTGCTGCCATCCCTGCTGACCAGCTCGGTGCTGGCCCGCTACGGGGATGACGACCTGCGCAAGCGGACCCTGCCGGCACTGGCGGAAGGGTCCGTCGGGGCCACCGCCCTCTCCGCGGCCGGGCTCGCGGCGAAGCCGGCCGGTGACGGCGGCTACCGGGTGAGCGGCACGACCGATCCGGTGCTCGGCGCGCCCGGCGCCTCCCTGCTGCTGCTGGGCGCGACCGCACCGGCCGGTGACGAGATCTGGTTCGTCGTGGAGCCCGGCCCGGGGGTGGACGTCCGCGCCGGCGAGCCGGTCGACCACACCCGGGCGGTCGGCCCGGTGACGCTGGACGACGTGCTGATCAGCGCCGACCGGTGTGTCGCGGTCGGTTCCTCGCAGGTGCGGGCCGTCGCCGCGGTGCTCTTCGCCGCCGAGGCGACCGGTCTCGCCCAGTGGTGCGTCGACACCGGCGTCGCCTACGTCAAGGTGCGGGAGCAGTTCGGCCGGCCCGTCGGCTCCTTCCAGGCGATCAAGCACAAGTGCGCCCGGATGTTCGTCGACGTCCAGACCATGGCCGCCGCCGCGTGGGACGGTGCCCGGGCGCTCGACGAGAGCGACGAGCAGCTCGCGGTCGCGGCGGCCGGGGCGGCGGCGGTCTGCCTGCCCGGTGCCACCGACCTCGGGCTCGCGACGATCACCCTGCTCGGCGGCATCGGCTACACCTGGGAGCACGACGCCCACTTCTACTGGCGCCGGGCGATGGTGCTGGAGAACCTGCTCGGCCCGGCCAGCCGCTGGCAGCGTGAGCTCGGCGAGCGGGTCCGGACGACGTCCCGCGACTTCGACGTCGACCTCTCCGACGCCGACCCCGCGTTCCGGGAGCGGATCGCCGGCATCCTCGCCGAGGTCGCGGCGCTGCCCGCCGACGGCCCCGCCCGGCGCCTGCGCCTGGCCGAGGAAGGGCTGGTCGTGCCGCACTACCCGCGGCCGTACGGCCTCGGCGCGAGCCCGATCGAGCAGCTCGTCATCCAGCGTGAGTACGAGCGTGCCGGCCTGACGCCGCCGATGCTCATCGTCGGTGACTGGGCGCTGCCGACGGTCCTCGCCCACGGCACCGACGCCCAGCGGGACTTCTTCGTCCCGGCGACGCTGCGCGGCGACATCGAATGGTGCCAGCTGTTCAGCGAGCCCGGCGCCGGCTCCGACCTCGCCGCGCTGTCCACCCGCGCCGAGAAGGTCGACGGCGGCTGGCGGCTCAACGGGCAGAAGGTCTGGACGTCGAAGGCGCACGAGGCGCAGTACGGCATCTGCCTGGCCCGCACCGACCCGGACGCCCCCAAGCACAAGGGCATCTCCTACTTCCTGGTCGACATGGCCGCCCCCGGGCTGGAGATCCGCCCGCTGCAGGAGGCCAACGGCGGGTTCCTGTTCAACGAGGTGTTCCTCAACGACGTGTTCGTGCCGGACGACCGGCTGGTCGGCGAGGTGAACCAGGGCTGGACGCTGGCCCGAACCACGCTCGGCAACGAGCGGGTCAGCATCAGCGGCATGCAGCACATCCCGGTCGGTCTGGTGGAGCTCGCCGGCGAGCCGGGCCTCGCGGCGGAGCAGTCGGACGTCCTGCGGGAGCTGGGGGAGACCTTCGGGCCGGCGCACGCGCTCGCCGCGCTGGCGCTGCGCACCACACTGCGCAGCCTGTCGGGGCTGCGCCCCGGTGCGGAGTCGAGCGTCTCCAAGGTGCTGGCGGGCACCCTGGCCACCCGGGTGGCCGAACGGGCGATGCGCTGGACCGGGCCCGGCGCCGCCGTCGCCGACGGCCCGGCCGGGGCCCGTGCGCAGGGCTATCTCACGGTGCCGCCGAAGCTGATCGGCGGCGGGACCGTCGAGATCCAGCTGAACGTGATCGCCGAACGCATCCTCGGCCTGCCGCGTGGCTGACGCCGCCGGCGCTGCGCCCTCTCCTCTGTTCACCGGCCTACTGACGGGAATCTGATGGGCATCACGATCGATCTGACCGGCCGGCGCTTCCTGGTGGTGGGGGCGTCGTCCGGCATCGGGCGGGCGACCGCTCTGGCCCTGGGCCGCGCCGGCGGGCGGGTCGCTGTGGTCGGGCGGCGTGCCGCGCAGCTCGACGAGGTCGTCGCCACCCTGGACGGCGGGCTCGCGTTACCCGCAGACCTGCGCGTGGACGCCGAATGCGAGCGTGCCGTGGTGGCGGCGACCGAGGCCTTCGGCGGCCTGGACGCGGTGCTGTTCCCGATCGGGTACTCGCCGCTGAGCCTGCTGACGAGGACGGACGCGGCCACCTGGTCCGACGTCTTCGCCACGAACGTGACCGCACCGGCGCTGGTCACCGCGGCCGCGGTCACCGCCCGGGGCGACGAGCCGGGCCTGTTCGTCTACCTGTCGTCCAACTCGGTCGGGAACCCGGTGCACGGGCTCGGCGCCTACACGGCGAGCAAGGCCGCGCTCGAGCACACCATCCGCAGCTGGCGCCGCGAACACCCCGAGCACCGGTTCCTGCGCCTCTCGGTCGGGGCGACGATGCCCACCGAGATCCACCGGGAGTTCGGCGACGACATCCTCGGTGAGCTCCTGCCGAAATGGGCGTCCTCCGGCCTGGTCACCGCCGACTTCATGCACGTGGACGACGTCGGCGCGGCGGTCGCGCAGAGCACGGCCCTCGCGCTCATGTATGGCGGGATCGCACTCGACGACGTGACGCTCAACCCGGCCAGCGCTCCGCTCGATCCGGCGGCGCTGCAGGAACTGGGCGCGCACGCGGCCACCGGCGAGCGGCCTGACGGGACGACCGGCCAGTGGAGCACCGGCTGATGGGCGGGGCGCCGGCCCCGGGGCCGCTGGTGACCGTCGAGCAGGTGGACGGGTTCGCGGTGCTCACGCTGAACGACCCGGCGCATCGCAACGCGCTGTCGTACGAGATGAGCTGCGCGATCGCCGAGGCGGTCGAGCTGGTGCTCGCCGCGGACGCCGGTGCGATCGTGCTCACCGCGGCCCCGCCGGTGTTCTGCGCCGGCGGCAACCTGGACGACCTGATCGCGCCGCGCGTCCCGCTCGCCGACACCTACGCGGGCATGCTCGCGCTCGCGCACGCCCCGGTGCCGACGATCGCGGCCGTCGGCGGGGCGGCCATCGGCGCGGGGGTGAACCTGCCGCTGGCCTGCGACATCATCATCGCCGGGGAGTCGGCGTCGTTCGACCCGCGCTTCCTCGACGTCGGTATCGCTCCCGGCGGTGGTCATCTGTGGCGCCTCGCCGGGCGGATCGGCACCCAGGGCGCCGCCGCGCTCGTGCTCTGCGGGGACAGGCTGACCGGTGCGGAGGCCGCCCGCAGCGGGCTGGCCTGGCGATGCGTTCCCGACGACGAGCTGACCGCGGCCGCGACCCGGCTGGCCCGGCGGGCCGCCGGGCGCCAGCACGACCTGGTGGCCCGCACCAAGGAGACGCTGCGGACCACGGCCGCGCTCGCGGACGCGGACGAGGCGGTCGCGGCAGAGCTCGTCGTGCAGCAGTGGTCCGTCGACCGGCCCGGCTTCGCCGATCACGTCCGAGGAATACGTGACCGGCTGCGAGCCGCCCGCAGCGGGTGACCGGTCGCTAGACAGTCAGCGAAAAAGTGTGACAGTGATGTCATACCGAGGAGCGGAGGCTCGGCATGAAAGCGGACGATCTCATTCTCATCAGCGTGGACGACCATCTGGTCGAGCCGCCGAACATGTTCGAGGGCCGGCTGCCGGCCCGGTTCGCCGACGTGGCGCCGCGGGTGCGCCGGCTCGACGACGGCTCCGATGTGTGGACCTTCAACGGGTCGGTCATCCCGAACATCGGGCTGAACGCGGTGGCCGGGCGGCCCAAGGAGGAGTACGGCGTCGAGCCGACGGCCTTCGACGAGATGCGCCCGGGCTGTTTCGACATCCACGAGCGGGTGAAGGACATGAGCGCCGGCGGGGTGCTGGGCTCGATGTGCTTCCCGTCGTTCCCCGGCTTCAGCGCCCGGGTGTTCTCCGCGGCGGACGACAAGGATCTCGCCCTGGCGGTCGTGCGGGCCTACAACGACTGGCACATCGACGAGTGGTGCGGGGCCTACCCGGGCCGGTTCATCCCGATGGCGCTGCCGATCCTGTGGGATCCACACCTGGCTGCCGCGGAGGTGCGCCGCCTCGCGGCCAAGGGCTGCCACTCGATCACCTTCACCGAGAACCCGGCGACCCTCGGGCTGCCCAGCTTCCACGACGAGCACTGGGACCCGCTGTGGCAGGCGCTGGTCGACGAGAACGTGGTGCTCTCCATCCACCTGGGCTCCTCGGGCAAGCTGTCGGTGACCGCGGCCGACGCCCCGGTCGACGTCATGATCACCCTGCAGCCGATGAACATCTGCCAGGCCGCCGCCGACCTGCTGTGGTCGCGTGTGATCAAGAAGTTCCCGGGGATCCGGATCGCGCTGTCCGAGGGCGGAACCGGCTGGATTCCGTACTTCCTCGACCGCATCGACCGCACCTACGACATGCACCACCTGTGGACGGGCCAGGACTTCGGCGGGAAGCTGCCCAGCGAGGTGTTCCGCGAGCACTTCCTGACCTGCTTCATCGCCGACCCGGTGGGCATCAAGCTGCGGGACATGATCGGCCTGGACAACATCGCCTGGGAGTGCGACTACCCGCACTCGGACTCGTCCTGGCCGAACGCGGGCGAGGAGCTGGCCGTGGTCGCCGCCGACGTCCCCGACGACGAGCTCAACAAGATCACGTTTGAGAACGCGATGCGCTGGTACTCGTTCGACCCGTTCGCGCACCGCCCGCGCGAGCGCTCCACGGTCGGAGCGCTGCGCGCGGAGGTCGCCGGGCACGATGTCTCGACTCGCTCCTTCGACAAGGGCCGCTTCGAGCGCACCGGCGCCGGCACCGACCTGTCCGCCCTCGCGAGCAACGCCACCGCCTGACACGGACTCCGGCCGAGAGGTGTCGGTCGCCGATCGCCCGGCGGGGGCGCGGGTATGGCCAGGGATCCCTGGCCATACCCGGATCGATTCTCCTACCTACCTACCTACCGGCGGTCCGGTTGCGGGTTCACCACCAACTCGACGACACGTCGATGTCGTTTGACACCGACCGGCCACGCCTCACTATGCGGCCTCGCCGTAAATCTATGTCCATATGGCGGAAGCGTGCTGTCGAACGCGGTGCTTCCGGGCTCTCCTGCTCTTCCTCCGCGGCGCTGAGCCACCCGAAGCCGAATCTGCTGGTCTTTAGCGTGACTGAGTTTTCTCCGCCGTAGAGCAGGAACGGTAAGCCCGACAGCCACATCACAGCCGTCGCCAGCAGTGAGGCAAGGAGGAATGTGTCGAAGCCTGCCACGCTGAAGGTGATTTCCATAGCGGTGCTGGCCCAGGAGACCAGCCATAGTGTCAGTGCGTTGGCGATGACCGCGTACACCCCGAGAGGTAGCAGGCCAGGAAACATGTTCGCCGATGTCCCGTGCGTCACGGTCCGGGAAGCGGTGGTCGAATGGACCCTGCCGCCGTAGCCTGAAATGTTAATCCCATTGGAGCTCGTCGTACTCGTCGTACGGCTGCTTGTGATGCTTCCCGGGAGTTTCAGGTGTATATCGGGCAGGATGAACAAGACGGCAAGAACTGCCAGTGTGAGCAGCTGGCGCCATATCGGCCCGGCTTCAACACACACATCGTCGAACACGGTAGTGGTGAGTGCGAGAACACCGAAGGAGGTCACGACACGGAGTGCTTTCGTCGATACCCCGTAGAACCGTCCGATCGATGTGACCGCGATCAACGCACTCTGGACGACGACGGTCACGACGTAGATGACGGCGGCCGCGAGGAGGAGCGGCCAGAATCCGGACACATTCAGTGGCAGCTCCAGCCAGCGGCAGATAACCACTGAGACCTCGAGCAGCAACGGCAGCAGCGCGAGCGCGACTGCGGTGAGCAGATAGTCACCCAGCAGCGCCAGCCCGCAGAGCCACACGGCGGCCGCGACGAAGACGCCGGCGATGAGGAGCGCCTGCAGCTGCCTTCCGGTGGAGCCGTCAAGACGCACGCCCTGCACCAGCTGGGCGGTTACCCAGACCGCGAGCATGGCCAGGGCCACCGCTGCTCCGGCCCACAACGCTGCGCTCAGGCGGGTCATCGTAACCACCACAGTGTCGGATCGTAGTAGCGATCTCTCTGGATGGGGGTGGGAACGGCAATGATCGCAGCCGCGTGCGTGCCCTGACGGTCGGCCGACCATCTCCTGACTGGATGTACCTCGCCTGGAGACGTCCGACCACGCGGGTCAGGGCTGCCAGATTCCGAGGATCTCGGCTGTGGTGGTGATCGTCGCGACCAGCGAGAGGGTGTTGGCGATGAGGACGTCGGCGTAGTCGGCGGGCACCCCGCAGATCGCGTCGCGGGGGAGGACGACCTGGTAGCCGAGGTTCACCGCGTCGAACACCGCGTTGGGAATCGCGATGTTGGCGGACACGCCGACGATGACCAGGGTGCGGGTGCCGAGGTTGCGCAGCAGGGTGTCGGCGTCCGTGCCGGCGATGGGGGACAGGCCCGCCAGCCGGGTGGAGACGAGATCGGACGGGGCGTGCCCGATCTCGTCGACGACCTCGACCGCCGGGGTGCCGAGCAGCTGCTGGACCGGTGCGCGTTCCACCGCGGCGAACAGCCTGGCGTTGTGGCTGGCGCCGCGGCCGTCCGGCCGGCGGGCCGCGATGGCGTGCAGCACGCCCGCCCCGGCGGCCCGGGCGGCGGCGGCGAGCCGGCCGGCGTTGGCCAGCATGCCGCTGTCCCGGGCCGCCGCGGCGAGCGCCGGCAGCGAGCTCTGGGCCCCGACCACGCCGTTCTGGCATTCCTGGGTGAGCAGGACCGTGTGCGCCGGGCGCAGCAGCTCGGCGAGGTCGACGGGCATCTCTCGGCTCCTCGGTTCCTGGGGTCAGAAACGCATGCCGGGGGCGCGGGTCTCGAACAGGTCCTGGTTGATGACCTCGCTGAGCTTCGTCGCGTCCCACCGCTTCTGGCCGGCGGCGATGACCTTGCGCTCCTTCCAGCCCTGCATCCAGATGATCCGGTCCTCGATCGAGCGGATGACCTGGCCGGTCACGTGGTCCGCCTCGTCGCTGGCCAGCCAGGCGACCAGCGGCGAGCTGTTGGACGGGTCCATCGCGTGCCACTCGTCGTCGGCCACCGCGTCCGGCTCGAACGAGTCGCCCATGCCGGGGATGCTGGCGGTGATCCGGGTGAGTCCGGACGGGCCGACCGCGTTCACCGTGACACCTGAGCGGTACAGCTCCATCGCGAGCGTCTGGGTGATCGCGACGATCGCCGCCTTGGCGGCGGCGTAGCTGGTCTGGCCGAAGTTGCCGCCGAGGCCCGCGCCCGAGGTGGTGTTGATGATCCGTCCGTGCACGGTCTCGCCGCTCTTGGCGGCCGCCCGCCAGTAACGCGCCGCGTGGTGGCAGGTCGACCAGGTGCCGCGGACGTGGACGCGGATGACCGCGTCGAAGTCCTCCGGAGGCATGTTCCAGATCGCCGCGTCACGCACGATGCCGGCGTTGTTCACGAGGATGTCGAGCCGGCCGAAGGCGTCGATGGCCCGCTTGATCAGCGTGCCGCACTGCTCGTGGTCACCCACGTCGGAGTAGTCGGCGACCGCGGTGCCGCCGCGCTTCTCGATCAGCGCGACGGTCTCGTCGGCCGCCCGCCCCTGCCCCTCGCCGCGCACCGATCCACCGAGGTCGTTGACGACGACCTTCGCCCCGTGGCGGGCCAGTTCGAGCGCGTGCCCGCGCCCGATGCCGTGGCCGGCGCCGGTGATGATCGCGACCTTGCCGTCGAGCAGCCCCATGGCGTGCCCTCCCATCCGCGCCGACCGGGGTGGGAACGCCACCCCGGTCGGCTTCTCGCCTACAGGATCAGATGATCAGATGTCTGGTGTTTCGATCGGCCCGAACGCGCCGGCGGCGCGCGCGGCGGCGATCCGCTCGTCGTCGTAGCCGAGTTCGCCGAGGATCTCGGCGGTCTGCTGCCCGGGGGTCGGGGCCCGCCGTGCCGGCACCGGGTTGCGGCCGTCGAGGCGCACCGGGAACGGCAGCTCGTCCACCCCGAGGTCGGCGGCCGGCAGCCAGGGCAGCCGGTCGGCGAACTGCGGGTCGGTGTCGATCGCCTCGGGTGAGTTCACCGGCGACAGCGTGGTGTCGACCTCGCCACCGAAGCGCACCCACTCGGCGGTCGTGCGGGTGGCGAAGATCTTGCGCAGCTCGTCGCGCAGCTCCACGTCACCGCGGGCGTGGTCGGCGTACTCGGCGCCGGGCCGGGCCTCGTACAGGTCCATCCGGCCGACCCCGGCGCAGAAGTTGCGCCAGAACCGCCGCTCCGAGGCCATGAACAGCACGTGGCCGTCGGACGTCGCGTACACCTGGTAGCGCACGGCGTCGCGCATCCCGCCGGTGCCCGGGGGGCGGCGCTCGTAGTTGTCGGACGGGTTGCCGGTGACCTCGTCCTCGGGGCGCTGGTAGGCCCGGTACGTCTCGATCCGCAGCCAGTCCATCGCGGCCGCGGCATCGGACTGGCCGACCTCGACGTGCCGGCCCTGCCCGGTCTCGCGGGCGGAGAGCACCGCGGCGACCAGCGTCAGCGCCCCGTACAGGGGCCCCGCGTGGATGCCGATCGAGGCGTGGTCGGGCAGGTAGGTGAAGCCGTCCTCGTCGACGGCGGGGGCGACCACCCCGGCCCAGGTGTCGTAGGCGATCCCGTGGCTGGGCAGGTCACGGTATGGACCGCTCGCCCCGTAGCCGGAGATCGACGCCAGCACGATCCGCGGGTTCAGCTCCCGCAGGGCGGCGAAGCCGAGGCCGCGTCGCTCCAGCGCACCGGGGCGCATCGCCTCGACCACCGCGTCCGCGCCGCGGACCAGGTCGTGGAACACCGCGACCCCCTCGGGCGTGCGCAGGTCGAGGACGATGCTGCGCTTGCCCCGGGAGATGTGCAGGTGCAGCAGGGACACCCCGTCGACGAAGGGCCAGACCATGCGCCGTACGTAGTCGCCGCCGGGCGGCTCCACCTTGATGACGTCCGCGCCCAGGTCGGCGAGGTGTGTCGTGAGCGCGCCGGGCCCGAGCATCGACACGTCGACAACCCGGACGCCGGCGAGCGGCGCTGTCGCGTCGGGCATCCCAGCACTCCGTTCTTCCGGACTCGATTGAATAACTTATATAATCTGCGACTGTCGCGTGTCGCGTTGTGGGTGATACCGCCCGTCCCGGCGGCCGCGGCACCGGGCCGTACATCGGTGCTCGAAGCCGGGCCGGCCCTCCCGACGGCGAAGGGTGCCACATGAGCACGCGACCACAGGCTGCGGTGACGACGGCAGACACCACGGCGACGACAACGGTGACCACGTCGGCGGACCCGGCGCCGGGGGGCATGGCGTCGGCGCACCAGGCCTCGGCGGAAGTGGCGTCGCCGGAGACCGCGGGCAGTCCAGAGCAGGTGCCGGCGACGATCCCGGCGGCGCTGACCCGGGCGGCGGCGCGGTGGCCACACGACGAGGCGATCGTCGACGGTGACCAGCGGCTCACCTTCGCCGATCTCGACGCGCGCACGGCCGAGGTGGCCCGCGCGCTGGTGGCCTCGGGCGTCCGCGCCGGTGACCGGGTCTCGGTGTGGGCGCCGAACACCTGCGAGTGGGCGCTGGTCGCCCTGGGTGTCTACCGGGCCGGGGCGGTCCTCGCGCCGATCAACTCCCGCTTCAAGGGCGCCGAGGCGGCCCGGATCCTGAGTACCGCCGGCTCCCGGCTCCTGTTCGTCGTCGACGGCTTCCTCGACACGGACTACCTGGCGATGCTCGCCGAGCAGCCGGCCCCGCCGGCGTTGGCGGAAATCGTGCTCATGGGTTCAGCCGCAGGCAGGGCGGGGGCGACCGGCTGGCCGGACTTCCTCGCCCGCGCCGAGGGGCAGCGCGGAGCCCTCGACGCCGAGGTGGCGGAACGGTTGGCGGCGCTGAGCGGCGACGACCTGTCCGACATCGTGTTCACCTCGGGGACGACCGGCGCGCCGAAGGGCGCCATGCTCACCCACGGCGCGTCGACCGGTGTCTACACCTCCTGGTCACAGCTCGTCGGGCTGCGCCACGGCGACCGCTACCTGCTCGTCTACCCCTTCTTCCACGCCGCGGGACTCAAGTCGGGGCTGCTCGCCTGCCTGCTCGTCGGCGCGACACTGGTGCCGCACCCGGTGTTCGACGTCCCGAGCGTGCTGCGGCGCGTCGAGCAGGAGCGGATCACGATGCTGCCCGGCCCGCCGGCGATCTACCAGAGCATCCTCAACACCGACCTGGCCGGCTACGACCTGTCCAGCCTTCGCCTGGCCGTCACCGGCGCGGCCGCGGTACCCGTCGAGCTGGTCCGCCGTCTGCGCTCGGAGCTCGGCCTGCAGACGGTGCTCACCGCGTACGGCCTCACCGAGACCACCGGCACCGCCACCGCGTGCCGGCAGAACGACGACCCGGAGACGATCGCACTGACGTCCGGCCGGGCCATTCCGGGGGTGGAGGTCCGGGTCGTCGACGACACCGGCGCCCCGCTGCCGCCGGGGGAGCCCGGGGAGATCGTCATCCGGGGCTACAACGTGATGCGCGGCTACTTCGACAACCCAGAGGCGACCGCCGAGGCGATCGACGCCGACGGGTGGCTGCACTCCGGCGACATCGGGGTCCAGGACGAGGCCGGCAACATCCGGATCACCGACCGCAAGAAGGACATGTTCATCGTCGGTGGCTTCAACGCCTACCCGGCGGAGATCGAGGCGATGCTGCTGGAACACGGCGGGATCGCGCAGGTCGCCGTGATCGGGGTGCCCGACGAACGGCTCGGCGAGGTCGGCATGGCCTTCGTGATCCCCCGGGCGGGAGTGACCGTCGACCCGGCCGAGGTGATCGCGTGGAGCCGGGAGCGGATGGCGAACTACAAGGTGCCCCGCCGGGTCGAGGTCGTGGACGCCCTCCCGCTGAACGCCACCGGCAAGATCGTCAAATACGAGCTGCGCGACCGGGTCCGCGCGGCGGAGCAGCGGGCCGGGGCCGATCAGGTCGGCTAGATCGGCGCCGCGCGGGTCAACACCCGTCCTGGCGGTCCTGGCGGCCCGGTTGGGCCTCCAGCGCCAGCCACCGGCGCACCTGGCGTGGGCTGCGCAGCCGGACGACGCGTGACCAGGCGTCAGCCTCGGTGATCGCGGTGACGAGGCGGACCCGCCCGCTTCGGGGGTAGGTCCACAGCCAGGCCAGGAACTCCCCGGTGACATGCTCGGGGCAGCCTGGCCGCACGTCCGGGCGAGTCCGGCCGTGCCATCTGATCCGCCGCCACAGCACCCGTGGGACGGTGACGCGACGTGGCAGGTCGAGGAAGAGAATCAGGTCGGCGGCGGGGAGCCGGAGGTCCAGCGTGCCGGCGTAGTTGCCATCCATGATCCACTGTGGTGCGCCGAGGAGCCGCGTGAGAACCTCGCGCCAGGCGTCGTCGGGCATCTCGACCCATCCCGGGCTCCAGAAATGCTGGTCGAGATGGACCACCGGAAGCTCCCAGAGCTCACCGAGCCGTCGGCTCAGTGTGCTCTTTCCCGCCCCGCCGCTACCGACAACCAGAACCCGCTGGGCGTCCATTCGGCAATGGTCCCGCCTGGAGCCGGCGACCGGGTGCGGAATCCCCCGATGGCCGGCAGGGGTTCCGGTGAGATCTACGTCCGGTTCCGCCGGTCCCACTCCCGCATGCGTCGGGGATAGCCGACAACCGCCGCGTCGTACACGGGGAGCGCGAGATCGCGGGCGAGCCGGCGGGCGACGGCAGGCCCGCCCACCCGGCGCCGGATCCAGGCGCCGTCACTGTCGACGGCCACGACCGTCGCGTCGGTGGCGGTCGTCTCCGGTTCCGCGTAGAACTCGACTCCGAGCCGCTCGCATGCGAAGCGGCGCAGGTCCGCGAGGTCACCGATGGTCGCCTCGCGATCCAGGACGGTTCGCCGTTCGGCGTGCCGCCACAGCAGCCAACGGTCCCTGATACCCACACCGGCTCCTGTCCCCGCATGGCCGCCGAGCGACCGTCGTCCCCGTCATCTCAGCAAAGGCCCGCAGCCCTAACGGGAGCTTAAGGAACATGCAGAAGAACCTGGGGAACGCGGATAAGCCTGCAGCCTGCCGTGGTTCGGCCCGCGCAGCCGATGCTCCGGATCGCCGAGGCCGAGACTGCCCACCATCTGTCCAGAAATCGGGCACGGCGGTCTGCCGGCAGTCGGGTCCGGCCGGGACATGGTTCGGAGCAGGCAAAGAACACTCGCCGTCACGGTAGGATCACCCGATCCCGTCGCCGCCTCGTGTCAGCCGCGGGATGCGAAATTTGGATTCGCGCCATGACCTGGGCTGGAGGCGATGTGCGGTCGGAATCTGGGGGTCCGGGTGGGCTGGCCGATCCGGTTCCCGGCGGCCGCCCCGGCGACGTCGAACTCGCCGAAGAACTGTCCGCCCGGCTGGCCGGTGCCGGCGTGAAAGGGATCGCCTTCTGCTATGTCGACACCGCGGGAATAACCCGGGTGAAAGGGGTTGCCACGGCCGCGCTGGCAGCGGCGGCGAGGTGGGGTGTCGGCATGTCCCCGATCTTCGACATCATGCTCGCGGACGGGTCGATCCCGCCGGCGGATCGCCTTGGTGGACCGGTCGGGGATCTCCGGCTCTATCCGGACCTCGGCCAGCTCACCGCGCTGGCAGGCCAGCCGGGATGGGCGTGGGCCCCCCTCGACCGGATCGAGCAGGGCGGCTCCGTTCATCCCGGGTGCAGCCGAACGCTGCTGCGGCACCTCCAGTCCCGCCTGCAGGACGAAGGCCTGGACTTCCAGGCCGCCATCGAGATCGAGTTCGTGCTGGCCCGCGGCGACACGCCGGCCGACGAATTCGTCCCCGCCTGTGGCGGACCCGCGTACGGAATGACGCGGATGATCGAGATGACCGCGTTCACCGAGGACCTGTTGGCCGCCCTCGCCACGCAGGGAACAGAAGTGCACCAGCTGCACCCGGAATATGCACCGGGGCAGTTCGAACTGTCGGTGGGAGCACTCGACCCGGTGCGCGCCGCGGATCGCAGCGTCGTCGTCCGGCAGACTGTCCGGGCCATCGCCGGCCGGCATGCGCTGCGTGTTTCCTTCGCTCCGTCGGTGGTGGCCGGTGAGGTCGGCAACGGCGGGCATGTCCACCTCTCGGCCTGGCGCGACGGGGTCAACCTGTTCGCCGGCGGAAGCGGCAGGTACGGCCTGACCGGCGCGGGGGAAGGAATGGCCGCGGGTGTTCTCGAGGCATTGCCGGCGCTGGCCGTTCTCGCCACGCCGAGCCCGTCCAGCTTTCTGCGCCTGGGCCCCACCCGCTGGTCGGGCGCCTACGGCTGTTGGGGCTATGAGAACCGGGAGGCCGCGCTCCGCCTGGTCCGCGGGAGCATCGGGCAGCAGGCCGACGCGGCGAACATCGAGGTGAAGTGCGCCGATCTCGCGGCCAATCCGTATCTGCTGCTGGCGGGGCTGCTGTTCGCCGCCCGCGACGGCCTGACCCGAGGCCTGAAGCTGCCGGCGGAGGTCACCGTCGACCCTGCCTGCCTGAGCCACGAAGAACTGGCCCGCGACGAGATCCGCCGCCTTCCGACCACGATGACGCACGCGCTGGACGAGTTCGCCCGCCGCCCCGACCTGCAGGCCTGCCTCGGCCCGACCCTGACCGAGGCGATCGTCGCGGTCCGCCGCGGCGAGGCGGCCCGGATGGCGGACGCCGAACCCGCCGCGGTGGCAGCGGCCTACAGATGGGTCTACTGAGGCGCGACGGGTTCGCCGAGCCGTGGGAGACGGCCCGCCGTCCGCTCAGCGGAGCTGGTAGTCCTTGAGCAGGGCACGACCGATGATCATCTTCTGGATGTCGCTGGTGCCCTCGCCGATGAGCATGAACTTGACCTCGCGCATGAGACGCTCGATCTCGTACTCCTTGGAGTAGCCGTAGCCGCCGTGGATCCGGAAGGAGTCCTCGACGACCTCGTTGGCGTACTCCGAGGCCACCATCTTCGCCATCCCGGCCTCGACGTCCATGCGCCGGCCGGTCTCCTTCAGCCGGGCGGCCCGCACCATCATCGTGTGCGCGGTCTCGACCTTGGTCGCCATGTCCGCGATCCGGAACAACACCGCCTGATGGTCGGCGATGACCTTGCCGAACGTCCTGCGCTGCTGGGCGTAGGCGACGGCCAGCTCGAAACCGCGCCAGGCCAGGCCGCAGGCCCGGGCGGCCACGTTGACCCGGCCGACCTCGACCCCGTCCATCACGTGGAAGAAGCCCTTGCCGGGCTCCCCGCCCAGGATCTGCTCGGCCGCGATCTGGTGGCCATCCAGGAGGAGCTCGGTGGTCTCGACGCCCTTGTAGCCCATCTTGTCGATCTTGCCGGGCACGGTGACGCCCTGCGCGGTCTCGCCGAACCCGGCCTCCTTCTCGAGGAGGAACGTCGTCATGTTCTTGTAGACCGACTCCGCGCCCTCGTCGGTCTTGCACAGCAACGCCACCAGCGTCGAGGTGGCGCCGTTGGTCAGCCACATCTTCTGGCCCGTGATCGAGTACGACCCGTCGGCCTGCTTCGTCGCCTTGGTCGAGACCGCCGACACGTCGGAGCCCAGGCCCGGCTCGGACATCGAGAAGGCGCCGCGGACCTCGCCGGTCGCCATCCGCGGGAGGTACTTCTTCTTCTGCTCCGGGGTGCCGTGCTGCATGAGCATGTAGGCCATGATGAAGTGGGTGTTGATCACGCCCGACACGCTCATCCAGCCGCGCGCGATCTCCTCCACGCACAGCGCGTAGGTCAGCAGCGACTCACCCAGGCCGCCGTACTCCTCGGGGATCATCAGCCCGAACACGCCGAGCTCCTTGAGCCCGTCGACGATCTCCTGCGGGTACTCGTCCGCGTGCTCCAGCTCCTGGGCGACCGGGATGATCTGCTCGTCCACGAAGGTCCGCACGGTCTTCAGGATCTCGATCTGGTCCTCGGTGAGTCCCTCGGTCTGGCACAGTCGCGACATCGCTTCCCTCTCTGGTGGCGTCGAAGGCTAATAATGCTGGAGAACGCCTGGCGCGGGTGGTCGTCAGCCGGTGCGGGCCCAGTCGTCGACCGTGGTGACCAGGGCCTGCGGGGGGAAGACCTTCTCGGTCAGGAAGCCGTGCATCTGCGGGTCGGGGTCTGCGCAGGCATCGGGGAGGACGACCAGCCGGTAGTCGAGGTCGGCGGCCTGGCGCACGGTGGAGAGGACCACGCCGCTGGTGGAAATGCCGGCCAGGACCAGTGTGTCGGCCTTGGTGGCGCGCAGCAGTACGTCGAGGTCGCTTCCGCTGAACGCACTCACCCGGCGCTTGGTGACGACCGGCTCGTCGGGCCCGGGTGCGAGCGAGGTGTGGATCTGGGCGGCGGGCTGGTCCTCGACCGGCGCGCCGCCAGCCCGGCGCAGCGTGTCGAATCTCGCATTGGTTTCGGCGATCTCGGGAAAACCGGCGCGGAAGGCGACCCGGACGAAGATGACCGGAATCCCCCGGTCCCGGGCGGCACCGACCGCGCGCCCGGCGGCCTCGAGCACGGGCGGTGCACCCGCCGCGCCCAGGCGCTCGACGATGCCGTGCTGGAAGTCCATGACGAGCAGAACGGGCCGGGACCCGGACATGTTGCCTCCCGAACAGGCTGAGCTGACGTCAGCGGACGTAGGCCGTGTACGGCGGGGTCAGCGTAGGCCGTGGCGGCGGGCGACGGCCTTCTCGACCACGGCACGGGGCAGCAGGCGACGCAGCGCGAAAACCAGCCCGGCGTTGCTGCCGACCGCGTAGAGCGGCCTGGGATGGCGCGCCTCGATCGCCCGGAGCACGGTGCGGGCGACCTCGGCGGCCGAGATCCCGCCCGCCTCGTTCGCGTCGAGGGCGGCGAGCATCGTGTGGTACTCCGCCGTGAAGGGGGAGCCCGCGGCCAGGTACTGGGTGCGCCGCTGGCTGATCCCGGTGTTGATCGAGCCCGGTTCGACCGTGCTGATCCTGACCCCGTAGGGGGCGACCTCGCGGCGGGCGGCGTTCGCGAATCCCTTGATGGCCGCCTTGGATGCCACATAGGACGAGCGGTACGCCAGCGGGAAGCTCGCGAGCATCGAACCGATCATGATCACACAGCCGGAGCCGCGTTCACGCATGCCGGGGAGCACGAGCTGGGTCAGCCGGATGGCGCCGAAGACGTTGAGCTCGAAGAGGCGCCTGACCGCCTCGATCGGAAGCTCCTCCAACGGGCCGCTCTGGCTTTCGCCCGCATTGTTCACCAGGACGTCGACCCGCCCCACCGCGGCGGCGCAGCGCTCGATGGACGCCTCGTCGGTGAGGTCGAGCGCGATGAGCTCCACCCCCGCGGGCGGGCTGCCGACCGCCGCCGGGTCACGGCTGGTGCCGACAACGCGCAATCCCCGCCTGACCAGAGCTTCGGCGACGGCCGCGCCGATGCCCGAGGACGCCCCCGTGACCAGGGCGACCCTGGCGTTCTTGCTATTCCGCGGAGGACTGGCCATGTGCGTCCCTCATCAGGTGTGTCCTTGGATGAGCTCGTTGGCGGGCGGGCAGGTAGCGCGCCACCAGGGGGATCGCGCAGGCGACGACGATGCCGGCGGTGAGGGCGGCGGCGTGCAGGCCGCTCAGCGAAGGTGTGCTCGCCACGGTCGTCACCGACTCGTCGTCCGTCGGGCGGCTGCTGAGAATCGTACCGAGCACCGCGACGCCGAGCGCGCCGCCGACCTGCCGGGTGGTGTCGTTCATCGCCGAACCGACGCCGGCCCGCTCGCGGGGCACGGACGACATGATCGACGAGGTCGCCGGGCCGAGGGTCAGTCCCATTCCCACCCCCACCCCGCAGGTGATCGCGACGACGACGCCGAGTGACGTCCCGCTGTCGCAGAGCGCGAGCGCGGCGAAGAAGACGGAGAGTGCGCCGAGACCGGCGGTGATGACCGCGCGGGCGCCGGCCCGCTCGGCCAGCGGCGTCGCGACCCGGGTGGCGACCAGGAAGAAGACGACGGCCTGCGGTGCCACCAGCGTGCCGGCACCGAGCGGGGTGAGGCCGAGAACCTCCTGCAGGTACTGCGTCAGGATGAACGACGTCCCGTACATGCCGAAGAATGTCAACGCGATCGCGAGGCTCGCGACGCTGAACCGCGGGTCGCGGAAGAAGCCCAGATCGAGCATGGGAGCTCCGGTGCGGAATTCCCAGGCTATGAACGCGATGAGAAGTACGGCGCTGACAGCGAAGGCGGCGAGGACGGCGGGGGAGAGCCAGCCGTGGGTCGGTGCCTCGATGATCGCGAAGAGCAGGGCGACCAGGGTGAGTATCGAGAGCGCGGCTCCGAGGGGATCCAGCCGTCGGGCCGACGGGTCCCGCGATTCGGGGACGTACAGAAACACCAGCGCCAGGACCACGGCGACGATCGGCAGGTTGACCAGGAAGACCGACCCCCACCAGAAGCGGGACAGCAGGAGCCCGCCGACGATCGGCCCGCTCACCGAGCCGATCGCCGAGACCCCCGACCAGATTCCGACCGCCACCCGGCGTTCCCGGTCGTCGGTGAAGACGTTCGACAGGATCGACAGCGTGGCGGGCATGATGAGCGCGGCACCGAGACCCATCACGCACCGGCCCGCGACCAGCTGGTCAGGTGACGAGGCCAGCGCCGACAGCAGCGAGCCCGCGGCGAAGGCGGCGAGGCCGCAGGTGAGAAGGCGTGCCCTTCCGAAGCGGTCGCCAAGGCTGCCGGTGGTCAGCAGGAGCCCGGCGAAGACGATGATGTAGCCCTCGTTGATCCATTGAAGCTGGCGCACTGAAGCGGAAAGACCACCATCGGCGCCGGGGGCACGCAGGGTCGGTAACGCCACGTTCAGGATCGTGGCGTCCAGCGCGATCAGCGCGAGGTTCGCGCACAGCACCACGAGTACCAGCCAGCGCACCCGCTGGATGTGTGCTGGCCGGCCGAGATCCGCACGGTGGCCCGCCGCCCGGCGAACGAACGACGGTGCTGGATGAACGAACGGCAGAGCTGGACGCATGTGTGCCTCACTACGCCGATGGTCGAGGCGGGCGCCGCCCGCCCGCCCCGCATCAGGCCCTCGGGTGGCGCCGCCCGGTGACGAGCCCGTCATCGGCCACTGGCCGTTGGAACGGGGCCGGCCGTAGGATGGGCGTCACTGGATGGATAAAATATACAGCCCTGGTCCCCGAGGATATCCGCAGGCATAAGCGCCTCCAGCGCTCGCAGCGGACTCGTCATCTGAGTCGTGACGCGGCAGTTACGCCTGCGGGGCGTCCGTGAGGCCGAGGGCGGTGGCGAGCACGGCGATCAGGGGTTCGCGCAGCTCGTCGGCGGAGGCGGTGGACAGCCGGGGGAGGGTGCCGGCGTCCCTGGCGACGCCGACGCCGAACAGCAGCGCCACCGCGAGCTCGGCCGCAAGCTCCGGATCGGGGCCGGTGATCGTGTCGCGCAGGGGCAGGAGCACGGTGTCGAGCCGTTCGCGGGTCGCCTCGCGCGCGGCGGCGTCCACCTCGCGTCGGAACACGTTCTGGGCGGCGGCGCTCACGCCGGTGGACGTCCACCTGGTGATCGCTCGGTCCACCAGAGCGCTGACCGCGGCCAGGGGCTCCACCGGCTCCCCATCGTTCGGCCTCGCGGAGCCAGCCGCGCCAGCCATGCCGACTGCGCTGGTGGTTCGGGTCGTGCCAGCCGTACCGACTGTGCCAACGGTCCCAGTCGTGCTGGTCGCGGTGTCGCCGGCCTGGGCGACGGATCCCGCGGCGGATTCGCTGGTGCCATTCCCCGACTGCGCCGGGGACGGGGGGGCTGGCGGGCCCGGATGATCCCCGGAGCTCTGGCCAAGGAGCGGATCGGCCGCCAGGACGGCCTGGTACAGCCCCTCCTTGCCGCCGAAGTAGCGGGCGATCAGGGCCGGGTCGACGCCCGCCCGATCCCCGACCGACCGGATGGCGGTGCCCGCGTAGCCACGTTCGGCGAACAGATCGGCCGCCGCGGCCAGCAGAGCCTGACGGCTACGCGCCGCGTCGCGCCGTCGGGTGGTGTTCATGGTTCGACATCATCGGCCATGACGAGTCCGGAGGCGGCGGCGTCCGCTGCCTCCTCCTGCAGAGTCTCCAGCTCCGCCTGCCGGGAGGCGGGCACCGCGGGCTCGCCGGCGCGCGGTGAGCTGGGCAGAGCCAGTGCGGCGAGCATCGCCAGCACGCCGACGCCGCCGGCGATGACGAACGCCACCGTGTAGCCGCTGTTGCTGGGTTCGGTGGCACCAGCTGGGGTATGGGCGGCGAGCATCGCCGCTCCGAGCGCGCTGCCGACCGAGCCGCCGACGGTGCGCAGCACCTGGTTGAAGCTGGTGGCGCTGCCCGTCTCATGCGGCGGTACGGAGCCGATGATGAGGCCGGGCATGGCCGCGAAGGCGAGCCCGATACCCACTCCGAACAGGAAGGTGGCCCCGCCCAGCTCGACGAGATGGTCGTGCCGGACGGCCAGGCCGAACTCGGCGAGGGCGACCGCGAACAGGCCGACCAGCAGCAGGCCACGGCCGCCGCCGGTGCGTGGGCCCAGCCAACGTGACCACCGGCTGGCCAGCACCGTCCCGACCGCCAGCGGCAGGATCACCAGGCCGAGCACGGCCGGTGACGCGCCGAACCCGTAGCCGGTCGACGTCGGGGCCTGCGCGAGCCGGTTGATCAAGGTCATCGCGTTGAACATGCCGAACCCGGCGAGAATCGCGCAGACGTCGGCGATGAGGACCGGCCGGGCGGCAAGGTACTTCAGCTCGACCAGCGGATGCGCGCTGTGCAGCTCCAGCATGATCCACGCAACCAGGCAGACGATTCCGGCGCCGAACAGCGCGATGATCCGCGGCGACGTCCAGCCCCACGATTCGCCCTCGCTCAGCGCGACCAGCAGCGGGCTGAGCCCGGCGGCGAACAGCAGCGCGCCCACCAGGTCGACCGGCCCGCGGGCGGCTCGGGTGCTCGCCCTGCCCGGCACGACGGCGAGCACCGCGGCCATCGCTGCCGCCGTGAGCACGGCCGCCACCCAGAACCCGGCGTGGTAGTCGAACGATTCCGCGATCAGCCCGCTGAGCGGGTAGCCGAGGCCCGCGCCGGTCGCGACCGTGATCGACAGTGCGCCGATGCCCGCGGCCAGCTGGCGCGGTGGCAGCAGGTCGCGCGCGATCGCCAGCGCCAGCGGCATCAGGCCCACGCCGACGCCCATGAGGCCGCGCCCGACCAGAAGCTGCGTGAATCCGTTCGCGGTGGCGGCGAGGAGGGAGCCCGCCGCGACGGTGCCGAGCCCGGCGAGCAGCACGGTGCGCCGGTGCGGCCCGTCGCCGAGCCGGCCGAGCAGGGGAGTGGAGGCCGCGCCGGTCAGCAGGGTCAGGGTGAGCAACCACTGGGCGTCGGAAAGCGACACGTGCTGGGCGTCCGCGATCAGCGGGATCAGTGGTGTGCCCAGCGTGCCGATGACCGCGATCACGAGTCCGCAGTAGATGAGGACCCCGAGCAGCAGGCCGGGACGGGGGTGGGTGTGCGCGGCGACCGCACCCGGCTGCTGGTGGGCTCCGGACCGCTCGTCGCGGCGTGTGCGGTCGGTTCGTGCTGGTCGGGCGGGGTTCGGCTTCGCGTGCACGTAGCGTCCCAACGTCTGAAGCAGGTTTGTCATCGCATGATGTCATCGAATGAAGACATGCGTGAAGGGGTGGCGTCGGCAACCCTGTCGCCGGGACTTCTCGTGGAGGTGAGACACTCGCCCTCTTGTGTTTCACCATGGGACGTGTGGAGTGATTTGGTGTGAGTCAGCCTTCGCGTCGATGCGCCCCACCCGACGAGTCGTCGCCCCCGCCGCGCGGTACCCGGGTACGCGATCGTCTGCTGCGACGGATGTCGCTGGGGTCGGCCTCCGTGCTGGTCCTCGCCGCCGCCGCGGGGTGTTCGGGGTCCGGATCAGGCGGCGTCGAGGCGAACGCCTGCACCAGTCCCGGGGTGACCAGCACCCAGGTGCGGCTCGGGCTCGTCCTCTCCGACTCCGGCCCGTCCGGTGACGTCTTCTCCCCGGCCCGGTCCGGGGTGGAGGCGAGGCTGGGCCTGGCCAACGCCGAGGGTGGCGTGCACGGCCGTCAGGTCGTCTACGAGTGGCGCGACGACGAGGACCTGCAGAGCCGCAACGCGCTGGTGACCAGGGAACTCGTCGGGTCGAGACAGGTGATCGGCCTGGTGACCGTCACCACGGCACTCGAGGAGTCGACGGACGCGCTCACCGAGCAGGATGTGCCCGTCGTGGGCCTGCCCGGGAGCCCGGACTGGGCCGAGCACCCGAACATGTTCTCCTACGCCTATGACGCGTCACCGGTGACGATCGGGCGTTACATCCAGGCCAGTTCAGGTAGGAAAGTCGCCCTCGTGCTCTCCGGGATCGCGGGCAACACCACCGGAGCCGCCGATCGCTACACCCAGGCGCTGCAGTCGGTGGGACTGAAGGTGGTGGGAGCGGTCTCCTACGCACGCCTGGCCGACAGCCCCGCGCAGATCGCCCACAAGATCGCCGCCCTGGGTGCGGACTCCATCGTCGGCCTGACCACGGCGGAGGACCTCGCCGAGATCCTGCCCGCCATCCGAACCACCGTGCCACGCCTCGTGGTCACCGTCGCGCTGAGCGGGTACGACCATGCGCGGCTGGCCAGGCTCGGGCCGGCGCTCGCCGGTGTGTCGTTTCCCGTCTACTTCCGGCCGTTCGAGGCCGGCGGTCCCGCCATCGACCGCTATCGCGAGGCGATGAGCCGCTTCGCTCCGCAGGCCGTCCGGGCCGAGCAGGAGTACTCGATGAACGCCTACATCTACACCGACCTGTTCCTGCAGGGGCTGGAGAGGGCCGGTGCCTGCCCGACCCGCGCCGGTGTCGTCAGCGCCCTGCGCGATCTCACCGGCTACGACGCCGGCGGCCTGGTCAGCCCGGTGAACATGAGGAACAACTCCGATGTCCTGCTGGAGTGCTACGCGTTCGTGCAGGTGAACCCGACGGGCGACGCGTTCCAGCCCGTTCGCGAGCGGATGTGCGCCAACGGAGAATGACCGTGGTCATGAGATGAGGTGATCCGCAGGATGGCCGAACCTGTCCGGATGGGGTTTCTGGCGCCGACGTCCCGAGAGGAGGTCGCGGAGCTGGAGGCCCTGGGCGCGCATTCGCTGTGGGTGGGTGGGCATGTCGCGTCGCTGAACCCGACTCGGGAGCCCCTGGTCTGGCTGGCGAGGCTGGTCGAGCAGACCCGCACCGTCCGCATCGGCACCGCCACCCTGATCCTGCCGCTGTATCCGCCTGGCCTGCTTGCCAAGCAGCTCGCCGACCTGGACGAGGCATCGGCCGGGCGGCTCACGGTCGGAGTGGGAGTCGGCGGGGAGTACCCGTCCGACTTCGATGCCTGCGGGGTTCCGCGCGAGGAGCGTGGCAGCCGCGCCAACGAGGCGATCGGGCTGTTGCGTGCCTTCTGGACCGCTGAACCGGTCACGCATGCCGGCCGCCACCACCGTCACGACCAGGTGCGGATCCACCCCGCTCCCGCCCAGCCGGGTGGTCCGCCGATCGTGGTGACCGGCCGCCGTGACCCGGCGATGCGCCGCGCGGCCCAGCTCGGCGACGGATGGATGCCCTACCTGTACTCGCCGGAGCGTTACGCGGCCTCGGTGGCCGAGATCCGGGCCCAGGCCGAACGCGCCGGCCGCGATCTGCGCGACTTCGGCTGGTACGCGTACGTCTTCGTCAGCCTGGACGACGACGAGGCGCAGGCCCGAGCGGAGGCGGAACAGTTCCTCGGCGGCACGTATCGGGGCGACTTCTCGGCCATGCTGCAGCGCGTCGCCTGCGTCGGCACGGCGGAGCAGGTGACCGCACGGCTGCGCGCGTTCGTCGATGCCGGCGCCGAGCACCTCGTCCTGGTGCCCTGTGCCCGTGCGCCGCAGACCCGCCGCCGGCTGCTGGCGGAGGTGCTGCCGGCGCTGACCCGCTGATTCGTGTCTCGGTGGCGTCCGGTCTCAGCCGGTCGGCCGGGCTTCCACCACGCCGGCCGTGGAACGCCGGGCCGGACGGCTGATCCGGTCCCGGGTTCCCTTCTCGTCCACGATCGCGGCGGCCGGCGCCCGCGCCGCCCGCGGCTGGCTGTTCGATCACTGACCTACACGGTGCTGAGAACGGCGGAACCGCGTGGGACCACGGAGGCCATGCCAGCCGGGGAGCTCAGGTCTGGTGCGCGACGGCGTCGACGGTCGTCTCGGCCGCCACCTGTTCGGCGGCGCGCACCAGGTCGCCCGCTCTGACCTTGCCGACCTCGGTGCGGGGGAGCTCGTCCAGCGGCACGAACCGGACGGGGACCTTGTAGGGCAGGAGCCGCTCGCGGGCGGCGGCGCGCAGCGCGTCGGGGTCCAACGCCGCGCCGGGGCGGGGCACGACGAAGGCCCAGGGCACTTCGCCGAGCCGGTCGTCGGGCACGCCGACGACCGCGCAGTCGGCGACCTCCGGGACCAGGCGCAGCACCTCCTCGACCTCGCCGGGGAAGACCTTGAGCCCGCCGCGGTTGATCATGTCGGAGACCCGGCCCTCGATCCAGATGAAGCCGTCCGGGTCGATGCGGGCGATGTCACCGGTGCGGAACCAGCCGTCGGCGGTGAGCCGGTCGCCCAGCGCCGAGCCGTCGGCGTAGCCGGCCGACACCGCGGGGGTGCGGACATGCAGCTCACCGGGCTCGTCGACGGGAAGCTCGGCACCGTCCGCCCCGACGATCCGCGGGGTGACACCGGCGTGGGGGCGGCCGATCGAACCGAGCTTGGACTCGCCGAACTCGCGGGAGTCGGCGGCGTTCCAGCCGATGATCTCCCCGCCGATCTCGGTCTGGCCGTAGCAGTTGAGCACCATGACGCCGAAGCGGTCCCGGAACATCCGGGCCCGCAGCGGGGACAGCGGGGCGGTGATGCCCCGCACGTAGCGCAGCGGCGCCAGCGAGGTGATCGCCGGGTCGTCGGTCAGCATGTTCATCGCCGCCGGCGGGAGCACCGTCGAGCGGATCCCGTGCCGGGCCACGGCCGCGGCGAAGGCCGCCGTCGTGAACGTCGGCATGATCACGACCGGCGCCCCGACCCGGAACGCGAACAGTACGTTGTAGATGCCGGCCGACAGCGACATCGACGTCGGGATGAGGTTCGGCATCGGCGCCTTGCGCCGCGCGAGGTCGCCGGCCGCGGCGTCGCCGACCAGCTTGCGCAGCACCGGTTCCAGCAGCGCCAGGTAGCCGGAGTGCCGCAGCAGAACGGGCTTGGGCCGCCCGGTCGTGCCGGAGGTGAACTGCACGAGCGCGATGTCGGCGTCGTGGGCCGGCACGTCCGGAGCCTGGAGCGTGCCCGTCTCGTTACGCCATCCGATCGATCCGGCGGCCTCGTCGTCGACGGCCACGATCACCGGCCGGGTGGTGTCCTGGAGCCGCTCGGCCCAGGGTGCCAGGGTGACGACGGCCGCCGGCTGGACGGCATCCACCAGGTGGCCGATCTCCGCGTCGGAGCTGCGCGGGTTGAGCGGCACGTACACCGCCTCGGCCGACCACACGCCGAACATCGCGGCGACCACCTCGGCGGTGTTCGGCAGCATCACCGCGACCGGGTGGCCCGGTCGCACCCCGACCGCGCGCAGGCGCTCGGCCAACGCGTCCGAGCCGGTGCGCAGCGCCGCCCGGGTGACCACCTGCTCTTCGACGAAGACAGCGGGTGTGGTCTCGTCGTCCGGCCGTGGTTCGAGCAGGTCGACCAGCCTCATGGGCGGGTACCGCCGGCGGTCTCGGGCCCGGGAATGGTCAGCCCGAGCAGGCCGGCCGCGTTCCCCCGCGCGATCTTGTGAATGTCGGTCGCCGACAGGTGACCGAACTGGCTCGCCGCGGCGGCACGGGACCGCGGCCAGGTGCCGTCCTGGTGCGGGTAGTCGGTCTCGAAGACCACGTTGTCGATGCCGATCCGGTCGAGCAGGCCGACACCGACCGGGTCCTTGAAGAAGCAGCTGTAGACCTGCCGGCGGTAGTACGTCGACGGCGGCTCGGGGCAGTTCTGCTGGCCGTGCGCCCAGCCGCGGTGGGTGAGCCAGACGTCGTCGGCGCGGTCGAGCACGTAGGGGATCCAGCCGATCTGCGCCTCGGCGTACATCAGCTTCAGCGCCGGGTGGCGGTGCAGCACCCCGGAGAACAGGAAGTCGACCAGGCTGGCCGCGCTGTTGCCGAACAGGATGGTGGCCGCGACGGCCTCGGGTGCGTCCGCCGAGGTCTGCGGGGTCTTCGTGCCCGAGCCGATGTGCATCGACACGACCGTGCCGGTCTCGGCGCAGGCGGCGAAGAACGGGTCCCAGTACCGGGAGTGCAGGCTGGGCAGGTCCAGGTAGGCGGGCAGCTCACTGAACGCGACGGCTCGCACCCCGCGGGCGGCGTTGCGGCGCACCTCGGCGACGGCCAGGTCGACGTCCCACAGCGGCACGATGCACAGCGGGATGAGCCGGCCGCCCGAGGTGCCGCACCACTCCTCGACCATCCAGTCGTTGTAGGCCTGGACGGACAGCAGCGCCAGCTCCTTGTCCTTGCCCCACAGGAACATCTGGCCGCAGAACCGCGGGTAGTTCGGGAAGCTGAGCTGTGCCTCGACCCCGTTGAGGTCCATGTCGGCCAGCCGGTCGGGAACCTTCCAGCAGCCGGGGCGCATCTCGTCGAAGGTGATGCCGTCCATGGTCACCTCGTCGGCCGGGACGCCGGCGGCCGCGATGTAGCGCTTGAGGCTGGTGTGGCGGCCTTCGTAGACCCACCAGGCCACGTCCGGGCCCTCGGTGCCGGGTGCCTCGATGTAGCTCGACCCGACCAGCTTCACCTCGCCGGCCGGTGCGTGGACGACGTGCGGGCCGGCCTCGCGGTAGCGCTGCGGAAGCCGGGAGCTCCACACGTCGGGAGGCTCGACCACATGTGCGTCCATGTCGATGAGCCGCGGGATCCGGGCCACCGACGTCTCGTCGACCGGCTCCTGGGCCGGTGCCTGCGTCAGGTCATGCGTCATCTGATCTGTCAAGATCGCCTCGCCATGTCGACCGGTTCGCCTGCTGCTGCCTGTGCCGGGCCGGCGAAACAAGGAATCGCCTCGGCTGCAGAGAGGATAATGTATATGATATCGATAGCCAACTGTCGCAGGTCAGACGGTCTGGCCGCAGCGTTCGAGTGCGGATTCGAGGAGGTCGGCCTTGCCGGAACCAGACGTGGACTCGGCCTCGCCCGCGGCGCCGGCGCTGCGGCAGATCGACTGGTCGCGGCTGTTCTCGCCGCGGGTCGTCGCCGTCGTCGGCGCGACCGACACCGAGGGTAGCCCGCAGCGGGCCCAGTGGACACAGGTCCGCGAGCGCCTCGGCGCGCTCGGCGCCGACGTCGTCCCGGTGCACCCGAAGAAGAACGACATCCTCGGCGTTCGGGCCTATCCGTCCGTCGCCGAGCTGCCCGCGGACCCGGACGTGGTGGTCGTGCTCGTCCGTGACCCGCTGCCGGCCGTCGAGGAGGCGGTGGCCCGCGGGGCCGGCTTCGTCATCGTCTTCTCCGCCGGCTTCTCCGAGCTCGGCACCGCCGAGGGCGACGCGGCCGAGGCCCGGCTGCGTGAGCTGGCCGCGGGCTCCACCCGCATCATCGGCCCCAACACCAACCTCAACATCTTCGAGCCCTGGAAGCAGGGTTTACCTGGACGCAAGCTCGCGATCATCACGCAGTCCGGCTACCAGGGGCGGCCGATCACCCAGGGCCAGGTGCTCGGGATCGGCATCGAGATGTGGGCGACGCTGGGCAACGAGACCGACATCGAATGGGCCGACGTCGCCGGCCATCTCGCCACCCGGCCCGGCGTCGGCGCGATCGCGACCTACGTCGAGGGCTTCCAGGACGGGCGCGCGTTCATGCTGGCCGCCGACGCCTGTGTGCGGGCCGGCATCCCCATCGTCGCGATCAAGGTCGGGCGCAGCGAGGAGGGCCGGGCCATGGCCGCCGCCCACACCGGCCACCTGACCGGGCCGGATGCCGTGCACGACGCGGTGTTCGAGCAGTACGGCGTGATCCGGGTCGACGACATCGACGAGGTCATCGAGATCTCCGGCCTGTTCTGCCACGCCGGCCTGCTCCCGGGGGCCGGTGGGGTCGCCGTCTACGCGATGTCCGGTGGCACCGCGTCGCACGTCGCCGACCTGTGTGGCCTGGCGGGCGTGCCGGTGCCGCACTTCACGCCCGAGACGGTCGCCGCCCTCGGCGAGTACATCCCCTGGTACCTCAAGCGCGACAACCCGGTCGACTCCGGCGGTGTGATCACCGCGCGTCCGGAGAATCGCCGGGTACTCGAGATCATGCTCGACGACCCGAACGTGGACGTGCTGTTCGCGCCGATCACCGGCGTGTTCCCGGGCATGAGCGACGCGCTGGCCCGCGACCTGATCGCGTTGCACGAGCGCGCGCAGGCCGGGCAGGGCAAGCCGGTGGTCGCCGCCTGGACGTCGCCGATCCGCGACGACGACGCGTACCGCGCGCTGTGCGCGGCCGGTGTGCCGCTGTTCCACTCGTTCGGCGCCGCGGTGCGCGGGCTCGGCGAGCTCGGGCGGTTCTCCCGGCTGGTCCGTGAGTACCGCAGTCCGTTCACCGCGGAGGCCGAGGGCAGCGTGCCGCGGGCGTCCGCGGGGGCCACCACACGGGCGCGGGCGCTGCTGGCGACCCGCTCCGGCGCGCTCAACGAGGTCGACTCCAAGCAGCTGCTGGCGGCCTACGGCATCCCGGTGGTGACGGAGCGGCTCACCACCTCCCCGGACGAGGCGGTCGCGACCGCGACGGAGCTGGGCTTCCCGGTGGTGCTGAAGATCGCCTCCGCCGACATCGCGCACAAGTCCGACCTGGGCCTGGTGGCCGTGGGTGTCGGGGACGCCGACGAGGTGCGGGCGACCTACACCCGGCTGACGTCCACCGCCCGCTCGGCGGCCCCGGACGCCCGGATCGACGGGGTCGTCGTCGCCGAGATGGTGACCGACGCGGTCGCCGAGGTGATTCTGGGCCTGTCGCACCAGCCGCCGTTCGGCCCGACGATCACCTTCGGGCTCGGTGGTGTGTTCACCGAGGTGTTCGCCGATGTCGCCTTCGCGGTGCCGCCGTTCGACGCGGACCGGGCCCGGGCGGTCATCGAGTCCACCCGGGGCGTGCGGCTGCTACGGGGCGCGCGCGGCCGCCCGGCTGGCGACATCGACGCGCTCGTCGAGACGATCATGTGTCTGCAGGCTCTCGCCGTCGACCTCGGCGATCAGATCTCCGAGCTCGACATCAACCCGATCATGGTGCGGCCGGCCGGCCGGGGTGTCGTCGCGGTCGACGCGCTCGTGATCCCGCGCCGGTAGCCGGCCGGTCCGCCAGACTGTATTTACTATCCAATCTTCCGCTCGTCGGGCCGGGCCTGATCCGTGCCGGGGCCGGTGGAGCGCCGTCAGGAGAGCACATGGACGAAGGTGGAGTCTTCTTCGAGGATCTCGGGGAGGGTGAACAGGCACCGGCGCGCAGCCATCGGCTCACCCGCACCGACCTGGTGCGGTACGCGGGTGCGTCGCACGACTTCAACCCGATGCACCACGACGAGGTGAAGGCCCAGGCCGCGGGCATGCGCTCGGTGTTCGGCCACGGGATGTTCACCGCGGGCTTCCTGGCCACCGCGCTCACCGACTTCGTCGGCATCGGGAACCTGCGCGGCTACAAGGTCCGCTTCACCGAGCAGGCCTGGCCGGACGACATCCTGACCACCGAGATCACGGTGCGCGGCAAGGACGAGGCCACCCACCTCGTCGAGCTCGACTGCCGGGTGGTCACCGAGAAGGGTGCGGTCGTCCTCACCGGTTCGGCGGTCGCGGCACCGCGGCGGCGGTCGGCATGAGCGGCGGAGCACGATACGACCTGCCGACGATCGAGGCGGAGACCGCGCCGTGGTGGGAGGCGGCGCGCCGCGGCGAGCTGCTGGTGCGCCGGTGCGGCGGCTGCGGGCGGGCGCACCTGTACCCGCGGCCGTTCTGCCCGACCTGCTGGAGCGAGGACGTCAGCTGGGAGCAGGCCGCCGGCACCGCGACGCTCTACACCTGGTCGCAGGTCCATGCCAACGACCTCCCGCCCTTCCGGGACCGGGTTCCCTACCTCGCGGCCATCGTCGACCTCGACGAGGGACCGCGGATGGAGACCACCATCGTCGGCGTGACCGAGGCCGACCTGACCATCGGCATGCGCCTCAAGGTCGACTTCTCCGACGTCGGCGAGGTCACCCTGCCGGTGTTCCGGCCCGCCTGAACCGCGTCTCGCCTTCCCCGGGAGTTCTGATCATGAGTGCACCTGATGTGACCGGCCGCGCGCTGCGGTCGTCCACGGTCGTGGTGGAACGCGGGCAGGTGTCCGCGTTCGCCACCGCGGTCACCGACACCTCGCCCGTCTACCGGCGCCCGGACGCGGCGGCCGAGGCCGGCTTCGCCGGCATTCCCGCGCCCCCCACGTTCACCTTCGCCGCCCGCCTGCTCGCCGCCTACGAGGAGCTGAGCCCGGAGCAGCCGCCGGGCGCGGTGGATCTCACCGAGCTGATCGGCGAGCTGCGCGCGGGCGGTGGGCTGATCCTGCACGCGGAGCAGGAGTTCACCTACCACGCGCCGGTTCTCGTCGGCGCCGTCCTGACCCTCACCGGTGTTGTCGAGGACGTCCAGGTGAAGACCGGTCGCGACGACCGGCGCCGGACGTTCGTCCGGGTCCGCTCGGAGTTCCGCGACGAGGCCGGCGAGCTTGTCGTGACCGAGGTGATGACCTTGCTCCATCGGTCCTGAGCTGCTGCTGTGTCGATCCTGAGCTGGTCCGAGCCCTTTCGGTTATGAAGATCTGGTCCGTCGCGGCGGGCCTTGGAAATAAGGAGTCGCGCTGATGAGCGAGGAAAAGCCCGTGCAGTACGCGCACCGGATGTTCCCGGCGCCGATCGACCATGGGATCGCCCGGACCGACCGGGCGGTGTCGACGGTGGAGCGCGGGACGGACGCGGTCACCTACAACGACCCGCAGGGCCGCTGGTACGAGGGCGGCGGCCAGGTCGGGGAGAAGGCGGTCGAGTCGATCGTCGTCTACCCGCCGACCCGCGGCGTGGTCGGCCAGGGGGACCCGTTCGAGCCCGTCAAGATCGGCATCCTGGTCGACATGGACCTCGGCCAGTTGCTGTCGGACTGGATCGACTCGACCATCCTGGCGATCGAGGACGCGCTGAACGAGGGGGTCTACGACCGGCCGGTCGAGATCATCACCGTCGACGCGCGCGGCCTGCCGCGGGAGAACTACCGCAAGGTCCGCGAAGGCTACCTGAGCCTGGTCGAGCGAGGCTGTGTGGTGGTGCTCGGCCCGATGATCTCCGACAACTCGCTGAACCTGCAGGACGTCGTCAACGCCACCGGCGTGGCCTGCATCGGCTGGACCGGCAGCGTGAAGTTCGCGGGGGACTACTGCTTCACGGTCGCCAACGGGGACATCCCGACCGAGTCCGTGATGGGCGCCAACTGGTGCGCGCAGCAGGGATACACCAAGGTCGGTTTCTTCTGGGAGAAGGGCTCCTCCGGAGACCACTACTCGGACTACTTCCGGCTCGCCGCGCAGAACGTCGGCGTGGAGATCGTCAAGGAGGTCAGCCTCGGGCCGAACCCGCGCGGCTTCCAGGAGAAGCTGGCGACGATGCGCGAGCAGGGCGCCGAGGCGATCGTCTACATGGGCTACGGCTACTCGACGTTCCACTTCGCGGCCGCGTTCAAGGCCCTGGACTGGGACCCGCCCCGCTTCATGGGCACCGCGTTCATGTTCTACTCCAACTCCAACGCCTGGGCGGAGGGGCTGGAGGGCTGGCACGGCGTCGACCAGCTCGGTGAGGACGGCGCGAACCCGAACTACGAGGCGATGGTCCGCCGGTTCGAGGCGAGGTTCGGGCGGGTGACCCGCAACGTCGTCGTCGCGCTGGGCTACGACACGGCCCGCGCCGGCATCCACGGCATCGCGAACGCGATGATCCCCATCCCGAGCGAGGTCCGGCTCGGGCTCGAGAAGATCAAGTGGATGCCGTGCACGAACGGTGGCCCGGGCGCCTACATCACCTTCGCGCCGTACGACCACCGCGGCTACAAGGGCGACTTCCTGACGATCCGTGAGCTGCGCGGTGGCGAACTGCACTTCCGCGGCTACTACCGGCCGCAGTGGCCGTCGAACACCCACTCGCCGCTGCTGACCGCCGAGCCGAAGCCCGCGGACCCGGCCGACGCCGGCTGACGAGCGCCGGCCTAGTAGCGCCCCCCGACGCTGCGCCCCGCGCGATAGGCTCGCCGGAGCCTGGGAGGAGACGGGTGGAACCCGCGCACGAGACCGAATCCAAGACCGAGACCCAGGCCGCCGCCGGTGCACGGCGCGCGCCCTGGTCCGGCCGTGCGCCCGTTCCCGTCGACCACTCCGCGTCGCCGGTGGACCGGTCCGTCCCGGCCCGGGAGAAGATTCTCGACGCCACGGTGGCGTGTATCCGCCGCCGTGGCGTCGAGCGGACGTCGATCAGCGCGGTCGCGACGATCGCGGGGGTGTCCCGGCCGACTGTCTACGCCTACTTCGACACCCGCGAGGCGTTGGTCTCGGCGGCACTGGGCCGGGTCGGCGCGCAGATCGCCGAGCGGGTCGCCGTCACCGCGCGCGGTCGCGCCACGACGGCGGGCGAGTTCGCGGTCGAGGCGCTGGTCGCCGTCCGCCGGGAGTTCCGCGCGGAGCCGGCGCTGCGGCCGATCATGGGCATCGGCCCGGCGTGGGACGCGACCGACGCGCTGTCCGTGGAGGCGCTGGCGATCGCCAGGCCGATCATCGCGCCGGTGGTGGACTACGACCCCCGGCTCGAGCAGCATCTGGACGAGATCGTGGAGACGATCGTGCGCTGGCTGCTGTCCCTGCTCATGTTCGACAGCAGCCGGACCGGGTCGGAGCCGGTGCTGCGCGACTACCTGCGGCGGGCCGTGGTGCCGGTGATCGAGTCCATGGCGGCTGCCGGGGGCTGACCGGGCGGGGCGACCCCGGCGGGTGGCGGCCCGGCGGACTCGCGGTGAACCGCCGTCGACCTTCGCGTGCCGTGTTCCGGATGGTCGCGCAACGCGAAGCCTTGATATATACAATATCCATCATCCTTGGATGGCTGCCGGGCGGCGCTCGGCCCGTTCCCGCTGTGCCGGTCCCGGTGGCCGGCGGGTACCAGCGGGGTGAGCCGGTGATCCGACGAACGGAGGCAGCCCAGGTGAGTGCGAGGTCTTGGCAGATGGCGACCAGTACCAGCTCCGAATCCGAGCCGCAGGCCGATCCCCGGGGTGAGCCCCGGGCCGACGCCGAGGCCGCCGCCGCAACCGGTGCAGCCCCGCCGGAGCCGGCGCCGCGGCGCCCGCGCGGGGTGATCACCGACGAGGGCGTCGCCCGGCTGCGCGCGCGGATCGGCGTTCCCGAGCCGAACCCGCGGCCGCCGCACTACCGCCTGCCCGGCGCGGACGCCTTCCGGCACGTCGCCACCGCCTACGGCGACGACAACCCGCTCTACGCCGAGGAGGACTACGCCGCCGGCACCCGCTGGCAGGGCCTGATCGCCCCGCCGCCCCTGGTCGGCGGGGACACGCTGATCGGTGAGGACGAGGTCGCCGAGGTGCCGGCCGACCGGCGGGACCTGATGAAGGGCGACCCGCTGCGCGGCGTCCACGCCTTCTACTCCGCCAGCGTGCGCGAGTGGTGGGCTCCGTTGCGGCCCGGCACCCGGGTGCGCCGGCGCAACGCCCTGGTCGGCGTGCACGACAAGGTCAGCGAGTTCGCCGGGCGGGCCATCCACGAGTGGACCGGTCAGGTCTTCGCCGACGCCGCGGGCGGGCCGCTGTCGGGGCAGTACAAGATGATGATCCGTACCGAGCGCTCGAAGGCCCGCGCGCGTGGCAAGTACACCGCGATCGAGCCGGCGCCCTACACCGACGACCAGATCGCCGAGATCGAGCAGGCCGCCGCCGCCGAGACCCGCCGCGGGGCGCTGCCGCGCTACTGGGAGGACGTCGCCGTCGGGGATGAGCTCGGCCCCATGGTGAAGGGCCCGCTCACCGTCACCGACATCGTCTGCTGGCACGTCGGCATGGGCATGGGCCTGTACGGCGTGGTCCCGCTGCGGCTCGCGGTGGCGAACCGCAGGCGGATCCCGGGCTTCTACCACCGCGACGAGCTGAACATCCCCGACGTGCTGCAGCGCGTCCACTGGGATCCCGAGTACGCCCGGCGCTCCGGCAACCCGACCACCTTCGACTACGGCCGGATGCGCGAGACCTGGCTCATCCACCTGTGCACGGACTGGATGGGCGACGACGCCTGGCTGTGGAAGCTGCGCTGCGAGTTCCGGGCGTTCAACTACGTCGGCGACACCCAGTGGCTGCGCGGGACGGTGACCCGGCACTATCTCGCCGAGGGTGACCGCCCCGCCGTCGACGTCGAGCTGATCGCGACGAACCAGCGCGGCGCCGTGACCACCCCGGGGTCGGCGACCATCCTGCTGCCCAGCCGTGAGCGCGGGCCGGTGGTCCTGCCCGACCCGCCCGGCGGCGCGAACACTCTCACCGAGACGCTCGACGCCATCATCGACCGGTTCGCCGAATGAGCGGCACCGCCGACGGGCTCGTGGTCAGCGCCGAGGGCGGGGTGCTGCGCCTGCGACTGAACCGGCCGGACAAGCGCAACGCGATCGACGACGCCATGATGCGCCAGCTCATCGACGAGATCGAGGCGGCCGGCCAGGACGAGTCCGTGCGGGTGATCGTGCTGTCCGGCGCCGGGGATCATTTCTGCGGCGGCGCGGACATCATCGCCCGCAACGCGAAGCCCAGCGCCAACGGCAGCACCAGCGGCAGCGCGAGCGCCAACGGCAGCGCCAGCGGCAACGGCGGTGCGGTGGTCCGGCCGCGGGCGGGCAGCATCCAGCGGCGGCTGCCGACCACAGCCCACCGGCTCATCCCGTTGGTGCAGACGGTGCAGACGCCGGTCGTCTGCGCGGTGCGGGGCTGGGCCGCCGGGATCGGCCTGGCTCTCGCCGTCGCCGCGGACATCACCGTGACCACGGCCGACGCCACCTTCTGGGCGCCGTTCGCGGATCGTGGCTTCACCCCGGACAGCGGCCTGAGCTGGCTGCTGCAACGCCGCGTCGGGGAGGTCCGGGCCCGGCGGATGCTGCTGCTCGGCGAGAAGGTCACCGGCGCGGACGCGGCGCAGTGGGGCCTGGTCGACCGGGCTGTCCCGGCCACCGACCTGGACGGCGCCGTCGAGGAGATCGTGGCGGAGCTCGCGGGGGCCGCGACGGTCGCGGTCGGGCTCACCAAGTGGCTGCTGGCCGCCGGTGCCACCGCCGAGCTGGACGACCAGCTGCGCAACGAGGCGTTCGCGCTGGAGCTGTCATCGCGCAGCGAGGACTTCCGGGAGGGGCTCGGCGCCTTCCGGGAGAAGCGGCGCCCGCGGTTCAGCGGCCGCTAGGCACCGGACGGACCGGACCCAGGCACCCGAGCAGCAAGCACCTGAGCAGCCGGGCACCTGAACACCCGAGCACCCGAGCATTTTCCGATGGTGAAGGAGCACGAGATGGTGGAGGGCCCGCGGACGTCCACGGGCGTGGACGGGCGGCTGGAGCTCCCGCCGTCGCCGGACGCGGAGCAGGTCCGCGCCGCCGTCCAGGCGTGGGTGGCCGAGCACGTCCCGGCCGCCTGGCAGGAGGCCGGGCGCCGCGGTGGCGCCGCGGCGATCCGACTGGTGCGCTCGCGGGACGAGTACGAGCGCTGGTACCCGGTGTTCGGCCGGTCCGGGCTGGTCGCGCCCACCTGGGAGCCGGCCTACGGCGGGCTGGGCCTGGCGCCCGACCTCGCCCGCGTCGTCGACGCGGAGCTGCGTCCGTTCAACCTGGGCCGGCTCAACCCGCTCGGCCTGTCGAACGCGGCACCGGCCCTGTTCGCGCACGGCACCGAGGAGCAGCGGCTGCGGTTCCTGCCGCCGATCGTGCGCAACGAGGAGTTCTGGTGCCAGCTGTTCTCCGAGCCCGGCGCCGGCTCCGATCTCGCGTCGCTCGCGACCAGGGCGGTCCGCGAGGGTGACTCGTGGATCATCACCGGCCAGAAGGTCTGGACGACCTGGGGCTTCCGCGCCGACTACGGCGTGCTGCTGGCCCGCACCGATCCGGACGTCCCCAAGCGGGCCGGGATCACCTACTTCCTGCTGGACATGCACCAGCCGGGGGTGGACGTCCGACCGCTGCGGCACATCACCGGCGAGGTCGACTTCTGCGAGGTCTTCCTGGACGAGGCCGTCGTCCCCGACAGCCAGCGGATCGGCCGGGTCGGCGACGGCTGGCGGGTGGCGGGCGCGACGCTGTCCGGTGAGCGGCAGATGGTGTCGGGCGCGGGGTCGGGCGGTGTGGACCGCATCGGCGGCTCGGGTATCGCCAGCCTGATCCGGCTGGCCCGCAAGGTCAGCGCGCAGGGCCTGCCGGGTGGCTGGGACGACCCGGTGATGCGCCAGGAGATCGTGAAGCTCTACACCGAGGAACGGATCCGGGGCTGGACGAACGAGCGGGTGCGCCAGCGGCTGCGGGCCGGCCTGGCGCCGGGGCCGGAGAGCTCGATCGGCAAGGTGCAGCAGGGCACGCTCAACCAGCGCATGCAGGCGCTCGCCGTCGAGATCCTCGGGGCGTCCGGCGCGGCCTGGGAGAGCCCGGCCGTCCAGGCGGCGCCCGCCGCCGGTGCCGCGCATGCCGACAACGGCGCCGGATCTGGCACCGATGCCGATGCGGTCGCGGCCCAGTACGCGGAGTCGCTCATCCACGAGGTGCGGGGCATGCTCCGCAGCCGCGCGAACACCATCGAGGGAGGCACCACCGAGGTGAACAAGAACATCCTCGCCGAGCGTGTGCTCGGCCTGCCCCGCGAGCCCGACCCGTACCAGGGCAAGCCCTGGCGCGACGTCCCCCGGAGCTGACGGGTGTCGTCGGGGCTGCTGGTGGAGCGGCACGGGCCGGTGGGCTGGCTCGTGTTCGACCGGCCCGAGGTCGGCAACGCCATGGACGCCGCCATGCTCTCGGCGCTGCCGGCGGCCTGGGCCGAGCTGGACGCGGATCCGGCGGTCCGGGTCATCGTCAACACCGGGGCCGGTGAGCGTTTCCAGACCGGGCTGGACGTGGTCCAGCTGAGCCGTGACCCGGCGGCGCTGCGGGAGCACTCGCGGCAGACCCGCCGAGCCGAGCTGAAGATCACCGCGTGGCACACGAAGGTCGCGAAGCCCGTCATCGCCGCGGTGAACGGGCTGTGCGCCGGCGGCGGCCTGCACTTCGTCGCCGACGCCGACATCGTGATCGCCGACGCCGACGCCGAGTTCACCGACCCGCATGTGTCGGTCGGGCAGGCGACGGCGTTCGAGGGGATCGCGCTGAGCCGGCGGATGGCCGCGGAGACCATCGCCCGGATGGCGCTGGCCGGCCGGCACGAGCGGATCGGTGCCGCCCGCGCCTACCAGCTAGGCATGATCAGCGAGATCGTCGATCCGCCCGAGCGGCTGCGGGAGCGGGCGCAGGAGCTCGCCGAGACCATCGCCCGCAACTCGCCGGCCGCGATGGCGGCGACGAAGCGGGCGCTGTGGGGTGCGCTGGAGTCCGGCCTGTCCGACGCCTGCGTCACCGGCGCGGCCGAGCTGATGGGCATGTGGGGCCATCCCGACCAGCTGGAAGGCCCAGCGGCCTTCGCCGAGCGACGTGAGCCGCGGTGGGCCGAGCCCGGACCGCCCGTGAGAGAGGCACATCGGTGAGCTATTCGTCCTACGAGACCCTGATCGTGGAGCGTCGCGGGCCGGTCGGCTGGTTGATCAACAACCGGCCGCGCCAGCTGAACGCGATGAGCAGCCGGATGCGGGACGAGTTCGCCACGGCGTGGACCGAGCTCGACGCCGACCCGGCGGTCAAGGTGATCGTCCACACCGGTGAGGGGCGGGCGTTCCAGACCGGCGTGGACATGACCGAGCTCGCCACCGACGGGCTGGGCATGGAGCGCTACCGCGAGTCCGTCGAGAAGCTGGACCTGCACTTCACCGCCTGGCACCAGAAGGTGCGCAAGCCGGTGATCGCCGCCGTGAACGGCCTGTGCGCCGGCGGCGGGTTCCACTTCGTGGCGGACGCCGACATCGTTCTCGCGTCCACCGACGCCCAGTTCTTCGACCCGCACGTGTCAGCCGGCCAGGTGGTGGCGTTCGAGAACATCGCGCTGCTGCGCAAGATGCCGTTCGAGCCGGTGATGCGGATGGCGCTGGTCGGGCGGTTCGAGCGGATGTCGGCGCAGCGGGCCTACGAGCTCGGCATGGTCAGCGAGCTCGTCGAGCCCGAGCGGCTGCGGGAGCGGGCCGGCGAACTGGCCGAGACCGTCGCGCGCAACTCGCCGGCCGCGATGGCGGCGACGAAACGGGCGCTGTGGGGCGCACTGGAGAGCGGCCTGACCGACGCCTGCCGCAACGGCGCCGACGAGCTGGTCTCCGTGTGGGGGCATCCCGACCAGACGGAAGGCCCGCAGGCCTTCGTGGAGAAGCGCGAGCCGCGCTGGGTGGAACTCGCGCCGCAGACCCCGCCCGTGGGTGAATAGCCCGGACGGCCCGCGTACGCGCCCTGGGCGGCGTGCGCGGGGGCGGGCAGGTCAGCGGATGGACGGCGGCGTGAGTGATCGGGATGGTGTGTGATGCGTGAAGCGGTGATCTGCGAGCCGGTGCGAACCGCGGTCGGCCGCTACGGCGGTGCGCTGCAGCCGCTGAGCGCGCACGCGCTCGGCGCGGCCGTCGTGCGCGGGCTGCTGGAGCGGACGGGTCTGGGCTCGGCCGACATCGACGATGTGGTGTTCGGCTCCTGCTACCCGACGATGGAGGCCCCGGCACTGGGCCGCGTCGTCGCGCTGGACGCCGGCCTGGACATCACCGTCCCCGGCCTGCAGCTCGACCGCAGGTGCGGATCGGGAGTCCAGGCGATGGCCCTGGCCGCGATGCAGGTGCAGACCGGCGTCGCCGAAGTGGTCATCGCCGGCGGCGCGGAGAGCATGAGCAACGCGGCCTTCTACTCCACCGAGCTGCGGTGGGGCGCGCGCGGCGGCAACCTGACCCTGCACGACGCGCTCGCCCGCGGGCGGGTCACCGCCGGTGGCGAGAACCATCCGGTACCCGGCGGGATGATCGAGACGGCGGAGAACCTGCGGCGCGAGTACGGGATCCCGCGGGCCGAGCAGGACGAGTTCGCGTTGCGCTCGCACCAGCGGGCCGTCGCCGCGCAGGCCGCGGGCCGGTTCGCCGAGGAGATCATCCCCGTCTCCGTGCCGAAGCGCGGCGGAGCGACGGTGGTGGACACCGACGAGCATCCTCGCGCGGACACCACCCTCGAGTCACTGGCCCGGCTGCGGCCGGTGATGGGCCGCACCGACCCGGAGTCGACCGTCACCGCCGGGAACTCCAGCGGGCAGAACGACGGGGCGTCGGCGTGTGTGGTGACGCACCCGGAGGCGGCCGAGCGGCTTGGGCTGCGTCCGCTGGCCCGTCTGGTGAGCTGGGCCGCCGCCGGTGTGGAACCGTCGCGGATGGGCATCGGACCGGTGCCGGCGACCGCCAAGGCACTGGAGCGCGCCGGCCTGAAGCTCTCGGACATCGATCTGATCGAGCTGAACGAGGCCTTCGCGGCGCAGGTGCTGGCCTGCACCCGCGAGTGGGGGTTCGGCGCCGCGGACTGGGACCGTTTCAACGTGAACGGCTCCGGGATCTCGCTCGGGCACCCGGTCGCCGCGACCGGCGGGCGGATCCTCGCGACGCTGCTGCACGAGATGCACCGCCGTGAGGTCCGCTACGGGCTGGAAACCCTGTGCATCGGCGGCGGGCAGGGCATCACCGCGGTCTTCGAGCGCATCCCCGCCTAGCGCCTAGCGCCTAGCGTCTGGCGTCTGGCGTCTGGCGTCTGGCGTCTGGCGCCTGTCGTCCGGCGTCTGGCGCGCGGCGCGGCTCCGCTGCTGCGGAGCAAGATCTGAGGATGATGGTTGCTGGAACGACCGAGATCCTCAGATCTTCGCGCTCGCCCGGTCGAAACCAGAGGTTCAGCCGCGTTGGTGGAGCGTGAGCTTCACCAACGCGGCGGCGTGCCGTCCGCTCACACGGGGGGCCCGCTCATTCGGGGATGAGCTGGGCGACCCGCTCCCGGTGGTAGGCCGGGTCCCCGAACATCAACCGTGCACTGGACGCCCGCTTGAAGTACAGGTGGGCCGGGTGCTCCCAGGTGAAGCCGATGCCCCCGTGGATCTGGATGTTCTCCGACGCGGCGTGCAGGTGGGCCTCCGTGCAGTAGGCGGCCGCGAGGCTCGCCAGCAGCGGCAGCTCCGGGTCGTCGGTCGCGGCGGCCGCCGCGGCCGCGTAGGCGGCCGAACGGGCCGACTCGACCTCGATCAGGACGTCCGCGCACTTGTGCTTGATCGACTGGAAGGAGCCGACGGGCCGGCCGAACTGGAACCGGGAGCGGGCGTAGTCCACCGCCATGTCCAGGGCCCGGGCCGCGCCGCCGACCTGCTCCGCCGCGAGCGCGACCAGAACACGCTGGTAGGTGCCCTCGACCGCGGCCCACCCGGCTCCCTCGGCGCCGATCAGCCGGGCCTCGACACCGTCGAGGTCGATGCGGGCCTGCTTCCGGGTCTGGTCGAGGGTCGCCAGCGGGGTGCGCCGCAACCCACCGGCTGTGCCGGCGGTCGCGGCGTCGACGGCGAACAGGCCGACACCGCGCTCGGTGCGCGCGGCGACGAGGATCAGGTCCGCGGCGCAGCCGTCGAGCACGAACATCTTGGTGCCGTCGAGGCGCCAGCCGGCTGCGCCGTCACCGTCACCGGTGCGGGTCGCGCGGGTCTGGACGGAGGCCTCCTCCCAGCGCCCGCCGCGCTCGGCGACGGCGACGGTGGCCACGGTCTGGCCGGAGGCGATCGCGGGCAGCAGGTCCGCGCTGGCCGCGGCGTCCCCGATGAGCAGGATCGCCTGGCCCGCCGCGACGGTGGCCAGGAACGGGCCGCCGTACAGGGCCCGGCCCATCTCCTCGAACACCACCGCCAGTTCGGTGAAGCCGTGGTCGGCGCCGCCGTACTCCTCCGGAATGGCGAGCCCGAGCAGGCCGAGCTGCTCGGCCAGGACCGACCACGCGGTGCGGTCGAATTCCTCGGCGGCGCCCAGGTACGCCCGGACCGCGCTCTCCCCGGTGGTGTCGTCGAGGAACGACCGGACCGCTGAGCGTAGTTCTTCGAGTTCCGTGCTGAACGACGAGGTCATCGAACCTCCCGAATGTTCGGTGTCGCCGGACGGCCAAGGTGGCCGGTGGTTATCGCGAAAACGGTACTAGCCATCAGAACAGGACACCAGTTATTCTGTCGGAACCGTCTGATGCATGCTTTGGCCCCGTTCGGGAGGCCGGGAGGGCGTGATCCGTGAATACCAAGGTCTACACGCACGAGTTCATTGATATCAAGGGTTCGAACAGGGCCCGTTACGTCCACCACATGACGGCGAACTGGAGCCCGATCGCGCAGGAGGAGCGTAATCAGCTCTGCTACGGGGTCTGGGGCGTCGTCGGCACGACGGGCCGGTGGCCGCAGGTCGTGAACCTGTGGGAGGAGGACGGCTTCGACGGGCTGGCCGCCGGCCTGCAGCATGAGACGTCCAGCGCCACGTTCCAGGACCCGAAGCTCGAGAAATGGTGGCTGGAGGCGGCCGAGTACCGCAGCGGCGGATTCGACCGGATCCTCGTTCCGGCCCCCTGGACCCGCACCATTTCCGAGCTCTGTGCCGACGGTGTGCGTGGCGAGCTGTACGCGCATGAAATGATCAGGGTGCCGCGGGGCACTGCACCGGAATTCCTCTCCGTGGTCGCGGAGGAGGCGATCCCGCGTTATACCGAACATGGGTGGCAGCTGGTCGGAGCATTCCACACGGCCATGGCGGATGATGCCGAATGCGTGCTGCTTTGGGCTATTCCGAGCTGGGCGGAGTGGGCCGACCTCGAAAAGGCCACGCTGGACCGGAGCTCGGGCGCGGGCCAATGGCACCGCCGGCTGCTGGATGCCAGCGAGTCGCGACACAGGTTCCTCATGCGGGATGCTCCGCTGTCACCGCTGCGGATCGGTCGGCAGCCGAGCCGGGCGGATCGGGAGGAAGGGTGGCAGGATCTGTGACGTCTTGTTGATCGTGGTTCCTCCCCTGGCTGGAGCTCGCCGGTGCCCGCCCGGCGTCCCGGACTGGGTGTGCCCTCGGCACTGATTTTGTATAAATTATCCTAGCAGCGATCGGTGGAGGTGGCATGGCACTGATGGATCTGCTCGCACGGCTGGGTGTCGGTGTCCTGGCCTGCACGCCTGGCGGGCCGCCGCTCGGGGGCGGCGGCGAGGTCGCATGCCTGGATGCTCCCGATCTGCCGAGCGCGCTGCTCGTCGCGGAGGCCGAAGGCACGATGGGCGGCGGCCTCGGGGCGGTGCTCGACGGCGATGTGCTCACCCTGGTGTCGCGCCCCGTCACAGCGGCGGCGCGGCCCACGCCGGTCTCCACATCGGCGGATGTCGTCGCCGAGGTTGCCGAGGCCCGCCGGCGAGGCCTGGGTGTGATCGCCGTCCGGCTCGGATTCGACCCGGCCGCGCCACCCCAGCCGCTCGTACCATCGGCAGGGGCCGTACTTCCCGCGTCGGCCGCGTCATCCGCGGCGGGCGGCGCGTCCGCGGACCACCCCGGCGTGCCGCGGCTGTGGGCCGACCCCGGTCTCGCGGCCCGTTTCCCGGCCGGTGCTGGCGCCGTCAGCTCCGACGACGCGGGCGCTGTGCCGCCGGTCGATCTCATCCTCGCGGGCCGGGGCGTGATCCGGTCCGGTGCCGTCGAGCAGTTGCGGGCGTTCGCCGAGCGCACCGGCCTGGGTGTGCTGAACACCTTCACGGCCAAAGGCCTGTTCCGCTGGGACAGTCCCTTCCACCTGGGGACCGGTGGCCTGCAGGAACTCGACCTGGCGCTCGCCGGCGCCAGCGGTTCCGGGCTCGTCGTCGCCGTGGGGCTCGACGCCGACGAGTGGCCGACAGACCTGCTGCGGGCCGCGGGCGTGCGGCTGGATCAGATCCTCGAGCTGGCACCGGAGGAGCTGATGGGCGCCCCGGCCGCGCTGCGCCCACGCGGCGGGGCCGGCGTCCAGGCCGGCGGCGAGCGTCCGCGGCTCTACCGGGAGCTGGCCGCGGTCGTGCAGCCGCTTTACCAGCAGACCGCCGCGCCGCTGAACCCCGCGCGGGCCGCCGCCGACATCGCCGAGATGCTGCCGGACGGCGCCGCCGTCTGGACGCAGCCCGGCCATGCCGCGCTCTGGGTCGCCCGGGCGCTGCCGACGACCCGGCTCGGCAGTGTCCGGGTGCCACCGGTCGGCTCGGCGGGCGTGGCGCTGGCCGGTGCGCTCGGCGCGGCGTCCCGGCCGGGCGGGTCCGCCGTAGCCGTGGTCGACGCCCTGCCCACGACCGGAGTGGCCGGCACACTGCTTGACCGGGCGGCTGGTGCCCCAGGAACGATCGTGGTCGAGATCTGGGGCGATGGCGGCGATCTGCGCTCGGCGCAGGAACACCGTGATCGGCTCGCGGCGGCGCTGGCGAAGCCCGGCGTGCATGTGATCGAGGTTCCGGTCGACTTCTCGGCGACCGCGGAGCTGGTTGGTGTGGCCGGCCCGCCGCTCGCCTGGCCCGGCCGGCTACCCGGGTGACCGGCCGGCCGGGGGCCGTACCGCCCTGTCCAGCCTCACCGGATCTTCCGGTGTCCGTCTGTGTCTCAGCTTTGTCTCCGACCGGTGCGGATCGGCGCTGACCAGCGTGGGCCTGGGCCGGTGCGGTGCGTAGCTTGGATACGATTGGCAGGCTGTCTCAGTCTTGCGCTGGGCGGCATGGAGAGATCCGGTGCCTGGCGTCAGCGCCGGATGACGAGAAGGAGCCCCCCGATACCTGCCCATGGCCGAGTCCCGTCGGCGCCCGTCGCGGAACATGCGTCCGGCCGCCGCCCGGCGATTGATCGCCGCAGCAGCGGTGCCCAGGTGGCGGAGCACATCCGCAACCTGATTTTCTCGGGCGTGCTGCGCCAGGGTGATCATGTGCGCCAGGACGAGATCGCCGAGGAGCTCGGCGTGAGCCGGATTCCGGTGCGGGAGGCGATCATCGTCCTCGACCGTGAGGGCTGGGTGACCAACGAGCTGCACCGCGGCGCCTTCGTGCACGGTCTGGACGAGAACTCGGTCCGTGACCACTACGGCATCCTCGGCATGCTCTACGGGTTCGCGGCGGCGCGTGCGACCGAGCGTGGCGATGACGAGGGCATCGGCCGGTTGCGGACGGCGGAGCGTACGCTGCACGCGGCGACCGACCCGGAGGTGGTGCTCGACGCGAACGAGGTGTTTCTCCGGCAGATCTTCGCACTGGCGGCCTCGCCCCGGCTCAAGGCGATGAGCCGCCTGATGATGGGCATCGTGCCGGGGAACTTCTTCGCGCTCGTCCCGGGCACGATCACGCCGCAGAAGAAGGGCATCTCAGCTGTCTACCGGGCGGTGAAGGCGCGGGACGGCGCGAGTGCCGAAGCGGCGTTCGTCGCGTTGCTCGAACAGCACGGAGAACGCGTCGTCACCATGCTGAGGACCCGTAACATCCTCTGGGCCCCCGACGGCACGTCGTAGCGTTCTCGACCGCGATCGTTCTCGGCCGCGCGAACGGCCGTGGCCACCGACCCGGCACTCGCTGAGCCTTCTCCGCGGAGAAGGCTCAGTACTCGTGCTGCATCAGGTCGATCACGGTCTTCGCGCGGTGAGCCAGCAGGACCCGCCCGACGACCGCCATGTGCTCCGCCCAGTGCCTCTCGGCCGCCGAGGCGTCACCGGCCTCCACGAGTGCGGCGAGACGGGCCTGGGAACGAAGGCCGCGCAGGCGCGTCTCCTCCGACTCCAGCGGGTCCCCACCGTCCTCCGGGTGGCTCACCGCGGCGACGGCGCGTGCGACGATCTCGTTGAGCATCTCCGCGACGATGCCCAGCGTCTGGTTCCCGGCCAGTTCGACCAGCCGGGCATGGAACCGCGAGTTGGCCTGACCGAACCGCTCCGGATCGTCGATGACCTCGAGCTGCTCGGCGGTCAGCCGGCGCAGCTCGGTGGCGGCTTCCTGATGGCTGTCGGAGCCGGCGACGATCTGGGCGGCGAAGCGTTCGAGCGTGCTGCGCGCCTCGTACACGTCCGCCAGCGGGACGTCGCGTGCCTGCAGGACCAGGGCGGCCGTGCGGGCGGTCATCCGATGGTTGGGCCGGTGCGCCACGATGCCGCCGAGGACACCGCGCTTGACCGAGATCAGGCCCTCGGCCTCGAGGATGCGCAGTGCCTCGCGCAGTGACGGGCGGGAGACACCGAAACGGGCGACCAGGTCTGGTTCGTGCCCGAGGGACTCGCCGTCCGCCAGCTCGCCCTGGATGATGAGCCGCCGCAGCTCGTCGGCGATGCGCTGCGGCTTCTCCCGCGGCACCACCCGCTCGCGGTTGCGTGCTCTCCTCGGCTCGTCCACCCTCGTCGACCTTCTCTGCGTCGGCCGCTTCGGCGGCCGAGGTGGTCCATCCGCACGGCGCGCGATCAACGCGTACGGTGCGCGATCAACGCACCGCTGTGGTCCGGCACCACGAGGCGGGCGAGTTCTTGCAGTTGATAACCCTACCTGCCGGCGGTACCCAACCCTGCCCGGTGGGCGGCGACGCCGCCCGGCCGGTGTGGGACCGAGGCACCCGAGGGTGGTCCGGGCCGCCGCGGACCGGGACATGCCGCCCGCGTGGCCAGGCGACGTCCGAGCAGGGAAACAGTGGGTTAAATCGGGTGAAACGGGCAAGTTGGACGATGGTCCACGGCTGCGCCCCGGATTGCGGGACAATGCGACGAGAATGCCCGGGGCCGGTCGTCGCAGCTGATCCGGAGAAAAGGGTTCGGTGCGTTGATGCACACCGCCGGGCCGGACGGGGACCTGCGCGCCCGGCGTGGCGGCGGAGATGGAATCATCCAGGTACCTGGTCCCACGAAGGGCCGATGGCCTGTTGCCGCACTACGTCCTGTTGGGGAATTGTCGTCTGCTGAGAGGGTGCGATTCATGCGGTCACCGCAGTGAACGGACCCTGGCGAACGGGCTCGGCCGGCTACGGCACATACCTGCCACCTCGACGAAGATTCGGAGGAAGATATCCGTGGACCTGATGCGGGCGGCCCGCCTCCACGTCCCCAGCCGCACCCTGACGATCGAGGACGTCCCCAGGCCGGTGCCCGGGCCCTGGCAGGTGCTGGTGAAGGTCGCGGCGGCCGGGGTGTGCATGTCGGACGTCCACCTCATCGACGGATCGCTCGGCCGGCCGCGGCATCTCGCCGAGGACACCGTCACGATCGGGCACGAGGTCGCGGGCACGATCGCGGAGCTCGGGCCCGAGGTCGGCGGATGGTCCATCGGCCAGCGGGTCGTCCTGCAGGCCGGCGAGATCAGGGACGGCGAGACCTACACCCGCGGTGTCGACTACGACGGCGGCTGGGCCGACTACGCGCTGGCCAGCGTCGACTCGATCTTCGCCCTGCCGGACTCGATCCCCTTCGAGCAGGCCGCCATCATTCCGGACGCCGTCTCCACCCCCTGGAGCGCGATCGTCAACACCGCGCAGGTCCGCCCTGGCGAGGCGGCCGGCGTGTGGGGTGTGGGCGGTCTGGGCTCGCACGCGATCCAGTTGCTCCGGGCCGTGTGCGCCTATCCGCTCGTGGCGGTCGATCCGGTGCCGGGCGCGCGGGCACGGGCACTGGAGCTCGGCGCCGATCTCGCCCTCGATCCCCGCGACCCGACGCTCAAGGACCAGATCCTCTTCCTCACCGAGGGCGCCGGGCTGAACGCGGCCTTCGACTTCGCCGGGGTTGCCTCGGTCTACGACCAGGTGCTGGGCGTGCTCGCGGAGGAGGGCCGCCTGGTGGTCGTCGGGCTGTCCGGCCGGCCCCTGACACTGCGGGACAGCACGACCTTCAGCTACCGCAAGCACCGGATCATGGGGCACTTCGGCTCGGGCGACGACGTCGTGCCGCGGCTGGTCGACCTGGTCGACCACGGCCGGCTCGACTTCTCCCGCTCCATCACCGACGTCCTGCCGCTGGGCAAGGCGAGCGTCGCGGTCCGGCGCATGCACACCAAGGAGGGAAACCCGCTGCGCCTGATCCTGGCTCCCTGAGGCGAAACCGCGGCCAGCCTGCGGACCAGTCGGTCAGTGGCTGGCCGGTCAGTGGCTGGTCGTTCAGGGGTTGGCCGGTCAGCGGTCAGTCGGCGTCCGTCAGGCTGACGGCGAGCATCGCCACGTCGTCCTCGTTGCCGTGGGTCCGGTCGAGGGTGGCGAGCAGGCCGTCGCAGAGCCGTTCGGGTGACAGACCGGGCGCCGCGTGGCGGCGGAGCAGCTCCAGGCCCTGGTCGATGGGCCGGGAACGGTCCTCGACGAGCCCGTCGGTGAACAGCACCACGGTGCTTCCGGGCTCCAGCGGCACCTCCAGCTCCGGGTAGTCCGCGACGCCGGCACCCAACGGCGGCCCCGGCTCCACGGGCGGGAACCAGGGCCGCCGCCGACGCGGGATCAGCAACGGCGGGAGGTGGCCGGCCGAGGCCACGGTGAGCACCCGGCGGCGCGGGTCGAGGACGGCCGTCGTCACGGTGCTGATGCTCGCCTGCTCCAGGCGGTTCATCGCGGCGTCGAGCGCGGTGAGGATGGCGGCGGGCCGGAAGCTGTCCAGGGCGTAGGCCCGCGCGGTCGCGCGCAGCTGCCCCATGGTCGCGGCGGCGTGCAGCCCGTGCCCCATGACGTCGCCGATGATGAGCGCGGCCCGGCCACCCTCCAGGGCGAGAACGTCGTACCAGTCGCCGCCGACCAGCGCACCCGCGCTGCCCGGCAGGTAGCGCCAGGCGAAGGTGAGCCCGGCGACACGCGGCAGCCGGCGGGGCAGCAGGCTGCGCTGCAGCGTCACCGCGATCTCGCGCTCGCGCTCGAACTGGAGTGCGTTCCCGAACGCACCGCTCGCACGGCGGATGAGCTCCTCGACCAGTGCCTCGTCCTCGGAAGCGGTGTCCGCCCCGGCGGTGCCGGCGAAGGCGGTGTCCGGGAAGGCGGTGTCCGGGAAGGCAGCGGCTGCGAAGGTGGTGCCGCCGGGAAGCCTGGCGGGGGCGCGGCCGGGCCGGCTGGCGTCGTCCGCCGTACTGCCCGCTGTGTCGTCGGCTGTGCCGTCCGCGGTGCCGTCTGCCGAGCCGTCCGCGAAGCCGGCGCGGCCCAGGGCGACGACGGCGGCGGTGCGCCCGGCGACGATGAGCGGGAACGCCACCGTGCCCGTGGTCGGCTCACGGACGACCGCGCCCCGCCCGGCCGCCGCCACCACCGGGCCCGGTGGTGGGACGCCTTGCGTCCGGACGACGTCCGCCCCGCCGGTGGCGGCGGTGACGACGGTGGCGTCGAGCGGGACCGCCGCCGAGATGCCGTGCGGTGGGATCCGCCAGCTGGCCGCCGCCGCGGAATGCCGCGGTACCAGCAGCCGCAGGAGGCGTTCGAGGATCCGGCCGGAGTCGAGCGTCGAGGCGAACAGGTCGCTCGCGGCGGTGAGGAACGCGGCCCGCTCCCTGGCGTGGCGCTCGGCGGTGAACAGGCGGGCTCGTTCCAGCGCCAGCGCGGTCTGCGCGGCCAGCGCCTCGATGAAGTTCCGCTCGTCGGCGTCGAACAGGCGCGAATGGTCGAACGAGAAGCGCAGCGCGCCGAGCACCTGCCTGGTGACCACCAGCGGTAGGCAGCACATGGCCACCACCGACGGCTCCAGCCGGGCCAGATCCGGATAGCGCAGGTAGCATTCGGCGCGGGACTCCAACCAGATCGCCCGACCGTTGCGCAGCGCGTCCACGGCGGGCAGCCGGTCGTCGAGGCGCTCGGCACGCAGCTGGGCCATCAGCTCCTCGCCGTACCCGACCGCGCCCGGGATCAGCACCTGACCGCCGCGCTGCCCGGCGTGGCCGGGATCCGCCGGCACGAGCAGGACGCCACCCGACGCGGCCAGGGCGGTCACGCTTTCGGAGACGACGACGTCCGCGACCTGCTCCGCGGTTGTCGCGCTGGCCAGCGCGGCGGTGACCCGCTGCAGCCGGGCCGCGCGTTCGGTGGCCCGGCCGGCGAGAACCTCCGCGTCGAGGGTGTTGAGCAGGTACTGCTCGAAGCTCGGTGTCGTGATCGGGCCGCCGCCGCCCTCCAGCGCCCGCAGCTGGTCGACCAGCGCGCGGACGTACCAGCGGCGGAAGGCGACATGTTGCGGCGGTGACTGCAGGGTCAGCAGCCGGGCCGCGCGGGCGTAGCTCTCGATCTCCTCCAGCGCCGCGAGGTAGGCCTCGCCCGCGACCGCGGAACGGGGTGACAGGGCGAGGTCCAGGGTGGTGCGCGGGAGGCCGGCCGCCGCGGCGGCCAGCGCCTGCCGTTTGATCGCCTTGCGGGGCTCGGAGAAGCGGGTGGTCACGATCCGCAGCAGTTCGGCCAGCCTGGTGGGCAGCGGCCCGCTCGACCCGGCCTGCGCACCTGTGGTGGCCAGGGTGAACTCCCGGACCAGCCCGTCGACATGGTTTTTCGCCGCGAGCAGGAGATCCGTCGGGACGTCCCCGAGCCTGACGTTGAAGCTGGCCCGACCGGCCGCCGAAGGGTCGGCGTCGATGGAGGTGTCGATGATCGGCGCGGTGCCCGAGTCGGCGCACCCGCGGGCCAGCTCCGCCCAGACGACCTTGCCGCTGACACCGGCGCCGTCGACCCCCCACCGGGTGGCGAGGGCGGCGACCAGCCCGAGGCCGCGGCCGGTCAGCCCCTGCCCACCGACCGGCGGGCACACCGGGGGAGTGGGGCTGCCGTCACTGATCTCGATGCGCACGGCCTCCTGGGCGGCGAAAAGCCGGGCCTCGACGGGTGGCAGGCCATGCAGCCAGGCGTTCGCCGTCAGCTCGCTCGCGATGAGGGCGACGTCGGGACGAAGATCGTCAGCCCACGCGTCCCCGGCCAGCGCGGCCTTGATCAGCCGGCGGACCATGGCCGGGGCCGAGGGCTCGCTGGCCAGGATCCAGCGGCCTCGCAGCAGCCAGCCGTCAGCCGCCCGCGCCGCCGCTACCGGCTCCGCCGCTGGCCACGGGTCCGGCGCGGCCGAGCCGTTGTCCACTGCCCATGTATACCCGGGATCGGCGAAAAGCACCTCTTCAGACATTCGGGGATGCCTAGCCGGCCAGACCGGTCGCGGCCGCGACCGGAACGTGTAACGCGGACCCGGCGCACCGGGGTGGCAGCCCGGATCTTTTGTGCTTCTGGCACATCGGTGCGGGTACCGGGCCGTTCCTAGCATCTCGGCACGACGGTGGGTGCCCGGCGGACGTGGCACCGGCGGCCGAACCGGGTAGGAGTTCCAGACGGCCGGGCGGGGAGCGACCGCGACAGGCGGACCACGTGGACGCACCATCTCGCCACGTGGGCGGAGCATGAGGAGTGACGTCGGGTGACGATCGAAGCGACAACAGCAGCGCGGCCTGAGACCACATCGCGGCCTGAGAGTACGGCGCGGCCTGAGAGCGTGCGGCCTGAGAGCGTGCGGTCTGAGAGCGACAGCGCCGCCGCGGTCACGGGTGGGTCGGGGCTCGCGCAGCCGCGCTGGACCCACATCGCGCTGCCGTCGGGCGACCTGGACGCGTCCGTCGCCTTCTACACGAGCATGACTCCGCTGGTCGTGGTGGCCGAACGGGAGGACGCCGACGGCCGCAACGCCTGGCTGTCCAACCCCGGCCAGTGGGAGACGCCGTTCGTGCTGGTCCTCGCGGCGTTCAACAACGCGCGGGGCAGCCAGCAGGGGATCATGAAGCCGTTCGCGCACATCGGCATCGAGCTGCCTACCCGCGCGGACGTGGACAAGGCCGCCGACCGGGCCCGGGACGCCGGCTGCCTGCACTGGGAGCCCCGGGACATGCCGGACCCGATCGGCTACATCTGCGCCGTCACCGACCCGGACGGCAACGTGATCGAGTTCAGCCACAACCAGCGGGTGTTCTCGACCGTCCGCGAACTGTGGGGCCCGAAGTCGTGACCTCCGCACCACCCACGGACGGAACCTCGGCGCTCGGCTGGGAGCAGGCTCGCGGAGAGCAGACGCGCGGAGAGCAGGCGCTGGGCGGGGAGCCGGCGACATGGCCCGGCCTGCCCCGGCCGGCCGCGGCCTACATCGCGGCACTCAACGCCGGTGATCCGGACGCTGTCGCGGCCTGTGTGACCGAGGACTTCCGCAACGAGCACGCCTCGCCGGCGGGCCGGGGCTGTGTCGGGCGGGCTGCCTACCGGGAGCGCCTGCCCGGCTTCCTCGCGGCCTTCCCGGGGCTGCGGTACGTCCCGGACGGTGACCCGGTCGCGGCCGGTGATCGGGTCGCTGTGCCGTACCTGATGACGGCGTCGATGCCCGAGGGGGCGCTGCGGATCCGCGGTCTGTGGATGCTCACCCTGCGGGCCGGACTCGTCGCGCACCGCGTTGACTACTGGGACAGCGGGGCGGTTCCCGCCGGGGCGCGGCCCGCCGGCGGCGCGGCGACGCCGGCGGGGGCCGCCGCGGCGGACTGATCCGGCACGCTCCGGCGCGTCGTCGCGCCATCTGCGCACGTCGGTTCCGAGCTGCCGCCGCGTTGTGTAATCCTGCCCGCTGGACCTGCGAACCCGCAGGTGGGAAGCCCGCAACCGCCCACACGGGCTCGAGAGGACGTGACGCCAGGGTGTCACCCAGCAACCGCGTCGCGACGACTGTGGCGCCGCAGGCGCCCACCGAGCCCCAGGGCGGTCCGTGGCCTGCGCCCGGCATCACCCGGCCTGCGCCGGACATCACCGCGCTGGCCCGGGAGCTGACCGAGCTCGCGCTGTCGGGCAGCGACTGGCGCCCGGTCATCCGCCGGCTCGCGGCCGCGGCCGGTCGTCCGGTGCGGCTGCTGGGCGTGCACGGCGACGTCGTCGCGGCGAACCCGCCGGGCCCGGCGGGAACGACCGGCTGGGCAGGCCCGGCGGGAACGGCTGGGTCAGCCGGGTCAGCTGCGTCAGCCGCCGGAGTGAGCGGCGGACTGACCGCGCTGCTGACCCGGCCCGGATACACCGAGGTGACCTGTGCGGACGGCTGGCGCGGCCGGGGCGCGACCGTCCAGGCCGGCTCGCGCTACGTCGGGCTGCTCCTGATCGGTGTCGGCCCGCCGGCCCCGGAAACGGAAGCCGGCAGCGCTGGCCAGGATGCCGCCGATGATGATCGGGATGGCCTCGACGCACTGGTCAACGCCGCGCGGACCGCACTGGCGATCGTCGCGGTGCGGCGGGACGCGGAGGCCGCCGCGCGGGCGGAAAGCGCCAGCCGACTGGCGAACGAGCTCCGTTTCGGATCACCACGGGGCCACGACGAAATGCTGCGCTCCGCCGCGCGCTTCGGTCTCGACCTGGCCGTTCCGCACGCCGCCGCCCTGTTCTTCTACGACGGCCGGCATGGGCGGGCCTGGGGCACCGGCCTCACCTGGATCGAGTCGCCCACCGCGCGGGACGGTGAGCTGGGCTGGACGGTGCTCACCGGCGACATCGAGCGCGAGCTCGGCCGCATCCGGGACCGCCTGCAGGGCATGGTCGGGCCGGACCGCCCCGTCCTCGCGGCCGCCGGCCCGGTCGTCACCGACAACGGCTTCGACCTCGCCGAGACGACATCCTCGTTCAGCGAGGCGGAGGCGGTGCTGGCCCTGCTGCGCCATCGCGGCGACGGGATGACGCTGGTGCACTCGGAGCTGGGCCTGGCCGGCCTGCTGCTCGCGGTGCCGCGCAGCCGTCTGGAGGCGTTCACCCGCGCCGAGCTCGGCCCGCTGCTCGAACGGCCCGACCTGTTCGTCACCCTGGCCGCCTGGCTGGAGACCAACGGGAGCCGGGCCGCGGTGGCCGAACGCATCCACGTCCACCGCAACTCGGTCGGTTACCGGATGAACCGGGTCAGGGAACTGCTCGGTCTGCAGGACGACGAACCGACCCGCATGTGGCGCCTGCACGCCGCGGTGGTGGCCCGCGAGGTCCTCCAGGCACTGTCGGCGGCGTCCACGGCTTCCGCCGACGAGTCGGTCACCGAGCGTCGGCCGGTTCCGACGTAGCCTCCCGGCCTCCCGGACCGCCGGGGCACCAGGTCCGGTACCGCCCGGATGAGCCCGCCGATGTGGCCAGCTTGGGCCGTCCGCGGGCAACGCCGCCGCCGATGGCCTTGCGAGAATGGTGCGCGCCGGGAGGGCCGACAGGCCGGGCAGGAGGAGACGCGTCGTGACCCTTACGCCGGGGCAGCGGGGCGCAGGCGACGCCAACGTGCCGTCGCCTGCGGACAGCGTCACCGCCACGCCGCACCGCTCGACGGTCACGTTGCCCCACGAGCGGGAGACCTTCGCCCGCATGCGCGGGACCGAGGAGCGGGTCGCGGACGCGATCACCAGGTCCGCGGGAAGGATGCGCTTCGCCTATCTGCACGCGGTGTGGTTCGCCGGATGGATCCTGGTCAACCTGGGCGTGTTCGGCAGGGCGGCGGTCTTCGACCCGTACCCGTTCGGTCTGCTCACGATGGTCGTCAGCCTGGAGGCGATCTTCCTGTCGACCTTCGTCATGGTGAGCCAGAATCGCCAGGCTGCCCGGGACAACATCCGTGCCGACATCGACTTCGAGACGAATCTGCGTTCCGAGGTCTGGTCAGCCCACATAGGCCGTTCGCTGGGGCTTGACGCGGAGCAGGTCGAACTGGAGGTCCAGCGGCTTGTCGCGCAGAGCCGGGCCCGGCTCGACGGCAGTCCGGCTGATCCACCCGGGGGCCTTCCAGGTACGCCGGAACCCGCCAGCCTGCCGAAGTGAGCGTGATCGAACACCGCGGGTGACTCGCCCTCGCCCACCTTTCGTGTCTGCCGATGTTCCGGATCTCGGGCTGTTCCGGCCGCCGATGGCTGGTCAGCGGCGTGCGGCTGACCGGTGGCCCACCCCATAACGGGCTCAGCGCGGTTCCCGATGGTCTGTTACGTAACCTGGCCGCCGTGAGTTCGTCTGGACTCACGTTGTGGTCGCGCATTCTGAAAGCCGCTCGTTCGGCGGTTCAGGAGCGGGGGCATCGGCACCTGGAAATATCGTGAATGCGGAGGGTGGGTTCGGTGCGAAATAACGTGAGCTGGCTCGTCTGCAAGGTCGGCTGTATCGAATGCGGAATCATCGAGGAGCCGGTGCTGAGGATTATCGGCGTGTACGCGGCGGAGGAGGAGGCAGTCACCTCCGCGCGTGCGGAGGCCCACACGATCGCGCGGCGTTGGGGAATGACGAACCCGGAGGAGCCATACCCGGTACGCGCGGCCGACGTGCTGGGCTCCCGGTTGGGCGCCGGCTGGATGTGGACCCCCGCCGACCACGAGCAGGTCTACGCGGTACAGGTCCCGTCCTGATCCGTTCCCGGGCCACGTCCTGATCCGTTCTGACCGCACGACGACCGTGGATGGCAGGCACCTCGCCCCTCCTCGGTATCCCCTGGCCACGCCGGGCGACTGGTCATGTCGCCCGGCGTGCTCCGTTTCGGGAGTGCTACGTCCGCTGTCCTGGCAGTTCCGGTGACAGTCGCCGAGCGGGTGGGTCCGACCAGCGTTTGTGCGCCCGGCACATCGGGCCTGACGCCGCCGGGACCTAGCGTCGGTGCCGGCGCGGGAAACGGCTCCGCCGAATCCCCCGCCCGGCCGGCTCGCCAGGGAGAAGACCGGTAGCGGCTGTGGTCGGAGTTGGCATGGATAACTGCCAGAAACTACGGGAGGCGTGAGTGCGGGCGGTCGTACAGCACGGGTTCGGTGGCGTGGAGGTGCTCGCGGTCGAGACCGTTCCCGACCCTGTTCCGGGGGCCGGCGAGGTCGTCGTCCAGGTCGCGGCCTGCGGCCTGAACCACCTGGACGTCATGCAGCGCCGCGGTCCGGCGAAGATACCCGGGTTCGCGTCCCCGCACATCGCGGGAATGGACATCGCCGGCACGGTCGTGGCGGTCGGCCCGGCGGCTGGTGAGCTGCGTGAGGGCGACCGGGTGGTGGTCAATCCGGCGGTGCCGTGCCGGAAGTGCGAGACCTGCCTGCGGGGCGACGACGGTTTCTGCCCGGACACGCGGGTGCTCGGCGGCAACGCTCCCGGCGGCTACGCCGAATATGTGCTGGTCCCCGCGTTGAACGCACATCTCGTCCCCGATCATGTCCCGCTGGCGGAGGCGGCGCTGCTGCCGACGATCTGGACGACGGCCTGGCACGCGCTGAGCCCGGTCGGTGGCCTTCGCGAGGGCGAGACGCTGCTGGTGCACGCCGCCGCCAGCGGGGTGAGCCTCGCCGCGGTGCAGCTCGCCAAGCAGCTCGGCGCGACCGTCATCGCGACCGCGAGCAGCACCGACAAGCTGGCGTTCGCCGGCGGCATCGGCGCCGACCATCTGATCCTCGCCGGGGCGGGCACACCGTCCGAGCAGGTGGTGGGCGCGGTACGGGAGGCGACCGGCGGGCGCGGTGTGGACATGGTGCTCGACCATGTCGGCCCGGCGACGTGGCCGGCGTCCCTGTTCAGCCTGGCGCCCCGCGGGCGGCTGGTGTTCGTCGGCGACACCTCCGGCGCCGAGGCGACGGTGCCGCTGGAATACAGCTTCCACTTCGGCCTGAAGCTGCTCGGCTCCGACCCGTACCCGGCCCGCGAGTTCGGCGAGGTGTTGGAGCGCTACTGGCGTGGCGGCCTGGTGACGCCGGTGGACGAGGAGTTCCCGCTCACCGCCGCCGCCGCGGCGCAGTCCCGGCTGGAGGAGCGCCGGGCCGTCGGCAAGGTCCTGCTGCGGCCATGAGCGTCGACCTGAGCGACCCGAGCTCGTCGACGGAGGCCGCCGCGGAGCCGGTCGTGCCCGGCCCGGCCCCGGTCTGGGAGGTGATCCACGGCTTCACCCGGTACTGGGCGGTCGTCGCCGCGCTGGACCTGGGCCTGCTCGAACAGCTGGCCGCAGGCCCGCGGCCGGCATCCGTGCTGGCCGTGGCAGTCGGCGTGGACGAGCACCGGACGGCGCTGCTCGCCGACACCCTGGTGGCGCTCGGCCTGCTCACCCACGAGCCTGCCGTCGGCTATCGGCTCAGTGCGGTCGCGGCAACGTATCTGCTTGCCGGCGCACCGAGGACGATGGTGGCGCTGGTCCGCGGCGCGCCAGGGCCGCACGAGCGGTGGCCGGAGCTCGCCCGGACGCTGCGCCGCGGCGCGCCGGCGGTGCGGATCGAGGACGACCCGGGCGGCTTCTACCCCGCCTTGGCCTCGGCCACCGCTCCCGTGCAACGGCAGGTCGCCCGCGCGGTCGTCGACACGCTGAGCCCGATCGGGCCGGACCCGCTGGTGATCGATCTGGGCGCCGGCGCCGCACCGTGGACACTGGCGTTCCTGACGGCGTGGCCGCGGGCCCGCGCGCTCGCGGTGGAGCTGCCCGAGGTCGTCGCCGTAACCGAAGGGGCGATCGCCGCGGTGGGTGATGCCGCGGTCGACGCCGTGCGGGCCGGTGCCCGGGTGCGGGTGGTGGCGGGCGATTACCACCAGGTGGAGCTTCCGGACGCCGCCGCCGACGTCGTCGTCCTCGGCCATGTGCTGCGGGCCGAGTCCGTCGCGGGAGCGCGCCGGCTGGTGGCACGGGCCGCGGCGGCGCTGCGGCCGGGCGGCACGCTGGTCGTCGCCGACTACCCGCGGCCGGAGGTGCCCACCGCACCGTCCACTCCGGCCCTGCTCATGGGCCTCACCATGCTCGCGTCAACCGGCGGCGACGGCGTTTTCCGGGTCGCCGACCTGCACGGCTGGATGCGGGCGGCAGGCCTGGAACCGGCGGCGACGCTCCAGCCGCTGCCCGGCCAGACCGTGATGACCGCACGCCGCCCCTGACATCCCTCACCCACACCGAGGAACCGGAAATGACGATGCCTCCCGAGGACCTATCTCCAGCTGGCTCCCCATCGGCCTCTGTGCCCGCGGCGGTGCCGGCCGGCGCGCCTGTGCCGGTCGACACGATCATCGCCGGAGCGGTCGTGGTCACCATGGACGACGAGCGCCGGGTCCTGCGCGACGGCGCGGTCGCGATCGCCGGTGACACGATCGCCGCCGTCGGCCCGACCGCCGAGATCCTCGCCGGGTACCGGGCCGCCGAGACCGTCGACGGACGTCGGTTCGTGCTGACGCCGGGCCTGGTGAACACGCACATCCACGTCACCGGCGAGCCGCTGACCCGCGGCTACGTCCCGGACGACACCCCCTTCGAGGAGAACGTCTTCGCCTGGCTCTGCCCGCTCTACGCCGCCTACAACGAGCCGGAGGAGCGGCTGTCCGGCCAGCTCGCCGCCCTGGAGATGCTGCGCAGCGGCACCACCAGCTTCCTGGAGGCGGGCACGATCCGCTTCCTCGACGCCGTCGTCGACGGGCTCGAAGAGACCGGCATCCGTGGCCGGGTCGGCCGCTGGACCTGGGACCTGCCACCGGAGCCGGACGTCTACCGGCAGAACACCGACGACGCCATCAAGGGGCTGGTCGACGAGCTCGACCGGTTCGCCACCGCCGCCGACGGGCGGATCGCCGCCTGGCCGATCCTCGTCGGCCACAACACCTGCAGCGACGAGCTGTGGCAGGCGGCGGCCGGGCTCGCCCGCGAACGCGGCACCGGGCTGTCGTTCCACATGTCGCCGGCCGAGGTCGACCCGGCGTACTTCCTCGCCACCTACGGGCGCCGGCCGATGGAGCACCTCGCCGACCTCGGCGTGCTCGGGGACAACGTGATCCTCACCCATGCGGTGCACGTCGACGACGCCGAGATCGACCTGCTCGCGCGGACGGGGACGTCCGTCGCGCACTGCCCGACGACGGCGCTGAAGGTCTCCTACGGCGTGACGCGGATCGGGAGGTTTCCCGAGATGGCCGCCCGCGGGGTCAACGTCGCCATCGGCACCGACGGCAACAACGCCAGCAACTACTCCGACCTGATGCGCGCGACCTACCTGGTCGCCGGGCTGTTCAAGGACGGCCGCCAGGACCCGACGATGTTCCCCGCCGAGGAGGCGTTCGCGATGGCGACCGTCGGCGGTGCCCGCGGCCTCGGCCTGGCCGACGAGATCGGGGTGCTGGCGCCCGGACGCAGGGCCGACCTCGTCGCGCACGACACCGACCGCCCCGAATGGCGCCCGCTGCTCAACGTCGCCAACCAGCTGGTGTGGTCCGCCGACGGCCGCGGTGTGCACAGCGTGTGGGTCGACGGCCGCCGCGTGGTCGAGAACTACCACCACACGGTGATCGACGAGGAGGCGCTCTACGCCGCCGCGCAGACGGCCGGAGAGGCGATCACGGCCCGCTCCGGACTGCCCGCGAAATCCCGCTGGACGCTGGTCTGACCGCCCGCCAGCAGCTCCGCCTCTGCATTCCGCCTATCAGGAAGACGCCATGACGGTACTCACCCCGCAGCTGCTGGAATCCTTCGCCGACTCCGTGCGGCCGACCGCGCAGGCGGTCACGCTGCCACCTGCCGTCTACACCGACGCGGAGTTCTTCGCCTTCGAGAAGGAGGCCGTCTTCGGCCAGGAATGGCTCTGCCTCGGCCGGGCGTCCGACGTGCCGAACCCGGGCGACTTCGTCAACGTCGACATCATCGGTGAACGGCTCACCATGGTCCACGGGCAGGACGGGCGGATCCGGGTGCTCTCCCCGGTCTGCCAGCACCGCGCAATGCTGGTGAGCGAGGGCAGCGGAAACTGCCGCGCCTTCAAATGCGCCTACCACCACTGGACGTACGGCCTCGACGGCAGGCTGGTCGGCGCCCGCGAGATGGGCCGCACGGAGGGCTTCGACCGTTCCCGGCACGGCCTGCCGTCACTGCCGGTCGAGCAGTGGCAGGGCTTCGTCTTCACCAGCCTGCGGGCCGAACCGTCGCCGCTGGCACCGAGGCTGGCGAAGCTCGACGCGCTGCTGGCGAACTTCGAGCTCGAGCGGTGCGTCGCGCGGAACTCCTTCTCGAGTCCCTCCATGCCCTGGAACTGGAAGGTGATGTTCGAGAACTTCAACGACGGCTACCACGCGAGCCGGCTGCATGCCGGCGTGCACGACTTCTGCCCGAGTGACCGCTCGGAGTTCCTGCCCTACGACGACGATGACGCGGCGATCGCCCGTACGAACGGCTTTCTTCACCCCGACGGCGGTTTCAACGCGCTGCAGCGTGCGCTGCTCCCGGTCTTCCCGGGAATCACCGAGGAGGAGCGTTCCCGCGCGGCGTTCGCGCTCGTCCCGCCGACGCTGTGCATCGGTGTCGCGCCGGACCAGGCGTTCTACTTCCTGATTCGTCCGGTCGATGCCGGGCACATCGCGGTGGAGGTGAACTACCTGTTCCATCCGGACGCGCTGCGCGACCGCCTCTTCGAGGAGAAGTACGAGCTTTCCAACGCCGGGGTCAACGGCATCGTCGCCCAGGACGTCGAGGCGACGACCGGCGTCCAGCAGGGGCTGACCAGCCGGTTCGCCCCGCGCGGGCGCTACTCCTACCTGGAGGAGGCGCAGGCGCAGTTCAACCGCTGGCTGGTCCGCCGCTACACGGCGCACTGGCCGGGCGCCGATGACGCCGCGGTTTCCGCAGCCGGCGCGGGACCGGTGCCGGCCGATCCCGCCGCGCCGACCGTGGCGACGGTCCGCTCGGCGGGAAACCGGATTCCTCCCCGGCCTGAAGGCCGGAGTTTCCTCCGGAGTTCCCGATGACTACCCTGAGCACCGGCTCGGTGGCCGCAGGCACCGACGGCGCCGCGTACCTGCCCTCGACACCGGACACCGTCCGCTGGGGCTGGCTGCCCAACGCCGAGTCGGCGCCCGTTCTGCGGGTCGCGCCGGGCAGCGCGGTCACCATCGACACGGTCAGCCATGAGGGGATCATGGAGGATCAGGGCCGGGACCCGCTGGCGTACTTCGATGCGCACGGCGCGCGGCCGGGCGAGGTGCCGGCCGACCAGGTGGCGATCGCCGCGTCCGGCATCGCGCACGACTTCGACGCCGGGCCACATGTCGTGACCGGCCCCATCCAGGTCGACGGGGCGGTGGCCGGGGACCTGCTGCGGGTCCGGGTGGTCGGCCTCGACCTGCGCGCCCCGTTCGGTGTGATCAGCAACCGGCACGGGCTGGGCTGCCTGGCCGGCGAGTTCCCGGAGGGCACCGTCCGCCACCCGGACGCCGACGTCGCCCATCCCGACCGCTACGGCTCGGTGTGCACGTTCGTCCGGACCCGCCGCTCCGGCGGCCGCGACTACGGGGTGCTGCCGTTCGGCAACCCGGGCCTGCCCGGCGCGGAGGCGGTGTTCCCGCTGGCCCCGTTCCTCGGCGTGATGGGAGTCGCGCCGAACGTCACCGAACCGGTGCCGTCGGTGCCACCGGGCGGCCACGGCGGCAACGTCGACGTGGCGATGCTCGGCGCCGGCAGCACGTTCTACCTGCCCGTCCAGGTCGACGGTGGGCTGTTCTTCGTCGGCGACCCGCACTACGCGCAGGGCGACGGCGAGGTCGCGCTCACCGCGCTGGAGGCACCGCTGCGCGCCACGGTGGTGCTGGACGTCCTGCGCGGCGCCGAGGCCGACCGGGTCGTCGGTGTGCTGCGTGAGCCCTTCGGTGAGACGGACGCCTACTGGCTGCCGCTCGGCATGGACCGCGACCTCGACGAGGCGATGCGCAAGGCGACCCGGGCCGCCGTCGCGTTCCTGTCGACGCGGATGGGGATGAGCCGCGCCGCCGCGATGGCGTATCTGTCCGCCGCCGGAGACTTCGCTGTCAGCCAGGTCGTCGACGACGTCAAGGGCGTCCACTGCAAGATCCGCAAGAGCGACTTCCCGGCGGCGTGATCCTTTTGGCCGAAGCCGCGGCCGGCGCGACCGCAGCGCAGCCGCGGCCGCGTTCGCCGCCGGCGCGGGCGGGCGGCGGAGAAAACGGTTCGATCCCGTGCATACGATGCCTGAGCTGTCGTTCCCGCCGTGCCGCCCGCGGGTGAATCCGGCCTGACCAGGTCCGGCGAGGCCTGGTGGTACCCCCGGAGGGCATGTGGTGGAGCAGGTGGGAGCGCACGCGGCGTGGGCCGAGGCCGGCCCGGACCTGGAGGGGACGCTCTTCCCCGCCGGCCCGCCGCTGCCGATCTGGGAGGTCATCGCCGGCTACACCCGCTACTGGGCGGTCGTCGCCGCGCTCGACCTGGGTGTCTTCGAGGCGCTCGCGGACGGGCCCGGCGGGGTGGACGAGCTCGCGGCGCGCACCGAGGTCGCGCCGACGCGGCTCGTCGTCGTCCTGGACTACCTGGTCGCCGCCGGCCTGCTGGAGGCCGCCGGGGAGCGTCGTTTCGCGCTCACCCCGGCGGCGCGGTGCTTCCTGCTGCGCGGCTCCGAGCTGTCCATGGCCGACATGCTGCGCTTCTCGCCCGGTCCGACGTCCGCCTGGCCGGAACTGTCGGCCACCCTGCGGCGCGGCCGGCCGACCCGGTCCGTCGAGGACGACGCCGGCCTGTTCTACGGGAGGCTCGCCCAGGCGAGCGCACCCACCCAGCGGGCGGTCGCCGCCGCGGTTGCCGCCGACCTGCCCGATCCCGGTCCGGACGCGCTGGTGCTCGACCTCGGCGCGGGCGCCGCTCCGTGGGCGATCGGGATGCTGCAGGTCTGGCCGCGGGCGCGCGCTCTCGCCGTCGACCTGCCGTCGATCATCCCGTTCGCGCAGGCCGCGGCAGCCACCCACGGGGTGGCCGACCGTCTCGAGGTGCAGGCCGGCAGCTATCTGGACGCCGTCCTGCCCGTCGGGGAGGCGGCGGTGGTGACCATCGGGCACGTCCTCGGGCTGCAGTCCGCCGACCTGGCCAAGGCGCTGTTGCTGCGAGCCAGGGGAGCGATGCGCCCCGGCGGCTTCGTCGTGATCTCCGACTACTACCGCCCGGCGCAGCCTCCGACCGGCCGCGACCTCGAAGCCGCGCTGCCGCAGTCGATGGCGCTGACCCTGCTGGCGAACACCTGGGAGGCCGAAGTGATCGAGCTGCCGGTGCTGATGTCGTGGCTGGCCGAGGTGGGCCTGGTGCCCTGGGCTGTCCGTTCGCTGCTGCCCGGCCAGCTGGCCGTCATCGCCACCGAGCCACCGGGGGCATGGTAGTCGTGCCCCCGGTGGCTTCCTTGCCGACAGCTTCCGCGCATACAGCTTCCGTGCGTGCAGCTCCGGACCTGGCCGGGCTGGAAGCCGACCTCGTCGAGGCGGCTTTCGACGGCGCGGGGTGGGGCACCCTGCTCGGCCTGCTCGCCACCGCCACCGGCCGGGTGTTCCGGCTGCTCGACCTGACCGGAGCGCTGCTGGCCGCGTCCGAGCCGTCGACCCCGCGGGGGCCGGTCGCGGGCAGCTCCGCCGTCGCGCTGGCCGCCCTGCTGGTCCGTCCCGCGCTCGGCCCGGCCGCCGTCGTGTGCCGGGACGGCTGGCGCGGGCACGGCGGCCCGGTGCGCATCGGACAGCGCTACCTGGGCGCGCTCCTGCTCGACGCCGACCAGGCGTACGCCGATCGACTGGTCGAGGCCGCCGCCACGGCGCTCGCCATCGTGGCGCTGCGGCGCGACGCCCACGCCGCCGGCCTCGCCCGCGGGGTCGATGTGGTGATCGACGACCTGCGGCATGGCGCGATCCGGCCGGCAGCCGAGTTCGTCCGCGTCGCGGAGAGCGCCGGGCTGGACGTCCGCATCCCCCACGCGGGTGCGGCGCTGTGGCACCGCGGCAGCGACCAGGACGCCTGGGTGAGGGCCTGTGAGGTGATCGGCTTCCCGGTGCTTCGCGACGGTGACCGGGCATGGACGCTGCTGTCCGGTGACGTGCCGGCCGAGCTCGGCCGGCTGACGCGGCACCTCGCCTTCCAGCTCGGCTCACCGGGCGCGGTTCTCGCCGCCGCGGGGCCGGTGGTGCCGGGCGACCCGGTCGACCCGTCGGAGACCGCCACCTCCTTCGGCGCGGCGGACACGGTCCTGGCCCTGCTGCGCGCCGGCCACGCGCAGGCTGGCCACCCCGTACGGGACGCCACCGCGGCGCGGGGCGGTGCCTCGGCGCGGGACGACCGTTCGCGTCCCGGTGACCGGGAGCGGACGTCGTTGCTCTTCGACGACCTGGGGCTGGAACGGCTGCTCGTCGGCCTCCCGCCGCAACGCCTGAGGGCCTTCACCGAGCGGACACTGGCCGGCCTGACCCCCGCGGATGTCGATCTGCTGCGCGCGTGGCTGGAGACGGACGGCAGCCTCGACGCCACCGCCGCGTGCCTGGGCGCCTCGCCAGCCCGGATGCGCCGCCGCCTGCCCGCACTGGTGGCGGGCCTGGCCGGCCCGGTCGCGGAGATTCCGGTCGGGCGCCTCACCGACCTGCACGCGGCCACCCTCGCCCGCCGGTTCGCCGCACTGTTCAGCGCTGAGACCTGATCCCGGCGCTGGCAGCCGGCCCGCCGCGTACGGAGCGCCCGCGGCAACCCTGCGATCGGTTCGAGCCCGAAGGGTGGTCGACCGCCACGACGGTGCCGGCCCGGTTCCCCGAAACAGACGTGCCATCCGACGGTCAGCTGGGCGTCCAGTGGATCTGCGGCGGATCGCGTCCGGGGTGGACTCCCAGGCGGCGGTTGTAGATGACGAGTTTGGTGGTGTCGGCGCGTTTCGCCGCGTACATCGCGAGATCGGCCTGGTGGAGCAGGCTGTCGGGGGTCATCGGCCAGGTGTCGGGGTCGAGGGTGACGAGCCCGAGGCTGGCGCGTGGCTGGAAGGTCTGGCCCGCGAGCTGGCATGGTGTCTGCACCGTGATCGCGAGGCGCTGGGCCACGTGGACCGGATCGTCTGGGCCGGAGCCGTCGAGGATGACGGCGAACTCGTCGCCGCCGAGCCGGGCGACCAGGTCGTTCGCGCGGGTTCCGGCCCGCAGCCTGGCTGCGGTGATCTTGAGGAGTTCGTCGCCGATGGCGTGCCCGAAGGTGTCGTTGACCCGCTTGAACTGGTCCAGGTCGACGAACAGGACGGACACGGCGGCCTGGCCGCCGGTGGCCGTGTCGCCGCCGCGCGCCTCGGTGCCGGGGTCGACCTCGTGCCGCAGGCGTCGGGCGAACAGCGCCCGGTTGGCCAGTCCGGTCAGGGGGTCGTGAAACGCCTGATAGTTCAGCTGCTTCTCGCGTTCTCGCACCTCTGCGAGGAGACGAGTGTTCTCGGCGAGAGTGATCATCTGCCGGGTGAACGCCAGGACCAGCAGTGACACCGCGCCATACGCTTCGACCGGGTTGAGCGGGACGCCCGCGACCAGCTTGCCGAGAGGCACCAGGCCGGTCACCGCGAGCACGGCGTACGGCAGGGCGGTATGCGCCCACATCGCCCGCGGACCGGGCTCGACGGTGGTGTTCCGATCCACAGCCGCGCTGGCCGGTGCCAGCGCGGCGAGGGTTATCAGCTGGAGCGAGACGATGAGCGGCATCAGGCTCCACGCCGGCAGGTCGTAGTGACCGTGGGCGTAGCGGTAGACGTTGATGCTGTTCGTGAGGGCGTACCCGAGCAGGCCGCCACCGAGCAGCGCCAGGGTCGCCGGGGACCGTGGCCGGCGGAAGGTGGCGATCAGCAGCACGGCAGTCGCGAGGACGAGCGCGGTCAGCTGGTGGACCAGCGCGACGAGAAGCTGCGCGGGGTCGGGCGAGCTTGCCCGGACGATCGCCGCCAGCGACGTCCCCCACTCGAACAGGAGGACCGAACCGACGATCAGGAGGCTGTCCAGCACGACGATCACGTGCCATCGATTCAGGCCACCGTCTCGACCGCGCGCGCTCCGGCCCTCGACCGGATAGGTGGGCAGGTACAGCAGCCCGGCCAGTGCCAGTCCGTAGAAGGCGATCAGGCCGAGAAACGCCGAGGTCGCGGCGGACCTGATCGTGTCGCCATTCAGTAAGATCACCGTGGTCAGGAGGGCACCTCCGGCGAGACCGGCTGCGAACATGCCGATGAGCACCCGCCATCGCCGATCGTCCACTGCGGCATGCCGGGCACTCCAGAAGCAGGCCGCCGCGGCGGTGACCTCGGAGACGAACGCGACGACCGTCGTGGCGGTCCCTGCCGGCCCCGGGGCCAGCAGCGCCGCGGACAGGGCCGCCAGCCCGACGAGCAGCGCGCAGCCCACCAGCGCGTGGCGAAGAGGCGGGGGTATGCCGGACCATCCGGCCGAGCGCACAGGATCCGGTGGAGCACCGCAGACTGCTCGGAGCTCCGCCACCACTACCTCCACGCCATCCCGACGAGTACCTCCACGCCATCCCGACGAGCCACTCGGCTGCGCGCTGGTCGACGCGACAGGCCGCCAGCGTCCCGCCCTTGACGGACGGCGGCGCCACCTGTTGACTGCCCGGCTCCTGTCGCCGACACACAATGATCAGATCGGATCGCGCCGCCGGTGGTGTCACCCGGGTCGAGGGGCGGTGTGCCCCCCGATGCACTTCAGGGGCGGTTGTGGGTGGGGCTGTCAGTCGTCGCCCCGGCATTCGCCGGGCAGGTGACGGGCGGCCTTGGGGATGGGCACGCAGTCGATCGCGAACGGAACGCAGGCGGCGACCCGGTGGGGGACGGACTGGGCACCGTCCTCGCCGTCCTCGCTGTCGTCGAGGAGGCGTTCGAGCAGCGGGGCGAGGGCCGCGCGCTCGGAGTCCGTCAGGCGACGGAGGATGATGTTGCGCTCGGCGACGGCGGTGGCGATCTGGTTGCGTAGTGCCAGGCCGGCGTCGGTCAGCGCGAGCAGCTTGATGCGCCGGTCCTCGCCGGGGACCCGGGTGACGAGTCCGCGCTCCTCCAACTGGTCGGCCAGGCTGGTGACGTAGGAGCGGTCGCAGCCCAGCTGGTCGGCGAGGTCCCGCATGGGGGCGGGGGTGGTGAGGCCGACGATCGCGCGGGCGAGATGCGCGGGCAGGCCGAACGAGGCCACCGTGCAGGCGAAGTCGGCCTTCGCGCGCTCGCCGATGTCGACGAGCATCTGCGCCAGGCGGCCCGCCTCGGCGAAGAGGGCCTCTCGATCCGTCACGCCCCCAGATTACTCGGCTGACTCCATGGTTGACCCAGTCATGCATTGGGGTAGAGTTGCGGCGCAATACGTGAGTGACTCAACGATCTGGTAGTGCGCGTATTCGTTGCGGCGCTGCCCGGCCGTTCGTCACATGCGTAGCCCGTGGGTGACTCGACCCGAATCCGATGAGGAGCTCTTGCGATGGCCACCGCGTTCGACCCCCACCGCCTCGGCCGCATCGTCCTGTCCAACCGGATCGCCATGGCGCCGATGACGCGAAGCCGGGCGTTCGGCCCCGGCGGGACCCCGACCGAGCTGATGGCCACCTACTACGCACAGCGCGCGAGCGCCGGGCTGATCATCACCGAGGGCGTCCAGCCCTCGATCGTCGGCCAGGGCTATCCGGACACCCCGGGACTGCACTCGGATGAGCAGGTCGAGGCGTGGCGCACCGTCACCGACCGGGTCCACGAAGCCGGCGGGGCGATCTTCGCGCAGCTCATGCACGCCGGCCGCGTCGGTGACGCCACGCTGCTGCCCGGTGAGCTGACTCCGGTGGCGCCGTCGGCGATCGCGGCGGTGGGGGAGATGTACACCCGCGAGGGGTTCAAGCCGTTCGGGATGCCACGCTCCCTGACCGAGGCCGAGATCGCGCAGACGATCGAGGACTTCGCCCGGGCCGCCCGCAACGCGATCGCCGCCGGGTTCGACGGCGTCGAACTGCACGGGGCCAACGGCTACCTGATCCACCAGTTCCTCTCCACCAACGTCAACCAGCGCACCGACGGCTGGGGCGGCTCGATCGAGGGACGGATCCGTTTCGCGGTCGAGGTCACCGCCGCGGTCGTGGGTGCGATCGGTGCCGACCGGGTCGGCCTGCGGATCTCGCCGGGGAACCCGCTGCACGACATCGCCGAGGACGACCTGGACCTGACCTACAAGAGCCTGGTGAGCGCCGTCGCCGGTCTGGGCGCGGTCTACCTGCACGTCATGGAGACCGCCGGGCAGCGCGATCTCACCACGAGCCTGCGCGCGCAGTGGCCGGCAACGTTCATCCTCAACCCGAACACCCTCCCGGAGCCGACGGGCCCGGCCGAGCTGGACCTCGTCCAGGATGGAACCGCGGACGTGATCTCCTACGGCGCCCTCTTCCTGGCGAACCCGGACCTGCCGGCGCGGCTGATCGCCGGCGGCCCGTTCAACGACCCGGACCGGAGCGGCTTCTTCGGTGGTGACCACCGCGGCTACACCGACTACCCGGCGATGACCTGACAGGGGTATGCCCGGTGGCATTGGGCCTGGCCGTGGCTCAGGGTCTGGCCGTGGCTCAGGGTCTGGCCGTGGCGCAGGGCCTGGCCATGGCGTTCAGGTCCACAGGACGGCGACGGCGACGTCGGCAGCGGTCAGGCCACCGGCCACTCCCACGAAGCGGCGATCAGCGGTGTCCATCCGAGTCGGCCGCAGCGTGGTCCTGCTAATCACCTGTATTCATGTACAGGCCCATTGCGTCACTTATATATTCGGCGGCGTAGCTGGTCGAGAAATACCGTTAATCGTATTTTTGAGATCAGGTGGTGGCCGCATGCAGGTCGACATCCGGCACAGCCCGTCCTTCGCGGTCGCGCGCCTGGGCATGGCGCCCGGCGAGACGGTGCGGGCCGAGTCGGGCGCGATGATGGCTCACGCGGATGCCGTCACCATCGAGTCGAGCACGAACGGCGGGCTGCTGAAAGGCCTCAGGCGCAGCGTGCTGGGCGGCGAGTCGCTCTTCATCACCCGGTTCACCGCCGGCGCGGAAGGCGGGTGGGTCGACGTCGCGGCGAACCTGCCCGGTGACGTCTGCGTCATCGACCTGGGCGATTCGGACGCCGGTGCCGCCGGAGCGGTCAGTCTGGCGCGTGGCGCGTGGCTGTCGTCGTCCGACGGCGTCGAGCTCGAGACGGCCTGGGGCGGATTCAAGAACCTGGCCGGCGGCGAGGGCGGCTTCCTCGTCCGGGCAACGGGCTCCGGAAAGGTGGTCGCCTCGTGCTACGGCGCGATCGACATCGTCGACATCGCCGCCGGCACGCGGTTCGTCCTCGACTCGGGCCATCTGGTTGCGTTTGACGACAGCGTGTCCTACACCACCCGCAAGATCAGCTCCAGTCTGATCCAGTCGCTCAAGTCCGGCGAGCGTCTCGTGTTCGAGTTCACCGGACCGGGACGGGTGTGGACGCAGTCGCGCAACCCGAAGGAACTGGTCGGTTGGCTGACAGCCAAGCTGCCGTTCAGCCGGAAATGACCGCAGCTGTTGATGACTCTATGAGTCCACGTGTCGAGGTTGCCTGCCTGCATTACGGCCGTGCGTGGCCGGGGCGCGAACGGGCCGCCCAGGCCGCGGTGATCGGTGAGCCGCGGAGAAGGCTCACCGACCGCGATCTCATGCGTTGTGGTCGGAGGGAGTTCAGGTGCCTTCCGCGATGACTTTGGTCTCGAGGTATTCCTCGAAGCCGGCGAGGCCCATCTCGCGGCCGACGCCGGACTGCTTGTAGCCGCCGAAGGGCATGTCGGGGGAGAAGAACTGGCCGCCGTTGACGTTGATGACGCCGGTGCGGACGCGTCGGGCGACGGCGCGGGCGCGTTCGAGGGAGGCGGAGTCGACGGCGCCGGACAGGCCGTAGATCGAGTTGTTGGCGATCCGCACGGCGTCGTCGTCGGTGTCGAACGGAATGACGACGAGGACGGGACCGAAGAACTCCTGCTGGGCGATGGCCGAGTCGGGGTCGACATCGGCGAAGAGGGTCGGCTCGGTGTAGAACCCGGCCGGCAGATGAGCGGGGACACCCCCGCCGACGACGAGGCGGGCGCCCTCGTCGACACCCTTCTGGATGAGATTCAGGACCCGACGGCGCTGGACGGCGCTGATCTGCGGTCCGGCGAGGTTGGCCGGGTTGGTCGGGTCGCCGTAGGGCCAGTTCGTGAACGTCTCCGTCAGCATGGCGACGGCCTGGTCGTAGAGCGGGCGGGCCACCAGGAGCCGGGAGTGGATCGCGCATCCCTGGCCGGAGTGGCCGCAGGCGTGCGCGGTCGCCATCGGGACGATCTTCGAGAGGTCGGCGTCGTCGAGGACGATGTGCGCGGACTTGCCACCGAGCTCCAGGAAGATCTTCTTGATGGTCGGCGCGGCCGCGGACATGATCGCTCGGCCGACGGCGGTCGAGCCGGTGAACGAGACCATGTCGACCCGTGGGTCGCTCGTCAGCAGGGCGGCGACGGTGTTGTCGGCGGTCGTCAGGACGTTGAACACGCCCGGGGGCATGTCCGTCTCCTCCAGGGCGATCCGGCCGAGGACGGTGCCGGTGTAAGGGGTGTCAGGGGCAGGTTTGAGGACGACGGTGTTGCCGGCGGCCAGGGCTGGGGCGATCTTGGCGAGGTTGATCTGGTACGGGTAGTTCCAGGGGGAGATCGCGCTGACGACACCGACGGGTTCGCGGGTGACGTAGCGCTGGGTGGGTGGGCCGAAGCCGCCCTCCTTCACGCCGTGGTCGACCGACCAGGCGTACGAGCGTGCCGTCTCGACCGCCCACGGGACGATCTCCAGTGGCGAGTCCAGCTGCGGCCCGTAGGTCAGGGCCACCGGGGTGCCGACCTCGGCGACCACCAGGTCACGCAGCTCCTCCCTGTGGCGCTCGAGCGCTTCGGAGAACTGGGTCAGGCACCGCAGCCGGAACTCGAGGTCGGTCGACCAGGGGGTCTCGTCGAACGCGGCACGGGCCGCGGCCATCGCCGCGTCCGCGTCGGCGGCCGACCCGTCGGCCGCGACCCCGAGCACCTGCTCCGTCGCCGGGTTGATGTTCTCGTAGGTCGCGCCGTCGGCCGCGCCGACGAGCTTCCCACCGATGACCATGGATGGGTCGTAGGCGGGCTTCGCCGCCGTCCCGGACAGATCAGTCACACGGGCTCCTAATGAAATGAGGTCGCCGTCGGAGAGGGGCGCTTCTCCAGCCGGGCGGAGGCCGGCCGGGGCAGACCGGAGTGCGCTGTCGGCGGAGGGTCGGACGCCGGTCCGCGGTGGCGTCAGGCCGATGCGGCCGGGGGCTGGGCCGCCGGTAGGACCTGCTCGACCACGGTCCGCAGATAGCGCCAGCCGACGTCGGGCGGCAGGCCGCCGACCAACGGGTGCAACTGCAGGATGCCGCCGGCCCGGACCCGGTTCACGGCCTCGTCGACGGTCAGGATCCGGTGGCTGCGCCGCTCCGCCCGCAGCTCGTCCGCCGTCCGCGCGGACGAGAGGCTGGCTGTGGCGGTGTCGCCGCCGTTCCAGGCGGCGTAGCTGCGCACGTCGTGCATCAGGTAGGGCCCCAGCTCGTCCCAGGCCTGGTCGACGTCCTCGGCCACGAAGACGGTGTTGGGCTCGTCGGGCGGGTTCAGGATGCACATGCCGGGTTCATGGCCGGCCGTGCGTGCCGCCGCCTCGTAGCTGACCTGCAGCTCCTTGTCGCCGCTCTGGGCGAAGAAGCCGATGCCGTGCCGACCGGCGCGGCGGGCGGCGGCGGGGCTGCCGCCGCCCCAGGCGACCATCGGGCCGCCAGGAGTGAGTGGGGCCGGGGTGACGCGGATGCGCCGGCCGTCGTGCTCGAAGGATTCGCCGGTCTTCGCGCGCAGCAGGAGCGCGAGCTTCTCGTCGGCGATCCGTCCACGGCGGTGGAAGTCGATCCCGTACATCTCGTATTCGGCCGGCCGGTAGCCGATGCCGGCGACGTAGGTCATCCGCCCGCCGCTGACGATGTCGAGCACCGCCATCTCCTCCGCGAGGCGGATCGGGTCGTATAAGGGCAGCACGAGCGCGGCGATGGTGATCATCACGGTCGAGGTGCGTGCCGCGATCGCCCCGGCGAGGATCATGGGTGACGGAAGGTAGCCGTCCTCCGACATGTGATGCTCACAGAGCAGCACGCTCACGCACCCGCGCGTCTCGGCCCACGCCGCGATGTCGGTCGCCGCCGCGTACAGCTCCCGCGCCGGCGCCCCCGTCTCGGGCGCGCGCATGTCGAATCTCAGCGTGTACATCAGACGGGGGACGCCTTCAGCATCGCTCCGGCGTCGATCCGCAGATTGAGCCCGGTGATGTAGCGGGACTCGTCACTGGCGAGGAACGAGACCAGCGCGGAGACGTCGCTCGGGTCGATGTAGGGAATCGGCATCGCCTGCATCGCGGGGAAGGCGAGCTCGGCGTCCTCCCGCGTCGGATGCTCCAGGTCCGGGCGGAAGGCCTTGTAGATGGTCTCGTTGTGCAGCAGGTGGGTGTCGACGTTGGTCGGGTGGATCGCGTTCAGCCGGACCATGGCCGGCGCCAGCTGCAGGGCCAGCACCTCGACATACCGGGCGATCATCTGCTTGGCGAGGGAGTAGCCGACACCGCCGGTGTTGCCCATCCGCTCCGTGGTGCCCTCGATCATCCCGGCGGTGGAGCCGGTGACGATGATCGAGGCGCCGGAGCCGAGGTGTGGCAGGCTGATCGCGACGGTGTTCATCACCCCGATCAGGTCGACGTCCATGCCGTCGACGAAACCCGCCGCCAGTGTCGCGTCGACGGCCGGGCAGACGCCCGCGTTCGCGCAGACGACGTCGAGCCGGCCGAACCGGGCCAGTCCCTCGTCGAGCGCTGCCCGCAGCGCCGGGCGGTCACGGACGTCCGCCTGGACGCCGACGATCGCGCCGCCGAGGTTCTCGACGCTCTTGACCGTCTCCGCCAGATCGTCCGGGGTCGCCAGCGGGTAGGGCACGCTGTCGATCTGCGCGCAGATGTCGACGGCGATGATGCTGGCGCCCTCGCCGGCCAGCCTGATGGCGTGGCTGCGTCCCTGGCCCCGGGCCGCGCCGGTGATGAAGACGACCTTTCCGTCCAGCTTTCCCACGGCTGTCCTTCCCTGTGTCGTGTCCGCGGGATCTCCGACCCCGCGGACAGGTTCATGTCGGTGCATGGCTCGCGTGCTACGCGCGGGCGTGCCCGTGCTCTTCGGCCGCACGTTCCGCCTGGCGGTCGGCCTGGACCTTGCCCAGCGCGTTGTCCGCCGCGCCCTCGGGCAGGGAGCCGTCGGCCTGGGCGGCGGTCGCGGCGACCGCGGCGGCTGTCATGATCTTGAGTGGTGGCTTGAGGACGAGGTCCTCGACGACGACCGCGGGGTGCGCGAGGATCCAGGCCGCCGCTTCGGCGACGACCTGCCCGACCTCGTCGACCGCCAGGTAGTTGACCTCCAGGAGGCCGTGCTCGACCCACCGCGGGGTGACCTTGTTGACGAGTTCCCAGTCGTAGTCGCGGTAGAAGTCCGTCGGCAGGGTGGGCCCGACCACGATGCGCAGAAAACGGACGTCGCTGTGCTCGAGGCGCCAGGTGAGGATCGAGTGCTCGAGGGCGGCCTTGCTCGCACCGTAGGCGCCCATGCCGTGCATGGGCTTGGCCGCGCTGGTCGAGGAGACATAGCCGATGAACCCGCCCTCGGCCAGGGCCGGTACGAGGTGCCGGGTCACCAGGGTGGGTGCGGTCACGTTGGTGGCGAAGGTCCTGTTCCAGACGTCGGGGTCAGCGTCGGCGAGCAGGCCGACCGAGGACCACGCGAACGGCAGCAGCGCGGCGTCGATACCGCCCATCCCGGCCACGGCCTCGGCGACGGCCCGCTTCGCGGACGCGTCGTCGCTGACGTCCGCGACGATCGGGACACCGCCGCCGGCCTCCTTGACCAGGTCGTCCAGCAGGCTTTCCCGCCGGCCGACGACGGCGATCCGCGCGCCCGCCGCCGCGGCGGACAAAGCCACCGCCCGGCCGATTCCGGACGAGGCGCCGACCACCAGGATCCGGCGGCCGGAAAGGTCAGCGTTGACGCTCATTCACGCTCCCGCGGGGACCGGTGCGCTGGCCCGGCCGACGACGAAGGGAAGGCGGCTGACACCGCGCACGTTGGTGGAGACCTGCCACTCGGCGCGGTCGAGGTCGAGATGGAACTCCGGATAGCGGGCGAAGATCTCCTCGAACGCGATCTTTATCTCCAGGCGGGCCAGATGCGCGCCGAGGCATCGGTGGATACCGAAACCGAAGAACAGCGTCGACGGATGGTGCTGGCGCGTGAGATCGAAGACGTCGGGGCGGTCGTAGACGGTCTCGTCGCGCAGCGCCGAGCCGGTGACCAGCATGACCTTCGCACCGGCGGGAATCGTGACGCCGTGCAGGGTGACGTCCCTGGTGGTGGTGCGGCCCTGTAGCTGCGACGGTGGGTCGAGACGCAGCGTCTCCTCGACGGCCTTCGTCGCCAGCGACGGGTCGTCGCGCAGCATCCGGGCCTGGTCAGGGAAGCGGGTCATCGCCATGAGCCCGTTGGGAATCGCCCTGGCGACGGTTTCGTGGCCGGCCGTGCCCAGCTCGAGGAACCGGAAGGCGATCTCCTCATCCGACAGGCGTCGGGTGCGGCCGTCCTCGTCGTCCGTCACCTCCGTCTGTATGATCATGGAGATGACGTCGTCCTGTGGCTTCCGGCGCCGTTCCACGACCAGTTCCAGGTAGAGAGCCAGCAGGCCACCGATGGCTTCGGCGAACTGGTTCGGGTCGGTGTCCGGTCCGCGTTCGGTGAGCAGGTCCGACAGCCGGTTCACGGTCATGCGGTGCTCGACGGGGATGCCCAACAGCTCGCTGATGATCTCCAGCGGCAGCGGGAGCGCGAACTCGCCGACGATGTCGAACTCGGTGGCGTCCCGCTGGGCGTCGAGGAGCTCCCTGGCCTGGCGGCGGATGAACGGCTCCAGCTCCGACATCCGCCGTGGTGTGAACACCTTGCTGACGATTCTGCGGTGCCAGTGATGGTCCGGCGGATCCTTCACGACCAGCATGGGGAAATCCTTCTCGATCCCCTCGATCGTGACCCCACCCGTGCTGGAGTAGGTCTCCCAGTCGTTGTGCGCGGCCAGCACGTCGGCATGCCGGGACAAGGCCCAGAACTGCAGGTCATCATTCCGGTAGACGGGCACCTCGGCGCGTAGCGCGGCGTAGGTCGGGTAGGGATCCGCCCAGGTCACGGCATCGTAGGGATTGAACTCGACCATCAGGTCCTCCGTTTACAGCCGATGGCGGCGTCAGCGGCGAGCACTGGCCGGACGGGGCACCGGAAACCGACACGCGGTCGTTTCCCGAGATTCATCGCGAGGCATGGCGCCGCAATGGTCACTATTTCTTGAGGACCTGTCCGCAGGAAAGCTTGCTGATCACGTCGTACTTCGTCCCGTTGAGTTGCACGAGTGATCCGCAGGGGGCGTTGACGACGTGGTTGAGCGGGTACCGGGTCTGCGGCACCGCGCCGTCGACGTAGTAGCTGTAGTCGCTGTTCAGCGTTTTCAGGAGGCTGTCGACCGTCAGGTTTCGGCCGGTCTTCGTCGCGGCGTCGACGAACAGGTCGGCGGCCCAGTAGCCGGCCATGGCGGGCAGGCTGATCGCCTCCTGGGGCGCGTACTTCTGAAAGTCGGCGATGAGCTGGCGCACGCCGTCCGACGAGGCGTCCTCGGTCGGTGACCACTGCAGCAGCGTGTACGACTTCTGGAGCCCGGCGAAGTTCGCCGCGGCCAGTCGTGGGTCGTAGCCGAGGGGGCTGAGCTGCCCGCCGCTGAAACCGGCCGAGGTCAGCGCCTGGATGAGCTTCGTGGTCGAGGTGAAGTCGGTGGTGTAGACGACTGCCTGTGGCGGAGCACCGTCGGCGGAGGCCATGATCTTGCTGACGATCGGGGTGGCGTCGGCGAGGCCGGCGTAGGGAACCGGGGCCTCGGCGTAGACGACCTTCGCTCCGACGGATTCGATCTGCAGCTTGACGTCGGCCAGGCCGGTCCGGGAGGAGTCGTCGTCGTTGCCGATCAGTGCGACGGAGGCGCCTTTGGCGTCACCGCCCAGCATCGACTGGACCATGATCCCGTAGAGCGACGACGTGGTCCTGGGCAGGTCGGTGAGGCATCCGGTGATGCCGAAGCCGATCGTGTTGCCGCAGTAGCCGGCGTTGAATCCCCAGCCGAAGAAGGGCACGCCCTCGCTGCAGAAGGTGTCCAGGTAGCTGGCGTGGGCTGTCATCTCGGGGACGACGGCGAACACCTTTTCCTGGTCCGCGAGGACCTTGGCCTGGCTCACGTTGCGGGCGGAGTCGTTGCCGTCGTCGAGGGTCCCGATGTAGTCGATCGTGCGGCCGTTGATGCCGCCGGCGTCGTTCTCGCGTTGGAAGCGCACCTTGGCGCCGGCCTCGGTCCCCGCCATGGTGCTGCCGCTGGGGCTGGTCAGGTAGGCCAGGCCGCCGACCTTGATGGAGGTGTCGGTGATGCCGCGGGTCGGATCGGACGCGGTCAGCCCGCACTTCAGCTCGCTTGCGTCGACCGTGACTCCGCCGTCGCTCCAGCCGTTCGGCGGCCCGGCCTTGACGGCGGCGTCGGTGACGGTCGGCCCGCTGGCCGGTGTGGCGGAACCACCGTCACCCCCGCAGGCCGCGGCTCCGGTCACCAGCGCCGTCGCGGCCGCGACCATGACGACTAATCGTGAGACATCCATCGGATACTCCCTCGCAGGTGCCACGGCCCCCCAGGCGACACGTGGCGGAATGTGCGAACGCTCCGCCGAGGTGCCACAGGGCGCGGTGGCTCCCGGGCGGGCTCACCTGCCCAAGCAGGCGCGCCAGGAAAATATTGAATATTTGATGTAGCAATCGACGCTCGCGGGAGCGTTCGGACCGGCTTCGTCGACCTCTGGCCAGCAGCGGGCCGCAGCGCGCGTGGCGCTCGATCAGGAGGGCCGGCCGCCGAGGACTGCGCTGTCCAGTGGGGTGACCATAAGGTAGATACAGTGTCTAGTCAATGGCTTCTGTGTCTGCCTAGTTCCCTCGGTCGAACCCCTGGCCTGGCCCTGCGAGCTCGGTGGCTCGATGCAGGAGGCAGCCCTCAGTCACTCCCAGCCCTCGGTCCCTCCGGCGATCAGGAAGACCGGGCGTCTCGTCGAATCGAACGGCGTCGCTGCTGGTCCTGATCCGCTCGAAGTCCCGCCGGCTCGGTGGCGTGGGGTCATCGTGACGTCCGAACGGGCCCACCGGCACGCGTCGAACGGCAGCTGCGCGCGGATCGACCGGGATTGCTCCAGCCCAGCCCAGCCCAGCCTGGACCGGGCCCGGCCGTCGAGACGGCCGGGCCCGGTCGGGACTTCGGACTTCGGACGTCGTGCGGAGTCCGCCCGGTCGACGGGCACGGCGTCGTGGTGTTGATCTGGCTACGCCGTCACCGGCCCGGCACCTTGATGATCGCCATCCAGGCGGCCGCAACCAGCGTGATCATCCGCTCGGTGTCCGTCAGTCGTCCGTGCATGTAGCGGTCGTAGAAGTTCATCAGTGGATTCAGCAGGATGATGGCGGCGAGCTCGGCGTCCTCCGGTTTGACGTCCTCGCGGCCTGCGAACAGCGCTTGGGCGAGAGACTGGATGTGATACTCGAAGCCCTGCTCGACGAGCGCCCTTATCTCAGGCTCAATGACCGCGCCTTCGGCCAGCGGGACGGCGTAGTGCCGGACCTGTGCCCAACGTTCGACATCCAGCCGGAGCCAGGCCCGGATGCCGTCCAGTGTCGGATCACATCCGAGACCGTCGAGGTCGGCGTAGATGCCGTCGAACACGGCCATCACCCGGTCGTACAGCTCACGGAGAATATCCGCTTTGCTCCGGAAATGAAGATAAAAGGTGGCTCGTGTTGTGCCGGCTCTGGCAAGGATGTCGTCGACCGTGGTACGTGCGTACCCACGCTCGGTGAACTCGATGACAGCCGAGTCGATGAACCTCGCATGGGTGAACGCCCGCTGGGCGGCCCGCAGACCACCCTTCGGCCGGCCGCCGGCGGTGACAGGGGCCGAAGCGTCATCGGCGGACCGCCCGCGGACCGGGCCGGTGCCCTCCGTATCGGCGACCGAAGCCCCGCCTCCGTCACCGGCCGGCCCGCCCGGCGGCCTCTGCCTAGGCACAGTCCACACCTTCCGTTCGTGTCTGTCGGCTGACTGGACACCACACTTACCAACGTATGGCGAACAGTGCACGCCGTTGTGGCGCGACCGGAGACCCTCCCGTGCTCGTCACGCTGCCGGTGCCACCGGTCGCGCCAGGTGAGCAGCATGTCGCGGCGGGTGCCGCCGTGGTGCCGCAACGCCGACGGCCGTGGCGCGGCATGACCGCGCTCAGGCCGCGGCTGCCTTGAGAATCTCGTAGAGAACGGTCCAGTTCTCGGTGCCGCGGCCTGCGGCGATGGCCAGGTCGTAATGTGCCTTGACGGCTTTGGGTAGCCGGGTGTCGACGCCGGCCTTTTCGCTCGTCCGGACGATGTGGTCCGCCGTGGCTCCCATCATCTGCGCGGTGCTGAGGTCGCCGGGGTGTTCGCCGTCTTCGAGGAGCCGGCCGAGGTCCCGCCCATCCCCGATCATCGCCGGGATGTCGGTCAGAAGGTTCAGCGCGCCCGGCAGGAAGTCGGCGGCTGGAACGCCGGCGGCGGTGATGAGCGCGGTGGCATGGAGCAGGCTTGACAGGGCGGTGAGGAACACATCGAGGTTTGCCTGGTAGAAGAGCTGGGCCAGACCTGGGTCCTCCCCGAGGTATCTGGGTTCGCCGATCAGCCTGAGCGTCGGTTCGTGCGCGGCGAACACCGTGCCGGAACCGCTGTAGAACACGTATGCCCCCGGACCACCCACGGCGGGAGCGGGCACCATCACGCCACCCGTGACAAAGCCGGCCCCGTGGCCGGCCGCCCATTCCGCCGCTTCCCGGGAGGCGGCGGGCGTGTCCGAACTGAGATTGACCAGCACTTTGCCGGCAAGAGCGCCGGAGCGCCGCGAACTCCCGGTGACCGGGCCGAGGATCTCGTACATCGCCTGGTAGTCGGTGAGGCTGAGGATGGTCAGCTCACTGGCTGCGACCGCGGCCGCCGGTGTGGGTGCCAGCGTGGCACCCCTGGCTATCAGGTCGGCGCCGCGCCCCGCGGTGCGGTTCCACACCGTCACCGGATGGCCGGACCGTAGCAGGGCCGTGGCCATCGCCTGACCCATCGGGCCCAGGCCGACGACCGTGACGGGGGACAGGCCGTTCGCGCCGCTCATCGGGACTCCCTGAGTTCTTCGAAGATTCGAGCGGTGCCCTGCCTGCCATACCCGGAGACGATCTGCCGGCGCACGATGTCGAGTACAGGCCGCAGCACTTCGACGTTGACGCCCTGGTCGAGGCTGGCCGTCACCAGCGAGGCGAGCGCGGTTTCGGTGAACTCGAGGCTCTGTTGGCCTGCCCCGGCGTAGTCCCTGGTGTCTACTGTCTCAGCGAGGCCGGCCAGCTGGCCCGTCATGGCGGCGAGGAAAGGCGCCTGCTGTCGAGCGAACTCGGCTGCCGGCACGCCGTCGGCGCCGACCATCGCCGCTCCGTGCAGGAAGCCCGCGAACATCGTGTACATCCCGACGAGCATCGCCATGTCGCGCAGCGAGGCCATGCCGGGGTCGGTTCCGAAATAGTTGCTCTGACCCCACAGGTCGAACAGCTCCCGGTTCCCCTCGAATGCGGCCTCGGGGCCGCTGTAGTAAATTGCCGCACCCGGCCGGCCGATCATCTTGGGAACAGCCATGATGGCGCCGTCAAGGTAGGTGATGCCGTACTCCGCCGCCCATGCCGCGAGCCCGCGAGCCTGGGTCGGCGTCGTCGTCGTCGTCAGATTGATCAGGGTGCGTCCAGCCAGGCTGGCGGCGAGCGGATCGACCACGGCGTGCACCGACCGATGGTCAAACAGGCACACGACGACCGTTCCGTCGCCGGTGATCGCCTCCTCCGCGGTCTTGGCTATGGTTGCGCCACGCTCACCGAGAGCCCGTGCACGGCCTGGCGTGCGGTTCCATGCCACGGATGGTCGGCCGGCGTCGAGAGCGGTGGCGGCGAGTGCGCTGCCCATCGCTCCCAGGCCCAGGAAGGTCGTGCGGGTCGTCATGAACTGGCCTCTGCTCTGTGGTGGTGGTCTGGAAGGGCGTGCCTCCCGACCTTCCATCCGCGCCTTCCTCTCCGGCAAGTACCTACGATTTTGTTCAATACTCACCAGAAGGTAAGTGAGCAGCTGAAGAGGGGATGAGGGCCTGATGGCGACGAGCGCGCGGCGCGGTCCCTACGTCTGCGGCATAGACGCTGGTATGGACGTGGTGTCAGGGAAGTGGAAGTCGTTGATCCTCTGGGAGCTGAACAATCACGGAACCCGGCGGTTCGGGGAGCTGCGGCGCGGTCTTCCCGGCGTCAGCGAGAAGATGCTCATCCAGCATCTGCGCGAGATGGAGGAGGACGGCCTGGTTCACCGCGAGGTGTATCGAGAGGTCCCGCCCCGGGTCGAGTACTCCCTCACCGAGCACGGGACATCCCTCAACGAGGCACTCCGCGCGCTGGGCGAGTGGGGCAGGCGACGATGCGAGCGCCTTGCCGCCGACGATGTGCCCACTGCCGGGCCCGTGGTGACGGGGTAACCCCGGTACCCGGGCCCGACCTCTGATCCGAAGTACTCGTGTGTTGCATAGTTGGGGCATGTCCCCGCCCGCTGGCAGTCTCCATGCACCGGCAGTTCTCGGCTCACTCGACGGACTTCTCCGGGCTCTGGAGCTGGACCCGGTCGGCGAGGACAGGTTCCGTGCCGGGTCGGCGCCCGGCCAGTTTCCCGGTCGGATCTTCGGTGGGCAGCTGCTCGCGCAGGCGCTGGCCGCGGCGAGCGCAACCGCGCCGGGGATGACCGTGCAGTCCCTGCACGCGGCGTTCGTGGAGGCCGGCGTCCCGGAGCATCCGATCGACATCGAGGTCGAGCGGGTACGCGACGGACGCTCGTCGGCAACGCGGCGGGTCACCCTGCTGCAGGGCGGTCGCCCCCTCCTCGAAGCCTTCGCGAGCTTCCGGGCGGGCACCGCGACGGCTGACGTGACCAGGTCGCCCGCGGTCGCTGTCGGGTCTGAGTCCGGTGTGCCTGGTGGCCCGATCGTCGAGCCGGGACGTCCCGAGGACCTGCCGTCCATCCAGGAGTGGGCGCAGAAGGTTCCCTCGGGTCCGGGTGCGGCCAGCCGCTCCTGGATCGAGCGGCCGCCGGCGGTCGAGATCCGTATGGGGGAGCCGCCGACCTTCCTCGGCGGGGCACCGGCGCACGGTTCCCGGTCGCACTGGATGCGGCTGCCGCGCGCTGTCGGCGACAGCCCGGCGCTGCACGCCGCGCTGCTGGCCTATGCCAGCGACTACTTCCTCATGGACATCGTGTTCCGGTCCTACCCCGACCTCGCCGCAGTAGGCAGGCTGGGCGGGTTCAGCCTGGACCATGCCCTGTGGCTGCACCGGCCCAGTCGTTTCGACCGGTGGCATGTGCACACCCAGGACGCGCTCGCGGTCAGCGGCGGCCGGGGCCTGGCGCGAGGCACGATCCGCGACGAGAACGGGCAGCTCGTGGCGACCGTCGTGCAGGATGTGCTCGTGCGCCCGGTGGTGACTCAGGAAGGCAGCGCGTCATGAGCCGGCCGGAACATTCACTGTTCGAACAGGACTGGCCGGTCAGTGATCCCGGTGGTGGGCCGGCCGGCGAGTTCCGGTTCTTCCAGCTCGGCTTCCTGGTCGACGATCTGCTGGAGGCCGCGGCGAGGTGGGCCCAGGTCTTCGGGGTCGGGCCGTTCCACGTCATGCCGGTCGTCGACCAGCACGCCACCTACCGCGGCGAGCCCGCCACCGTGACGATCCAGGTCGCGGTGGCGCAGGCCGGGCCGGTGCAGATCGAGCTCGTGAAGCAGCTCTGCGACCGCCCCGGAATCTACCGGGAATGGCGGCGCGGCCGGGTGTCGGCGCTGCATCAGCTCTGCACGGTGACGCCGGACTACGAGGGCAGGAAGGCGCACTACGAGCGGCTGGGTTACGAACTCGCCTGCGAAAGCGCCAGCGGCTCCTTCCGGGTGGCCTATTTCGACACCAGCGCGGACTTCGGCTTCTACACCGAGGTGGTGGAACAGACTCCGAAGTTTCTCGTGCAGCTGGACCGGATCTCGCGGACCTGCGCGGAATGGGACGGCACCGATCCGGTCCGCCTGATCACCCGCGGTGGCTACCAGGTGCCGCGGGCGTGACCTCCTAGACGTGGACACCCATCGGCTCGGCTACTTCCTGCGCGTCGCGGACGAAGGCTCCATCAGCCGCGCCGCCAGCGTTCTCGGGATCGCCCAGCCGGCGCTCAGCCGGCACATTCGGCTGCTGGAGGAGGATCTGGGCGTAACGCTCTTCCTGCGGACCGCTCGCGGTGTGCAGCTGACCGAGGAGGGTGAGCGGCTGCGTGCCACCACGGCCACGCCGCTGCGCCAGCTCGAGCTCGCGATGCTCTATGTCGGATCCCCGCTCGCGCGCATCGAGCGGGGCCTGCATATCGGGCTGCCGACGACCGCCGCCGGAGTGCTGGCCGTGCCGCTTCTGGAAAGCCTGGGGGCCGCGTTTCCCAAGGTGCATTTCCAGATAACCGTCGCCGGCACCGAGGAGCTCGTCGAGGGCATCCTCAAAGGCGTGGTTGACATTGCGATGATCGGTCCCCTCTCGGATGGGCGGCTTTTCTACGAGGATCTGCTGGAGGAGGACCTTCTCGTGGTCGGGGCCGGCTCCGCCGACCTGCGGCCGGACCGTGCTGTCAGCTTCGCCGAGCTGACAGCACACCCGCTGGTGCTGCCGGCGAGCGCGACCGGCGTGCGCACCAGCGTCGAGAACACGGCGCTGCGGCTCAAGCTGAGGATCACCGCACGGTTCGTCACCGATTCGCTGCAGGTGATGAAGGACCTCATCGGCGCGGGCTACGGCTGGGGTGTTCTCCCGCTTTCGGCCTGCGGGCCCGAGATCGACGCCGGTGTCCTGCGGGCGGCTCCGCTGCACGACCCGTCACTCGCCACCCGGTTCGGTATCGCCGTGACCACCCACCTCGAGCTGCCGACCGGCTTCGCCACCAGAGTCATCGAGATCATCAAGAGTGAGGCCGCCAGGCTGATCGGAACCGGAGCGTGGGCCGCGCGGCTGCTTCCACACCCACCGGCCGACGGATCCTGACGGGCGAAACCCACCGGCCAACGGATCCTGACGGGCGAATCAGCAGCCGCCGCGGCCGGTGAACGGCGGGTGTGCGGGATCAGCGTCCGGCGCGGTTCGCCCGAAGCCGTGTGGACGGTTCTTGTGTCAGGAGCACATACGGAGGCCGCCGGCCTGTTCCTAGCATCCGGACCATGACATCGACCGGGCCGACGTCGAAGGATCAGGCCATGCCAACCGGCATGGCCGGCCCCGCGGACCTGCTGGTCATCGGCGGCCAGGTGGTCACGATGGACACCGGGCGACGCGTCCTCGACGGCGGCGGGGTCGCGGTGCGTGACGGGCGGATCGTGGGCGTCGGCCCGGCCGGCGAGATCAGGGCCGCGTTCCCCGGCAGCACCGAGCTGGATGCGACCGGCTGTGTGGTCACACCAGGCCTGATCAACGCCCACCAGCACACCACCGGGGATCCGCTGGTACGCAGCGTCATCCCCGACGACATCGACTCGCAGGCGTCGATCTTCGAGTGGGCGATGCCCCTGCACGCCGCGCACCTGCCCGCGGACGACGAGATCTCGGCGCTGCTCACCGCGGTCGAGGCGTTGCGGGCCGGGGTGACCACGATCGTCGAGCCGGGCACTGTGGCCCACCCGGAGCGGGTCGGTGCGGCGCTGCGCCGGGCCGGGATCCGGGCGACGCTGGGCACCTGGGGCTGGGACGCGCCGGGGCTGCCCTACTCCGGTCCGGTCGAGGAGGTGCTCGCCAGGCAGGCCGAGGTCGTCCGGGCGTTCCCGCCCGGCGGGCTGGTCAGCGGGTGGGTCACGCTCGTGGGCCACGACCTCGCCAGCGACGAGCTGCTCGTCGGCGCCGCCGGGCTCGCGCAGGACCTGGACACCGGCTTCACCCTGCACCTGGCGCCGAGCGTCGACGACGTCCACGCCTACCGGCGGCGCAGCGGGCGTGGGCCGGTGGAGCATCTGGCCGCGCTCGGCGTGCTCGGCCCCCGGCTGCTGCTCGGCCACGGAGTGTGGCTGTCCGAAGCGGAGATCGAGATCCTCGCCGCGACCGGCACTGCTGTCGCCTGCTGCCCGTGGGCGTACCTGCGGCTCGGGCAGGGACTGACCAGGGCAGGACGGCATGTCCCGTTCTGGCGGGCCGGTGGCCGGCTGGCGCTGGGGTGCGACTCGCACAACGCCGGTGACCGGGTCGACGTCCTGGACGCGGCGCGGCTGCTGGCCGGGCTGTCGCGGGACGCCCCCGCGGACGGTGTCGCCCCGCTGCGGGCGGGGGAGGCGTTCGCGCTGGCCACCGTCGACGGTGCGGCCGCGATCGGCCTCGGCGAGGTGACTGGAGCGCTCGTCGAGGGCCTGCAGGCGGACATCGTCGTCTTCCGCACCGACGACCCGGCGTGGGTGCCGGTCGGCGACCTGGCCCGCCAGCTGGTGTGGAACGCGCCGACCCACACGGTGCGTGACGTGCTCGTCGCCGGCCGCCAGGTGGTGCGGGGCGGTCGGGTCACGACAGTGGACTCCGACGCGCTGTGGGCGGCGGCCCGCGACCGTGCGGCGGCCCTGCTCGACCGGGCCAACCTGCGGGTACCCCGCTCCTGGGCATAGCGAAGCTCCTGGGCACGGCGAAGCTCCTGGGCACGGCGAAGCTCCCGGGTACAGCGAGGCTCCTGGGCATAGCGAAGAGGACAGGGAAAGGAACAGCACACCTATGACCATCACCACCACGCTGGAGCCGGTCACCGGGCCGTTCGTCTGGCGCGGCGACGAACTGTCCCGCACCGACGACTGGATCTTCCGGCTCGGCCCGGACCAGGTGGCCGAGCTGGAGGAGGTCGGGCGGCGGTTCATCGCCGACGACCCGGACCTGCGGACCGTCAACGCCGCGCAGTACCCGCTCACGGCCGCCTCCGACGCCATCCGCCGGTTCGGCGTCGACATGGACTCCGGCCGGGGCTTCGTCCTCATCCGCGGGCTGCGGATGGAGGAGTACGACGACACCCTGGCCGCGGCGATCTTCTACCTGATCGGCCTGCACCTGGGTGAACCGATCCGCCAGAACGAGCTCGGTGACCTCATCGACCACATCGTGGGCGTGTCGGACAAGGCCTACGAGGAGGGCGGCCTGCCGTCGCGGACCCGGGACAAGCTGCCCTACCACTCCGACAGCTCCGACGCCGTGGCGCTGATGTGCCTGCGCCCGCCGGCGTCCGGTGGCCTGAGCAGCCTGGTCAGCGGCGCGACGGTCTTCAACGAGCTGCTCGCGCGCCGCCCCGACCTGGCTCCGCTGCTGTTGGAGCCCTGGCACTACGACTGGCGGCGGCAGGACCCGGACGCACCGGCGGACACCTACACCTCGCCGATCGTCAGCTGGACCCAGGGCTGCTTCAGCATGTACGCGGGCGCCGACATGATCGAGTCGGCACATCGCTACCCGGGCGTGCCGCCGCTCACCGGGCCGCAGCGGGAGGCGCTCGCGCTGATCGAGGAGATCACCTACTCCGACGGTGTCGCGCTCGACATGGACTTCCAGCCCGGCGACATCCAGTGGCTTCTCAACTACGCGGCGCTGCATTCGCGCACCGAGTTCGTCAACGGCGCCGACTTCGCCCACACCCGCCACCTGCTGCGCCTGTGGCTGCGCCGGGACGTCGGCCGCCCGCTGGTGGAGAACTTCGGCAAGCACGTGGTGGTGGACCGGTCCAGCACCCGGGCCGAGGACCCCGCCAGGGACACCCAGGGACACTTCCACATCCGCGAGGCGGCGGCGGTGCGCACCGACTGGGGGGACTGACGCCCGCTCGCGCCCGGCGCGACCACTGTCCGAGATGTCGGGCGTGTGGCGCCCGGAACAGCTGACTGTAACGAACGAATCCCCGCCCGGGAGCCGCGCGGCGGGTTGGTGCCCAAGGCACAGCGAAGCCCCCGGACCGCTCGACTAACGTGCATCACAGAGGGTTTTGCCTGGTCAGGACGTATCCGGGTCGCTTCGGGCGGCATCGGTGCCGGCCGGCCGGGCACCGGCGCGAGGTCGGGACCACCATCGCGCCGTGATCCGCGCCGAAGCGTCGCGCGGACGTCCCGGAGTGTCGTGCCGACGTGCCGAAGCGTGGCGCGGACAGGCCGAGGCGTCACGGCCGGCTCCCTCTCCGCTCGGCAGTACCCACCTCCGTGCGGCTCCCCACCACGGAGGCGGCTCTACAGCGTCGTAGGCCGCGAGCCACCTGAACTTCGCCTGTACTCCCTTTCGCGGAAGGTACGACGTTGACTGCTAGGTTCTCGCTCCACCGCGCTCTCCCACGCCTGACCGCCGTCTCGGCGGCAGCGCTGTCGCTGGCTCTCGTGGCCGCCTGCGGTGACAACTCCACGAGCGCGACCTCGGCCGAGGGCGGCGCGTCGGCCGCCCCGGCCGCGGGCACCGTCCCGGCCGGCGAGCCGGACGTGAACGGTGACGGCAAGGTCGTCATCGGCATCCTCAGCCCCGGTGACACCAGCGACAACGGCTACTACGAGAGCTTCGTGGCCTCGGCGAAGACGTTCGCGGCCGACCAGGGCTGGCAGATCATCACCCAGGACAAGATCAACCCAGCCGACGCGGTGTCGGCCGCCCGCAACGTCTGCCGGCAGGGTGTCGACCTGGTCGCCGTCGGTGCCAGCGAGCTCAAGGACGCGCTGCCCGTCGCCCAGGAGGCCGTCTGCGCGAAGACGGCCTGGTACGTCGCCGCCGGTCAGGGGGTCGAGCTCACCCCCTACATCTCGACCTCGCAGGACGACGTCAACGAGAGCCTGCTCGCCGCCGGATACGCCGCCGGCCTGCTGATGAAGGAGAACGGGGACACCAAGGCCGGCTATGTCACCGGGCCGGAGGCGGACTTCTCCGTCCTCGCCTACAAGGCGTTCAAGGCCGGCATCCGCGAGGTGATCCCGGACGCGGAGGTCCTCGCCACCTACACCGGCTCGTTCGACGACGCGGCCAAGGGGCAGGAAGCCGCGCAGGCGCAGATCAACCAGGGCGTCAAGATGTTCTACCCGTACCTGGGCGGCGCGACCGACGCCGCGGCGAAGATCGCGAGCGATGCGGGTGTGCCGACGCTGACCCCCGGCACGGACCGCTGCTCCGACCCGACCGCGAAGTTCGCCATCTCGGCGATCTTCAGCCCCGGTGACTACTTCGCGGCCGCGCTGAAGGACTTCTCCGCCGGCACGCTGAAGATGGGCGTCACCAGGCACTGGAAGATGGGCGTCGACGCGGTGCCGACCGTGAAGGTCTGCGCCGGCACGGACGAGCAGACCGCCGCGGTCAACAAGTTCATCTCGGACATCGGTTCCGGTGCCATCGTCCCGGCCGACGAGGTCGCGAAGCTCGGCGGCTGAGCCCCCTCGGCGGCCGCAGACCCTTCGCCGAACCGAGGACATCCGAGGAGCTGACCGCGCATGACCGATACCTCCCGGCCCACCGCGACCGCGACCGTTCGCATCCCGGCGCCCGCTCCCGGCCCGGACCACGCCCACCACGTCCCGCGTCAGGCCCACCACGCCCCGGACCACGTCTCGGCGCCTGCCCCGGCCATCGAGCTGCGGGGCATCACCAAGCGGTACGGCCCGGTCGTCGCCTGCGACGGCATCGACCTGGCCGTGCGCCGCGGCGAGATCCACGGGCTGCTCGGCGAGAACGGGGCCGGCAAGTCGACCCTGATGAAGGTGCTCAGCGGGCTGATCCGGCCGGACGCCGGCATGATCCTGCGGGACGGCGAACCGATCGACGTCACGGACCCGCGGGCCGCGGCCGGCATCGGTGTCGGCATGGTTCACCAGCACTTCAGCCTGGTCGGCGCCCTGACCGTCTGGGAGAACGTCATCCTCGGGGACGCGACGGCCGGTCTCGCCGGGCTGCCCGCCCGCCAGGGCGCCGGTCGCGGACGGCACGGCGGTGATCTGCTGCCGGGCGACGGGCGGTGGGCCGGGCTCCCGCGGGCCGGGCTCCCGCGGGCCGGGCGCCGGTGGGCCGGAGGCGGTCGACTGCGGCGGGAGGAGGCCTGCGCCCAGACGGTGCGGATCGGCGAGCGGTACGGCATCGCCGTGGATCCGCTCGCCCGGGTCGACACGCTGTCCGCCGGGCAGCGCCAGCGCGTCGAGATCATCAAATGCCTGCGCCGGGACCCTGATGTGATCATTCTCGACGAGCCCACCTCGGTTCTGTCGTTGGCCGAGTCGCGGGACCTGTTCGCGGTGCTGCGCCGTGCGGTCACCGGCGACGGCCCGCCGGATGTGGCTGCCTGTCCGGGAGCGGGAGCGGGAGCGGGAGCGGATGCGGGGGCGGCGAAGGCGGTCGTCCTGATCAGCCACAAGCTGACCGAGATCCTCACCGCCACCGACCGGGTCACCGTGCTGCGCCGGGGCCGGGTGGTCGCGCGGCGGGAGACGTCCGGTACCGACGCGGCCACGCTGGCCCGAGAGATGGTCGGCCGGGAGGTGGTGCTCGGCGAGGAGGCCGCCGCCATCGGCCTGACGCCGGCGACCGCGACGGCCACGGCCACCGCCACGGCGCGCGACGTCCCGCCGGCCCCCGCCGGGACGCGGACCAGCCGGCCGGCCGCCGACGAGGCGACCGCGCTTGAGCTGGACGGCCTGCTGGTGCGTTCACCTGCCGGGAGCGCCCTGCTGGACGCCTTCACGCTCAGCCTGCGTCCGGGCGAGATCGTCGGCCTCTACGGGGTGGAGGGCAACGGGCAGCACACCCTCGGCGATCTGATGTCCGGCCTGATCATCCCGGCGGCCGGCGAGGTGCGGGTCGGCGGTCGGCCCGTGGACCTGCGTCGCCCCGGTGCCCTGCACGCGGCGGGGGTCGGGGTGATCTCCGAGGACCGCCACCGCGCCGGCTGCGTGCTGGACATGAGCGTCGCCGACAACCTGGTGCTCACCGATCTCGCGCCGGTCAGCGGCCGGATGCTGGTCAGCCGGCGCCGGCAGCTGCGGCACGCCGCCGAGCTCGCCGAACGGTTCGCCATCTCCTGCCCCTCGCTGGACGCGCCGCTGCGGACGCTGTCCGGCGGCAACCAGCAGCGGGTCGTGCTCGCCCGCGAGCTGGCCGGACGACCGTCGGTGCTGGTCGCGGCCCAGCCCACCCGTGGGCTGGACGTCGGTGCCATCGAGTCGATGTACGTCGAGCTGCGGGCAGCGGCGGCCCGCGGGGTCGCGGTCCTGCTCGTGTCGACCGAACTGGAGGAGGTGATGGCCTTGTCGGACCGGATCGCGGTGATCTCCGCCGGCCGGATGGCCGGCGAGCTCGCCCCCGAGGACGCCGACGCCGAAAGCCTGGGCCTGCTCGTCGGCGGTGCCGCGCTCACCGGGCCGGCGCGATGAGCGTCCACGCTCCGGCCCGGCCGCCGTCCGCGCCCGGCACCGGCACCGGCGTCGGCGTCGGCACCGGCGACCACGGGCTGCGCGGCTCGGTGGACCGGTCCGCGCGGGCCCTGCTCAGACCGTCCAGCACGGGCGTCTCGCCGCTGCTCGTCGCCGTGTGCACGGTGGCTTCGGTGGCCGTGGCGCTCGGCGTGACCGCGCTGCTGGTCACCACGGCGGGCGGCGCACCGTCCGAGGTGTTCTCCTCGATGCTGGACGGAAGCGTCGGGAGCCCCGGTGCGATCAGCCAGACACTGGTCGAGATGACCCCGTTGCTGCTGGTGGCGGTGGGTGCGTGCATCAGCAGCCGCGCGGGCGTGTTCAACATCGGCCAGGAGGGCCAGCTCCTCGTCGGCGCCATGGTCGGTGCGTTCGTCGGGCTGCGCACCCAGGGGCCGCCGGCGCTGGTGCTGACGCTGACCCTGCTCGGCTCGGCGCTGGGCGGCGCGGCCTGGGCCGCGGTGCCCGCGGTGATGCACTACCGCCGCGGGGTGGATGTCGTCGTCAGCACGATGCTCATGATCTTCGTGGCGCAGCAGCTGGTGAGCTATGTCGTGAGCAGCCCGTCGCTGCTGCAGGAGACCCGCCGGCCGGGCGCGATCGTGGCGGCGCAGTCCGACGCGCTCGCCCCGTCCTTCCGGCTGCCGTCGATCGGGCAGTATCCCGATCTCAGTATCGGCGCGGGCGCGATCATCGCGGTGGTGCTCGCGGTGGTCACCGGCGTCGCGCTGGCCCGCAGCCGCTGGGGTTTCAAGGTGCGGATGCTGGGGCTCAACCCGCTCGCCGCGCGGCACGCCGGGGTACGTGCGGCCACCTTCGGCGGGCTCGCGCTGGCGATCTCCGGAGGGTTCTCCGGCCTGGCCGGCGGCGCGGTGCTCGCGGGCGAGGTCTACCGGCTCCAGCCGGCGATGTCGGACAACTACGGCTGGGACGGTCTGCTGGTCGCACTGGTCGCCCGCAACAGCCCGGTCGCCTCGGTCGCCACCGCGCTGGTGTTCGGTGCGCTGCGGTCCGGCGGCGGGGTACTCGCCTCGACCGGCGTGCCCGCCTATCTGATCGACGTCACCCAGGCGCTGCTCGTGCTCGCCTTCGTGCTGCCCCCGGCCGTGCTGGCGCTGCTGCGTGCCGCCGCCGACCGCCGCCGCGGACGGGCCGCGGCGGGCACCGCGGGTCGTCCGGCCGTGGCCGCGAACTCCGAACCGACGATGGCGAGGGCCCGATGATCCTGGACGACGGCGCCACGATCCTGTCCAGCGCGATCCGGCTCGCGGCACCGCTGGGGTTCGCCGCCTGCGGTGAGTACCTCGCGGAGCGGGCCGGCACCATGAACATCTCCATCGAGGCGATGATGATCACGGGTGCGTTCACCGCGGTCGCCGCCTCGTCGGCGACCGGCTCTGCGACGCTCGGGCTGGTGGTGGGCGCGCTTGCCGGCCTGCTGCTCGGGCTGATCCACGGCAACATGTCGCACCGGCTGGTCGTGAACACGTTCATCGTGGGGCTCACCCTCAACGTGCTGGCCCTCGGCGCGACCAGCTTCTTCAACGAGAGCCTCGAGCTCACCGGGCACCAGGTCGCCCAGGTCAGCATCCCGGTGCTGCGTGACATCCCGCTGGTCGGCGAGCCGCTGTTCGTCCAGCGCTGGCCGGTGTACCTGCTGCTCGGGCTCGTCCCGCTGACCTGGTGGCTCGTCGAGCGGACCAGGTGGGGCCTGGAACTTCGCGCGGTCGGTGAGAACCCGCAGGGCGCGGACGTCACCGGCATCGCGGTGAACCTGCGCCGGCGGCAGGCGCTGCTGTGGTGCGGGCTGTTCGCGGGCCTGGGCGGGGCGCACCTCGCGGTCGGCGCGGTCGGCTCGTTCAACGACAACATGACGGCGGGGCGGGGCTACCTGGTGATCGCGGCGGTGATCTTCGGTGCGTGGCGGCTGCGCGGCACGATCGTCGGGGTGGCGCTGTTCGGCCTCGCGGACGCGCTGCGGCTGGCGTTGCCGGCGGTCGGCGTCCAGCTCAACAGCCAGCTGCTGATCGTCGCCCCGTACCTGCTGGCGCTGCTGGCGATGGTGCTCGTCCTGCGGCGCACCCGCCAGCCCGTGGCGCTCGGCACACCTTTCGTCCGGGGAATTGTATAAAGCGTGGCGCGGGTTGGGTGTCGCCAGCGGACGAATTATCGAGACCCGTCCGGGTTGTGGATTAGTTGGGTGAATGTTTTTCGGGGCCCTTGATTGGCTCGACTGGAGGCCGGCCACATAGGGCAGTCGCCAAAATTGGAGGATCACACCGAGGATTAAAAGGGCGGAATCGGACATTCTGGGTGGCGCGTCACCGAATGACGCCCTGCCGTGGCAGTTGCTCGTGAAGGTGCGGCTGCGGTTGTCGGGTGGGAGTATCGCCGAAGAATGTCCGGACTGTGTGGATAACGGCGTGAATTCGGTCCACTGAATTTGCGTGCCACACGATTCCGTGCTGGAGAAAATGGGGCACAGTATGGGGTCGAAACCTGACAGCTCTTTATCCTCCGCGGGGCGGGCCCAGCCGTCGTCCGCAGTCTCCGAAAGACGGCCCGGTCCAGCCACGGTGCCCGGCGACGAAGGCACGCTGGACGCAGCCGGGGCGCTGATCTGCGCGCGGACCCTGGACGAGCATCTGTCGGAGCAGGCGGCGGCTCGCCCCGACGACATCGCGATGAGCTTCGTGGACTACGGCACCGACCGGTCGGGAGTGGAGACGTCCACCACCTTCGGGCAGCTCGACGCCGCGGTGAGCGCCGCCGCCTGGCAGATAGCCCAGGCGGTGCCGGCCGGCGGCCGGATGGTGATCCTCTCCCCGCAGGGGCTCGGCTACGTCATCGCCTTCCTCGGCGCGCTGCGGGCCGGGGTCGTCGCCGTGCCGCTGTTCCCGCCGGACCTGATCGGCCACAGCGACCGGCTGACCGCCGTCTTCGACGACTGCGTACCCAACTGCGTGGCCACGACGACGTCCGTCCTGCCGTCCGTTCGCGCCTATCTCGAGACCCGCGCGCAGGCGGTGGCGATCTGCGTCATCGACGGCCCAGGTGCCCCCTCCGCCGGAACCGGCGAGCCCGCCGCGGCTGCCGCGCCCGCCGAGCCGGCCGCTTCGCCGGTTCTGCCGGTGCCGCCCGGCTGGGCGCCGGCAGGCCCGCGGCCCGGCCTGGACGACGTCGCCTACATCCAGTACACCTCCGGTTCGACACGGACCCCGTCCGGCGTGCTCGTCACCCACGGCAACATCGTCGCGAACACCGCGCAGGCGATGGCCGGCTACCGCTGCCATCCGGCCCGGAACACGGTGGTGAGCTGGCTGCCGCTGTTCCACGACATGGGCCTCGTGCTGGTCGTCGGCGGGACCGTGGCCGGCGGTGTCCGGTCGGTCCTGCTGGACCCGGTGGCCTTCCTGCAGCGCCCAGGCCGGTGGCTGCGTCATCTCGCCGAGAACCGCGGCGCGGTGGCCATGGCGCCGAACTTCGCGTTCGACTTCGCGGTCGACCGGGTCCGCCCGAAGGAGCGGGAAGGGCTGCGGCTGGACGACGTCTGGGTCCTGGGCAACGGGTCGGAGCCGGTCCGGCCCGCCACGCTCGAACGCTTCCTGGCGACCTTCGGCCCGCTGGGGCTGCGGCCGGAGGCGCTGTGCCCCTCGTACGGCCTCGCCGAGGCGACCGTCTACGTGTGCGGGGGTGTCAGCGGGCGTCCGCAGCGACCGGTGTGGTTCGACGCGGAGGTGCTCGCCGCCGGGCGCGCGCTGCCGGTCGACGAGTCCGAGCGGCCGGCGCAGCCGGGCATCCCCCAGCAGCAGGGGCCGCGGCAGCAGCAGGCGCCGCGGCCCGGCCCAGGCCGGGAGCCGGGGCAGGACCCGGAAAGAAGCCCGGAACAAGGCCCAGGGCAGGGCGCCCCGCAGCGGCGGCTCATCCCGCTGCTGTCCTGCGGCGTGCCGGCCGGGCAACGGGTCGCCGTGGTCGATCCGCAGGCGGGACGGCTCTGCCCACCCGATGTCGTCGGCGAGATCTGGGTCCGCGGGCCGAACGTCGCCCGGGGCTACTTCAACCAGCCGGCCCGCACCGAGGCGACCTTCGGGCAGCGGCTCGCGGCGCCGGCCGGCGAGCGCACGGCGGCGCTGCCGACAGGCTGGTCGCCCGATGGCTGGCAGGACGACGGCTGGTTACGCACCGGCGATCTCGGGATGGTCCACGAGGGTGCCCTGTACGTCACCGGTCGGTTGAAGGACCTGATCGTCATCGACGGGCGCAACCACTACCCGCAGGACATCGAGGCGACGGTGGAAGCCGCCCACGAGGCGGTGCGGCCCAACCGCTCGGCCGCGTTCACCGTCAGCACCGACCACGGCGAGGCCGTCGTGGTGGCCGCGGAGATCACCGCGGAGGCCGCCGGCCAGCCGGCCGAGGTGACCAGAATGGCCGGGGTGATCCGCGGCGCGGTCGCGGTGAGCCACGGGGTGGCGGTACGCGAGGTCGTGCTGACCCGCCCGGGCACGATCCCGCTCACGAGCAGCGGCAAGATAGCCCGGCACGCCTGCCGGGAGCGCTACCTGGCCGGCGCGTTCGCCGTCACCGGTGCGTCCCGGTGACCGACGCGCCCGGGGTCGGCACGAGCCCCGCCACCTCCCTGAGTGAAGCCGACCTGCTTCGCTGGCTTTCCGACCAGGTCGCCGCGAGCCTCGGGCTCGATCCGGCCGAGATCGACATCGACCAGCCGCTGGTGGACCTCGGGCTGTCGTCACGGGACGCGGTCGCGATGACCAGCGACCTGGAGGATCTGCTCGACACCGCGCTCGAGCCGACGCTGCTCTGGCAGCATCCGACGCTCGCCGCGCTGGCACGACGGCTGGCCGCCCCCGCCTCGGGAGCCGGCACCGCGGCTGACTCCGACCCGGTGAACGCGGACTCCGACCTGGTGGACCCGGACCGGGCGCACCCGGACACGGCCGGCGCCGACCTCGGCTCCCGCGATTCCGCGGGTGCCGCGGATCCCGATGATCCGGTCGAGGGTGACGCGCTGGCCATCATCGGGGTCGGGTTCCGGTTCCCGGGCGGTCCGCGGCATCCCGACGGGGTGACGCGGCCGGGCGAGCTGTGGGAGCTGCTGGCCCAGGGCACCGACGCCGTCTCGACGGTGCCGCCGGGGCGCTGGGACGAGGCCGACAGCGGCGTGCTCGGCACTCCAGGCCTTGCCGCAGGCGCCGCCGTGCAGACCGGCGCTGACGCCGTCGCCGGCGCTGACGCCGACGCGGACGTCAGCCAGGCGGTGCGCCGCGGCGGGTTCATCGGCGACGTGGCGGGCTTCGACGCCGAGTTCTTCGGTATCAGTCCCGCGGAGGCGGCGCTGATGGACCCGCGGCAACGCCTGCTGCTGGAGATCTCCTGGGAGGCACTGCAGCATGCCGGGCTGCCGCCGTCCTCGCTGCGGGGCAGCACCACCGGGGTCTTCGTCGGTGTCTCCAGCTCGGAGTACGCCCATCTGACCTTCGCCGACCCCCAGCGGGTCGAGGGCTGGACCTCGACCGGCGCGGCGACGTCGATCATCGCGGGCCGGCTGTCCTACCTGCTGGACCTGTGGGGACCGAGCCTGACGATCGACACCGCCTGCTCGTCCTCCCTGGTGGCCCTGCACGCGGCTCGCACCAGCCTGCTCTCCGGCGAGTCGTCGCTCGCGCTCGTCGCAGGGGTGAGCCTGCTGCTGTCCCCGGCGGTGAGCGTCGCGTTCGGCGCGGGCGGCGCGCTGTCCGCCGACGGGCGGTGCAAGGCCTTCGCGGCGGCGGCCGACGGGATCGTGCGCGGCGAGGGCTGCGGAGTCGTCGTGCTCAAGCGGCTGGGTGACGCCGAGCGTGACGGTGACCGGGTGCTGGCGGTGGTGCGTGGCAGCGCGGTCAACGCCGACGGCCGTTCGAACGGTCTGACCGCGCCGAACCCGGCCGCACAGGAGGCGCTGCTGCGGGCGGCCTACGGGCCGACCGGCATCGTGCCGACCTCGGTCGACTATGTCGAGGCGCACGGGACCGGCACGCCGCTGGGCGACCCGATCGAGGCGACGGCGCTGCGGGCCGTCCTCGGCGCGGGTGCGGGCCGTGACCCGCGCGAGCCGCTGCTGCTCGGTTCGGTCAAGACGAATCTCGGGCATCTCGAGGCCACCGCGGGCATCGCCGGGGTCATCAAGGTCGCGCTGGCGCTCGACCGTGGGGTGATCCCGCCCTCCGTCCACTTCGCGGCGCCGAACCCGCGCATTCCGTTCGAGGCGTCCGCGCTGCGGGTGGTGACCGAGCCGGTGCCCTGGCCGCGTTACGGCGGCCGGGCCCGCGCCGGTGTGTCCGCGTTCGGCTTCAGCGGCACGAACGCGCACGTGATCCTCGAAGAGCACGGCGACCGTGACGGCGGCACCCGCGGCGGATCCGACAGCGGCGCCGATCTCCGTTCCGATCTCCGTTCTGATCTCCGTCTCGAGCGGGGTGCCGAGCGGCGCGCGGGCGGCGGAGCCCGCCGCGGCCCGTGGACGTTGGCGCTGTCAGCGGCGTCCGCCGACCGGCTCGCCGGCACCGCGGCGGCCCTGGCCGACTGGCTCACCACGGCGGATGGACAGGCCAGCGACCTGGACGACGTCGCGTTCACGCTGGCACGGCGCTTCGACGTGGCGGCTCCCGCCCGCGCGGCCGTCGCCGGCCGGGACGGCGACGAACTGGCCGCCCGGCTGCGGGCGGTCGCCGCCGAATCCGACGCCCCCGGCACGACCAGGCTCACGCGGCCGGCCCGCGGCCACCACCCCACCGGGCCGGCTCTGCCCACTCAACCGGCTCTGCCCACTCAACCGGCTCTGCCCACTCAACCGGCTCTGCCCACCAGACCAGATCTGCCCGCGCGGCCGGACCTGTCCACGGGGTCGGTCTGGGTCTTCAGCGGCTACGGCTCGCAGTGGGCGGGCATGGGCCGGCGACTGCTGACCGACGAACCGGCCTTCGCCGCGGCCGTCGAGGACCTCGACAAGCCGTTCGTGGCGCGGACCGGCCTGTCCCTGCGCGGCCTGCTCGAACGCGGCGACGCGGTCGACGGCGTCGAGTCCGGGCAGATCATCCTGTTCGGGGTGCAGCTGGCGCTCGCCCAGCTGTGGCGTTCGGCGGGTCTGCGGCCGGCCGCGGTCATCGGCTTCTCCATGGGCGAGGTCGCGGCCTCGGTCGTCGCCGGCGCACTGGACGTCGAAAGCGGCCTGGAGGTCATCGCGACCCGGGCCCGGCTGCTGGGCTCGGTGGCGGCGGCCGGCGCCGGCGCCATGGCGGTCGTCGAGCTCACCGAGGCCGAGTTCGGGCAGCTGGCGGCCGACCTGCCCGGCGTCCACATCGCGATGCACTCCTCGCCGCGCCAGTGCACGGTCGCCGGCGACGCCGACCAGGTGACCCGGCTGGTCGCGGCGGTCGAGGCGCGGGGGCGGACGGCGCTGCCGATGAAGGTGAGCGGTGCCGGGCACTCGCCGGCCGTGGATCCCATCCTCGACGAGCTGCGGTCACGGCTCGCGTGGGTCCGCGGCACGCCGACCGCCGTCCCCTGGTACGGGTCGGTGCTGGACGATCCGCGCGAGGTGCCGCCGGGCGATGCCGACTACTGGGCGGCCAACGCCCGGCGCCCGGTCCGGGCGGTCCACGCGGTGCAGGCGGCCCTCGAGGACGGGGCGGTTCGCTTCCTGGAGGTCTCCCCGCACCCGATCGCCGGGCGCGCCCTGCGCGAGACGGCCCGCGACGGTGTCCATGTCGCCTCGAGCCTGCGGCGTGACCGTGACGACACGGTCGAGTTCCGGGTGAACCTGGCCGCGCTCGCGCTCGGCGGCGACGGCGACGCGCTGACTGCCCTGCTCAGCCCGGCAACAGATGCCGCGCCGACTGGCTCGGTGTCGGCTGGGACGGTGTCGGCTGGGACGGTGTCGGCTGGGACGGTGGCGCCGAGGCTGGTGGATGTCCCGGCCGCGCCGTGGCGGCACCGTCGGCACTGGGCCGCACCGGTCCCGGTGCCCTCCCGGACCGCGCCGGGACACCCGTTGCTGGGGGCGCACATCGAGATCCCCGAGTCGGGCCGGCACGTGTGGCGGGCCGACATCGGGACGGAGGCGCTGCCGTGGCTCGCGGACCACACGGTCCACGGGGTGGCCGTGCTGCCGGGTGCGGCCTTCGCGGAGATGGCCCTGTCGGCCGCGGCGGTGCTCGGGCGCGGCCGGCCGGTCGTCACCGACCTCGAACTGCTCGAACTGCTGCCCCTGGGCCCGCACACCGACGTCACCACGTCCGTGGTGGAGGACGGCCCCGGCGCCGCCTCGGGAACGATCGAGATCTTCTCCCGGCGGACGGCGGGCGGCGGTCGCTGGGTGCGGCACGCCACCGCCCGGATCCGGGTGGAACCAGCGGAACGTGCCCCGGACCAGGTCGCGGAGCACACCGCCAGCACGGGCCTAGCCGGCAGCGCTGGCGGCGCCGGCCGCTGCGAGGACGTCGACGAGGCGGGCACCGGCAGGTCCGTCGACCTCTACGGGGCGCTGCAGGCGGCCGGCCACCGGTACGGCCCCGCGTTCGTCGGCGTCACAGACGCACGCGTGACGTCCGGCCCGGCGACCTCCCCAGGAGAAGGCACGGCCCCGCCGGCCCCGGTGGGCCCGTCGGCCGGAGCACCGGTGTCGGCGTCGGCGTCGGCGCGGGTGAGCCTGCCGGCGCCCGCGCAGCCTCATGCGCACTACCGGATCCACCCGGCGCTGGGCGACCTCTGCCTGCAGACCCTGGGCGTCGCCGCCGTCGGCCTGTGGCCCGAGGCCACCGCCGGTGGCGTGCCGCTGCACCTGCCGGTGCGTATCGGCGAGCTGACCCTGCTCGACCCGCGCTCAGGCGGGCCGCAGGGCCGGCCGATCACGAGCGGGCACGCCACGGCGCTGCTCACCCCGGCCGCCGCGGGCGGCGACGACGAGGACGGCCTGATCGGCCAGGTACGGCTGTCGGCGGACGATGGAACGCCGTTGCTCGTCGCCCGGGACGTGGTCCTGCGCCCGGTGGAGGCGAGCGCCGTTCCGGTCCCGGTGTCCGCGCTGCTCTACGAGGCACGCTGGACGCAGGCTCCGCTTCCGCCGCTGCCGGTGCAGGGCAAGCCCGCGCAGCCGGGTCAGTCCGTCCCGTCCGCTCAGCCGGACCGGCCGGACCGGCCGTCGGCGACCGCTTCCCAGCCGCGTCTGCTGGTTCTCTCCGCGCCCAGGCCAGGCACCGACGACTCCGTGGACCGGGACGCGGTGGCCGCGCTCCTCGACCGGCGCAGCGGCTCACCAGGCGGGGTTGTCGCGCTCAGCACGACCGATGAGGGACGCATCGCCACCCTGGTCGGCTCCGGGCAGGTGCGGGGGGTCGTGCTGGTCGTCGCGCCGGCCTCCGGCGATGACGAGGCCTCACTCGGGGGGCGCCCGGAACCCGCGCCGGTGGGCCTTCCCGCCGGAACGGACCCGATGGCCGGCGCCGACCTGACCGCGGCCGTGGCCGCGTTGGCGAGGACGCTGGTCCGCCACGGCACCCAGCATCCGCCCCGGCTGTGGATCGTCACCCGTGGGGCGGCCGCGGTCGCCGACGGGGACCTGCCCGTGCCCTCCCAGGCGGCACTGCGTGGCCTGGTCCGTGTCCTGGCGCTGGAGCATCCGTTCCTGCGGACGACGCTGCTCGACCTCGATCTCGCCGCCGGCACCGGGGAGCTCGCCGGCACCGGGGAGGACGACGAGGCCGCGGCGCTCGCGCCGGTCGCGGCGGAGATCACCTCCGACGCGGCCGACGACGAGGTGGCCTGGCGTGACGGGCACCGGTTCGCCGCCCGGCTGACCCGCGTCGCCGAGGAGCCAGACGGCTCCGCTTCCCCGGCTGCGCCGGTGGAGGCGGCCGCGGTGCCGCTGGTGCGGTCGGGTTCCTACATCGTCACGGGTGGGCTCGGCGGGCTGGGCCTGCTGCTGGCCCGTCGGCTGGTGGACGGCGGGGCCTCCAGGGTCGTTCTGAACGGGCGGACTCTGCCCCGGGAACAGGATCAGGCCGACGCGGCACCGCCCGGATGGCGGATGATCCCGGGCCTCGGGCTGGCCCGGGTCGCGAACGCCACCAGGCCCGTTCCGCAGCCCGCCACCGCATCCGACGAACTCGCCGAACCCGCCGACGCCGCCGCGTCCGGCACCTCCGGCACGTCCGGGGAGATCACCGGCGGTGGGTGCGACATCGTCATCGTCACCGGTGACATCGCGCTGCCGGAGACCGCGGCGCGGCTGCTGACCGAGGCCACGGCCGGTGATCTGATGCTGCGGGGCGTCGCGCACGCGGCGGGAGCCCTGGCGGACCAGTCGGTCCTGGACCTGGATCCGGCCGCGCTGGCCGCCGTCTGGCGTCCGAAGGTCGTCGGCGGCTGGAACCTGCACGTGGCCACCGCGCGGCTGGCCGCGCAGACCGGTACGGAACTGGACTGGTGGCTGGTCTACTCCTCGGCGGCGGCGCTGCTCGGCTCGCCCGGGCAGGCCTCGTACGCGACGGCGAACGCCTGGCTCGACGCGCTGGTCGCACTGCGCCGCCGGAGCGGCCTGCCGGCGACGAGCATCGGCTGGGGTGCCTGGGCCCAGGTCGGGGGCGCCGCCGGGGTCACGAACGCGCTGCTCGAACCGCTGGTGCCGACGACGGCGATGGAGGCCCTGGAGACGGTGGTCGCCACCGGCCGGGCCCACACCGGGGTGGTGCGGCTCTCGCCGGCCCGTGCACTGGCGTTGCTGCCCGGCCTCGCTGATCTCGCCTTCTTCGCCGACGTGCTCGGCGCCGATCCGGGTGCGCAGGACGACTCCTGGCCCGGCGTCACAGCGCTGGCGGACCTGCCGCCGGCGCGGGCCCGAGCCGTGATCGCGGAGCGGCTGCGCGGCCGCGTCGCGGGGATCATGGGTCTGGAACCGCGGCAGGTGGATGCCGACGTCCCGCTGACGGAGCTCGGGTTCGACTCGCTGATGGCGATGCGGGCACGCAACGCCGTCGAGCACGACTTCGGCCTGCCGCTTCCGGTCCGTCTGCTGCTGCGCGGCGCCAGCCTCGGTGAGCTCCAGGCGCACCTGGTGGAGGCCCTCGGCCTCGCGTCGGACTCCGCGCCCGATGGGACGTCGCCGACAGGATCCACGCAGGCGCGGCCCGGTTCGGCGGGGACCGTACCGGCGGTGGGGGCCGTGCCGGCGCGGACCGCCGCGGTCACCGGGGAGGGCGAGGGCCGGGGAATGCCGATGGCTGCCCGGGAGCCGGCGGAGCGGTGGCTGGTGGCGCTGCTCGCGGCGACGGTCACGACGGAGCCGATCGGGGTGACCGACGATCTGGCCACGGTTCTCGGCCCGGTCGAGACCGAACGTTTCCTCGGGCTGGTCGCCGAACGTCTCGGCGACGGGGCCACCCATGCCGACGCGCGGGAGCGCGCGGAGCTTGCGGGTGCGCGCACGATCGAAGCGCTCGCCGAGGTGATCCGGGACCGTCTGATGGGCAACGCGGGGGCGGGCGTGCGCGTGCTGCGCGGTGCCGGTTCGCAGCCGCCGCTGTTCCTGTTCCATCCGGCGGGCGGTCCGACCGCCGTGTACGAGCCGCTCGTGCGGCTGCTGGATCCGCGGGTGCCGGTGTTCGGCCTGGAGCGGCTCGACGACATCGGGCAGGTGGAGCGCAAGGCCGCCGCCTACCATTCCATGATCCGAAAGATCGCTCCCGCGGGGCCGTATCGGCTGGGTGGGTGGTCCTTCGGTGGCCTGCTCGCGCAGGAGGTCGCGCACCAGATCGTCGCGGCGGGCGGCGAGGTCGAGGTCGTCCTGATGATCGACACGATTCTGCCGTTGCCGGCGCCGGCCGGGCTGTCCGCCACGGATCAGCTCCTGACCCGCTTCGGGCGGTTCGTCGACTACCTGCGCGAGGTCTACGGCGTGGACCTCGACCTGCCCTACGACGAGCTGGCCGGTGCCGACGACGCCGAGCAGGTCGAACGGATCTTCGAGATCCTCGCCGCCTCCGACATCGCCATGACCCCCGGTGTGCTGCACCACCAGCGGACCTCGTACCTCGATGCGCGGATCGCCGAGAACTACCAGCCGCGCCGCTACGACGGACGCACGGTGCTCTACCGAGCGGCCTCGCCCCACCAGGTGACGGTCGCGCTCGACCCCCGCTACCTGCGTGACGACGCCGACCTGGGCTGGGCGGCGACGGTGCCGAACCTGGAGATCGTCACGGTTCCCGGTGACCACACCTCACTGATCGACCGCCCGAACGTCGACGTGATCGCCCGGCACCTGTCGCGACTGCTCGCCCCAACCGCAACCGCAACTCCGGCTCCGGCTCCGGCTCCGGCGCCGGACGGGGCGGAGGATGATCCACGAGGGCCTGGCGGGGCGTCCGGTTCGGCGTCCGTGCCGGTGCAGCGGGGCACCCGGTGACCCGGGCGACGGCCGTGAGCGGCAAGGAGCTCGACCGCCGGCTGGCGCTCGCCGCCGCCGGCGGGTCGCCCCGCACCCTCGCCCGGCGGCGGGCCGAGGGCCGGATGAGCGCACGGGAGCGCATCGAGGCCCTGTGCGATCCGGGCACCTTCACCGAGCTCGACACCCTCGTCCGCAGCCGGGCTGACGGCAGCGGTGGCGGTGGCGGCGCGGAGGCCGCCCGCCCGTACGGCGACGGGCTGATCTGCGGCCACGGCCAGATCGGTGGCCGGCCGGTGTGCGTGTTCTCCCAGGACGTCAGTGTCTTCGGCGGCAGCCTGGGCGAGGCGTTCGGCGGGAAGATCATCAAGGTGATGGAGCTGGCGATGCGGGTCGGCTGCCCGATCATCGGCATCAACGACTCCGGCGGGGCGCGCATCCAGGAGGGTGTCACGGCGCTGGCGCGGTACGCGGAGTACGGCCGGCTCAACATCCAGGCCTCCGGGGTCATCCCGCAGATCTCGATGATCATGGGCTCGTGCGCGGGCGGGGCGGCGTACTCACCCGCCCTCACCGACGTGACGGTGATGGTGGACGAGACGTCCCACATGTTCGTCACGGGGCCGGACGTCGTGCGTTCGGTGACCGGGGAGGACGTCACCCTCGAGGAGCTCGGCGGGGCGCGCCACAACGCCGCCGCCGGGACGGCGCACTACGTGGCGACCGACGAGGCCGACGCCCTCGACTGGGTGCAGTGCCTGCTGGGCTTCCTGCCGGACAACGCGCTGAGCACGCCGCCCTCCTACCCCCGCCCCGGCCGTTCCGGCGGCTCGAGCCGGGACGACCTGACCGCCGCGGACCGTGCCCTCGACCGGCTGGTCCCCGACTCCGCCGGTGGCCTCCTGGACGTCCGCAAGGTCCTCGACGCCGTGCTGGACGACGGTGACCTGCTGGAGTTCCAGGAGCTGTTCGCCGGGAACATCGTGTGCGGGCTCGGCCGGGTCGACGGAGAGTCGGTCGGGGTGGTCGCGAACCAGTCGGCGGTGAGCGCGGGTGTCCTCGACATCGACGCCTCCGAGAAGGCCGCCCGTTTCGTCCGTTTCTGTGACGCGTTCAACATTCCGATCCTGACGTTCGTCGACGTACCCGGATACCTGCCCGGGCTCGACCAGGAGCGGCGCGGCATCATCCGCCGCGGCGCCAAGCTCCTGTTCGCCTACGGTGAGGCGACCGTACCGATGGTCACCGTCGTGCTGCGCAAGGCCTACGGCGGCGGCTACGCGGTGATGGGCTCCAAGCACATCGGCGCGGACATCAACCTGGCCTGGCCTACCGCCGAGATCGCGGTGATGGGCGCCACCGGTGCGGTGGAGGTCCTGCACCGCAGGGAGCTGCGGGCCGCCGGGACCGGACCGGAGGCGGAGCAGCTGCGTGCGCGGCTGACCGCCGACTACGAACGCACCGCGCTGTCACCTTACGCGGCTGCCGAGCGCGGGTTCATCGACGCCGTCATCCAGCCCCGTGAGACCCGGGCACGGATCCGCACGGGGCTGCTGTCCCTGCGGGGCAAACGCCCCGTCCAGCACCTCGGCAGACACAACAACATGCCCCTGTAACGGGATCTTGGAGAGCAACGAGATGGACACGACACCGGGGGCGGGTCCCGAGACGACCGGGACCGGCCCGACAGAGCACAGCGACGGCAGCCGCCCGACGGACCCGCCCCACGACCGCCGCCGGCGGCGATTAACGTCGCTGAGGACGTCCTCGGACGGCCCCGGATCGCAGCGACGCCACCGGGGCGGAGCCGGTGCGCCCAGGCGTGGCGTGCTGAGGCGCCCGTCGGGCGGGGCCCGTCGTGGCCTGCCGGCCCGGCTGCTCGCCGGTGCGCTGGCGCTGGCCGCGGTCGGCCTGGCGCCCGGGCTGACCGAAGCCGGGTCGACGGGGCCGGCCGGGCCGGGGACGGAAGCGGTCGCGCTCTCCACGTCCACCACCCGCGTCAGCGCGGCGACCCTGGCCGCACGCGTGCCGGGAACGGCCGTGGCGCCGCTGACCCAGGTCAACCGCAGCGTGAACGGCGGCAACAACCCGGTTGTCGGCCCGGTGCCCGCGACCGCCACCCTGGGCGTGCCGAACGCGGGAACCGTCCCGGTCATCGGTTCGGTGGCGGCCATGGCGGACGACGGCGCGTACGTCGCCTACGAGTCCCGGGTGGACGACCGCACCGTCGACCTCATGATCGTCTCGCCGGCGCTGAACGGGGCCGCCCCGGTGCGGGTGATCCTGCCCGCGGGCTGGGCGAGCAGCACGGCGCAGACCTGGCCGTCGCTGTACCTCATCCACGGGTGCTGCGAGAAGGCCGACTACCAGTCCTGGTCGGTGTACACGAACGTCCGCTCCTTCGCCGCCGACAAGCAGGCGCTGGTGGTCATGCCCAGCGACGGCTCCGCCGGCTTCGGGACGAACTGGCTCAACATCGGCGTGCTGCGCAAGGGCTGGGGCTACGACACCTTCCTGGCCACCGAGCTCCCGCAGATCCTCCAGCGTGGCTACCACGCCTCCGGCCGGGCCGCCATCGCCGGCGCCTCGATCGGCGGCTACGCCGCGTTCGCGCTCTCGGCGCTGCATCCGGGGGCGTACGGCGCCGCCGCGTCCTACAGCGGTGTCGTTGACACCATCGGTTTCCTCTCCTCGGGGCTGATCCAGGGCCTGCTGGTGCGGGAGGGGCAGATCTCCTGGGCCATGTGGGGGGACCCGGTGCTGTTCCTGGGGGTCTGGGCGAAGCGAAACCCCGCCGATGTGATCGCGAAGCTGCGCGGGATCAACCTCTACGTCTCGTCAGGCAACGGAACCCCGGGCCCGTTGGATGCCGCCGGCGCCAGCTCGGACCCCTTCGAGATGGCCACCAACAGCAACGGCCAGTCGTTCATCCGGTCGGCGAACGCGGGACAGCTGCCGGTGGTGACGGACTTCTACGGCAACGGCACGCACAGCTGGCGGTACTGGGACCGTCAGCTCGCCCGGTCCTGGCCGACGCTGGCCGCAGGCCTCGGCCTGCCCGCGGCCTAGCGCCGCACCAGCGGGCGACGGTTGGTTCGGTACCGGTGACAAGCATCGAAATGACGTCCATCCGGACGGACGAGGGCACAGCCGACCGCGCGGCTGCGCCTGCGGGCCGCCCGGTGGGTGGCCCGGAGACTCGGCGGCCGGGCCGGCCGGGCCGGCCGGGCCGGAGGGCGGGGCGGCGGCGACGGCAGCGGGCCGTGGACGGCGTCCTGCCCGGACGCAGGGCGATCGCGCCGATCGGGCTCGCGGCGTTCATCACCGCGCTGGACAACACGGTCGTGAACGTCGCGCTGCCCTCCATGCAGCGCGACTTCGCGCTGTCCGCGGCCGGGCTGGAATGGGTGGCGACGAGCTACATCCTCGCCTTCTCCAGCCTGCTGCTGCTGGGCGGACGTCTCACCGACCTGTTCGGCCGCTGGCGGGTCCTCCTGCTGGGGCTGGCGGTCTTCGCGGTGTTCTCCGGTGTCGCCGGCGCCGCGGACACCTCCCTCGCGCTGATCCTCGCGCGGCTGGCGCAGGGTGCGGGGGGAGCACTGGCGCTGCCGGCGGCGCTGGCGATCCTCGCGGCCGACCTGGACGAGCGGGATCGCCATCTCGGCGCCGGTGTCCTCACCGCCGCCATCGCGGTCGCGCTCGCCCTCGGCCCCGCCGTCGGTGGGACGATCACCCAATACGCCCACTGGAGCTGGATCTTCTACCTGAACCTGCCGGTGTGCGCCCTCGCCATGCTCCTGGCCGCGCGGGCGAGCCGCGGTCAGCCGTGGGGACCCGAGCACGCCGGCCGACGGCCTCGGCTCGATCTGCCCGGTGTCGTGCTGTCCGGGCTCGCGCTGCTGGCCCTCACGTATGCGCTGGTCGAAGGCAACACGCTGGGATTCGGGTCGGCCCGCATCCTGCTGTCCTTCGCTGTCGCGGCGGTGGCCGGCAGCCTGTTCCTGGTGATCGAGGGACGCGCCAGGGAGCCCATGGTGGCCCTGAACCTGTTCCGGCTGCGGGCGTTCAGCGGCGGAATCGTGGCCCAGGTCCTGTGGGGGCTTGGGGTGAACGGGGTCTTCTTCTTCACCGCCCTGTTTCTGCAGCTCGTGCTGGGTTACAGCCCCACCCGGGCGGGCCTGGCCTTTGTCCCGCTCGCGCTGGCCCTGATCGTGATGGTTCCCCCCGCCGGACTGCTGGCGCGCCGGTGCGGTGCGCACTGGACGGTGGCCGGCGGGCTGCTGATGGTGGCGGGCGGGCTGCTGATCATCGCCTGGATTCCGGTGGACGCCACCTTCGTCGAGCTCCTGCCGGGCCTGGTCGTCATCGGGGCGGGATCGGCCCTGACGACGCCGATGACGTCCCGGATCCTGGAGGTTCTCCCGGCCTCGACCGAGGGCATGGCCTCAGCTGTGCTCAGTTCCGCCCGTGAGGTGTCGGGCGTGCTGGGGGTAGCGTTGACCGGTGCGATTCTGCTTTCTCGGCAACGCGCACTGATGGCTGATGGCGCGGCCTTCCCGGAGGCATTCGTCGCCGGCTACGCCCGCGGGTTGGAGGTGTCGGCCGCACTGGTCGCCGCCGGAGCGGTTGTCAGCCTGCTTACTTTACGACGAGCTCCTCGGCATCGACGGCGCGGGGGAGCGCACCGCCTCGCCGGAGCCGCGGTTATAATTCCTCGCGCGCAATTCGCCGGCCCGGTTACGACCGGGCGGGCACGGCGCCACGTACGATGATTTCGTGGGAGACTTCTCACATCACAATCGCTATGCTCGCCTCAATGAGGCTTCTCCATCTCACGGTGCATGGTCGGGGCAGCCGTGCACGAGTCGGCGATGGAAAAGGCTCACTTCTGGGGGTGACAGCGTTCAGTGCAATTACGGATATCCGCCGGTTCCCGGCGCGGTGCTGCACAACCTGGCCGTGAGGCCTCGGCGCGGCCGGCCCGATGTCGCCCGGGCAGGCGCGCACGGCGGCCGCGGCGGCTCGCGGGAACCTCCGGCGCGGCGCTGGGACTGGTGCTTCTGCTCGTGCTGGCGGCCTGTGGCAGGGCCAGGAGCGACGCGTCGCCGCCGGTACCGGCGTGCACGACGCCGGGTTTCTCCGGCAGCACGGTGCGCGTCGGTCTGGTCTACCCGGACACCGGCCCGCTCGCCCTCCCGTTCAGTCTGGCGCGTAGCGGTTTCGAGGCCAGGATCGCGCTGGCGAACGAGGCGGGTGGCGTGCACGGGCGCCGCATCGAGGCGGTGCCGGCCGACGACGCCGCGCAGAAGGAGGCAAACCTGGCCGTGGCGCAGCGGCTGATCGAGCGGGAGAACATCTTCGTGCTCGCGGAGTTCACGACGGCGGCGTCGGGGTCGGCGGACCTGCTGGCGGCCAACGAAATCCCGGTGCTCGGCGTCGCGGCCGAGCAGGCCTGGAGCAACTACGAGAACATGTTCGCGGCGACCTACATCTACGCCTCCGAGGACTCGGTCACCACGTTCGGTGTCTTCGCCCGGGCGCAGGGCGTGACGCGGGCTGCCGTGGTGGAGGACCCGGTCTCGGACTCCGCGCAGGTTCTCGGGGACCAGATGGTCGCGAGCATGCGGTCGCAGGGTGTCGACGTGGTCTCCCGCATCCCGTATCGCCTGGGTACGACCTCGGCGGCGCGGACGGTGAAGGCCATCCGGGAAAGCGGTGCCGACGGCCTGATCGTCTCCATGGAGCTCGCCGGCCTGCGGGAGCTCCTGGTCGCCGCCCAGGAGGCGGGGGTCGGTTTCAAGATGGTGCTTTCCCCGCTCGCCTACGACCGGAGTGTGCTCGCCGACGGCCAGCGGTTCGCCGGGGTTTCCGCCTACTTCGTCCAGATCCCGTGGGAGTCGAAGGATCCCGCGCTGAAGACCTATCGAGACGCGATGGGCCGTTTCGCGCCCCAGGTGTCCGACCCGGACCAGAACCTCGTGCTGAACTCGTACATCACCGCCGACATGCTGCTTCGTGGCCTGGAGCTCGCCGGCCCCTGCCCGACCCGGGCATCGTTCCAGAAAACCCTGCGCGGGCTCACCGACTACGATGCCGCCGGGCTCATTCCCGGGGGAGTGGACTTCAGCACCAACCGGACCAGTCTTTCCCTGTGCTACCGCTTTGCCACGGTGAACGAGAAAGGCACCGCCTTCGAGAGCCGACGTGCCGCCGACGGCACCGAGCGGTGGTGCGGCACGCGCCTCACCGACTGACGGCCAGGCGCGGCTCCGTCCTGCTCGACCGACCGCCTGGCCCGGCCCGACCGCACGGCCTGACCGACCGCACGGCCCGGCTCCGGTCGACTCGTCGTCCCCGGCGGCCGGGCCGGGCCGCCGAGCGCTCACCCGGCAGGCGGTGCCAGCTCGTAGACGTTGCCGGCATGGCTGGTGACGTACAGCCGGTCGGCGCGGCACCCGCGGCCGTCCCCGGCCCGGACGGACGAGGCCTGCGCGAGCCCACGCGCGAGGACACACGTCATCCCCGTGGCCGGATCGATACGGACCACCTCGCCGGCGAGATACCGGGTGGTGATCAGCCCATCCGCGGCGACGGTCAGATCATCGGGGAAGGCCAGCAGCGGATGTGCGGCGACCCTGACGGCGTGGGCGGGGTTCGCGACATCGACACGCCAGGTCTCCCCGGCGAGGGAACGGTTCACATACAGCCATTCGCCGCTGGGGTCCAGCGCGATGCCGTTGGTTCCGTCCAGGGCTGACCAACGCGGGGTGACCACCCCCTGCGGGCTCACGTGGGTGACGGCCGAGGAGATGCCGAGCCCGAGGTCGATGGTCCGGGTCGCCACGAGGGCTCCGTCGGGCAGGCGCGCCAGCCCGTTCGGTGCGACCAGCCCGGTCGCGACAGTGGTGCGGTCGCCGCCGTCCACGCGGAGCCGGACGATCGTCCCGTCGGCGGTCCCGAGCAGGCCGGACAGCGCACTGGCGCCGGTGGCGACGTAGACCCACTGCCCGTCGCGGGCCAGCCCGCCGGCGTAGGGCAGGTCGGTGGCGAGCGGGGTCACAGCGCCGTCGGGGCTGAGCCGTAGCAGTTTGCCGGTGCTGTCGTTGGTGCTCACCAGCAGACCGCCCTGACCATCCGGGACAAGGTTCTCGGCGGTCCCGAGTCCGCTGGCCACCACCCGGGACGTCCACGTGGCACAGGCCGGACCGGTCTGACCGGTCTGACCGGCCGGCTCGGTGGAGGACGAGGTCGAGGACGCGGGTGAGGACGCAGGTGAGGACGCGGCGTGCGCGGGCACGGCCAGGAAGGCAGCCATGACAGCGCCCGCGGCCGTCACGGCCAGCGCTCGGGCGGTGGCTGGGCGCCGGGGCGGTCTGGTCGAGGTCTGCACGGCTGCCGTCCGCACGGCGTCCTCCTGGAGGAGTCGGGCTACGGGAGAAGCACCGACGGGGTCGTGCCGGTGCGGGCGAGGGCGAAGGCGATCCGCAGCGCGCTGGCGTCCCGGTACCGGCGTGGATCTCGCCCGGTCAGGGTGACGATCTTCGTGATGCGGTAGCGCAGGGTGTTGACGTGCACCGGCAGGCTGCGGGCGGCGGCCTCGGGGGAGCCGTCGCAGCGCAGCATCGCGTCCACCGTCTCCACCAGCCCGTGGCCGGCGCTGACGAGCGGGTCCACGCAGGTCGCCACCAGCTGCCGGGCGGCCTGGGTGTCCCCGCACAGCACCCGCTCGACGAGCAGATCCTCGGTGCTGACCACCGCCGGGTTCCCCGGCCAGGCGGCGAGCGCCCGCAGTCCGGACAGCACCGCCGCCGTCGCGGGGCCCGCCCGGGCCACCGACGCGACCGGCTCGCTGATGACGATCCCCGGGCCGGCGAGGCCGTCGACCAGCCCGCGTAGCCCGGCGACCAGGTCGACCGGAGCGCCACCCTCCATTGTTGTGCCCGCACCACCGCGGCTTCCGCCTCCGGTGCCGGTGCCGGCAGCGACCGCGGCAGCCGCCGGGTCCGCGGCGAACACCGTGGGCCCGCCGCCGGTCGCGGCCGTCGCGGAGGAGGGCCCCTGGACGGCGATCACGACCACGGCCTTCCCGCGGGCCGCGGCGCAGGAGACCAGCCCGAGACGGCCGGCAGTCCGGGCGATCTCGTCGAGCAGCGGGTCGGCCCCGCCCTCGGGCGGGTTCATCCCGAGGATGCGTACCGGGAGCCCGAGCGGAACCACGTCGGCGGCCCGTGCCGCGATCTGGTCCTCACGCCCGTCGACGAGCGCCTCGAGCAGCAGCGCGCGTCGACCCGCCACCGCGCGGCCCCGGTGCTCGGCCGCCTTCGCGTAGACGGTCGCCGCCTGGAACGCGACCTCGCGGCCGTACCGCTCCAGCTCGGCGCGCAGCACCGCGGATGTGGCGGGGTCCAGGGCCTCGTCCGCCTCCGCGTTCGCCACGCGCAGGACGACGTCGACGGTGACCTGGAGCAGCTCGACGGTCTGGTCGAACGAGATCTGCCGGGCCACCTCCGCGGGCACTCCGGAGAAGATGTTCTGCAGCGAGGGCGCCCGTGCCGCCACCAGGCTCTGCGCCATCGTGGCGATCTCCTGGTGCGCGATGAGCCGGACCCAGGACCGGCTGTGCGCGGACAGCCGGGTGTACCACGGCAGGCCGCCGAACGCGGCGACCACCGTGTCGGACAGCCGCCCCACCGACTCGTAGAGCCACGCGGACGCGGACGCGCCCGGAGCCGCCGCATCACCGCCCGGCGTCACCGGCGACCTCGACCAGTGCGCTCGTGACCGCCACCGGCTCGGTGATCATCAGATCGTGGCCGGTGCCGAAGGACCACAACCGACCGGCGCCGCGTAACCCGCGGGCGACGGGCTGGTAGCACCAACCGCCACGCCCGCCCCCGTGCACCAGGACATACGTCGCCATGACGGTGTCTCCTCGGATCCGGACCCGGTCGAGGAACCACCCGGTCCACGGCCAGCAACGTGATTTTCCAGACAAACATAGTACGGAGGCGTGTGCAGCGTACGGGTGCTCAACCGGTCTGGTGCTACCCACCACGCAGCACATGCCATACACGCCATGCGTTGCGTGCATGGCTGGTTGCGGCGCGGGGCCCAGGGGATGGCTGGTGGCGGTGGTGAGGTCGTGGCGACAGTTGCGAGCGGTCCGCGCGAGGGATGCCCAGGGCCGACCAGGTGGATTCGGTGGAGTGGGTTTGACTCTGGGTATGCCCTGGCCAGGGTCTCCGCTGGCTGTGGCTGCCGTGGATCTCATCGTCGCGCGTGGAAGTTGTCGATGTTACGGGACTGGTAGGTGCATCCTCGAGTGTCCGTAGGTGCTCATCGGACACGAGTGCATTGCCTTCTGGTCGCTGTTCGCTGTCGATGCAGCATGCCTGCCTATCCGGTTAGGGCAGGGAAAGTTGTTTCTGGTCTCCCGGCCCTGACTTCGTGGTACAAACGCCGACATTTGTCGGTCGTCCACGACGGAAACAGGCCTGGGTGCGAGGTGGCGCGATCCATGTCATCTTCTTTACCATCGCGCTCTAATCTGGCACGCTGATGACGTGAGCGAAAGGTCGGTGGGTGAGCATGTCCTCGGCTGGCGGTGGGACGTGGCGCTGTCGTACGCCAGTGCACAGCGCGGCTATGTCGAGCGCGTCGCTGCGGCACTGAAGGAGCGCGGGGTCCGCTGCTTCTTCGACGCCGACGAACAGGTCGAGTTGTGGGGGCGGCTGCTTGCGGAGGAGCTGCCAAGGGTCTACTCGGTGGAAGCGGCGCTTGCAGTGCTGTTTGTTTCGGCTGACTACGCTGCGCGCGACTGGACGAACGTGGAGCGCCGCGCGGCGCTGCGTAGGGCGGCACGGGAACGACGAGAGTACCTTCTACCGGCACGGTTCGATGACACTCGGCTACCAGGTCTGCGTGCAGACCTGGTAGCCGTGGACCTGAGTAGTCGGACTCCTGAACAGTTTGCCGAGATGATCGTCGCAAAGTTGGATCGCTTAGGTCTGAGTGGAGTCCGGAAGCTTGGAGATGTGGGAAGTGAGAAGCCTCGGGTGTGGAATCTGCCGAGCCGTCTGAGGACATTCACTGGGCGTCAAGACCTGTTGCGACAAATCGGGTCACTGCTGGGATCCGATGGTTCCGTGGCTCTGGTCCAGCCTGCGGCGGCTGCGCTGCACGGGCTTGGTGGAGTCGGAAAGACCCAGCTTGCGATCGAGTACTGCTACCGCTACGCCGATTCTTACGACGTTGTGTGGTGGGTGGACTCCGAGGAACCTGCCCTGATTGCAGACAAGATCGCGCCCCTCGCGCAGCAGTTGGGATTGGCGAGTCTAGGAGCGGTGGACCTCGATGCCGCTGCGGCACTCGATTCGCTGCGTCATCGAGACCGCTGGCTACTTGTCTTTGACAATGCTGTCCGGCCTGAGGACATAAATCACTGGATTCCTGGCGGCAGCCACGGGCACATTCTGGTAACGTCTCGCAACCCGACGTGGGGAGCTATCGCCAGCAGGGTCGCGGTCGATGTCCTTCCGCAGTCAGAAGCCCTTGCATTGCTGCAGATGAGGATCCCAAATCTCGAGAAGCAGGATGCGATCCAACTTGCTACTGAGCTCGGTGGTCTGCCGCTCGCGCTGGAACAAGCTGCTGCATATATCGAGCGCACTCAGGTGCATCCAACTGTCTATCTTCGACGATTTCGTGACCGGCGCTCATCCATGCTTTCCCTTGGCGAGGACCTCGCATACGGCGGGACTGTTGACACTGCATGGTCGTTGACCCTTGCCCAGCTTGATGGCGCAAGTCCGGCCACGATCGGTCTGCTGCGGTTGTGTGCCCTCCTAGCCCCTGAACCAGTTCCACTCAACCTGTTTACTGAGCACCCAGAATTGCTACCTGACTCGGTTCGCTCGATTGTAGAAAATCACCCCGAGATTGCGATCGATGAACAGGTCGCTGTGGCGCTAAGCTACTCGATGTGTCAGCGCCACGGCGACTCCCTACAGGTTCACCGGCTGGTGCAGACTGTTATCAGTGGCCAGCTTTCAGATATCGAGCATTCTAGATATCTCGATTCAATTCAGCGGTTGCTGGCCGCTGCGGCACCCTCAGATGCAGATGACCCGGCGACCTGGCCGAAATGGTCAATGCTCGGCGCGCACCTCTTGGCGGTAGTGGGACAGGACGATGGCCGATCGGAGTCCCACGATCTGCGCCAAGCCGTAGATCGCTTCTGCTGGCACCTCTATACGAGTGGTGACTACCAGGCTGCCCGGCATGTCAATGGTGATTTGCTCGGGCGGTACCGAGCCGCGCTTGGCCTTGATCACCCGGACACTCTGAGCATGGCAAACAACCTTTCGGTCGCGGTTCGAGCACTCGGCGACTTCCAAATGGCAGAGGAACTCGATCGCGATACTCTAGCTCGGTGTAAACGATCTCTTGGCCCGGACCATCCAGCCACTCTGCGGGTTACTAATGATCTGGCGGCCGATCTCAGTCACAGTGATCCGGAGGTGTCGCGAGACATACACAAAAACAATCTTGCTGCGTGTCGCCGCGTCTTGGGTGAAGATCATCCGCGAACCATCAATTCGGCTAACAATCTTGCGATCGCGCTACGCGAACTCGGTGATTTCAGGTCTGCCTATGAAATAGACCGGCAAGCCGTGTCGGACTATCGAAGAATTTATCCCGAAGGTCATCCGGTCATTTTGATATCTTTGTGTAATAATGCTCTCGACCTGCAAGGCCTCGGTCGCCATCACGAAGCCCGCAGGCTCCATGAAGACGTCCTTGCTCAGCGTATGATCTACCTGGGTCGAGACCATCCTGTCACGCTAAGATCCCAGGGATACCTCGCCGACGCCATGCGAAAATGTGGTGAGATGGAGGGGGCTCGAATCCTTGTCGAGGACACGCTGAAGCGTAGGCTGCGCGTCCTCGGTGAAATGCATCCACATACTCGCGCATCGAGAGAGATGCTGGAAGAAATGGTCAAGCCATGAGAATCCTCCCTTTTTCTTGACGATCTTTGTTTGCCTGGCCTGTGCAGGCGTTCATGATGACGGAATGGCTAAGTGAGGTTCACAGCCTTCTGGCGACGGCCGTTCGTCTACGAGGTCTACAGCGACAACCGTTTCCGCACCTGGGCGGCCGAGGCGTTCGGGACAGTCTGATAGCGGGCGCCGTGCACCCCGTGCTCCGAGAGCTGTAACGGTTGCCAGGGCGGGGCCACTGCATCCTCCAGGGAGGTGATCGCTTCCGCGTGGTACGTGTCGGTGTTGCCGGCGGTCTTCCGGCCGCGTCGGGGCGGTCGTAGGTGAGCGAGATCCGGAAGGCGCCGCCCTCGCGGGCGTCGAACTCGTGCAGCCGTGCGCTCATCCCGTCCGGGAACCGCCACCGGACGATTGCCGCCGGGTCGATCAGTGCCCGGTACACCGTGGCGCGTGGAGCGGCGAGCGGACAGCTCAGTCGCAGCGAATACACGGTCCCGAAGGTAGTGGCGGTCGCCGCGGGTGGGCCAGTCCCGCCGGCGGATGACGTTCTCGGCGCGCCGCCGAGGGATTCGGATCCGGCATAGGTCGATCTGGCAGGCACGTTCGAGCCATGCCTGAAACATGGCCGCGAAAGCCTGCGGTCAGTGGGCCCGGGGGCCCGAAGCCCGCCTGGTCCCCCGGTGCAGGGACCTGCGGCATCCGACAACGGTGCTCTTCGCCGTGGGCCGGTGCTCACCGCCCGCGTAGCTTGGATGACCGGCCGGCTTCCCGCCCGTCGCACCAGGCATCTGACCGCGCCATCCGGAAGGGAAAGATCGCAGTGATCATAGCGCTCATCCTGGTGTTTCCTTTCGCACTGATGGCGATGATGCTGGGCATGCATGCCATCGAGGCGGCGCTGACGCGGGTGGCCGCTCCGGCCCGGCTACCAGCCGGCGAACGCGGCCCCGCCGCGGTGATGCGTCCGTCCGCCGGTCGCCTGTCCGTGGTGCCCACACAACCCGCCCGGGCTCGAGGCGACCGTCCGTCGACCGCCTTCGTGCCGGATACCCCCACCTCCGTGCGCCTTTCGCTGGTCACCGCGGCGCCGGATCGCCCTTTGGCAGCCGGTTCGCCGGATGCTCCCGCACCCGCCGAGCCGTCGGGCACCGACTGGGCCGAGGCTGCGGGGCCCGCGGCGCTGAGGCTGGCGGAGCCCAGGCCCGCGACCGTGGATGCGGCGACGCCCAGAACCCCGACGCCCAGAACCCCGACGCCGAGAACCCCGGCGGGCAAGACCCCGACGCCCAAACTCCCGGTGTCGAAGCCCGCGGTGCCGCGGCAGGTCGTGCTGTCGGTCGTCCCGTCGGTGCTGCCCACGGGCGGTTAGGACGCGGCCACGCGTATCGCGTGCCGTGCGGGCGGACGGGCTGGCCGAGACCGTGTGGGCCGGTTGTTGCCTGTGTCGCGGGGCGATGCCAGGAAACGATGGCGCGTCGGTTAACGTTCGCTGGCGTGGAGGATTCCCAGCGCCTGCGCGGCAGTGGGCCGCGCGCGCGGGCGGCGGCGGTGCGCTTCGAGGCCGTCGACCCGACATCACCGGCAGCGGTGTGGGCTGTCGGCCGTTACTTCGCGGAGATCGGGCGGCGGTTCGGCTTCGATCCTTCCGCCGAGCCGGATGACGGTGCGGCGTCGCTGGCGGCACCCGGGGGCTGTTTCGTCCTGGCTGTCAGTGCTGGGGCCGCCGTGGCGTGCGGTGGTGTGCGGACGATCGAGGACGGTGTCGGCGAGATCAAACGCATGTGGGTGGATGACGCCTGGCGCGGCGCGGGCCTGGGTTCCCGACTTCTGCTCCACCTGGAGCAGACCGCGCACGCCCTCGGTCACCACATCGTTCGGCTCGACTCCCACGAGTCCCTGACCGAGGCCATCGCGCTGTACGGGAAGGCCGGCTACCGTCCGATCGGCCGGTACAACGACAACCCGCACGCCACCCACTTCTTCGAACGGGTGCCCCGGCCTCGCCCCTGACCCGCCGGCCGGCCCTGCCACCCCGGACCCGCCGCGGGACACCGTGGCCGGCCTGCCCCGGGGTGTTTACCAGCTGACAAACGGACGATTTTCGGGCCGCGTGAACGATAGATACTCCGCTGTGGTTGAAAACCGGAGCGACCGGAATGACCGGCACCCGTACGCTGGCAGCACGGCTGCTCCGCGGTCTCCTCATCCAGGGCCGCCGGCCCCTGCCCGGCGCGACGAGCCCGACGGCCTCGTCTATGACCTGATTCGCTGGCCGGCGCGGCTGATCGCGCTGGTGATCGTCGTTCCGCTCCAGCTGCTGTGGCAGGGGCTCGTGCTGGTCGGCCGCGGGCTGCGCACGCTGCTGTGGACGTGGTTCCTGCGCCCGCTCCTGCTGGGCCTGAAACGGCTCCTCTGGGACTGGTTCCTGACCCCGCTCGGACGCCTGCTGTGGCGATGGGTGATCAATCCGGTCCGGTTGGCCTTGTTGTTCGTCTTCCACTACGCCATCGCGATCCCGCTGCGCTTTCTCGTCGCCTGGCTGGTGATCGTGCCGGCGCAGTGGCTGTGGCGGACCGTGCTGCGACCCGTGGTGCATGCGTTCGCCGGTGCCCTCCGGCTGGCCGGGAAGATCGCGGCGGCGGTGCTGACGGCGCTGGTGGTGGCGCCGGCGCGCTGGGTGTGGCGGGCCGTGGTCGTACCTGTGAGCCGGATCGTCGCCGAGGCCTGCCGGTTCGCGATGCGGGTGGCGAACGCGATCGGGCGTGGGATCGCCGCCGTCTTCCGGGTGATTGTGGTGGTCCCGACCGCCTTCGTGTGGCGAACGGTGGTCATCCCGGTGGCACGGGTGGCCGCCGCGGTGTGGCGCGTGACGGTGGTCGTGCCCGTCCGCTGGGTGAACCGGGTCCTCTGGCAGCCGGTAGCCAGAGCCGGCCGTGAGATCCGTGGCGCGCTGTTCGGTGGCCCGGCCGTCCGCCGGTGACCTGACGGCGACGAGCCGGGCCCGATCCGGATTCCCGAAGGTGGAGATCTGCCCGGTTGTCCGCCGATAGGCTGCCATCTGCCGACGTCGGCGCGTGAGGGGCCGGGCTGGGGGGCAGGCAGACGTGGACGCGGGAATTGTCGCCGCCCTCATCTCCTCCGTTGTCAGTGCCCTGGTGGCGGTGGCTGCGACGGTGTGGACCCATCGCCAGGGCGTCGAGATGGAACGCATCCGTTTCGAGCTGGACCGTTCCACCAGGGACAGCGAGAAACGCTCGGCGGCGAAGACCGAGCTGGACCGATACCGGGAGCCGCTGCTCGTCGCGGCGTTCGACCTCGGCACCCGTATCCACAGCATTCGGAAGAAGGAGTTCCTGTCGTATCTGAAGCCCACATCGAAGGAGCCGGATCGTCGTAGCCGGCTCGCACTGCTGGCCACGCTGTTCTGCATCGCGCGCTACTTCGGAACCCTGGAGATCGTGTACTCGCGGCTCGCGTTGCTGCGGTTCGAGAGCGCCGAGGACACCCGCGTCGTCGCCGCGCTGCTCGCCGACATCGGCGGGGCGTTCAGCAGCGACGAGTACGACCGCGTCGACACCTACCACTCCTCCCGGTTCATGCTGTGGCGGGAGGAGCAGCGGGCGATCGGCGAGCTGATGCGCGGCGGGCCGGGCAGTGCGTCCAACGAGTGCCTGGGATTCGCCTACTTCCATGACAACTACGAGGCCGTCTTCGCCGAGTGGTTCGATGCCTTCGCCGAGGCGTTGCAGTCGCCGGCGGCCGTGACCAGCGCCCGGCTCGCCCGGGTGCAGACCCTGCTCGCCCTCCTCGTCGGTCTGCTCGACGAGGAGGGTGCGTTCACCCTCACGGTCGGCGGTGAGCGGATCGCGCCGGACTGGGTCACCCCCACCGGTCTCGCCTGATCCAGTCAGGAGATTACCGGCCACGCTCGGATTTCTTCATTTCACGATGTGTGGTACGTTCTGCGCGGATCCGGTGACCAGGTACCTGCCGTCGCTGATCCCGACGTTTATCGGCCTCGCGCTCGTCAGTCGACGTTCCGGATGTCAGCTCACGGTGCGTTCGCCGATCGGCGTCCGCGTTATCAATAAGCCAGTACAGGCGGGGGCTGTATGGCAAAAAAGAATCAGATCTTCGAGATCGTGGTCGGCAAGCGGGCGCTCACGATCGGGCACGAGGTGTACCCGCTCGCCAACATCTCCCGGATTCAGACCCGGGAGCTGAAATGGTTCGGGAAGTACAGCACCTTCTACCCGCTCCGGCGGATGGCGTCACTCGCGGGAGGCGTCGCCCTGCTCGTGGTGGCGGTGATCGTGGGCCCACGCTACGCCGACCCTGACGGGGAGTACGCCCTCGAGGACATCGGCCGGCAGTTCGCGGTTCTCGTGCTCGTTCTGGCCGGCGCGGCCACTCTCTGGCTGAGCGGTGTCCTGATCTACCGGGTGTTTCTGCGGCGAACCTACTACCTGCTGCTGCTCGAAACCGCCGGTGCGCAGGCAGCCCTGCTGAACGGCACGGATCTCAAGGAGATCATGCGCATTCGTAACGCGCTCGTCGCCGCCATCGAGGATCCACCGGCATCCGCGTACAACATCGAGGTCCACGGCGATGTTTTTGCTGGCGACAAATTCACCGGGCGGGGCTACAACGTCAACAAGAGTGGCCGAGGTGCCGGCCAGTGACAGGCGACCGGCCCGGTCCGGGCGCAGGGCGGGGGAACGATGGGTGACGTCTTCTCCGGTGACAAGTTCACCGGCCAGGGCTACACGGTCAACAAGGCCGGTCGTGACATCAACCAGGTGGTCAGCAGTCACCAGGCCGGCTCCGCCGCACAGCTCGACGCGGCGGTGGGCGAGCTGCGCGCCCTCATCGCCCAGCTGATCCGGGACAGGGCGGTCACTCCGGACGGAGAGGTCGTCGCCGACCCGGCGGCGGTCATCGCGGCGGTGCGGGACAACCCGAGCCGGCTTCAGGAGCTCGGTGCCGCCGTGGCGGGCGGGGCCAAGGACGCGGTTCTGTCGATCGTCCAGGGCGGCGTGGCCGCGATGGTGGTCGCGCTGCTCGGCCGGTAGCGGATGCGGGTGCCCGCACCCGCCGCGCCCGGCCTCGGGTCGACCCGAGACCGGGCGCGGCCGGTCAGCGTGCGGTGCCGCGGCGGCGGATCAGCTGGACGGCTGCGGCGGCGGCGAGCAGCAGTGCCGCGACGGAGATCACCGCGATGATCCACCACACCGCGTTGCTGTCGGACGACGACGGCGGCGCGGACGGCTCGATCCGCACCGTGGGTGTGGGGGAGCCCGCTGCCAGGGCGGCCGGGGATGCCGGGGACGAGCTGCCGGCGGCCTGCGCCGGGCCGGCCAGCGGCGACGCGGAGGTGGGCGCTGGGCTGGGCGCGGCGACCGTGAAGGGGAACTGCCCGTTGATCGCATGGCCGTCGGCGGAGACCACGGTCCAGGCCACCTGGTAGCCGCCACCGGTGAGCCCGGAGACCGGCACCGTCACGGTCCTGTCCACGGCGGACAGGGCACCGACCGCAGCCGGTGCCCCACCGTCACCGGTCACGGTGATGCTGGAACCGTCGCCTCGGACCGTCCCGCTGAAGGTCAGTGAGATCGCGCCGGGTGCGGCGTCGAGGGTCGCTCCCGCGGCCGGATCGGACGAGGTCAGCGCGGTGTGGGCGGACGCTGGCGAGCCCAGCAGAGCCACCAGGACCGCGGTCAGGGCGACGACCGGGGCGGCTCGGCGCAGGGCTGCCCTGCGCGGGACCGTCCCGCGTGGGGAGGCGCCGGGCAGGGGCAGATTCGATCTTCTGTGCACCGCTCGCATGCTATGGGCCCACGTCGGCGACGCCGCGGGGTTCTGCCCTGGCGGGTCGTCGTGCTCTCCCGGGGAATCCGCACCCGACCTCCCTGGGGGCTGGGTGCAGGGCTTCATCGCCGTCCGTCGCGCGGGACGCGGACCTCATGGAAGTAGAGCGTGCCGTTCCCGTGCTGAGCGGTCAGATCGGAGTGGGCCGGCGTGCGCGGTCTGGGTGGCACCCCGGACCTGAGACCCGGAGTCCTGGTTCGGTGGCCGTTCCAGTTCTCGTTGCCGCCGGGATCGCCGGCGCGGCCGACGAGAAGCGGGGTGGTGGGTACTGTCTGCCGCTCGACGCTTCCCTCGATTCCCTCGACGGTCACCGGATTCGCCCTGCGTGCCCTTCGTGGTCTGTCCGTCCTGCCTGCGGTGTGCGCGTCCTGACGGCTGGGCCTCGACGCGTTCTCGGCGTGTGACAGCCGGAACAGGTGCGCGATCGCCGGCAGTGCGGCCACGCGCAGGACGAGGGCGTCCACCGCGACACCTGCGGCCAGGCCGAAGCCCATCATTTTCAATGTCCGCGGGGGCTGCGCCGCGATCGCGACGGCCACCAGGAGCATGACCATGTTCATGGTGAGGACGACATGCCCGAGCTCTGCGTGCCCGCGTGCGATGCCGTCCCGGGCACTGCGGATGATGCTCCTGCGGCCGCCGGCGCGCTCCCGCGGGCGGTCCTGGCCGTTGCCGGAAGGCCCGCCTGCGGATCGGTCGCTCGCGGCACGGTTCTGCTCGCGAAGCCGCCCGAGCAGGACGAGGTTCATCCCGGGGGCCAGGCCGAGCACCGCCACGAACACCGGAACGAGGACGAAGGGCTCGACCGGGCTCACCATCACACCGAGCCTCTCGGCGAAACGCTCGTTCTGGAAGAGGATCGTCAGGACGCCGCCCGCGGCCTGGACCGACAGGGTCGCGGACAGGCCGAGGAGGGCGGCCAGCACCGCCGACCGTGACACCACGAACGCCACCAGCGCGACGGTGAGCAGGACGATGCACAGCAGTGCGACCACGCTGCCCCGGAAGCCCGCCGCGGCGTCGTCGAACAGGGCGGTCGGACCACCGACGTCCGCGGTTGTCGCCGTGTCGCGCAGGACTGCCGGGAGAACCTCCGTGCGCAGCTGGCGGATCAGCGCGCTGGCCTCCTCCGACCGCGGGCCCGGCTGGGGGAGGACCCGGATGACGGCCAGCCCTTTGGCGGTGTCCTCCAGCATGACGGCCGCGTTCCGCACCCCGGGAGCCGCGGTGAGCGCGGCGGCGACATCCGCGGAGGTGACGGATCTCGCGGCCGGGCGGGCCTTCGCCGGCGCCTGCCGCACGGCCACCAGGACCGGCCCGTTCAGCCCGGGGAAGAAGCCCTCGCTGACAAGGTCGTACGCCCGTCGCGACGTCGTCGACGTCGGCTCGGCACCCGAGTCGCCACCGCCCAGGCGGATGCTGCTGGCCTGGACCGTCAGCCCCACGAGCAGCACCCCGGCGACCACCGCGACCGGGGCCGGGTATCGGCCGACCTGGGCGGCCCACCACGATCGCAGGCCGGGTCGGCGCCCGAGGCCGGCTCCGGCCACGGACAGGAAGCGCCGCTCGGTCCAGCCGAGCAGCCGCGCGCCGGCCAGCCCGAGCAGCGCGGGCAGCAGGGTGAGTACGACGAGGATGGTGATCGTGCCCACGGCGGCGGCGGCGAGCGCGATGCCACGGAAGCCGCTGAGCCCGACGATGCTCACCACCGCCATGGCCACCGTCAGGCTCAGCCCCCCGACTGCCAGCGCCGCGCCCGAGGTGGCGGTGGCGGTCTCGGCGGCCTGGATGCCGTCCTCACCGCGCAGCAGGGCTGACTGGGCTCGGTAGACGATGACCACCGCGCCGCCCAGGCAGATGCCGAACGCCAGGAGGCCGGCGACCATCGGAGCAAACGGGGTCATGACCACCGTGTGCGCCAGCTTCGCGGTCGCCGCGACCGCGAGCGTGGCGGCCACCGCTCCTGACACAAGACAGATGAGCAGCCCGGACGGGGAGCGGACCGCGGCGATGACGAGTAGCAGGCCCGCGAGCAGGGCGAAGATCAGCGGAGTGGTCGAGATGCCGGCGGTCTCGATCGCCGTGATGCCTGGCCCGGACATCTCGACCTGGAACTGCGGGTCGTCGTAGGCCAGTGCGAGGTCCTGCACGCGCCGTACCGCGGCCAGGTCGGGTGCGAGGGCGGTGCCCTTCAGCACGACGGAGATCATCGCGGTCCGCCGGTCGGCGCTGATCGGGGTGACCCCGACGGTGGCCGGCCCGAGCGGTCCGCTCGGATCCGCGACGAGGGCGACTCCCGGCAGCTTGCCGACCTGTGCGATGAGCAGGGTCATCCGGTCGCGCGCCATGCGGTCGTCGAGGGTGCCCTCCCGGGCCCGGACCACGATCGTCTCGACATCGGGTAACTGGCCACCCGGCGAGATCGCCGTCACGTTGGTCAGCGCGCGGTCGGATTCCGAGCCCGTCGGCGCCACCTGCTGGGTGTACTGGGCGCCGGCACCGCGCACGTAGAGGGCCGCCGACGCGAGGACGATGATCCAGGCGACCAGCAGGAACCCGCGGTGACGTGCGCAGCCGCGCGCGAGCCTGCCCACCGCACCGGCGAGTGAACTGTCCAGAAATGCCACTGGCGCACCCTAAAAGGACGTAGTTAAGTCGTATAACTCATTTGGCTCGCGGGGACCTCCTCGAACGCGCTTCGTCGAACGCGCTTCGTCGAACGTGCCGACGCGACCGCGAAGGAAGGCGACCGGACAGGTCATTCCCCACCAGCAGGGACCATCGCGGAGGCGCCGGGGTGTCGGGGCCTCACCGGTGAGTGGTGACTACCGCTACCAGACCAGATCCCCACACGGCCGGATGATCCGCGCAAAACGGACGATAAGTCGGTCGCACGGATGAAACAAGTGAGATGGAATGCAGTTAAGTCCGTCCGTTGCCTGAAATCTCACGAGGATGCCCGAAAGTGCCCTCGGTTGGGTGCTTTACTGCCGTGCCGTGGACACCGCCGTCAGAGCGGGGAGGCCGGCGTGGTGCTGCCGGCGACCTGCGCCGCGCCGGCGGGTCCGCGCCGGCGGCCATGGGGACAGGGCGGGAAACGCCCTGTCAGCAGGCACAGGCTCACGACCTAGGCTGAGCGCGTGAGCGTGACCGCACTGACGACGGCTGACCCCTCCGCGCCAGAACCCGGCCAGACCGCGCGGGCCGTCGCCGCGTCGGCCGGCACGCTGCGCGCCCGGCTCTGCCCGCCGATGCCCGCCGACCGGGTACTGGGCTGGGCCGCCGCGCTCGCCGTCACCCTGCTCGCGGGGATCCTGCGGTTCTGGCGGCTGACCGAGCCGAAGGGCATCTACTTCGACGAGGTCTACTACACCAAGGACGCCTGGGGCCTGATGACCCACGGCTACGAGGTGGACAGCAACACCTGCTCCGGTCCCGCCTTCGTGGTGCACCCGCCGCTGGGCAAGTGGTTCATGGCGGCTTCGGAGAAGCTCTTCGGCTATCAGGACTGTGCCGGCGCGGTGCACGGCAGCCCCGAGCTCGGCTGGCGGTTCGCCTCCGCGTTCTTCGGCACGCTCGCGGTGCTGGTCTTCACCCGGCTCGCCCGCCGGATGTTCCGCTCCACCCTGCTGGGCTGTTTCGCCGGCCTGCTGATGACCCTCGACGGACTCGAGTTCGTCCAGAGCCGGATCGGCATCCTCGACATCTTCCTGATGACGGGGCTGGTGCTCGCGCTGGCCTGTCTCGTCCTCGACCGTGACCACGGCCGCACCAGGCTCGTCGACCGGCTCACGCGCACCGAGAGCACCGACGGCACTGAGAGCATCGACGGCACCGAGAGCATCGACAGCGGTGTGGGAGCTGTGGGAGGAGGCGCCGACGCCCGGTACGGGCCGCGGCTCGGCTGGCGGCCCTGGCGGCTCGCCGCCGGTCTGTGTCTGGGTGCGTCCATGGGCGTGAAGTGGAGCGCCCTCTACACCCTGGTCGGGTTCGCCGCGCTCGCGCTGGCCTGGGACATCGGTGCCCGCCGCACGGCGGGCTTCCCGGCGCCGGTCCGCGGTGCGCTGCGGCGGGACCTGCCCGCCTGGTTCGGCTGCTACATCGCCGTGCCGATCGTGACGTTCCTCTCCACCTGGACGGGCTGGTTCCTCACCGACGGCGGGTACGACCGGCACAGGTACGGCGACGGTTTCGTCGCCGCCTGGCGCGGCTGGTGGTCCTACCAGCAGGCGATCCTCGAGTTCCACGAACACCTGTCCGCCCGGCACGTCGCGCAGTCCACGCCGATGAGCTGGCTGGTGATGGGCCGGCCGGTGGCCTACGACTACGAGGGCCCGAAGTTCGGCGAGCAGGGCTGCCGGGCGGTCGAGGGCTGCGCCCGGGAGGTGCTGGCGCTGGGCAACCCGGCCGTCTGGTGGGTCGGGACGGCCGCACTGGTCGCGATGATCGCCCTGTGGGTCGCCCGCCGTGACTGGCGGGCCGCCCTCGTACTGGTCAGCTTCGGGACGTCCTTCCTGCCCTGGCTGGCCTTCCCCAACCGCACGATGTTCTTCTTCTACGCCCTGCCGCTGCTGCCGTTCATGATCCTGGGGATCACCGCCTGCGCGGGCCTGGTGCTCGGCCCGCGCGAGGCCTCCGACACCCGCCGCCTCGTCGGGGCACTGATCTTCGGCGTGTACCTGATCGCCGTCGTGCTGCTGTTCGCCTACTACTACCCGATCCTGGCCTGGGAGACGATTCCGCTGGACGACTGGCGCGACCGCATCTGGTTCCCCGCCTGGATCGTCGCCTGAACCCGCGAACCGTGCGGAACCGGCCGGTGCGGAACCGGCCGGTCAGGTGAGCAGCTTCTTCTGGACCTTGCCCAGGGGGTTACGCGGCAGCGAGGTGACGAAGCGGACCTCCCGCGGGCGCTTGTGCGGGGCGAGGGTCGTGGCGACATGGTCGACGAGCACCGCGGCGTCGACGGTCTCGTGCGGGACGACGAACGCGACGACCCGCTGGCCGAGATCGTCGTCGGGAACGCCGATGACGGCGGTCTCGGCGACCGCGGGATGGGCGAGCAGCGCGTTCTCGATCTCCCCGGCCCCGATCTTGTAGCCGCCGGACTTGATGAGGTCGGTGCTCTGGCGGCCGACGATGCGCAGCTGGCCGTCCGGCTCGAACAGGCCGAGGTCGCCGGTGGCGAACCACCCGTCGGGCGTCAGCGCCGCCGCGGTCGCGGCCGGGTTGCCGAGATACCCGGAGAACACGTTCGGGCCGCGGACCTCGACCGGCCCGAACTCGTCGGTGCCGGTGATCCGGACCTCGACGCCCTGCAGCGGTGCGCCGACGAGACCCGGCCGGCGATCGCCGTCGGCGCGGGCGGCGGTGTTGATCAGGGTCTCGGTCAGCCCGTAGCGTTCGGCCACCCGCTGCCCGGCCAGCGCGACGAGCCGCTCGAACACCGGCACGGGCAGCGCCGCCGAGCCGGAGACGAGCAGCCGGGCGGACGAGAAGGCCGCCGGCTCCGGCACCCGTGACCACATGGTCGGCACCGCGAAGTACAGCGTCCCGCCCGGGGTCGGCGCGAACCGCCCGGTGTGGTGCAGCGCGGACCCGAGGCGCAGCGGGCCGAGCGTCCCGAGCACGAGCCCGTGCACGTGGAACAGCGGCAGGGCGTGCCCGAGGACGTCCTCGGGTGTCCAGGCCCAGGCCTGCGCCAGCGCGTCGATGTTCGCCGCGATGGCGCGGCGCGGGATGACCGCGCCCTTCGGCGGCCCGGTGGTTCCCGAGGTGTAGATGATCAGGGCGGGTGACTCGTCCCCGCCCGGCCCGCCCGGCAGGTCCGCCGCTCCCGCCGCGCCGGCCGCTCCCGCCGCGCCGGCCGCCGGTTCGGGCTCCGCCGGCAGCGCGGCGCGGGCCGTGAGGTCGACCTGGTCGAGGACCAGGTCGGGGGCGCTGTCCTGCAGGACGTACGCCCGTTCGGTCTCGCCGGCCTGCGGGTTGACCGTGACCACGGTGACCCCGGCCTCGACGGCGCCGGCGATCGCGACCACCGTCTCCAGCGTCGGGGTGGCCACCACGGCTACCCGCCGCAGGCCGCGCACCCGCTGCGCGACGGCACCCACCGCGCCCGCGAGATCATCTCCTTCCAGGGAGACATCCGACATCTGGACCCTGGCCTCGCCTCGGCGCAACGCGGTAAGCACGCCTTCATTGTCGGGCACGCAGGCCGACCCGGGCGCCGGACTCGGGTCTTCGGGGCTCAGGAGCCCGTCGCGATGTGCAGCGCGGCGAGCCGCCCGGGGTCGAGCAGGAGGTCGATCTCGACGATGCGCCCGCCGGTGACCGTGACGCCCGCGACGGCGAGCACACCTTCCGCCGACGCGGCGAGCACACCGGCCGCGCCGTTGACGAGGGCGGTGCTGCACAGCCGGGCGAACCGGATGGCGTGGGTGGTGATGTGGCCGGCGACGTCGGTGGCACCGGCGAGCACCGTGGGGCCGACCCAGGGCCGCGAGCCGGGGTCGACCCGCAGGACGATCGCGGGATCGAGCAGGGTCAGCAGCCGCTCGAAGTCGCCGGTGCGGGCGGCGGCGAGAAAGGCGTCGACGACCTTTCGCTGCAGGGCCAGGTCGGCGTCGGGCGTGGTGACGGTGCCACGCAGCCGGCGCCGGGCCCGGCTGGCGAGCTGCCGGGTGGCCTCGGGGCTGCGTTCGACGATCGGGGCGATCTCGGCGAACGGCACGCCGAACATGTCGTGGAGCACGACGGCGAGGCGCTCGGCCGGTTCGAGGCTGTCGAGCACGACGAGCAGGGCGAGCCCGACGGAGTCCGCGAGCAGGCTGGCCTGTTCGGGGTCGAGGCTCTCGCCGGTGCTCACGACCGGCTCGGGCAGCGTGCTGCCCATGAGGCTCTCCCGGCGGGCGGTGCGGGCCCGGAGCATGTCGATGCAGACCCGCCCGACGAGCGTCACCAGCCAGCCGCTGATGTTGTCGATCACCGTGCTGTCGGCGCGGATCGAGCGGATCCACGCCTCCTGCAGCGCGTCGTCGGCCTCGGTGAGCGAACCGAGCATCCGGTAGGCCACCGCCCGCAGCCGGGCGCGATGCCGGTCGAACTGCTCGGCGAACCAGAGCATGTCATCGTGCTCCGGGGAGGCCCCGCCGCTCACGGCCGGGAGGGATTCGCCAGTCAACGCTTGTTCCTTCCGTCGTCGGTCGGGTTGGCGGTGGCTCAGCCGCGGGAGAAGGCCTCGCGGCGCATCATGCCCAGCAGGGTCGGGGCGCCCTCGGTGGTGTTGACCGCGACGCACCTGCCGACCCACTTGTCGTCGCCGGCCAGGGCGAGCATGCTCGCGGCGAGGTCGGCGCGGCTGGTGAAGATCCGGTCGGAGTGGTCCTCCTGTAGCTCGTAGGCGGTCGGTTCGGGGGCGTCGAACAGGCCCCCGGGGCGCAGCACCGTCCAGTCCAGGCCGCTGGTGCGCAGGAACTCCTCCATGGCCCGCATGTCGCGGTAGGTGGTCCGCCCCATCGTCGCGGTGAGGAGCGGCTGCATCACCCGGTTCAGCAGGAATCCGCCGTCGGCGTGCCGGGTCGGGTAGGCGGCCGACGAGCTCACCGCGACCACCCGCCGCACACCGTGGCGCCGCATCGCCGTCGCGATGTTGTCGATGCCCTCGCTGTAGACCGTGATCTCGCGGCGGCCGAACGGCACACCCAGGGTGGAGAGCACGGCGTCCGCCCCGCCGACGATCCTGGTGACGGCCGCCCGATCGTGGACGTCCGCCTCGGCGACGAGCAACCGCGGATCGCTCAGGGGGAACCGGGCGGCGTCGCGGGTCACCGCCACCACGTCGTGCCCGGCGTCGACCGCCTGCTGGCACAGCACCCGGCCGGTGCCGCCGTTCGCTCCGAACACCACGTATCGCATGCCGCCGCTCCTCGCGCCTCGCTTCGGGAGACGCCGGGACGTCCCACGCCCGGCGGTGCGCCCCGAGCGCGGCGCACACAGAGGAGTCGAAGCCCGCGGCCCGGATGTGACCGGGCCCGGATGCGACCGGGCGCCGATATGACCGGGCGCCGATATGACCGGGGGAGGAGCCGGCCGGCCCGGAGGTGACGGGTGCGGGCAAGGGGTGGGCCGGTGCTCCGGTGGACGGCGACAATGGCAGCGGGGGAGATCACGATGTGGAGGAGAATGAGTCGATGTATCCCGGAACGTTCGCTGCGAGGTTCGCCGACAAACCGGCTGTGATCATCGCGGAGACGGGGGAGCGGCTCACCTACCGTGAGCTCGAGGACAATTCACTACGTTTAGCCCGGTGTCTCTACGACGCGGGCTTCCGGCGGGGCGACCATGTCGCGCTGCTGGCGGACAACACTCCGCAGGCCTACGAGGTGTACTGGGCGGCGGTGCGTTCGGGCTTCTACATCACCGCGGTCAACTGGCATCTCGCGGTGCCCGAGATCAGCTACATCGTGAACGACTGCGGGGCGCGGGTACTGATCGCCTCGGCCGCCCTGCGGGACATCGCGGCCACCGTCGTCAGGGACACGCCCGCCGTGGATGTCCGGCTGATGTTCGGTGCGCAGGCGCAGGCGCAGGCGCAGCCGCAGCCGAGCGGATCCCTTCCGGGCGGCTTCGGCTCCTACGAGGCCGCGCTGGCGGGCGCCTCGCCGGAGCCGTTGCCGGCGCAGCCCCGCGGGGCCGACATGCTGTACTCGTCGGGCACCACCGGCCGGCCGAAGGGGATCAAGAAGCCGTTGCCGAAACGGCAGGTCGACGAGCCGGGCGACCTCTACACCGAGCTTCTCCCGCGGATGTACGGCTTCGACGCCGACACCGTGTACCTGTCTCCCGCGCCGGTCTACCACGCGGCGCCCCTGCGGTACTCCACCGTCATCCACGCGGTCGGCGGAACCGTCGTCCTGATGCGCGGTTTCGACGCGCAGGCCGCGCTGGCCGCCATCGAACGCCACCGGGTCACGCACAGCCAGTGGGTGCCCACGATGTTCGTCCGAATGCTGAAGCTGCCAGCCGAGGCGCGGGAACAGTACGACCTGTCGAGCCATCGGGTCGCCGTGCACGCCGCGGCACCGTGCCCCGTCACGGTGAAACAGGCGATGATCGACTGGTGGGGCCCGATCCTCCACGAGTACTACGCCGCCACCGAGGCCATCGGCACGACGCTCGCCAGCAGCGAGGAATGGCTGCACCGGCCGGGAACGGTGGGGAAGGCGACGCTCGGCATCCTGCACATCTGCGCGGATGACGGTACGCCGCTGCCGCCGGGCGAGACCGGGACCGTGTACTTCGAACGCCACGACCCGCTGTTCGAATACCACAACGACCCGGAGAAGACGGCCCAGGCACGGCATCCGGACCATCCGACCTGGAACACGACAGGTGACATCGGGTATCTCGACGCCGACGGCTATCTCTACCTCACCGACCGGAAGGTGTTCCTCATCATCTCCGGCGGCGTGAACATCTATCCGCAGGAGATCGAGGACAGTCTCGTCCTGCATCCCAAGGTGTTCGACGTCGCCGTCGTCGGAATGCCCGACGAGGAGATGGGTGAATCCGTCCGGGCGGTGGTGCAGCCCGCCGTGGGCGTCACGCCGGGGCCCGGCCTCGCGGCCGAGCTGACGGAGTTCCTGCGCGGGCGGATCGCCTCCTACAAGATCCCGCGCAGGTTCGACTTCGTGACCGAGCTGCCGCGTACACCGACCGGCAAGATGGCCAAGAAGGCGCTGCGCGGCTGATCCGCTCCGTCGGCAGCTGGGCGCGGAGGCTGAGCGGCGCACACCGAGCGGTGCACGCTGTGTTCGGCCTCCGCGCCTGGCTCAGGCGAGGGCGGGCATCACCCTGTCGACGACGATCCGCAGGTAACGCCACGCGATCTCGGGGGGCAGGCCGCCCACCAGCGGGTGCAGGTTGATCGTCTGCCCGCCGCGGGCCAGTTCGACCGCCTCCTCGACGGTCATGACGCGGTGGCTGCGGTTCTCGGCCCGCAGCTCGTCCACCGTCGTCGCGAAGGAGAGGCTGGCGGTGGTGGTGTCGGTGCGCTGATCAGCCTCGTTCCAGCTGGCGTAGCTGACCGCGTCGTGCAGCAGGTGCGGGCCGATCTCCGCCCACGCCCGGTCGACGTCCTCGGCGACGAACACGGTGGTCGGCAGGTCCGGCGGCGGCAGGAAAGCGAAGCCGGGCTGGTGGCCCGCCGCCTGGGCGGCCTGCTCGTAGGCCTGCTGCAGGCCGGGGGCAGCCTTCTGGGCGAAGAAGCCGAGGCCGTGGCGGCCGGCGCGGCGGGCCGCCACGGCACTGGCGCCACCCCAGAAGACCGTCGGGCCGCCCGCGGTCACCGGCCGCGGGGTGACCTGCAGCAGACGTCCCTCATGCTCGAACGGCTCGCCGGACTTCGCCCGCAGCAGCAGCCGCAGCTTCTCCTCGGCGATCTTGCCACGGCGGGCGAAGTCGACCCCGAACAGCTCGTACTCGGCCGGCCGGTAACCGACAGCCGCGACATAGGAGATCCGGCCGTTGCTCAGGATGTCGAGCACCACCATCTGCTCGGCGAGCCGGATCGGGTCGTAGAGCGGCAGCACCAGCGCCGCGACGAAGATCGGTAAGGTGGTGGTCCGGGCAGCCAGCGCCGCGCAGAGCGTGAGCGGTGCGGGCAGGTAGCCGTCGGGCGACGAGTGGTGCTCGCAGACCGTGACCGCGAGGCATCCCCGGGATTCGCCCCAGGCAGCCATCTCCAACGCGGTCTGGTACAGCTGCGGGGCCGGGGCGCCGATGGCCGGCGCGCGCAGGTCGAAACGCATCGTGAACACTGGGGCTCCCTGTGGGCTTGACGCGTCCAGAGGTCGGTCGAGGGGCGGAGCTGGTCGAGGCCGGACCAGGAAGATCGGATAATACATACAATCAGTGACCCTGGTAACTGCGGTGGTCCCGTCGGAGTGGTCCGGGTGCTGCCGGGTCGGTGCTCGGTCCGACGTCACGCTCGGAGATCACCAGTCGTCGCCCTCCCGGGACGGGCGGTCGGCCGTGCGGGCACCCCTGGGTGTGGCGACCCGGTTTGCCGAGTCGCAAGTGTGAACGATCTTGGTCGTTCCAACGACCAAGATCCTTCTTGCTTGCGGGTCGCCAGCTGATCTATGCCCCTTTTGGCCGCTGAGTCGTCCGGCCCGTCCGGGTGCCTTGTCCGCCACTACGGCGGGCGCATGGCGTCGCTGTGCGCATCCGGAACATAGCGTCGGACCGTGCGAGTGGACGGGCAGGGGAGCGACTCGGTACCCGCGGGATCGGGAGGTCCACCATGAGTGGCAGCACAGGCAGGCACCGAGTACTGATCGTCGGCGGCGGGACGGCGGGAATCACGGTCGCGGCGCGGCTGCGCCGGGCGGGCGTCACGGACGTCGCACTGATCGAACCGTCGAACACGCACTACTACCAGCCCATGTGGACCCTGGTCGGCGGCGGCCGGGCCCCGGTGGAGCCCACCGCCCGACCGGAGCAGGACGTCCTGCCGCGCGGTGTGCGCTGGTACCGCGACGCGGCCGTCGAGATCGACCCCGACGCGCACACGGTCGGGCTCGCCGGCGGCGGTCGGGTGGCCTACGACTTCCTGGTGGTGGCGCCCGGGCTGCAGCTGCGCTGGGACGCCGTCCCCGGGCTGGAGCGGACGCTGGGCCGCGGCGGGGTGTCCAGCAACTACAGCTACGACTTCGCCCCGGCGACCTGGAACTTCATCCGCAACCTGCGGTCGGGGACGGCCGTGTTCACGATGCCGTCGACGCCGGTCAAGTGCGGCGGGGCGCCGATGAAGATCGCCTTCCTGGCGGCCGACTACTGGCATCGGACCGGTGTCGCCCGCGACATCAGGATCGTCCTCGCCTTCGGTGCGTCCGCGCTGTTCCGGGTCGCGGCGTACCTGCCGGCGCTGGAGGCCGCCGTCGAGCGCTACGGCCTGGACCTGCGGCTTTCCACCGAGCTGGTGGAGGTCCGTCCCGAGCGCCGCCAGGCCGTCCTGCACGAGCTGGCCGCGGGCCCGACCGGAGGCACCGGCGGCATGACCGAGCTGGACTACGACTTCATGCATGTCACCCCGCCGCAGCAGGCCCCGGACTGGATCAGGTCCGGTCCGCTCGCGGGAGCGGACGACCCCGGCGGCTACGTCACCGTCGACCCGGCGACGCTGCGGCACACCCGCTACCCGGACGTGTTCGCGCTCGGTGACGTCGCGGGCCTGCCGACGTCCAAGACCGGTGCGGCGATCCGCAAGCAGGCACCGGTGGTCGTGGCGAACCTGCTGGCCCTGCTCGACGGCCGCGAGCCGCGGGCCCGCTACGACGGCTACACGGCCTGCCCGATCGTGACCGCCCGCGACCGGATGGTGCTCGCCGAGTTCGACTACGCGCTGCAGCCGCGACCCAGCATCCCGATGATCGACACCACCCGGGCACGCCGCGACATGTACCTGCTCAAGCGCTACGGCCTGCCGGCCTTCTACTGGAACCTGATGCTGCGCGGCCTCGGCTCGTGAGCGCGCGGGCAGTTCACGAGATTCCGGTAACGGGGGCCGGATCAGGGCTTCCCAGGCGGATCAAGGTTTTCCGGTAGGTATCTCGGTGTCAAAGTAGGTCGGTGAAGGACACTTCCGACCGGCGGGTGCTGGCCCGGGCGAGGGCCGCGACGATGGTGACCCACTTCGTGCTGGCACTGGTCCTCGCCGCGTGGGCGCCGCGCATCCCCCAGGTCCGCAGCGACCTCGGCCTCTCCGACGGTGAGCTGGGCCTGGCCCTGCTCGGCGGTCCGGTGGGTGCGCTGGCCACGCTGTGGGCCGCCGGCGCCCTCGTCAGGCGGCTGGGCAGCCGGCGGATGGTCGTCGCCTCGCTCGGCGGCTACTGCGTCGCGGGCACGTTGCTGGCGGTGGTGTCCGGAGTGGCGTCGCTGTTCGCGGTGCTCGCGGTGTGGTGCGCGCTCAGCGGGGCGCTCGATATCGCGAGCAACGCGCAGGCGGCCATGATCGAGGAGCTGTTCGGCCGGCGGATCATGATGACGGTGCACGCGGCCTGGACGGGAGGCGCGCTCGTCGGAGCGGGCCTCGGTGCGGGCGCCGCGGCGCTCGATCTTCCGCTCGGCCTGCAGACGGCCCTGCTGGGCGCGGCCGGGCTCGCCGCCGCCCTGCCCGCGACCCGCTGGATGCTGGACGGCGACCACGCTGTCGCGGCACCTCGCGCCTCGCCGCGCGGGCACCGCCGATCGGCGGAGCTCCGGGCTTCGGTGCGGTGGGTGGTGCCGTTCGTCCCGCTCTGCGTGGTCGCGTTCGCGAGCTTCCTCGGCGAGGGGATCGCGGCGGACTGGAGCGCGGTCTACCTGACGGACGTGACCGGTGCGTCGCCCGGCCTGGCCGGGGTGGGCCTGGTCGCCTACATGACCTGCATGCTGGGCGTACGGCTGGTGGGTGACCGGGTGGTGGAGGCCCACGGCGTCCGGCGGACGATCCGGCCGCTGGCGCTGGCCGCGGGGGTCGTGTTCGCCTGCGCCCTCGTCCTCGGCGGGACGGCGGCGGGCACCGCGCTGGGGATCGTCGGCTTCGCCGTGCTCGGCGCCGGCCTCGCCTGTGTGGTACCGGCGGCGTTCTCCGAGGCGGGACGTCGGGCGACCCGCGCCGGGGCACCCGCCGGGCCGGCGATCGCACTGGTCGGGTCGCTGGGCTATGCGGGCTGGCTCGCGGGGCCGCCGCTGATCGGCGGCGTGGCCGAGCTCGTCGGCCTGCGTACGACCATGTGGGCGGTGGTCGGGCTCACCTGCGCCATCGCGGCGCTCACCGGTGTCCTCGCCACGGCCAGCTCGCCCACGCCGCCCGATTCGCTCGCGCGGCCCGATTCGCCCGTGCCGCCCGGCCCCGATTCGCCCGTGCCGCCGCCGACCACGGCGAGCCTGCCGCCCGCGACGACGTCGGCGTCCGCCGCGGGTTAGCCGGGAGGGGCTGCTGGACAGGCGGTTCGGCCCCCCTCCGACCTGGCATCGGCCTATCTCACAGTCGTCGCACAGGGACAGCACAGCGGTGCCGAAGGCTCGGCGCCGACGGTGGACCCATGACATCCTCACTGTTCGTCGGGGCACCGGTCGCCGGGGTGCCGGCCGCGCGTCGCCACAACGGCGGGGCCTCGAACACCGACGGGACGCTCCCGGCCCCGGACGTCGGCTCCACGCCCGCGGTGACGACGGCCGGGGCCACGGTTGTCGGGGCCACGGCTGTCGGGGCCACGGTTGCCGGGGCGGCGGTGGCAGCCCTTGGGACGGCGCTTGCGGCACCGGGCGGGGAGGGGCTCGCCCCGGTGCTCGACCTGGTCGTTCCCGTGTACAACGAGGAGCGGGATCTCGCTCCGGGCGTGCGGCGGCTGCACACCTATCTGAGCGCGACCTTCCCCTACCCGTTCCGCATCACGATCGCGGACAACGCCAGCACCGACACGACCCTGGCCACGGCACAGCGACTCGCCGCCGAACTGCCCGGTGTCGCCGTGACGCACCTTGACGCCAAGGGCCGCGGCCGGGCACTGCGCACGGTGTGGGCGGCCTCCGACGCGGCGGTGCTCGCCTACTGCGACGTCGACCTGTCCACCGATCTCGCCGCGCTGCTCCCGCTGCTCGCGCCGCTGCTGTCAGGCCATTCGGAGCTGGCGATCGGCAGCCGGCTGGCCCGCGGCTCGCGGGTGGTGCGCGGTCCGAAGCGGGAGGTCATCTCCCGCTGTTACAACCTGCTGCTGCGTGCGACGCTGCGGGTGCACTTCACCGACGCGCAGTGCGGCTTCAAGGCCATCCGGGCCGACGTCGCCGCCGCGCTGCTGCCCCACGTGGCCGACAACGGATGGTTCTTCGACACCGAGCTGCTGGTCCTGGCGGAGCGGTGCGGGATGCGCATCCACGAGACGACCGTCGACTGGATCGACGATCCGGACAGCCGGGTCGACATCGTCTCGACCGCCCTCGCCGACCTGCGCGGGATCCGGCGGATCCGGCGCGAGATCGCCCGGGGAACGGTGCCGTTGGCGCAGCTGCGCGCGATCTTCGGCCGGGAGCGGCTGTCCGCCCGGCCGGCCCGGCCCGTCGTGCCCGCGTGCTGAACGGCATCGATCCCCGCACCTGCGGCCCCGACGGCGACGCCCGGCCAACTGACTCCTCGGCCTGCTCGGTGCTCCCACCACCGAGCAGGCCGAGGCCGCCGGGGCGGATCGTGGCTCCGCTCGACGTGGGTGTCCCAGCCGCGGCGGTCAGGCGGTGCGGGCCAGCGCCGCACCGACGAAGGTCAGCTGGGCCGGCGTGACGGAACGCCAGTAGCTGGGAGTGTGGCCGCCGGGCCCGAAGTTCCGTTCCTGCGCCCGCAGCGTCACAGCGGCCTCGCGGGAGACGCTGATGAAGGGATCCGACTCGCCGCAGTCGATCCGGTAGGCCACGCCGGGGGCGGGCGCGGTTCCCAGCACCGGGTGGGCGGCGAAGTCGGCCTTCGAGTCGAACGCGCCGGGGGCGCTGGCACCGTAGGAATGCCACATCGCCGGGCTGCTCGCGGCCACGGCGACGACCCGCTCGGGGTGGCGGTGCGCGAGCAGCAACCCGCCGTAACCGCCCATCGACCAGCCCGTCACCGCGATCCGGCTGGTACGCAGACCCAGCTGGTCGAGCCGCGGCAGGACCTCGTCGAGGATCATGGTCTCCGGGTCGTCGCCGGAGGCCCGGCGATGCCAGTACGTCTCGCCGCCGTCCAGGGTGACGAGCGCGAACGGTGCCGCCCCGGCCGCGAGCACCGTGCCGAGCTGGGCTTCCAGCCCGAGCAGGGAGACGGCCCGCGCAGCGTCGTCACCGCGCCCATGCAGGACGAGGCAGACCCCCAGTCCGTCCGCGACGCGCGGCGCGACCACCGCCATGCCGACCTCACGGCCCCGCGCGGCGCTCGCGAACCTCGTCCGACGCACCTCGACCGGACCACGGGTCGCCGCGGCGCCGGGCGTGGACGTGGAAAGCGAAGCAGGTGGCGAAACGGGCGTGGCCGCAGTGCCGACCGAGCGTGGGGAGTCACTGACGACGAGGCCGTGGGAGGGCTGGGAATCCGTCCCGCAGGCTGTGGGAAGACCACCGGCCGCGGTGATGGTCGCGATCAGCAGCGCACGCCTGCTTGGGCCCATGCTGCGGATGTTCTCATCACGCGGCGGACCACCGCGACCACGGTGCGGTGGTCCGCCGTTGCGCCGTTGCGCCGGTTCCTCGGTGCGCGGCCCGTTCAGCGTTGCGTGGCCGGCTCCCACTGCCAGCCGGGGATCCGTTCCAGCGCGGACCGTCGCGCCGGTGGGAGCCGATCCTCCAGGTGCGCCACGCGCTGACCGGCGACCCAGGTCGCGAGGGGGAAGCCGCTCGGGTCCAGCTGACCGTCCGGGACCCGGGTGTGGCCGTGGTTGTGGCTGAACTCGCGCAGTGCCGCCAGGCCGAGGCGGAACTCGTCCTCATCGGCCTGGACCTGCGCGTCGGACAGCTGCTGGACGCTGTGTTCCAGCCGCTCGCGGCGCCGGGCGCGATCCGCGGCGGCGATCTGCGGTTCGTTGTTCACAGTGCTGACCTTCCTGCCGGCAGCTTCTGCCGAACACTCTCCTCTCCATGCATGCCCGCTGTTCGACAGGTCGCACGCGCCCGGCGGAGACGAGATCCGGCCCCGCCGGGCGGGCGGTCAGAGCTCGTTGCCCCAGAAGTAGCGGGCGACCATCTCGACCCGCTGCAGCTTCGCGCGCTGGTGGGCCGCGTCCAGCGGCACGGCCGTGGCGTGGAACCCGCCGTTCGTCGAGATCGCGATGTCGTCGACGTCGATCAGGTCGGCCGCGTCGTCGATCCGGCCGACCAGTTCGTCGACGGGCTCCAGCTCCGGGTCGTCGACGTCGACGATGCCGAGTGACATCACCAGCCCGGCGGGCAGCTGCCCGAGCGGGAAACGCTCCGCGGGTGCCGCCGGGTATTCGACGCACAGCCGGCCGAATCCCAGGCCGCCCAGGAACCGCTCGACGGCAGCCGGGTCGTAGCCACCGCCGACCGCACCGGCGGTGGTGATGTCGAGGCCGACACGGAACTCCGCCGGTGTCTCCAGGCCGGCGAGGACCTGGGCGTCGACCTGCGACATCCGTTCGATGGTCGAGTCCGGATCGATGCCGCGCGACCGGGCCTGCGACCGCCCCTGCTCGGTGAGCAGGAAGGTGTACGCGGGGTTGGTCAGCAGGACGTAACGGATGCCGTCGGCGGCCAGGGCGGCGATCTCCGCGCCCAGGATCCGCGCGAGATCCGCACCGACCTGCTCGACCTGCTCGACCCGCCCGGCCGTCCCGGATGTCCCGCCCTGCCCGGCTTCACCGCCGGTGACGGCGACGCCTCCGGACAGCTCGGCGAGGAAGCCCGGGGACGGTAGCGCCACCAGCGTCGGGCGGTCGGTGCCGGACAGCAGATAGTCGGCCTCGTGCTTGGCCAGCCGGCCCTGCCCGACCGGGCGATCGGTCAGCCCGCGGACCTCCGGCGCGTGTGCGATGCCGACGAGGTCGGCGAACGCGCCGCCGGGCAGCGGCCTGTCGGCGAACCCGGCGACCCCGTCGTAGACGACGGACAGATGGTTGCGCCGGCGGAACTCCCCGTCGCTGAGCGCGGCCAGGCCCAGCCGGCGCTGGGCGAGCAGCGCCTGGCTGATCGCGGTCTCCTCGGCGGCCAGCAGCGCCGCACCGTCGACGGCTCCGCGCAGCTGTGCCGCCCGGGTCTCGACCAGCTCGGCCGGTGGCAGCAGGCTCGCGTGGTGGTCGATGTGGTACTTGAAGTCGTCAGCCATGTCCGTTCGCCTCCCGGCGTGCCCCGGCCCAGGCCGGGAAGTCGACGGCGAAGCCGGCGGCCGCGACGACGGCTTCGCAGATCTGCTGGTCCTCGTCTGGACTGCCGCCGGAGATGCCGATCCCGCCGAGGATCGCGCCGTCCCGCTTGAGCGTGTAGCCACCCTTGGTGGCGACGATGGGGTGCTGTCCCATCCGTCCCACCTGGGTGAAGAAGACCGGGTCGGACTGGCGCCAGTTCTCCAGCATCTCGGTCGGCCGCTGCATGACGGCCGCCGAGTAGGCCTTCGACAGGGCGATGGCCGGCGTCATGGGCCGGGCGCCGTCCATCCGCTCCACCAGAACGGTGAAGCCGCCGTAGTCGACGACGGCGATGCTCAGCGCCTTGCCCAGTTCGAGCGCGCGCTCCCGGGCGTCGTCCACGAGGGTCCGGGCAGCACTGAACAGCAGGGTCATGCCGACGCTCCAGCGGTCGTGAGTTCCGTGGCGTACGCCTTTTCCAGGAAGCGGATGAGGGCGGCGTTGAACAGGTCGGGCGCCTCCCAGTACATCGAGTGCGGCGCGGCCGGGACGAGTTCCAGCGTCGCGCTCGGGAGAAGTGCCGCCGCGGCGCGGACGGTGTCCGGGCGCAGCACCGCGTCGTTCTCCCCGGCGAGGAAACAGAGCGGAATGCCGGAGCCGGCGAGCTCGGCGACGGTCGGGCCGTCGGTGTTGAGATTGCGAAGATCCGCCATCTTCGCGGTGTTGAAGGTGCCCATCTGCCGGAACAGGAACGTCTTCTCCTGCTCGTCGGCCTGGAAGCGGGGAGTGAGCAGCCGGTCCAGGACGGGCAGCTTCACCGCCTCGGCCCGGTCGGCCTGGACCCGTGCGGCCAGGTCGGGATGGTCGATGCCGCCGAGCGAGTGCGCGAGCACCACGCCGGCGGCGAGGCCGGGCTGGCGCAGCGCGGCCCGCAGCGCCGCCGCGGCCCCGATGGACTGCCCGACCAGCACCGCGCGCTCCACCCCGGAGTCGACGAGAACGGCGGTGATGTCATCGGGGAACGCCCGGCTGTCGAACTCGTCCATGGTGGAGTCCGAACGGCCGAAACCGCGCAGGTCGAGGGTGATGACGGTGAACCGGTCGCGCAGCACGGGAACCTGCTGCCACCAGGCGGCGTGGTGCCCGCCCGAACCGTGCACGAACAGGACGGCCGGGCCGCTGCCGTGCACCTCGTAGTAGATCCCGGTGCCGTCCGAGGACGTCGTGGTGGGCATGGGTCACGCTCCCTTGGCGGCGGAGTCGGCGGAGTCGGCGATGAAGGCGGGTGCGGCCGCGGGGGTGGGTGCGGGTGCGGCGGCCTGGCGGGGCGGCGCTCCGCCACCGGCCCCGGGGCGGTTGCCGTGGTAGACGATCTCGATCATGGTGTGGTCGGGGTCGTGGATGTAGCAGAACTTCGAGTTGTTCTCGGGCCGCTCGATGGGCCGGGTGTGCCGGACGCCCAGTTCGTGCAGGTGGGCGAGAAAGCCGTCCCAGTCCTCCACCTCCATGGCGAAGTGGTAGGGCGACATGCGGTCCATCTCCTCGACCGGGGTGAAATGCAGGTCGAAGTTCCCGCGGGTCATCAGGACCACCCTGGTGTTGCTCTTCGGGGTGATCGCCTTGAGCCCGAAAACCTTCGAGTACCAGGCCTTCGTGCGCTCCGGGTCGGTGGTCGGGAAGTTGACGTGATGGATATAGGCGGGTCGGTTGCTCATCATTTCTCCTCGGCCGCTGCTGACGACTTCTCCAGCTCCACCGGATTGCTCAGTGTGCCGATGCCGGAGATCGTCACGCCGACGGTCTGGCCCGGTTCCATCGCCACGACCGACTCGGTGCCCATCCACAGGACGTCGCCGGGCATGAGCGTGATGTAGCGGGAGATCTCGCGGATGTAGTCGTAGGGATCGAAGATCATGTCTCCGGTGGCGAACCGTGCGACCTCGGTGTCGTCCAGGCTGACCGTGGTGGTGGCGGCCAGGGCGTCGACGTCGGTCTCGATCCACGGACCCATCGGCTTGAAGGTGTCGCTGTTCTTGGACCGCCACAGGGTGCGGTCGCTGCGCTGCCACTCCCGGGCACTGACGTCGTTGCCGATCGTCCAGCCGAACACCGCGTCGACGGCCTGCTCGCGGGAGCAGTGCCGCACCCGGCGCCCGATCACCGCCACCAGCTCGCCCTCGGTCTCGAACCGGCCGGTGCAGTCGGCCGGTTTGACGATGGCCTCGCCGGGCCCGATCAGTGCGCTGTTGGCCCGGTAACCGATCTCCGGGCGCTCGGGCATCACCGCGAGGGCGTAGCCGCGTTCCCGCGCGTGCTCGATGTGGCTGGCGTAGTTCAGGCCGACGGCGAAGAAGGTCGGGGGCAGCACCGGCGCCAGCAGCCGCACCTCGGCCAGCGCCACGGGCTCGCCGCTGGGCCGGTGCCCGGCGAACGGGTCACCGTCGACGGGGCAGACCTGCTCGTCGACGATGACGCCGTAGCTGGGCACGCCACCGCGTTCGAAACGGCACCATCGCATCAGATCGCCAGCCGGTGTGAGACGCGCTTGGTGACCAGGTAGCCGTCCAGGCCCTCGGATCCCCCCTCGCGCCCGTGGCCGCTCTCCTTGAAGCCCCCGGACGGCGCCTGCGGCACGGACCCGCCGACATGGTTGATCGACAGGATCCCGGCCTCGAAGGCGTCGGTGAGCCGGGCGACGGTGTCCGCCCGGTGGGTGAAGCCGTAGGCGGCCAGGCCGTAGGGGAGCGCGTTCGCCTGCGCGATCGCGTCGTCGAGCGCGCGGAAGCGGATCACCGGCGCCACCGGGCCGAACGGCTCGTCCCGCAGGATCTCGGCGTCGGCGGGGACGTCCGCCAGCACGGTCGGGCGGTAGAAGAAACCCGGGCCGGGGAGGTCCTCACCGCCGGTCAGCACGGCCGCGCCGCGGTCGCGGGCGTCGTCGACCAGGCGCCGGACGGCGGCCCGGCGGCGCTCGTTGGCCAGCGGGCCCATCTGGACGCCCGGCGCCAGGCCGTCCCCGACCACGACCGCCTCGGAGGCCTTGACGAGCGCGTCGACGAACTCGTCGTGGATGCTGTCGTGCACGAAGAAGCGGCTCGGTGAGGTGCACACCTGGCCGGCGTTGGTGTACTTGCCGCGGGCGCAGGCGGCGGCCGCGGCCGCCGGATCGACGTCGTCGCAGATGATGACCGGGGCGTGCCCACCCAGCTCCATGATCGTCGGCTTCATCACCGCGGCGGCGAGCCCGGCGAGCTTCTTGCCGACCGGCACCGACCCGGTGAACGCGACGAACCGGATCGTCGGCGAGGCGACGAGATGTTCGGACACCTCCGCCGGGACGCCGAAGACCAGGTTCAGGACCCCGGCCGGAACCCCGGCCTCCTCGAAGCACCGGACCAGCGCGCAGGCGGTGGCGGGCACCTCCTCCGAGGCCTTGATCACGATCGAGCACCCGGCGGACAGCGCGGCTGCGATCTTGCGCATGGGGCTGCCGGCCGGGAAGTTCCAGGGCGTGAAGGCGGCGACCGGGCCGATCGGTTCGCGGCGCACGGTGAGGGTCTCACCGGGCCCGGTCGGGATGATCCGCCCGTAGGCGCGGCGGCCCTCCTCACAGTCCCAGTCGAGCAGGGTCGCCACCCGCTGTACCTCACCGACGGCCTCCGCCAGTGCCTTGCCCTGCTCGAGCGTCATCACCCGGCCGATCTGGGGGGCGCGTTCACGCAGCAGGTCCGCGGCCCGGCGCAGAATCCGCGACCGTCGCTCGACCGGGGTGTCGCGCCAGATCCGGTAGCCGCGGGCGGCCGCCGCGAGCGCGGCGTCCAGGTCGGCCTTCTCCGCCAGCGGGACACTGCCCAGCCGCGCGCCGGTGGCCGGGTTGATGACGGCCTCGCGGCGGTCACCGCTGCCGTCGGTCCAGCGGCCGTCGATGTGCATCGCGAGGGTCGGATAGTCGGTCGGGACCGCAACCGGCTCGGGCACCTCGTAGCTGCCCGGCTGCGTCGTCATTGTGCGCTCTCCCTGTTGGTCTGCAGCGTCCAGAGGTGGTGCGGCGGGGTGACCTCGTGTGTTCGGGGCGCGTACGAGTCGTCGACGCGGTCCATGTCAGCCGCGTATTCCACCCGCCCGCCGCACGGCGCGTGAACAAAACGAAAGACGTTCGACCCGACGGTGTGCCGGCCGAGCCGCCTGGCCTCGCGCCAGCCGGCCTCGATCATCTGGTTCCCGCCCAGGATGACGTCGTCGAAACTGTTCACCTCGTAGGAGGTGTGATTGATTCCGGCGCGGTCGGGCCGGTGACACAACAACAAGGTGTGCTGGTCGAAGTCACCTTCGCAGCGCATGAAGGTTCCCATCGGCAGCACCTGGTCGGTGATGCGAAAACCCAGCCGGTCGGTGTAGAATGCGACCGCCTTCTCCCAGCTTTTCTTGGGGATGTTCAGCGCCACATGACACAGGCGCAGCGGGCGCACCGGTGCGAACGGGTCGAGGCCCCGGTTCCAGCGCCCGACGGCGCCGAACCGGTTGACCGGGATCTCGACGGCCGGCGGCTCGGCGGGGGCGGCCACGGCGAGCCCGAGGCCGAAGCCCGTCTCGTCGAACAGATGCGCCACACCCGCGGCGTCCACCCGGACCTCGTGGTCGGTCCGCAGGTCGCGGACCAGCTGGTCGAGGTTCTCCTGCGTGTCGACGCCCCAGACCACCTCGCGGATCGTGGGTCCGGGCTCGACCGGCGGGGGAAGGGACGGGTCGTCGGACCGGCGGAGCTCGACAGCCTGGTTGCTCAGGGTCGTGAACACGGCCCGGTCCTCGTTCTCGTCCTTGTCCGCGTCATCGTGGGCGGCTGACAGGGTGAGGCCGAAGTCCTGGAAGAACCTTGTGCAGGTGGGTAGATCGTCGACCGCGTAGACGGCGCGTTCGATACGCAGGATCGTCACGGGTGCAGTGCTCCTCAGCTGGAAACGTGCGACTTTGCTGCCCCACGCCGATACGGTGAGCCTAGGGCCGTTGTATCGGTCGAACCATCCTCCCGGCTGTGCGCACGGCGAAGGCTAATGATGCGGATCCGGTGCGCAGGCGGCTCGGTACAGCTCGGTTCAGGCCGGTTTGCTCAGCTCGGCCGAACTGACCGTCATCGGGTTCCGTGTGAACCACGCGGTGATGTAGTCGAGAAAAACCCGGACCTTGCGCAGGGTGTGCGCCCCGGGTGAATGGACCGCATAGAGTGACCGGGCCGGTCCCTGGTAGTCCGGAAGGGCTCGTTCGAGCAGCCCGCTCGTGAGATCGGCGGAGACGGTGCGAATGGGCATCAGCGCCAGCCCCCGGCCGCGGACGGCGGCCTTGCGCAGCGTGAGATAGCTGTTCGAGGAGTAGACCGCCGTCGGCACCTTCGAATGGATCTCCTGACCGTTCCCGCGCAGGTGCCAGATCGGGTCGTTGAGATGAATGAGGCAGTCGTTCTCGGCGAGCTGCTGCGGATCCTTGAGCGGTGGCCGTGCGGCGAGGTACTCCGGCGCTGCGCACAACACGTACTCGATGTCCGCCAGCTTTCTGATCAGCATGGTGGAGTCGCGCAGATCCCGGGTGTGAAAGGCGACGTCGTAGCCCTGGTCGAGAAACTCGAACGGGCGGTCCGACATTCCACCGACCTCGAACCGCACGTGAATCTTCGGGTGGTCGACGGCGAAGTCCGCGATCGCCTCGCCGAGGTCGAGATTTCCGATCCATTTTGGGCAGATTACTGCCAGTGGCCCTTCCACCCGCTCCCGCAGGCCGCGGAGTGCGGCGTCCTCCGCATCCATTTCCTGTAGCATGCGGTCCGCGAAGTCGCGGTAACGCCGGCCGGCGGCGGTCAGGGTCACGGCCCGCGCCGTGCGGTTCACGAGTCGAATGTCTAGTTGTTTCTCGAGTTCCGCGACATGGCGGGAGACCAGCGATCCCGAGATGTTCAGCTGTCGTGCCGCGCGGCTGAAGTTTCCTTCGTCCGCGACTCGGACAAAGCTCCGCATTACGGTCAGGCGATCCATCTATGAAATCCCTTTTTTCGCCGAGACAAGGTTCCGATGGTAACGCCCGGCCGGACTGGTCGTAAACCTCTCACCGACCGTGACAGGAGCAGGGTCGCGGTAGGTGAGAGATTCGTTTCCCAGCGGTATGCGGGCCGGCGTCGTTCCCGGTCGGGCCCGCCCTGAAACGGGTTACCCGGCGCCGGTCAGGCTCGCCGCCGACGCGGATGCCGGCGCCTCGCCGCGGTCCGTTCTCTCGCTACGGTCGGTGTCACCAACCGTGTCACCGGACGTGGCGGTATCGCTGTCGGTGGCAACGACATCCTCCGCCTGTGCGCGGGCGGAGGGGCGGAGAGCCTGGCGGGCGGCCGAGGCGAAGGTGGCCGCCACGATCGCGTCCGGCGAGATCCGGTCGGTGAGCTCCTCGGCCACCGCGCCGTCGCGCAGGACGAGCACCCGATCACACAGCAGCGCCAGCTCGTTCTCGTCGGAGCCCGCGACCAGCACCGCGCAGCCGGTGGCGGCCGCCGACCTGATCGTCTCGACGATCGTCTGCCGCGCTCCGACGTCCACCGCCTGGGTTGGCTCGTGCAGGGCCAGCAGCCGTGGGTGCGTGGCAAGCCACTTGGCGAGCAGGACCTTCTGCTGGTTGCCGCCGCTCAGCTTGCCGACGGGCATCGACGGCCTGGGGGGCCGGACATCAAGCGCGCCGATCCAGTGCCGCACCATCGAGTGTTCCGCGGCGCGGTTCACCGGTTTCCACCCGCCGTGCCCCTGCGACCGCGGCAGCGCGATGTTCTCCGCGACCGACAGCTCGAATGCCAGCCCGGCGTGCTCGCGCCCCTCGGGAACGAGCGCGACGCCGGCGGCGATGGCCCGCCGGGTGTCGAGTTCCGTCAGATCCAGGTCGGTGCTGCCGACGGTGAACCGGCCGGCCCGGGCGGGACGTGCCCCGGCGACGAGGTAGGGAAGCTCCTCGTAGCCAGCACCGGCGAGGCCCGTGACGCCGAGGACCTCCCCGGGCTCGATGCACAGATCCACCTGGTCCAGGACCTTGCCCGAGACTCCGGTGAGCCTGATCGTGGCAGGCCTGGTGCCGCTGGCGGGCGTGCCGCTGTCAGCGGGGGCGTTGCTGTCGGCGGGCGTGTTGCTGTCGGCGGGCGCGGCGCCGTCGGGGCCTTCCGACCTGTCGGTGTCGGAGACCGCGTGGGCGGCAGAGCCGTCAGTGGCGCCGGAGATTCCGGGTGAGTCGCCGGCAGCCTCGGTCTCGACGATGGCCGGCCCACGCCCCAGCCGGTGGGTGGGCACGTCGCGGGCGACCTGGGGCCGATGCCCGACCACGAGCTCGGCGAGATCGGCCTCTCGCAGGCCCGCGGTGGGCAGGCCCGACTCGACCGCGCACCCGTCGCGCAGCACCGTCACCCGGTCGGCCGCGTCGACGACCTCCTCGAGCCGGTGGGTGATCACGAGCGCCGCCGTCCCGGACGACACCACTTCGTCCAGCATCTCGTAGAAGCGCTCCAACGAGCGCCGGGTCAGCGACCGGGTCGACTCGTCGAAGATGATCAGCCCGGAGCCTTCGCGTGCGTCCTGGATCGCCCGCGCGATCGCCACGGTCGCCCGGTCCTCCTCGGGCAGGGATCCGACCCTGGCCTCCAGCGGCACGGAGCGACCGAAACGATCGAGGACCTCTCGGGCCTCGGCGAGCTCGTGCCTCCAGTCGATCCGCCGGGAGAACCGGCTGGCCCGCAGCCGGCCGGCCCGCAGGTTCTCGACCACCGTGTAGTCGTTGACCAGGCCGAGACTCTGGTGGACGACGGCCAGCCCGTGCGCACGCGCGTCGAGCGGGCGGATGGGCAGCCGGAGCAGGGTGCCGTCGACCAGGACCTGGCCGCCCGGATCAGGCGCGTGGTAGCCGGTGAGCACCTTCGCCAGCGTCGACTTTCCGGAGCCGTTCTGCCCGATCAGGCCGTGGATCTCACCCGGGTGCAGATCGAGCCCGACCTCGCGCAGGACCCGGGCGCGGCCGAACGTCTTCGAGATCCGGTCGATCCGCAGCCGTGGCACCGTCATCGCAGTGGAGTCGGCCGCCTTCACGGTCATCCGAGGCCCCACAGCGCGCGGAACTTCGCCGGGAAGTCCGTCGGGCCGAACCACTCGCCGGTTGCCTCCGCCGCACTGCTGACTGTGATGTCCTTGACGTTGTCCCGGGTGAAGAGCCGGATGGGGATCTCGTACTCGGGCAGCGGCAGGCCGAGCATCATCCGGATGGCCGCGTCGGCGTCGACCCAGCCCTGGAACACGTTGGCCTGGCCGGAGTCGACGTGGAGGAACTTCCCGGAGGCCAGCATCTGCAGGCCGGTGATCTGAGCGGATCCCGCCGCGCCGCGGATGGACGACGCCTTGCCCGACTGCTGCACCCCGTTCAGGGTCGGCTGCAGGTACTGCTCGAACTCGGACACCACGTAGCCGACGCCCGGGGTGGTGAGAATCGCGGAGCTGGTCGAGGACGCGATCAGGCTGAAGTTCGCCGAGGAGATCTTGTTGACCTTGACCTTGCAGTCCGGGCAGTGTGCCTTGTACTCCTCCTGCGCGGCGGCGACATAGGCCTGGGTCGACGGCGAGTCCGTGCTGCCGTTGATGACGACGTTGGCCTTGCCGCCCGAGTCCACGATGATCCAGTCGGCGATGGCACGCTGCTGGGCCTTGCCGGCGCCCTCGATGTAGCCCAGCCTGTCGCCGGCGGGGTGCGCGGAGTCGGGGATCTGGTTCGTGATCAGAACCGGGATGCCCTTGCTCTGGGCGGCGCCGAGTGCGTTGCCGGCCAGCGCGTAGGGGATCGCGTCGGTGATGATGGCGGCGGCGTCTGCGCCCGTCGCCTGGTTCACACAGGAGGTGATGTCCGACGGGTTGGAGTTGCCGTTGCAGACGTGGACGTCGACGCCGGCGGAGGACAGCGCGGACGTCAGCGCGCGTGCCGTGACCGTGAGCGCCGGGGCCTGCTGGGTGATCGGAATGTAGTAGACCGTCCTGCCGCGCAGCCTGTCGACGCCCTCGACCTCGTCGGTCGGGATCGGCAGGGTCTTCCGCGGGCTGCTCAGCTCCGTCACCTTGGCGGCCAGGTCACCGGCGGCCGTGCTGGCCCCAGCGCCGGCCGTGGACGTGCCGTCGCTGTCGGCCGGGTCCGAGCCGCAGCCGGCCAGTAAGCCCGCCGCGGTTAAGGCGGCGACCAGCATGGCCCATCGCTCCCGGCGAAACCGGGTGGCCGATCGCGACGCACGTGCGGTAGTGATCATTTTCATCCTCCAGGCGGAGACTCCCGCGGCCGCGGCTACGGGACTGGCTGAGCGGGAAGCAGGGGTCGCGGAGCTGGAACTGGGACTGGGAGTGGCTCACAGACCCCAGGAGCGTCGGTCAGCTCCCGGATCGGGCATGCAACAGCGTCGAGATCGTCACAGCGACGATGAGGACCCCGCCGTAGAAGACGTTCGAGATCCAGGCGGCCACGCCGAGCAGCTGCAGGCCCAGGATGCCGGTGGCGAGGAAGTAGACGGCGACGAGTGTGCCGAGCGGGTTGAACCGACCCGGCTGCAGGATCGCGGTTCCGAGGAACGTGGCCGCGAAGGTCGGCAGCAGATAGCTGTTGGCGACCGTCGGGTCGAACCCGCCGGTCGCCGCCGCGGCCAGGACACCGCCGACACCGTTGATCGCGCCCGCCGTCGTGAAGGCGCCGAACCGCACCCGGTTGACCCGGATGCCAGCGAGCCGGCTCACCTCGCGGTTCGCGCCGACGAACCGCATGTTGCGGCCCAGCGGCGTCAGCATCAGCACGTAGGCGAAGACCAGCATGAGCCCGACGCCCTCGTAGAAGCTCACGGGCAGCCCCAGCACGTCGAACAGTGCGATCTTCGAGAAGTCCGTGCTCAGCCCGCTGATCGGTGTCATGTTGCTGATCCACAGCGCGATGCCGAGCAGGAGCGTTCCCATCCCCAGCGTCACGACGATGGTGTTCACGCCGAGCCGGACGACCAGGGCGCCGTTGATGGCGCCGCACAGCGTCGCGATGGCGATCGCCGCCAGGCTCGCGAGCCACACGTTCCATCCGTGGTCGACGTTCAGGACCGGGACCAGGATCGCGGACAGGCCGAAGACGGCGGCGACCGAGAGGTCGACGAACTCGCCCACGCAGATGGTGCACAGCAACGCGGCGGTGAGGAAGACGAGCGCCTGCTGGCTTCCGAAGATCGTCTTGGCCGTGCCGGAGGTCAGGAAGGTCTCCGGCACCGCGATCCCGTAGACGACCGCCATGATGAGCCAGACACCCAGCACCGCGAAGCGGGCGCCGTAGTGGCCGAGCCCCGCGCCCCCACCAGGCCGCCTCCCGCGACCGCGCCCGTGCCCCGCGCCGTGGCCTTCGCCGTGCCCCTGCTCGTCCGCGTGCTCGTGGCCGTCCGCATGCCCGTGACCGTCCGCGGCCCCCTGGTCCGGGCTGAGCACAGCCGTGCCACGCCGGTCGGTGGACGGCCCGGGCCGCCGGGGTGACCGGATGCCCGGAAGGGACGACGCCATGCTCATGCGGACGGCGCCCCGTTCGACACCGGGCCGACCCGGGTGAAGCCGGAGATGTCCGGGAACGGGCCGGTGCGGTCCTTCTGGAGGTCGACCTGGAAGGTGTTGAGCAGCATCGCGAGCATCGAGAAGTTGCCCAGGCTGCCGATCAGGTCGACCAGGCCCTGCTCGCCGAACGCGGCCAGGCCCGCGGCGAAGGTCTCGTCGCGGACGAAGTGCTCGGTGAGGACCTCGGTCGCGAACTGGTAGAGCAGCTGCTCGTCCGGGTCGGTGAAGGCCGGGTCCTCGCGGCGGGCGAGGCGCTCCAGCGCCGCGCGGTCGACGCCCGCGTCCGCCGCCTTGTCGACGTGCGCGTTCCAGGAATACTGCGCGTCGAAATGACGGGCGGCGATCAGCAGGCTGAGCTCCCGCAGCCTCAGTGGCAGCGCCGACTCGAACCGGCAGAACGCGCCGAGCGCCTCGACCCGCTCACAAAGCTCGGGGCTGCGCAACCAGACCAGGAAAGGACCGCGGGTGCCGCCGCGCCGGCTGGTGATTCGATCGCTGATCTCCGCCTGCCGGGGGGACAGTGTTTCCAGCGGCTTGAGTCGCACGAACATCCTCCTCGATGTCGACCATGACGAAAGCTGTGATTGGGGTAACGATGATGAACGTTCGACGTTGTGTCCAGAGCTGTCCGACGGCTGTTGGTGAAGACCCCGAAACATTAGAGTTCCGGATCGGCGATCGTGGCCCGCGACCGACCCACCTAACCTCAACCTGGACGATCCCGGGCTGTTCGGGGGCTTGACACAGAGAGCTGAGGACTCGAGATGACGATCATCAGGACGCGAAACGTCACGCGCCTCGATCGTGGTGGTGCCGTGTGCACGATACCGCTGATCACCAGGTCCAGCGCCATCGAGAAAACAACGCTGACCTCCGGTATCAGCACCTACCCGGTGGGCTCCGGAGCGCCGCTGCACACGCATAACTGCGTCGAGCACGTGACGCTGCTGAGCGGTCTCGCCGAAGTTGAGATCGACGGTCAGCTGACCGCGCTGGAACCCCACGACACCACCTATGTCGAAGCCGGAATTCCGCATCTCTTCCGCAACATCGGGGACGTTCCGATGACGATTCTGTGGGTATACGACTCGGCGTTCGTGACACGCACCTTCATGGCGACCGGCCAGACCGTCGAGCATCTGTCGGAGGCCGACAGGATGGTCAACGACTGAGCCTGGTCAACGACTGAGCATGGTCAACGACTGAGCCTGGTCAACGACTGAGCCGTCCGCACACCGTTCCCGCCCTCCTGGACGCCATGGCGACCAGGAGGGCGGCGTGTTTCCGGGCGGGGTGGTCAGGCCGGGCGCACACCGTCCGGGATCGCCACACCGAGCGCGGCGGCCTGGTCGCAGAGCTTGTTGACCATCGGAACGGGCAGTGGGATGCCGCCGGTGAGCCGGTCGGCGAACGTGCGGGTGCCCCGCTCCCCGGGGACGAGGATCTCCGCGGACGGGTCGTTCGCGGGCAGCCTCTTGATGGCGTCGACCGTCTCGTCGACGATTCCCCGGAACTGGTCGACGGGCAGGAACGCCGAGATGTCGACGGCGAGCAGGGCCGCGTTCTGCCGGTGCCGCCGGCCCTCCGGGCTACCGCTGTGGAACGGGCTGACGATCGGGTTGGCGGTGAGGCCGCTGGTCAGCAGCTCGAAGACGAGCGACATCCCGGCGCCCTTCGCGCCGCCCATCGGCAGGGGCACGGCGGCCTCGGCCGGGTCGGTGGTGGGCCGGCCGTCCTTCGTCAGGGCGGCGCCCTCGGGCAGCGGCCGCCCACTGCTCCTGTGCTGGGCGATCCGGCCGAGCGCGATGACCGCCGTCGCCATGTCGAGCAGGACGATCGGATGGCGCCCGGCGGGCACCGCGACGGAGAGCGGGCTGGTCGCCACACCGGCGCCGGTGCTGCCGCTGTAGGCCATGTTCGGTACGCCGGCGACGATGCCGAGGCCGGCCATCCCGTACTGGGCGGCGCATTCGGTGTAGTAGCCGATCGCGCCGGTGTGCACCGTGCCGCGCACGGCGACCCAGGCGATGCCGCTCGAGCGGGCCATGCTGACGGCCTGGTGCATGGCCATCGACAGCGCCACCGGGCCGGGGGCCGAGTCCGCGTCGATCACCGCGACGGCCGACCGCAGTTCGTCGACCGCGATCTGGGGCCGCGGGTTCGCCTCGCCCTTCTCGAACAGCTCGAGGTAGCGGGGGATGCGGGAGACTCCGTGCGAGTCGACACCGCGCAGGTTCGCCCACACCAGGACGTCCGCGATCGTGTCGGCGTGCTCGCGGCTGGTGCCGGCCGCGACGAAGATGTCACTGACGAGTGTGCGCAACGCCTTGTCCGGCACGATGGTGCGGGGGGCAGGCATGGGGAACCTCCGATGGCTCAGGCGGCGATGGCGGCGATGGCGGCGACGCTCGCCCCACCGTCCGTCCGGCGAACGCGCGCCGGACGGACTGCGACGAGGCCGAGTGAACGAACAGGGAGCGAACGGGCCGGGACCGAGGCTGTGGCCCGGCTTCGCCCGGCCGGCGGGCGGCGGCTACAGCGGGAGATGCACGTCGACCAGCGCGGTGACGCCGGCCCGGACACCTGCCAGCGCCGCCTCGAGGACGGGGCGTAGCTCCTCGGGCCTGGTGACGGTGTGCCCCGCCATCTCGAACGGTGTGACCAGGGAGGCCAGATCGGGCTGGTCGGTGAGGTCCACACCGCGGAAGTCGTCCTCGGTGACCGCGGTGCCCTGCGGGTAGAAGCGCAGGTGGTTGAGCTTCATCGACCGGTACTGCCGGTTGTTGAAGACCACCACCAGCAGCGGGAGGCCGAGAGCGCGCGACGCCGCGAGGGACTGCACGATCGGGTTGTAGAGGAACGAGCCGTCGCCGATCGTGAGGACGACCTCACGATCCGGATCGGCGAGCTTGACTCCGAGCGCCACACCGAGCCCCTGGCCGAGGCCGCCCTGGACGTAGGAGTACCGGCCCGGCTCCTCGGCCCGCAGATGCTGCGCGATCGCCCGGCTGTGCGTGATCGTCTCGTCGACGACGGCGGCTCGCGGGTCGATCAGGTCGCGCAGTTCCCTGACCACGGCCGCGGCGTCGAGGCCGGCGCCGGCGGCGGCCCGTGCCGGTCGGGGAGCGGCGAGGGCGGCGCGCCGGGCGGCGACCCGCTCGTCGTCGACACCGAGCTCCAAGACGCCCGAGACCAACGCTCGCAGCGTCGGCCCGACATCGCCCTCCAGGTACTGGTCGGCGGTGAGGACCTGGTAGTCGCTGTACGGACGGTGCGGGACGTCGTCGATGACGAGTACCTCGGCGTCCGCGGGGCGGTTGCTGGGTGGGTACCAGGGCGCACGGCAGCAGACCAGGACGATCAGGTCGGCCTCGGCGAACAGCGCGCCGCCCTCGCCGCCGCGGTGCAGCTCACTGGTGCGCGGGAAGTTGGCGCACACCGCTGACTGCGGCTCGACGACGGGGATCGAGAGCAGCTCGGCGAGGTCGACGAGCGCGGCGAAGCCGTCGGGATGCCGGCCGGCCGACTCGGTGACGATGACCGGGCGCTCGGCGGCGACGAGCCGGCGGGCGGCCTCGGCCAGCTCGGGCTCGGTGCTGACCCGGCTGCCCGGCAGGGCCACGGGCCGGACGGCCGTCGCCGCCGGCTCCCATGGTTCGAGCAGGACCTCGACCGGGACGTTGAGGTACACCGGACCGGCCGGCCCCCGGCGGGCGATCTCGGCGGCCCGGACCACGGAGCCGTACAGCGTGGACACGCTGCCGACCTGGGTGGACCACTTGACGAAGGGTGCGGCGACCGCCTGCGTGCCGCCGACGATGGACAGGTTGCGGTACCACTGCGAACCGGGATCGGTCTCGGTCTCGCCGTAGGTGATCGACTCGGACGAGCAGACGACCATCGCGACGTTGGCCAGCAGCGCGCCGTGGATGCCGCAGGCACCCTGTAAGAGACCGGGCACCGCGTGCAGCAGGACCATCTGAGGCCGGCCGGTCACCAGCCCGTACCCGGTCGCCATCGCCACGGCGAGGGTCTCGTGCAGCAGATCGAGGTAACGCGGCCCAGGCGTGCCGTTCTTCTCCTGCCGGGCGAGCGCCTCCCACACCGGCGCCCACTCGGAGCCCGGCGAGGAGAAGATGACATCGACCCCAAGGCTCCGGCAGGCCTCGAGGATCGCCTCCCCGCCGTCCTTGCGGTCCTTCTCGTCCGTCAGGTCCGTCACGATGCCGCCTCCGTGCCGCCGGCGCTCGTGCCGACCGCGAGGGGGGCGTCCGAGATCGGCCATTCGAGGCACTCGCAGATCCCACGGCCCATGATCCACTCGAGTTCCTCGGCGGTGAAGCCGAAGTGTTCGGTGAACTGCGCGATCGTGTCGGCGTAGGTCAGGCCGTGGCCCATGAGACGGGTCAGGTCCGTGCCCCAGAAGCAGCGCTGCGGACCCATCGCGTCGACCATCTCGCGAACGTACTTCGCGAGGTTGAGGTTCGGGAACGGCTGGGTCGAATAGCCCGGGACGGCGGAGACCTTGACGTAGATGTTGGGGTGTTTGTGCAGGTCGGCGGTCTCCTTGACCCAGTAGCCGATGGCGTCGTCGACGCAGCGGGCCATGATCCCCATGTGGTCGATGATGATGCGCAGGCCGGGGTGGCGGGCCGCGATCGCGCCCAGCTCGGCCTTCCAGATCGGCGCGTGCACCATCGTCCTGATGCCCAGCTCCTCGGCCAGCGGCCAGTACCAGTCGTTCGTGCCGTCGATCATCCAGTTGCGGTCGATCGGCCGGTGGAACGTCAGCCGGGTGCCCTTCACGTACGGGTTCTGCGCGAAGTCGCGCATCATCGCCGCGCCCTCGGCCGGCTTGTTCTGCGGGATCCGGGCCATGATCCCGAAACGGTCCGGGTGCGCCTCGCACGCCTCGAGGGCGTAGTCGATGCGGTCACCCTCCCAGGACGGCGGCAGGATGAGCGCCCGGTTGACCCCGGCGGCGTCCATCAGCCGGAGCGCCTCCTCATAGCTGAACGCCTCTTCGCGGTGCCCGTTGAGACGGATCCGCTCGCGGGCCCCGGGCACCCACGGCCGGTCGGGGGTCTCCTCGAGCCAGACGTGGATCTGCGAGTCGACGATGAACATCTGTGGCGTCCTCGATTCGGGATGGGGGACGGGTGCGGCGCCCACCGGGCCACCGCTGGGAACGTGGGAACTGAACGCGGGAACTACGGAGAGAAAACGGAGAGAAGGTCGTGGTCAGGAAGGCTGACGCGCGGCGATCTGGTCGACGACGTGCTCGGCGATCGCCAGCGACGAGGTCGCGGCCGGCGACGGGGCGTTGCGCACCGCGGTCACCGGGCCGAGCCTGCTGATGCGGAAGTCGTCCACCAGGGAGCCGTCGGCGTCGACGGCCTGCGCGCGGACCCCGGCCGGCGCGCGGACGACGTCGGACGTCCGCAGGTCAGGGACGTATTCCCGGGCCGCCGCGAGGAAGACCCGCCTGGACAGCGATCCGCGCATCTCCCCGAGGCCGGCCCGCCAGTGCTGGCGGAACAGCCTGCGCGCCCCGGGCCAGCGCAGTACGGCCGCGAGGTCGCCCAGGCGCAGGTCGCGGCGCCGGTAGCCCTCACGCGCCAGCGCGAGCACCGCGTTCGGGCCGATGTCGACGTTCCCGTCGACCCGCGGGGTGAGGTGCACGCCCAGGAACGGGTAGGCCGGGTCGGGAACCGGGTAGACCAGCCCGCGGACCAGCCCGGTCCGCGCGGGCACCAGCCGGTAGTACTCGCCGCGGAACGGCACGATGGCCGGCCCCGGGTCGTCGCCGGCGAGCCGGGCCACCGAATCCGCCTGCAGCCCCGCGCACAGCACGACCTGGCCCAGCTGGTGGGTCTGGGAACCGGCGGCCCGGGAGCCGGCCGTGACGGTGACCGCGTCGGCGCCGGCCGGGCTGATCGCGGTGACCGTGGTGGCGAGCAGGATCTGGCCGCCGGCGGCGGCGACGTCCTCCGCCATGGCCCGGGCGATCGCCGGGTAGTCGACGATGGCGGTGGTCGGTGAGTGCAGCGCGGCCACCCCGGTGACGTTCGGCTCCAGCTCGCGCAGTCCGGCCTGGTCAAGCCAGCGGATGCCGGGAACGCCGTTGTGCCGCGCGCGGCCCTCGATGGCCCGCAGCCGCCCGGCCTCCAGGTCGTCGCGGGCGACGACGACCTTCCCGATCTCCCGGAACTCCAGGTCGTGCTCGGCGCAGAACTCGCGCAGCAGGGCGACACCGCGACGGCACAGCGTCGCCTTCAGCGAGCCCGGCTGGTAGTAGAGCCCGGCGTGCACGACGCCGGAGTTGTGCCCGGACTGGTGGGTCGCGAGCGCGTCCTCCTTCTCGAAGACGACGACCTCCCGGCCGAGCTGGGCCAGCCGGCGGGCGACCGCGAGGCCGACGAGCCCACCGCCGACCACCCCGACCCGTTCACGGGCCGTGCCAGCCGCGGTCATGAGCCCGGCTCGCTTCGCATCGCGACGGTCTTGACCCGCGAGTAGAAGCGGAGGCCCTCGTAGCCCTGCTCCTTGACCGTCGACCCGCCGGAGTCACCGAAACCCCCGAAGGGCATGTGGACGTCCCAGCCCGAGGTCGGCAGGTTCACCGACACCTGCCCGGTGTCCACCCGGTCGGCGAAGGCGTGGGCGTGGCCGAGGTCGCGGGTGAAGATGGAGGCGGCCAGGCCGTAGGCGGAGTCGTTCGCGGCGGCCACCGCCGCGTCGAAACCATCCACCACTCCCACGGCGAGGACCGGGCCGAACACCTCGTCGCGCCAGATTCCCATCGCCGGGGTGACCTCGGTGATGACGGTCGGGGTGACGAAACAGCCGTGGGCCAGCGGGCCGTCCGCCGGGGTCGTCCCGCCGGTGGCGATCACCGCTCCCTCCTGACGGGCGCGCTCGATGTGGCCCAGGACGTCGTCGCGGTGGCGCCGGCTGACGAGTGGGCCCACCACGACGTCCGGATCGGTGCCGGGACCGTAGGGGATCGCCTCGGTGGCCTGGACCAGACCGGCGATGAACTCGTCCGCGATCTTGCGGTCGACGATCACCCGGCTGGTGGCGGTGCAGCGCTGCCCGGTCTGCCCGAACGACGCCGCGGCGACGGTCGGGACGGCGAGCGCCAGATCGGCGTCGGCGAGGACCACCGAGGCGTTCTTGCCACCGAGCTCGGCCTGTACCCGCACGGTGCGGTCGGCGAGCCGACGCCTGAGGATTCGTCCGACCGCCGTGCTCCCGGTGAACGACACCGCGGCGATCCGCGGGTCGTCCAGCAGCGCCGCCTCGATCTCGCTGATGCGTCCGAGGGCGAGCCCGAGCACCCCGGCGGGCAGACCGGCGTCGTGCAGGGAACGGGCGAGGTGCACCGCGACCAGCGGTGTCTCGGACGCCGGCTTGAGGACGACGGCGTTGCCCGCGATCAGGGCCGGGGCGGCCTTGCGGGCCGGGGTCAGCAACGGGTCGTTCCACGGGGTGATCAGGCAGACCACCCCGAGCGGCTCCGAGCGCACGGATGTCTCGGTGCCCGGGCGGCTGTCGGCCAGCAGGTGCCCGTAGGGCTGACGGGCCATGCTCGCGTAGTAGTCGAAGAAGTCAGCGGCCTTGGTGACCTCGACCGTGGCCTCCGCGAGGGTCTTGCCCATCTCGGCCACCAGGTCGGCGGCGATCTCCTCGCGACGTCCGCGCAGGTCGGCGGCCGCGTCGATCAGCACCTGGGCGCGGCCGAGCAGTCCGGTGGCGCGCCACCGGCGTGCTCCCAGCACCGCCGCGTCGTAGAGCTCGGTCACCTCCGCCGCGGACATCGCCGGAACCCGCCCGACGACCCGGCGTACGTCCGCCGGGTCGACGACGTCGATGTGCCGGCCGTCGGCTGGCATCAGCCACTGCCCGCCGACGAGCCGTGGCACCGCCCTTGGTGGCATCAACTCCGACCGTCCTCTCGAATCCTGGAGACCTGCAACCTGGGGGCCAAACGGCCCTTCGGCAGGTAGGAACCGAGCCTAGGAGTCGGATCAGAACAGTGAAGACCATAAACCGGCAAACTAAGGTTTACGGTCCACGTGCGGGCCGGTGTGGACGAAGAGGCCGGGTCAGGCCGATCGGCGGCCATGATGGGTGGGCCCTCGAAGAAGCCGCGAGCAGCAGGAGAGAAGATGTCGTCCGTGATAATTGTGCACTATAAGGTGAAGCCCGGTTTCGAGGAGCACGTCGCGCATTCTCTGGCGCGGATGGTGGAACCCACCCGGGCCGAGCCGGGAAACCTCGCGTACAACGTCTGCCGGTCGCCGCGGGATCCGGCGGTCTTCGCGATCTACGAGGAGTACGTCGACGCGGCGGCGGTCACCGCGCACGCCTCGTCGGAGTATTTCGAGCACTGGCTGAAAAAGGAGACGCTGCCGTATCTCGAGGAGCGGCGGCGGCATGACCTGGTCGCGCTCTGAACAGCAGGGGCGGTCAGGCCCGGAACCGATCCGGTCCCGGGCCTGACCGCCCCCACGTCATCTGCGGCTCAGGCGGCTCAGGCGGATCCGCTCGTGACCGGGGTGAACTCCAGGTGCAGCTCGGTCAGGCCGCGCAGCACCCAGGTCGGCTCGTACTTGAACCGGCGCTCGCCGGCCGGGCCGTGATGCTCCTCGGAAAGCCGGATGTCGCGGGTGCGGTCGAGGATGCGCTCCAGGCTGATCCGCGCCTCGACACGGGCGAGCGGCCCACCGGGGCAGGAATGGACCCCACGGCCGAACGCGATGTGCTGGCGGACGTTCTTGCGGTCGTGCCGGAACTCGGCCGGGCATTCGAAATGGCGCGGATCGCGGTTCGCCGCCCCGTTGAGGAGCATGACCGGGGTACCCGCCGCCACCTCGACGCCGCCGACCGTCGTGTTCCGCCGCGCCAGCCGGAAGTCGGCCTTGACCGGGCTCTCGACCCGCAGCGACTCCTCGATCAGGTCGGGGATCAGCTCACGGTTCGCCCGCAGCTCGTCCTGGACCTCCGGGTTCTCGGCGAGGTACTTCAGCACCGCACCGAGCAGCCGGGCGGTGGTCTCCTGCCCCGCGGCGAACAGGAAGGTCGCGGCACGGACGACCGCGATCACCTCCGGAATGCTCCCGTCGGGATACGTCGCCGTCGCCATCTGGGTCAGGACGTCGTTGCGCGGGTTCTGGCGGCGGTCCTCGATGTACTTGCTGAACCAGTTGTCCAGCCAGCCCAGCGCGTTCAGCTCGCCGTCGGACTCCCCGCCGGCGCCGATCTGGCCGGGGCTGGTGCTCAGCCCGAAGCCCTTCCGGAAACGCTCGTGGTCGGCCTCGGGGACACCCAGGACGTCGGCCACCGCGAGCATCGCGAACGGCTGCGCGTAGGCGCGGATGAACTCGCACCTGCCGTCGTCGATGAACTCGTCGAGCTGCCGGCCGGCCAGCCCCTGGATGAACTCCTCGTTCTCCTGCAGCCGTTTCGGTGTCAGCATCCGCATGACGAGCGCACGCTCGTTGGTATGCATCGGCGGGTCCATGGTGACCATGTGCTCGTTCATCGGCAACTGGTCACGGTGCTCGTCGATGATGGCGCCGACGTCGTCACCCTCCAGCGGCACGGGGAAGACCGCGAAGGGGCCGACCACCGAGTTGCATGAGGAGAAGGTGTCGACGTCGCGGTACACCTCGGTGGCCTCGGCATAGCCGGTCACCGCGACGACCCCGAGATGCGGCAGCGGCAGCACCGGGCAGGTGGCACGTAGATCGTCAAAATACGGATACGGGTTTTCGACGAGCGATTCGTCATTGAAGAAATCGATCGTCTTCCAGTCGGTCAACCCGCTCTCCCTCCGAGTGGCGCCGCGCGCGTCAGAAAACTCTTGGGCGAGTGCCCAATACGTGTTGGGCACCTGTCTAGCACACGCGCGGAAGCACGAGCAACCAGACCGGGTCTTTTCCGGCGTCGGCGCGGACCCGCGGCATCCGTGTCCATGCACCGCGAGATGGAAAAGGCGCACCGGCCGCGCCGCAACCTCCGCGCCGCAACGTCCGCGCTGCCTCACCGCGACGCGGTCGGCGTCGGCCGCGCAGTCGGTGGCGGGCGGCGCCGAAACCCGGCTCAGGGTTCGGTGAAGCCGCCGTCTCCGGCCACGAGCGCCACCAGCAGAGTGCGGAGCTGGTCGAGGCCGTCGGGGCCGAGGAGCTCCGACCACTCCTGCTCGACGGCGACCGCGGTGCGGCGCATCGCGCGCAACGCCGCCAGGCCGGCGGCTGTCAGCTGCACCAGCCGGGCTCGGCCGTCGTCGGGATCGGCGATCCGCTCGACATACCCGCCCCGCTCCAGGGTGGTCACCACCTGGGCTGTCGCCTGCCTGGTCACGCCGAGGCCCTCGGCGAGCTCGGAGACGCGGCGACCCCCGCCCAGCAGGGGCACGAGCAGTAGCGCGTGGCCTGGGCGCAGGCCGGTGAGCCCGGCGGCGGCGAAGCCCTCGGCCACCCGGGCGGCTTGCAGCCTGGCGACTCTCTGCAGCAGGGCCGGTGTCGTCTGCGCGGCGACCGGCCGGAACATCTGGCTCACGGAGGTATCGTGCCATTGCAAATAGGCAAGGTACTTGCCTATTCTGACGGCATGTCGATCTCGGTGCTCCGCGCACATCGGCGGGCCGTTCTGGGAGCCGCACTGCTCATGGCGGCCGTGCTGGTCGCTCTCCTCGTGTCCTGTGACTCGGGGGCGCGCAGCTCCGGTCCCTTACGGCAGCGCCTCGGCGGTTCGGATTCCCCGTCGGTACCCTCGCAGCCGGGCGCCGGGGCACCGATTCCGACGGGTCGGTCGAGCTTCGCGTTGACGGTGGCAGGGGCGAAGGAGGAGCGGATGGTTCACCTCTACCGGCCCTCCGGGCTCACCGGCCAGGTGCCCGTGGTCGTCATGCTGCACGGCGGGTACGGCAGCGGAACGCAGGCCGAGAACAGCTACCGGTGGGATGATGCCGCCGACGCCGGGCGTTTCCTAGCCGTGTTTCCCGACGGGACCAGCCGCTCCTGGAACGCCGGTGGCACCTGCTGCGGCCCCGCCGCGGGTGACAACGTGGACGATGTCGCGTTCCTGCGGGACGTCCTCACGACGCTGGGCGGCCGGATCGACGTCGACCCGCGCCGGGTGTTCGTCACCGGGATCTCCAACGGCGGCGCGATGGCCTATCGGATGGCCTGCGAGACCGATCTGTTCGCCGCGGTCGCGGCTGTTTCGACGACGATGCTGGTCGACTGCTCGTCGGCGGCGAAGGCCTCCGTCCTGCACATTCACGGCACCGAGGACAAATCTATCCGGTACGACGGTGAGCAGGGCGACCCGTTCAGCCGTCGGTACCCGGGCATCGACGGCCCGCCCGTTCCTGAGGTGGCCGCCGCCTGGCGTGCGATCGACGACTGCCCGCAGCTGTCGGTGACCGTCGAGGGTGTGCTGACGACGTCCGCCGCGGCCTGTCCCGACGGCCGTGCGGTCGAGCTGGTCACGATCGACGGCGCGGGCCACCAGTGGCCCGGCAGCGACGCGAAGCCCCTCACGCAGCTGCTGGGAGCGGACGAGCCGTCGGACGCCCTCGACGCGACCACGCGCATCTGGGACTTCTTCGCCGCGCACCCCGCCCCCCTGCGCTGAGAGGCGGCAGGGGGGCGCAAAACCGGTACCGCTACCGCGCTACCAGCTACGGCGCTACCAGCGGTCGCGATGCAGGACGGTCTCCAGCGGCTCCCGGGACGCCGGGCGGAAACCGGTGCCGACGGTGTGGGCGACCGGCACCAGCGCACCCTGGGTGTAACCGGGCGGAATACCCAGGAGCTCCGCCACCTCCCCGGCATGGGCCAGATGCAGGGTCGTCCAAGCGGTGCCGAGCCCGCGCAGCCGCGCGGCGAGCATGAAGCTCCAGACCGCGGGCAGCAGCGAACCCCAGAAACCGGCCTGTTGCGCGGCGGGCACCGAGGCGGCGTCACCCTCGATGCACGGAATGACCAGAACCGGCACCCGGTGCAGGTTCTCCGCGAGAAAGCGGGCGGAATCGGTGACCCGGGCCTGGGTCGCGGCACGCTCGCCCTCGTACTGCTCGGTATTGGCCCGGTCCGCGGCGGCCAGATATCCGGCGGCACCCTTGCGGTACGCGTCGGCGATTCCGGCCCGCAGGTCGGGGTCGGTCACCACGAGCCAGTGCCAGCCCTGCCGGTTCGACCCACTCGGGGCCTGCAGCGCGGTCCGCAGGCATTCGTCGATCAGCGCCGGCTCGACCGGGCGGTCCAGGTCGAGCCGCTTACGGACGCTGCGTGTTGTGGTCAGCAACTGCTCGGGCGTCAGATCAGCGGTCAGATCAGGCTCAGGCAGGGCCACCGGACGCTCCTTGCACTCCGCACCCGACAGGCGCGGTCCTCGGGAAAGGGACACCGGCACGTTAACTCAGCCCGTCGGGATGCGGCCGAACCAGAGGAACGGGTCGTCGCCGACCAGAGTGCCGGTCGTCAGGATGACCGCGGCGCAGAACAGGACCGGGACGACGACCTTCCGCTCGACCGTGCCGTTCGTCCGGGGCACCAGGACCGTCTCCATCCGCCAGTTCACCGGCCACAGCAACGGGCATCCGCGTGGGGTGAGGCAGTCTCCGAGCAGATGGGCCAGGGCACCGATCGTGACGGCGTAGCCGGCGAAGCCCATGTCGAGGTCGCGCATCAGGTACACCGCGATCCCGGCCGTCAGGCAGTCCTTCAGCCCGGACCAGACGTCGTGCCCCTTGAAGTCCAGGCCGAGCCCACGCAGCCCGAAACCGACCAGCACGAACAGCGCGGCCCACCAGCCGTACCGGAAATGCTCCGCCAGCAGCCCCATGAGGATTCCCATGGCGACCGCGAACAGCAGCGAATGGGTGGCGTGCCGATGGCCGCCGGACAGGCGGCTCACCCACCGGCACAACGTCTTCGTCAGCGGCCCCAGCGTGTTGGCTATCCGGCCCGACGGGTGGTCGATGTCGGGCAGCAGGCCCGAGCCGGCGGCCACGACCGCACCGGCGATCAGCTGGCTGGAGGACAGCGACAGCGCGTGCGAACCCAGCAGCTCCTCCCGCGAGAGCAGCGGAGCGGCGGCCAACCAGGCCACTCCGCCGCTCAACACGTGCGTCTGCCCCATCACGTCGCATCATTCCCAATGATCGGCACCGGCGGACTTTAGCGGGTACGGCACCCACAGCGCACGTGACGCGCCAAGAGGACATCCCTGGACGAGATGGGCCGCCGGCCGGCGGTGGATGTCGGACAGCCGGTGCCCTCCACCGCCGCGCCGCAGGGGAGCGCCTCAGTCCAGCCGGTCCCCGCAGAAGTCGGTCTCCACGACCTCCATGCCGGTGCCGGCCGCGTTCACCCGGCTGAACGAGTAACACTGCTCGACCTTGCCGAAGTCCGCGTCGAAGTCGATCGTGTTGGTCAGGCCGCCGGCGTTGTAGTCCTTCACCGCGCGCAGGCCGTCGATGAAGCCCTGCCGCGTCGGGCAGTCGCCGGACTCCTCCAGACCGCGGACATAGATGTCCCCGACGAGGTAGCCGACCAGCGCCAGGGTCTCGTTGGGGTTCTGGAGCGAGGGCGCGTAGGCGGAGATGGCATTGCGGTAGGCGGTGTTCGCCGGTGACTCCACTTCCAGCGGCAGATAGCTGGTGAAGGTGGTGACGCCGGCAAGGTTGGTACCGTACTGCGCGAGCAGCTCCGGGGTGGGAGCCTGGGCGGCGCTGAGAATCACGTTGAGCTGCAGGCCCGCTTCGCGTACCGCGGAGATGATCTTCGCGGTGCCGGGTGCATCGAGGTTGCCGACGAACGTGTCGGCACCGTCCGTCCTGATGCGCCGGATGACCTCCGCGATCTGGCTGGCCGACGGGTCGTTGTCACCGGCCACCAGGACGGAGGGGATCCCGACCGCGTCGAAACTGGCGGTGAACTGGCGCGCGAGCGGTGTCGACACCGACGAGTCGAGACCGTTGTGGTAGATGATCGCGCGGGTTCCGCCGTGTTTCTTGGCGAACTTGCCGAAGGTGTTCACCGTGCCCGTGCCGGAGAAGTTGTAGGCGAAGGTGAACATGTTGCGGTTCTTCGCCCACACGTCCTCGACGGCGAGGCCGACAACCGGGACCCCGGCCTTCGTCAGGTAATCGGCGCCGCCGCCGGTCACCACACTGCCCTCGAGGACGGCGAAGACCCGCTCCTTCTCGATCAGCTCCTGGCTCACCGAGAGATTCAGTGACGCAGTGCTCTCGTCGTTGCGCGGCGTGAGGACGAGGTGACGGCCGTTGACACCGCCGGCGGCGTTCGCGACCCCGAAGCGCGCATCCACCCCGGCCCGGAACGCGGTGAAGACGTCGGCCGCCATCCCGGTGTCCGGATAGATGAGGCCGGCGTTCACCTGATTGGCGGTCACGCCAGGCGTGTTGCAGTCCGCTCTGTCGGCTGCCGTTGTTCCTCCGAGGCAGGCCGATAACGTCGTCGCGCTGAACAAGGCCGCAGCACAGCACGCCGCCGAATACTTGATCCTCACTATGCGCATCTCCCGAGGCGGATCTTGACCCAATTGGATGTCGTCCTTTTCGGGCCGCCAGCGTAGCGGACTATAGCAGCACGATCTCGGCGGTGGTGACCGTTGGGTAGTCGGACATCTCCGCGTTCAGGCGGGTGCGCCGGCCCGGTGTGGGTCAGATCTGCGCCGCGCCATGAAAGACCTCCATGTCGAAACCGCTGCAAGCAAGGTGTGTTTCGCTGCCTGTCTGCTTGTCCGCGGGCTTGTCTCCGCCGTGGGCACCTTACCTAACGGACGGTCAGCTGACCGGAGTGATGCGCGGGTGTTGTGCCTCCATCGTCCGTCGGAATTCCCGTCACTGCGTTTCGCCTGCGGCTGGGAGGGCGATGACCACGGCCATCGTGACGCGAACCGAGGAGTGATCGACAAGGTCGGGTGGAAACAGGCCGTCGGTTGTTGGTCGCGGGCCGCGCCGCCGGGGCGGACCGCAGTGCAGATGATCCGGGCGTCGCGGCGGGCCCGCGATGGCACGCATGGATGCCGAAAAGGGCACGGCTAGGTGCCTGCCCGCAGTGGTGGGCCGTGGCCGGAAAAGGCACCCCGCGGCCGGCGGCCGGATATCAGAAGAAGGTCGTGGGAAGTTTTCGGTGCGTCTACTCCGTGGTCGGATGATTCAACGTCCGAGGAATGATGACGGAGCCCGAGCCAACCGTTCCCGAACCTCCTGGTCCGGATTTCGTTTTGTCTCGACCCGATTTGGCGTGGGCTTCCCCGTCCCGTCGCTGTTCGAGCGCCCGCGCGCTGGGGGATTCTCGGCGGATCGGCTGGTCGAGACCTTCTCGAAGGTCGAGTTCAGCGAGACCGCGAAGGCATCACGCGGCGGCGTGACCTGACGCCCAGTCAGGCCCGGCCTGGCGGGCCTGGCCAGACCTGGGGCGGCGCGAAGCTGCTGAGCCGGTCATCTCCCAAGGCGCCCGATCCGCCCTTGCTGGTCAGCCGGCAGGGGCGGATCGGGCGGCGGCGTCGAGGTGTTGTTGCCATCGGCGGTGGACAGGTGGCCCGTGACGGGTGCTGCCGGTAGCCTGCCGATCGCGACATGACGCGACGCGGCCGACCGCTTGACGACGCAACGGGCTGCCGGGCGGCCGGCTGGCCGTCGCCGGGACGCTGGACTGACCCACCGGGTACGGAGCAGGAGGCGAGTTCCCATGCGGATCGGGATGCCGCTGAACTACAGCGGAGGTTTCACCGAGACGGTCGCCGAGCTCGGCGACTTCGAACGGGCGGGTCTGGGGATCGTCTTCGTCCCGGAGGCCTATTCGTTCGACGCGGTGAGCCAGCTCGGTTTTCTGGCCGCCCGCACCGAACGGGTCGAGATCGCCTCGGGGATCCTGCCGATCTACACCCGGACGCCCACGCTGACGGCGATGACCGCGGCCGGGCTCGACTTCGTCTCCGGCGGCCGGTTCACACTGGGCATCGGGGCGTCCGGTCCCCAGGTCATCGAGGGCTTTCATGGTGTGCCCTACGATGCGCCGCTCGGCCGGACCCGGGAGGTCGTCGAGATCTGCCGAGCGGTGTGGCGGCGGGAGAAGGTCGAGTACAGCGGTCGTTACTACACCCTGCCGCTGCCGCCGGAGCGCGGCACCGGCCTGGGGAAGCCACTGAAGATCATCAACCGCCCGGTACGGGAGCGGATTCCGGTGCTCCTGGCCGCGATCGGCCCGAAGAACGTGGCGATGGCCGCGGAGATCGCCGAGGGCTGGGAGCCCTTCTTCTTCCACCCGGAGAAGGCCCGCGAGGTGTGGGGCGAGGCGCTGGCCGACGGCACGGCCCGCCGCGACCCGCGGCTCGGCCCGCTGGACGTCGTCGTCGCGGCGCCGTTGGCGATCGGCGAGGACCTCGACGGTCTGCTCGACCTGATGCGTCCGTCGGTGGCGCTTTACATCGGCGGGATGGGCGCGAAGGGACGGAACTTCTACAACGACCTCGCCCGGCGGTACGGCTACGTCCGGGAGGCCGAGCTCATCCAGGATCTGTACCTGGCCGGGAAGAAGAAGGAAGCCGAGGCTGCGGTTCCGATCGAGCTGCTGCGGGCGACCGCTCTCATCGGGCCGGCCGGCTACATCCAGGAGCGGCTGGCCGCCTATGCGCAGGCGGGGGCGACAACCCTGAACGTGACCCCGCTCGCGCCCGACCATCGTTCTCGGGTGGCCGCCATCGAACAGGTGCGTGGCTGGCTCTCCTGACGGCAGCCCCGACCGTGGCGCCGAATCCGATCTCGGGTGGGCTGTCACACAGACCGCGCGCGGTGCCCGCGGTCGCGGGCCGCGCAGAACAGTGGCGTGGTTTGCTGGACAGGCCAGCGACAGGAGGGGCCGGCGGACGGAACGCCCGCGGTTGCGACAAGGCCTGGCGCGGATGAAGGGGACGAAGCGACCGATGATTCTGCGAGAGCAGGTGTCCTTCGACGGCGCCGGGGTACGCCTGGCGGGCGACCGGTGGGATCCGCCCGGCGGCGAGCGCAGGGGCTTCGTCCTCCTGCTGCACGGTGGCGGGCAGACCAGGCACTCCTGGCAGCGGACGGGGGAGCGGCTCGCCGGCCTCGGGTGGGCGGCGATCTCCGTCGACGCCCGTGGGCACGGCGACAGCGAGTGGGCGCCGGACGGTGACTACAGCCATCGGTCCCTGGTGGCCGACGTCGGGGCGATCGCGCGCCAGCTCGATGAACCACCGGTCCTCGTCGGTGCGTCGATGGGGGGCATGGCGGCGCTCGTCGCCCAGAGCGAGGACCCGGAACTCGGCCGTGCGCTGGTGCTGGTCGACATCACACCGCGGATCGAACCCGCCGGCACGGACAAGATCTTCGCCTTCATGTCCTCGGCGCCGGACGGCTTCGCGTCGCTGGAGGAGGCGTCCGACGCCATCAGCGCCTACAACCCGCACCGCAAACGGCCCACGAACCTCGAAGGCCTGAAGAAGAACCTGCGACACCGGGACGGGCGCTGGTTCTGGCACTGGGATCCCGCCTTCATGACCATTCGTGACGAGGCGGAACGCGGTTTCAGCGAGCTGGCCACCAAGCGGGCGGCGCACCCCGCCGAAGCCGTCGTGCCGGCGCCATCCGCCCAGCCCGAACTGCTGTACGACGCCGCCCGGGCGATCCGGGTGCCCGCCCTGCTGGTGCGGGGTCGTCAGTCGGACATCGTCAGCGAGGAGGGCGCGGCGGAACTGCTGCAGCTCATCCCGCACGCCGAGTACGTCGACGTCACCGGCGCGGGCCACATGGTCGCCGGGGACGACAACGACGTTTTCGCGGGCAGGCTCGGTGGATTTCTCGACCGGCTTCCACCCTTGGCCGGCTGAGCGGAACAGCCGAACAACGGTCGGAACCCGCGCCGGAGCCGCCTGCGCCGGAGTCATCGGTGCGGTGGGCTCCGGCGCCGACCGGTGCGGGCGGCCGCCGGCCGACGGGGGTCGACGGACCGGGCGCCGCTCAGTCCGCCGGGCTGTGTGAGACCTGGAACCAGCGGCGCTTGCCGAGCTTCACCGGCACCGGCTCGGAGCCCACGGTGATGACGGCGTCGGTGTCGTCGATCCGGTCGTCGCCCACGGTGACACCGCCCTGCTGGATGAGTCGCCGCAGGTCGCCGTTGGACGGCCCCGCCCCGAGCAGGGTGCGCATGAGATCGAGGACCTTCATCGATGCTGTGTCGAGCACGACGTGCTCGGCGTCGGCGGGTACCTGACGGCGGCTGAAGGTCGTGATGAACCAGTCCCGCTCGGCGGCGGCCGCGGCCTCGCCGTCCCAACGGGTCACGATCGCGGTGGCCATGTCGTACTTCGCCTCGATCGGCGCTGTCTCCTGCTTGCTCAGCACCGCGCGGATCGCGTCCTCCGGTAGATCGCTGTAGACCGTGAGGTACTGGCCGACGTACTGGTCGGGAACCCGCATGAGACGACCGAACTTCTCGCGCGGGCTGTGATTGATGGCGACGTAGTTGCCGAGGCTCTTGCTCTGCTTCTCTCCGCCGTCGATACCCGGGGTTATCTTCGTGGTGATGACGACCTGCGGGGCCTGCCCCTCCTTCTCCTGGAGCGACCGGCCCATCATCTCGTTGAAAAGCTGGTCACTGCCGATGATGGTCAGGTCCGCGCGCAGGCACACCGAGTCCCAGCCCTGGATGATCGGGTATACCAGCTCATGGGCGGCGATCGACTGGCCCTCGCTCATCCGCTTACGGAACATATCCCGCGAAAGCAGCCGGTCCACGGTGACCCGGGACATCACGGTCAGCAGCTCCGACGGTGTCATCGCGTTCAGCCACTCGGAGTTCGGCCGGATCTCGAGTAGTTCGGGATCGGTCCGCAGCACCCGGGTGGCCTGCTCCTGAATCTGCTTCGCGTTCGCCTCGATCTCCTCGCGGGCGAGGACCGGGCGCGTTTTGCTCTTACCGGTGGGGTCGCCGATCTGCGTCGTGAAGTCGCCGAGCAGAAGTACGACCCGGTGCCCGAGATCCTGCAGCGCCCGGTACATCCACAGATTCACCGCATGGCCGATGTGAAGATGCGGCGCGGTCAGGTCGACACCGTATTTCATAATCAGCTGCCGGCCACTCAGCAGCCGCGTGCGCAGCTCTTCGAGCGTCAGTATCTCGTCGGTCGTGCGCGCGAACTCGCTGAGGAGGCGGTCGACGTGCGCCCGGTCATTGATGACAGACATCTGGATCCTTGTGAGAGCTGATAATGAATCATCGTATCATGGTCGAGGTGGGCGACCGCTGATCCGGGTGGCCGGCAAGGCGGGGGTGCCGGCTCCGTGCATTGACCGAAACTTCGTCCGGGAACCGCGACTGAAGCGGTGCCGAAATCAACGGATTGGTCGTCCGTGTGTGATATCGGGTTCCACTCCCGGGGTGGTTGGACGGTGGGTCCGGGTGTCGCGGGTGACTTGCGGTGCCCCTGGCCCTGCCGGACCCGATCTGCCTGAGGCCGGACCCGAGGTGCCGGGTGAGTGGCCTGGGTGTGGCGGAGTCGGGGTGGCTGTCGTCCACTGCCAGCCTCGGCGTGCACTGTCCATAACGCGGCGCCCCGGGCCCATAACGCGGTGCCGCGGGCCCATGGTGCGGTGCCCCGGGCGTACCGCGGGTGCCGGGAGGTGGTCGGCGGCCAGGTCTGATGGGCGCGGTGGTGGGCATCCGGGCAGTGCGGCGAGCCCCGCTTCTTCCTAGCCGTTCGGCAGGTACTGCGGTGCGCTCTCGTCGCAGTTGTTCGAACCCGGAGGGTGATCGGCGGGTGTCGCGACAGGCCTGCTCCGTGGCAAGCCTGGTTCGGATGGGCACCACGGGTAGTGGCCGGCCTGCCCGTGGCCGGATTTCCGGTAACCGTTGATTGCGGCTCCGTGGGTTCTGTTGGGATTTCCCTGTGATGCTGCGAACCTCACACAAAGACAACTGTCCCTGGTCGTTAACATGCGAAACCATGTGCCCGGTTAACGGGTTGCGTGGATGGCCTGCGGCGTGGCGCCACCCGGGCATTTGGTCATCTGCGGCTGCCGGCTTCCAGGCTCCGTTGTCGATGTCGGGTTCGCGTTGGAGAACAAATGACCTTAAGAAGACTGTCAGGGCTGTCCGGGGCTGTGGTGGCAGTCACACTTCTGGCGGGTGCGGCAAGTTGCAGCTCCGGGTCCGGCAGCGATGGTGTGGTGGCGTGTACCGGGCCCGGTGTGACTGCGGACCAGGTCAGACTCGGCATGGTTCTCTCTGATTCGGGCCCCGGCAGCGACGCATTTTCGTCGGCCCGTGCCGGCGTGAACGCGCGGCTTGGGGTGGCGAACGCGGCCGGCGGAGTGAATGGGCGCCGAATCACCTATGAATGGCGCGACGACACCAGCTCGCAGTTGGAGAGCAATCAGGTGGCGCAGGACCTGGTCAAGGACGGGGTTTTCGGTCTTCTCCCGGTGACCACGGTGTTCGGCGATGCGCTGGAAAGCCTGAAGAACAGCGGTGTTCCGGTGGTGGGCTTCGCGTCGCTGTCGACATGGGCGCGCTACCAGAACTTCTTCTCCTACGGGTACGTTGTCGACCCGACGGCCATCGCCCGCTACATCCAGCAGGCAGGCGGCAGCAAGGTCGGCTTCGTGATGACCGGTTCGGTGGACTCCGCGCTGCAGACCGCCCAGGAATACCGAGACGCCTTCGAGCGGTCCGGGCTCAGGACGACCGAGACGGTTCCGTACGTGCACGGGGTCGACAGCCCGAACCAGACGATCTCGAAGCTGATCGCCGCCGACGCCGACACGATCATCGGTTTCACCGTCCCGACCGACCTGGCCGAGCTCGTCGTCGCGGCGCGGAACATGGGGATGAACCTGAAGTCGACCGTCTCGCTCGTCGGATATGACCAGAGCCAGCTGCCGACGGTGGGGCGGGATCTGGCGGGCGTCTCGTTCGACGTGCATTTCCGCCCGTTCGAGTCGTCCGACCCGGCCGTCGAGAGCTACCGGGCCGCAATGGCCAAGTACTCGCCGGAGACCCAGCCGGCCCAGCAGTTCGCCATGCTCGGCTACATCTACGCCGACATGTTCGTCAAGGGGCTCGAACAGGCCGGCACCTGCCCGACCAGGCAGAGCTTCATGACCGGGCTGCGTGCGGTGCACGACTACAACGCGGGCGGTCTCATTGAGACGCTCGACTTCGCGACGAACGCGTCCGTTCCCCTGAGCTGCTACGCCTTCGTGCGTATCAACGCGACGGGCACGGATTTCGAAGTGGTCAACGAGCGCCTCTGCGGCAGCGGCACGGGCGGTCAGTAACCGCTGGTCCCCCGCGCGGCCCTGGAGTCACCTCGCCCAGGGTCGCGCGGGGCCGTGCCTCACCCCGCGCGGCCGAGCGTGGACGTCATCACGCCAGGGCCGTGCCTCGCGCGCCGCGCGTCTCCTGCCTCACGCGTCCGGCGTATATCGTCCCCCCGCGCCCCGCGCCCCGCGTGGGATCTCGCCTCTCGCGGACGCGCGATGCTGATTCTGCATCGGACGTGAATCGTCCCGAGTTCTATCACGCCTTGTTGACGTGAAACAGATCTATCCTTGCAAGGATTGTGCCTTGTATCCTGACGTGCGTCGCCCAGAGCGCCGCCATCCGTGGGATGGAACCGCCCGCCCATCAGCCTGATGGCCGGTGGTGGCGGCACGCCGGACATCCGCGCACGCCGAGAACCGCCTTGGCGGCAATCCCGGGTGCGCCGCGGCGGGGCGCGAACAACCGGGTCATGAAAATCCAGACTGGAGTACTCATGGGCTCCCTTGCGGGAAAGGTCGCCGTCGTCACCGGCGCCAGCAGAGGAATCGGGAAGGGAATAGCGCTCGCGCTCGGCGACGAAGGTGCCACGGTCTACGTCACGGGACGATCGGTGCAGCCGGGGTCGCATCCACTGCCGGGAACGGTGGGTGAAACCGCGGCCGAGGTGGACCGCCGCGGTGGCCGGGGAATCGCCGTGCAGGTCGACCACGCCGACGACGAACAGGTTGCCGCGCTGTTCGAACGGGTCGAACGTGAACAGGGCCGCCTGGACCTGCTGGTGAACAATGCCTTCTCGCTGCCCGAGGACCTGACGGAGCCGCGCCCGTTCTGGGAGAAGCCGCTTTCGAACTGGGAGATGGTGGATGTCGGGGTCAGGTCGAACTTCGTAGCGGCGTGGCACGCGGCGCGGCTGATGACCCCTCGAGGGCAGGGGCTCATCGTCGCGATCTCAGGATTTGTCGGGGTGACCTACACCTACGGCGTCGTCTTCGGAACCTGCAAGTCCGCGGTCGACCGGATGGCGCGGGACATGGCGATCGAACTGCGGCCGCATGGTGTGACCTCGTTGTCGTTGTGGCAGGGGCTCACCTTCACCGAGCGGGCCCGGCGGAACCTGGCGCGGGACCCGTCGATGACGTCCCAGCAGGTCACGGACCCTGCGATCGGCTGCTCACCGGAGTTCCCCGGCCGCGTCATCGCCGCCCTGTCGGTGGACCCGGACCTGTTGGAACGGTCGGGCGGCACCTTCATCACAGCCGAGGTAGCGGCTGACTACGGCATTACCGACATCGACGGCCGGGTGATCCCCTCGGTGCGCGCGCAGCGTGGCTCGCCGATCTGGTCACCGGTGCAGTGAAAAACATCCCAAGGAGGAACGATGACGACGGAAACAGGCCCGGAGAAGCTCGCGAGGCTTCTTGAGGTGCTTGACCGGCAGGACATCCTGGACTGCCTCACCCGGTTCAGTCGAGGTATGGACCGCTTCGATCGGGAGCTTTTCCTGTCCGCCTTCCACGACGATGCCGTCATCGCGGCGGGGCCGTTTGTCGGTGGGCCCGGAGAGCTGTACGACTGGGCTTCGGCGCTGCACGACCAGGGCCAGGTGGCGACCCATCACAACCTGTTGAACGTCACGTATGACATCGACGGGGAGACGGCGCACACCGAGACCTACTATCTGTTCGTCGGCCGTAACCGCGACGAGACCAACTGGATCGCCGGCGGTCGCTATCTGGACCGCCTGGACAAGCGTGCCGGAGAGTGGCGCATCTCGCTGCGTACGAACGCGGTGGAGTGGTCGGGGCTGGTTCCCACGCTCGACATCCCGTTCACCGACATCCCGGATATCCACCTCAACGGAACGCCTGGCCGTGGAAAGGGCGATCCCTCCTACCGGCGGCCGCTCACGAACCTGCGCGCCCCGCAGATCCCCTGAGCCGAGAAAGAACGAGGACCTTCAGGACATGAGTATCAATGCCGACACCGACAGTGCGATAGACACCGACGATTTGAGGTACGTCGTCGACCAGGCGCGGATCCGGGACTGTGTGGTCCGCCTCGCCCGCGGCGAGGACCGGCGCGACGCCGACCTGATCAGCAGCGCCTACTGGCCGGAGGCGACCGACGACCACGGTGTCTTCGTCGGGGCGCTGAACGAGTACCTGGACTGGGTGGTGCCGGGTGCCGAGGCGATCTCGGTGACCTTACACACGCTCGGTCAGAGCCTGATCGACATCCAGGGCGCGCAGGCATCGGTGGAAACCCATGTGACCGCCTACCACCGCATCGACCTGGGTGAGCAGGAACATGACATCGTGATCGGCGGGCGGTATCTGGACAGGTTCTCCCGACGTGGGCGGGAGTGGCGCATCGAGCATCGCACGATGCTCTACGACTGGCTCCGGGACTTCGGGGAGTCGGTCGACTGGTCGCAGGGGGTGCTGGGCATGCCGTTCCTCGGTAACCACTACGTCGGCCGGTCCACCGGTGACCACAGCGTGACGTTCTTCGCCGGCTGATCGCCCGGAAGCGGGTGGCCCGTACCGGCTGGACCGGTGCGGGCCACCCGCGCAGCGCGGCCCGCGCTGTTCCTGCGGGGCTGCGCCTGCGGGGCTGCGCCTGCGGGGCGCCGCGTGCCGCGCTGAGCGGTGAGCTGCTACCTGCTCGCGGGGAGGTTCATGAGCCGGGCGAGGTTCTCGCCCATCATCTTGCGGACCAGTGGCTCCGGCAGATGCGCGAGCTCGTCCACATAGCTGAGCGGACTGGCCAGGCCCTCCGGGTGCGGATAGTCCGAGCCGAACAGCACGTGGTCCTCGCCGAGGAGCTCGGCCAGGGTGCCGAGGTCCTCCTCCCAGAACGGGCTGATGTAGATGTTGCGCCGCACGACGTCGACCGGGTTCTCCAGGAAGTCCTGCGGCATCTTCTTGTACAGGTTCTTCATGGCCGTGAGCAGCGGCGCGACCCAGCTCATGCCGTTCTCGACGATGGCGACCTTCAGCCGTGGGAACCGGGAGAGCGCGCCGTGGCAGACGAGCGCCGAGACGGCGTCCTCCACCGGCCGCCAGGCCTGCAGCATCTGGAAGGTGTTGGGCTGGAACGGCAGCATCTCGCGGTTGCGGCCCATCCAGTCGCTGCTGTAGCGGGCGTAGCCGCTGTCGGAGGAGTGCAGGGCGACGAGGATGTCGGCCTCCTGCACCCGTGCCCAGAACGGGTCGAACTCGGGCAGCCCGAACGACCGTGGCCCGCGCAGCCCGGGAACGGGCGCGGGCCGGATGAGAACGACCTTGGCGCCGCGCTCGAGGACCCACTCGAGTTCCTCGATGGCCTTGTCCACGATCGGCAGCGTGATGACCGGCGTGGTGAAGATCCGGTCGGCGTAGTTGAACTGCCAGGTCTCGTACAGCCATTCGTTGAGGGAGTGCACGACGGCGTGGACGAGGTCCACGTCATCGCGCATCCGCTCCTCGAGCAGGCTCGCCAGGGTCGGGAACATGAGCGTGCGCGCCAGCCCCTGCTCGTCCATGAGCGCCAGGCGGGCGGCGGGTTCCCGCCAGGCGTCGATGGACCGCACCGGCTTGCCGAAGATCTCCCGCGCGGACTTCCCCTCGGGGTTTCCGTGACGGTAGTAGTCCTCCTGCGCGCCGGGCCGGGCGACGACGTCGAAGGTCGGGTTCGGAATGTAGTCGCTGATCTGGCCACGCACGACGATCTTCGTCCGGCCGTGCACGTCGACGTAGTCGATGGCGCCCTTGTAGCGTTCGGGCAGGAACTTCGTGAACGCGTCCCGGGTCTCGTATAAATGGTTGTCGGCGTCGAAGACCGAGATGTCGTGGATGGACATCGCACCTCCTGGGTGAATCCGTGAGGGGAGCTGTGGGGGACTAACGGCCTGATCCGCCGCGCGGGACGTCGCGGAAGGCCCGGTCGCGGTCCATCGCCACCTCCCGCGGCATTCCGAGTACCCGCTCGCTGATGACGTTGCGGGCGATCTCGGTGGTTCCGCCGCCGATGCAGGTCGTCTGGCGCAGCAGGAAGTCGTTGCCGCACTCGGCGACGGAGCCGTCGTCCGACGCCCAGGCGGCGCCGGCCGATCCGGCGATCTCGAACGCCATCGAGGTCACCCGGGTCGACGAGAGCCCGGCGAACAGCCGCCCGATCGCCGCGGACTGGTCGGGCATCCGCCGCGCGGCGATACCGCGGCCGATCCGGCTCTGCAGCGCCTCGCGGACGAGGTCGATCACCCGGCCCTCGCCGATCAGCTCACGGGTGCGCGGGTCGTCGAGGCGACCGGCGTCACGGGCCACATCGACCAGGAAGGTCGCGTCGACGCCGCCGTAGGACCAGCCGGCGGGCACGGTGACGAACGGCGAGTTGTGCAGCATCCGCTCGTGGAACATCCAGCGGGTGCCGACCGTCCAGCCGTCGTCGACCTCGCCGACCCGGTCGCTGTCGGGGACGCGGACGTCGGTGAGGAACTCCTGACAGAACTCCTTGTTGCCGTTGAGCATCTCGATGCGCTGCACATCCACGCCGTCCTGGCGGATCGGCAGGATGAAGACCGTCAGGCCACGGTGTTTCGGGGCGTCCCAGTTGGTCCGGGCCAGGCACAGCGCCCAGTCCGACCACCAGGCCCCGGTCGTCCAGATCTTGGAGCCGTTCAGGATCCAGTCATCGCCGTCCCTGACCGCACTGGTCAGGACCCCGGCGACATCCGAGCCGCTGCTCGGTTCGGACAGGAACTGCATCCAGATCTCGTCGCCACGCAGAATCGCGGGAAGGTGGCGCAGCTTCTGTTCGTCGGTGCCGAACTCCAGCAGCACCGCGGCGCACGGCGAGAACGTCGGGGCCTGAATGCGGGCCGGGTACTCGTAGCCCGTGATCTCCTCGTTGAACGCACGCTGATGGGCCGGGGTGAGGCCCTGCCCGCCGTACACCCGGGGGAAACAGATCCCGGCGAGCCCGGCGTCGAACAGCATCCGCTGGATCTCCCGCTCGCGGGCCACCTCGGCGAGCTCCTCGGCGTCGGTCAGGCGTGCCCGCATCACCCCGGTCCTCTCGCTCGTGACGAGCGGCGCCAGGTTCGCGCGAATCCAGGCCCGGGCCCGCGCCCGGAACTCCTCGACGCCTTCCTGATCGGGGGAGGAAGTCATTGAGCCTTTTCCATCTCACTATTGTCGAGCGCTGTAGGCATAGGTCGGATCCGACGATGGAAAAGGCTCATTCCTGCTCCTTGCGATGCTCGACGAGGCCGGCGACTCGCTGGCGGTGTTCGGCCGGAGTTCCGTACATGGCCCGACTGACCGTGCCGCGGCGCAGGAAGAGATGCAGGTCGTGCTCGTATGTGACGCCGATCCCGCCATGGAGCTGGACGCATTCCTGCAGCAGCTCGGTGCCGTTGTCGCCGATGTACGACTTCGCCGCGCTGACCAGCTCGGCGGCCTCGGGCGAGCGGGCGTCCACCGCGGCGGCGGCCGCGTCGCTGATGGCGTGGGCGGCTTCCAGCCAGGTCTTCAGATCGGCGAAACGGTGCTTCAGCGCCTGGTAGGAGGCGAGCGGGCGCCCGTAGGAGTAGCGCTCGAAGGCCCACCGGACCGTCAGCTCGAAGGCGGCCTGCATGGCGCCGACAGCCTCGGCGCCGCTGATGACGATGGCGCGCTGGAGCTGGCGTTCGACCTGGTCGGCGGCCTCACCCACCGCGCCGACCACCTGGTCGAGGCCGACGTGCACGTCGTCGAAACGCACGGTGGCGAAGCGCCGGTTCAGCTCGACCGTGCGTAGCGGGTCGATGGCGAGCCCCGCGACGCCCGGGTCGCCGGCAGCGGCGGCACCGGCGGCACCGGCAGTACCGCCGGTGTCGCCGGTGCCGCCGGGGGAGACCAGCACCTGGGTCAGGCCCCGCTCCCCGTGGGCGGTCACCAGCAGGTGGCCGGCCTGGCCGGCGGCCTCGACCGGGCGGGCGACGCCGCGCAGGACGAGGCTGTCGCCCTCCACCCGGTAGCTGACCCCGGTGCTGCCGAGCCGGTCCAGCGGCGGCGGGCCGCCCAGACACCAGGAGGCCACGGCGGTTCCGGCCAGCAGCTCGCCCAGCGCCGAGGCCTGCGCCGGGTGGTTCGCTCCGCCGGCCTCCGCCAGCGTCGCGGCAACCACGTTCGTCGAGGTCAGCGGCCCGGGTGCGGAGCGCAGCCCGAACTCGTGCGCGACCAGGGTCAGGTCGACGAGCCCGGCGCCGCTGACGGAGCCGCCGCCCTGTTCCTCACCGACGAGCAGGGACGTCCACCCCAGCTCGGCGCCTTCGCGCCAGTAGTCGGGTTCGAACCCCGCGGCGTTGGTGCGCAGCGCGCGCACGACGTCGGCCGGGACCCGATCGGCCAGGAAGCGCGCTGTCGCCTCCCGGAGCACCTCCTGGTCAGGACTCAACTCCAGCAGCATGACTCGTCACCTTGCGTCACGTGGCTCTCCGGCTCTCCGGCTCTGCCTCTGGCGCTGGCTCTGCGCCTCTGCCTGCGCCCGTGCCTCTGCCTGCGCCTGCGCCTGCCGGTCGTCTGGTCAGCTCGTCACGATACGGACCGGCGGTCCACATCGGCAAGGGAAGGCGGCGCAACGCTGGGGAAGGCGAGCCGGTGCAGCCCGGCGCGAACCTGGTCGAGGGCCATGCCGCGCACGGACACCAGGTAGTCCACGACGTCGGCCCGCAACGCGGTGGACAGGATGTGGGTCAGGTACTCGGTGTCGTCGTGCGGGTGCGTGATCGTGAGCCGCCGCGCAAGCTCGTCCAGCCAGTACCGGCTCGACGAATGCGCGTAGTACGAGTGCGGCACCCGGTGCTCGAGGGCGCGGATCAGGGTGCGGTTGGCCCACACGAAGTCGAACAGCGTGTCGAGCAGGGCGTGCAGCGCCTCCAGCGGCTCACCGCCGGGCCCCACCGGTGGCGGGCCGTGGTGGACGAGCCGGCGCATCGCGGCGGCGCGGGGCAGCAGCACCGCCTCGATCAGGGCCGTGCGGTCGCCGAACCGCCGGAAGATCGTTCCCTTGCCGACCCCGGCGTGGCGGGCGATGTCGTTCATCGACACCTCCTCGACGCCGTCGCGGTCGAACAGCTCCGCGGCCGCCGCCAGGATCGCGGCCCGGTTACGGGCAGCATCGGCTCGCTCCGGTCCGGTCACCCTGCACCCCCTTCTCCATGGTTGACGAGGACGATCTTCCCGCCGACCTCTTGCCGATGTGGACCGCCGGTCCGTATCGTGACGGCCTAGTTCGTACGGCTGGCCGATCACGATGCGACATCCCCTACGCCCCAGGGCGGACCGTGGTGAGGCGTGGTGGTCGCCGGGCGATGATCCGGGGTGCCGGGCACCTGTCACCGGGCGCCCGCCCCGAGTCTGACCAGCACACCGGCATCGGTGCGCCGACAACAGCAGACCAGAAAACGACCGCCGGGGTCGCCCACTTCCCCGACCAGCAGGACCCACCTTCACGACCAGCAGGACACGACCAGCAGGACACGGCCAGCAGGACACACCGCCAGGCGGTGTCGAAGGGATGCGGTGCAGACGGTGAAAGACATCGAGGCCATCGACTTCTTCCGGGGCGACGAGCTCGTCGAGGACCCGTACCCGTACTTTCACGCGCTGCGTAACGAGTGCCCGGTCCGCAAGGAGCCGCATCACGGCGTCGTCATGGTCACCGGCTACGACGAGGCGGTCTCGGTCTTCCACGACTCCGAGCACTTCTCGTCCTGCATCTCGGTGACCGGCCCGTTCCCGGGCTTCCCCGTTCCGCTGGTGGGCGACGACATCTCCGAGCTGATCGAGCGGCACCGCGCCGAGCTCCCGATGAGCGACCAGCTGCCGACCTTCGACCCGCCGGTGCACACCGACCACCGTGCGCTGCTCATGCGGCTGATCACGCCGAAGCGGCTGAAGGAGAACGAGGAGTTCATCTGGCGGCTCGCGGACCGTCTGCTCGACACCTACCTCCCGCCCGGCGAGGGCGAGTTCATCACCGGTTTCGCCGGCCCGTTCGCGCTGCTGGTCATCGCGGACCTGCTCGGCGTGCCGGAGGAGGACCAGGAGGAGTTCATGGACCGGCTGCAGCGCCGGCCGCAGACCGGTGGCGTCGGCGCCACCGGCGACGACCACATGACGCACTCGCCGCTGCAGTTCCTCTACGACCGCTTCAGCACCTACATCGAGGACCGCCGCCGCGACCCGCGCGACGACGTCCTGACGGGGCTGGCGACCGCGACGTTCCCGGACGGCACGGTCCCCGAGGTGATCGACGTCGTGCGGGTCGCCGCCAATCTCTTCTCCGCCGGGCAGGAGACGACCGTCCGGCTGGTCAGCACCGCGCTGAAGGTGATGGCCGAGCGGCCCGAACTGCAGGCGCTGCTGCGCCGCGAGCGTGACCGCATCCCGAACTTCATCGAGGAGACGCTGCGGCTGGAGAGCCCGGTCAAGGGCGACTTCCGGCTCTCCCGCGTCCCGGTCACCGTCGGCGGCGTCGACCTCCCGGCGGGAACCACGGTCATGGTGGTCAACGGCGCCGCGAACCGCGATCCGCAGCGGTTCGCCGACCCCGACACCTTCGACGTCTCCCGGTCGAACGCCCGTCAGCACATCGCCTTCGGGCGTGGCATCCACTCCTGCCCCGGCGCGCCGCTGGCCCGGGCCGAGGCACGGGCCGGCATCGAGCGGCTGCTCGACCGCACCAGCGACATCAGGATCTCCGAGCGCGTGCACGGCCCGGCCGACGCGCGCAACTACCGCTACCTACCGACGTTCATCCTGCGCGGCCTGACCCATCTGCAGCTGGAGTTCACCCCGGCCTGACCCGCCGGCGACGCGACGAGACCAGCAGGCGACGAGACCAGCAACCCGAAGCAAGTGCTCACCCAGACAACGAGGTTTCCGGGAGTACGTCACAAATGTCGTTATCAGGCGCGCGCTACACCAGTTCCACGTCCATCAGCCTCGCCGACGGGTGGAGCTTCGAACGGCTCACTCCGCCGAGCCGGCTGTTCGGCGCCAACGGACTGCGCACCGGCCCCGACGGCCGGGTCTACGTGGCGCAGGTGACCGGTAGCCAGATCAGTGCCCTCGACGTCGAGACCGGAGCGCTGGAGACCATCAGCGCCAAGGGCGGCGACATCATCGCCCCGGACGACCTCGCCTTCGGCCCGGACGGCAACCTCTACGCCACCGAGGTCATGGACGGGCGGGTCAGCGTCCGCGGCGCCGACGGCCGGAGCCGGGTACTGCGCGACGACCTGCCCAGTGCGAACGGCATCACGGTCCATCAGGGCCGGCTGTTCATCAACGAGTGCCGCATCGGCGGACGTCTCATGGAGCTCGACCTGGCCGGCGGCGCGCCCCGGATCCTGGCCGAGGACCTGGCGATGCCCAACGCGATGGAGGTCGGCCCGGACGGCCTCCTGTACTACCCGGTGATGGGCACCAACGACATCTGGCGGATCCACCCCGACGGCGGAGAGCCGGAGCGGGTCGCCGGCGACCTCGGCGTCCCCGACTCGGTCAAGTTCGACGCCGAGGGCTTCATCGTCTCCACCCAGGTCCACAGCGGCCAGGTGCTGCGGATCAACCCGCGCAACGGCGACCGCACCGTGCTGGCCCAGCTGGAGCCGGGCCTGGACAACTGCACCTTCGTCGGGGACCGGCTGTTCGTCTCGAGATTCACCGGTGAGATCACGGAGATCCTCGGCGGTGGCGAGACCCGCACGACGCTGCCCGGCGGGCTGACCTGGCCGCTGGACCTGACCGTCGACGCCGAGGGCAACCTCTACGTCGCCGACGGCACCTTCTTCTACCTGCTGCCCCGCGGCGGCGGGCTGCAGACGCTCGGCATGCTGTTCACGCCGAACTACCCGGGCTTCGCGCGCAGCGTCCAGGCGGTCGGCGGGGGCGAGTTCATCGTCGGCACCGCCAGCGGCACGGTGGTGCGCTGGCGCCCGGCCAGCCAGGAGTCGGAGATCCTCGCCGAGGGCCTCGACCAGGTCTACGGTGTCGCCGTCGCCGCGACCGGGGTCATCGCCACCGCCGACTTCGGCACCGGCGAGGTGCTGCTCGTCCGCTCCGGCGGCCAGAAGGAGGTCGCGGCCTCCGGCCTGTCCAAGCCGCTCGGCGTGGCCTTCGCCCCCGACGGCACGCTGCTCGTCTCGGAGTCGGGCGCGGGCCGGGTCGTCGCGATCAGCGGTTCCAAGGTCGAACCGGTGGTCGACAGCCTGTCCGACCCGCAGGGCATCCTGGTGCGCGGTGGCCGGCTCTACATCGTCGACGCGGGCAGCAAGGAGCTCATCAGCACCGACCTCAGTGGCAACGACCGGCAGACGATCGCCGGCAACCTGCCGCTCGGCGCCCCGGCCGGCGTGATCCCCAAGCCGCTGCGCGGTATGCAGCCGTTCTCCGGCCCGCAGGGCCCGTTCGCGGGCATCGACGCCGGGCCCGACGGCACGCTGTACGTCTCCGCCGACGCCGAGGGCAGCGTGCTGGCCCTCACCCACGCGGGCTGACCGGCGCCATGACGGACAAGGACTTCTTCGGCCTGGACGGCCGCGTCGTCATCGTCTCCGGCGCGGGCGGCGGCGGCATCGGCACCTCGGTGGCCCGGCTGATCGCCACCGCCGGGGCGACCGTGGTCGCGGTCAGCCGCTCCCAGGAAAACCTCGACACCCATGTCGCCCCGCTCGCGGACGAGGGCCTCGCGGTCATCCCCGTCGCCGCCGACGCCGCCACCGACGAGGGCATCGCCACCGCCCTCGCGGCGGCCGAGCAGGCCAGCGGTGACCTGTACGGCCTGGTCAACATCGCCGGCGGCGCGGGGCCCGCGACCTGGATGCCCGCGACCCGGGTTACCCGCGCGGACTGGCGGGATCTGTTCGCCTGGAACCTGGAGACGATGTTCTTCATGAGCCAGGCGGTCGCCGCCCGGCTGCGCTCGGCGGGCCGCCCCGGCTCGATCGTGTCGCTCTCCTCGATCAGCGGGATGAACTCCGCGCCGCTGCACATCGCCTACGGCACCGCGAAGGCGGCACTGGTCGCCGCGACCCGCACCCTGGCCGTGGAACTGGCCGCCGAGAACATCCGGGTCAACGCGATCGCCCCCGGCGTGACCGCGACCCCGGCCTCGGGCACCTACGTCGACGAGGACCCGGAGCGTGACCTCCGGGCCATCGCGATGGGCCGGCGCGCGCGGCCCGAGGAGCAGGCCTCGGCGATCCTGTTCCTGCTCTCCGAGCTTTCGAGCTACATCACCGGCCAGACGATTCTGGTGGACGGCGGCCTCAACCTGAAGTGGACCCATCTCGGGGCCGACAACACGTCCCTCTTCCTCAAGGACGAGAACTTCCGCGCCGCCATCACGCGCCCGTAGTACCGGCAACCGACGATCACCCCTTTGGTAAACCGACTATCTCCTCACGCGGGTTGGAGAAATGTCATGACGGAAACCGTCGAGAACATCCAGGAACCGGGCGCAGCGGTGCCCCCGGCGCCGGCGGCCGAGCGGTTCTCGGAGCCGCTCACCATCGGTGTGGAGGCGTACCTCTCACCGGAGTACGCCCGCGCCGAGCGCGACAGACTGTGGCGCAAGGTGTGGCAGCAGGCCGGCCGGGTCGAGGAGATCCCCAAGGTCGGCGACTTCCTCACCTACGAGATCCTCGACGACTCGATCATCATCGTGCGTACGGCGCCGGACCGGATCCGCGCTTACCACAACGTCTGCTCGCACCGGGGCCGGCCGCTGGTCGACGTCGCGCCGGGTGCCCACGACGCCCGCGGCCGCAAGCGGCAGTGGGTCTGCGGGTTCCACGGATGGCGGTACAACCTGGACGGCGAGAACACGTTCATCGCCGAGCGCGACGACTGGAAGTGCGGCCTGACCGAGGCGAACACCCGGCTGCCCGAGGTGAAGGTCGACACCTGGGGCGGCTGGCTGTGGATCAACCTGGATCCCGAGGCCGGCCCGCTGCGGGAGTACCTGGAGCCCGCGGCCACCCTGCTCGACCCGTTCCAGCTGCAGAACATGCGGTTCCGGTGGCGCAGGTGGCTCGTCTTCGACTGCAACTGGAAGGTCGCCCTCGAGGCCTTCATGGAGACCTACCACGTGCCGTACACGCACCCGGAGTTCATGAGCTTCGGTGCCTTCCTCGGCTGGTCCCGGGCCCAGGGCATCCACAGCAACATCGGGTACGACGCGCCCAAGAACATGGACGAGAACCAGGCGAAGCTGCGGGTGGGCAGCGGTGCCGACGCGCGGCTGTCCACCGCCGAGCTGCAGAACTTCACCTGGGAGAACGCCAACACCAACACGACGAAGACCCTCGTCGACGTCGCGAACCGGCTGGCCGACGACCTGCCGGAGGGCACCCCGCCGGCCGAGGTGCTCCAGCACTGGCTGGCCACCGCCCGGGCCGAGGACGCCGCCCGCGGTGTGGTGTGGCCGACCGTCGAACCGGCCGCGGTGGGCGCCAGCGGGACGGCCTGGCAGATCTTCCCGAACTTCCAGATCGGCCACGCGCTGAACAACATGCTCTGCTACAGCGCCCGGCCCTACGGCTACGACCCGGACAAGTGCATCTTCGAGGCGGCCGTCTACGAGCTGTTCCCCGAGGGCGAGGAACCGGCGACCGAGTGGGAGTTCACCCCGCCGGACGACCCGGGCTGGCGCACCGTCCTTCCGCAGGACTTCTCCAACATGGCCGCGATCCAGCGGGGCATGAAGACCGCCGGTTTCACCGGGCCGAAGCCGAACCCGTACCGCGAGCGCACCGTGGTGAACCTGCACCACAACCTGGCCCGCTACATGGGCACCGGCGAACCGCGCCCGCTCACCTAGAACCTCGTCCAGAACCGCGCCGTCAAAGCCACCTCACCGCGTCACCGATATCACGAACCGAGGACCTCGCATGTCCCAGTGCGCTCCCACCGAGACGCCCGAGATCGACCAGGAAGCCCTCAGAACGAAATACCTTCACGAGCGGGACAGGCGGCTGCGGACCGATGGCCAGCACCAGTACCTGGTCGCCGAGGGCGGTTTAGAGGAGTTCCACACCGCGGACCCGTACATGCCGGTCGTGCCGCGGCTGCCGATCACCGAGGAGATCGAGGTCGCCGTCCTCGGCGGTGGCTTCGCCGGCCTCATCGCCGCGGCCCGGATCAGGCAGGCCGGCGTCGAGGACGTCCGGATCATCGAGCACGCCGGTGACTTCGGCGGGGCCTGGTACTGGAACCGCTACCCGGGCATCCAGTGCGACACCGACAGCTACTGCTACCTGCCGCTGCTCGAAGAGACCGGCTACATGCCGAAGCAGAAGTACGCCTTCGGTGACGAGGCCTATGAGCACTGCCAGCGCATCGGAAAGCATTTCGGCCTCTACGACAAGGCCATCTTCCACACCCTGGTCCGCTCCCTGGAATGGGACTCGGAGATCCGGCGCTGGCGGATCGGCACCAACCGGGACGACGAGATCCTGGCGCGTTTCGTCGTCATGTGCCAGGGGCCGTTCAACAAGCCGAAGCTGCCGGGCATCCCCGGGCTGGAGACGTTCACCGGGCACACCATCCACACCGCCCGCTGGGACTACGAGTACTCCGGTGGCACCCTCAGCGGCGGGCTGGACAGGCTCGCCGGCAAGAAGGTCGCGGTCGTCGGCACCGGCGCCAGCGGTGTGCAGGTCATCCCGCACATCGCGAAGGCGGCGGAGCACCTGTACGTCCTGCAGCGCACGGCGTCGTCCATCGACGAGCGCGGTGACGTGCCGACCGACCCGGAGTGGGCCGCGTCGCTGAAGCCCGGCTGGCAGGCCGAGCGCCAGCGCAACTTCCACACCGCCGCGTTCGAGGCCTTCGGGCCGGGCCAGCCGGATCTCGTCTGCGACGGCTGGACCGAGATCAGCCGCAACCTGGCCGCGCATCTGGACGCCACCAGCGGCTGGGCGGCGCTCGCCGATCCCGCGAAGTTCGTGGAGCTGCGGGAGACCGTCGACTACCAGGTCATGGAGCGGCTGCGCGCGCGCATCGACGAGATCGTCGAGGACCCGGCGACGGCCGAGATCCTCAAGCCGTACTACCGCTTCCTGTGCAAGCGGCCCTGCTTCAACGACCAGTACCTGCCGACGTTCAACCGCCCGAACGTCACCCTGATCGACGTCGCCGACACGAAGGGCGTCGAGCGGATCACCGAGAAGGGCTTCGTCGCGCACGGCGTCGAGTACGAGGTCGACCTCATCGTCTTCGCCAGCGGCTTCGAGATCACCACCGACCTCGACCGCCGGTTCGGCATCGCGCCGTACGCCGGCCGGGACGGCCTCTCGCTCTACGACAACTGGGGCGAGGGCTACCGCACGCTGCACGGCATCATGACCCACGGGTTCCCGAACCAGTTCTTCACCGGGTTCGTCCAGGGCGGCGTCACCGCCAGCACGACGCAGATGTTCGTGCAGCAGGCCGACCACATCGCGTACGTCATCTCCACCGCGCTCGAGCGCGGCGCCACCTCGGTGGAGCCGACCCTCGAGGCGCAGGACGCCTGGGTCTCGACCATCCGGGCCGGCGCGATCGACAACAGCAACTTCGAGCGGGAATGCACGCCCGGCTACTACAACAGCGAGGGCGAGAAGAAGCGCCGCTCGCATCTGGGCGACCCCTACTGGCCCGGCTTCTACGTGCTGGAGGACCTGTTCAAGGCCTGGCGCGACACCGGTGAGCTCGAAGGCCTCGTCCTCGACAAGTGACCGGGCCAGCACTCGCCATGCGCGTCAGGAAGGAGCACTGATGTCGGAACTGCGCTTTGACGGTCGGGTCGCGGTGATCACCGGCGCCGGCCGGGGCCTGGGCCGGGCCTATGCGCTGCTGCTCGGGTCCAGGGGGGCCAAGGTCGTCGTCAACGACCTGGGCGGAACCATGCGCGGCGACGGGGCCGACAACGGGCCCGCCGACGAGGTCGTCAAGGAGATCATCGCCGCCGGCGGCGAGGCGGTCGCCTCGCTGGACTCGGTCGCGACCGCCGAGGGCGGCCAGGCGATCATCCAGACGGCGCTCGAGCACTACGGCCGGATCGACATCCTGATCCACAACGCCGGCAACGTGCGCTACGCGCCGCTGACGGAGATGACGTACGAGGACTTCGACGCGGTGCTCGACGTCCATCTGCGTGGTGCCTTCCACGTGGTCCGGGCCGCCTTCCCGGTGATGGCCGAGGCCGGCTACGGCCGGATCGTGCTGACCTCGTCCATCGGGGGGCTGTACGGCAACAAGGCGGTGGCCAACTACGGGACCGCCAAGGCCGGCATCATCGGGCTGACGAACGTCGCCGCGCTAGAGGGCGCCGAGCACGGCATCACCTGCAACGCCATCGTCCCCGGCGCGCTGACGCGGATGGCCGAGGGCATCGACACCTCGGCCTACCCGCCCATGGGCCCGGAGCTCGTCGCCCCGGTGGTGGGGTGGCTCGCGCACGAGTCCTGCTCGATCACCGCCGAGCTGCTGGTGGCGATCGCGGGACGGATCGCCCGCGCGTTCGTCGCGGAGACCCCCGGGGTGTACCAGCCGTCCTGGACGATCGACCAGGTCGCCGAGCGGATCGAGGAGATCCGGGACAGCAGCGACCCCTGGGTTCTCCCGGTCGTCCCGTCCGCCCATGTCGACCACATCGTGCGGAGCTTCGCGATGGCGACCGCAACCGCGCCCACGGACTGACTGCAAGACGGACTTACTGAAAGGGGGAAGGGGATCCCGGGCCGGTCGTCGACGACCGGCCCGGCCCCCTGACTACCAATGGGTGTGAAAGTCTACGAGCGCATTCTCGACCTTTTCGAGGCCGAGGGTATCAACACCATCTTCGGCATTCCCGACCCGAACTTCGTGCACATGTTCCACCTCGCCGAGGAGCGCGGCTGGAACGTGGTCGCGCCGCATCACGAGGAGTCCGCCGGTTTCATGGCGGAGGCGGTCTCGCGGATGACCGGCAAGGCCTCGGTGTGTATCGGGACCCTCGGCCCGGGTGTGGCGAACCTCGCCGGCGCGATGATGTGCGCCAAGGTCGAGAACTCGCCGGTCATCTTCCTCGGTGGGCAGCGGGCCCGGATCACCGAGCAGCGGGTCCGCCGCGGCCGCATCCAGTTCGTGAAGCAGGCCGAGCTGTTCGATCCGTCGGTGAAGTACAACGCCAGCATCGAGTACGCCGACCAGACCGACGAGGTGATCCGGGAGGGCCTGCGCAAGGCCCTGTCAGGCACTCCGGGCCCGGTCTACATCGAATACCCCTCCCACGTCATCCTGGAGGAGCTCGATGTTCCCGCGCCGCTGCCTCCTTCGGCCTACCGCCTGGTCAACCAGACCGCCGGCCAGGACCGGATCGACGCCGCCGTCGCGGCCATCCGCGCCGCCAGCCAGCCGATCCTGCTGGTCGGCCACGGTGTGCACACGGCGCGGGCCGGAGAGTCGGTGAAGGCGCTGGCGGATCTGATGGCCGCCCCCGCCATCCAGACCTCCGGCGGCACCTCGTACATCAGGGGCCTGGAGGACCGCACCTTCCCCTACGGCTTCTCGCCGTCGGCGGTCGACGCGGTGGTGAAGTCCGACCTGGTGGTGGCGATCGGCACCGAGCTCGGCGAGCCCGTCCACTACGGGCGGGGCCGGCACTGGCTCGCGAACGAGGCGAACCGCACCTGGATCCTCATCGAGCAGGACCCCGAGGCCATCGGCGTCAACCGCCCGATCGACGTCCCACTGGTCGGTGACCTGCGCGCGATCGTCCCGCAGCTGGTCGAGGCGCTGAAGGACACCCCGCGCACCGCCACGCCGGAACTCGCGGAGTGGATCAAGCAGGACGCCGACCGGCTCGCGGAGCTGGCCCAGACCGCGCCGTCGGGCCTGTCCCCGGTGCACCCGGCCCGCCTGATCGTCGAGGCGACCAAGGCGTTCCCGTCGGACGGCATCATGGTCCGTGACGGCGGCGCGACCACGATCTTCGGCTGGACCTACTCGCAGGCCAAGCCGAACGACGTGATGTGGAACCAGAACTTCGGCCACCTGGGCACCGGCCTGCCCTACGCCGTCGGCGCCGGCGTCGCGGCCGGCGGCAAGCGGCCGATGATGCTGATCACCGGCGACTCCTCCTTCCAGTTCCACATCGCCGAGCTGGAGACCGCCGCCCGGCTCAACCTGCCGCTGGTCTGCGTCGTCGCCGTCGACTACGCCTGGGGCCTGGAGGTCGGCGTCTACAAGCGGACCTTCGGCCAGGGCTCGCTGGAGACAGGCACCCACTGGAGCACGAACACCCGCCTGGACAAGGTCGCCGAGGGCTTCGGGTGCTACGGCGAGTACGTCGAGCGCGACGAGGACATCGCGCCCGCCATCAAGCGCGCTTACGCCAGCGGAAAGACGGCCGTCATCCACGTCGCCGTCGATCCGAAGGCGAACTCGGAGGAAATGCCGAGCTACGACGAGTTCCGCACCTGGTATGCGGAAGGCACCCAGTGACGAGCGTCACACATCATCCCTATGATGGCCGTTCGCATACTTCAGGCTCAGGAGAGGGGTTCGTCCGGTTATGCGTGAAGCACTGAAGTTCTACATCGGCGGGGAATGGGTTGACCCGGCCCAGTCCGGAACCTTCGACGTGGTGAATCCCGCCACCGAAGAGGTCGCCGGAAAGGTGGCCGCGGGTTCCGCCGCGGACGTCGACCGTGCCGTCGCCGCCGCGAAGGCCGCGTTCCCGGGCTGGTCGGCGACCACCAGCGAAGAGCGGATCGCCCTGCTGGAAAACATTCTCGACATCTACCAGAAGCGCATCCCGGATCTCGCCGCGGCGCTGACGGAGGAGATCGGAGCACCGGCCGCGCTCGCCGGCGGCTTCCAGATGGGTCTCGGTGCCGGCCACCTCACCACCGCGATCGAGGCCCTGAAGACGTTCGAGTTCGAGGAGGTCCGCGGCCCCTCGTTGATCGCACGGGTGCCGATCGGGGTCTGTGGCCTGATCACGCCGTGGAACTGGCCGGTGAACCAGATCCTGGTGAAGCTCATCCCGGCGCTGGCCACGGGTTGCACCACCGTGCTCAAGCCGTCGGAGAACTCGCCGTTCACCGCGCAGATCCTCGCCGAGATCCTCGACGCCGCGGGCGTCCCGGCCGGGGTGTTCAACCTCGTCCAGGGCGACGGCCTCGGTGTGGGAGTTCCGCTGTCGGTCCACCCGGACGTCGCCATGATCTCCTTCACCGGCTCCACCCGCGCCGGGATCGAGATCGCCCGCAACGCCGCCCCCACGGTCAAGCGGGTCACCCAGGAGCTCGGCGGCAAGGGCCCCAACATCGTCCTGGACGACGACGCCTTCGCCGAGAACGTCGGCAAGGGCGTGGCCGGCGTGATGCTCAACTCCGGTCAGACCTGCAGCGCGGCGACGCGGATGCTGGTGCCGGCGTCCCGGATGGACGAGGCCGTCGCGGTCGCGCGCGCGGCTGCCGAGGCGACCACGGTCGGTGACCCCACCACCGACGTCGCCATCGGCCCGGTGGTCTCGGGCGCCCAGTTCGACAAGATCCAGGCACTGATCCAGAAGGGCATCGACGAGGGCGCGACGCTCGTCGCCGGCGGCACCGGGCGCCCGGACGGCCTGGCGAAGGGCTTCTACGTCCGGCCCACCGTCTTCGCCAACGTCGACAACGACATGACCATCGCCCGCGAGGAGATCTTCGGGCCGGTGCTGACGATCCTCGGATACACGGACGTCGACAACGCGGTCGAGATCGCCAACGACTCCGAGTACGGCCTCGGCGGCGCCGTCGCCGGGGCGGACCTCGACCAGGCCCGTGCCGTGGCCCGCAGGCTTCAGGTCGGCTGGGTCGTGATCAACGACGGATTCGACTTCGGTGCCCCCTTCGGCGGCGTGAAGAAGAGCGGAAACGGCCGTGAATGGGGCCCGCTCGCCTTCGACGAATACCTCGAGACCAAGGCAATCGTCGGCTATCAGTAGGCGCCCTGCCGCTCCTTTCGCTTCGTCTCTTGTGAGCGTGAGGGACGGGCAGGGCCGGACAACGCGCGCCGTGCCGTGGGAAGACCCGCGGCACGGCGCCGATGGTGTGGTGCGGCACTGAAACGTGCCCCCGTCGCGGGGGTCACGCAAACGCTCAGCCTTTTCCGTCGTCGACCCGGAACCGCGGCATCGCTGACCGTGGTCCGTGGGCGGTGCGGCGGAGAAGGCTAACCTGTGAGAAAGGGCTTGGGTTCTCCGATGTTCTCTGCGATCCTCATCGAAAAGGGTGAGTCCGGTCAGTCCGTCAGCGTCACCAGCCTGGACGAGGCGGCGCTTCCGGAAGGCGACGTCACCGTCGAGGTCGAGTACTCGACGCTGAACTACAAGGACGGCCTGGCCATCACCGGCAAGCTGCCCGTGGTGCGGAAGTTCCCGATGGTGCCCGGCATCGACCTGGTCGGCGTCGTCACCGACAGCTCGCATCCGGCCTGGAAGCCCGGCGACCGGGTCGTGCACAACGGCTGGGGCGTCGGCGAGACGCACTGGGGCGGCCTCGCCCAGCGCGCCCGCCTCAAGGGCGACTGGCTGGTGCCGCTGCCGTCCGCGTTCACCCCCCGCCAGTCGATGGCGATCGGCACCGCCGGCTACACCGCGAGTCTCTGCGTGGACGCCCTGCTGAGGTTCGGCGTCCGTCCCGAGCAGGGCGAGGTGCTGGTGACCGGCGCGACCGGCGGCGTCGGCAGCGTCGCGGTGGCCCTGCTCACCAAGGCGGGGTTCAAGGTCGCGGCGGCGACGGGGAAGGCCTCGGAGGCCGACTACCTCGCCGAGCTCGGTGCGGTCACGGTGCTGGACCGCGCGGAGCTGTCCGAGAAGGGCAAGCCGATGCAGAGGGAGCGCTGGGCCGGCGTCGTCGACACCGTCGGCAGCCAGACCCTGGCCAACGCCACCGCGCAGACCCGCTACGGCGGTGCCATCGCCGCCTGCGGCAACGCCCAGGGCATGGACTTCCCCGCCTCGGTCGCGCCGTTCATCCTGCGCGGGGTGTCGTTGCTCGGGATCGACAGTGTGATGGCGCCGTCCACTCCGCGCCTGGCCGCCTGGTCGCGGCTCGCGGCGGACCTGGACCCGAAGGCGCTGGAGCTGATCGCCGAGGAGATCGCGCTGGGTGACGTCATCGCCGCCGCCGACCAGCTGCTCGACGGCAAGGTCCGCGGCCGCATCGTCGTCGACGTCAACCGGTAGCAGGGGAGCACGCAGAGCATGAGCGAGGCATTGGAGAACCCCGAGGCCCTCGAACTGGACCTCACCGACGTCGAGCACCGGGTGGGCAAGCCCATCGGCGGCGGGCAGCTGTGGGAGCCGTGCCAGGCGAGCGACATCCGCCGCTGGGTGATGGCGATGGACTACCCGAACCCGCTGCACTGGGATGAGCAGTTCGCGAAGAAGACCAAGTTCGGTGGGATCATCGCGCCGCAGTCGATCGCCGTCGGGCTCGACTACGGCCACGGCGCGGCCCCGGCCTGCGTGGGCTACATCCCCGGCAGCCACCTGATCTTCGGCGGCGAGGAGTGGTGGTTCTACGGCACCCGGGTGCGGGTCGGCGACAAGCTCTACCAGAAGCGCCGGTTCCACGACTACAAGGTCGCCGAGACCAAGTTCGCCGGGCCGACGATGTTCTCCCGCGGCGACACCGTGCACCACAACCAGGTCGGTGACCTGGTCGCCCGCGAGCGCTCGACCGCCATCCGCTACCTCGCCGCCGAGGCGGAGAAGCGTGGCATGTACGAGAGCCAGCTCGGCGAGATCAAGCGCTGGACGCAGACCGAGCTCGCCGAGATCGACAAGCTGCGTCACTCCTGGCTGCTGTCGAACCGGGACGGTGTGTCCCCGGCGTTCGAGGAGGTGAAGATCGGCGACGTGCTGCCGCGCCGCGTCATCGGCCCGCACAGCATCGCCAGCTTCACCACCGAGTACCGGGCGTTCCTGTTCAACATCTGGGGCACCTTCGGCTGGGTCGCGCCGCCCGGCATCGAGGACCCCTGGGTCTACCAGGACCCGGGCTGGACCGAGGGCTTCGGCTTCGACGAGGAAGGCGCCAAGATCGACCCGCGGCTTCGGGACGGCCTCTACGTCGGCCCGTCGCGCGGCCACATCGACGCCGACCGCGCCAGCGACGTCGGCATGGCCCGCGCCTACGGCTACGGCGCCACGATGGGCGCCTGGTGCACCGACTACCTCGCCTACTGGGCCGGCCACGAGGGCATGGTCCGCCACACCAGGGCGAGCTTCCGCGGGCCGGCGTTCGAAGGGGACGTCACCTACTTCGACGCCGAGGTCGTCGGCAAGGAGGAGGGCTCCGTCTGGGGTGTCCCGCTGGTCCAGGTGCGGCTGCGCCTGACCAACCAGGAGGGCGTCCTGCTCGTGGACTGCACCGCGGAGGTCGAGCTCCCGTACGCCGCCGAGCGCGAAGTCACCGGGGACTGAGCCGAATGACCACGGTGAACGCGAACGACTCCACCTGGTTACCGTCCGTCGTTTCGGGTCCGCCGCTGGCCGAGGAGCCGGGCCTGGGGTCGCTGACCCTGCCCGGCTTCCTCCGGGAGGTCACCGCGACCTACGGTGACCGCGAGGCCCTGGTGTGGCGCACGGCCGACGGTGTCGAGCGCTGGACCTACACCCAGCTGTGGGACCGCGCGGTCGAGGTCGCCAGCGCCCTGCGCGCCGTCGGTGCCGGCAAGGACTCCCGGGTCGGCGTCCTCATGACGAACCGCCCGGAATGGATCTCGGCGGTCTTCGGGGTCACCCTCGCCGGCGGGGTCGCCGTCGTGCTCAGCACCTTCTCGACGGCGGCCGAGCTCGAGCACCTGCTGCAGGTCTCCGGGACGTCGGTGCTGCTGTTCGAGCAGATGGTGGTGAAGAAGGACTTCGCGGCCGTGCTGACGGAGCTCGAGCCGGAGATCGGCAAGGCCCTCCCCGGCGAGCTGCAGTCCGCCCGCTTCCCGTTCCTGCGCCGCCTCGCCGTGATCGGTGGGCCGGGCGCAGCCGGCGGGACGGGTGCGGTGGGTGGCGCGGGTGGCGCGATCGAGTCCTGGGCGGACTTCCTGGCCCACGGGCGTGACGAGCCGCGGGAGCTGGTGGAGGCGACCGCGGCGTCGGTGGCACCCAGCGATCTGGCAGCGCTGTTCTTCTCCTCCGGCACCACCAGCAAGCCGAAGGGCATCCTGAACTCGCACCGGGGCATCGCCATCCAGCTGTGGCGGTTCCGGCGCATGTACCGGTTCGAGCCGTCGGACGACCTCCGCAGCTGGGCCGCCAACGGCTTCTTCTGGTCGGGCAACTTCGGCATGGTCCTGGGCTCCACCTTCTCCACCGGTGGGTCGGTCGTCCTGCAGGCGACGATGGTCCCCGAGGAGTCGCTGGAGCTCATGCAGGTGGAGCGGGTCAACTTCCCGTTCGCCTGGCCGCACCAGTGGGCGCAGCTGGAATCGGCGCCCAACTGGAAGGACGTCGACCTCAGCGCCATGCGGTTCGTCGACGCCGCCACCGCGCTCGCCCGCCACCCCACCGTGTCGGCGAACTGGCACGAGCCGGGCCACGCCTACGGCAACACCGAGACCTTCACGCTCACCACCTGCTTCCCGGCGAACACCCCGCCCGAGACGCACCGGGACAGCAGCGGCCCGGCCCTGCCCGGGGTGACCGTCAAGATCGTCGACCCGCTGACGGGCCAGGTGCTGCCGCGCGGCGAGCAGGGCGAGATCTGCGTCAAGGGCCCGACGCTCATGCTCGGCTACCTCGGCATCCCGCTGGACGAGACCCTCGACGCCGAAGGCTACTTCCGGACCGGCGACGGCGGCTATCTCGACGATGACGGCCTGCTTTTCTGGAAGGGCCGGCTGAACGACATCATCAAGACCGGCGGTGCCAACGTGTCGCCCCGTGAGGTGGACGAGGCACTGAAATCCTGTCCCGGGGTGAAGGTCGGCCTCACCGTCGGCGTGCCGCACGAGACCCTCGGCGAGATGGTGGTCGCCTGCGTCGTTCTCCACGACGGCGCGGATGTCAGCGCGGAGGAGATCCGCGGGTTCCTGCGGGAGCGGCTGGCGAGTTACAAGGTCCCGCGCCAGGTCCTTTTCTTCGACGAGGCCGACATCACCCTCACGGGCACCGCGAAGGTGAAGACCGCTGATCTGCGCAAGCTGGCCGCGGGCCGCCTGGAAAGCGCGGGAGTTCTTTAGAAGCGCGGGAGTTCTCTGGATTCGGGAGTGTTCTGAGAAAGGAGCCGTGACGATGGCTGCTCTGGTCACCGAGAAGCTGGGGGAGTACGTCGGGGCGGAGGTCCTGGACGCCGACGCGGATCGCCTGCTGCACGACGAGGACCTGCCCCAGGCATGCCTGGAGGCGTTGGAGGAGCATGGCGTTCTGCTCTTCCGCGAGCTGAACCTCGACTATGCCACCCAGGTCGCGTTCTGCCGGCGGCTCGGCGAGCTGCTGTCTTTTCCGAAGACGCCGCCGCTGGACTTCCCGGAGATCATGGAGATCAACTGGGATCCGGCGAACCCGCGGTCGGACTATTTCCGCGGGAACACCGCCTGGCACATCGACGGGGCGCTCGATCCGGGCAATCCGCCGAAGGCTTCGGTGATGAGCGGCGGCGTGGTCACCGACAGCGGCGGTGAGACGGAGTTCGCCAGTACCTACGCCGCCTACGACAGCCTTTCCGCCCAGGAGAAGGAGGAGTTCGGCCGGCTGCGTGTCATTCACACGCTGGAGGCGATCCTGCGGCCGGCCTACCCGAATCCGACCCCGGAGCAGCGGGCCGACTGGGCGAAACGCCCGGCGAAGGAGCACCCGCTGGTGTGGCGGCACGAGTCCGGGCGTCGCTCCCTGGTGTTCGGGTCGACGACGTCCCATATCGCCGGCATGGAGGAGGCGCAGGGCCGGGCGCTGCTTGACGAGCTGGAGCGGCGCGCCACCACATCGGACCGGGTGCTCCAGCACACCTGGAAGCAGGGCGACATGGTGATCTGGGACAACCGCGGCCTGGTCCACCGCGTTCGCCCGTTCGATCCGGACGTGCCCCGCCGGATGTACCGGACGACCCTCGCCGGCGACGAGCCGATCCAGTGAACGTGGACACAGTGAACGTGGACACGGCGAACGTGGACACGGCGAACGTGGACACGGCGCGCGCGCGCACGGCCATCGTCACGGGCGGCGCCTCGGGGATCGGGCTGGCGATCGCCCGCCGGCTCGCCCGGGACGGGGCGAGCATCGCGATCTTCGACATCGACGGCGAGGCCGCCGCGGCCGCGGCGGCCTCGATCGAGGCCGCCGGTGGCCGGGCCCGCGGCTACCCCGTCGACGTCACGGACCGGGCCGCCATCGACACCGGGGTCGAGCGGACCCGTGACGAACTCGGCCGGCCGACGATCCTGGTGAACAACGCCGGTATGACACCGGCCAGCCCCTTCCTCGACCTCAGCTTCGAGACCTGGAGCCGGTCGATCTCCATCAACCTGGACAGCGTCTTCCACTGCTGCCAGGCGGTGCTCCCCGCCATGCTGGAGGAGGGCTGGGGGCGCATCGTGAACATCTCCTCGTCCAGCGTCCACAGCGGCTCCCCGAGGCTGGGCGCCTACGTCTCGGCGAAGTCGGGGGTGGTGGGCCTGACGAAGGTCCTCGCGCTCGAGTTCGGCCCGCGGGGCATCACCGTCAACACGATCCCGCCGGGCTTCATCGACACCCCGATGCTGCGCGACGCGGAGAAGAACGGCGTGATGAACGTCGAGCAGCAGACCGCGAAGACCCCGGTCGGCCGGATCGGCCAGCCGGAGGACGTCGCGGCGGCGTGTGCGTTCCTCGTTCGTGAGGAGGCCGGCTACATCACCGGCCAGGTCTTCGGTGTGAACGGCGGCCGCAACACCTGACCCAGGCCTGCGCCCCAGCCCCGCCTCTCAACGCCAGCTAGGCGGTCACGGAGGTGGGGCTGGGGTCGTCGGTGGCCGTGGGCCGTCCAACGGACCCGCCAGACCCGGTGGATGCCGCAGGTCCCGATGGCCCCGCGGAACCAGTCCGGAGGGAGCGCTGGCCGGCGCCCGTGGGGAGTGTGAGAGCGACCAGACCGGCGACAACGGCGATCACGGCCCCCAGGGCCAGGCACACCCTGATCCCGGTCAGCGACGGTGCGGTGGCGGTGCCGAGGGGGACTGTCAGGTGGGCGAGAACGACCGCGACGACGGCACTCGCCGTCGACATCCCGATCGCGCGTGACAGGCTGTTCAGCGCGTTGGCGGACGCGCTTTGCGAGGGGGGTACAGCACCCATGATCAGCGCCGGCATGGCCGCATAGGCGAACGAGACGCCGCAGCTGTTCACCAGACTGAACACCGTCACTCCGACGGGGGAGCCGAGCAGCCCGAGGCCGCCGACATGTGCGGCGGCCATCACCCCCGTGCCGAGGAGCAGGGTCACCTTCGGTCCGCGCGCGGCGGTGAGCCGCGCGGTCAGCGGTGCGATGGCCATCATCGCCAGCCCTCCAGGCGCCATCCACAGGCCGGCGGCCAGCATCGACTGTCCGAGGCCGTAGCCGGTCCCCCCGGGCAGCTGCAGCACCTGGGGCGCGACCAGGGTGATGATGTACATCGCGAAGCCGACGATCAGCGCGCACAGGTTGGTCAGCAGGACCGGCCGCTGGGCACTTGCCCGCAGATCGACCAGCGGCGCGGCTACTCGGATCTCGAAGGCGCCCCACAGGACGAGCACGACGACGGCCGTGCCGAGCTGGGACAGCGTCGTCACGCTGCCCCAGCCCCAGCTGCTGCCCTTGGTGATGGCCAACAGCATGGCGAGCAGCCCCGCGGTGAGGCCGAGCGCGCCGACGATGTCGAACCGCCCGACCGCCCGCACCGGCGACTCGGGAACCACGACCCGTACCAGCACGGCGAACACCGCCCCGGAGCCGGCGCACAGCCAGAACAGCACATGCCAGTCGGCGGCCTGCGCGATCAGCGAGGAGATCGGCAGGCCGAGCGCGCCGCCGACCCCGAAGGACGAGCTCATGAGGGCGATCGCGCCCGGCAGCCGGGCTGGCGGCAGAACGTCACGCATGATGCTGATGCCGAGCGGGACCGCCGCCATCCCCACGCCCTGCAACGCCCGCCCGGCGGTCACCGGTACCAGCGCGCTGGTGAGCGCGCAGATCGAGGAGCCGACGACCATCACCCAGGTGCAGGCGATGAGCACCCGCCGCTTTCCGTGCAGGTCACCGAGCCGCCCCGCCACCGGCATGGCGACCGCCCCGGCCAGCAGCGTCGCGGTGATCGCCCAGGAGGCGTCCGCCGCTGACGAGGTGTGCAACAGCGCCGGCAGCGTCGGGATAAGCGGCACGATGACCGTGCCCATGATCGTGACGACGACGCCGGCACCGGCGAGCGCCAGCACAATCGCCCGGACGGAGGCGTCGGAGACAGGCTGGACCGGGGCGGCCTGGCTGGAACCCACGAGGATCGCTCACCTTCATGGCCGGCGCTGGTGGACCACCGACCAGCTGGACCGCCGACCTTCGCGCAAGCAAGCCTAGAGGCAAACCGATATGTCGGGCATCCGGTTAGGTATCCGCCCTGCTGGTATGTCTGCTGGTCTGTCTGGTTTCCTGCCTCTCAGGCGTCCTCGTCCGACATCCAGTGCACGAAGCGCTGGAGGGGGAACATCGCGTCGTGCGGGCCGCCCTCCACGTGCTTCGCGGCGCCGCCGATGCGCACCACCCGCTGGGCTCCCGCGCTGGCGAGCCGGTCGCGCATCGCCCGTTTGAGCTCCGGCGGATACATGCCGATGGTCTGGGTCGCGACGTTCACGAACCGGACGGCCTGGTCGATCGAGTCCAGGTGCACGACGTTGACCGTCTTGTTGCTCGGGTGGAACTCCACCGGGTCGGAGGTCAGCACCACCAGGCCGCGGCCGTCGGGGCGACCCCACACCTTGACCTCGTCGTCGAGCACCTGAAGCATCTGGATCTCGTCGCGCAGGTCGCCAGGCAGCGGATGCGCCGTCTCCGACGCGGTCTCGCGGTCCACCCCGAGGCGCGACTGCAGTCGTGCGCAGAACGTCTCGATGCCGGAGCGCTCACCCGCGACGAAGATGAAGCGGCTGGCCAGGCAGGCCTCCTGGTTGAAGACCGAAACATCGACCGCGGCCGCCTCGGCGACCGCGTCGATGACGGCGTCGGAGGTGAAGGTCTCCGGCCCGAGGATCGAGATCGACGTCTTCGGGTCGAACGAGACCAGCTGCAGCCCCGGCCCCAGATACTTGATCACGTTGTTGATGGCGTCGCCGCCGCCCCAGGCGACGATCCGGTCGAAGAACTGCGGCCGGTAGAGCGTCCGCTCGATCCGCTCGTCGCCGCCACGCCAGTACACCGCGGACATCGACCGCACGACCGGATGGTCGGGGTCGACCTCGGCCATCGTCCGCAGCATCGCGACGCAGGTGAACGGGTCGCTCGAGGGCATCTTGAAGACGTTGACCGCCTTGACGAGCGCGCCCTGCGCGATCGAGGAGATGCAGCCGGTCGGCGAGTTGCCGGCCAGCATGTGGATCATCCGGGGTGGGAAGGCACGTAGCGCGCCGTGCTGGCCGTGGTGGTCGGTCCGCTCGACCCAGCCGTCGAGCGCCGCCGGGTTGGCGAAGTTGGTCTCGATGCTGGACCACAGCGCCCGCTTCGTCAGCCGCAGGCGTGCGGAGCGGAACAGGTTCTCGATCACCCGGCGCGGCAGCGGGTTGGTGGCGGCGATGAGATCCGCAGCCCGCTGCAGGTGGGCGTTCTCCTCCAGTACCAGGCGCTCACCGCAGGCGACGAGGAAGTCGATGATCTCCTCGATCGGCACGTCGAGCAGCGGTGGCAGCTCCCGGCGCGGCGTCACCAGGTCGTCGAGCACGATCTCGGGCGTCGCGAACTCGACGCCGAGGTCACGGGACCGGTAGTGCACCGCGCCGCCGGGGACCACCCGCCCCCGCACGAAGTGATCGACCCGGATGACCTCGGTGGCCTTTGCGGCGGTTGCCGGGCTGGTTTCGGTGGTCGTCATGACAGCCCCCGGACGTAGGCGTCGACGGTGCCGGCGCAGCCGATCTTGTCGTCGCCTTCGAGGTCGGCGTAGCGGGTGATGTCGTCCCGCACGCTGGGGCTCGCGTTGCCGCAGGCACACGGGTCGAGGTCCAGCGAGATCCGGTCACCGGTCACCACGCCGCCCCACCGGCCGTCGAGCGACAGGTCGAAGAACGCCGCGCGGCCCTGCACCTCGCCCGATTCGTGCGGAAGCAGAACGTCGCCATCGGAGTCGAGCACGAACGGCACGACCCACGGCGGCACGTGGTAGCGGCCACCAGCGGCGCAGCGCGGCATGCCCGAGTTCAGCTCCTGCATGCCGTACATCTGGAACCTGCGGCCGGCGGGGATGTTGAAGGTCTCGTAGACGTACTCCTGGTAGTCCGGTGGGAGCTTGGCCCGCTTGAGACCGCCGCCGACGTAGATGCAGTTGTCCGGGTTGAAGTCCGAGCCGCTGTAGCCCATCTCGCGCACCATTCCGGCTACGAGGTACAGCGCGTTCCACATGCCGGCGAGGTACAGCTTGTCCGCGCGGGATGCGACGACGTGCTCGGCGGCCTTGACGTAGGCGGTCTGGAGTGTCTGCTCGCGCTCCCGCGACGTCGCCTCGAAGTCGGCGATCTCGTCCGGTCGGGCGGTGCCGTCCGCGATCGCCTTGCGCAGGACGACCATCTTCGTCATCTGGCCGATCGTGATCGGTGGCATGGGCAGCGTGAACGGTTCGAGGCGCGGGTCACCGAACGCGGCCTGCTGGGCGTCGCGCGCGTTGAGGTTCTTGGCGACGGCGGCGGTGGGCGCGATGCCGATCATCCTGCGGTCACGCTCGGGTCGCACTCCGGATCCCCACGCGAAGACGCCGACCGTGTCCAGGCGCGACCACGCCATGTCCTGCTCAGAGGCGATCATCATCGCGGACTTGCCGGTCGTTCCGCTCGAACATGAGATGTAGTGCCCCACCGCCTCGTAACGGGCGATCCAGTCGTCCATGTCGACGACGTCCGAGGTGTCGATCGGCGTGAGCGGGTGTGCTGACACGGTGCCGAGCCACCTGCCCAGCCGATCCCACCTCCGCTCGCTCAGGAAGCTCTCCGGGTAGCTCTTGTACGCGGTGTGCGGGAACAGCAGCCCGACCGCGTCCGCCCGGGAGCGGATCTCGCTGATGCCCGCCTCCTTCGCGCGGAACGCGAGTAACCGGATCCGCTCCCGGCGCTCCTGGAACAGCTCGTTCATCGCCTCGACCTGCGTCTCGCGGAGATCCGCGTACGGGATCGCGAAGCGCTCCTCCGACTGGACCAGCCCTGTCAGACGCTCGACTGCCGCACTCACCCTGGGCCCTCTCCCTTCCGGAACGTTTTTACTAGACTCGTGGGTCTAGTTTCTGATGTCAAGGTCCGGGCTGTCGCGCGGCCTGCGGAGGGGGGTCTCAGCCGGCCGGGAGGTGTTCCTCGCCGGTGATGTAGTCGTGCGGGTGGACGGTGAACCTGGTGCCGAGTGGGCTCGTCCAGGTGAACGTGCCGGGGCGTGGCTGGCGGACGATCCAGGGACGGTCGGGGTGATGGCGCAGGCGGTGGTGTTTGAGGCAGAGCGGCCCGAGGTTGTCGACGATCGTGGGCCCGCCGGCGGCGTAGGGCGTGGTGTGGTCGGTGTCGGTGCGGGTGGCACGGCGGGTGCAGCCGGGGTGGACGCAGATGCGGTTGCGGGCACGCACATGCCGGACCTGGGCGGGGCTGGGGTGGCGCCGGTCGGCGACCTCGATCAGCGCCCCCTGCGGGTCGACGAGCATGCGCCGCCAGGTGGAGGTCGGGCGCATCGCCAGGTCCCGGGCGATGTCGGCAGGTATGGGACCGAAGCCCGGGATCTCACCGGGCTCCTCGCCCAGCCCGAGCAGGGCTGTGATCGGAACGATGACCTGGACGTCGCAGGGCAGCGGGCGCAGCGGTGTGCGGCCGGTGATGCGGTCGACGAGGGTGTCTGCGCGGATCTGGTCGCGGGTGCGCTGGTCGTCCGCATCGCGGGTACGGATGATCTCATCGGCGATCTGGTTGAGCTGGTTGTCGCAGGCCGCGGCGTCCTCCGCGGGCAATAGCGCGGACAGGGTGCTGGTGGCGTCGTCGCCGGGGTGGAGCCGGACGTGACGGCCCTTGCGACGCTCCGTGGCACGCTCGGCGGCGCCGCCAGGGTCGACGTTGAGGACGGCGCGACGGCAGGCGGCACCGAACGCGCCCCGGTTGCGTCGCGGCCCGCCGGCCAGGACCTGCTCCTCGACCTGGCTGGCCTGCTCGTCGGTGAGGGGGCTGGCTGCGGTCTCCAACGACCGCAGACGTTGCAGGTCGAGGATGCCGTCCTCCAGTGCCTGCATCGCTCGGGGGAGCCGCCGCACCGCGGAGAAGGCGAAACCCATCTGCCCACCAGCGGTGGCGGCGGATACCCGCAGCACGCCGGCGAGCTCCTCCGGGGCGAACATGTCGAACGAGAACAGCGGGTCGGCCTCGGCCGACGGTCGCAGCCCGGCGTACTCGGCGAGCAGCCGCAGCATTCCGGCGTGGGCCGCGGCCAGCGCCGCGGCCTGAACGCCGATCCGGGACAGCAGGTCGCGAACCTGGTCGTCGAAGGCCGCGGCCGCGTCCCGCACCCGGGATGCGCCAGATGCTTCGCTCGAACGTGTGGGTGCTGGCATGGCGTGCTCACCTCGCCCGAACCGAACCCGTGTGCCCGGCGGATCGCGAACACATGTTCGATTATCGATGGTCGAAGCCTGCCGGAACGGGCGCTGCGCGTGGAGACCACAGGGAGTACCGCGGAGGACGCCAACAGCCTCCGCGCCGCAGGCGGCGACCCGAGTCGACCCAACTGGCCGCGGGTTGTGCGGTCGCACCGCAGCCATGGGTAGGGCGGTCTCGTCGAATCCCTCGCGGCCAGCGATGAGGAGGCGCCGGCGTCGGGCTGGCCTGTGCGGCGTTCAGGAATGCCGGCAGCTGCCCCACGGAGGGGTCGCGTCGAGAGGGTCGCGTCTGCAGGAAATGCGCCGGAACCAGTCTCCGGCCTGGTGGTCGGGCAGCGTCGACAGCGTGGCCGTCCACCCGCCGGTGGTAACGTTGTGCCGCGGCGACGGAATATGTGAACGCGGAGATCGACGGAGGTGAGTTGATGACTGTCGTGGAGACCACCGCATTGCGCTGTGCCCGGATCATCCTCGCTTCCCGGGCCCTGCCCTGACCTTCGCCTGTCATTCTCGCAGCTGGGAGTAGTCCCGGCAGGCATGCTGTCCGGCTGGGCCCCTTTCAAGGGTCTCCACAGTGCTTCATCAACCTTCTGCGCGCCGACCTGGCGCTCTCCGTTCTCCTGCACGGGTCACGTTTTCAGCCGGCTACGACTTGGAACGCGGAACGTGAGAGTTCCTTCGCCCGACCGCAGGCCGACGGACCGTCTTCCAGCCACCTCGTGCGGGCCGATCGCGGCTTGCGTGCCGTCGTGGCTGAGACCGGACCGTCCTGCTGGCTGTCATCCCTCCGGCGGTCGCCGGAAACCGGCTGGCTGTCCGGCTCGCTGGCTACCTGTCCGGCTGGCCCCTGCGGCCGTCCTCTCCGCCACCGTCGTCGAGCCAAAGGACGCCGAACGCCCGCTGCCAGGACCGCGTCGCGCCCATGCGGGGCGTCACCAACCGCGTCTCACATCCCAAGGCATGACAGAAGGGAATTCGGTCATGGACCTTCCTCGTATCTTCACCATCCGTGAAAGCAGCCACCGGATCCACAATCCGCTGACCGCGGCCAAGCTCGCGGCCCTGGGCGAATCGCTGCACCTCGCTCCCGGGACACGGGTGCTCGATCTGGCCAGTGGCTCCGGCGAGCTGCTGTGCACCTGGGCGCGTGACCACGGGATCACGGGCGCCGGCGTGGACATCAGCACAATCTTCACCGAGCAGGCCCGGGCCCGCGCCGCCGAGCTCGGCGTCGCCGACCGGGTCGAGTTCGTCCACGGGGATGCGCGCGGCCATGTCGCGGACGAGCCGGTCGATCTGGCCGCCTGTGTCGGCGCCACGTGGATCGGGAACGGCGTCGCCGGGACGGCCGAGCTGCTCAGCCGCAGCCTCCGCCCCGGAGGCCTGATGCTGATCGGCGAGCCGTACTGGCGGCGGACCCCTCCCGACGAGGAGACCGCCAAGGCCTGCCACGCCACCGGCATCGCCGACTTCCTGCGCCTGCCGGACCTGATCGTGCATTTCCGGGAACTCGGGTACGACCTTGTGGAGATGACACTGGCCGATCAGGACAGCTGGGACCGGTACGCCGCGGCCCAGTGGCTGAACCTGCGCCGCTGGCTCGACCGGAACCCGGGCGACGAACTGGTGCCCGAGGTCAGGGAAGAGCTCACCACGGAGCCCGCCCGCTACGCGCGATGCACACGTGAGTATCTCGGCTGGGGAGTCTTCGCTCTCATGAGCCGCTGATTCTCACCTCTCGTGCGGGCCCGTAAACCACGCGGCCCGGGCCTGCACGGGAATTTCCTTGTTGGCGTCGACCCGGCTAGCGTGTCCACCCCGCACAGGAGGTCTCGTCGATGGCATTCGGTTGTTCCCTGGAAAGGCCGACATCTCCGCTCGCGGCCGGCACGGCGTCGATTTCCCCGGAGGTCGACGATGACTATGACAGTCTGGTCATGACTGCCTGCTACCTGCTCGGCGAGACTGACTGTCGTTTTCGCATCCACGGTTTCGGCTGTCCCTAGTGGCCGGTGGACGTCGCCTACGACCTCTCGGTCTTCATGGAGCAGCTGCCTGAGCTCCTGGCAGGTGTCAGGCTCCGGAGGCGCACGGAGATCGACCTGTACTCCCAGGGGCTCGAGCGAACCCTGGAGTTCATCCCCGGGGGAGACCTTGTGGAGATCCACTGTCTGTCGAGGACGGACTGGATACCGAATCCGAGCGTCGAAGAAGTGGGAACTCCTGCTCTCGAGGCGATGCTCACCGGGCTGGCCGCCGAATTCGCGGCATCCCTCACGGTGATCGGATCTCACCTCGCCTGGATGAAACCATTTTCCAACTGGGCTCCAGATCCCTCCTGACTCCTGAATCCAGACGCCTGCGCGTGCGCGTGCATGCCAGCAGGACGGACATACGCCTGTGCCGCGCGACGCGGCCTGACGCCGTCGCGCGCATTGTCGAGGTTCATCCGGAACATCCGCAGGCGAAAGGAGCCGCCTGACGCTTCGGGCCTCCGGCTCGCTCGACGGAGCGGGCGGTGGGTGCCGGATGAGGTCACGGCGGGACACGCCGAGCTTGCGATGCACCCGGCCGATGTGTGGCTCGATGGTCCGGATGGCGACCGGCCCTGGCCTCAGCGGGCGGTCCAGCCGCCGTCCACGACGATGGTCTGGCCGGTGACGTAGCTGCCGGCGTCGCCGGCGAGCCACAGGACGGCGCCGACGATGTCCTCGGCGGTTCCCTCCTTCGGCAGCGGGGTGTTGCGGCGCAGGTACTCGATCGACTTCTCACTGGAGTAGAGCGGGCCGGTGATCTCGCTGCGGAAGAAGCCGGGGGCGACCGTGTTGACCCGGATCGAGTGCCGCGCCCACTGCACCGCGAGCTCGGACGTCAGCCCGGACAGACCGGCCTTGCTGGCCGCGTAGGACGCCTGTGGGATGCCGGGGATGCCGACCTTCCCACTGATCGACGAGATGTTGATGATGGTGCCGCGGCCGGCGGCGACCATGTGTGGGAAGACGTCCTGGGCGAGCAGGAACGGGGCGAGCAGGTTGAGGTCGATCGTGCGGCGGGACGCCTCGACCGGCTCGGATTCGGCCCGCTCGTAGGTGAACATGCTGCCGGCGCCGTTGACGAGGATCTCCGGTGCTCCGAGGCCCTCGACGACTGCCGGCACGACGGTGCGGACGGCGGTGAGATCGGAGAGGTCGCAGGCGACCGGCAGGCCGTCGATCTCCTTCGCGAGTTCGGTCAGCTTGTCGAGCCGCCGGGCGACGACCGCGACCCGGGCACCGAACGCGGCCAGCGCCCGCGCGACGGCGACACCGAGACCGGAGGAGGCGCCGGTCACGATGGCGACCCGGCCGTCGAGGCCGAACATCCGGGCCGTGGCACCCGCGACCGTGGCATCCGTGGCAGCCACGGCAGGCCCCTCGTGCGCGGCGTTCGCGGTCTCGGCGGCCGGCGTCATGAGGACGTCCCTTCGTTGGCGGTGTCTGCCAGGTCGGTATCTGTCAGGTCGGTGTCTGCCAGGTCGATGGTGCCGGTGGGCTGGGTGTCGGGGCCAGCGGGCGGGGCCAGCCGGATCCGGGAGTTGTCCCAGCGCAACAGTCGTCCCTGCGGGTCCAGGCGCAGGACGACCCGGTCGGCGTAGGCGGCGCGGGCCGCGGCGGGTAACCGCTCGGGCGGCACCCGGTAGGCGGCGTACTTGCTGTCGAGCATGCCGCGGACCCGGGTGCGTGTCTCTTTGTCATCCACCACCCGGATCCGTCCGCTGAGATGGACGGCACGCAGGTCGACCCAGGCCCGGCCGGACTCGACCAGGAACGCCGCCCGCGGCTCCCGGCGGATCCGGGCCAGCTTGGCCGCCCGGGGCGGCGTCGAAAGGTACACGGCGCGGTCCACGACGACGAACCACATCGGCAGCGAGACCGGTGCGCCGTCGGAACGCAGCGTGGTCAGGATCCCGGTGTGCGCCCCGGCCACGAACTCCCAGGCGTCGTCCTGGCTCACCAGCATCGGGCCGCCCAGCGGCGGGCCGCGTGCCTCGTTGAGACCATCCGCGCGGTCATCCGCGCGGTCATCGGCCGGTGTCGACGAGGTCGGTGAGGCCGGTGCGCTGGACCTTGCCCATGGCGTTGACCGGCAGCGCGTCGACCTGCGTCCAGAACTCGGGCACCTTGTACGGCGAGAGCTCGCGGCGGCACAGCTCGGCGAGCGCGTCCATGTCGAGGGTGGGTCCGGCGCTTTCGACGACCGCGGCGACCCGCTGGCCGAGACGGTCGTCGGGGACGGGGCACACCGCGACCCGGGCGACGTCCGGGTGGGTGGCGATGACCCGCTCGATCTCCAGCGGGTAGATGTTCGCCCCGCCGCGGATGATGACCAGCTTCTTGCGGTCCAGCACGGACAGCCAGCCGTCGGCGTCGACCGTCCCGACGTCACCGGTCGCGACCGGGCCAGGCTCCGGTGGGCGGATCCGGCCGGACTCCCAGTAGCCGAGCAGCGGCCGCCACACGCCGGCCCACGGCCCGGACGTCGCGCCGGCGAGCTTCAGCTCCCCGAGCTCGCCGGGGGGCAGCCGGTTGCCGTCGTCGTCGTAGGCGGCGACGCCGTAGCTCGGCAGTACCCGTCCGCTGGTGCCCGGACGCCACCCGCCGTCGGCCGGGTCGATCGACACGACCGTCGGCGCCTCGGTCAGCCCGTAGGTGACCCGGGGGACCAGCCCGTGCGTCTCGGCGAACGCGGTGCGCAGCGAGTCGGGGGTGTCGCTGCCGCCGCTCCACACCTCGCACAGGGAGCTCAGGTCGGCGTCCGGCCGGCCGGCGAGGTCGTAGAGCTGGGCCGGTGCGCCGTTCCAGACGGTGACGCGGCGGCTGGAGATCCATTCGATGACGCCGGCGACGTCGCGGCGGTTCATGATGACCGCGCAACCGCCGGCCTGCGCGGTGAGCAGGGTCGACAGCACCATGAGGTTGAGGATCGTCAGCGGGAAGCTGTCACCCTTGCGCAGCTCGGGGCCCCAGCCGCGGGTGGCGACGAGGACGGCGCCGGGCAGCAGCAGGTTGCGCTGGCTGTGCACGACGGCCTTGGGACGTCCCGACGTCCCGCTGGTGAAGGCGATTCCGGCGGGGGCGTCGATGTCGAGGCCGAGACCGGGTGGCGGGGCCGTCTCGTCGGTGGCCTCGGCCAGCAGCGCGCGCCACCGGTCGAGGCCCACGAGGTCGCTGCCGCCGCTCCGGCGACTGTCGGCGTCGTCGGGACCGTCGCCGCCGCCCTCGGGGCGATCATCGGACGGCGTCAGCAGGCACCGTGGGCCGGCGAGGACGACCTTCGGGTCGCAGATGTCGCGCAGGTCCCGCTGTTCGGCGACGGTGAGGGCCTCGCCGATGCCGGCCCAGACGGCGCCGATGCGCTGGGCGCCGTGGAACGCCGCGACGATGTCGAGGTCGTTGGGCAGACAGGCCGCGACCCGGTCTCCAGGACGCACACCGAGAGACCACAGCGCGCCGGCCGCGCGGCGGGCCTGGTCGTCGAGCTCGGCGTAGGTCCAGGAACCGGAGACGGCCTCGACCGCGACGGCGTCCGGGCGGTTCGCGAGGGCGTCGTCGAGGACGCGGGCGATCGGGCGGGGCTCGCCACCAGTGGTGCTCACGAACTCTTGATAGCACTATCCTTGCAAGGATTCATCCTCTAGTCTCGACGGGCGCCGTCTTCGGGAAACAAGTGCCCCGGGTGCGGCGGACGCTGGGATCATGGCCGTGACCGACCGCCGCGACCACCCACCGTGACCACCCGCCGTGACTACCCGTTGTGACCACCCGTTGTGACGATCCGCCGCGCGCCCCGCCAGGCGACGGTGCCGCGTGCCGGCCGGGCCGTCGCACGCCCCGGGCCGCCCGTTCGGTCCGGCCGTTGGGTGTGCCGTGTGGGCTGGTTGGGGCGGTTGGGGCAGATGGATGGCGCGGCGGAACGATGGTGGCGCGGGCCGCAGGAGCGATAGGGGTGGTCGATACGTGAAGGCTCGTAGCTGCTCGGAGGGCGCCGACGGTGGCCCGCGGCACTTGGGTTCGGGACGGACAGGGCCCTTGGCCGGAATCCGCGTCATCGACCTCACCGCCATGGTGATGGGTCCGTACTGCACGCAGATCATGGCCGACATGGGTGCGGACGTCATCAAGATCGAGCCGCCGGCGGGTGACAACACCCGGTTCATCTCCGTCGGCCCGGAACCCGGCATGGCCGGCGTCTTCGTCAACGTGAACCGCGGCAAGCGCAGCGTCGTGCTGGATCTGCGCAGCCCCGAAGGCGGTGACGCGCTGCGCGAGCTCGTCCGCGGCGCGGATGTCTTCATCCACTCGATGCGGGCGAAGGCGGTCGCGAAACTCGGCTTCGGCTACGAGAGCGTCGCCGCGATCAATCCGTCGATCGTGTACACCAACTGCTACGGTTACGGCCGCCGCGGGCCGGACGCGAACCTGACCGCCTATGACGACACGATCCAGGCGGAGTGCGGAATTCCGTTCGCGCAGGAGCAGCTGACCGGGGAGGCCAGCTACGTCGGCACCATCATGGCCGACAAGGTGGCCGGGCTGACCGCGCTGTGGGCCACGATGATGGCGCTGTTCCACCGGGCCCGCACCGGCGAGGGGCAGGAGGTCGAGGTCGCGATGTTCGAGACGATGGCCTCGTTCATGCTCGTCGAGCACGCGAACGGCGCGATGTTCAGTCCTGCGCTCGGCCCGGCGGTGTACCCGAGGGCGGTGGCACCGAACCGCCGGCCGCACCGGACCAGCGACGGCTACATCTCCGTGCTGGTCTACAACGACAAGCAGTGGGCCGCCTTCGTCAACGCGGTGAAACCGCCCTGGGCCGGTGAGCATCTGGCCACGCTGGAACAGCGGGCCCGCCAGATCGACAACGTCTACGCGCTGCTGGGCGAGACCTTCCGCGAGCACACCACCCAGTACTGGCTCGACCTGCTGCGGTCACTGGACGTCCCGGCCGCGCCGGTGCGCTCCCTCGACGAGCTTTACGACAATCCGCACCTCGACGCGGTCGGATTCTTCGAGACGGTCGACGGCGACCTCGGGCCGGTGCGCTTTCCCGGCTCGCCGGCCTGGTTCTCCCGGACTCCGGGCCGGGTCGCGGGCCCGGCGCCGCGCCTGGGCGCCCACACCCGCGAAGTCCTCGACAACCTCGAACCGGGCGCCGCCCCGGCCACCGCTCCCGGCACCGCTTCACCGCATGCCGCTTCACCGCATGCCGCTTCACCGCATGCCGCTTCACCGCATGCCGCTTCACCGCATGCCGCTTCACCGCATGCCGCTTCACCGCATGCCGCCGCACCGCATGCCGCCGCACCGAACGTCGATCTGCCCGCTCAGCCAGCTCAGCCCACTCAGCCAGCTCAGCCCACCCAGTCCGCTCAGTCAGACGGAGGTTGACCATGGTCAATGTCGCGAGCCTGTTGACGACGTCGGCCCAGCGGTTTCCGGACCGGTGCGCGATGCGCTACGCCGACGGCCGGACGTCCTATCGGCAGCTGCGCGACGCCGCGGCGCTGTTCGGCTCCGCGCTGCTGCGGCGCGGTCTGGTCCCGGGTGACCGGGTGGCACTGTTCATGCCCAACTGCCAGCAGTACCTGGTGGCGCTGTTCGGCGCCTGGTATGCCGGGCTGGTCGCCGTCCCGATGAACGCCAAGCTGGCCGGGCCGGAGGTCGCCGTGATCCTCGGTGACAGCGGCGCCCGGGCGCTGGTGCACTCCACCTCCGCGGCGCGGCTGGTCGCAGGACTGGATCTGACCGGTGTGCACACCGTCGCGGTGGACCCGGCAGCACCAGTGGACCCGGCCGCGCCGGTGGATCCGACCGGTGGGGAGAAGGACGCCTTCGCCCAGCTCCTCGCCGAGGGAACCGCGGATCTCGAGCCCGCCGAGGTCGACGCGGACGACCTGGCCTGGCTCTTCTACACCTCGGGGACGACCGGCCGGCCCAAGGGCGCCCAGCTCAGCCACCGCAACCTGCTCACCATGACGTGGACCCTGCTCGCCGACGTGTGTGCCTACACCCAGGACGACGTCGTGCTGCACGTGGCGCCGCTCTCGCACGGCAGCGGCCTGTACGCGCTGGGCTCGATCGCCCGCGGTGCAGACAACATCATCCATGCCGGTGGCGGCTTCGATCCGTCCGAGGTGCTCGACCTGGTCGCCCGTGAGCGTGTCTCGGTGCTCGCGTTCCTCGTGCCGACGATGATCGTCCGCATGCTCGGCGTAGCGCCGACGGACACCACCTCGCTGCGCTGCGCCGTCTACGGCGGGGCGCCGATCCACGTCGAGCACTCCCGGGCGATGATCGACCGGTTCGGCCCGGTGTTCGTCCAGATCTACGGGCAGGGCGAGTCGCCGATGACGGTGACCTACCTGAACCATGCGACATCGCCGGGGACGCCCCTCGACTCGGCGGGGGTGGCCCATCCCGGGATCGAGGTCCGCATCCTCGACGGTGACGACCGGCCGGTGCCCGCCGGGGCCGAGGGCGAGGTCTGCGTGCGCGGCGACGTCGTGATGCGGGGCTACTGGAACAACCCGGCCGCGACGGAGCGTGCGCTGCGGGGCGGCTGGCTGCACACCGGGGACATCGGCCGCTTCGACGAGCACGGCAACCTCTTCCTGCTGGACCGCAGCACCGACGTCATCATCTCCGGCGGCGCGAACATCTACCCGCGGGAGGTCGAGGAGGCGCTCGTCCAGCATCCGGGCGTGGCCGAGGTCGTGGTCTTCGGGGTGCCGGACGAGACGTGGGGCGAGAACGTCGTGGCCGCGGTGGTGCCCGTGACCACCCCGCCCCCGCCGGAAAGCGAGCTCATCACCTACAGCACGACCCACATCGCCGGCTTCAAGAAGCCCAAGAAGATCATCTATCTGGAGGCGCTGCCCAAGAGCGCCTACGGCAAGGTCCTGCGCCGTGAGGCGCGCAAGCTCGTGCTGAGCGAGCCCTGATCCCCTGCCGGCCGGGGCGGCCGGGCCGACGGTGGGCCGGGTGCCGGCCGCCCCGGGTCCTGCTCCGGCTGGGTGTGGCCGGGCCCGTGGGCGGATCAGACGCTGACGATCTCCTTGCGCAGCGGGGCGAGCGCCGCGCCGATCTTGCCGGTGGTCTCGGCCGGGACACCAAGCCCGGCCAGCGCCGCGACCAGGTGGTCGACCACCGCGTCGAAGTGCGCGTCGCTGATCTTGAGCGGGGTGTGGACGGCGGGAATGGCCCGGCCCTTGTACACCTCCGGGCCGCCGATCGCGGCGGCGATGAACGCACGCTGGTGGGCCTTGAGGCTGGGAATGTCACGGCCGGCGAAGTAGGGCGAGAGAACGGGGTCTGCCGTCACGCGAACGTAGAACTGGTCGACTGCGGCCTCGACAGCCGTCGCGCCACCGATCGCGTCGTAGATGCTCACCAGAGACTCGCTTTCGCAGAATTGACCCGGCCGCGGGCGCTGGCGCTGTTTCTGGTTATGGCCACGCCAGCCGGCAAGGTCGAGCAGGTGTGTGTCCCGACGGTTTCACTCAACCGCGCGAACAATGTCCCTAGAAAGGGTCCAATGTCGGCGTCGGGGAGACGGACGACGGGGCCGGTCGGGCCTTCCGACTTCCTCTTCTCCTCGGTGCGCTGGCAGCCCGGTGTGGGAGCGCGAACTGTGGCGCCTTGCTCCCCAGCAGACCAGTCTGGGTGGACGGACCTGGTGTGGCCGGGCGCCCAGGAGACAGGAGTGTGGCGGGATGCAGGAGTGTGACGGGATGGCTGTGACGGAACGGATCACGACTCCGTTCACCGCGGAATCGACGGCAGCGCAGGTGTTGGCAGGTGTCGATCTCGGTGGTCGCCGGTCCGTGGTGACCGGCGCCTCGTCCGGGCTTGGCATCGAGACCGCCCGTGCGCTCGCGGGTGCGGGCAGCGAGGTCACCCTGGCGGTGCGCGATCTCGGGGCGGGTCGCCGTGCCGCCGCCGACATCGCCGCCAGCACGGGCAACAACGCGGTGCACGTTGCTGCACTGGACCTCGCTGATCTTGGTTCCGTCGCCGCCTTCGCCGCGGCCTGGGTGGGTCCGTTGCACATCCTGGTCAACAACGCCGGGATCATGGCGACCCCGCAGATGAACACCCCGCAGGGCTGGGAGCTGCAGTTCGCCACCAATCATGTCGGCCACTTCGCGCTCGCCAGCGGCCTGCGCCCCGCGCTCGCGGCGGCCGGGGGAGCGCGGGTGGCGGTGGTCAGCTCGGCGGCGCACCTGCGGGCGGCGGTGGACTTCGACGACATCCACTTCGAACGCCGCCGTTACCAGCCATGGGTGGCGTACGGCCAGTCGAAGACGGCGAACGTGCTCTTCGCGGTGGAGGCGACCCGGCGCTGGGCCGAGGACGGGATCGCCGTGAACGCGCTGATGCCCGGCGCGATCTCGACCAACCTGCAACGTCATGTCGACACCGCCGAGATGGAGCGGCTGCGTGCCCGCAGCGGGGCGCCGGAGCAGCAGTGGAAGTCCGTGGAGCAGGGTGCCGCGACGTCGGTGCTGGTGGCGGCCTCGCCACTGCTCGACGGGGTCGGCGGCCGTTACTTCGAGGACTGCAACGAGGCGCTCGCGCACACCCCGGGCAGCCCGGGGGGAGTCGCCGCCTACGCGCTGGACCCGGGGGCAGCGAAGCAGCTCTGGGACGTCACCGCCCGCATGCTGGCGTAACACCGCCAGCCAGCTGACGATCTGGACACCCTTAGTGGTTATCCGGTTATTCCGAGTCAGGCTCGGGCAGATGGAGAGCGGTTGATGTCCGGCCGCCGATCGGCGGCGTACGGGCTGGTGAAGGCGGTGAGCATGCAGAACGACGCGGCGGTGGCCGGCCTCGTGCACGCCCGCGGCTGCCGTCTGGCGGTCGGCAGCGCTGTCACCCGGTCCATTCCACCGGCTCCACCGGCGGGCCAGGAGCGGGACGGCGCCCCGGCACGCAGCCCGCCGGCGGCAGGCCCGACGCTGCGGCCGGCGAGATTCACCAGCTCGGCGGCAGCTGGGACGCACCCACCGAATGGGCATTCCGACCGGCTCTCCGGACACTCGCGGGGTACTCCTTGAGGCCAGCCCGCCGGGGCCCGGAAACCATACCGGTAATCGTCGTCTCTGCTAGTGTTCGACACGTGGCAGGGCTTTGGGAGAACCAGGCCACGCATCGGCTTTCGCGGCGATGTTTCAGCGGGCGGCCCCGGGTGTCTTGAGCACACAACGCGTGAAAGTGTCATCGGCATCTGAAAAGCGCTGGCGGCACGTGCGGTGTACATCACCGGTGGTGGTGACCCGCGGACCCACAAGCAGAGCAGAAGCACAGAAACAGAAGGAGTGACATGGCGATTCGGTCGGTCAATCCGGCGACCGGTGCGGTGGTGCGCGCATTCGAGCCGCTCGACGCTGCCCAGATCGAGGAGCGTCTGTCCCGTGCCAGCGCCACCTTCGCCACCTACCGCCGGACGACGTTCGCGCAGCGGGCCGAGTGGCTGCGCCGCGCCGCCGACCTGCTCGACGCCGAGCTGCACGACATCGCCGTCACGATGACCACCGAGATGGGCAAGACCCTGCGCTCCGCCGAGGCCGAGGCGGCGAAGTGCGCGAAGGGGATGCGCTTCTACGCCGAGCACGCCGAGGGCTTCCTCGCCGACGAGCCGCTGAGCGACCCCGGCGTCGTCGGCGCGAAGCGGGCGTTCGGTCGCTACCAGCCGCTTGGCGTCGTCCTGGCGGTCATGCCGTGGAACTTCCCGCTCTGGCAGGTCGTCCGCTTCGCCGCGCCCGCGCTGATGGCCGGCAACGTCGGCCTGCTCAAGCACGCGTCGAACGTCCCACAGTGCGCGCTCTACCTTGAGGACCTGTTCCTGCGGGCCGGCTTCCCCGCCGGTGCGTTCCAGACCCTGCTGATCGGCGCCGGTCAGGTCGAAGGCGTGCTGCGCGACCCGCGGGTCGCCGCCGCCACCGTCACCGGCAGTGAGCCCGCCGGCCAGTCCGTCGCGTCGATCTGCGGGCACGAGATCAAGAAGACGGTCCTGGAGCTCGGCGGCAGCGATGCCTTCGTCGTCATGCCGTCAGCGGACGTCGAACGCGCCGCGTCCGTCGCCGTCACCGCACGCTGCCAGAACAACGGCCAGTCCTGCATCGCGGCGAAGCGCTTCATCGTGCACGAGGACGTCTACGACCAGTTCGCGCAGCTGTTCGTCGACGGGATGCGGGCGCTGAAGGTCGGCGACCCGATGGACCCCGGCACCGACGTCGGGCCGCTCGCCACCGAAGGCGGCCGCCAGGACATCGAGGAGCTTCTCGCCGACGCGGTGAAGCACGGCGCCAGCGTGCTGTGCGGGGGGACGGCCCCGGCCGGGCCGGGCTGGTTCTTCCCGCCGACCGTCGTCGGCGACATCACCCCGGACATGCGCCTGCACCTCGAGGAGGCGTTCGGGCCGCTGGCGACCATCTACCGGGTGCCCGACGTCGACACCGCGGTCGAGATCGCCAACGCCACGACCTTCGGACTCGGCTCCAACGCCTGGACGACCGACCCGGCCGAGCAGGAGCGGTTCATCACCGACCTTGACGCCGGCGCCGTCTTCATCAACGGCATGGTCACCTCCCACCCCGAACTGCCCTTCGGTGGCGTGCGCCGCTCCGGCTACGGCCGGGAGCTCAGCGCCGTCGGCATCCGCGAGTTCTGCAACCTCAAGACCGTCTGGGCCGCCTGACCGGATCGCCGGTAGGTGCCGGCAGCTGTCGGACAGGCCAACCCCGCAGGGCGTGATCGGTTCCCGCACGCGCCCTGCGGGGTTGGCAGCGGTTCCCGCGGCAGGGCCGCCCTCCACCGTTCCGTGCCACCGCAAGGCTGCCGACCACAGGGCTCAGGCGCGCCCGCGTTACGATCGGTGCCATGCTGTGGGTGGTCCGCCGTCCGCAGATGTCGCTTCGCGGCGCGACGATCATCGCCTCGGGCTCGGCCCCTATGACGTCGTGGGAGGAGCCGACCGAATCCGCCAGGTGCACATCGCGATGATCAGCGGGATGTCGGACGGCGGGAAGTACACCGCAGACGGCCCCGGCTCCGTCCGTGGCGCCCATTCCCACGCTGCACGCGTGGTGGCGAAGACGAGCTCGGTGAACAACTCGAAATCCCAGTCGTTCGGAAACGCGATGTACGCCAGGTCGTCGTCGCCACCAGATAGCTGGCCGCCCTGACACGAGTACATCGTGTGGATCCCGGCAGCCCACAACGCGGCGAGCAGGGTGGCTATGCCCGCATCCACCTGGATGGTGCGGCGGCCGTACAGCACGTCGACCTGTGAATGATCAGTCACGGGTCGGCCCGCCCGGAAGTCAACGCGATCTACACAGCACGCGGGCCGGCCACGGGTCGAAATTACACTCGGCAGCCGAACTCGCAAAACCGTCCGGCCGCGTTTTCCCATCACGCCCGCGGAGCGCCGTGCGGCGACACGAGTTCGAGGAAGGTGCCCCAGGGGAGCACGACGTAGATCCATACCCGGCCGGCGAGCGGGTGGTTCGCGCCCAGGGTCTGCGGTTCGCCGAGCACTTTGACTCCCGGTTCAGCCGCGAACGCGGTGGCGGTGGCGGCGACGTCCTCGACCTCGAACGCCAGGTGGTGACCGCCCGGGTCGCAGACGCGGGGCACCGCGCCCGTCAGGTCGGGCGCGTGCCACTCGAACAGCTCGAGGTCGGTGCCGGCCACCCGCAGCAGTTCCACCCGGTAGCCGGCATCGGGATGGGTGCCCAGCTGGCGGGGCAGGAGGGTGCGCGCCTCCACCGCCGCGTCGGGGTCGGTGGGGTAGATGCGCCGGTAGAGGGGCCGGGCCCCGAGCAGGCGGATGAACAGGGAGCTCGCCGCGCCGAGGTCGGGCACCGTGATCCCGATGTGATCGATCCGGACGGCCGCCGTGGTTGCCATGGTCGCCATGGTCGTCAACTCGGCAGGATCAGTGGGCCGGCCGCCCAGCTGGTCTCGTAGGGCGAGCGGAAGTCCAGCCACAGACGTAGGTGGGTCATCTTCCACACGCCGTCGCGCCGCTCGAAGTCGTTCTCGTACCGGCCGCCCTGCCAGAAGGCGACGTCCGGGCCGAAGGTGGCGGGCTCGAGGATCTTCCAGCGGCCGACCGCGCGGTCGCCGTCGACGGTGATCGACTCGTTCGTCAGGTAGTGCACGGTGAAGCTCAGGCGTTTCGGGCTGGCCTCGAACATCGCCGCGATGGCCTCGTGGCCGACCCAGCGGCCCTCGGCGAGCGGGCCGACACCTTCCCAGATGCCGTCGGGCCACCAGAGGTCGGCGAGGTCGCGGCCACGCTTGTCGTCGCACCACTGCATGTAGTCGGCCTTGACCTTGCGGATCGCGTCCTGGGATTCCAGCCGGTCGAGCCGGGTCAGCGCGTCGGCGAGTGTCGCCTCGAGGTCGCCGGCGCCGGCGCCGGCCGGGCCTTCCGTCACCTGTGTCATGTGCGTCAGCCTCTCGATGGTTGGGGGAGCAGCTTCGGGTAGCCCGGAGTCCGGAGCCCGGGCAGTGGTGGTCGCGGCTGTGGTGGTCGCGGCGGGTGCGGCGGCCGCAACGGTGCGGTAGCCCCGGCAGAGCGCCAGCCGCGGCGGTGCGGCCGGTGATCGGCCGGCGGCGCACACGGGCGGGCCGGTTAGCCGGATCGGGCAATTCACGTATGATATATCAAACAGCATTTGCTGGACTCGGCTCCGTCGTGCCAGGCCCCACACCCGTCACCGGAGGTCGCCCATGTCGCCATCCGCACCCACACCCGTGCCCGTACGCACCACGTTCGCCGACGTGCTCGATCCGATCTCGGGGGAGCGTCGATCGGTCAGCCTCGGCGGCGGGCGTGCGCTGGATCCCCAGGCGCCGGCCGGCCCGAACGACCGGGTCGTGGACGGTTCCGGCTTCTGGCTGCTGCCCGCCGTGTACGACGCCGATGCCCACCTGCCGCTGCTGGAGGTGGGGCTGCGCGAGGTGGACGTCTACGTCGCCCGGCACGGCGGCGTCTCGCACCAGAACGTCGCGCTGCAGTGGCAGGCACTGCGCCACCTGGACCTGCCCGGCATCGTCGCCGAGCTCCGACAGACGGTGCTGCCGGCGATCACGCCGCTGCTGTCGGTCAACATCGACGACACCGACGACTTCGCGGCCTGGTTCGACAAGCATCTGCCCGAGGTGCGCGACCTGCTCCCGCCGGTGTGCAAGCTCTACACCGCCGACCCGCACTTCGAGCGCCACCTGGACCTCGTCTGGTCGGCGGGCTTGCGAGCCGTCGTCTACTGCTACACCGAGCCGGACTTCGACTGGCTGGTCACCCACGTCGAGGGGCCGCTGCACGTGCGGCACGCGACGTCCGCGGGGTTCGTCGACCGGGTCCTCGCCAACGCCGGCGCGACCGTGCAGACGAGCCCGCACCTGCTCCACCCGCTCGCCCCGGGGCGCCGCGAGGATCTCGTCGTGCTGCCGACCCCACCCGACGACGCCGAACGCACTGCGCTGGCGGACGTCTTCCTCGACCGGGTGACGATGCTGGCGACCGACCACAACGCGCTGCCCGTCTCCGGCCCGACCGGCCCCGGCCTGCAGGCCCAGCAGCATCTGCTGCCGCTGCTGCTCTCGCTGTGCGACGTCTACGGCTGGACGCCCGCGCAGCTGTGGCCGAAGATCACCACCGCCCCGACGGAGGTGTTCGGCACCGTCCACCCGCAGGGCTGGGTGGTGGTCGACCCCGCCCACCGGGAGCAGGTGTCGCCGTGGCCGATGCAGGCCGCGGACCGGGCGGCCTTCGTGGGGCTGACCCTGCCCGGCCGGGTCCTCGCGATCGGCTCCGGCGACCACGCGGAACTGGTTTGACCGACACGACCGAGACCTCGCCCGCCCTGGATGACGCGTTCGGGCTGCTCACGGTCGCGATGACCGCCGGTGCGAAGATCACCCAACCGGTGCTTGGGGGAGTCCGCACGCGGCTGATCGAGGTCGGGGACCCGGGGCTGCCGACCGTCGTCCTCCTGCACGGCACCGGCGGGCATCTGGAGGCGTTCGCGCACGTGCTCGCCCCGTTCGCGCGCTGGTTCCACTGCGTGGCCTACGACCTGCCCGGCCATGGCTGGTCGGGGCCACCGGCGGTGGCCGACGGTGGCTATGAGATCCCCGCCTACGTGGACCACCTCGACGCGGTTCTCGACCATGTCGACCAGCCCCGACGGGCCGCCGGCCGTGGCCCGGGCGACGCCCAGCACCGGCTCGCGCTGGTGGGGGTTTCCCTCGGTGGGTGGATCGCCGCCCGCCACGCCGCCGCTCGCCCCGGGCGGGTCGACGCGCTGGTGCTCGTCGCTCCCGGCGGTGTCCGGGCTGATCCGGCGGTGATGGGCGCGCTGCGTTCGCTGTCGTCCGCCGCGGTCGAGCGGCCCGGCGAGGCGGCGGTGCGGGACCGGCTGGAATGGCTCGTCGCTGATCCGGCCGCGGTGACGGACGCGCTGGTCGCGACCCGGCTGCGGCTCTGCCGGCAGCCCGGCGCCGCCGAGCGGATGGCGGGGTTGCTGTGCCTGCAGGACCCCGATGTGCGTCGGCGAAACATGATCAGTGAGGCAGAGGCCGCGTCGATCGGTGCGGCCACGCTCGTGCTGTGGGGGACGGAGGACCCGACCGGCCCCGCCGCGACCGGTGCCGCGTTCGCCCGGCGGGTTCCCGGCGCCCGGTTCGAGGCGCTCACCGACCTGGGCCACTGGCCGCAGTTCGAGGATCCGACCCGGTTCGCCGAGGTCAGCGTTCCGTTCCTGCGAACGGCGCTCGGCCCGTCGAGCCCTCGCGCCTCTCGTACAACGGAAAGGTGACTGGTACGTGACCGCTATTTCGGACCCGGCCGCGGGCATCGCCCCCACCGGGCGGTCAACCGGGCGGGCAACCGGGCGTCCCGGAGCGCGTCCCGCGGCGCCGGACGATCTGCGTCCGCTGGTCGCCGGGCTGGTCGGCGAGCTTGCGGCGTCCGCCGGGCCGGTCGCGACGGCGATCACCCCGCCGCCGGCCTGCTACACCTCGCCGCTGTTCTTCGAGGCCGAGCGGGACGCCGTGTTCGGCCGCACGTGGCTGTACCTGTGCCACGTCAGCGAGCTACCGGCGGCCGGTGACCACCTCGCCGTCACGGTGGCCGGTGAGCCACTGGTCGTCACCCGCGGTGAGGACGATGCGATCCGGGTGCTCTCCGCGCTGTGCCGGCATCGCTCGTATCCGCTGGTCGTCGAGGACGGCAACTCCCGGCAGCTGCGCTGCCCGTACCACTACTGGGCCTATGGCCTGGACGGCTGCCTGGTGGCGGCGCCCACGATGGAGCCGGGGCACCCCCTCGCCGAGCTGCGGCGCACCGCGAACCTGCCGTCGTTCCCGGTGGAGATCTTCCACGGCTTCGTCTTCACCCACCTGGGAGGCCTGGGCGGCCCGGATGGCCTGGGCAGCCCCGGCAGTGAGCCGCCGCCGCTGGCGCCGACGCTCGCCGCACTCGAAGCGGAGCTGGCCGGTTACCGCACCGAGGACCTCGTGGTCGGGCATCGGCTGACGCTGCCGGACCTGCCCTGGAACTGGAAGAACATGCTGGAGAACGCGCTGGAGGCGTACCACACGAGCTTCCTGCACGCCGGCTACCACGACACGGCCCCGGCACGCCTCGTGCGGTTCCTCGACTTCGACCCGGCCACCGACGGCGCGATCCTGCGGCACGCCGGCCTCGTCCGACCGGACGGCGGTTTTCTCACCGACGACGGCACGGCGGCCTTCCCGATCCTGCCGCATCTGCGGGACGAGCAGCGCGGACGCATTCTCTACACCGCTGTTCCGCCGCTCATGTTCGCCTCGCTCAAGCCCGACAGCGCCATGATCATGCGGATTCTGCCGGACGCGGTGGACCGGATGACGCTGACCGTGACCTGGCTCTTTCCGCCGGCCACGGTGGCCGCCCCGACGTTCGCCGCGGCGATGGCCCGCCAGCTCGCCTTCTTCGACATCGTCAACGGCCAGGACATGGCCGCCAACGAGCGGATGTACCGGGGCCTGCGGGCCCGCGGCGCGGTTCGTGGCCCGTACTCGCCCCAGGAGGCCACATTGCCGCAGTTCAACGCGTGGCTGCTGCGGCAGATGACGTCCTGGCTCGCCGACGGGCAACCGAATCCTGCCGGTGGTCACCAGGGCATGGACGGTGCGGCGTGACCGGGACGGCGTTCACCGGGACGAGCCTCGTGGACGGGGCGCTACCGCCGCGGCGACTCGCCCACGTCAACCTGTTCGTCGCCGATCTCGCCGTGTCACTGGACTTCTACACCCGGATCTGCGGCCTGGAGCTCGTCTTCTCCGAACCGGGCATCGGCGCCTGCTTCCTTAGTAACGGACACAGCCACCACGACCTCGCCCTCATGCAGGTCTCGGAGGAGGCCCGGGTCGGGCGGGACGGTCACGTCCAGGTCTCCCGGGGCCGGGGCCGCGCCCCCGGGCTGAACCATCTGGGCTGGGAGATGGCGAGTGAGGCCGACCTCGTCGCGACGATCGGCGCGCTGGGCACGGCGGGGGTGCGGCTGCACCGCACCGTCGACCACCAGATCTCGCGCAGCGCCTACCTGTTCGACCCGGACGGGACCTACCACGAGCTGTACGCGGACGCCGCCACGGACTGGCGCGAGATCTACCGGGCGAACGAGAACCAGCTGATCACCGGAGGCTGGGATCCGCATGCGGTCGCCGCGGACCCGGTGCCGCACTGGGAGGCCGCGCCGGTGACCGCGCGGGTGGACTCCGCCGCGCTGCATCCGGTGCGCACGGCCTGGGCGGCACTGCGGGTCGCCGATGTCGGCCGCGCCGAGCGCTTCTTCCGCGCGGTCCTGGGCCTGCGGCCGCTCACCGGGAGCGCCGTGGCGCTCCCGGGGCAGGTGGTGCTCGGCGGGTCGGCCGGCCGACCCGATCTGACGCTGCGCCCGGCCGGCGGTCGCCCGCCGGGCCTCGACGCGTTCGTGCTGAGCGTCGACAGTGTGGACGAACTCAACCGCGGCCGGCACAGACTGGCCGCGAGCGGCACGCCCTTCCAGGAAGCCACGGGCGACACGCCTACGCGCACTCTGGAACTGCACGACCCGGATGGCAACCGGGTCGTGTTCGCCGCGGTGGAACAGAAGGAACACTTCCTGGAACAGTCCGTTACCTGACCGCAATCCGGCCTGAGCGCACTTCATATATGTTCCAACGTGTGTGGGGTGCGAAGGTGCAAACGGGAGTGAAGGCGGCAACGCGTTCCCTCCGTGCAGCGCCACCACCGCTCATCCTGCTCGTCTCGGCGGGCTTCTTCGCGTCGTCCATCCTGCCCGCCCAGTGGGCGGTCCGGGATCTGCGTCCCGCCGCGGCGGTGGCGGTCAGATTCGTCGTCGCGACCGCCCTGGTCGGGCTGGCGCTGGCAGCCGTGGCCTGGCGGCGCACCGCGGCGGTGGGGGCCGCGGCCGGCGCGGAGATGCTCGCCGGTGCCGCCGCTGGTGGCGGCACCGGCGGCGGCACCGGCGGCGGGCAGAAGGTGCTCACCCGTCTGCTGGTGACGGGATCGGTGCTGGCAGGCGGCGTCAACACGGTGGGATTCGTCCTGCAGAACTCGGCGCTCGACCGTGCCGAGGCCGGCACCGTCGCGTTCCTGTCGAGCATGTCCGTCGTGGTCGTCCCGGTGCTGCTGGCACTCGCGTCGCGGCACTGGCCGCCTGGGCGTCGGATCGCCGGTGTGGCGCTCGCCGTCGCCGGCAGTTTCGTGCTCACCGGCGCGGAGCTGGACCTGGGCGCCGGTGAGGCCCTGGCACTGCTGTCCGCCGTGGGCGGAAGCCTGCATGTGATGGCGACCAGCCATTTCGCGCCGCTGCTGCGCGGACCGTGGTTCAACCTCGGCCAGCTCGGCGTCGTCGCGTTGCTCGCCTCTCTCGCCACCGCCGTCGTCGGTGTCGGCGCGGTGACCTGGCCGGCGCTGCTCGCCGCGGGCTACACCGGCGTCGCGCAGGCCGTGGGGCTGTCCCTGCAGGTCATGGCCCAGCGTCGGCTGGACGGCGGCCAGGCCGTCATGATCCTCACGACGATCCCCGTGATGACCACGGTGGCCGCCTGGCTGGTGGTCGGTGACCCGCTCACCGCCGCCGTCGTGGGTGGCGGCGTGCTCATCGTCGCCGGGGTGGCGGTCTCCGAATGCGGGGCGCCGCCGTGGCCGCCGGGCCGAATCGCGTCCTCTTTCCCCGCCAGTTTCCCAGCTCGTTTGTCCGCCCGTTCTCCGTCCCGTCACCCCCGCCCGCCGAATCCCGTATTTCCGCTCAGTCAGCCAACCAGCGGACCAGCGGCGCCTGCCGCCCTCGATGCTCCGGTGGCTCTGGCAGGTGAGGAGTAGCCGTGAACGTCGTGACGCCACAGGTCAGCGAGATCCTGTCCGAGATCCGGGCCTCCACCGGTGATTTTCGCACCGCACGGACCATGCCGCCGGAGGTCTACACCTCCGAGGAGTTCTTCCGCTTCGAATGGGAGTCGGTCTTCGCCCGGGAATGGCTCTGCCTGGGACATGTCAGCCAGATTCCCGAGATCGGTGACTACTTCGCGATCAACGTCGGCCCGGAGCCGCTCATCGTGACCCGCGCCGAGGACGGCGAGGTTCGGGTGCTGTCGGCGATCTGCCAGCACCGGGGCTATCCGATCGTCGAGGCCGGCGAGACCGGAAACGCGAAGCGGCTGCGGTGCCCCTACCATTTCTGGTCCTACGAGCTCGACGGCCGGCTCGCGACGGCACCGGAGATGACCCGGACCTGCCCGCTCGCCGAGCTGAAGGACGAGACCGCGCTGCCGGCGCTGAAGGTGGAGCTGTTCGGCGGCTTCATCTTCGCCACCATGAATCCCGACCAGCCGCCGCTCGGGCCGACCCTGGACAAGCTCGCCCCCGAGATGGAGGCGTTCGACACGGTCAACCTCAGGGCGGTGAAGACCGTCGACTACCCCAACCAGCCGTGGAACTGGAAGGGAATGCACGAGAACGCGCTGGAGCCGTACCACACCCTCTTCGTCCACGCGGGCTATCACGACGTCGCACCCGCGCAGAACGCCACGTTCCTGGAGTGGGACGACAACGACGGCCAGGTGATGCACCCGACCGCCTTCCGGAAGATGGACGCGGCGTTCACGCCGAGCGGCCAGCCGATACTTCCGATCATCGCCGGCCTGGACGAGACCCGCCGCAGCCGGGTCATGTTCGCGTCCATTCCGCCGGTGGTCTTCTTCGCGTTCAGCCCGGACCAGGTCTTCGTCTTCCTGGTGCTCCCGGAGTCGGCCGAGTCGATGACGCTGCGCGTCACCTGGCTGTTCCCGGAGAGCTCGATCAAGGAACCTACGTTCGAATGGGCGCTGGACGTCCAGAACACCATCAACGGTGTCATCAACGAGCAGGATTTCGTCACCAACCGCCGGATGCAGCTCGGGCAGCGCTCCCGGTACGCCAAGCGTGGCCGCTACAGCCATCTGGAGTCGACGCTGCCGCAGTTCAACAGCTGGCTGGTGAAGCGCTACGAGGCCTACCTGGAGCAGGCCGGCGAGCGCAGCCCGGTGTAGTCAGCCCCGCTGCTGGCAAGCCCGCCCCCGTGTTAGGCGCTGCCATGGGGGACGTCCGCCTACAGGCAATGCATCATATATTGTCCCGACTGGATGGGTTGTTCGGTGAGGGCGCCCATCTGCGAAACGGAGTGTCGTGAAGTCTTCCCGTTACCTGGGCGTGGCGCTGGCCGGTGCGCTGGCCTTCAGCGCGGCGAGCGCCTGTTCCTCGGATGACGACAGCAGCGACGGCGCCAGCTCGTCCGGCGCCAAGCTCACCGACGTCAAGATGGTCCTGAGCTGGCTGCCCGGCGCCGACAACGTCGGATTCCTCGCCGCCAAGGAGCTCGGCTACTACTCCGACCTCGGCCTCAACGTCGACATCCAGGCCGGTGGCCCGGACGTGAACGCCGAGCAGCTCGTCGGATCCGGCGCGGCCCAGTTCTCCGCCGACGCGTTCACCAACGTGCTGACCGCCAACGACGCCGGCACCAAGCTGGTCTCGCTCGCCCAGCTCACCGAGCACTCGGCGATCCGCCTGGTCTCCCGGAAGGAGGACAACATCACCTCCCCGGACGACTGGAAGGGCAAGAAGATCGGCATCTTCTCCAGCGTCAACTCGTTCTACGCCTCGCTCGCCAAGCACGGGCTGGACCAGGACACCGACGTGAACCTCGTCGAGCAGGGCGCGGACATGTCGGCGTTCCTCTCCGGTGAGCTCGACATGGCCTCGGGCTACTCGTACAACGAGGTCGGCCAGGTCATCGCCGGCGGTGTGCCCGCCTCCGACCTCAACGTGTACTCCTACGAGGACGACGACACCGCGACCCTGGAGATGCAGATCTTCGCCGACTCCGACTACACGGCGAAGAACCCGGACACCGCGGCCGCCTTCGTCGCCGCCTCGCTGAAGGGCTGGGCATACTGCCGTGACAACGCGGACGAATGCGCCAAGCTCCCCGGAAAGTACGGCTCGGTCACCCCGGTCGACTTCATGACCTGGAGCGTCAACGAGTACAACAAGGTGCTCTGGCCGGCTGCCGCCTCCCAGGGCGAGATGGGCGTCATGAACGCCGACAGATTCGAGGCGACTGCGAAGATCCTGCTCGACAACGACGTCATCAGGACCGCCCCGGACGTGAGCTCGCTCATCAGGTCCGACGTCTACGACGCCGCTGTCGGCCTGCTGGGTTCGGACGTCGACCTGAAGGGCTCCTCCTACACCCCGCTCGACGTCGAGCCCTGATCTCCTCGCGGACCCGGGCAGCGGTGTTCCGTCCCCGACCGGCGATCCGGAGGTCCGTGGCACGGCTCGCGAGCCATGCCACGGACCTCCGGACCCGCCACGGCCGCGTCCGCCACGCGGCCCGACTCCGACTCCATCCCCCTTCGACTCCATCCCCCGGGAAGTCATGGCCAAAGGTCGGCCGGGCAGGCTCGCCCGCACGTTCTCCGCGGACCTGCGTCCGCTGCGCCAGTCCGTCGCGTTCCGCAGATTCTGGCTCGCGGAGGGCATCGGTCTCACCGGCACCCAGGTCGTCCTCACGACCGCCCTGCTGGAGATCTACGCCGACACGGACTCCGCGTTCGCCGTCGGACTGACCGGCGCGGCGACGTTCGTCCCGCTGCTGGTCTTCGGCATCGTCGGCGGCGCCGTGGCCGACGCGTTCGACCGCCGGGTCGTCGTCCTGTTCACCTCCGCGGGGATGGCGCTCACCCCGGCGCTGCTCACGCTGCAGGCCGTCGTGGACGCACCCGTCGGGGTCCTGTTCGGGCTGATGGGCCTGCAGGCGGCGCTGTCGGCGATCGACGCGCCGGCCCGCCAGACGTTCGCGGCCCGGCTGCTGCCCGCCGACCAGCTCCCCGCCGTCGGCGCGCTCGAAGGCGTGACCACGACCGTGGCGATGACCGGCGGACCACTGCTCGCCGGCGTACTCGTCGCCGGCGCGGGCTACGGGACGTCCTACGCGGTGGTCGTCGTCTCCTATGCCGCGATCTTCGCCGCGACCTGGCTGCTGCCCCCGATGCGGCCCGAAGGCGGCGGCACCCACGCCGGGCTGCGCAGCGTCGTCGACGGGCTGCGCTTCCTGCGGGGACGTCCCGTGCTCGCGATGACCTTCCTGGTCGACATCAACGCCATGCTGTTCGGAATGCCCCGGGTGCTGTTCGCGGTGCTCGCCGTCGAACAGTTCCACGGCGGCCCGCGGACCACCGGCCTGCTCTACGCGGCGATGGCCATCGGCGGCACGATCGTCGCGGTGACCGGCGGCTGGCTGTCCCGGGTGAGCCGTCAGGGCCTGGTGGTGGCCGTGTCCATCGCCGTCTGGGGTGCGGCCATCGCCCTGTCCGGCCTGGTCGGGACGCTGCCGCTGGCCCTGCTGCTGCTCGCGGTCGCGGGTGGCGCTGACACGGTCTCCGCCGTGTTGCGCACGACGATCCTGCGGGTCGCCGCCCCGGACGCCGTGCGTGGCCGGATGGCGGGCCTGTTCATGGTGACGGTCACCGCCGGGCCCAGCCTCGGTGACCTGGAGTCCGGCCTGGTCGCCGGGTTCACCTCGGCCCAGTTCAGCGTCGTCGCCGGTGGCGTGGCCTGCCTGGTCGGCCTCGCCGTGCTGCTCGCGGCGATGCCGTCCTTCCTGCGGTACCGCGGCACCGAGCCCGCCGAGCCGACCGGGCCCGCCGAGCCGACCGGGCCCGCCGAGCCGACCGAGCCCGCCGACTCCGCTGGGGACGCCGACTCCTTCGGGATGTCGGTCGGCATGTCGGCGCACATCCCCGGGGAGGTGGCCACCGGCGCGGGACCGGCCCGGACGGGTGGGTGACCGGCCGGGTCCCTCACCTTGCGGACAGTACGGTGGGCCCGTGGGCAGCGACGACGACGATGCGGACGCCCGCCGCCCGGGAAAGCGCTGGATGTCGGCGGTGCGCGCCTGGTGGCGCCGCCCGGCGGACATCGGCCAGGTCGGGCAGGATCCGGACGTGCGTTTCAGCCTCGCGAACGAGCGTACGTTCCTAGCCTGGCTGCGGACCTCGCTCGCCCTGCTCGCCGGCGGCGTGGCCGTGGTGCAGGTCGTGCCCGACTTCAGCTTCTCCGGCGCCCGGCACGTGCTGGGCGTACCGCTCATCCTGCTCAGCATCGCCGTCGCCGCGACCAGCTACCGCCGGTGGGCACTCGTCGAGAGGGCGATGCGCGAACGGAGGTCGCTGCCCGTCTCGGGGCTGCCGCGCGTGCTCGCGGCCGGCGTGGCAGCGCTGAGCCTGGTCGCGCTGATCTTCGTGCTGGTGGCCGGCAAAGGCCCCCAGTGAGCACCAACCCGGGTGACGTGGGGCCTGCGGGCAGTTCGAAGCGCGGCTCCGCGGAGCCGTCACGTGGCGACATCCCGACGGCACCGGATCTGCTCGCGGGGGAGACCCAGCCGGAACGGACCTACCTGGCCTGGCGGCGGACCGGGCTGGCCTTCCTCGGACTGGCCGCACTGTTGATGCACAACCCCCACGACTACGGCGGCGGCCCACTGGGCTGGGCAGCCGCGGCGGCGGCGACCGCCGGCGGCGTGACGGCGTGGCTGACCGCCTCACGGCGCTACCACCAGGGCATGGTCGACCCCACTGGCCGCTGGGTGCACCCGGGACGGGCTCTTCCGCTTCTGACCCTGGCCGCGGTGGTGTGCGGGCTGCTGGCCCTCGCCCTCGTCGCCAGCTGAGCCGGTGCGCCTGGCAAGCGCGCACTATGTGGCGCGGCGAGGGCCTCTGGGCCAGCGGTGCTCCGTCACTGTCAGCGCACGTTGCGGGGACGGAACTGGGCGCTCAGCCGGGGGCCGATGGGGCGGGTGGTCTTCGGCACGGCGTGATCCCAGGTGCGCTGGCAGCTGCCGCCCATGACCAGCAGATCGCCGTGCCCGAGTGTGAGCCGGATCGTCGTGCTCGTGCTCGTGGCCGTGGCCGTGGCTGTGCTCGTGGCCGCAGGCCCACCGGGGCGCGGCCGTAGCAACAGGGCGCGGGGAGCGCCGAGAACGAGGATCGCCACCATCGTGTCGTGGCTGGAACCACGGCCGATCCGGTCGCCGTGCCACGCGACGCTGTCGCGGCCATCCCGGTAGAGAGCCAGGCCTAGTGTCGCGAACGGCTCACCCAGCTCCGGGGCGTAGTGCAGGTCGAGCGCACGCCTGGCAGCCATGAGCGCCGGGTCGGGCAGAGGCTGACCCTCCTCGTAGAAGGACAGCAGCCGGGGGATGTCGACCGTCCGGTCGTACATCGGGCGGCGTTCGGCGCGCCAGGGAACCTGGGCGCACAGGCGCTCGAACAGCGAGTCGGCGCCGGTGACCCAGCGACGGCGCAGGTCGACCCAGGCGCCGGCGGCCAGCTCGTGGCGGCGCAGGCCCTCGCGCAGCGGCTCCACGACGGCATCGGCCTGCCCGTCGGGCAGCACGTCGAGCAGCGACGCCTGGAACGGGGCTGCCCTCACCCTCCCGACGATACCAAACACATGTTCGATCGCGGTCCCGGTGGACGGCGCGGAATGCTCCCGAGCGCGCACATGAAAGTATCCGCGGGGGCCGGGACCGGCCGGACGAAGGAGCGATGATGGGCAACGAGCCGGAACCGGACGGACCTCTGGTGCGCGCCGCCGGGGGAGTGGTGTGGCGCGCCGTGCCCGGCGGGGTGGAGATCGTGGTCGTCCACCGGCCGCGGCACGAGGACTGGTCGCTGCCGAAGGGGAAGCTGGACGACGGGGAGACCTGGCTCGCGGCCGCCGTCCGCGAGGTCGCGGAGGAGACCGGGCTCGATGTGGAGGTCGGTGAGTCCCTCGGCGACGTGACGTACGAGGTCGAGCGGCACGGCACCAGGAGTCCCAAGATCGTGCGCTACTGGGCGCTGCGGGCGACCGGCGGCACGTTCGTCCCCAACGAGGAGGTGGACGAGCTGCGCTGGCTGTCGCTCGAGGCGGCGGCCGGGCTGCTCAGCTACGGCCTGGACCGCGAGGTGGTGGACCGGTTCCGCGGCCGACAGGCCGCGGGCTGACCGCTCGCGGCCCGCGCTGCCCGGCGTCGTGGGCGCGTTGCCCGGCGTGGTGGGTCAGCCGCGGCGGGCCCGGGACGGGTGCCAGCGCAGCAGCAGCCGGTCGGCGAGCGCGACCAGGGCGAACAGCGCGACGGCGAAGAGGAAGGCGGTCATCGCCGCGCCCCACAGGTCGGCGACCTTGGACTGCACCGCGGCCGTCTTGATGTAGGTGCCGAGCGTGTTGCGCTCGCCGCCGAAGTACTCGCCGATGATGGCGACGGAGAACGCGCTGGGCAGCGCGACCCGGACGCCGCTGATGAAGTACGGCAGCGCGGAGGGCAGGAACAGCGAGAGCACCGACCGCCAGCGCGGCATCGCGCAGGCGCGGAACATCTCCGCGAGCCCGGCGTCGGTCGCCTTCAGCCCGGTCAGCGTGTACGTGAGCATGATCGGTGTGGTGCCCACGGCGACGACGAACACCCGCGACGCCGGCTGCAGCCCGAAGAAGACGTTCGACAGTGGGATCACGGCGACGACCGGCAGGGCGAGCAGGGCCGCGCTGTAGGCCCGCGCCAGCTCGGAGAGCAGCTTCGACCGGAACGTCGCCACCGCGACGGCGACACCGACGGCAATTCCGAAGGCCAGCCCCTGCACGGCCTCGCGCAGCGTGTGGAAGCCGTACTCGAGGTAGACGTCCGGCTTCTCGGCGAAGGCGTCCCAGATCGCGGACGGCCTGGCCAGCACGAACGGCCTGACGTCGAACGCCTCGATCGCGAGCTCCCACAGCACGAGCAGCAGCGCGATCACAGCCGCCGGAACCGCGACGGTGACCGCCGCGCTCAGGACCAGCCGGCCCGCTGACCGCCCGCGACCGGTGCGAGCCGGGAGCGGGGTCTCGCCCGTTCCGGCGACCGTGCCGTCGGTGCCGGTCGGTGCGGTGTCGGTCGGCGTGGTGCCGGTCTGCGTGGCACCGGTGGGGTGGGTGCTGGTCGTGGTGCTCAAAGGTCACGCCCCATCACGTCGAACAGTGCGTCGCGGACCTCGGTGACGGCCTCGAAGAACTCCGGCGTCCGGGAGGTCTCGGCGGTGCGCTCGTCGGGCAGCGTGATGTCGATCGTGCGGTCGATCCGTCCCGGGCGGCGACCCATCACCACGACCTGGGTGGAGAGCAGGACGGCCTCGGGGATGCTGTGGGTGACGAACACGATCGTCTTCGCGGTGCGCCGCCACAGTTCGTGCAGGTCGAGGTTGAGCCGGTCGCGGGTGATCTCGTCGAGGGCGCCGAACGGCTCGTCCATCAGCACGATCGGTGGCTCGGTGACGAGCGAGCGGGCGATCGCGACGCGCTGCGCCATGCCGCCGGAGAGCTCGGCCGGGTACTGGTTCACCGCCGCCGCCAGGCCGACGCGGTCGAGCTCGGCCAGTGCCCGCTCACGGCGCTCGGCCCGCCCGACCTTCATCGCCTCGAGCGGCAGCTCGACGTTGCGCCGCACCGACCGCCAGGCACACAGGTTCGCGGCCTGGAACACGAAGCCGATCTCGTGGGCCTGCCGGGCCTGCGAGACCGGATGTCCGCCGGTGCGGACCTCACCGCGGCTGGGCCGGGCGAGGTCGCCCATCATCCGCAGCATCGTCGACTTCCCGCAGCCGGACGCACCGATCACCGAGACGAACGAGCCGGCCGGGACCCGGAACGAGACGTCCCGCAGCACGGGTGCCGACGGATCGCCGAACCACTTCCAGATTCCGCGCAGCTCGATGGCGCCGCGCTCGTCACCGGCTGTGCCTGTGGGGGCGCCGGATGTGGGCGCGGGTGTGGCCGGGGCGGCGGGTGCCGGTGCCGGCGCGGGTGCGGCCGGTGCGGCGGTGGTGGTCCTCGGCATCAGTGGTCTCCGGTCGGCAGGCTGGATGTCCGCAGGGCGAGCTTCGCCAGGCGGGTGAAGATCGCCTGGGCGAGGTAGACCGTGACGAGGCCGCCGATCGCGGTGGTGATCGCGGCGCACCACAGGGCGGCGGGCTCGAAGTTGTAGAACTGCGCCGAGGAGAGCACCAGGACGGCCATGCCCTCGGTGGACCCGGCGGGCAGCTCGGCGACGACGGCGCCGACCACCGCGAGCGCGGCGGCGGTGTGCACGGCGGCGTTGGCCTGGGTGAGCGCGCTGGGCAGCTCCAGGCTGCGGAAGACCTGCCAGCGGCCGGCACCGAAGCTGGCGAAGACCCGGCGGGCCTCCGCGGGGATGTCCTCGATGCCGCGCGCGACGCTCACGGCGATCGGGAAGAACGAGCACAGCGCGGCGAGCACCGCCTTCGACACCCAGGAATGCCCGAGCCAGATGATCAGAGCGGGCGCGATCGCGACCACGGGCAGGGTCTGCGTCAGGACGAGCAGCGGGCGGATGCTGCGCCCGAACGTCGCGTACCTGGCGGTCAGGATGCCGAGCCCGCCGCCGGCGACGATGCCGATCGCCAGCCCGACGAACGCCTCCTGGATGGTCGTGCCGAGGTTGGTGAGCAGCAGCCGCAGCTCGCCCTCGCCGGTGCTGCCCTCCGAGGCGAAGTAGCTCAGGACCTGCCAGGTGTGGGGGAGCCGGGCGTCCTCGGTGCTGGTGAGAGCCTTGAGCAGCTCCCACAGGGCGGCGAGGACGATGATCGGAGCGACGGCGAGTATTGTCCGGTAGCCCACCGTGATGAGCGTTGCCCGGAGGTGGCCGCGGGGTCCCGCCGTGGCGGCCACAGCGCCCATACCGGCTACAGCTCCCGTACCGGCCTCGGCGCCCGGACTGCCGGCGGGCGGCGGGCTTTTGGTGGATGACGGCCCGGTGGGCGGCGGGGTTCCCGCGGGCGGGAGAACCGGCGCGGAGGGGGATGCCCCCCGCGCCGTGGGGCTCGCGGTGACTGCGGGCGTCCGCGACACGAGACCTCCTTCACGATGTTTCATATATGATCCGGGTGCAGAGTTTCCGGATCGTTGCCTGGTCGTGAAGAAAGTCCGATCCGGCTGGACGGGTCGTGACGCGGTGACAGGACGCCCGCACGAGGGCTACTCGAGGTTCACCACCCGCGGCTGGTCGGCGTTGCGCACCACCACGCACAGGCACGGACCCGTTCCGCGGTTCTCCTCGCGATGACGCAGACCACCCGGAATCGCGGTGATCTCGCCGGCCCGCGCGGTGAACTCGTCCGTCCCGCCGTCCCCGCGCTCGACCAGGAAGGTCATCTCGCCGCGGACCAGGTAGACGATGGTGGTCTGGCCGTCGTGATGGTGCAGCGTCGAGGCATGGCCGGCGGGCAGCTCACTGATCCCCAGCCACATGCCGCCCTCCGACAGGGCGCTGCCCCTGGCCAGGCCCCCGGAGCCGCCGGCCGCGGCGGCGGAGTTGTCGGCCTCCAGGCCTCCGGAGACCACCCGGGCGCCGCTGGGAAACTCGGTGACGACCGGCTCAGGCATCGATGCTCGCCTGGGCCGGGGCGGCCGGCCCGGTCGTGGCCGGCCCGGGGGAGTCCGGAGCGACGGCGAGCGCCTCGATCTCGATGAGGAACTCGGGCCGAACCAGGCGGGACACCACGAGCAGGGTGTTCCCCGGGAAGACCCCGTCGGGGAACCAGTCCGCGAAGACGGTCTCGCGCACCCGGTAGAAGTCGTCGATCAGGTCGGCACTCACCAGGTAGGTCGTCATCTTGAGCAGGTCCGTCGGGGCCGCGCCGGCACTGGCCAGCACGGACCGCAGGTTGCCCAGGACGGTGCGCATCTGGGTGTCGAAGTCGCCCACGCCGACCGAGACGCCGTCCGGGGTGACGCTGAGCTGCCCGCTCACGCAGACGAGCTGGTGGTCCCGGGGCGCGCGCACGGCGTGGCTGTACAGCCCGAGCGAGGGCAGCCCGACGGTGACGGCGTCCACGGGGCGATGGGCCGGCACCGCGGCGGGCGGAGTCTGCTCGGCGGTGGCGCTGTCGACGCTCATCACACGCTGACCTTTCGTGCGGTGGGGGCGGAGGAGGCGGTGGGAGCGGAGGGGAGGGAGATGGCGGCGCCGGCGGTCACGGGGGTGCGCGCCCCGGCCCGGACGACGTTGCGCAGGAGACCGACCCCGGTGACCTCGGTCTCGACGATGTCGCCGTCGGCGAGGAACTCCGGGGGCGTGCGGGTGAAGCCGACGCCGGCGGGTGTGCCCGTGCTGATGACGTCCCCGGGCAGCAGCGCGGTCGTCGCGGAGATCACCGAGATCTGGGTGGCGACATCGAAGATCATGTCGGCGGTGACCGCGCGCTGCTTCGTGACGCCGTTCACCCGCAGCTCGACGACGGTGTCCGCGGGGAGGGCACCGTCGGCGAACGCGTCGGCGGTGACCAGCCAGGGCCCGACCGGGGTGGCCGCGTCGACGTTCTTGCCCAGGTGCCACTGCTGGTGACGGCGCTGGACGTCACGCGCGGTGATGTCGTTGACGACCGTGTAGGCGAAGACGTGCTCGAGTGCGCGTGCCACCGGGATGTCACGGCCGCCGGTGCCGATCACGACACCGAGCTCGCCCTCCCAGTCGAACTCCGGCGAAACCGCCGGGTCGAGCGGAAGCTCGTCGTACGGGCCGCACAGTGCCGAGACCGTCTTGAAGAAGATGATCGGATGCGGCGGCACCGTGGCGGCGAACGCCTCGGCGGACTCCTGCTGGTGGGCTATGTAGTTGATGCCGGTGCAGAACACCCCGCGGCACTGTCCCGAGACGGGCGCGAGCAGGGTGGTGTGGGCCGGGTCGAGCCGGCGACCGGTCGCGGTCGGCGCCGCGCCGGAGATGAGCTCGGTGAGCGTCTCGGCGATCTCGACGAGTCCGTCGCCCTCGACGAGCGCCCAGCGTTCCGGTTCCGCGCCGATCCTGGCGAGCCTCACAGACGGACCTCCTGGCGAAGACGGTGGGGGGAAGGCGATGGCAGAAGCGGTGGTGCGCGATGGGCTCGAACGGCGTCAACGGCGGTGTCGCGCGCGATGTACCCGATGGCGATGCATCATATAATATGTGCTGGTCGGATCGATCCACGGCTTCGTCCGAACGGCTTCGCCGCCTCGACTCGCGGTGCTGGCGCCCGGGCCCGCCGGGCGCTCGACGGGGTGGCCGGCGCGGCGCCCGGTGAGCCCGGCATGGCGGCGGGTCAGTGGACGGGCGGTTGTGGGTAGCCGTTCTGCTGCGCAGGCGGATCGCTCACTTCCTGGCCCGTAACCTGACCGACACCGCCGGGCGGCTTGTTGGTGCATGAAATCTGATATGAAATGGCATCCGTCCGCTTGCACGGGAGAGGGGGCGTCGCGTGGCGGCCTTGGACGGTATGGCGGCAGTGGGCGACCTCGGGGTCGGGACTGCTCGGACCACGCACCGGGATGTCATCGACCGGCTGCGGCGTGCGATCCTCATCGGCGTGCTGCCGGCCGGCACCCGGCTCGTCCAGGCGGACCTGGCGAGGCGGCTGCGGGTCAGCGTGACGCCGGTGCGGGAGGCGCTGCGGGACCTCGTCGGGGAGGGGCTCGTCGACTTCGACCCCTACCGGGGCGCCACCGTGCATTCACCGACGCTCGCCGAGCTCGAGGAGATCTACGAGATCCGCACCCGCCTGACCCCGCCGGCGGTGCAGGGCTCGGTCGACCGCGCCACGAACAGCGATCTCGCCGAGGCCGAGGCGCTGGGCGCCGCGATGGAGGCCACCAGCGACCCGGCCGAGTGGGTGGACCTCAACCGCAGGTTCCACGCGGTGCTGATCGCGCCGTGCCGGCGCGCCCACCTGCTGGAGATCCTGACCCGGATGTCCGATCTGTCGACGCTCTACGTCGGCGTCTCGCTCGACGGCGACAGCGGGCGGCGGGAACGCGGGGACCACGACCACCACGAACTGGTGAGCGCCTACCGGGCGCGTGATGTGGGCCGAGCGGTGACCGTCTCGCTCAAGCATGTGGCCGACACACTGGATGACGCGCGCGCCGCGCTGCTGCGCGGGCCCGCGCCCGCGCTGACGGGTGGCGAGCTGGACGGCGACGCCGGCGACCGGTCGTCAGGCCCCGATCTCTGACCAGCTGCCCGACGTCCCCCTGACCAGCCGCCCGACGTCCGACCTGCCGGTTGGGGCGATCCGGAGGACCGCCCCAGGACCCTGCGACCTCAGGCGCTCGGGGCCTGCCCGCCGGGCGCTCCCGACGGCGGCTGTCCGCCGGGCGCACCGTAGCCGGCCTGCCCTCCCGGCGCTCCCGAGGGGGGCTGTCCGCCAGGTGCGCCGTAGCCACCCGGCTGGCCGCCTCCTGCTCCGCCTTCTGCGCTGCCTTGGGAGCCGCCTCCCGCGGGGGCCTGGCCTCCGCCGCCCGCGGCCGTCGTCGTGTCGACGCCGGCGGTGAGCGAGACCTGGTAGCCCGCGGTGGCGCTGCCGGTCACGGTCCCGAGCTGGCGGGCAGCGGAGTCGTCACCGAAGACGTTGTCGTCGTCGAGGGTGACCTGGGCCAGGTTGGTCACCGACTGCTCGTACCCGGTCTCGGTGTAGGCCGCGTCGCAGATCTCCTTCGGCAGCGCGACCTGTGAGGTGGCGATCGCCTTGGTGGAGTCCGTGATGGAGGACTGGTCGGGATACACCTCGAAGTGGATGTGCGGCCAGCGCCCGGAATAGCAGGCCGGGAAGATGCTCGTGAAGCGGACCACGCCGTTCTCGTCTGCCACCTGGACGCCGCGCAGATAGTTCTCGCCGGTGATTCCCTCGCTGTACAGCGAATACTTTCCGTCGCGGTCGCAGTGCCATACGTACACCGCCACTCCGGCGAACGGCGCGGCACTGTTGGCGAGGTCCGTGATCGTCAGCTCCAGCGTCATCGGGATTCCCTCGGCGGTCCCGCTGGCGTCACCGAAGCTGCTTCTGATGTCACTGCGGATGATGCCGTCCTGCTCCAGGACGTCGGGCCCGTTGGACCCGTCACCCGGATAGGGGCCGGCGGTCTCCTCCGGTATCTCCGCGCTGTCGGAGCTCGCCGCGGTGGCGCCGCCGGTGCCGGACGAGTCGGTCGATCCTCCGCAGGCGGCGAGTCCCGCTGCCGCGGCCCCCACACCCAGGAAGGTCAGCATCCGGCGCCGGTTCACCAGAACGCCGAGGCCGGCGGCGGTGTCCTGGTCGACAGCAGCCGCGGCGGGGCGCTGCGCCAGCCCCGGGAGTATCGGCCTTCTGGCGGGGTCGCGCTCCTGCATCATTACTCCACTTCGCATGTCGTCCGTCGGGCCGGGTCGGTCGTTCGTGTCCCGTCACCGGTGTCTGCCACCTCGAAGGGTGCCGGGCGCACCCGAGGTCGCGCTGTGCGCAGGCTGTGCGGTCGCTGTGAGCCTCGGTGCACGCGTGGCGGGCGGCCGGAATGCCCGCGCGCCCTGTCCATCCGGCAGCCGACAGCGAGGATGTCGGCTGCCGGTTTCCTTTTGCTGTTGTCGCAGTAGTGACATTGTTTTACCGGCTGAACCGCTCTTATCTCCTGCTACCTTGACGACGGGGCGCCGCGTGGGGGTCGCGGTCAAAAGTCCGCCCCGTTGGCGGCGAATTCTTCGACGGTTCGGTCCGGCGCATTCTGCGTGGGTGCCGGACCGGCGTATGCCGAAATCCATCCCGGTGGGAGTTTCGGCTGACTGGGAAGGGGACTGGAATGACTGGGAACATCCGGACCACTCGGCGTGGGGCGCGGTTCGCGGTGGTCGGTGGCGGCCTGCTGGCCGCACTGCTGCTGGTGGGCTGTGAGGGCTCGGTCTCCCTGGGCGGGCGCGAGGTGGCCTCGGGGGACGTCGAGCAGGAGATCGTCGCGAAGTTCGGTGCGCTGTTCCCGGGCCAGAATCCCGCTGTCGACTGCCCCGACTCGCTGCGGGCCGAGGTGGGCACGACGATGCAGTGCCAGCTGACAGATCCAGGGGATGGCACGAACTACCCGGTGAACGTCACCGTCAACACCGTCGACGGGGCGGACACGAAGTTCGGGCTCGACCTGGTCGGTCTGACGGCCGTCAGCGAGGAGGAGGTCGAACAGCAGATCACGACGAACTTCGGCAGCCAGTTCGACCGCACCGACCTCGCTGTCGACTGCCCGAGTGCGTTGCGGGCAAAGGCGGGAGCGACCCTGCAGTGCACGCTCACCGATCCGGCCGACTCCACCAGCTACCCGGTGAACGTCACGGTCGACGGTGTCGACGGTGACAGCACCAGCTTCAGTTTCGAGCTCGGCGACGCGAGGACCGCCTGAGGACCGCGTGAGGGCGACCGGAGGTTCGGTGCGCCGTGGTGGCGCGCCGAACCTCCGCGGGCGGCGAGGGCATCCGGAACAGGTCGGGATGAACCTGCTCCGCGGGGTGAACCTGCTTAGTTGAAGCCCCGGGAATCCTGCTTGAGCGCGGTGTCGATGGTCAGCGCGGAGGCGACGACCAGACTGAGCATCGGCTGGGGCAGTGGGCGGTGCAGCTGGACGACGTAGTTGTCCGCCGAGGTGAACAGGGTGCGGGCCAGGCCTTCCCAGGTCTTGGTCACCCGGGCGACCTCGGTGTCGGTCTGGTCGACGATGGAGAAGTTCCACGCCCGCCAGTTCTCGGCCTTGATCATGCCGACGCTCACGCCGTCGGCCTCCAGGCTGAACCGGATCTTGCCGAAGACGTTCTGCTGGGCGATGCGGCCGATCTCGCGGCCGTCCGGCAGCTCCACGATGACCTTTGACTTGAGCAGCTTCCTCGGCCGGGTGAGCACCAGCTGCGGAACTCCGGCGGTGTCGCGCACCTCCAGCCGGTGGGTGAAGTACTGGTCGATCGACCCGACGAGCCGCACGGCCTTCTTCAGCGCGCTCTGGCCGACCTCCACGACCGAGCCGATCTGGGTTCCCTGCTGGTTGAAGACGGCGTACTCGTTGGTCAGCTCGATGAGCTTCGTCTTCTGGTTGACGACCAGGACGGGCTCGCTGAACAACGTGCCGCCGCCCTGCGCGGGCACGTGCACACCGGCACGCTCATGGACCTGCCGCTGGATCCGTTCCGGTGTGGCGCTGGTCTGGACGGGCGGAGGCTGGTAGCCCTGAGGCCCGCCCCAGCCACCCGGCGGCTGCTGCGCCGGAACCTGCTGGGCCGGCGGCTGCCCGTACGGCTGTTGCCCGTACTGCTGCTGGTACTGCTGCGGGTGCTGCTGCTGGACCGGCGCCTGGCCCGCCGGTGCGGTCCCCGGCCCGAGCGGTGCCGGTGCGGTGGCCTGCTGGTGCGGCGGCGACGCGGGCTGCGTGTGGCTGGTCCACGCGTTGCCGTCCCACCAGCGGGTGCCGGGTTCCCCTGATGGATCGTCGTACCAGCCGGGTGGTGTTGACATAGGACCCACTTTGCCATCTCCGGTGTTTCCACCGGAACCGGCGATGCTGTCCGACTGATGACCGCAGGACTCGCCGGGCCGATCCGGGCCGCGGCGGTGCCCGGCGCCGGCGCGCTGTCGGCCGGTTGGGGCATCGACATAGGGTGTCGGCCGCGGAACGTGAGCGAACGGAGCCGATGTGGTCAGCACGGATCAGGCGAGCCCGCCGCCCCTGCGGGCCGTGCTCCTGCAGGTCGCCTCACCGGACGGGGAGAGCGCGCCAGTCAGGACGGAACGAGTGCTGGCCGCGCTGGAGAGCCTCGATCCGGACGAGACGGATCTGGTCGTGTTGCCCGAGCTGTGGGCGACCGGTTACTTCCACTTCGACCGCTACGAGGCGGACGCCCAGCCGCTGGCCGGCCCGGCAGTCTCGGCGTTGCGTGCGATGGCCGCGCGGCGCGGCTTCCATCTCGTCGCCGGCAGCCTGGTCGAACGCGGCGAGAGCGGAGCGCTGCACAACACCACCGCGGTGATCGGGCCGGACGGCGGCCTCCGTGGCCGGTACCGGAAGATCCACCTGTTCGGATACCAGTCGGCGGAGGCGCGACTGCTCACCGCCGGCGACGAGGTGCTGGTGGCGGGCACGCCGTGGGGCGGCCTGGGTGTTGCCACCTGCTACGATCTTCGGTTCCCGGAGCTGTTCCGGCTGCTCGTCGACGGCGGCGCCGAACTGGTCGTGGTCGTGTCGGCCTGGCCGATGGCCCGCCTGGAGCACTGGGAGCTGCTGGTGCGGGCCAGAGCCGTCGAGAACCAGGTCTTCGTGGTCGCCTGCAACGCGGCCGGCAGCCATTCCGGTGTTGAGCTGGCCGGCACGAGCCTTGTCGTCGATCCGTGGGGTGTGGTCCTCGCCCGCGGTGACACCGCGGCGGGGATGCTGCGGGCGGAGCTCGACCCGGCACGACTCGAGGCAGTCCGTGCCGAGTTCCCCGTCCTCACTCATCGTCGGCTTGCGGCCGTGCCCACGGGACACGCAACCACGCCCGCGGGCCAGCGGGCCGTGCCGATAGTGGAAACGTAGTTCTCGTACGCGAGAGCATTGATTCGGGTGGCTGGTGTGAGCTTCGTCACCACTGGTTGGTGTCACGGTCGGCCGGATGAGCTGCGCCGACTTCGCCTTGAGTAGCCGTTGACACCGCCGGGTTCGGGTGCATCTCCTGCGGCAGGCGTCCGGTCGATGGGTGCCGAGGGCGGCCGTCGGCGTAGCCCCGCGGAAGATTCCCCCGGAGCTCGCGCCGTCCGTGGTGGGGTGCGGACTCGCAGGTGGGTGGCCGGAATCCCAGCGGTGGCAGTCAAGATTGCCGCATTGTCGCCGGCACTCGGCGGGTCGGCCGCCAGCGTGGTTGATCGATGTCGCATTGGCGGGGTGTGGCTTGCCGAACGGCTAGCCCTCGGGTTGGTCGTGGCGGCCGGTGTGCGGGTGTGGTGGTGTCGGCACCTGCCGGCCGACCGGCAGGTGACTCTCCGGCTTTCTGTGCCCACATAGGGTGCCTCTCTCCTGGGTGCTGGCCTGTCGGCACTACACGATTGGGGTTTGATTCTCGTGATGGGAGCCGATAGTTTCCTCACACCGAGAAGATCCCTTCCGGAATCCGCGAGCGATGCTCACGCCATGATCGAACCGCGTGGGCTGTCGTCGGACCTGCCCTGACCGACGACGCGAGATGGCGCGCTCGTGTGTCCCCGGTGCTGCTCGGCGGCTCCACCATGCCCAGCTCGACCGGACCCGACCGGACCCGACCAGACCGACCGTCACCGCCCGCGACGCCGCGCCCTGACGCGGCCTGGCCTGGGCTGGCGCGGTGCGGCGGTCTGCGGCCGTATCGGGATAGCAAGGAGGAGGAACTCCGTGAAACCGCGTAGAACTGTCGCGGCCATCGCCGCCGTTGCGGCGGTGTCCGTGTTCGCTGTCGGGTGCGGCCGGAGCGGGGGCGGCGAGTTAGGCGCCGAGGACGCGCCGGCCACCGAGGCCGCCTCCGCCGCGGCGGGCGACTTCGGCTCCCTGAAGGACGTCTGCGGGCCTGGCGACGCGAAGAGCGCGTCCGCGCAGGGCGTCACGGCGAGCGAGATCAACGTCGGTGTCTTCAGCGATGTCGGTTTCACCAAGAACTCGGAGTTCGACGACGCCGCGAAGGTCTTCACCTCGTGGTGCAACGACGCGGGTGGCATCAACGGTCGCGAGATCGTCTACAACCTGCGCGACACGAAGATGCTCGAGGTCCGCCAGCGGATGATCGAGGCCTGTCGCGACGACTTCGCCATTGTGGGCGGCGGCGCCGCACTCGACTCCGGCGGCGTGGAGGAGCGGCTGAAGTGCCTGCTCCCGGACATCCCGGCGCAGACCAGCATGGTCGACAACATCGGTTCGGACCTGCAGATCGACGCGATCGGTGCCGGCCACTCGTACGCCCGCTACGTGGGCTATTACAAGTGGCTGATCACGGAGGCCCACCCGGACTCCGCGGGCGCGATCGGGTTCATCTCCGGTGACTCGCCGGTCACCAAGACCATCGGGGCCCAGAACGTCGAGGGGATGAAGGCGGTGGGCGGCACGGTCGTCTACGACGACCTGTACCCGGCCGTCGGCGTCTCCGACTGGACTCCCTACGCCCAGGCGATCAAGAGCAAGGGCGTCAAGGGCCTGGTCTTCCTGGGCGATTTCCGCAGCCTGGCGAAGCTGGAGCAGGTGCTGAAGTCGATCGACTACAAGCTCGACTGGATCGACGCGAACAGCAACGCCTACGGCTCGTCGTTCCAGGAGCTCGGCGGCGACGCGGTCGCCTTCCAGAACAACTACGCCGACCTCAGTGGCGTGGCGCCGCTGGAGGCGAAGGACGACATCCCCGCCCTCGAGCAGGTCGAGGAGCTGTACAAGAAGTACGCGCCGAAGGCCGACATCACCTTCCCGGCATTGCGCGCGTTCTCCTCGTGGTTGCTTTTCGCGAAGTCGGCCCAGGAGTGCGGTGACGACCTCACCCGCAAATGCCTCTACGACACCGCCCGCGAGCAGACCGACTGGACGGCCGGCGGCCTGCAGGCCGATGTGGACATCTCCGAGACGGATGCCCCGATCAAGTGCTTCGACGTCGTGCAGCTGAAGGCGGACGGCTGGGAGATCGCCGACTTCAAGCCCGACACCGATGACCTCTACCGGTGCGACGCGCCGGAGATCAAGTTCACCGGCGACTACGGGAAACCGCTCACTCTGGCCAGCGTCGGCAAGAGCCTGAGCGACTTCCAGTAAATTATGGAACAGTTCCTCACCTTCGGGATTGTGGGTCTGAGCACCGCCGCGATCTATGCCGTCATCGGCAGCGGTCTGGTGCTCACCTACACCACCACCGGCGTGTTCAACTTCGCGCACGGTGCGGCCGGCATGATGGCGGCGTTCGCGTACTGGCAGCTCACCGAGGGCTGGGGGCTGCCGGTACCGCTCGCGCTGATCCTTGTCCTTGCGGTGCTCGCGCCCGGCTTCGGCCTGCTGGTCGAACGCCTGGTGCTGCGCCCGGTGCAGGGCCTGGGCGACGCCGAACGGCTGGTGATGACCGTCGCGATGCTCAGCGGTCTGATCGCCGTCTCACGGTGGGTCTGGGACCCGAACGAGGCCCGGTCGCTGCCGAAGTTCTTCGAGAACGCGGACTCGATCGACCTCGGCCCCGCCACGATCACCTGGCATCAGGCGATCACCATGATCGTGGCGGTGGTGGTGGCCATCGGCCTGCGGGTCCTGCTCTACGGGACCCGCGTCGGTGCCGAGATGCGGGCGAGTGTCGACGACCGGGCCCTGGTCGGGCTCACCGGGGCGAACCCGGTGCGCGCGAACAAGGTCGCCTGGATCCTCGGCACCCAGCTGGCGGCCATCGGCGGCATCCTCATCGCCCCGGCGGTCACCCTGGACGCCGCCCAGCTGTCGCTGCTGATCGTCAGCGCCTACACGGCGGCGATCTTCGGCCGGCTGCGCAGCCTGCCGCTGACCTTCGTGGGCGCGATCGTGGTCGGCTGCCTGGAGAGCTATCTGACCGGCTACCTGCCACAGAACCAGTACCTGCCCGGTCTGCGGCTGGCGGCCCCCGCGCTGCTGTTGTTCCTGGCGCTGCTGGTGTTCCCGCACCGGCGGCTGCGGGGCCGGGACACCAAGGCACGCCCGGTGCCGGTGCCGTCGGTCCGTGGGACGCTGCTGTTCGCCGGTGCGATCGTGGTGTTCGGCCTCGTGCTCGCCTCGCTGCTCGGCGAGGGTGAGCTGATCACCTATGGGCAGATCTTCTCCTTCGGTGTGATCGCGCTGTCCTACATCCCCCTTGCGGGCTATGCGGGCCAGATCTCGCTGTGCCAGCTCAGCGTGGCCGGTGTCGGCGCGGCGGTCTGGGCCCATGCCGGCGGGCACGGGGAGCTGTGGGCGCTCGCGCTGGCCGTGGTGGTCTCCGGGGTGGTCGGTGCGTTGATCGCGCTGCCCGCGCTGCGGCTGTCCGGCGTGTACCTGGCGCTCGGCACGACCGCGTTCGCGTTCATCCTCGACCGGTGGATCTTCACGCTGCCCTCGTTCGAGATCGGAGGCCTGAAGATCTCGCTGTTCGACGGTGGGGCGGTCGACGTCGCCGGGCCGTCGCTGTTCGGCTGGCACCTCGACGACGGCTCCGAGCTGATGGTGTTCGCCGCCGTCTGGCTGGCGCTGGCGTCGATCGCGGTGATGGCGCTGCGGCGCGGTCGCTTCGGACGTCAGCTGATCGCCCTGCGCGACTCCGAGGCGGCGTACGCCACCCTCGGCGGCAACCTGCTGCTGGCCAAGATGGCGGTCTTCGCGCTCTCCGCGGGCATCGCCGGTCTGGGCGGTGCGCTCTACGGCATGCAGCAGCGTTCGGTCAGCGGCGACCAGTTCAGTTTCGTCGCGGGCCTGCCGCTGTACCTGGTGGCGGTCGTCGGTGGTCTCACCGTGGTCGGCAACGGCCTGTTCACCGGTCTGGCACTGGGCGGCTCCTTCCCGGTGATCGCCGCCGCGGGGACCTTCGCGCAGAACCTCACCTCGCTCATGCCGGCCCTTGCCGGTCTCGGGCTCTCCAAGAACCCGGACGGGGCGGTTGCCGAGGTGCGCGGTGGCTACGAGGCGGTGGGCCGCAACAAGCCCGTTCTGGGGGTGCTCGGCATCGCGTTGGCGGCGCTGTGGGTGCTCCAGCTCCAGGACGTGCTGGACGGCTGGACGACCTTCTGGCTGGCGCTGCTCGCGCTGGTCGCGGCCCAGGTCATCGCGCAGGCCCTGGAAGGTCGGCAGGCCAGATCCACCGCATCGGACGTCCCCGTCGAATGGTGGGGCGTGCGCCGCGGGTGGCGCCGGGAGGACGAGGAGGTGCTGGCCCGTGGCATTGCTGGAGGTTAGGGATGTGACGGTCGCCTTCGGCGGGGTGCGTGCGCTCAGCGACGTCGCCATCTCCGTCGAGGGGGGCCGCATCACCGGCCTGATCGGCCCGAACGGGGCCGGGAAGAGCACGCTGTTCGACGTGATCTCCGGCCTGCGCCGGCCGTCGTCCGGGCAGGTGTTCATCGACGGTCACGAGGTCACCCGGCTGGGCCCCACCCGGCGTAGCCGGCATGGGCTGGCCCGCACGTTCCAGCGGCTGGAGCTGTTCGGTCGCCTCAGCGTGCGGGACAACCTGCTGGTCGCCGCCGAGCTCGGCGCGCACCGGCGCCAGGCCGCGGTGCTGGTCGACGAGATCCTCGACCGGGTCGGCCTGACCCGGCTCGCGGACGCCTCGGCCGACACCCTGTCGACCGGCGTCGCCCGCCTCGTCGAGGTCGCCCGGGCGCTCGCCGCCCGGCCGAAGCTGCTGCTGCTCGACGAGCCCGCCGCCGGCCAGGACCCCGAGGAGACCGAGCGCTTCGCCGAACTGCTGCGCTCGCTCGCCGCGGAGGGGACCACCGTGCTGATCGTCGAGCACGACATGGACCTGGTCATGAGCGTCTGCGACGACCTGCACGTGCTCGACCTGGGCAGGGTCATCGCCTCCGGGCGTCCCGAGGAGATCCGGCGCAACGAGCTCGTGCTCGCGGCCTACCTGGGGGATGCGGCATGACCGGTGTGAGCGGAGCGGGTGGGATGACGGCGCCGCAGCCGCCCCCGCTGCTCGAGCTGCGTGACGTCCGCGCCGCCTACGGCAGGATCACCGTGCTGCACGGGGTGAACCTGAGCGTGTCGGCCGGGCAGGTGGTCGCGCTGCTCGGCCCGAACGGTGCCGGCAAGACGACGTCGCTGAACGTCGCTGCCGGAACCCATCCGGCGCTGTCCGGCCAGCTGATGCTCGGCGGGCGGGACCTGACCGGGGCCAACCCGCGTGATCTGGCGCGGTCCGGCGTGTGCCTGATCCCCGAGGGCAGGGGTGTCTTCCCCAACCTGTCCGTCCGCGACAACCTGCTGATGATGACCTTCACCGGTCACTCCCGCGACGAGATCGAGACCATCGCGTTCGAACGGTTCCCGATCCTCGCGCAGCGGGCCAACCAGCCCGCCGGCAGCATGTCGGGCGGCGAGCAGCAGATGCTGGCGCTGGCCCGAGGCCTGGCCACCGACCCCGCCGTGCTGCTGCTCGACGAGCTGTCGATGGGGCTGGCCCCACTGGTCGTGGCCCGCCTCTACGAGCAGGTCGCCGAGATCGCCAGCCACGGCGTCGGCGTCCTGGTCGTGGAGCAGTTCGCCGCCGCGGTGCTCGGCATCGCCGACCACGCGGCGGTGCTGGTGCGGGGCCGCGTTCAACGGGAGGGCGCCCCCGACGAGCTGCGCGCCGAACTATCCGCCCTCTATCTGGGGAGTTCCACATGACGACTGACTCGCGCGCGGACCGCTTCGTCCGCGAGCTCGGGGAGTTGAAGATCCCCGACCCGGCGGCCGGCCGGCCGCAGCTGTGGGTGCGCCTGGGCGTGGTCTTGATGGTGGCGGGCGCGGCACTGGCCGTCACCTCCTACGCGATGTCACACGGCACCCGCGACCCGCTGGTCCAGCGGGACGCGATCACGCTGGGACTGGGAGGCGTCACCGCGGCTGTCGCCGGCGCGGCTCTGTTCCTGCGGTACTCCCTGACCGGCTTCCTGCGGTTCTGGATGGCGCGGCAGTCGTTCGACCTGGCCGTGCTCGGCGACCGGATCATCGATCCCGCCGCTGCCACGCCGGCGGTGGCTCCCGCCGCCGCGCCGCAGGCCGCCGCTCCCGCGGCCTCGGCTCCGGCGGCCCCGGCTCCCGTGGCCGCCGCTGGAGACAAGGCAGCTGCGAAGGAGACCGTCGCGTCCTGACGGCTGTCCGTCCGGAGAGCCGTCCGTTCTGAGAGCTCGCCGCCCTGACGGCTGTCCGTCCTGACAGCCGCGTCCGGACCGTCCGCCACCGGTGCCGGAGTACGCACCAGGCCCAGGCTCCGGGCATCCCCGACCACCCGTCGGGGATGCCCGGAGCCTTTTTTTCTGCGCCGTGGTCGGCCGGACTGCGCGCCAATGCCGGGATCCTCCGCAGCCGCCGTGAATGGACGGGGTATGGTCCAACCGGTAGCCGGGCAAGGCGGTTGTGTCGATTTCCCGGGTGCGTCGTCAGTCAGCACACGTGGTCGCAGGCGTCCCAGAGCCCGAGGAGTCCGGGTGTTCGACCATTTCGCCTTTTCCGTGGTGATCGCACCTCTGTTGGTCCTCGCTGGAACATGGGTGATCGCCGAGCGGATGAGGCCGGAACCGGCTGCCCGGGTGTTCGCCTGGTCCGCCCTGGTCGTGTCGGTCGCGAGCGCGGTCAACCTGGTCGCCTTCACGCTGAAGGCCCTCGCGGAGCTGCACTGGGTCGCGGGCATCGGAAGCTGGTCGGCCGCGATCGTGCGGGCGGACACGGCCCACGTTCCCTGGGTGACCGGCCTCGCGACGGTGTGGACGGCGGTGGGGCTCGCCGCCGTGGTCGTGGGCCGCAGTCGCTACCAGAGCTCGTTGCGCGCGGCCTGGGCGGCCGTCGACGGGCTGCCCGGCGAGGCCGAGATTACGATCATCGCCGACGACCGGGTGGAGGCCTTCGCGGTGCCGGCCCGGTCTGGGCGTACCGGGCGGGTCGTCGTCACCTCGGGCATGCGGCGCGCCGTCGACGACCGGCAGCTGAGCGCCGTGGTGGCCCATGAGCGGGCCCACCTGGCCGGCGGCCACCACCGGCTGACCTGGATGGTGCGTCTCGCGGCGCTGGGCCAGCCGCTGCTGTGGCCGATGGTCGCCAAGGTCGAGTACCTGGTCGAGCGGGCGGCGGACGAGGCGGCCGCCCACGAGGTGGGCGATCGTGACGACGTCGCGAGGGCGCTGGGCAGGGCCGCGGTCGCGGTCCTGGACGCCGAGGAGGACCGCGCCGGTCAGCGGCGGCGCCACCAGGGCCTGCTGGCGATGGGTTACCCGCCCAGCATGGTGCCGCGCCGGATGGCCGCCCTCGCGGCGCCCGCTGCCCGCCGGCGATGGCTGCTCGCCCTGCCGCTCGGCATCGCGACCGGCACCGTCGTGTGGACCTTCGAGTGTGCCTACGATCTGCACGAGCTGCTCGTCCACGCCGGAATGTAGCTCCCGGCCGCACGATTCACCGCTGCTGCATGACCACCGCTGCCGCCGGCCCCGAGGCCGGCGGCCTTTTTTGTGCGTACGTCGGACGGCCGTGTGCGTCAGGTCGGCACGGTCGGTAGCTTGACAAACCGAGCGATCGACTACAAGCTTGTAGGAGCTTAGTTAAGGCTTACCTAATCGGAACGGCTGCCGGCGACGGGAGGTGCCCAGCGCGACCTTCCCAGGCCTGCGCCGGGCCGTGTGGGCCCAGGTGGACCCACCGTTGGTGACCTGGCCGGATCGCGTGACGGATCGTCGGTAACCCCGGCGGCCGGACATCACCGGGTGGCGACCCTCGCTCTTTGTCTGTCGTGCCTGTTCTCCACTCGTGTGTTTTGTTTGCCATTCCTTCCTCGGTGTGCGCCGAAGAGGTCTTTTCTTCCTGCCCGAATTCAGCTGTCTCATGAGTGCGGAGGTCTTTCTGGCATGACCGGCAGCCCTTTCGACGACGAGAACGGCCAGTTCCTCGCCCTGCTCAACGACGAGGGACAGTTCTCGCTCTGGCCGTTGTTCGCGCAGGTCCCGGCGGGCTGGCGGGCCGTGCACGGGCCGGAGTCGAGGCAGGCCTGCCTCGACTACATCGAGGCGCAGTGGACGGACATGCGCCCCGCCAGCCTCATCGAGCGGACGCGGCGCGACCGCCCTGGCGGGGCCCCCGGCTGAGACCGCCAGGGCCGGCACCGTCCCTCTCGACGAGATGCCGCCCACCTCGATCAGAAAGATCACCGAGCGGACCTGGTGGCCCGCCTCGCAGGGCAAGGAGCGTCTCCGCGTGAGCACCGACGACAGCAGCACCGTTGACCTGGCCCGGATCGGCGATGTCAGCCAGATCCGTGGCGGCGGCCAGGCCAGCCAGAGCGGCCAGCGCCGCCAGGCCGGCCAGGCCGGCCCCGGTGGCGGGGCCACGGACTCGGCCGCGGCGCGCCGTCGTGAACTGGCCCGGCGCAGGCTCGCCGCACAGGGCCTGGCCGGCGGCGGCCTCTCCGGCGGCGGTGCCGACAGCGGTGGTGCCGAAAACGGTGGTGCCGGCGGCGGTGTTGCCGGCAGCGGCCTCGCGGGCGGTGGTGGCGCCCCGGTGGCCCGACCCCTGTCGGCCGGCCAGCGCCGGATGTGGTCGCTGCAGAACCTGGATCCGACCACCACCGGCTACAACGTGCGGATCGCCCTGGACCTGACCGGACCGGTGCGCGCGGAGGCGATCGCCGCCGCGGCGTCGGCCGTCGTCGCCCGCCACGACATCCTGCGCACCACCTACCGGATGGGTGACGACGGCGCCGTGCGCCAGGTCGTCCACCCGCTGCTGGCGCCACTGGTCGAGCGGATCGACCTCACCGGCCTTCCGGCCGGCGAACGCGCCACCCGCGCCGGCGAGCTGTGCACGGCGCTCGCGGCGACCCCGTTCGACCTGGCGGCCGACTCACCGCTGCGGATCGGCCTTTACCGCACCGGTGCCGACGCCCTCACGCTGATCGTCGTCGCCCACCACATCGCCTGGGACGACAGCACCACGACGATCTTCTTCGGCGAGCTGGTCGCCTTCCTGCAGGACCCGGCTGCCGTGCTGCCGCCGCCACCGCAGCACGCCGACCTCGCGCTGGCGCCAGCGCCGTCGCCGCGGGCGGGCCTGGAGTTCTGGCGCGAAACGCTCAACCCGGCGCCGGAACGGCTCATCCTGCCGGAGCTCACCGGCACCGCCCGGGCCGCCGGCGGTACCGACCAGACGTTCGCGCTGGGCGCAAGGATGGCCGCCCGGGTCCGGGACAGCGCACGTGAGTCCGGGGCGACGTCCTTCATGGTGCTGCTCGCCGCGGTCGCGGTGCTGCTGCGCCGCTACGGCGGGGCGCGGGATCTGGTGATCGGCGTGCCCGTGGTCAACCGGGATCTGCCCGGAGGTGACCAGGTGATCGGCTACCTGGGCAACACCGTTCCGCTGCGGATGCGTGTCGAGGGCACCGAGACGTTCGCCGAGCTGGTCGCGCAGGCCCGGCAGGTCTGCCTCGCCTCCTACGCCCACCAGGACGTCGACCTCGACGACATCGGCCGCGCGGCGGACCCCGAGCGGACCCGCGGCGACGCCGCGCTGTTCAACGTCGTGCTCTCGCTGCGGGCCTCGGTGCTGGACCCGTTCCGCGCCGTCGGCCTGCGGGCGCACCGGCGCCCGGTGCCCGGCGACGACGCCCGCTTCGACCTGACCCTGGCGGTGGAGACCGACGGCGACGCGATGTCCGTCGAGGCGAACCATCCGCGGACCGACGCCGCGCGCGAGCTCGTCGCCCGAATGCTGGGCCACCTCGACCGGATCCTGGACGTGGCACTGACCTGGCCGGACCGGGCACTGCACACCGTGGACCTGCTCAGCGACGAGGAACGCCACCAGCTCCTCGTCGCCTGGAACAACACCGCGACCACCGCTCCCGCCGGCGCCCCCGGCACCCCCGGCCATGGCGCTCCCGGCGAGGCCGTGCTGCTGCCGGCGCGCGTCGCGGCCCAGGCGGCGGCGACACCGGACGCCCCGGCCGTGCTCGCGGACGGTGACCGGCTCAGCTACCGCGAGCTCGACCGCCGCGCGAACCAGCTGGCCAGACTGCTGGCCGGGCACGGCGCCGGCCCCGAGTCGACGGTCGCCCTCGGCCTGACGCGGTCCACCGAGATGGTGATCGCCCTGCTCGCGGTCGCCAGAGCCGGCGCCTGTTACGTCCCGGTCGACCCGGGCTACCCCGCCGACCGGGTGCGCCGGATGCTCACCGACTCCCGCCCGGTGCTGCTGATCACCAGGTCCGCGGACGTCGGCACCCTCCCCGAGGTTCCCGGGCTGACGGCACTGCTCCTCGACGGCGAGGACACCCGAAGCCGGCTTGCCGGGCTGCCCGACCACGACGTCACCGACGCCGACCGGACGGCCCCGCTGCTGCCGGACCACCCCGCGTACGTGATCTACACCTCCGGGTCGACCGGCGTCCCCAAGGGGGTCGTCGTCGCGCACCGCGCGCTGGCGAACCACCTGGACTGGGCCGTGCGGTGCTTCCCCGGGCTCGCCGGGCACACGCTCATGCACTCGTCGATCTCGTTCGACTTCTCCGTCACCCCGCTGCTGGCGACGTTGACCTGCGGCGGCGCGGTCGAGCTGTGCGAGGACTCGCCGGACGCCATCGCCCGCGCCCAGGGCGCCGCCACCTTCCTGAAGATCACACCGAGTCATCTCCCGCTGCTGCCCGAGGTCCGGTTCGCCACCGAGGGCCCGCGCACCCTGGTGATCGCCGGTGAGGAGCTGCGGGGCGAGGCGCTCGGGCAGTGGGCCCGGCCGGCGGACGAGCAGTTCGCCGTCATCAACGAGTACGGGCCGACCGAGACGACGGTCGGGGCCCTGCTGCACCCCGTCACGGACGGGCTGGCGGGTGCTGTGCCGGTCGGCGCACCGGTGGACAACACCGTCGGCCATCTGCTGGACGAAGGGCTGCGGCTGGTGCCGGTCGGCGTGGCCGGCGAGCTCTATCTCGGCGGAAGCCAGCTCGCCCGCGGCTACCTCAATCGGCCGGGGCTGAGCGCCACCCGCTTCGTCGCCGACCCGTACGGCCCGCCCGGCGCGCGGCTCTACCGCACCGGCGACCTCATGCGGCGACTCCCCACCGGTGCGCTTCAGTTCCTCGGCCGGGCGGACGAGCAGATCAAGATCCGCGGCTACCGGGTCGAGCTCGGTGAGATCGAGTCCGTGCTGCTCGGCCACCCCGGGGTCGCCCAGGCCACCGTCGCGGCGCGTACCGACGGGCCGGGCGGCCGTTACCTGGCCGGGTACCTGGTGCCGGCGGACGGCGCGGAGCCCGACCCGGCCGGCCTGCGGGCACACGCCGCGGCGGTGCTGCCCGACCACATGGTGCCCGCGACACTGACGTTCCTGCCCGCACTCCCGCTCTCGCCGTCAGGCAAGGTCGACCGGCGCGCGCTGCCGGCGCCCCGCTTCGGCGCCGGCGCGGCGGACCCAGCGGACCCGGCGGGCGTGGCCGGCCCGGTGCCGGACCGGGAACCCGCCAACGCCGCGGAGGCGACCCTGGCCGGGCTGTTCGCCGAGATCGTCGGCGTGCCGTCGGCGCGGCTCGACGAGTCGTTCTTCGAGCTCGGCGGGGACAGCATCCTGGCGATCCGGCTGGTCAGCCGGGCCCGTGCGGCCGGCCTGCGGTTCACCCCCCGGGACGTCTTCGCGCACCGCACCGTCGAGGCCCTGGCCGCCGCGGCCACCGTCGTGCCGGACGGCGCAGGGTCAGGCGGTACCGGGGCAGGCAGTGCAGGCACGGGTGGCACGGGGGCGGGCAGCGTGGGGGTGGGCAGTGCCGCCGTCCCTGCGGGGGACACCACCGGGACCGGCCCGGTCGCGCTCACACCGATCATGCGGTCGTTCGCCGAACGCGGCCCGCTCGGCGACGCCCACCGGATGTCCGTCGTCGTCGATCTCCCGCAGCCACCGCCGGACGGCGTACTGGAGCAGGCGCTGCAGGCTCTCCTGGACCGGCACGACATGCTGCGGGCACAGCTGGACCGATCCGGCGACCCCGTCGAGCTGACGGTCCGCCCGGTCGGATCCGTGCGGGCGGCGGAGGTGCTGCGCCGGGTCACCGTCGACCCGGCCGCGGGCGACCGGGCGGTCGCGGACCGGACAGCCGCCGAGCTGGCCGTGGCCGCGTCCCGGCTCGCGCCGGCGCAGGGCCGCGTCCTGCAGGCGGTGCTGCTCGACGCGGGCCCGGCCGCCGCGGCGAAGCTGCTGCTCGTCGCCCACCACCTGGTGGTGGACGGGGTGTCCTGGCGGATCATCGTCCCCGACCTCGCCACCGCCGTGCAGGCCGCCGTGACGGGCGCGTCCGCCGACCTCCCTCCGGTGGCGACCTCCTTCCGGACCTGGGCCGCCGGGCTGACGAGGGCGGCCGCAGCCCGTACCGACGAGGCTGCGCGGTGGCACGAGGTGCTCGCGGGCCCGGATGCCCTGCTGGGCCGGCGTCACGCGGACCCGGCCCTCGACACCTGGTCGACCGTCCGAACGATCACCGTCCACGTCGACCCCGACGTAGCCGGGCCAGTGCTGACCTCGGTGCCGGCGGCGTTCTTCGCGGGCGTCGACGATGTGCTGCTCGCCGCGCTGGCACTGGCGCTGGCCTCCTGGACGGCCGGCCGCGGCGACGCGGCCGGCCGCGCGGCGGGGCGCAGCGCGCTGGTGCTGCTCGAAGGCCACGGACGCCAGGAGGAGGCCGTGGCGGGCAGCGACCTGTCCCGCACCGTCGGCTGGTTCACCAGCCAGCATCCGGTGCGCCTGGACACCACCGGCATCGACCTGGCCGGCGCGCTGGCCGCCGGTCCGTCCGCCGGGGCGGTTCTGCGGCGGGTGAAGGAGCACCTGCGGTCCCTCCCGGACCACGGCATCGGCTACGGCCTGCTCCGTCACCTGCACCCGGGCACCGAGCCGGGCCTCGCCGCCCGTCCCGTCCCGCAGATCGGGTTCAACTACCTCGGGCGCTTCGAAGCGCCGAGTGCGCAGGGGTGGCGGGTCGACGCCGCCGGCCTCGACGCCGCCTACGGGGCGGACATGCCCCTGCCCGCCGGCCTGGTCGTCAACGCGGTCGCGGAGCAGACCGCCGCGGGCCCCCGGCTGAGGGCGCACTGGATGTACGCCGAGGGCATCTTCGACGCCACCGGCGTCACGGACCTCGCGCACCGGTGGCGTGACGCGCTGGAGGCGATCGCCCGGCACGCGGCCGGCGCGGACGCCGGCGGGCGCACACCTTCCGATCTCTCCCTGGTCTCGCTGAACCAGGACCAGCTCGACGCCCTTGAGGCGATGTGGAGGACGACGTGAGCACTGGTAACTCCGCGATCGAGGACATCCTGCCGCTGTCCCCGTTGCAGAAGGGCCTGGTGTTCCACTCGCTGCTCACCGACGACGGCACGCGTGCGGAGGGCCGCGATGCCGCCGCCCAGGCGGACGGCGGTGCCGGGGGCCGGGCCGACGGCGGTGCCCAGGGAGGTGTCGACGTCTATGTCGCCCAGCTTGTCGTCGACCTGGCGGGCCCGCTGGACGCGGCCCGACTGCGCCGCGCCGCGAACGCGCTGCTCGCCCGGCACTCGGCGCTGCGCAGCGGCTTCGTGCTGGAGGTCGGCCAACCGGTCCAGATCGTGCTGCGGACGGCGGAGATCCCCTGGTCCCAGGTCGACATCACCCGCGGTGAACAACAGGCCGCCGAGCTCGTGGCGGCCGACCGCCGGCGGCGGTTCGACCTGCGCCGGCCCCCGCTGCTGCGGGCGATGCTGCTGACCTTCGGCCCCGAGCGGCACAGGTTCGTCCTCACCAACCACCACGTCGTGATGGACGGCTGGTCGACGCCCCTGCTCATGCGCGACCTGTTCGCGCTGTACGCCGCCGACGGTTCGGCACCGGCGCTGCCCACCGCCCGGCCCTACCGCGACCACCTGGCCTGGCTCGCCGAGCAGGACGCCGCGGCGGCGCTCGACGCCTGGCGGGCGGCGCTGGACGGGGTCACCGAGCCGACCCACCTGGTACCCGCCGCCGCCGGCGAGCCGGCCGTGCTGCCCGAGGAGATCGTCGAGCTGCTGCCGACCGACCTGGCCGCGGCGCTCACCCGGACCGCCCGCGCCCTCGGGGTCACCCTCAACACGCTGTTCCAGCTGGCCTGGGGGATGTTGGTGGGGCGGTCGACCGGCCGGGACGACGTCGTCTTCGGCGCCACCGTGTCCGGACGACCGCCGGAGCTCGCCGGTGTCGAGTCCATGGTCGGGCTGTTCATCAACACGCTGCCGGTGCGGGTGCGCCTGCGGCCCGCCGAGACGATCGCGCAGCTCGCCACCCGGATCCAGCTCGAGCAGGCCGACCTGCTCGACCACCAGCACAGCGGGCTGGCCCAGATCCAGCAGGCCCTCGGCTTCGGCACCGGTGAGATCTTCGACAGCCTGCTGGTGTTCGAGTCCTTCCCGTTCGACGGCACGGCGATCGACGACGCGCTGGGCGCCGGCGGTCTGCGGGCGACGCGGGTCCAGCGCCCGATCTCCACCCACTATCCGCTGACGCTGATGGTGATGCCGACCGCCGGCGGCCTGGAGATCACCCTGAAGTACCTCCCGCGTGGGCTCGGTGGGGGAGAGCACCAGGCCCGGCAGCTGCTCGCCCGCCTGACCAGGGTGCTCACCGCGATCGTCGCCGCGCCCGACGCCGCGGTGGCGACCGTCGACGCGCTGTCGGCGGACGAGCTGGCCGGTGCGGCGCGCCGGGCTCTCGAAGCCGGCCCGCTTGACGTCGCCGACACCACGATCGCGGACCTGTTCGAGGCGGTGGTGGACCGCGACCCGGGCGCGGTGGCCGTCGAAAGCGGCGCACGGCGTGTCACCTACGGCGAGCTCGACGGGCGTGCGAACGCGCTGGCGCAGCGGCTCGTCGCGCTCGGCGCGGGGCCGGAGAAGCTGGTCGCGCTGCTGCTGCCCCGCGGGGTCGACCTGGTCGTCGGTGCGCTCGCCGCGCTCAAGACCGGTGCCGGCTATCTGCCCATCGATCCCGCCTACCCAACCGAGCGGATCGCCTTCACCCTGCGTGACGCCCAGCCGGTGGCCGTGCTCGCCGAAGCCGGCCACGAGCTGCCCGGCCACGAGCTGCCCGGCCAGGAGCCGCGGTGCCTCGCGCCCGACGACACGACGTCCACGGTGCGGCCTGTGCGGCCGGGCGGGCCAGGGCGGTCCGGGCAGGTCGCGTACGTCATCTACACGTCGGGATCCACCGGCGTGCCCAAGGGCGTCGTCGTCCCGAACCGGTCGGTCGTCGCGCTGTTCACCGCGGCGCGGGAGCTGTTCGACGTCGGCCCGGACGACGTGTGGACGCTGTTCCACTCGTTCGCGTTCGACTTCTCGGTCTGGGAGACCTGGGGGCCGCTGCTGTCCGGCGGCCGGCTCGTCGTCGTCCCGCACGACGTCGCGCGGTCCCCCGCCGACTTCCGGGAGCTGCTCGTCCGGCACCAGGTGACCGTGCTCAGCCAGACACCGTCGGCCTTCTACCAGCTTGCCGCCGCCGACGCCGAACACCCGGCGGGAACCGTACCCGGCGCGGACGGCGCCCCGGTGTCGGACGGCGGGCCGGTGTCGGACGGCGGGCCGGTGTCGACGCCGGGGCTGGCGTTGCGGACCGTGGTGTTCGGCGGGGAGGCCCTCGACCCGGCCCGGCTCGCCGGGTGGCACGCCCGCCACCCGCGGGGCCCGCGCCTGGTGAACATGTACGGGATCACCGAGACCACGGTGCACGTCACTCACCGCGAGCTGAACGCGGCGGCGTTCGGCTCGTCGTCCAGCGTGATCGGGGGCGGGCTGCCGGGCTTCACCGTGCACCTGCTCGACGGCGCGCTGCGCCCGGTGCCCGTCGGCACCGTCGGTGAGCTCTACCTCGGCGGCCCGCAGGTCAGCCGTGGCTACCTGGGCCTGGCGGCACTCACCTCGACCCGCTACGTCGCCGATCCGTTCGGTCCCACCGGGCAGCGCCTCTACCGCAGCGGTGACCTGGCCCGTTGGAGCACCGACGGCGAGCTGGAATACCTGGGCCGCTCCGACGACCAGGTGAAGATCCGCGGCTTCCGGATCGAGCTGGCCGAGATCGAGTCCGCGCTGGCGGGTGCGCCGGGCGTCGCCGCCGCCGCGGTCACCGTGCGGACCGACCGCCCCGGCGGCGCCTACCTCGCCGGATACGTGGTCAGTGCCGGTTCCGCCGGTGTCGGTGTCGGTATGGGCGGCGGCGCTGTCGGTGGCGGTGCCGGCCGGGTCGACATCGCGCTGATCCGGAAGTATCTGGCCGGGCGGCTGCCCGAGCACATGATCCCGGCGGTGCTGGTCGCGATGGACGCTCTGCCGCTGACCGCAAACGGGAAGCTGGACCGCCGCGGACTGCCCGCGCCGGACCTCACCGCAGCCCAACCGGCCGGGCGGCTCGCCGCCGAGGGCACCGAACGCGTACTCGCCGGCCTGTTCGCACAGGTCCTCGGCCGGGACGCGGTCGGAGCAGACGACTCGTTCTTCGAGCTCGGCGGGGACAGCATCATGTCCATCCAGCTCGTCGCGCGGGCCCGTGCCGCCGGGCTGGCGATCAGCCCACGGCAGGTTTTCGAGCTGCGCAGCGTCGCCGAGCTCGCCGCCGCGGCGGACGCCGCCGCCATGGCTGTGGCTGATCCCGCCGGGGTGGGTGCGGCTGGCGCGGCCACGGCCGGATCCGGTACGGCGGCCGCCGCCGACCCGGCGCTCGAGGCCGTGTCGAGTGGGGCCGGCGAGCTGCCCCTCACTCCGATCATGCGGGCGTTCCTCGCCCGGGGCGGTCCCTTCGAACGGTTCTCCCAGGCGGTGCTGGTGGAGGCCCCGGCCGGAGCGGACCGCCCGCGCATCCGCCAGGCCGTGCAGATGCTGCTCGACCGGCACGACATGCTGCGGGCCACCTTGATCACCACCGACGTGCCTGCTCCCGGTTCCGCGGACGAGCCTGTGGAGCAACCCGTCCATCGGCTCTCGATGCGTCCGGTCGGGTCCGTCGATGCCGAGCAGGTGCTGCGGCGGGTGGACCTGCCGGCCGCGGGCGCGGCGGACCTGCTGCGCCGCGAGCACGCCGCCGCCGTCGCCAGGCTGGACCGCAGCGCCGGTGTGCTTGTGCAGGCGACCTGGTTCGACGCCGGCGCCGCCCGTCCCGGTGCGGTGCTGCTGACCTGCCATCACCTCGCGACCGACGGCTACTCCTGCCGGATCCTGGCCGAGGATCTCGAGACCGCCCTCGTCCCGACCACGGTCGCCGCCACCGCGGACGCGGAGCCTGGCGCGGAACGGTCGGAACGGTCGGAACTGCCCGCGACGGGGACGGCGTTCGCGGAATGGGCGGTACGGCTGGATCGGCTCGCCGCGGCGCGGATCCCCGAACTGCCGTTGTGGCGGGCGGTTCTCGCCGATCCGGAGCCGGCGCTCGGCGCTCGGCGGCTCGACCACCGCCGGGACACCCGGGCAACCGTGCGGACCGTCTCGCTGAGCGTCCCGGCGGAGGTCGCCGGTCCGGTGCTCGGCACGGTGCCGGGCGCGTTCCACGCCAGCACCGTTGATGTCCTGCTCGCCGCCCTCGGCGTCGCGATCGCCCGGTGGCGGGCCGCGCGTGGCGTGCCCGCGGCGGCGACCGTGGTCACGATCGAGGCGCATGGACGCGAGGAGCAGGTCCTGCCCGGGGCGGACATCTCCCGCACGGTCGGCTGGTTCACCACTCAGTACCCGGTGCGGCTCGACACCTCCGGACTCGACCTCACGGCGGCGCCGACCGGTGGGACGCCGACCAGTGGGGCGCCGGCCGGCGGTGTGGCGGCCGCCGCCATGGTCAAGCGGGTCAAGGAACACCTGCGCGCGATTCCGGACAACGGGATCGGCTACGGCCTGCTCCGTTTCGCCGGCGCGGACGCCGAGCTGGCCCGTCATCCCGAACCGCAGATCCTGTTCAACTACGTCGGGCGCGTCGACGCGAGACCGGTGGGCCCGGTGGGACCGACCGCATCGGTCGATCCGGTGGAACAGCTCGGATTCGCCGGGATCTCCTTCGGGGGCGTGGCACCCGCGGCCGACCCCGAGCTCCCCGCGGCGGCGGCGCTCGTGACGAACGTCGCGGCAAGCGACGGGGCGGACGGTCCCGAGCTCGCGCTGCGCCTGCAGTTTCCGGCCGGGCTGTTCACCGACGACGAGGTGACAGCACTCGCGGAGCGGTGGATCGAGACCCTCGCCGCCCTGGCCGACGAGGTGGTCAACCGGGGCGCGGGTGGGCGGACCCCGTCCGATCTGCCCCTCGTGCGCGCGACGCAGGCCGACGTCGAGCGCTGGGAGGCCCGCTATCCCGCGCTCGCCGACGTGCTGGGACTGTCGCCGCTGCAGGAGGGCCTGCTTTTCCACGCGCGTTTCGACGCCGGCGCGGTCGACTTCTACTCCGTCCAGCTCGTCGTCGACCTGCGCGGGCCGCTCGACCTGGCCCGGCTGCGCGCGGCGGCGCGCGAGCTGCTCGCGTTGCACCCCGTGCTGCGCACCGCCTTCCCCGACGAGGGGGACGACCCGGTGCAGGTCGTTCTCGGCGAGGTCGAGCCGCGGCTCACCGTGCTCGACCTCACCGGCCCCGACCCGGCTGGCCCCGACCCGGCTGGCCCCGCTCCCGCTGGCTCCGACCCGGCCAGCCGGCTGGAGGAGTTTCTCGCGCACGACCGGACGGCCGGATTCGACCTGGCCGAGCCGCCGCTGCTGCGGCTCACCCTCGTCCGGCTCGGCGCGCACGAGCACCGGCTGGTGGTCACCAACCATCATCTGGTCCTGGACGGATGGTCCACCCCGCTCGTCGTGCGTGACCTCTTCCAGATCTACAAGTCCGCCGGCTCGGGTTCCGGCTCGGGCTCGGGCGCCGGCCTCGGGCCCGGGAGCGGGCCCGCCCGCCCGCGCCCCTACCGGGACTTCCTCGCCTGGCTGCACCGGCGCGACCGCGAGGCCTCGCGCGCCGCGTGGGAGCAGGTGCTGGCCGGGGTCGACGAGCCGACCCTGCTCGCCGGCCCGGACCTGCGCGACCCCACCGTGTTCCCCGCCGAGGTGATCGACGTCATCCCGGCGGAGCTCGCCGCACGTCTTCGCGACGCCGCCCGGGCCTGCGGGGTCACGCTCAACACGCTGCTCAGCGCCGCCTGGGGCCTGGTGCTAGGCCGGATGTCCGGCCGCGACGACGTCGTGTTCGGCGTGACCGTCTCGGGCCGCCCACCGGAGATCACCGGTGTCGAGTCGATGGTGGGGCTGTTCATCAACACCATCCCGACCCGGGTGCACTGGTCGCCCGCGGACACCGTGCGCGCGCTGCTCGAACGCCTCCAGCAGGCGCAGACAACAGTCCTCGAGCACCAGTACCTGGGCCTCAACGAGGTTCAGCAGGTCACCGGGGTGCCGGCCGGGCGGCTGTTCGACACCCTCATGGTCTTCGAGACCTTCCCGCTCCAGACCGCGGACCTGCTCGACGCCGGGCGCAGCGGCGGGCTGACCGCCGAGGTCGGCTGGTCACGCGGCTACACGCACTACCCCCTCACCCTGATGCTGATGCCGGACGCGGACGTCATCCGCATCAAGCTCGAATACCGCACCGACGTGTTCACCGCCGACGCTGTGCACGCGACGATGCGCCGCATCCTGGACACGCTGACCTTCTTCGCGGGCCACCTCGACGCGCGGCTCGCGGCGGTGGATGTCCTCACCGCCGCCGAACGTCAGCTGCTGCTGGACGAATGGAGCGGCGGGGCCGCGGCGCGGCCTGAGCTGGGACCACGCCCGGCTTCCGGTGAGGATTCCCCGCTCGTGCCGAAGGCTGCCAACGATTCGCCTACCACTGGATTTCCGTCGGTTCTCGATGTGTGGGATGCGGTGGTGGCAAATGGTTCGGGTGAGGTGGCGGTGGTGTGTGACGGGGTTTCGTTGTCGTTTGGTGTGGTGGATGGTTTGGCGGGTCGGTTGGCGGGGGTGTTGCGGGTTCTTGGTGTGGGTGTGGAGTCGCGGGTGGGGGTGGTTTTGCCGCGGGGTGTGGATGTGGTGGTGGTGATGGTGGCGGTGTGGAAGGCGGGGGGTGTGTTCGTGCCGGTGGATGCCGGGGCTCCGGCGGGTCGGGTGAACGCGATCCTGGGCGAGGCGGGTGCGTCGGTGGTGGTTTCGGCATCGGCTCTGGTGGGCCGGTTGGGGGGTTTTGCGGGTCCGGTGGTGCTGGTGGATGAGCCGGGTTCGTGGCCGGTGGCCGGTTCGGAGCCTGGTGCTGGTTCTCGGGTGGGTGGGGATGCGGCGGCGTATGTGGTGTTCACGTCGGGGTCGTCGGGTCGGCCGAAGGGTGTGGTGGGGACGCATGCGGGGTTGGTGAATCTGGTGTTGGCGCATCGTGCGGCGGTGGTGGAGCGGGCGGTGGCCGCGGCGGGGGGCCGGCGGCTGCGGGTGCTGAATGTTCTTTCGTTTGCTTTCGATGGTTCGTTGGATCCGCTGGTGTGGATGTTGTCGGGGCATGCGATGCATGTTCTGCCGGATGGGTTGATGGGGGATTCGGCGGGGATTGTGCGGTTGGTTCGGGGAGAGCGGGTTGATTTTGTGGATGTGCCGCCTTCTTTGCTGGAGTTGCTGGTGGGGGATGGGCTTCTTGCGGGTGCCTGGGTTCCGTCGGTGGTGGCGACGGGTGCGGAGGCGGTGGGTTCGCGGTTGTGGGGGGTGCTGGGTTCCGCGGAGCGGACGTGGGGTCTGAATTTCTATGGTCCGACGGAGTGCACGGTGGATGCGACGTGGACGGAGATTGAGGCGGGTGTGGCGCCGCATATCGGCCGGCCGGTGGCGGGTGACAACGTATACGCGCTCGATGGTGCGCTTCTGCCGGTGCCGGTGGGTGTTCCCGGTGAGCTTTATGTGGGTGGTGCGGGCGTCACCCGGGGGTATGTGGGTCGACCGGGTGAGACGTCGTCGCGTTTCGTGGCGGATCCGTTTGGTTCGGGTGGGCGGCTGTATCGCACGGGTGATGTGGTGCGGTGGCGGGGCGATGGTGCGTTGGAGTATCTGGGCCGTGCCGACGACCAGGTGAAGATCCGTGGTTATCGGGTGGAGCCGGGTGAGGTCGAGGCTGCGCTCGGGGCGCTGGCCGGAGTGAGCCAGGCGGTTGTCGTCGCCCGGACCGATGGTGGGATCACCAGGCTGGTCGGGTATGTGACGGCGAGGGCCGGGGCGGTGGTGGATCCGGCGGTGCTGCGGGCCTCCGTCGCGGAACGGCTTCCGGAGTATCTGGTGCCGTCGGTGGTGCTGGTGTTGGAGGAGTTTCCGTCGACGCCGAACGGGAAGCTGGACCGCCGTGCCCTGCCCGTACCCACCTTCGCCGGTGGCGCGGCCGGCGGCGGGCGTACCCCGCGCACCGCCACGGAGCGAATGCTGGCGGCGCTGTTCGGTGAGCTGCTCGGTGTCGACGAGGTGGGGCTGGACGACTCGTTCTTCGCCCTCGGCGGGCACTCCCTGCTCGCCACCCGGCTCACCTCCCGCGTCCGGGCGGCGACAGGCCTGCCGGTGTCGATCCGCTCGGTGTTCGACGCGCCCACCGTCGCCGCCCTCGCGGCCCACCTCGAAACCCTCGAGGCCACACCGGGACGTCCCGCGCTCGCGGCGTTTCACCGCCCGGCGGTGCTGCCGCTGTCCGCGGCGCAGCGCCGGCTGTGGTTCCTGTACCGGCTGGAAGGGCCGAGCAGCACGTACAACCTGCCGTTCGCCGCGCGCCTGACCGGCCCCCTCGACCTGACCGCGCTGCGCACGGCGGTCGCGGACGTCGTCGCCCGGCACGAGACGTTGCGCACCGTCTTCCCGGAGCGGGACGGTAGCCCCGTCCAGCAGGTTCTCGACGCGGCTGCCGTCGACGTGCCGTTCACGTTCGTCGAGGCGTCCGAGTGGACGTTCGACGAGCGGCTCCGCGACGTTCTGGAGGCACCGTTCCGGCTGGAGTCGGAGATTCCGCTGCGGGTCACCGTGCTGCGCCTGGGCGACAACGAGCATGTTCTCGCGCTGGTGCTGCACCACATCGCCGGTGACGAGGGATCCACCGGGCCGATGCTGCGTGACCTGGCGAGCGCCTACGCGGCGCGCCGCCGCGGCGCGGCCCCCGGCTGGGCGCCGCTGCCCGTCCAGTACGCCGACTACACGCTGTGGCAGCAGGACCTGCTCGGCGGGGCGGATCGACCGTCCGAGGCGGCCGAGCGCCAGCTCGCCCACTGGACGAGCGCCCTGGCCGGACTGCCCGAGGCGGTGGAGCTGCCGATCGACCGGCCGCGGCCCACCGTTCCCGGCGCCGGCGGCGGGCGGGTCCGTGCGCCGATCCCGGCGGCGACCATGGCGGCGCTGCGCCCGCTGCTGGCCGAGGCCGGCGCGAGCGAGCTGACGCTCGCCCACCTGGCGGTCGCCCTCACCCTGCACAAGCACGGCGCCGGTGACGACATCCCGCTCGGTGGCCTCGTCGCGGGCCGGGTCGATCCGGCGCTGGAGCCGCTCGTCGGCTTCTTCGTGAACACGGTCGTGGTCCGGATCGACCTCGCCGGGGATCCGACGCTGCGTGAGCTGCTCCTGCGCGTCCGGCGCGCCACGCTGGACGCCTACGCGCACGCCGACGTCCCCTTCGACACAGTGGTCGAGAGGGTGAACCCGCCCCGGGCGGCGGGCCGCCACCCCCTGGTGCAGACCCTCGTCGACTTCTGGAATCCCACCGAGGCGAATCCCGGGCTCGACGGCCTGGCCGTGACGTCGCTGGAATCCGCCGGAGCGGCCAACGCCAAGTTCGACCTCGGCTTCACCTTCACCCCGGACCCGAGCGGCGAGGGCCTGCTCGCCTCGTTGGAATACGACGCCGACCTGTTCGACACCGCGTCCGCCGAACGCCTCCTGACACGCCTGAACCTGGTGCTCGCCGCCTTCGCGCACAACCATGATCTGCGGTTGGCCGACGTCGATCTCCTCTCCACGGCCGAGCGGCGCATGCTGCTGGACGAATGGAGCGGAGCCGCGGATTCACCTGCCAAGAATGCTTCTCTCGCTGTTTCCGCCGCGCATCCAATGACTGGCTACCGGTCGGTTCTCGATGTGTGGGATGCGGTGGTCGCGGGGGGTTCCGGCGAGGCGGCGGTGGTGTGTGGGGCGACGTCGTTGTCGTTTGGTGTGGTGGATGGTTTGGCGGGTCGGTTGGCGGGGGTGCTGCGGGGTTTGGGTGTGGGTGTGGAGTCGCGGGTGGGGGTGGTTTTGCCGCGGGGTGTGGATGTGGTGGTGGTGATGGTGGCGGTGTGGAAGGCGGGGGGTGTTTTCGTGCCGGTGGATGGGGGTGCCCCGGCCGATCGGGTGAACGCGATCCTGGGCGAGGCGGGTGTTTCGGTGGTGGTTTCGGTGTCGGGTCTGGTGGGCCGGCTTTTGGGTTTTTCGGGTCCGGTGGTGCTGGTGGACGATCAGGCTTCCTGGCCGGTTGATGATTCTGGTGTGGGTGCTGTTCCGAGGGTTTCTGTGGGTGGGGATGCGGCGGCGTATGTGGTGTTCACGTCGGGGTCGTCGGGTCGGCCGAAGGGTGTGGTGGGGACGCATGCGGGGTTGGTGAATCTGGTGTTGGCGCATCGTGCGGCGGTGGTGGAGCGGGCGGTGGCCGCGGCGGGGGGCCGGCGGCTGCGGGTGCTGAATGTTCTTTCGTTTGCTTTCGATGGTTCGTTGGATCCGCTGGTGTGGATGTTGTCGGGGCATGCGATGCATGTTCTGCCGGATGGGTTGATGGGGGATTCGGCGGGGATTGTGCGGTTGGTTCGGGGAGAGCGGGTTGATTTTGTGGATGTGCCGCCTTCTTTGCTGGAGTTGCTGGTGGGGGATGGGCTTCTTGCGGGTGCCTGGGTTCCGTCGGTGGTGGCGACGGGTGCGGAGGCGGTGGGTTCGCGGTTGTGGGGGGTGCTGGGTTCCGCGGTGGGGGTGTGGGGTCTGAATTTCTATGGTCCGACGGAGTGCACGGTGGATGCGACGTGGACGGAGATTGAGGCGGGTGTGGCGCCGCATATCGGCCGGCCGGTGGCGGGGGACAACGTCTACGTGCTCGACCGGGCGCTGCACCCCGTCCCGATAGGGGTCGTGGGCGAGCTTTATGTGGGTGGTACGGGGGTGGCCCGGGGATATGTGGGTCGGTCGGGTGAGACCTCGTCGCGTTTCGTGGCGGATCCGTTTGGTTCGGGTGGGCGGCTGTATCGCACGGGTGATGTGGTGCGGTGGCGGTCGGACGGCGGCCTGGAGTATCTGGGTCGTGCCGATGACCAGGTGAAGATTCGTGGTTATCGGGTGGAGCCGGGTGAGGTCGAGGCGGTGCTGGGTGGGCTGCCCGGGGTGAGCCAGGCCGTCGTGGTGGCGAGGACCGACGGTGGGATCACCCGGCTGGTCGGTTATGTGACCGGGCTGCCGGGCTGGGATCTGGATCCGGTCTCCCTGCGGGCCTCCGTCGCGGAGCGGTTGCCGGAGTATCTGGTGCCGTCGGTGGTGCTGGTGCTGGAGGCGTTCCCGTCGACGCCGAACGGGAAGCTGGACCGCCGCGCCCTGCCCGCACCCACCTTCGCCGGCGGCGCGGCCGGCGGCGGGCGCATCCCGCGGACGGCGGCCGAGCGCCTGGTCGCCGGTCTGTTCGGTGAGCTGCTCGGTGTCGCCGAGGTGGGGCTGGACGACTCGTTCTTCGCCCTCGGCGGGCACTCCCTGCTCGCCGCCCGGCTCATTTCCCGCCTCCGCTCGGCGGCCGGCGCCGAGATACCGGTCCGGACGGTGTTCGACAGCCCGACCGTCGCCGGTCTCGCCGCGGCCCTGGATGCCGGCCGGCTCTCGGCAGGCCGGCCACCTCTGCTGCGCCGTGCCCGGCCCGCCCAACTCGCCGGGGACGGGGAGCCCGAGCGCCTGCCGCTGTCGGCGGCGCAGCAGCGGCTGTGGTTCCTGGACCGGCTCGAAGGACCGTCCGCCACCTACACGATCCCGTTCGTCGCCCGGCTGCGCGGAGCGCTCGACATCGAGGCCCTCACCGCCGCGATCGACGACGTCGTGTCCAGGCACGAGACCCTGCGCACCGTCTTTCCCGACGAGGCCGGCACGCCCTACCAGCGGATCCTGGCCGACACCCGGGCCGCGGTGACCGTTGTCGACACGGCGCCCGGGACGCTGGCCCGGCTGGTGGCCGAGGCCGTCGGCAGGCCGTTCCACCTGGAGACCGAGCCCCCGCTGCGGCTGCACCTGTTCCGCCTCGCGCCCGAACATCATGTGCTCGCCCTGGTGCTGCACCACATCGCCGGCGACGAATGGTCCACCGACCCGCTGCTCCGCGACCTCGGCACCGCCTACGCGGCCCGGGCGGCGGGCGACACCCCGCAGTGGGCGCCGCTGCCCGTCCAGTACGCCGACTACACCCTGTGGCAGCGTGACCTGCTCGGCGACGCCGCCGACCCTGACAGCATCCTCGCCGGGCAGCTGGCCTACTGGACGGACACCCTCGCCGACCTGCCCGACGAGATCGGGCTACCGGTCGACCGCCCGCGCCGCGCGCAGGAGACGTCCCACCGGGGCGGCGTGACGCGGTTCGGGGTGCCGGAGCGGGTCGTGGCGGACCTGCGGGCGCTGGGCCGGGACACCGGTGCCACCGAGTTCATGACCGCGACCACCGCGGTGGCCGTGCTGCTGCACAAGCTCGGTGCGGGCCGGGACATCCCGCTGGGCGCGCTGTCCGCCGGCCGCTCCGACGAGGCGCTGCAGGACCTGGTCGGCTTCTTCGTCAACACGGTCGTGCTGCGGACCCGGCTCGACGGCGACCCGACCCTGCGTGACCTGCTGCTCGGCGTGCGGGAGACGGCCCTGGGGGCCTACGCGCACGCCGACGCGCCCTTCGACCGGGTCGTGGACGCGGTCAACCCGGCGCGGGCCGCCGGGCGGCATCCGCTGTTCCAGGTCATGGTCGACTTCCGGGTCGCCGGCGGCGCGGCCACCGGGCTGCCCGGGCTCGACGTCACGCCGCTGACCGACAGCGGCCCCGGCGACGACCCCAGCGGCGACCACGCGGGCGACCAGGCCGCCGGCGCCAAGTTCGACCTGGCGTTCTCCTTCACCCCGACGCTCGACGGCGGCTACGACGCGGCGGTCGAGTACGACGCGGACCTGTTCGACGCCGCCACCGTCGAGCTGCTGGCCGAACGCCTGACGCGGATCCTGCGCACGCTCGGCGCCGCACCGGGAACGATGCTGTCCGGCCTCGACATCCTCGACGGCGCCGAGCGCCACCGGCTGCTCGTCGAGTGGAACGACACCGCCGCGCCGCTGTGCGACGACACGGTGCCCGGCCTGTTCGCGGCGCAGGCCGCGCGCACCCCGGACGCACCGGCCGTCATCGACGGCACCCACCGGCTCACCTACGCGCAGCTGGACCGGCGCGTCGACGCCGTCGCCACCGCGCTGACGGCCCGCGGGGTCGGCACCGAGGACGTCGTCGGCGTCCACCTCGACAGGTCGGTCGACCTCGTCGCGGCCCTGCTCGCCATCCAGAGGATCGGCGCGGCGTTCGTCCCGCTGGAACCGGCGTGGCCCACCCGGCGGATCGCCGACATCCACCGCAGCGCCCGGCTGCGCGCCGTCGTCAGCGCCACCGGAACGGGGCTGCCCGACGCCGACGAACTGGACGTCCCCGTCCTGCTCGTCGGTGACCTGCCGCCGGCGCCGGCACCGGTGCCCGTCGCGCCGCTGGACCCGGACGGACTCGCCTACGTCATCTACACCTCGGGCTCCACCGGCACCCCGAAGGGGGCGATGATCTGCCATCGGGCCATCGCCGCCCGGCTGCTGTGGCAACGCGAGCTGCTCGGCTTCGGCCCCGGTGACGCGGCGCTGTTCAAGGCACCGCTCGGCTTCGACATCTCCGTCAACGAGGTCCTCCTGCCGCTCGTCACCGGCGCCGCGGTGGTGATCGCCCGACCCGGCGGCGAGCGGGACGTCGACTACCTGCTCGACACGATCGTCCGGCACCGGGTGACGTTCACCTACCTGGTCGCCTCCATGCTCGACATGCTGCTGGCCCTGGCCGGCATCGACGCCGCCGCCGGCACCCTACGCCATGTGTGGTGCGGCGGCGAGGCCCTCACCCCCGAGCTGTTCGCGCGGTTCCGGGCCCGCCTCGACGCGGTCATGTACCACGGGTACGGCCCGGCCGAGGCGACGATCGGCGTCAGCCACGACATCTACCGCGGCGGCGCCGCCCGCGACGCGCTGAGCATCGGCCGGCCCAACCCCAACACCCGCCTGTACGTCCTCGACGAGGCGCTCAGCCCGGTGCCGGTCGGGGTCGCCGGTGAGCTGTACGCCGGCGGCCTGCCGCTCGGCCGCGGGTACGTCGGCGATCCCCGCCAGACCGCGGCGCGCTTCGTGGCGGACCCCTGGACGCCCGGTGCCCGCCTCTACCGCACCGGCGACCTCGCCCGTTGGGCCCCCGACGGCACCCTGGAGTTCATCGGGCGGGCGGACCACCAGGTGAAGATCCGCGGGATGCGGGTCGAGCCGCAGGAGATCGAGGCGGTGCTCGGGGAGCACGAGGACGTCCGTCAGGCCGTGGTCGTCACGCACCGCACCGCCGGCGGGGCCACCCTGCTGGTCGGCTACGTCACCGGCCACACCGGTTATGCCGATCGCACCGACGAGACCAGCGAGACCGGCCATGCCGATCACACCGGCGCCGAGCACGGGCAGCCGGCGGACGGTGACGCGCTGCGCGCCTGGCTGGGCGGCCTGCTGCCCGACCACATGGTGCCCACGGTCATCCAGTGGCTGGATGCCATCCCGCTGACACCCGCCGGCAAGGTCGACCGGCGCGCGCTGCCGGCGCCGGACCTGCGCGGCACCGGCCGGGCGGCCGGCTCGGCGACGGAGGAGCTGCTCGCCGAGCTGATCGCGGGACTGCTCGGGGTGGCGCAGGTCGGTCCCGACGACTCCTTCTTCGCCCTCGGCGGGGACAGCATCGTCTCCATCCAGCTGGTCGCCCGGGCTCGGGCGGCCCGGCTGCGGATCACCCCGGCGGACGTCTTCACCCACCGCACGGTCGCCGAGCTGGCGGCGGCCGCCGACGCGCGGGCCGCCCAGGCCGCGCGGGGCGACGGCGAGCCGGCCGCCCGCCAGCACGCCGCCGTCGGCGCCGTGCCGCTCACCCCGATCATGCGCGAGATCCTCGACCGGGACGGTGGCCCGCGACCGCGGTTCGCCCAGGCCGCGGTGCTCACCGTGCCGGGGAGCCTCGACCTCGCCGCGCTGCGCGCCGCGGTCGACACGCTGTGCCGCGAGCACGACATGCTGCGCGCCGTCACCGGCCGGGACGCCGACGGCGGCTGGACCCTGACCGTCCCACCGGTGGCCGTGGACGCGCCCGCGCCCGCGTCGGGCGCTACCGCCGTGCGCCGGGTCGACGCTGCCGACGCCGCGGACGCCGCCGGAGCCGCGCCGAGCGCTGGAATGTGGGGCCTGCCCGCGGCTGCCGCGCTGGTCCGCGCCGAGACCGGCGCGGCGGCGGACCGGCTCGACCCGGCCACCGGCCGGATGATCCAGGCGGTGTGGTTCGACGCGGGGGCCGCGCCGGGACGGCTCTCGATCGTCATCCACCACCTGGCCGTCGACGGTGTCTCCTGGCGGATCCTCATCCCGGACCTGGCCGCCGCCTACCAGGCCGTGGCCGCCGGCCGGCAGCCGGATCTCGGCCCGCCCGCCACCTCGTTCCGGCACTGGGCGCTCGGCCTGACCGAGGCGGCCCGCCAGCCCGTGCGGCTCGCCGAACTGCCGCTGTGGCGGGAGATGGGCGCCGGCGACGAGCCGCCGCTGGGGACGCGGCCCCTGGACCCGGCCCGCGACCTGGCCGCGACGGTGCGCACCGCGCGGTGCGAGCTGGGCGTGCCGGTCTCCCGGGCGCTGCTGACCGACGTCCCGGAGGCCTTCTTCGCCCGGGTCGACGACGTCCTGCTCGCCGGGCTGGGACTGGCTGTCGGCGCCTGGAACCGGGAACGTGGCCGGGCCGCGGCGGACGTCCGGGTGCTGCTGGAGGGCCACGGGCGCGAGGAGCCGGTGGTGCCGGGCAGCGACCTGTCGCGCACCGTCGGCTGGTTCACCACGCGGTACCCGGTGAAACTGGCCGTCGGCGGCGTCGACCTGGACGACGCGCTGGCCGGCGGTCCGGCGGCGGGCGACCTGGTCAAGGCCGCGAAGGAACGCCTGCGCGCGATCGCGGACCACGGCCTGGGCCACGGGCTGCTGCGCGTCCTCAACCCGCGGACCGCGCCGCAGCTGGCACGGGCCCCCGAACCGCAGATTGTCTTCAACTACCTGGGCCGGTACGGCGGCACCGCGGCCGGCGGTCCGTGGACGCAGTCGGCCGAGTTCGCCGACCTGGCCGGAGTCGAGGACCCCTCGGCCGTCGCCGCGGCCCCGCTGGAGATCACCGCGCTCACCGAGGACACCGCGGACGGCCCCGTGCTGCGGGCGACCTTCGCCGCACCCGGCGGGCTGTTCACCGCGGCCGAGCTCGACGCCCTCGCCGCCGCCTGGCGCGACGCCCTCAGCGCGCTCGCCACCCATGTCGCCGGCGGGGCCGGCGGCGGCCACACCCCGTCGGACATGGCTCTGGTGGCGCTGGACCAGAGCACGCTCGACGCCTTCGAGGAGAGGTGGCGCACCCCGTGAGCCGTTCGAACATCGAGGAGATCCTCCCCCTCGCGCCGTTGCAGGAAGGCCTCTTCTTCCACGCGCTGGCCGAGACGGACGCCGCCTACACGGTGCAGACCATCCTCGACCTGGCCGGGGATCTCGACGAGCCTCGCCTGCACGCCGCCGCACAGGCGCTGGTCGAGCGGCACGCCAACCTGCGGACGGCCTTCATCACCGCTCCCACCGGAGCTGTGCAGGTGGTGCTGCGCACCGTCACCGTCCCCTGGTCCACTGCCGACGTGACCAGCGCACCGGCGGCCGTGCCCGCGGCGGAGGCCGCGGCGGGCGGTTCCGCGGAACCGCGGGCGCAGCTGCTGGTGGACGCCGAACGGGACCGCCCGTTCGTGATGGACGCACCCCCGCTGATCCGTTTCCTGCTGATCCGGACCGGGCCACACCGGCACCGGCTGGTCATCACCTCGCACCACATCCTCCTGGACGGATGGTCGGGCCCCCTGCTGCTGCGGGACCTGTTCGACCTCTACGCCGGGACGCGCAGCGCACCACCGCGGCCCTACCGGGAGTACCTGGCCTGGCTGGCCGGCAGGGACAAGGACGACTCCCTCGCGGTCTGGCGAGAGGCCCTCGACGGGCTGACCGAGCCGACCCTGCTCACCGCCACCGCCACCGCCACCGCCACCGGCACTGTGGACGGCGCGGGCGGGCCGGCGCCGTCGGCCGTCGCCGCTACGCCGGTCCGCCTGGCGGTGCCGCTCGACCCGGACACCCGCCGGCGGCTCGTCGAGCTCGGTCGCGATCGGGGCGTCACCCTGAGCACGGTCCTGCAGGCGGCCTGGGCGATCACCCTGAGCCGCGCCGTCGGCCGGCAGGATGTCGTCTTCGGCGCCACCGTCTCGGGCCGCCCACCGGAGATCACCGGTGTCGAGTCGATGGTGGGATTGTTCATCAACACCGTCCCGGTCCGGGTCGCGCTGCGGCCGGGGGAGACGGTGAGCGGGCTGCTGGCCCGCCTGCACCGGACGCACACGGCGACCCTCGACCACCACTACCTGTCCCTGGCCGAGGTGCAGGCGGTCGCCGGGCTCGGAGCGCTGTTCGACACCCTCCTGGTGGTCGAGTCGTATCCCGTCGACGAGGCCGAGATCGGCCGGGTGCGGGCGGCGATCGGCCTCGACGTGGCCGCGGTCCGCACCGAGGACGCCACCCACTACCCACTCACCCTCGTCGCCGAGACCGCCGACGGCCCGGTCCTCGAACTGGAACACCGCCCCGAACTGCTGCCCTCGCGGAAGGCCGACGAGGTGGCGAGCACGCTCGCCGCTGTCCTCGCCGCCATGACCGTGGCCCCGGCACGCACCCCGATCGCCCGCCTGGCCGTGCCGGCACCGCCGTGTTTCCCGGCCGAGGTCACCATCACCGAAAACGGGCCGGGTAAGGCCGTCAATGCCTCGTCGAATACCCCGGTGAATCTCCTCGATGTGTGGGATGCGGTGGTGGCGGGGGGTTCGGGTGAGGTGGCGGTGGTGTGTGACGGGGTTTCGTTGTCGTTTGGTGTGGTGGATGGTTTGGCGGGTCGTCTTGCGGGGGTGTTGCGGGTTCTTGGTGTGGGTGTGGAGTCGCGGGTGGGGGTGGTTTTGCCGCGGGGTGTGGATGTGGTGGTGGTGATGGTGGCGGTGTGGAAGGCGGGGGGCGTGTTCGTGCCGGTGGACGCCGGGGCTCCGGCGGGTCGGGTGAACGCGATCCTGGGCGAGGCGGGTGCGTCGGTGGTGGTTTCGGTGTCGGCTCTGGTGGGCCGGTTGGGGGGGGTTGCGGGTCCGGTGGTGTTGGTGGATGAGCCGGCTTCGTGGCCGGTTGTTCCCACGGATCCGGGTTCCTTCTCCGGTTCTCGGGTGGGTGGGGATGCGGCGGCGTATGTGGTGTTCACGTCGGGGTCGTCGGGTCGGCCGAAGGGTGTGGTGGGGACGCATGCGGGGTTGGTGAATCTGGTGTTGGCGCATCGTGCGGCGGTGGTGGAGCGGGCGGTGGCCGCGGCGGGGGGCCGGCGGCTGCGGGTGCTGAATGTTCTTTCGTTTGCTTTCGATGGTTCGTTGGATCCGCTGGTGTGGATGTTGTCGGGGCATGCGATGCATGTTCTGCCGGATGGGTTGATGGGGGATTCGGCGGGGATTGTGCGGTTGGTTCGGGGAGAGCGGGTTGATTTTGTGGATGTGCCGCCTTCTTTGCTGGAGTTGCTGGTGGGGGATGGGCTTCTTGCGGGTGCCTGGGTTCCGTCGGTGGTGGCGACGGGTGCGGAGGCGGTGGGTTCGCGGTTGTGGGGGGTGCTGGGTTCCGCGGAGCGGACGTGGGGTCTGAATTTCTATGGTCCGACGGAGTGCACGGTGGATGCGACGTGGACGGAGATTGAGGCGGGTGTGGCGCCGCATATCGGCCGGCCGGTGGCGGGTGACAACGTATACGCGCTCGATGGTGCGCTTCTGCCGGTGCCGGTGGGTGTTCCCGGTGAGCTTTATGTGGGTGGTGCGGGCGTCACCCGGGGGTATGTGGGTCGACCGGGTGAGACGTCGTCGCGTTTCGTGGCGGATCCGTTTGGTTCGGGTGGGCGGCTGTATCGCACGGGTGATGTGGTGCGGTGGCGGGGCGATGGTGCGTTGGAGTATCTGGGCCGTGCCGACGACCAGGTGAAGATCCGTGGTTATCGGGTGGAGCCGGGTGAGGTCGAGGCTGCGCTCGGTGGGCTGCCCGGGGTGAGCCAGGCGGTTGTCGTCGCCCGGACCGATGGTGGGATCACCCGGCTGGTCGGGTATGTGACCGGGCGGCCGGGCTGGAATCTGGAGCCGGTCTCCCTGCGGGCGGCGGTGGCGGAGCGGTTGCCGGAGTATCTGGTGCCGTCCGTGGTGCTGGTGCTCGATGAGTTCCCGTCGACGCGGAACGGGAAGCTCGACCGCCGTGCCCTGCCCGTACCCACCTTCGCATCGGACGTCTCCCGACCACCGTCGACCGTCACCGAGAAGGCGCTGTGCGCGCTTTTCGCCGAGCTGCTGGGCCTGCCCGCGGTCGGGGCGGACGACTCCTTCTTCGCACTCGGCGGGCATTCGCTGCTCGCCGCCCGCCTCGCCGTGCGGATCCGCCGTGAGCTCGAGGTCGACGTGGCGCTGAGTGTCGTCCTGCGGGAACCGACCCCGGCCGGGCTCGCTGCCTGGCTGGACGGGGCGGTTGGGGCCGGAGCCGCCGCCAGCGCCGGGGCCGCCCTCGGGGCAGGTGCGGCCCCGGCGGCCCACGACGCGCTCGACCTGCTGCTCCCGCTGCAGCGTGCGCGCCGCCAGCCGGCCGCGGCCATGGTGCCGCCGCTGTTCTGCGTGCATCCCGGACTCGGGCTGAGCTGGGCGTACACCGGGCTGTTGGGGCACGTCGGCGCAGAGCGCGCCGTCTACGGGCTGCAGGCGACCGGGTTCGACGGCGCTGGGCGGCCCGCGGTCGGCGAGATCGCCGCGCGCTACGCCGACGCCGTGGTCGCGGCGGAGCCGGTCGGGCCGATCCACCTGCTGGGCTGGTCGCTGGGCGCGGTGCTGGCCCACGCACTCGCCGGCGAACTGGAGCGGCGCGGCCGGGAGGTCCCGCTGATCGTGATGCTGGACGGCTACCCGCAGGCCGCCGGCAGCCAGACCGGGCCCGCGGTCGGTCCGCCGCCGAGCGCCGCTGATCCGAGTATCGCCGAGCAGGCCGGTGACGGCGTCGCGCTGGCGCGTTTCCTGCACACCCTGCTGCAACGGGCCGGGTACCCCGTCGGCGGGCTCGACCCGGACGGCCTCACCCCGGCAGCCGCGCACGCCATCGCCGGGCAGACCGACGGACCGCTGCGCGGTGTCGGCGAAGGGCGTCTCGCCGCGCTCGCGCGCAGCCTGCTGGCCGTGGCGAACGTCGATCTGAGCGCCGCGCCGGGGCGGTACCGCGGCCGGGTGGAGTTCATCCGCGCCCGGCCGGAGCCCACCGAACCAGGCGAGCCCGAGGCTGATCCCGAGGCCTGGGCGCCGTATGTCGCCGGCGGGCTGCGCATCCATCCCGTGGACGTCGTCCACGAGGAGCTCATGTCTCCGACGGCGCTCGCCGTCGTCGGCCCGCTCGTCGCGGCCGCGCTGCGGCCGCGGTGACCCACAACAACCCCCGCCGCGTGGCGGTATACATCCCAGAAGGGCGCATCCCTCCCATGAAGAACTCGATCGAGCGCCTCCCCGGCGGCCCGCTCTCGCGCAGGTCGTTCCTGCTGTCCCTGTCGGCCGGCGCGGTGGCGGTCGGGCTGGCCGGCTGCGGTGACGACGGCGATCCCGTGACCGGCGGCTCGGCCGGCGCGGGCGCGGGCTTCCCGCTGACGATCAAGGGCGCGGAGGGGGACACCGTCCTGCCGGCCCGTCCGGAGCGGATCGTCACCGTCGGGTTCATGCGTGACATCGACGAGGCGGTGTCCCTCGGGGTCGTGCCGGTCGCGGTCACCCCGGCGACGAACTTCGACTCCGGCCTGCCGCCCTGGGTCGAGGCGAAGCTCGGCAGCGCGAAGGCGCCGGAGCAGCTCAGCTACGAGGACAACCTGCCCTTCGAGCGCATCGCGGCGCTGACCCCGGACCTGATCCTCGCCACCGACAGCTACAGCCTCGCCGACGACTTCGCGAACCTGACGGCGATCGCGCCGACGCTGTCCTACGAGACGGACGTCGCCGAGGACACCTGGCAGACCCGGGTGACCCGCATCGGCAAGGCGCTCGGGAAGTCGGAGGCCGCCAGCGGGCTGGTGACGGAGGTCGAGGCGGGCATCGCCACGGCGAAGGAGAAGAACAGCGCGGCGCTGGCGGGGAAGACATTCAGCTTCAGCCTGCTCAACGGCGAGGGCCAGCTGGCCACGATCATCCTGCCGACCGACGCCTCGGCCCAGTTCCTGTCGAGTCTCGGCCTGACGCTGTCGTCGAAGGTCAAGGACCTGGAGCAGGCCGGGCCCGCGGGCCGGGCGGTCGTGTCCCAGGAGCGCACCGACCTGCTCGACGCCGACATCGTGCTGTTCTCGTTCCGCGACGACGACGAGCGCACCCAGGTCGAGTCGGACCGGCTGTTCCAGGCCCTGCCGGCGGTGAAGCGCGGTGCCTACGTGCCGCTGGAGGTCGAGACCGCGCTGTCGATGGCGTTCCCCTCCACGCTGAGCATCCCCTACGCGCTGGAGCAGATCGTGCCGAAGCTGGTCGCGGCGGCGGGCAAGGCCTGACCGCCTTGGCCGACCGCATGACATCCACTGAGGCGCTGACATCCACGGAGCCGGCGGCGCCCGCCGGGCCGCTGCTGGTCGTCGAGGGCGCCGGGCCTGTCACGGACCTGCTGCACCGTGACCGGGCCCGGCTGCGTGCGCGGCTCGCCGCGAGCGGGGCCATCCTGCTGCGCGGTTTCGACGTCGGCGGCGCCGACGGTCTGGCGGCAGCCGTCCGCGCGCTCGCCGACGAGCCGCTCGCCTACACCGAGCAGTCCTCGCCGCGCAGTGTGATCAAGGGCAACGTCTACACCTCGACGGACTACCCGCCCACCGCCGAGATCCCGCTGCACAACGAGATGTCCTACCAGGCGGTCTGGCCGCTGACCCTGTTCTTCCACTGCGTGCGCCCACCCCTGACCCAGGGCGCCACCCCGCTGGCGCACGTCGGTGCGGTGCACGAGCTGATCGACCCGGACGTCTGCGCCGAGTTCGTCCGGCGCGGGTGGATGGCGGTCCGCACCTATGGCGAGGACGTCGGTCTGCGGTGGCGGACCGCCTTCGGCACGGACAGCCGCCAGGAGGTCGAACGGCAGTGCGCCCGTGGTGGCCTGACCCCCACCTGGACCGGCACGGACGGCCTGCGCACCACCGCCGTGCGCCGCGCCGTGCACCGCCATCCCGTCACCGGGCTGCCGCTGTGGTTCAACCATGTGGTGATCTTTCACGAGAGCAGCCTGCCGGCGGACGTCCGCGAGGTGCTCCTCGACGCCTACGGGCCTGACGGGCTGCCGAACAACTCCCGCTACGGGGACGGCGGCGTCATCCCCGACGAGGTCGTCGAGCATCTGCGGGCGTGCTACCGCGCGGTGTCCGTCCGCTTCGACTACCAGGAGGACGACCTGCTCGTCGTCGACAACATGGCTGTCGCGCACGGCCGTGAGCCCTACACCGGTCCGCGCCGCATCGCCGTCGCGATGGCCGAGCCCTCGGAGCTGTCGGGGCGCTCGGAGTCGTCGGACCCGGGCGCGGCCCGGTGACCACGGGTACGAGGACGCTGCGCCGGTCGATGCGGGCGCACGGTGGGCGGATCCTGGCCGCCGCGGCGCTGTTCGTCGGCTACCAGGCCGGCGAGGCGCTCGTACCGGTGCTCATCGGTGTGATCATCGACCGGGCGACCGCCGCCGGGGACGCACCGAGCCTGCTGCTCTGGCTCGGTGTGCTCATGGCGGACTTCGCCTTCCTCTCGCTGTGCTGGCGGTCCGGGATGCGGGTCGCGCTGTTCGCGGGAGTGCGGGCCGACCGGGCGTTCCGGCTCGCCGTCACGGAGCGGCTCCTCGACGACCGGGGCACGGCAGGCGCCTCCGACCTGCCCGCCGGGGCGCTGGTGAGCATCGCCACGGCGGACGTCCGGCGGATGACGATGGTGAACTTCCTGCTCCCGCACGGCGTCGCCGCGATGGTGGGCGCGGTCGTCGCCGGTGCCGCTCTGGTGATCGTGTCCGTGCCGCTCGGGCTGCTCGTGCTGGTGGGCACACCCGTCCTGCTGGCGGCGGCGCGCTGGCTGGCGGTGCCGCTGGAACGGCGGGCCGAGCAGCAGCAGGACCGTGCCGCGCACGCGGCCGGTGTCGCCGTCGACCTGATCCGGGGCATCCGCGTGCTCAAGGGGCTCGGAGTGGAGACGGCGGGCCGTGCCCGGTACCGGGACGTCAGCCGCGCGTCGCTGGCCGCGACCCTGCCGACCACCCGGGCCGAGGCGGGGCACACCAGCGCGCTGACCGCCCTGACCGGCTTGTTCCTCGCGCTCGTCGCGCTGGTCGGCGGCCGGCTCGCCGCCAAAGGCGAGATCACCATCGGTGAGCTTGTGTCCGCGGTCGGTCTCGCCCAGTTCCTGCTGACTCCGCTGACGACCTTCGGGGAGATCATCGCGGCGCTGGCCGCCGGACGGGCATCGGCGGCCCGGGTCGGCGCGCTGCTCGACGACGAGGGCCGCATGCTCGACGCGGCGGGCCGCGTCCCAGACCCGGCCGGCGAGGGCGACAGTCGCGTCCCGGCGGGCGATGGCGACGGCGATCTCCCCGCTCCGCGCCCGGCCCGCGAGAAGATCGTCCTGTCGGGGGTGCGCGGGCCCGGGCTCGACGGTGTCGATCTCACCGTCGCGGCGGGCGGGCTCGTCTGCGTCGTCACCACCGACCCGGCCGCCGCCACCACGCTGGTGCGCTGCCTGGCCGGGGAGGCCGAGCCGGAAGCGGGCCACATCCTGCTCGACGGGACGCCACTGGGCGCGCTCGCGCCGGCGGCGGTTCGCCGGACGATGCTCGTGCCGCCGCATGACGGCAACCTGTTCGAGGGCAGCCTGCGGGAGAACATCGCCGCCGGCCGGCCTGGCGACGTCACCCGCGCGGCCCGCGCCGCCCGCGCCGACCAGGTGGCGGCGGCGCTGCCCGGCGGCCTCGACGGAGCGGTCGCCGAGCGGGGGAGATCCCTGTCCGGCGGGCAGCGCCAGCGGGTCGCGCTCGCACGGGCGCTGCACGCCGACCCACCGGTGCTGGTGCTGCACGAGCCGACGACGGCCGTGGACACCGTCACGGAGTTGGAGATCGCCGCCGGGCTGCGGGAGCTGCGGGCCGGGCGCACCACGCTGATCGTCACCAGCAGCCCGGCCCTGCTCACCGCGGCCGACCGGGTCGTCCTGGTCGAGAACGGCCGTGTCACCGCCACCGGTGCCCACGACGTCCTGGCACGTTCCAGCGCAGGCTACCGAGAGGCGGTGCTGGCGTGAGCGCGCCCGTGGACGATGCCGCGGTGCCAGTGCCGGTGCCGGCATCCGAGCCCGTGCCGGTGCGAGAGCCCGTGGCGCGGCCGGCCGGCAGGCCGGTCGACGGGCCGATGGCACCGGGCGCGACCGGAGCGGCAGGGGGGCAGGCGCCGGCGGAGCTGCTGCCGGTGGCGGATGCCCGGGCCACCCGCACGGCGGTGCGGGCGCTGCTGGGTGCGCACCGGCGCCGGGCGGTGCTCGCGGCGGTCTGCCTGTTCGCCGCTGCCGGTTGCGGTCTGCTCACCGCGCCGCTGCTCGGCCGCGTCGTCGACCGGGCCGCCGCCGGGGACTCCGCCGGCGTCGACGGGCCGGTGCTGGCGCTGGTCGTCGCGGCCGTGGCACAGGGCCTGCTGGCCTTCTGCGGGCTCACGGCGGTGGCCCGGCTGGGCGAGCAGGTGCTGGCGACGATCCGGGAGGCGTTCGTCGACCGGGCCCTCGACCTGCCGCTGGAACGCGTCGAGCGTGGCGGCTCGGGTGACCTCTCCTCCCGGATCACCGAGGACATCGCGATGATCAGCGAGGCCGTCCGGGGACCGGTGCCGGAGTTCGCGCAGTCGGCGCTGACCCTCGCGCTGACCCTGGTCGGCCTCACCGCCCTCGACTGGCGTTTCGCCGCCGCGGCGCTGGTCTGTGTGCCGATACAGGCCGCCACCGCGCGCTGGTACCTGCGGCGCTCCGGCCCGGTGTACGGGGAGCGCCGCCGGGCGTCCGGAGGTGAGCAGCAGCAGCTGCTGGAGACGATCGGCGGGATGCGCACCGTGCGGGCGTTCGGGCTCGCCGACGACCATCTCGCCCGGGTCGCGAGCCGAGTCGACCGCACCGTCGCGGCGGTGGTCACGGTCACCCGCCTGCAGACCCGCTTCTTCGGCCGGCTCAACATCGCCGAGGCGGCTGGCCTGGCCGCCGTGCTGGTGACGGGATACCTGCTGGTCGACGCCGGCGAGGTGACCATCGGCGCGGCGAGCGCCGCGGCACTGTACTTCGCCGCCGTCTTCGGCCCGGTCAACTCGGTGCTGTTCCTCCTGGACACCCTGCAGTCCGCGACCGCGAGCCTCGCCCGGCTCGTCGGCGTGATCGAGCTGCCCGGGCCACCGCGGCCGGTCGCGGCGCCGGGCCCGGCTGACGGCGCGGTGACGGTGCGCGAGCTGAGGTTCTCCTACCGGCCAGAGCAGGAGGTGCTGCGCGGGGTGAGCTTCGACATCCCGGCGGGTGGCTCGGTCGCGCTGGTCGGCACCAGCGGGGGTGGCAAGACGACGCTCGCCAAGCTGGTGGCGGGCGTGCACGTTCCTACCGGCGGGGTGGTCCGGGTCGGCGGTGTGCCGATGGCGGAGCTGGACCCGGCGCGGCGCCGGGCCGCGATCGCGCTGGTCACCCAGGAGGTCCACGTGTTCGCCGGCACCCTCGCCGATGACCTGCTCCTCGCCGCTCCCCGGGCCGGCACCGAGCAGCTGTGGGCAGCGCTGGGCACCGCCGGGATCGCCGACTGGGTCCGCGGCCTGCCGGACGGACTCGACACCGTCGTCGGCGACGGCGGGCTCGAGCTGGACCCGGCCCGGGCCCAGCACCTGGCGCTGGCCCGGCTGGCGCTGGTCGATCCCGCGGTGGCCATCCTCGACGAGGCGACGGCGGAGGCAGGCAGCAGCGGCGCGCGCCTGTTGGACGCCGCGGCGCGCCGGGTGCTGCGCGGCCGGACCTCGATCGTCGTCGCGCACCGCCTCAGCCAGGCCGCGGCGGCCGACCTGATTCTCGTCGTCGACGACGGCCAGATCGTCGAACGTGGGACGCACGACGAACTGGTCGCCACCGCCGGCCGGTACGCGCGGCTGTGGCGGACGTGGTCGGCCACCCGGATCGGCGACGGGCCCACCGCGGCTGACGGCGCTGGCGCGCCCACCGCGGCGGACGGTGGTGGCGGAGGGCCGACGCCCGCGGAGGGCGGCGGGGTCGGCCGGGTCGACGGGGTCGACGGGGTCGACGGGCAGGTTGGGGCCGAGGCCGGCACGCCGGCGGAGCGGGGTGGAGCAGATGGCAGTTGAGGCGGTGGTCGCCGGGGCGACGGGGGCGGCCCGGACGACCCGGGCCCGCCCGGATGCGCGCGGCCTCGGGCTGGTCGTGGCGGTGCTGGCGTTGGGCGGGGCGGTCCTGCTCAGCCTCACCGTCGGGGCCCGGCACATCGACCTGAGCACCGTCTGGAGCGCGCTGGGCCACGACGACGGCAGCGAGGACGCCTACATCGTGCGGGAGCTGCGGCTGCCCCGCACGATCCTCGGTGTCGGCGTCGGGATGGCGCTGGGGCTCGCCGGCGCGCTCATGCAGGCGCTGACCCGCAATCCGCTGGCCGACCCGGGCCTGCTCGGCGTGGACATGGGCGCCGCGATGGCCGTGGTCGTCGCGATCGCCCTGCTGGGGGTCACCTCGCCCACCGGGTACGTCTGGTTCGCTCTCGGTGGCGCGGCGGCGACGTCCACGCTGGTCTACCTGCTGGGCTCGCTGGGCCGGGTGACCTCGCCGGACCGGATGGTGCTGGCCGGCGCCGCGGTCAGCGCCGCTCTCAGTGCGTTCGTCGGCTCGATCCTGATCATCGACGGGCAGACGTTCGACCGCTGGCGATTCTGGGTGGTCGGGTCGCTCGCCGGCCGCGGGCTGGACCTGGTGTGGCAGCTCGGGCCGTTCATCCTGGTGGGGGTGGTGCTCGCGGCCGGGCTGGGCCGAGGTCTCAACGCGCTCGCGCTGGGCGAGGACGCCGGCCGGGCGCTCGGGGTCCGGGCCGGCAGCGTCCGGCTGCGCGGCGCGCTCGCGGTGACGCTGCTGTGCGGCGGCGCGACGGCGATCGCCGGGCCGATCGGCTTCGTCGGGCTCGCCGTGCCGCACATGGCCCGGTTGATCACCGGGCCGGACAACCGTTGGGTGATGCCCTACTCCGCCGTCCTCGCCCCGCTGCTCGTGCTGCTCGCCGATGTGACCGGCCGGGTGCTGGTCGCTCCGGGCGAGCTCGAGGTCGGGATCGTCACGGCGTTCCTCGGTGCCCCGGTGTTCGTCTTCCTGTGCCGCCGCCGGATGGTGGCCCTGTGACCGGGCCGGTGGCGGCGCCGGCCGTCCGACCGGACGGGTCACCGCTCCCGGGGCGGGTGCTGCGGATCCTGGACGGGCGGGTCTCGGCCCGGGTGCGCCCACGGACCGTGGTCGTCGGGGCCGTGCTGGCCGCCCTGTTGCTCCTGGCATCCCTGTGGCTGCTGCTGACCGGCGACTACCCGGCGTCACCTGCCCAGGTCGTCCGCACGGTGTTCGGTGACGGCCCACGAGGGCTGGAGACCGTCGTGCATCGTTTCCGGATGCCCCGGCTGCTGGTCGCGATCGGAGTGGGCGCGGCCCTCGCGGTGTCCGGCGGGATCTTCCAGAGCCTGGCCCGCAACCCGCTGGGCAGCCCCGACGTCATCGGGTTCACCACCTGCTCGGCGACCGGTGCGCTCCTGGTCATCCTGGTCTTCCCGGACAGCCCGGTCGGCGTCCCGGCCGGGGCCCTGCTCGGCGGGCTGGTCGCGGCACTGGTGGTGTACGCGCTCGCCTACCGTCGCGGCGTGCAGGGAAACCGGCTGATCCTGGTCGGCCTCGGGGTGTCGGCCGTCGCGGAGTCCGCCAACTCGTTCCTGCTCAGCCGGGCCGCGCTCGAGGACGCCCAGGACGCCCAGCGCTGGCTGGTGGGCAGCGTGAACGGCCGTGGCTGGGACTACGTCGGGCCGCTGTGGGCCGCGCTCGCCGTCCTGCTCCCGGTCGCGCTGCTGCTCTCCCGGCGGCTCGCCGTCATGGAGCTGGGTGACGACCTGGCGCTCTCGCTGGGCATCGGGGTCGAGCGGGTGCGGCTCTGCCTGGTCGTGTGCGGGGTGGCGCTGACCGCCGTCGCCACCGCTGCGGCCGGCCCGATCGCCTTCGTCGCGCTGGCCGCGCCGCAGATCACCCGCCGGCTGGTGGGCACCGGGGCTCCGGTGTTCCTGCCGGCCGCCCTCATGGGCGCGCTGATCGTGACGAGTGCCGACCTCGCCGGGCAGCGGCTGCTCCACCCGATCCAGATGCCGGTCGGGCTCAGCACCGGCGCGATCGGCGGGGTCTACCTGATCTGGCTGCTCAGCCGCGAGCTGCGGTCGGGCGGCCGGGCCTGACAGGACCCGGCCCGCCGAACCGTCAGGCGCCCTCGTCGGGTGCCTGGCGGGCGTCGAGCTCGCGAAGCATCTCCCGCACGAGCTGGCCGTCCCGACGGGAGAGCGAACCGAGGAACCGGGCCAGCACGATCTCCCGGCCCGGTGCCTCGTCCAGCACCTGGTGGAGCCGCCGGACGGTCATGCCGGCCTCGTCGGTGACGGGGCTGTAGGCGTGCGCCCGCCCCGCCCGCTGCCGATCCAGCAGGCCCTTGTCGTACAGCCGGGTGAGGATGGTGAGCACCGTCGTGTAGGCGAGGTCTCCGCCGAGCAGGTTCTGCACCTCACGCGGTGTCAGCGGCCGGGCGGCCGAGCGGAGGGTCTCCATGACGGTGCGCTCCAGGTCGCCCGGGGCACGCCGGTCGCCGGCCATCATCATGGTCATCACCTCCGCGGGTCGCGCCGATCATCGTAGTTTTCCACGTCCGCACGGTTGCGGCCGGGCAAAGAAGCTGTCGGCCGTCGGTGCCGTCGGTGCCGTCGGCCGCGGTCCGGCGTGGGCCGGCCCGGCCTGTGGCGCCGCCCGGCAGTGCCGTCGGGCGGCGCCGGAGGGGTGTCCGCCGCGGCGCCGTCGCGGTCGCCTATAGTAGGCGCGTGCGCTCGATGACGAACCTGTGGTGGCCCGCCCCGGTGGCGGCCCACCTTCTTCGCGCGTAGCTCCCTTCACGCGGCCGCCGCTCCGGCGGCCGCCGTCGTCTCCTCATCGCGGGCGGGCTGCCTGGTCGCGGCGGCCCCCGGCCACCGAGGACACGACGATGCCCCTGCTCCACGATCTGCTCGCGGCACTCGCCACCGGCCGCGATCCCGGCCCGTTCGCGTTGATCCGCCGCGAGGGTGCCGACCACCTCGACGTGCTCACCGGAACGGTCGAGACCGTCACCCACCTCGCCGACATCGACCTGCCACCGGGCCCGGCCGGGCCGCAGGTACTGGCCCTGGTCCCCTACCGGCAGCTCGCCGAACGGGGCTTCACCTGCGTCGACGACGGCACCCCGCTGGAATGCCTGCGCATCGGCGGCTCCGAAAAGGTCGCCCTGCCGGTCGCCCTGCACGCCCTGAGCGGCCTGCCCGAGCGGGACGTCGTCTGCGCGGGCGGCGGCTTCGACATCGACGACGACGAGTACGCGCGCACGGTCGCTGCGGTGCTGCGCGACGAGATCGGCCAGGGCGAGGGCTCGAACTTCGTCATCCACCGCACCTACACCGCCTCCATCGCCGGCCCGCCGCTGACCGCGGCGCTCGCGGTGCTGCACCGGCTGCTCGTCGGCGAACGGGGCACCTACTGGACGTTCGTCGTCCACACCGGAACCCGGGTGCTGGTCGGGGCCACCCCCGAACGCCACGTCAGCGTGTCGGACGGACTCGTCATGATGAACCCGATCTCCGGAACCCACCGGCTGCCCGCCACCGGCCCCGACCGGGACACGCTGCTGAGCTTCCTGGCCGACCGCAAGGAGATCGACGAGCTGCACATGGTCCTCGACGAGGAGCTGAAGATGATGGCCCGGGTCGCCGAGGCGGGCGGTCAGGTGCTGGGGCCGTATCTGAAGGAGATGGCGAACCTCGTCCACACCGAGTACCTGCTGGTCGGCCGGGGCCACCTCGACGTGCGCGACGTCCTGCGGGAGACGATGTTCGCGCCGACGGTCACCGGCAGTCCGCTGGAGAACGCGGCCCGGGTGATCGCCCGGCACGAGCGGCGCGGCCGCAGGTACTACGCGGGCGTGCTGGCCCTGTTCGGCCGGGACGACGCCGGCTGCCAGACCCTCGACGCGCCGATCCTGATCCGCACCGCGGAGATCTCACCCACCGGTGAACTGCGGGTGCCGGTCGGCGCCACCCTGGTCCGTCACTCCACTCCCGCCGGCGAGACCGCGGAGACCCACACCAAGGCAGCCGGAATACTCGCGGCCCTCGGCGTACGCCCCCAGCCCCAGCCCCAGCTCCGGCCACGGCGCTCGGGGCCGCCCGGTTCCGCGGTGCCGCCGTCGCCGGCAGCGTTGTCGCCCGCGGCACCGTCGCCCGCGGCACGGTCGTTCGCGGCGCCGTCGCTCGCGGACGATCCGCTGATCGTGACCGCGCTCGCGGCCCGCACCGAGCGGCTGGCCCGCTTCTGGCTGCGTGACCGCGGCACCGGCGCGCGTACCCGGTCCGCGCTCGACGGCCGATCGGCGCTGATCGCCGACGGCGAGGACGCGTTCAGCGGCATGCTCGCGCACCAGCTGCGCGGCCTCGGCCTGGCGGTGACGGTGCGCGGCTGGGACGAGGTCGGGGACACCGAGGGCTTCGACCTGCTGGTCGCGGGCCCCGGCCCCGGTGATCCGACCGTGCGCGACGACCGGCGCATGACGACGCTGCGTTCCCTCGTCACCGCGGCGCTGGACCGCCGCCAGCCGCTGCTCGCCGTCTGCCTGGGACACCAGATCCTCGCCGACGTGCTCGGGCTGCGCCTGCGCCGGTGGGAGCAGACCTGCCAGGGGCTGACCCGCGAGATCGACGTCTTCGGGCAGCGACGCCGGGTCGGCTTCTACTCGACGTTCACCGCCGTCGCCGCGCACAGCCAGCTGGCCACCCCGTACGGCACCGTCGACCTCGACCGGGACACCGAGGAGCATCCCGCCGGCCCCGGCGCCGCGGTCCACGCGCTGCGCGGGCCGGGGTTCGCCGGCCTGCAGTTCCATCCCGAGTCGGTGCTCAGCGAGGACGGCTTCGAGCTGCTGGGCTCCGTACTCGGTGGGCTGCTGCCGGCGCGGGCCCAGGTACGGCGCTAGGCGGCATGGATGCCTTCCCTCGCACTCGTACCGGCAGCGTTCCTTGCCTGAATCCAGACCATCCTGTCGCATCCTTGGCACACACTGACACCGCCGGTCACGGTGGAGATCTCGAAGGTCGTCACGCTTGTCGTCGAAGTGGACGTCTCGATATCGGAGCCGGTCACCGTGACGATGTAGTCGACGGGCGCGCCGCCGTCCTCCGCGGGCGGCTGCCACGTGATCCGGGTCGTGTATCGATACCCCCCGCCTTCGATGATTTCCTCGACAACGGTGGCGCGGACGTTCCGCACCGGGCCGGGCGGCACGCAGCCGATGGCCTGGGCCGGGGCGGACGCGGCGGAGGTGCCGCCCGGGCCGGTCGCGGTCGCGGTGGCCTGGACGGTCTGACAGTCGGTCGCGGGCACGGTCAGGTCACCCGGGCCGCCGAGGGTGGTGCTTGCGCCGAGGCTCGTGGTCACCGTGAAGGTGGTGGCGGGCCCGCCGGCTCCGGCGGCCACGGTGAAGATGACGGCACCGGCCGCGGACCGCGCGGTGACGGACGGCTGGCCCGGCCGCGGCGAGATCGTTGGACCTGTCGTCGTGGTCACCGAGGGGCGCGGCGACAGCGAGGTGGCCGATGTCCTGGGAGTGTCCGGCGGCCTGTTTCCCGTGTCGGGTGGCGGGTTCGGGCCGGGGCCGCGCTGGGGCGGGGCAGGATCGGGCCCGGTCGGCCCGGTCGGCCCGGCGGAACGGCTCGGGCGTTGTGACGGCGGAGCCTGCCGCCGGGGCGCTGACGGCACGACGACTGGGGGCGGGGGGATGCTTGCGCTGGCGTTCGTCACGGGCACCGTCGCGTCCGGGGCGTACTTGTCGACATTGCGGCGGCGGCCGTCCGGGTCGACCGCGACGGCGCTGGTCCCATCGGTGTTGTTCGCCCACACGGTGCCGTTGCGGACGAACAACGTCACCATGCCCGCGCCGCCGGCGAGCTGGATCGGAGCTTCGAATCGTCCCGCTGACCGGTCGTAGACGAGAACGCGGCCGGTGCCGTTGTCCGGCACGTACAACCGGCCGGCCTCGATGACCGGGGCGCCGAGGTCCGGCGACGGTCGCTGCCCGGCCAGCTGCACCTGCTGCGTCGACCCGTCGCCGTCGTGCGCGTCCAGATCGACGAGCAGCACGGTGCCGGTGCCCTCCACCAGGACCGGAACGACACGTCCCTCGATCGTCGGGGCCACCAGCAGACGGCGGTTGCCGCCCGCCGGTGCCGGGAGGCTGACCGCCGGGCGGGCACCGGTGGCGGTGACCGGCACCAGCGCGGGTGAGGTCGCGTCGATGACCACAGGCCGCCCGCCGGCGATGGTCAGGCCCAACGTGGAACGCGGCGCGGCGACCGGCACCGTGGCCAGCCGCTGGCCATCCCTGATCGCAACGGCCTCGCCGCGTTCGGCGACCACCACCCAGAGCACACCGTTCGCGTCGATGCCGGCCCCGGTGACGCGCGCTCCGACGGAGATCTGCTCGCCGATGATGTCGAGGGTTCGTGGGTCGATCCGGGTCACCAGGCCACTGTCGGTCTCGATCACGAAGGCGAGGTCGTCGCGGGCCACCACCCGCACCGCACCGGTGGAGCCGTCGGCCCCCGCCGACCCGAAGCGCCGGGAGGCGAGGTCCATCGTCGCCGGGTCGATGCGGCTGACGACTCCGGTCCGCAGATCGGTGACCAGGACCGACACGCCGTCCTGCGCCAGCTCGACGGGATGCCCGCGGGCCGCCGCGAGCTCGACGTTGAAGTCGGGGGCGCCGGAGGGGCCGTTCACGTGGGTGACCCAGCCTTCTGCCGCGCTCCACAGCCAGGCGCCGCTGTCGGTGACGCGGACGACCGCCGCGCCGGGGCTGGTACCCAGCACACCGAGGAGGGTCAGCACGGCGAGCAGTGCGGCGAGCGTGACCGTACCGGCGCGCACAGTGCTTCCCCGCCACACAGTGCTTCCCCGCCACACAGTGTTTCCCTGCCGCACAGTGTTCCCCCGCAGACCCCGCACCGCAGACCCCCCGCGCCGGCCGGGCGCCGCTTCCGTCCACGCGTCCAGCGCCGCTCCGCATCAGGCTAGCGACATCACGCCCACACCGGATGATCTCTCGCCGCCTCCGGCAAGGTCGTCGTATCGCGTTGCTGACAGTCGGAGGCCTGGGTCAGCGCGCGGACTCGTGCCAGGAGCCGACGGCGAGGCGGGCGGCCAGGCCGAAGATCCAGAACACCACCAGGCCGAGGAACGCGGCGGCGATGATCGCGGCGAACAGCCGGCCAGAGGAGAGGTCGCGGGTGTAGTTGTCGATGAGCGCGCCGATGCCGACGTCGCCCCGGCGGAAGAAGAAGTCCCCGACGATCGCGCCGATCACGGCCAGGCCGGCCGAGATGCGCAGGCCCGCGAAGATCGCGGGCAGCGCGCTGGGCAGCTCCAGATGGATCAGCCGGCGCCACCGGCCGACCCGGCGCAGGGTGAACAGGTCGTGGTGGCCGGCGTCGACCGACTGGATGCCCAGCAGAGTGTTCGTGATCATCGGGAACATGGCGATGACGACGCAGACGACCGTGCGTGACCAGAAGCCGTAGCCGAGCCAGAATCCGATCAGGGGCACGATCGCCAGCACGGGGATGGTCTGCAGCAGGATCGCCCAGGGGTAGAACGAGTTCTCGATCCAGCGTGCCTGGGCCATCAGGATCGCCGCGCCGACACCGATCGCCGCGGCGATCGCGAGGCCGGCGAGGGCGACCTGGGCGGTGCCGCCCAGCGCGGTGAGGATCTCGCCCGCGGCCCGGCGGTCGAGAAAGCCCTCCGCGACGATCTCGTGGGGCGGCGGGAGCAGGAAACGGCGCCGCGGGGTCAGAAAGCAGTAGGAGACCACGTACCAGATGGCCAGCACCACGCCGAGTACGGCGAGCGGCGGCAGGACCGTCCGCGCGGTTCTCGCCGCGAGCCCGAGCAGGCGTGGGGTACCGGTCGGGGGCGTGGCCGCGGGCGGTAGGGGGAGGTGGCCGTCTGGCACGCCGGAACCCTATCTCGGCGGTCGGTCGGTATCCGCCATTTCGGTCCGCTTCGGATGGTTGCGGTGAGTCTCCGTCGGCTTCGGTACGCAATGCGATGGAGACACCTGGTTGCTGGAGGTCTGGTGGGGCGTGGGAGGCTGGCCCGGAAGTGGAGGTCACGGAATGCGGGCGGGGCGCTCACGCTGGCGGTTCGCCGGTCCCCGGGCCGGGCCTGACCGTGCCTCCCTTCTGCCCGTCCTTCCTGAACCGAGGAGAGCAGAGCACGTGACGAGACTTCGTTCGGTGGCGGCCTGGGTCTGCTCCGTGGGCCTGGCCGTGGGCCTGGCCGCGTGTGGGGACTCCGCGTCCGAGACCGAACCGTCCGCATCCGCCGGTGCCGGGACCGCCGCGTCGGCGAGCTACAACACGCCGCTGAAGGGGATCTGCCCCGACACCGTGGTCGTCCAGACCAGCTGGTGGCCGGAGGTCGACTACGGGGCGACCTACCAGCTGCTCGGGGCCAACCCGAAGATCGACGAGGGCAGGTTCCGGGTGTCCGGGCCGCTCGGCGCGACCGGGGTCAACCTCGAGATCCGTTCCGGTGGGCCGGCGGTGTCCTTCGACTCGACCTCCGCGCTGTTCGAGAAGGACGACGACATCCTGCTGGGCTACCTCGACCTGGACGAGGTGATCCGCAACTCCGCCGAGCACCCGTCCGTCGGGGTGCTGGCGCCGTACGCCAAGACGCCGCTGATGTTCTTCTGGGGCGACCAGTCGTCGGACTTCCGCACGCTCGCCGACATCGGCAGGTCCGGCCGGACGGTGCTGGTCGGGGACGAGGCGTATCTCAACGCGCTCGTCGGGGAAGGGCTGTTCCAGCGCTCCCAGATCGACAACTCCTACGACGGTGACCTGCGGCGGTTCGTCGCCGAGGACGGCAAGCTCGTCCAGGTCGGCTTCGTCACCGACGAGCCGTACCGGCTGGAGCACGACGTCGCCGAGTGGGCGAAGCCGGTGAAATATCTGATGGTCGGCGACGAGTATCCCGCCTATGCCAACGTGCTGGGCATCCGCAAGGACAAGCTGGCGGAGAACCGGGAGTGCCTGTCCAAGCTCGTGCCCCTGTTCCAGCGGGCGATGGTCGACTACCTGGCCGACCCGAAGCCGGCGAACGACCTGATGATCGAGGTCACGTCCCGGCTGGACACCGCCGGGTACGAGCTGTCCAGCGGTCTGCTCTCGGATGGCAACACCAAGCAGCGTGAGCTCGGGCTCGTCAGGAACGGTGCGGACGGCGTGTACGGCACCTTCGACACCGCGCGGGTCCAGCAGCTGATCACGAGGCTGACCCCCGGACTCGCCGAGGCCGGGACCCCGCCGGCGGCCGGGCTGAAGCCGGCCGACGTCGTCACCGACGAGTTCATCGACACCGGCATCTCGCTCAACTAGCCGGCCCGCCACAGCCGGCTCACGTAACCCAGGCCGGCTCACGTAACCAGGCCGGCATGGAGCCGGAAGCCACCATGGTCCGGGCCGGGCGGTGCCGTCAGGAACCGCCCGGCCCGGCCTGGTCCGGAACGGGAGCCCACACCGCATGACCGACTATCCGCCCCCGACCTTCGACACCAGCCGCCCGCATTCGGCCCGGGTGTGGAACTACTACCTGGGGGGCAAGGACAACTTTCCCGTCGACCGGGAGCACGGCGATCGGACCATCGCCGTCTTCCCCCAGATCCTGGACGTGGCGCGGGCGTCACGGGCGTTTCTGGCCCGCGCGATCACCTACCTCGCGGCCGAGCAGGGGGTGCGGCAGTTCCTGGACGTCGGCACCGGACTGCCGGTCGAGAACAACACGCACCAGGTCGCGCAGCGGATAGCGCCGCAGTCGCGGGTCGTCTACGTCGACAACGATCCGATGGTGCTCATTCACGCCCGGGCGCTGTTGGCCGGGACGCCCGAGGGCGTCACCACCTACCTGGAGTCCGATGCGCGCGACCCCGCGCGCATCCTCGCGTTCGCCCGCCAGACGCTGGACTTCTCCCAGCCGGTCGGTCTGATGCTCATGTCGATCATGGGCCTGATCGCGGACCTCGACGAGGCCTACTCCATCGTGCGCCACCTGCTCGGCGAGCTGCCGTCGGGAAGCTTCCTCGTGCTGGAGGACGGCTCCGACGACCGGACCTCGGACCCGGCACCGGTACCGGCGACCAAGAAAGACCTCAGTATGGACGACCTCAACGAGGTCACCACGGTCGGGAACGGATATCACTACCGGACCGTCGATCAGATCACCCGTTTCTTCGACGGGCTTGAGCTCATCGCGCCGGGAATCGTCTCGCCGCCATACTGGCGTAACAACCCGGAGCCGGACGGGCCGTTTGCGCCACTGGAATCCTGCGGTGTCGGCAGGAAGCCCTGAAGGTATCGCGGTGGCCTGTCCAGGCGGCGGTGTCACCTGGGCAGGCCGCACTGTCATCAGCTGTTGGGTCGCTTGACCGGGAGCGCCGGCTGATGCTTTCATCCGCCCATGCCGGTGGTCACCACGTCGAGCAAGAAGCAGATCGTCCTCTCCGCCGAGCGGCTGTTCGCACTTCACGGTATTGACGGGATCTCGCTGCGGCAGATCGGCGCCGCGGCGGGCAACGGAAACAACTCCGCCGTGCAGTACCACTTCGGCTCCAAGGACCGGCTGATTCGGGCGATCTTCGAATACCGGCTGCCCCGGCTGCACGAGCGCCGGGCGGATCTCGTCGCAACCCGGGCGTCACACGACCTCCGTTCCCTGCTGGAATGCCAGGTCCGCACCCTCATGGAGCACAGCGAGGAGGTGGACAGCTACTACCTGACTTTCGTCGCAATGCTGAAGCAGTACGGTCGGCGTGACGTCTTCGACTGCATGTCACCGTCGATGCGGGCATCGACACGGGCTTTTCAGGAACAGGTGGGAGCCCACCTGCCGTTCCTTTCCGAGCACATGCGCGCACACCGGATCTCACAGGCGATGGCGCTCATCATCGACGCGACCGCCGAGCGGCAGCGCGCCCGGGCGAGCGACCGGCCGCTGCTTCCCTTCGAAGTGCATGTGATGGACCTGCTGGACGGCGTCGCCGGCTTTGTGACCGCACCGGTCTCCGCGCAGACCGTCGAAGCACTGCGGCGCACCAGCCCGGCCGGGCTGTCCTGGCCAGCCCTGCTCTGACGCGCCTGGTCCGGGGCACGCCGGTGGCAGGGGAGGTCGCCGGCCCGGTCCCGAAGGAGTCGGGATGCTGTCAACTCGTGCGGTGTCGAGGTGGCTGGATCGGGCCGGCAGCGCAGTAGGCTCAGTGCCCAGAGCAACGCGGGCGGCGGCCAGGTCTCGGGGACTGGAACAGGACGGGAGACCTTCCGGTGGATCACGGCGGTGACGGGGAGCAGCCCGTGGATCCGTCGAGCCCGGCGGCGGCGTCGGCGCCGCCATCCACCGATGCCGACACCGACCATCCGACGATGCGTCTTCCGCGTCGCGCCCAGCCGCAGGCTCCGCTGACACCAGCCGATGCCGGGAACACCGACGCCGGGCGCTCCGACGCCGGGCGCTCCGATGCCGGGCACTACGGCCGCGAGGCGGATTCCGCTCAACCGGGGTACCAGGTGGATCCGGCGGAGCTCGGGGTGCCGACGGTGGGGGAGATTCCGCCCACCCGCCAGGCGGCAGCCACGCCGACCTGGCGGTTGGACGAGTCCGCGGATGTCAGCGGGCCCGGGCCCGGGTATGGCGGGTGGCAGCACCCGGAGGAAAGCGTCTGGTCACGGCCGCCCGACGAGGGGGCCCCCCATCCCGGCGGATGGGCTCCGGCCGCGGTCGCGCAGGCACCGTACCCGGGTGGTGAGAGCCCTCCCGCCGGCTGGGGAGCACCGTCAGCCGGCTGGGGAGCACCGCCCGCGGAGGCCGGCGGGCCGCCTGCGGGTGCCGGGATGCCTCCGGACGGTCCCCAGGCCGTCGGTGTCCAGGGGGCACCGGCGCCGAGGCGTCGCCGCCGTGGGGTGCGCGCCGTGGTGGCGCTGCTGGTGGTTCTGGTCCTGCTCATCGCGGGTGACCGCGCCGCGGTCGCGGTGGCCGAGGGCCAGATGGCCAAGCAGATCAAGGTCGCGGTGCTGGAGGGCCTGGACTGTGGCGTGCCGGCGCCCACGGTGCGTGATGTCACCATCGGCGGCTTCCCGTTCCTCACCCAGATCCTGTCCGGCACGTTCAAGGACATCGGCGTGACCATCGAGGGGATCCCCACGCCGGGGCCGCGGATCTCCTGGGTGCAGGCCAGGCTCAACGGCATCCACGTGCCGCTCGGGGACATGATCTCGGGGAACGTCGGCGAGGTCCCCGTCGACGACATCCGGGCGACGGTGCGGCTGGACTACGCCGACCTGAACACCTACCTGGCCGGGCTGCCCGGTGAGATCCAGGTCAACCCGGTCGACGGCGGTCGGCGGATCGAGATCTCCGGGCGCGTCGACATCCCGCTGCTCGGGGCTCAGGAGGTCGGCGGGGTGACGACCTTCGAGGTCCGCAACAACGTCCTGACGCTGGTACCCAGCGAGGTCGCGCTGCGCGGTGCGATCAACCTCTCCATCCCGATTCCGGGTGGCTCGCTGCTGCCGGCGCTGCCGATCCCGGTGGGCCAGCTGCCGCTCGACCTGAACATCGTCGAGGCCTCCAGCGGCCCGGACGGGCTGTCCCTGACCGCGCGGGCATACGACGTCGTGATGCCCGCGGCGGAGAAGCCCGAGCCCCGCCAGTGCCCGTAGGCGGTACCGCGGCCAACCGACGGTCCGGCCGAGGCTCGGCGGCGGGCCGGCGGCGGCCCGGCGGTGATCAGCCTGGGTGGACGAGCCCGCGGACGAACGCCGCCTGACCGGCGTGCTGCAGGTCGTCCGACACGACGCTGACCAGGCGCACCGCGAGGGTGACCGGCGGATCCCAGGAGGTGTCGACGACCCGGTCGAGGTCGGCGTCGGCGAGCCCGGCCAGGTAGCGCACGGTCTGCTCGTGGACGGCGTCGTGGTAGCCGACGAGCAGGGCGGGATCGGTGACGCGGACGGTGTCGACGTCGGCGGAGCTGTGCCCGTACCCGATCGACCGGTATCGGTTCGCCGGGCCGGCCGTCGCCGGGAGCCCGAACCGCTGCTCCCAGCCGCCCGAGAACCACACCTGGTCATACTTCGCGACGTCCGCCACATGGTCGTCCTGGACCCGGCTCAGGTGCCAGACGAGCCAGCTGATGGAGTTCGCGCGGCCATCCGGGCGGTTGTTCAGCTCGTCCACGCTCAGCCCGTCGACGACCTCGTGCACGACCTCGCGGATCCGCCCGAACGCGTCGGTGAGCAGCCCGGCGCCGGCACCGGAGACGTTGGCCATGAGGACCTCCTGGTCGCATCGGCTCCCAGGGCAACCATGCCCGGTGCCGGGCCGCGCCACCATCCCGCGCCGGCCGCCGGGCGCGGACGGCGGTGATGGGTCACGGCCCGGGGCAGCCGGGAAGGGAAGAGGAAGGCCTCAGAAGACGCGGCCGACGTCCTGAAGAATGATCTTCGCCATGCTGTGCTCGGCGAGGGCGGCGATGGTCATCGACGGGTTGCAGGCACCGGTCGAGCCCGGGATGCGTGCGCCGTCCAGCACGTAGAGACCGCGCTGGCCGAGCACCCGGCCGGTCAGGTCGACCGCCGAGCCCATCGGAACGCCGCCCAGGGCATGCCAGGTCGACTGGACCTGGGCGTTGGTGTCCATCATGATGCCGCCGCCGACCTGCGCGATCTGCTGCATCTTCGCGGCGATCAGCGCCTGCAGCGCGGCGTCGCCGGTGGACGGCCAGGTCAGGACGGCGTCGTCCTTGGCCGCGTCGTAGGCCCAGGTTCCCGCGGCGTCCACGATGCCCAGACCGACCATGGTCAGCACCTTGTTCCCGCCCGTCGGCGCGGGCGAGCCCGCATGAATGATCGTGTAGGGGATCGTCGCGTTCGGGTCGCGACCGCCGACGCAGGCCGGCCCGCCCTGGATGGTGCCCGGGTCCCCGTTCATGCCGATCCAGGCGTAGATGCGGTCGCCGTTGTTGCCCCACTGGGTGCCGATGGCGTCGGGCAGGCCCGGCACCAGGCCCTTCGCCTTCGACTTCACGAGCAGGCGGGTCGTGCCGGCGGAGCCGGCGTTGAGGAAGACCGCGTCGGCGACGATGGTCTTGCGTTCTTGGACGACTCCGCCGGTGTCGATGCGGTCGACCGACAGCACCCAGCGCTTGTTCGCGTCCAGTGCGATGTCCCGGACGACGTGCAGCGTCGCCACCCGCACCCGGCCGGTGGCCTCGGCCGCGGCGAGATAGGTGACGTCGATCGAACGCTTGCCGCCGTTGTTGACGCCGAACGCGATGTCGCTGGTGGTGTAGGTGGGCGTGTAACGGCCGTCCAGCTCACCGCGTACATAGCTCCAGTCGATGGGCAGCGGAACCGCCACCGGATCCAGCCCCGCCTGCGGCGCGACATCGCGGAAGAGGCGGGACGACTTGTAGGGGTCGGTGTTCAGGATGTCATTGGGAATGGTCGAGATTCCCAACATGCGGGCAACCAGCGGATATGCCCACAGATTGAGCTCGTCATACAGGCCGGCCGCCACTGGCATGGATTTCGCGAAATACTGTTTCGTGGGCTGCAGGGTCATCCCGTGGTACATCAGCGAGCCGCCGCCGTAGGCGGCGCCGCAGTTGATCGTCATCCCGTTGCCGGCCACGCTCTCGATGACACCGACATACGGGTCCCAGGTCTTCACGACGCCACCGATGGTGGCGTGGTCGGTCAGCCAGGACGACCGGTTATCAATATTCGAGAAGCGACAGAACGTGGTGGCGTTCGGGCCGGTGGGCCACCGGATCCCACGCTCCAGCACCAGGGTCGACACACCGGCCTGGGCCAGCCGCAGCGCGGTGACCCCGCCGCCGAAGCCGCTGCCGACGACCACCGCACGCTCCCGCGTGACGGTGGTGGGCACGGTCGCCGCCGTGGTCGCGGCCCGCGCCGGCGACGCGCCGGCACCGACGATGCCGCCGGCGACGGCGGCCCCGACCGCGGCCGTGCCGAATAACCTCCTTCGGCTGAGACCGCCGGTGGCCAGCGGGGTGTCGACTGTCTGCTCGGCCATGTTGGGCTCCGTTTCCACGGGAAGTCCGGCGCTCGGTCGAGCGCCTCTCCAAAACGGGCACGCGTGCCACCGGGCATCGTGGCGGCGTGACGAGAAAATCCGCGGCGAAGGGTCGTGGCGCGGGACGCCGGGAAATGAATCGGCACGGAGGGAAAGCGCGCCGAGGGGGCGGGAGGTGGTGGCGGGAAATCCAGGACCGACGCCTGGGATCGACGGCTCGGGATGCCGGTGGACGCGGTGGCCGTTTCGGCTTCGGCTTCGGTGCGTCACCAAGCTTCGTGAGAATCCGGCGATCTGTCAACAGATGTGCGGCTTTTCGTGGGGTTTGTGCGCTCGGTAAAGGTGTCGCTTTGTGCGGCTGGTAAAGGCGGCGCTATTGTCGCTGTCCGCATGAATTCCCAGCGCAGGAAGCCGGCGGCGGGCCGGAAGCGGTACCGCGGCGGCGGGCGCGGCCTGGCGCGGCTGACCGCGCGGCGTGGAGATACGCGGGGTTCGGATGCGTCGCGCCGGGCTCCCGTACCAGTGCCGGGCGCCGGATGTGCCGCGCCGGGCGCCCGGCGTACTGCCGTCAGGATGCCTCGCTGCGGTCAGGGTGTCTCGAGGCGAGGTCAGCTGACCTCGGTGAGGGTGCCCTTCTCGACCGAGTAGACGAAACCGCGGACCGCGTCGGTGTGCGGGATGAACGGGCTGGCCCGGATCCGGGCGATCGACTGGCGGACGTCCTGGTCGAGGTCGGTGAAGGCCTCGGCCGCCCACGGCGGGCGGATGCCGGTGTCGGCGGCGACCTGGGCCTTGAAGCCGTCGTCGGTGAAGGTCAGCATCCCGCAGTCGGTGTGGTGGATAAGGATGATCTCGCGGGTTCCGAGCAGGCGCTGGCTGATCGCCAGCGAGCGGATCTCGTCGTCGGTCACCGCGCCGCCGGCGTTGCGGATGACATGGGCCTGACCCTCGCTCAGCCCGAGCAGGCCGTAGACGTTCAGCCGGGCGTCCATGCAGGCCACGACGGCGACACCGAGGGCCGGGGGCAGTGGCAGGTCGCCCTTGTCGAAGTCGCGGGCGTAGACGGCGGCGTTGGCCAGCAGGTCATCTGTTGCGCTCATGAGCGGTATCCCCTGACGACATAATCCACGAATACCCGACCGGTTAGGTCGGAAACGCACTCAGCCTACGTCGTCAGTGCCGGGAGCAGGCTGTGGCGTCGCGAGGGTCCGTCGTGGATCAGCGGGATACCGGCCGGGACGCTCCCGGCCGATGGGTGTGGGCGAGGGACGTCGCGCGGGGCACCTGGGAGACGGGGCCGTGGTGAGCGCGGGGAACCGTCGTGAGTTCCCGGCCACGCTCAGAAGGCACGGCCCCGGTCGGCCCGGGTGCCGCCGTTGTCAGATACCCAGGCCTATGCGGACAGCTTCCGCAGCACGTTGCGGTCGGTGTGGGCGACCGGGTCGGCGACCCGCGCGTGGTCGATCGTCGTGGTCTCCTCGTACTCCAGGCACCCGTCCGGACGGACCGTGACGGTCACCTCGTAGGCGGTGGTGTTCGCCGCGCGGGCCAGGTAGGGGTTGGAGAGGATCCCGTAGGTGGTGGACCCGAGGTCGGAACGCAGCGTGAAGCTGGTCGCGTCGGGCGCCACGGTGCCGGCGGCGATGAGTGCCTGGCCTCGGGGCACCATGAAGCAGCGCATGACGTGGCCGAGCACGGAGTCCCACAGCCAGTAGCCGATCTCGGTGTGGAACGCCTTGTCCTTGCCGAGTGGCCACGCGATCATGTGGTAGTCCAGCCCGTAGAGCTGCTGGGCGCCGTTGTTCACCGGGCCGAACGGCTTGAACGTCATCTTCTCCCGGAACGGCGTTGTGATCATTTTGCCTTCGGCGTTGCCGAAGGCGACGTCCACGCCCTGGTCGCCCTCCCATTCGCCGGCCAGAGCCGCCAACGGACCGAACTCCGGACCAATCTTCTCCGCCACCGCCGAGCCCTCCTTGGACCGGAACCGCCCGCAACCTGAACGAAGCGGATATTTCGCTATTTCGCCCGAAGATACGTGGCGAATCGGCGGAATCACTCTCTGTGGGTCACAAGCAGCAGTGCTCAGCGACTTTGGTCATGCGGCCGGGTCATGGGTCACCGCCGGTGTGAGACACCCGCCGACCGCTGGTTCGGCCCCAGCCCGAGATCCGGTCCCGGCCCCACTCCCAGCTGCGCCAGCGTCGCCCGGCCCAGGGACGTGGCCGGGTCTCCCAGGCCGAGTGGCAGGTCGAAGTGGTGACGCGCCGCGGCCACCAGCGATGTCACGTGCGCGCCCGCCTGGCGCAGTGCGGCCTCGTACCATTCGTGCTGGGCGGCGAAGGCACGGTCTCGCGGTCCCCGCTGGCGAGCACGAGCGGGGGAAGCCCCGCCCCGGGCTGGTGTGCCCGGTGCGCACGGTTCGCGGCCCGGAACACGTGGCGCAGCGGGCTGTTGCGGGCGGCCTCGGCCGCGGTGAGGCCGAACGCCTCCCCGAGGTAGGAGTGCCGCAGTGTTTCCAGCTCGTAGACGCCACTGACCAGGCAGACCCCCCGGATGACGTCGCGCACCCGCAACGTGATCGGCAGCCAGTCGTCCACCAGGCACATGGCCGCCAGCTGCGCCCCGGCTGAGGCGCCGGCGAGAAAGATCTGGCCGGGGTCGACGCCGAGCTCGGCCGCGTGCCGATAGAGCCACAGGACGCCCCGACGTACCTGGGCCACGATGTCGTCCAGCCGGAACTCCGGCGCCGGGCCGTAGCCGAGCGCCGCGAAGGCCGCGCCCGCGCGCACGAACTCCGCGGCGGCGAAGGATGACTCCCAGCGGCTCGGATCCCGCCAGTAGCCGCCATGAATGAAGATCAGCAGTGGGGTGCCGGGGTGAGCCGAGTACGGCGCGCGCGGGGCGTGGCCCGCGCTCGACCTGGCCGCCGACGTCGAGCCGGCCACCGCGGGAAAGAAATGGAGGGCCTCGGCGTAGGACGGGCCGTAGGAGATCTCCTCCCAGCGCAGGGTCCGCCGGGCGAGCGCCGATCGTGCCGCGTACTCGTCGAGGTGGTAGGCCAGGTCGGGTACGTACAGGCCGGGCGAATAGGCCTGGTCGAGCAGGACCCGGTCGTTCTCCCATGTGCGCTGCGTGGTCGCGCGGTTCACGGGTGGGCCACGTCGGCCGGTTCGGTCGTGCTGGTGGCACCCGTGTGCGCGGGTGGGATGAGAACGGCGCGCATACTCCACAGCTCCGGACGAAACCTGAGGGAGAGACGGGCCGGCGGGCCGGTCTGCGACGGGCCGGCGGGCCGGTCAGGGACCGCAGCGGTGTCGGCGACCGCCGTTCCTTCTCCCACGGCACCACGGTTTGGTCCGCATCTGCGAATCTATCAGGAATTTTCCACCGCATCTACGGATTCCCGCAGGTCAGCGGGTTGCGACCGGCCTTGGCGGTGGAAAGTCTGGGGTGGCGCCGGGGCTGGCGGGAGCCGTCTGCGCCGCCGCCGGCGCCTCGTGGTCGTCAGGCCGAGAGGAGCGTTCTCGGTAGGCGGAAAGCACAGAATCGGGTTGGCGTGGCCTGGCATGTCGGCATGGTCACGATGCTGCCGGGCCTGTGCGGGGCCGGCCCGGACCACGGTGGCGTACCAGGGGCATCCGCCCTGGTCCGGCCTGGATTGCGGTCGCCCGCGGCGGAGATCCTTATCGTGCGGGTGCGGGTCGGATGCGCATATGCTCCTCCTACCCGAAGGCGGCCGGCATTCGCCGGCTGCTGATCGCCGTCGTCCGGCGAAACGAAGCTGACCACGCGGAGGGTTGGAATCCGTTGCATGCCGTCCCCGCACCGGCCGTGCTGCGCCGGCCGCAACCACCAGGCGGGCAGGGGCGGCCGGGTGCCTGGCAGGGGAGTCGGCGGTGCGCTTTCGCCGGCGGCCGCGTTCCGGCGCGGTGCGGTTCCGCTCCCACCGGCCTTTTCCAGCTCAGGGCGCACGGTCAGGAGCGACGCGGGTTCGCGTCGACGGCGGAAAAGGCTCATTCATTCACCTGGGCAAAGCCGGTGACGACGTTACGGGCTGGTCGAGATGCTAGGAGTGTTCTGATGGCCCAAGTTCCCTTTGCTCCGGACGTCTTCACCTGGCCCGCGGAGAAACCACAGCTCATCGGCGCGCGGTGCGCGAGCTGCGCGGCGGTGACCTTTCCCGCCCAGGATTCCTGCCCGCGGTGCGGAAAGCTGGAGATGGAGCAGCTCCTGCTGCCGCGGGAAGGAACCCTGTGGACGTGGACGACGCAGGACTTCCTGCCGAAGGAGCCCTACGCCAGCGGTGAGACCCCGCAGACCTTCAAGCCGTTCGGGATGGGTCTGGTGCAGCTCGGCGACGACGTGCGCGTCGAGGGCCGCCTGACCGTGAGTGATCCCAAGCAGATCCGCTTCGGAATGAAGCTGGAGCTGGTGATCTACCCGTTCCGTACCGACTCCGACGGCACCCAGGTGATGTCCTACGCGTTCGCGCCGGCAGAGGAAGGAAACTGAGATGGAGGACGTCGCGATCATCGGGGTGGGCATCCACCCCTTCGGGCGTTTCGGTGACAAGTCCGCTATCCAGATGGGGGCCGAGGCCATCCGGTCCGCGCTGGCCGACGCGGGCGTGGAGTGGAAGCAGGTGCAGTTCGCCTTCGGTGGCAGCTGCGAGGTGGACAACCCCGACGCGGTCGTCGGCCTGCTCGGGCTGACCGGCATCCCCTTCATGGACGTCTACAACGGCTGCGCCACCGCCGCGACCGCACTGGATCTCACCGCCGACGCCATCCGTTTCGGCAAGTACGACATCGGCGTGGCCGTCGGCATGGACAAGCACGCGTTCGGCGCCTTCACCGCGGACCCGGTGCACTACAGCGCTCCGCCGTGGTACGGGGATATCGGCCATTTCCTCACCACGAAGTTCTTCGGCATGAAGATCAACCGCTACATGCACGACCACGGGATCTCGCACCAGACGCTGGCGCGGGTGGCGGCGAAGAACTACCGCAACGGTGTGCTGAACCCCAACGCGTTCCGCCGCAAGGCGATCTCGGAGAAGGAGATCCTCTCCTCCGCGATGCTGAACTACCCGCTCACCAAGTACATGTTCTGCAGCCCGGACGAAGGGGCGGCCGCGGTCGTGCTCTGCCGGGCCGACATCGCGCGCCGGTACACGTCGAGCCCGATCTACCTGCGGGCGAGCGTGCTGCGTACCCGTACCTACGGGGCCCACGAGGTGCACAGCTCCTGGGCCGCGGTCGAGCCCGCCGAGGCGCCGACGGTCTACGCCTCCCGTGCGGCCTACGAGGCGGCCGGGATCGCCCCGGGCGATGTGGACGTCATCCAGGTCCAGGACACCGATTCCGGCGCCGAGATCATCCACATGGCGGAGAACGGCTTCTGCGCCGACGGTGAGCAGGAGAAGCTCCTCGCCGAGGGCGCGACCGAGATCGGCGGTCGGCTGCCGGTCAACACCGACGGTGGTCTGATCGCGAACGGCGAGCCGGTCGGTGCCTCCGGTCTGCGCCAGATCCACGAGCTGGTCCTGCAGCTGCGAGGCCAGGCCGGCGAGCGGCAGGTCCCCGGCAACCCCCGGGTGGGCTACGCCCAGCTCTACGGCGCGCCGGGAACGGCCGGTGTGTCGATCGTGACCACCTGACGCGCCAGAACCGCTCGAACCGCCTGATCCGCCTCCTGGCGAACGGGCGCGGCCGCCCGGTCTCAGACCGGGCGGCCCAGCCGCAGCGCGTTCTCGACCCGAAAACCCACCTGCCCGTTCGGGCGGGACATCGGTGCCTCGTACATCTCCCGCAGGTCCACCGACCACCCCCGCACCGTCGTGCCGAGCTCGGCGAGCACGTCGTCGGGGGTCGTGAGGCGGGTGTGCGGGCTGGTCCGAGGCTGCCACGACGGGGCACCGGAATGACCCACCACGAGGAGCGTGCCGCCTGCGGCGACACGCTGCGCCGCGGCGCGGAGCACCTCGCCGCGCGGCATGCCGACCGGTGAGTGCAGGAACATCGCGACGACGAGCCCGAACTCACCGGGCGGCGGCCCGCAGGCCAGGTCCCGGCACATCGGCGTCACGCGTTCGGCGACGCCGGTGGCCCGCGCGGCATCCCGCACCCGCTCCAGCGCGGTGGGCGCGATGTCGACCGCGGTGACCTGCCAGCCGCGCGCGGCCAGCCAGACCGCGTCGCCGCCCTCGCCGCAGCCCAGGTCGAGCGCCGTGGTCGGTCCGACGGAACTGATCTCGCGGACCAGCAGCTCGTTCGGAGCGCCCGTCCACATCCGTTCCGTCTCGCGGTAGCGGTTCTCCCAGAACGCACCGCAGTCATCCGTCCGTGCCACGAGTCATTGTCGGTTTCGGTGCGGTCCCGCCGGCCGCGACCTGTTTCCCGAGCAGGGCCGGTCCTTCGCCCTGTCCGGTACCGCCGCCGAACCGGTCGAACGCGGGCCCGGCGGGTCTTGGCGGGCCGCCTGGCCCGGCACGTGTGGGCGAGCCGGGCCACCCGGCGCAGGCAGGCTCCGGACCGATCGGGAATTCGAATACGGGCTGACATCACGACCGACATCGAAAAGCGATATTGGCCACCGTGAAGGGTGGTCGGCTCGACCGGCACCGGAAAAACTGATATGAGTCGGGCCGGGTCGCGTGTCGACGGGTCGGTGTAAACGTTGACAGTCGTCTTGCCTCCTCCGTACAGTACAGGATGTTGTGCGGCTGGGAAAACTGCGGATACATTCGGGTGGAGATGTGAAGCGAATTCAGCAGCGAGGGCTATATTTCGAGGAACTGCAGACCGGCGTCGTCTACGCCCACAGTCCGGGCCGCACGGTCGGTGAGGCGGACAACACCCTTTTCTCCACGCTGACGATGAACCCGCAGAGCCTGCATCTGGACGCCGCCGCCAGCGCGTCGACGGAGTTCGGCGAGCGTCTCGTCAACAGCATGATGACCCTTTCCATCCTGGTCGGGCTCAGCGTCGCGCAGCTCACCCAGGGCACCACCGTCGCGAATCTGGGGTTCGGTGAAATCCGTTTTCCGGCCCCCGTCTTCGCCGGGGACACGCTCTACGCGGAGACCGAGGTGCTGTCGAAGCGGGATTCCCGGTCACGGCCGACGAACGGAATCGTCGTCTTCCAGCACCGGGCCCTGAACCAGAAGGGTGAGCTGGTGGCGCTCGCCGAGCGCACCGCGCTGATGTTGCGGGTTCCGGCCGGCGAGGCCGATTCGGATGCGGCGGGCTGAATCCCGGTGGGCATGAGTTCTCGCCGGTTCTTGTCGAGGTTGGAGAAAGCGTGACCGAGTGGACCCTGGGCGCATCCCTGCTGTTCTGCCCCGCCGATCGGCCGGACAGGTACCAGAAGGCGCTGGCCGCAGCCGAGACGGTGATCCTCGACCTTGAGGACGCGGTTTCCGCGGCGCGCCGGCCGCTGGCCCGTGAGGCGCTCGTCGAGCACCCGGTGGATCCGTCGCGGGTGATCGTGCGGGTCAACCCGCGCACCACCGCCGACTACGACGAGGACCTCCGCGCCCTCGGGCGGACCGAGTATCGCGTGATCATGCTGGCCAAGGCGGAGAGCGCCCGCCAGGTCGAGGAAGCGGCGCCGTACCAGGTGGTCGCGCTGTGCGAGACGGCCCGCGGGGTGCTGGCCTCCCCGGAGATCGTGCAGGCGTCGAACCTGGCGGGCGTGATGTGGGGCGCCGAGGACCTGATGGCCTCGATCGGCGGCAGCGGGAGCCGGCTGGCCGACGGGAGATACCGCGACGTCGCGCGGTACGCCAAGTCCACGGTGCTGCTCAACGCCGCGGTGGCCGGTGTGCCCGCGATCGACACGGTCTTCCTCGACACCGCCGACGCAGTGGGGCTGCGGGCGGAGGCCGACGAGGCGGTCGCGTCCGGTTTCGTGGCGAAGGCCTGCATTCATCCGTCGCAGGCGGCGGTGGTGCGTGAGGCGTTCCGCCCATCCGCGGACGAGGTCGCCTGGGCGGAGAAGGTCGTGGCGGGCAGCACCGACAGCGCGGTGTTCCTGCTCGACGGCCAGATGATCGACGCGCCGCTGGTCGCGCAGGCCCGCCAGATCCTGCGCCGCGCGCCGCGGTAGGAAAGCGGGAGCAGGGAACGCGGGAGCCGGGAACACGAGCCGGCAGGCGCGGGGGAGCCGGCCGGCCGATCGACTCTGATCGGCCGGCCGACCGGTTTCCGGCGGGCGTGCGGCAGGTGGGGCCGGCGGTTGTCAGCGGTTGGCGGGGAAGACCAGGTCGACGGTGCTGGCGGCGGCGGCCTCGGGCCACCGTGAGGTGACGACCTTCGGGCGGGTGTAGAAGCGGACTCCCTCGGGGCCGTAGATCGGCGCGTCGCCGAAGATGGAGGCCTTCCAGCCGCCGAAGGAATGCCAGGCCACCGGGACGGGGATCGGCACGTTGATGCCGATCATCCCGACGTCGACCTGCCGGGTGAACCGGCGGGCGGCGCCGCCGTCGCGGGTGAACAGCGCGACGCCGTTGCCGTACTGGTTGTCATTGATCAGGGCGATGGCGTCGTCGTAGGTGTCCACCCGCACGACGCTGAGAACGGGGCCGAAGATCTCGTCGTCGTAGACCCGCATTCCCGGCTTCACCCCGTCGACCAGCGAGCATCCGACGAAATATCCGTCCGGGCGGCCGGCGGTCTCGCCGTCGACGACGACACGGGCACCCTCGTCGGTCGCCCGCTGCACGTACGAGCGGACCCGGTCACGGTGCTCCGCACTGATCAGCGGGCCCATCTGCGAGGACTCGTCCGTAGCCGGACCGACGACGACGTCCGGAATGCGGGCCGCGATCGCCTCGACGAGCCTGTCACCGATGTCGCCGACGGCGACGACGACCGAGATCGCCATGCAACGCTCACCCGCCGACCCGTAGCCGGCCGAGATGGCGGCGTTGGCGGCCGCGTCGAGGTCGGCGTCGGGCAGCACGACCATGTGGTTCTTCGCCCCGCCCAGAGCCTGCACCCGCTTGCCCGCCGCGGTGCCGGTCTCGTAGATGCTGCGGGCGACCGGTGTGCTGCCGACGAAGGAGATCGCGTCGACGTCCGGGTGGGCCAGCAGGCCGCGGACCGCCTCCGCGTCACCCTGGAGCACGTTGAAGACGCCGGGGGGGAAGCCGGCCCGGGTGACGAGATCGGCCAGCAGCAGCGACGCCGACGGGTCCTTCTCCGACGGCTTGAGAACAAAGGTGTTGCCGCAGGCGATCGCGTTCGAGAGCATCCACAGCGGCACCATGACCGGGAAGTTGAACGGGGTGATCCCCGCGACCACCCCGACCGGGTGCAGCTCGGTGTGGACGTCCACCCCGCGGGAGACCTCCGAGCTGTGCGCGCCCTTGAGAAGGTGCGGGATGCCGCAGGCGAACTCGACGCATTCGATGCCTCGGGCGACCTCGCCGAGCGCGTCGGAGTGGACCTTGCCGTGCTCGGCCGCGATGGCCGCGGCGAGCTCGTCCCGGCTGCCGTCGAGCAGCTCACGCAGCCGGAACAGCAGCGTCGCCCGCTGGGAGAGCGAGGAGGCGCCCCAGGTGCGCGCCGCCTCCACCGCCGCACGGACCGCGGTGTCGACATCCGCCGGTGACGCGAGAGTGACCTCGGCGGTCTGCACCCCGCGGGCCGGGTCGAACACCGGGCCGAGGCGGCTCGGGTCCGAGGGGGCTGCGGCGGTGCCGTTGATCCAGTGGCCGATCGTCTTCACGCGGGCGTACTCCTGACTCGCAGCCAGGCGCCGGGCCTGCTGCGGTGGCGGACAGGGGATGCCGCGGTGGCCGGGAACGGGAGGAGCGGGCCACCGCGGCGGCGAAACGTCAGAGCTGGTGCAAGGTCAGGGCTGGTGCAAGGTCAGAGCTGGTGCAAGGTCAGAGCCGGTACAGCTTGCGTGCATTCTCCCCGAGGATCTTCGCCCGGGTCTCGGGAGCGAGCGTCGCCAGCTTGGGCCCGACGGTCTCCAGCGGGTTCGGGTAGAGGCAGGTCGGATGCGGGAAGTCGGTCTCGAAAAGAATGTTGTCCTCGCCGACGGCCTCGATGAGGGCCGGTAGCTTGTTCCGGTTCTTCTCGAACCAGAAGGTGGCGTAGATGTTGCTGCGGAAGTACTCGGAGGGTGCCTTGCCCATCGCGGCGAGCTCTTCCGGCGCGTTCTCGGCCATCTCGTAGTCAAGGGCCTCGAGAATGAAGGGGATCCAGCCGACGCCGCTTTCCACCGACACCGTCTTCAGTCCCGGATGCCGGTCGAAGATACCGGAGAGAATGAGATTGGTGACCACCCTGGCGTTCCCGATGAACAGCAGTGTGCCGCCGATGGCGAGCTTGGTGTTGCTGCCATGGGACTCCCACGGGTACTTGCCGTAGAACGTCATCGTCGTGACGCTGGCCCCGATGTGGAAGTGGACCGGCAGCCGCAGCTCGGTGCAGACCTCCCAGAAGGGGTCCCAGGCCCGGTTGGCCAGGTCCGGGGCGCCCAGGTCCTGCGGGTCGGAGGTCATGTTGACCCCGCGGGCGCCGAGCGCGTGCACGCGCCTGGCCTCCCGCACGCACAGGTCGACGTCCCAGGCGGGCATCAGCGGCAGCGGGAGCAGCCGGTTGTTCGAGTCGCTCTGGATCTCGGCCATCGCGTCGTTGTAGATCTCGACGGAGAGCCTGGTCAGCGCGGGGTCGCTGGCGGCGCCGAGGTCCTGGCCGCCCAGGCCGATGGTGCTCGGGAAGATGATCTGGGCGTCGATGCCGCACTCGTCGAGCACCCCGAGGCGGACCTGGGGGTCGTAGGCGCCGACGTGCACCTGGTCGACCGTCCAGTGGTGCAGGGCGATGTCGGCGGCCTCCTTGCGGCCGTCGCGCCCGATGACACCGGCGGCGCTGAAACGGCTCACCGGCTTGCCGTCGAAGATCCACATAGGAGTGCCGTCGACATCGGCCACCCGCGGAACCCGGTCGCGGTACGCCTCCGGCGCGCGCTTGGTGAACAGATCCGGCGGCTCGGACCAGTGGGAGTCCGCGTCGACGATGAACAGGCCACTCTCTTTTAAGGAACTTGACATAGACATCAATGTTAATATGTGAGCCATGGCACTAGCAACGGTTGACGGGTTATCGATCTCCTACGACCTGATCGGCACCGCCGGGCGGCCCTGGGTGATTACTCCGGGTGGTCGGTACAGCAAGGACGATCCGGGAATCCGTGAGCTCGCGGCGGAGATCGCCGCCACCGGTCGGCGGGTACTGGTCTGGGATCGTCCCAACACCGGCGAGTCGGACGTCTGCTTCGACGGCGAGTCCGAGTCGCAGATGCAGGCCGATGCCCTCGCCGGGCTGATCCGTCACCTCGGCCTCGGCCCGACCGTCATCGCGGGTGGCTCGGGCGGCTCCCGGGTCTCCCTGCTCACCGCCGCGCGCCACCGTGACATCGCCGCCGGGCTCGCGATCTGGTGGCTCAGTGGCGGCGTGTACGGCCTGATGAGCATCGGCGTGCACTACGCGGCGGGCTCCTTCACCGCGGCCTGGCACCACGGGATGGAGGCCGTGGCCGACCTGCCGGAATGGGAGGAGCCCATCACCCGCAACCCGGCCAACCGCCAGCGCATCCTCGACCAGGACCGCCGGGAGTTCCTGGCGACGATGGAGCGGTGGATGGCGGTCTACAGCCCGCGCGACGGTGAGCTGGTCCCGGGCCTGCCCGACGACGACGCGCGCGGCCTGGACATCCCGGCCCTGGTGTTCCGCAGTGGCGAGAGCGACCTGCACCACCGGCGCGAGACCTCCGAGCACATCGCGCAACTGCTCCCGCGGGCCGTGCTCGCCGAGCCGCCGTGGGGTGACACCGAGTGGAACGACCGGCACACCCCCGAGGCGCGCAAGGAGGGCCTGTTCGCCCGCTGGCCCCTGCTCGCCCCGCCCCTGCTCGCCTGGGCGGACGAGGCCCTGGCCTGACCGGCACAGCCCCGCTGTCGTTGCGCCACGTCGTCACCGCTGTCGTTTCCCTCATGCCGCGTCGTGTCCGTCCAGGGGCGCGGTGCCGAAGGAGTAAAGCCGAATGAGTGATTCCGAACCCGGGACCGCGCCCACCATCGACCTGCGCGAGGCCATGCGCACCGCGCGCTCGCTGCGCCGGTTCCGCCCCGACCCGGTGCCGGACGAGGTGCTCGCCCGCTGCCTGGAGGCGGCGACCTGGGCTCCGTCCGGTTCGAACGCGCAGGCCTGGCGGTTCGTGGTCCTGCGGTCGCCCGAGGCGCGGGCCGTGCTGGGCCCGGCGTTCCGCGAGGGCTGGGACTGGGTCCGCACCATCTACGGCCAGTCGGCCGAGCCGCCGGCCCCCGACGACATGTCACGCCAGGCCCGGCTCACCCGCACCATGCTGCACCTGGTCGACAACTTCGAGCAGGTGCCGGTCTACGTGCTGTTCTGCTACCGCCTGTCCGGGTTCGTCTCCGAGTTCATCGAGGCCGGCTCCATCTTCCCCGCCATGCAGAACTTCCTGCTCGCAGCCCGGGCCGAGGGGCTCGGCACAGTGCCGAGCACCTGGTTCACCTTCGGGGAGGACAAGCTTCGGTCGGTCATCGGGATGCCGGACGACTGGCGGATCGCGTCGCTGGTCGCGGCCGGCTGGCCGGAGGGCAAGCACGGTCCGGTGCGGCGCCGCCCGGTGGGCACCGTGACGGCTCTCGACACCTGGGACAACCCGTTCCTGCCGAGCTGACACCCGGCCCGACGCCTCGCCCGCTGCCCGGCCCGGCCGGTGACCGAAATGTGTCTTTGCTGACACGCAGGCATCCCCGGCTTGTCCGGGCGGCCGAGCGGACCGCAGGATGCGAAGGCTGATCCTGCTGCCGCGGCACGAACCATGCGTCCGGACCTCGTGGCGGAGACGCCGCAGTGGACGAGCATGGAGGGCATCCGTTCGTGAGCAGTGGTTTCGGCCTGGCGACAGGCCCGTCCGTTCCGTCTGTCCCGACGCCGACGCCGACCCCGAACCCGAACCCGAACCCGGCCGCGGTGAGCGCGGCGGCAACGGACGCCGCGGCGGATGAGGAGATCGGCGGGCCACAGGCGATCTTCCGGGTCGGCGGCTACCGGCAGGGGCCCGACGGCGCCGAGCTGACCATGGGGGTCGGCCCCTGGCTGACCGGCGTCGGCGCCACCACGGCGGTCGGTTCCCTCGGCGTGCTGGTCGACGATGTTCTCGGCCGGCCCGTCTTCATGGCGCGCCCCACCGGGAGTCACCTCGTGACGTTCGAGCTCTCGGTCGAGATCGTCACGCCGCCGCCCTGGTCCGGGCCGCTGCTGCGGGCATACGGCACGGTCGTCGACGTCGACGCGGCGCGTGGGCTGTCGCACTGCGAGATCGTCGACGGCGCGGGTCGGCTGGTCGCCACCGGGCGTGCGCAGCTGCGTTTCGTCGCCGCCGGCTGGGCGCAGCCCGAGCGGACCGGCGCGACGACCGTGGCCGGGGCGAGCGATCTGTCGGCTCTCGACGTCCTCGGGCCCGCCGCGTCGAACGGTTCCCTCGCCTCCTCCGCAGCTGCCCGGACGTCCGCGGCTGCCGTCGCCGCCGTGGCCGGGCCGGGTGACACCACGGGCGGCACGCGGATCGTGGTGCCGGCCCGCCCGGAGTTCGGCAACGGCAGCGGTGCCGTGCACGGCGGCATCCTGTTCTGCGGCGTGGAGCAGGCCGCGGTGGCGGCCGACGACCCCGAAGGCCTCCTGCGGACGACCTCGGTCACCGTGCACTACCTGCGCCGGGCCGAGGTGGACGCCCCGGTCAGCTACGACGTCGTGCCGGAGCACCGCGGGCGCACGGTCGCCGTGTACAAGGTGACCGCCCGCGGGCCGGCCGGCAAGCCCTACTGCGTCGCCACCGTCGCCCGCACCGCCCGCTGAGGCCGCGCTGCCGCCGGTTCAGCCGGTACCGCGGGTTCCGGCGGAACCGGTCGAGGCGGTTACCGGTGGCTCACCCGGCTGCGTCCGGGCCGCCGAGCGCCTTGGTCGTCTTCTGCCCGGTGGCCGGCTCGGCTTCGTTCGTGGACGTGGGTTGGGCCGTGAGCGTGGCATCGGGCGTGGGCGTGGGCGTGGCATCGGCGGTCGGGGTGGGCTCCGGCTCGACGGCGGTGTCCGCCGGTGCGGCCGACACGGCCACCGTCACCGGCGTCAGCGGGAAGTGGCAGGCGGCGAACTGTCCGGGACGGATCTCGAGGACCGGTGGCTCCTCGGCCTCGCAGCGGTCCTCGGCCCGCGGGCAGCGGGTCCGGAAGCGGCAGCCGGACGGCGGCGCCAGCGGTGAGGGCAGGTCCCCCTCGAGCGCGGGGCCGGTGAAGCCGCGACCGGCGTCGGTCAGCGGCACCGAGTCGAGCAGCGCCCGGGTGTAGGGGTGCGCGGGCTGGTCGTAGACCAGGTCGGCGTCGCCGAACTCGCACACCTTGCCGAGATACATGACCAGGACGTCGTCGCTGACCGCCCGCACCACCCCGAGGTCGTGGGCGATGAACACGACGGTCAGGTCGAACTCGGCCCTGAGCTCCTCGATCAGGTTGAGGATCTGCGCCTGCACGGAGACGTCCAGCGCGGAGACGGGCTCGTCGCAGATCAGCAGGCGGGGCCGCAGCGCGAGCGCGCGCCCGATCGCGACCCGCTGGGCCTGCCCGCCGGAGAGCTGGCGCGGCAGCATGTCGGCGAACCGCTCGCCGCCGAGCCCCACCTGCGACAGAACTTCCGCCGAGGCGGTCGCGCGCTCGGACTTCGATGCCCCGGCAACGGTGAGGCCCTCGACGACGATGTCTCTGACGGAGCGCCGGGGGTTCAGCGACCCCACCGGGTCCTGGAAGATCATCTGGATGGAGCGGCGGAGCTCGCGCATCCGGTTCTCGCTCACACCGTCGATGCGCTCGCCGGCGAAGGTGATCTCGCCGGCGGTGAGGCGGTCCAGGCGCAGCACGGCCCGACCGGTGGTGGACTTGCCGCAGCCGGACTCGCCGACGATGCCGAGCGTCCTGCCGGGCAGGACGTCGAAGCTCACCTTCGAGACGGCCTGCACGACCCCGCCGCCCGTCGGGTACTCGACGACCAGCTCCCGCACGCTGAGCAGGGCTTCCTCGCCACGCAGATGCGCGGTCCCGCTACCGGCCAACGAGCTCACCTCCGGTGAGGTTCTCGGTGCCGGTCTGCGCGGGGCGCAGACAGGCGACCTGGTGGTCAGCGCCGACGGAGGTCATCGTCGGCCCCGGCTCGGAACACGCGGCGTCGGCGTGCGCGCATCTCGGCGCGAACCGGCAGCCCGCCGGCGGATCGGTGGGGTCGGGCAGGGAACCGGTGATGAGACGCATCGGCGCGTGGCGTTCGTGGGTGAGGGTGGGTGTCGCCTCGAGCAGCGCGTGGGTGTAGCGGTGCCGCGGCGCGCCGAAGACCTCACCGGTGGAGCCGGCCTCGGCGAGCCGGCCGGCGTACATCACCGCGGTCCGGTCGGTGCGTCCGGCGACGATGGCCAGGTCGTGGCTGATGAGGATCATGGACATGCCGTGGCTGCGCTGCACCCGCCGCAGCAGGTCGAGGATCTGGCGCTGGACGGTGACGTCCAGCGCCGTGGTCGGCTCGTCGGCGATCAGCAGCGTCGGCTCGCACGCCAGCGCGGTCGCGATCATGACGCGTTGGCGCATCCCACCGGAGAGCTCGTGCGGGTAGTTGCGCAGCCGCCGTTCGGGGTCGGGCACCCCGACCTCCCGCAGGAGGTCGAGGGCCCGGGTGTGCGCCTCGGTACGGCTTACGCCGAGATGGCGTCGCATTCCCTCGGTGAGCTGGCGCTCCACCCGGACGACCGGGTTGAGCGAGCGACCGGGGTCCTGGAACACCATCGCGATCTGCTTGCCCCAGATCTCGGCGCGCTGCCGGCGGGGGAGGGAGAGCAGGTCCCGGCCCTGGAACAGCACCTCGCCCGAACAGGCGGACCGCCCGGGCATCAGCCCCATGATCGCCCGGGCCATCACCGACTTGCCGGACCCGGACTCGCCGACCACACCGAGCGCCTGGCCGTGGTCGAGGTCGAGGGAGACGTCGTCGACGGCCCGGACGACACCGCGTGGGGTGCCGATGTACGCGCGCAGGTTGCGCACCTGCAGAACAGGCCCAGCGCTGCCGGTGGGCTCAGTGCTGTTGGTGGGCTCGGCGCTGCCGGTGGGCTCGGCGCTCGTTGCCTGCGGAGCGCTCTTGACGGGCTCGATGCTCATGGGATGCGGGACCTCTCCTCCGCCCTGCGGACGACCGGCTACTTCTTGATCCAGACTTCCTCGGGCAGGAGCGAACCGCTGCCGTACTGGTGCAGACCGCCGACGTCGGTACCGGCGATCGCGGCGAAGTTCGGCCGGGTGTAGAACACCAGCGGCGAGAGCTCGGCCAGCCGCTTCTGCACCGTGGTGTACGCGGTCCTGCGTTCCGCGTCCGTCGTGGCGACCCGCCCGGCGGCGAGGGCGTCGGTCAGCGCCTTGTCCTCGACGCCCGAGAGGTTGGCGGCCGAGCCGCTGGCGAAGGCCGTGGTCAGCCGGGGGTCAGGGCTGGTGAAGAAGGCGGAGCTGACCAGGATGTCGAAGTCATAGGTGCTGCGTAGCTTGGGCACCTCCGCGTAGTCGACGACCTTGACCTCGACCTTGACGTTCTTGTAGACGCTGAGCTGCGCCTGGATGTTCTCCGCCAGCGTGCGGTTCTCCGTGCTCGCGAACGAGGTGAAGGTGAAGGTGACCGGCTTGCCCTCGGCTGCCAGCTCGTCGAACAGCTTCTGGGCCTTGGCCTTGTCGGTCTTGTGCAGCGGGACGTCCGTGTAGAGCGGTGAGTCCTTGGTGAACAGCGTCTCGGGGACCTCACCGGTGCCGTTGTAGACGGCCAGGTTGGCCGCGTCCAGATCGATCGCGGCGTTGAACGCCTGGCGGGCCCGGATGTCGTTGAACGGCGCCCGGCGGGTGTTCAACGCCATGAAGAAGCCGCCGTTGAGCGCGGCCACGTTGACGTTGAGGTCCGCGGAGTTGCCCTTGTCGATGTTGACCGGGTTCGAGTCGATCGCGATGTCGGCGCCGCCGCTGGTCACCGTGTTGATGCGCTGGCCGGCGTCGGTCACCGCCCGCACGACGAGGCTGTCGAGGTAGGGCTTGGGCGCGTCGTAGTACTTCGGGTTCTTCACCAGGCGGAGCTCGGCCTGGCGGGTCCAGCTCTGCAGCTTGAAGGGGCCGGCGCCGACCGGGTTCTTGTCGAACTCGGCCTGGCCCTTCTTCAGTGCGTCGGGCGAGGCGATCCAGTTCAGCGAGCTGTTGATGATCGCTCCGGCGAAGGACGGTACCGGGCTCACCATCGTGGCCTTGAGCGTGACGTCGTCAACCACTTCGGTGGAGGCGATCAGTGATCCGTCCGCGAGGTACGTCGAGCGGTTGGCCGGGTCCCGGAACCGGTCCCAGTTGAACTTCACGGCCGCGGCGTCGAGCGGGGTACCGTCGGAGAAGAGCAGGCCCGGGCGCAGTTTGAGGGTGAAGCTCGCGCCCTTGTCGGTCGTCTCGAACGACTCCGCCATCCGGTAGACGACCTTGCCGGCGGCGTCGTCGATCATCAGCGAGCCGTAGAGCGCGTTGCCGATGACGCCGGCGATGACCGCGTTGTTCCCGCTGACCACCGGATCGAGGCTGCTCGGTTCGCTGAGCGCGAGGATCCGTGCCTCGCCGCCGGCCACCGGTTGGCCGGTGACGCCGGATGTCGACGTGGTGTCAGCGGTGTCGCTGCTCCCGCCGCATGCCCCCAGGGCGAGGACCGTGCCGCACACGACGGCGGCCACGACAGTTCGGGTCCTATGTAACATCTGCTGCCTTTCGCTGTGGTGGATCGGGTCGATGTCCGGGTGGGCCACGGCGTCCCGACCGTCGCCCGGGGTGGCGGACATCCCTGTGAACCGCACGCGTGGCCTGCACCGGGGCCGACACCGCGCCCACGGGCCGGATCCGGCCGCAGCGGCTGGCCGCGCATCCTGCGGTCGAAGAGGTGGCTGGTCGCGCCCGGCGCTGGTCGCGCCCGGCGCTGGTCGCGCCCGGCGCTGGTCGCGCCCGGCGCTGGTCGCGCCTGGCGTTAGTCGCGCATGGTGCGGTCGAAACGGTGGCGGAGGTGGTCGCCTGCCTGGTTGAGGGCGAACACGGTGAGGAAGATGGCGGCGGCCGGCACGAAGACCATGTGGGGGGCGTTCTCGATCGCGTCCTTGCCGTCGGCGATCATGCCGCCCCAGCTCGGCTGCGGCGGTGGGATGCCCACGCCCAGGAAGCTGAGCGAGCCTTCCGCGACGATCAGGGCCGCCATCACGACGGGCAGGAACGCCCCCAGCGGGGGGAGCAGGTTGGGCAGGATCTCCTTGACCAGGATCCGGCCGTGGCCGGCGCCCATGTTCCGGGCGGCCGTGACGAACTCGCGTGACGACCAGGCGATGGTGTTGGCCAGCGCGAGGCGCACGAAGGTCGGAATGATCAGCAGTGTCAGGCCGACCATCAGCGTCCGCACGCTGGGGGTGAGGATCGAGGACAGGGCCAGCAGCAGGATCAGCGGCGGGAAGGCCAGCATGGCGTCGGTGATCAGGCCGATGACGGCCTTGGTACGCCCGCCGAGGTAGCCGGCGAGCATCCCGAAGAAGGTGCCGATGGCCGCGCCGATGAGGCCGGCGGCGGTGCCGACGAGCAGGGACACCCGGGCGCCGTGGATGCAGCGGGAGAGGATGGAGCGGCCCTGCTGGTCGGTGCCCAGCAGCATGTCGAACGACTCGAGGCTCGGTGGCTGGCGCGGCCGGCCGATCGGCACCGAGTAGGACGCCAGCGGCAGCAGGTCCGCGATGGCGGCCAGCAGGATCATCGCGATCAGCCAGCCGAAGGACAGCGCGACCAGGATCGAGCGTCGCTCGCGCACCGCGGGCACGTCGGGAAGCGTGCCGGGCACCGCCGTGGCCGGCGGCGGGGTGTTGTTGGGCGCGGTGCCGTCAGGTGTGGTGCCGTCAGGTGTGGTGCCGTCGGCTGTGGTGCCGTCGGCTGTGGTGTCGGCCGGGGCGGTCCTGGATCCGGCGGTGGTGTTCGCCACGACATCGGGGCTGGTCATGCGGTCGCCGCCTTCCTGACGCGCGGGTCCAGCCAGCCGTAGCTGAGATCCACGAGCATGTTGATGGCCACGTAGACCACGGCGATGAACACGACGACGCCCTGGACGGTGATGATGTCGCGGGCGGTGATCGAGTAGATGACGAGCTGCCCGAGCCCGGGCAGGGAGAAGAAGGACTCGACGATCACCGTGCCGCCGATGAGGCGCCCGAGGTTGATGCCGACCAGCGTCACCAGGGAGAACGACGAGGGGCGCAGGGCGTGGCGGGCCATCACGTAGCCGGGGCTCATGCCCTTGGCCCGGGCCGCGCCGATGAAGTCCTCGCGCAGCGTTCCGACCAGGTCGGTGCGCAGCAGCCGGTGGAACGAGGCGATCTCGGTGAGCGCGATGGCGATGACGGGCAGGATGACGCCGCGCAGGTTCTCGCCGGGGTCCTCGCTGATGCGGGTCCAGCCCGTCACGGGGAACCAGCCGGCCTGCAGGGCGAACACGTAGACCAGCACCGGACCGGCGATGAACGCGGGGACGGAGAGGAAGACCGAGGACAGGGCGGTGATCGCCCGGTCGAGCAGGGAGCCGGGCCAGGCCGCGGAGGCCACCGCCAGGGGCACGGCGACCAGCAGCGCGACGAGCAGGCCCAGCGCGGCGAGCTCCAGCGTCACGGGAAGACGTTCGGTGATCGCGTCCAGCACCGGCTGGTGTGTGATCGGCGAGGTGCCGAGATCACCGGTGACGGCGTCGCCGATCCAGTGCACGTACTGTGACCACAGGGGCCGATCGAGCCCGAGCTCGGCGTTCAGGGCGTCGATCGCTTCGGGTGTCGCGTTCTCGCCGAGGATGACTGAGGCCGCCGACCCCGGAGCCAGGCTGAGAAGTGCCACGGCCCCCATGGTCACGAGTAAGACCACGAGCAGGGCGCGGCCAATACGGCGCGCAGCGGTGAGCAGCATACAGCTCGCTTCCTTGATCGTCTGAAGGTCGCACGGACAACGACCGAACTGACCCGAGTTCCTCACTGAGGGCGAATACGGCGATATGGCGTGGGCACCGTTATAGCCGTAGACGGCGCCGTTGCCAACATTCCTCGGGGAGGTTGACGTTCGCAGGCAGAGCTGTCTGTCGGCCCTTGGATCGGGCGCTCGCCCAAAGTTTCGGAGTCGCCGCGCGATGGATGATCATGGAAGTCAAGGTCCCGTTTGGCGACATTTCGGACATCGCATTTCCGCCTGGAGAAGTGCGATATCGAAACTTCGGAAATGGCGTTCCCGAGTTTTTGAAAGCCGTGCGAATGGCGCTGGGATGGATTCTGGAGGCGGGTTCGACCATCGGGTCGGGCCCGGCCTCGGAGCGGGCCGCGGTGGACTCGCGGCGGCACCCGGAATGCGGGCGGATGTGGTCGAGGCCACTGTTTTGTCGGTGGGTGGCCGACTCCGACGTCCCGGGTGAGCGCAGGTCCGGCCTTCCCGGCAGTGACGGCGGTCACCAAATAGTGGACGGATCCACGTGCGTCGGACCGGAAAAACGGTGACGGATCATCCGGATAGCTGTCGATGTCGAGCCTGGCGGCGTCGACAGGCAGGTGATGTCACGGCACCGGCGTCGGTGTCCGCCGAAGCCCGCATCTGCCGGTTGGTGCTGGAGCGGCGGCCGGGTGCGGAGGTCGGCTGGGGGTTCGCCGCCGGGGTCGGTCGCAGGGATCCGGGCTGGGCGCCGGACCGGGGCCCGAGGCGGCTGCGGCCGGTGGTGCGGACCGGTGCGGACCGGCCGGGAAGCCCGAGAAGTCATTGAGTTGACGGGGTGCCGGCATTCGGCGCGCGGCCGTGTGGTCGCCCGTGTGGTCGCTGTCGCGGGTGGCTGGCCGCGGGGGCGTCCCCGGCCTCCCCGGGCCGCGTGCGCCGCGCCGGGCCGTGCGCGTTGCGACGCGGACGGGGGAGGGCGCGGTGGCGGGCGGCGTCGACGTGGTGTTCGGCGTCGACCGGGGCGCAGTCGCCGGCCGGCGACCAGGCCGTGGATTCTCTCCCCGTCGCGGCCCTGACCGAACGGTTTCCGCTGGCTGCGGATAATGCGGTTGAGAACGTGATTGGTGACTTCGGGTTATCCTCGATCAGGAGGGGATCATGGTCGTGTCGGCGGCTTTGCGCAGTGATTCGAGATCTGCGGTCAGTATGAATCCGGAGTTGACCGCGGATTTGGCCGCCTCGTCGTAGCGGTGACGGTAGTCGGCTGCCGACGAATAAAGTTCGCCCAGCCGGGAGGAAGTGAAAGGACGGGATGAACCGGCCAGCGCGCAGATCGTCGACGTGTTCGGGCCGCCGGCACCGGAGAGGGTCGAGACGGGCACGTCGACCGGTGGTGTGCGAATTCCGCCGACGGCGATGCCGTCGGCGTCCCGGGTGATGTGCGGCTCGCCGCCGGCGGCGACCTCGATGCGGGGCGCCACCGGTGGCTGCGCGCCGGTCGTGAGCCAGACCGTCAGCGCCCGCAGTGCCGCCTTGGCCACGAAGTGCAACGGACCGTTGTTGATCGACACGCCGCAGTCGACGACGGCCGCCGCGGGGCCGAGCAGACGCGCGTCGGCGTGAGCGGTGCCCGCCACCTCCCACAGCCGCAGGTGTGGGTTGTCCGGCTGCCGGGCGCGAGCGGAGTTCAGCACCCCGGTGAGGTCGCTTTCGGTCTGGACGTCCAGCACCGGCGCGTCCAGATCGGTCCGGAAGATCGTCGGCGTGTCGTTGAGCACGCTGACCAGGTCGGCGTTCTCGCCGGGCCCGACCAGCCCGAGCCCGGTCGCGCCCCGGCTGTGGACGAGGAAGCCGTCGAACGCACGAGTCAGGGGCTGCACACCGTTGTGATAGGTCACCAGGGCGTACGCGGACTGCGACTCGCCGGCCGCGATGAGGCGCTGCGGCCGCAGCCCGTCCAGGCCCGCGCCGCTGCGCACCGCGCGGGCGACCTGGGTCAGGATGTCGTAGGAGAAGCCGTCACCAGGATGGTTGAGCGTGCCGTAGCGGGCCGGGTCGATCGCGGTGAGGCCCTTCCCGGCGAGCCCGGCCGCCCCGGTGACCGGAACGAGCACCGGCCCGCCCTGGACCCCGATCCGCTGGGCGGACACCCCGACCCAGACATCGCCGCGCCGGGTGATCTCCTCGTGCAGCGTGGTCCACTCCGCGTCGCTGTCGAGACCGACGCTCACGTTCAGCCATTCGACGATGACCGTGCCGCTGAACCGCTCGGCCGCCGTGGGACGGCGGACCAGGACCCTGGTCCGGAAGGGCGCGCTGGTGTCGGGGGCGAACATCCAGCGGCCGTCGGCCCCCAGCGCGCCCACCGCCCGGTAGGACGACGCGGTGCCGGCGGCGGCCAGCTCCCGCTGCGTGTACCCGGCGCTGCCCAGGTCCGCCGGCGTGCCCGCGGCGGTGAACGGTCCGTTGCCACCGGACAGCTCCGTGGCGAGGTCGGCCGCGGGGCCGGCCGGGCGTGCCGAACTGCCGGACGGGCCGGTGCCGGCTGTGCCCGTGCCGGCCGGGGCGGCGCTTCCCGAGGCGCCCTCGCCGTCACCTGAGCAGGCGGAGAGCAACGCCAGGATGAGTGCCAGCACCAGACCGGGGGCGGGCGTGGCCGTCAGCCCCCGGTTTCCACCACGATGTCCAGATCTCCTCCGATGCGGCACTGGGCACGGCCTCCTCCGGTCGGCGCCCGTTCGTGGCGCAGACGCGGAGACTATGAGCCGGTGCCGCGACGGACATCATGAGGAGCCCGGTTCGCGGGGATCATCCCGCCGTCGGGTTCGGGCACCCCGCCGCCGTGCCGCTAACCCTTCACGCACATCACGGCGTGCAGCTCCGCGGCGACATCGACGAGATCACGCTGGTAGGCGATGACGGCGTCGATGTCCTTGTACGCGGCGGGTATCTCGTCGAGCACGCCGGGGTCCTTGCGGCATTCGACGCCGGCGGTCTGGGTGACGAGGTCCTCGGTGGTGAACTCCCTGCGGGCGCGGGTACGGCTCATCCGCCGGCCCGCGCCGTGCGAGGCGGAGTGGAAGGACTCGGGATTGCCCAGGCCGCGCACGATGTAGGAGCGGGTGCCCATGGAGCCCGGCACGATGCCGTACTCACCGGCCCGCGCCGAGATGGCCCCCTTGCGGGTGACCAGGACGTCGGCGCCGTAGTGGTGCTCCTCGGAGACGTAGTTGTGATGGCAGTTGACGGCGGCGAAGGCGGCGTCGCCCGCGTGCGGGCCGTCGGTCGGCGGTGTCGGCACCCGCAGCTGCGGGAGGTGGGTGCGCAGCGCGTCGACGTAGAGCGCCAGCATGGTCTCCCGGTTGTGGCGGGCGTAGGTCTGGGCCCAGGTGAGATCGTTCCGGTAGGCGGCCATCTCGGGGGTGCCGGCGAGGAAGACCGCCAGGTCCCGGTCCGGCAGCCCGGTGTTGTGCGGCAGCTTCTTGGCCGCCGCGATGTGCAGCTCCGCCAGCGTCTTGCCCACGTTGCGCGACCCCGAGTGCAGCATCAGCCACACCGCGTCCGTCGAGTCCAGGCACAGCTCGACGAAGTGGTTGCCCGAGCCGAGGCTCCCCAGCTGTGACATCACCCGGTCGATGGCCCCGCTGCGCCCGGACACCTTCGGGTGCAGATCACCGAACGCCGCCCACAGCTCGCCGTAGCCGCGGACCCGCCGGGAGATCTCGGTGTGCCCGCGGTGCCCGACGGGAATGGCCCGCTCGACCGCGGCCCGCACCGGGCCGAGGTCGTCCGGCAGGTCGGCCGCGGTCAGGTTGGTCCGCAGCGCGGCCATCCCGCAGCCGATGTCGACGCCGACGGCGGCGGGGGAGACGGCGTCGCGCAGCGCGATGACCGAACCCACCGTGGCGCCCTTGCCCAGGTGGACGTCCGGCATGACGGCGACGTGGTGGTGGACGTAGGGCAGGTCGGCGATCGTGCGGAGCTGGTCGAGGGCGGCGCTCTCCACCTCGTGCGGATGGGTCCACATCCAGATCGGGGCCGCTGCTCCCGCCAGCTCGTCAACCGGGGGCACGGGGATCACTCCTTTGTCTTCTCGTGTGGGTCTCTCTCGCGCGTCTCTCGCGTGTCTCTCGCGGGCCGATGGTCTCTCGACGGGACCGCCTCGCGTCGCGTTCCACGATCGCTGGTGCCGTGGCTGTTGGCGAATGATTTTGCGTGCGCTCCTGGTGCTTCTGCGTCCCGACCGGCCAGCCGGTCAGTCAGCTGGCCGGCCGGCCGGCTAGCCAGTGTCCGACCACCGGGCAGCCGGCGCGAACCGGGCCGGCCATGCCGTGCCGCCCGCCGCGGCACCCACCCGCGCTGGCCGGTGGGCTCGGGACGCGATGCGTCTGCCGGTGCTGCCTGACAGACTTCGGTACCAACGACCTGATCTGCCCCCGAGGGCCGCCTGCGGGCACTCGGGCCATCACCCGCATAGTGGGAGGACTTCAGCATGTCCGCTGTCAAGGAACGCGTCGCGATCGTCACGGGTGCCGCGCGGGGGCTCGGTGCCGCGACGGCACTGCGGCTCGCGGCCGATGGCCTGGCCGTCGCGGTGCTCGACCTGGAGGAGTCCGCCGCCAAGGAGACCGCGGACGCGATCGTCGCGGCCGGCGGGAAGGCCATCGCCGTCGGGGCGAACGTGAGCGACGCCGAGCAGGTCGCCGCCGCGGTGGAGCGGGTCGCGGCCGAGCTGGGCGCCCCCACCGTCCTGGTGAACAACGCCGGCATCACTCGCGACAACCTGCTGTTCAAGATGACGGAGAGCGACTGGGACGCCGTCATGGGCGTGCACCTGCGCGGCACGTTCCTGATGACCCGGGCGGTCCAGAAGTACATGGTCGAGGCCGGCTGGGGGCGGGTCGTCAACCTGTCGAGCACGTCCGCGGTCGGTAACCGCGGGCAGGCCAACTACTCGACGGCGAAGGCCGGTCTGCAGGGCTTCACCAAGACCGTGGCGATCGAGCTCGGCAAGTTCGGCATCACCGTCAACGCGGTGGCGCCGGGCCTGATCGCGACGGAGATGACCCGGGCGACCGCGGAGCGGCTCGGGCGCACCTGGGACGAGTACGCGGCCGCGCGGGCCAAGGACATCCCGGTGGGCCGGGTCGGCGAGCCCGACGACATCGCCAACACCGTGTCGTTCTTCGTCGGTGAGGGTGCCGGGTTCGTCACCGGCCAGGTGATCTACGTCGCAGGTGGGCCGAAGACCTGAGCGGCGATCCAGGTCAGGCCGGGCCACGGGCCGGGTCGGGCCCGGGCCGGTGCCGCCTCGCCGTGGGCGACGGCGTCACCGGCCCGCCGGGTCACGGCCTGCGGGCGAGGCCGCCGGCGACCAGCCGCTCGGTGAGGGTGAGCGGGTCGGGCAGCGGCTCCTCGGGGCGCCACAGCGGCGTGTAGGTGACTCCCGGCTCCAGCAGCTCGAACCCGTCGAAGAACGCCGTGATCTCGGCGATCGTCCGGAAGCGGCCCCGCCCGAGGTCGGCGAGCATGACCTTCTCCAGCTCCGCGGTCTCCTCCCCATGGGTCACGAAATGGGTGAGGAACAGGTAGCTGCCCGGCGCCAGGTGCTCGCGGTAGGTGGCGAGGATGCCGGCGGGATCCTCGGCGTCCTCGATGTGGTGCACGACGGCGAACAGCAGCAGCGCGACGGGCTGGTCGAAGTCGATGATCCCGGTCAGCTCGGGATGGTTGAGCACCTGCTCCGGGCTACGGAAGTCCGCGGTGAGCACGGTGGTGTTCTCGTTCTCGGCGAGCAGCGCCCGGCCGTGCGAGAGCACGATCGGGTCGTTGTCGATGTAGACCACCCGGGCGTCCGGCGCCACGGCCTGCGCCGTCTCGTGGGTGTTCTGCGCCGTCGGCAGACCGGAGCCGAGGTCGACGAACTGACGGATGCCCTGGCTGGCCATGAACCGCACACCCCGCCCCAGCAGCGCCCGGTTGTACAGAGCGGACTGCCGCCCCCGCGGCGCGAGCCGCATCAGCTCGTCGGCCACCGCGCGGTCGACGGGGAAGTTGTCCTTGCCCCCGAGGATGGCGTCGTAGACCCGGGCGATGCTCGGGACGGAGGTGTCGATTCCCTCCGGGCTCCACCCGGCGGGTGGCTCGTGGATGGCACGCACCAGCGGACTCTGGGCTGGCTTGTCCTGGCTCACGGGACTCCTGTCATCGGTACGCGGCTGATACGTCGTGTCGCCGGGTCGCGCCCGTGCCGCGCGCCGCGCGCCGCGGCGGTCGTTCTGCGTGACGACACCGGCTCATTGCGGCACATCATAGGACTTTCGGGTAGGTCCTCAGGCGGGTGCGTCTCCGTGCGGAGGTACCTTGGCGCGTGCTCGGCGGGCACGTGTCGATGACCGGCCGGGCCGAGCGCGCCGGCTGTCACAGGTCGCGGATCGCCCAGAGGTCGAGAGATGCGCGTGACGCGGCGCCAACCGCCGCGACCACGGCGCCGTCCGGGGAGAACGCCACCGCCCGGAACGGACCATCCCCACGGATCGGCTCGCCGAGCGGGTGTGCCGCGGCCGGGTGGCTGACGTCGAAGAAGCGCACTGTGTGGTCGCTGCTGGCGCTGGCGAGGCGAAGGCCGTCCCGCGTGAACGCGACCGAGGTGACGATGTCGGTGTGGCCGACGAGGGGACTGCCCAACCGGGCCGGACCTGCGGCGCCGTCGATGCTCCAGAGCTGGATGGTGCCGTCCCCTGCCGTGGCGAGTATCCGGCTGGTCGGGGAGACGGCCGCCGCGTGCACCCCGCCCCCGCGGCCTGTGCTGGCTGTGCCGAGCCGGGACGGCTCGGTGGGCCTGGCCACGTTCCACAGCTGGAAGGCCTCGTTGCCGCAGCCACTGACGAGCACAGTCCCGTCCGGCGAGAACGCGAGGGACGTGACCGTGGCGCCGTGCCCGCCGCACGCCGCCGCGAGACGTGGCGCGCCCGGGTCCGACAGGTCCCACAGGATGACGGTCCGGTCGTCGCCCGCATACGCGAGTAACGGGCGGACCGGCGAGAAGGCGACGGCCCGGACCGCGCCGGTGTGCCCCGTCAGCCGCACGGGTGTGGCCTGCTCCGGGAACTCGTCGACCTTCCAGAGCAGCACCTGGCGGTCATCCGCGGCGGAGGCGAGCAGGCGACCGTCGGAGGAGAACGCCACGGCACGCACCGCGTCGCGGTGGCCCGCGAGTTGCGTTCTCCGTGCTGTGTTGCCGGTGGCGCCCTTCGGCGGCACCACCCACAACCCGATGGATCCGTTGTCGCGGCCGACCGCCACGGGCCAGTGAAACCCCCGGTCCATCACCGGGCAGAACGCGACGGTGTGTGCCTCGGAAGGCCAGACAGACTCGCCGGCGATGGGGGCTGACCGGTAGTGCTCCATGACATCCCATCTCCAGCGCGGCGGTTCGGTTGGCTCGGACCGGCTGGGTGCGATGGATCCTATCCGTCGGATGATCTGTGGCGGTCGGATCAGCGTCCGATCGCCGACCGGGACCGATGCACTGTTACTGCACTGCTGTTACTGCGCTGCTGTGACAGGGTTGCGGATGGTGCCGAGGGTCTCGATCGAGACCTCGACGACGTCACCCGGGAGGAGATAGCGGGGCGGGGTGCGGGTGTAGCCGACTCCGGCCGGCGTCCCGGTGATGAGGACGTCCCCGGGATCCAGCGGGATGGTGCGGCTGACGAAGGACAGGATCGCGCCGACCGTGAAGATCATGTCGTTGGTGTTCCCGTCCTGCATGACCTCGCCGTTGACCCGGGTGACCAGGCGCAGGCCGGCGGCCGGGTCGCCGGCCTCGTCGGTGGTGACCACCGGTCCCATCGGCCCGCTGCGGTCCGAGTTCTTGCCCAGGGTCCACTGCGCGGAGGCGCCCTGGGCCCGGCGGGCACTGAGATCGTTGAACACCGCGTAGCCGAGGACGCCCCGCTGGGCGGTGGCCTCGTCGACGTCGACGAGCCGGGTCCCGACGACCGCGGCGAGCTCGCCCTCCCAGTCCAGCCCGCGCTCGCCGGGCGGCACCGGCACGGGCGTGCCGTCCACGGTGAGCGACGCGGTCCAGCGCGCGAAGATCGGGGGCTTGCGGGGCAGCTCGAGGCCGGTCTCCGCGGCGTGGGCGTGGTAGTTCAGGCCCATACCCAGCACGCGGGCCCCGGCCGGCACGGGCGGGGCCAGACCGGGGCTGGCGGCGACGTCCGCGAGATCGTCCAGGTCGGCGTGGCCGTGGTCACCCGCCGTGATCTCGCCGGCCGCCGACATCCAGCGGGGGAGATCGGCGTAGAAGTCGTCGACGTCGGCGATCCGCGCCAGCTTCGACACCCCGGCGCGCTCCAGCACCAGACCGACCACGGTCCGCCGACCGTCCCGTACGCCCACGAAACGCATCGCCCAAGCCCTCCCGCCGCGCCGGCCTTCCGGCTGCACCGCCCGACGCTATCCGCCGCGGGGCAGGTGGCTACGCGTTGCCCGGCCATGACCCGAGCCATGACGGCGGCCACGTCTGGTCCGATGGTCGGGGCGGTTCCGCGGAACCGCCCCGACCATCGGCTGCCGCTGGTGCTAGCGGACGCCGGCGTCGCGCAGCAGCTGGCGGGCGATCACGATCTGCTGGATCTGGCTGGTGCCCTCGTAGATCCGGAACAGGCGGGCGTCGCGGTAGAAACGCTCGACCGGCACGCCGCGCATGTACCCGGCCCCGCCGTGGATCTGCACGGCGCGGTCCGCGACCCGCCCGACGGCCTCGGAGGCGAAGTACTTCGCGCAGGACGGCCCGATCCGGGTGTCGCTTCCGTCGTCGAAGCCGGCCGCGACCTCCGTGACCAGCGCACGCGCCGCGTACAGGTCGGTCGCGGAGTCGGCGAGCAGGCCCTGCACGAGCTGGTGCTCACCGATCACGCTGCCGCCCTGGACCCGGCTGGCGGCGTACGCCACGGATTCGTCCAGCAGCCGCTGGGTCAGGCCCACGCACAGTGCCGCGATGTGGATGCGGCCGTGGGCGAGGCAGCGCATCGCGGTCGCGTAACCGCGCCCGACCCCGTCCTCCCCGCCGATCACCGTGCTGGCCGGCACGCGGACGTCGTCCAGCGTGACGTCGGCGGTCCAGGCGCCGGCCTGGCCCATCTTGTGGTCCTTCGGGCCGACGCTCAGGCCGGGGGTGCCCCGCTCCACCATGAAGGCGGTGATGCCGCGGCCGCCCTTCGCGTCCGGGTCGGTCCGGGCGAAGACCATGAAGACGTCGGCGACCGGTGCGTTGGTGATGAAGCGCTTGGCGCCGTTGATGACCCAGTCGTCACCCTCGCGGCGGGCGGACGTCGCCAGGCCCGCCGGGTCGGAGCCGGCGTTCTCCTCGGTCAGCGCGAACGACGCCGTCCACTCACCCGAGGCGACCAGCGGCAGATAGGCCTTCTTCTGCTCCTCGGTGGCGCCTTCGAGCAGCACATGACCGGCGATGCCGTTGTTCGTCCCGAACATCGACCGGAAGGCGGGGGTGGTGTAGCCCAGCTCGAAGACCAGCCTGGCCTCGGCGCTCATGTTCAGGCCCAGGCCGCCGTACGTCTCGGGGATGGCGAAGCCGAACAGGCCCATCTCGGCGGCCTCGCGGCGCAGGTCGGGGGGTATCGCGTCCGACTGCTCGATGTCGGCCTCGGCCGGCACGACCCGTTCGCGCACGAAGCGGCGGGTGGCGGCGATGATCTGGCGCACATCGTCGTCGAGCACGCGATCTCCCTTCAGGCACTGGTTCGCGACCGAGCCCGCGGCGGGGCCCGCGACGCGCGGCGGAAGGCGGCGGGCCTGGTACGAGGCCCGGCACCCGATTGCATACTTTATCTAAAGCATCGCCCCACTCGCCAGCCGCGCGGATCCGGCCACGGTCGCGGCACCGCCCGGCGTCTGATAGTCACACTAGCGACGGCGGCCGCCGGGCGACCGGCAAGTGGACGGGATGGCTGGGATGGACCTGTCAGGCATTGGCGTGTGGAGCCAGCAGCTGCGCTACGGCGATCCGGCGGAGGTGACGGAGGCGGCGGCGGAGCTGGAGGAGCTCGGCTACCGCGCGCTGTGGATCCCCGACGTCGGCGGCCCGGTCCTCGACGCGGTCGGCGCCCTGCTCACCGCGACCAGTCGGGTGACGATCGCCACCGGCATCCTCAATCTGTGGATGCACGACCCCGTGGACGTCGCCGCCGGCTTCGCCGCGCTGACCGCCGCGCACGGTGACCGGTTCCTGATGGGGATCGGCGTCAGCCACGCGCCCCTGATCGACGCGGCCGAGGCCGGTCGGTACCGGAGCCCGCTGGCGGCGATGAGTGCCTTCCTCGACGGCCTCGACAAGGCCGAAACCCCCGTCCCGGCGCAGGACCGCGTGCTGGCGGCGCTCGGCCCGAAGATGCTGGAGCTCGCCGGCAGCCGCGCCCGTGGAGCCCACCCCTACCTGGTCACACCCGAGCACACCCGCCAGGTCCGCGAGCGCCTCGGCGCGGGGCCGCTCGTGCTGCCGGAGCAGACGGTCATCCTCACCACCGACGCCGACGAGGCCCACACCATCGGCCGCGGCTGGCTCGCGGGCTACCTGGGGCTGCCGAACTACGCGAACAACGTGCGCCGCCTCGGCTTCACCGATGAGGACATCACCTCCGTGAGCGACCGTCTCTTCGACGCCCTCATCGCCTGGGGTGACGAGGAGGCCGTCGGGCGGCGCGTCGCCGAGCACCACGCGGCCGGCGCGGACCACGTCTGCATCCAGGTGCTGACGGCCGACCAGCAGGCCTTCCCACGCGAGCAGTGGCGCCGCCTGGCCGCGGCGCTGCTGTAGGACGACGGTCGATCCGGAACGACGGCTGCTCCAGGACGACGATCGCTGTCGCCGGCGCGCGGATCAGGTGAGCGCGTCGGCGGCCCAGGAGGTGAGCACCGGCGCCAGCAGCGGCCAGCGCACGAACAGGCTGCCGGCCCGGGCCATGTCGGCCTGGCGCTCGAGGTACTCGCGGTCCCCCCACGGCGGTTCCGCCAGCCGGGCCTGCGGCAGCGCCGCGGCGAGTGCCTCCGAGACGGCCCGCGGGTGGAACGGGTCGCTCGCCCCGCTGCGCAGCACGAGCGCCGGAACCCGCACCGACCGCGCGACATCGTCGGGCAGGCCCGGGATCACCTCGCCCGGCCGCGCGCTGAAGGCGGCCATCCATCGCTGGAGCGTGGCGACGAACTCGGCGCGGTCCTGGGCGAGCAGCCGCTGCCGGTTGCGCGCGTTGGCGTCGAACGACGGGCCCCACTCCGGCAGGGCGGCCACCGCCTCCATCCCGGTCGTCCACGCGGCCGTGACGGACGCCGTGTAGTAGGCGTTCGCGAGGATCGTCAGGCCGGGCACACCCCCGCTGACCCACCACACGGCCAGCCCGGCCGCCACCTGGGGATGGTAGGCGGCGGTGAGCAGCGAGACATGGGACCCGACCGTGGCACCGGCGAGCACCGCCGGGCCGAGGTCGAGCTCGGTGAGCAGCGCCGCCAGGGTGTCGGCCTGCATCCGCGGCTCGCTTCCGCCGGCGAAGCAGAGGTCGGACTCGCCGCTGTTCGGCCGGTCCCACAGCAGCACCCGGTTACCGGGCGTGGCGAGGGCCGCGGCCAGCTCGGGCACCCCCGGAGTCCGTCGGGTGAACCGGCCGCCCAGGGTGAGGACCCAGGTCCGGTCGCCGTCGCCGACGAGGTCGTAGCCGATGCCGAGACCGTTGACGATCGCCTTTGCCACCAGGCGGACAGTAGCGGCAACGGCCTGCGGGCGAAACAGTTCGTGCGCTGCCGGGAGCCGCCGGCCGCACCGGTTCCGCGGTTTCCCGGTTTCCCGGCCGCGCCGCCGTCGCTGCCGGGCCGGGCCGGCCACGGGTTTTCTTTCGCCGGCCGGGCCTGCCAGGCATAATCCTGCCCACTCGTCGCCCGACCGGCCCGTAGCCAGGTGCGGGGAGCACCATCGCCAACCGCTCGTCGCGCGCTCTCGGGCGCACAGTCACCTGACACCTGCCGTCACGCACCACGAGACGGCCATCACGCACCACGAGACATCAAGGGAGCAGCGATGTGGCAGCCGCGCATCATCGGCTTTCGCTTATCGGGCCCGCCGATCGGGTTATGCCCGCATGCCCGCGGCCGGATTCCGGCAGGGGAGCGGGCGGCATGACCGCGGCGTCCCCGGTCCGGTTACGGGCCGATGCCCGGCGCAACCGCGGCAAAATCATCTCCACCGCGGTGGCCGCGTTCGCCGAGGACGGCCCGAACCTGCCCATGGAGGAGATCGCCCGACTCGCCGGGGTCGGCGTGGGGACGCTGTACCGGCATTTCCCGGACCGCCAGAGCCTGGTCCTGGCCGTCGTCGAGGACAGCCTGGCGGCGATGCTCGCCCGGGCGCATACCGCGGTCGAGGTGGGCCCGCGGGCCTGGGATGCCCTGATCGCCGTCCTCGGCGGCTCGCCGGAGCTCAGGTTCGCGCTGCGGACCCCGAGCCTGTTCCAGCCCGCGATCACCGAGGCGATCCGGACCGATCCGCGGGTCGGGCGTATCCGGCACGAGCTCATCGCGCTGATCGAGGAGCTCGTCGAGGCGGCGAAGCGGGAGGGCACCCTGCGGACCGACGTCGGGGCGGGTGACGTCACCCATCTCTTCGCGGTGCTGCTGCACGAGTCGCACCGGATGCCCGGCGAGGTGGCCGACCGCGTCTACGAGCGGGCCCGGGAGATCGTTCTCGACGGACTGCGCGCACGGCCCGGTGGGTTGCCGGGCCGCGCGCTTACCGTCCTCGACCTGACCGCGGACTGACCTGACCGCGGACTGACCTGACCGCGGACTGACCAGACCGCGGACTGACCACGGCCACCGAGCCTTCCGCCACGGCCGGACGAGCGGGCGGCCGCCGACCGGTGAGTCGACCGGTGAACGGCCAGCCGTGGATCGCCGAAAGGGGTCAGGACGCGCTGATGGCCTGCTCGGGGCAGTTGCTGACCGCGGCGTGGACAACGCTTTCGAAGTCCGGCGGAACCTCGTCCACGATCACCACGGCGAAGCCGTCATCGGAGAGGGAGAAGACCTCGGGACACAGCGTGCAGCAGGTCGAATGCCCGCAGCAACGGTCCTCGTCGACGAAAACCTTCATCACACGTTCCTCGGCGCCAGCGTGAATTCCAGGTTGAGGTGGGTCAGCCCACGCAGGATGAACGTGGGCAGGTAACTGTAGCGCCGGTCGCCGGCCGGGCCGTGCACGCTCTCGGAAACTCGGATCTCGGTGGTCCGCTCCAGGATCCGCTCGATGGCGGCCCGCGTCTCGGCCCGGGCGAGCGGTGCGCCGGGGCAGGTGTGGATGCCGCGCCCGAACGCGACGTGGTGGCGCGCGTTCGGGCGGGCCACGTCGAAGACGTTGGGGTTCTCGAACCGGCGCGGGTCACGGTTGGCGGCGCCGTTCACGACCATCACGGTCGTCCCGGCGGGCAGGTCGACCCCGCCGACGGTCGTCGGCACCCGCGAAAGCCGGAAGTCGCCCTTGACCGGGCTCTCCAGCCGCAGCGTCTCCTCGATGAAGTTGCCGACCCGCTCGGGCTCGGAGCGCAGCAGATCCTGCAGCTCGGGATCCTCGGCCAGGATCTTCAGCGCGGAGCTGAGCAGCCGCACCGTCGTCTCCTGCCCGGCGGAGAACAGGTTCGCCGCCACCCGGACGGCGTCGATGACCTCCGGGGTCGAACCATCGGGGAAGGTCGCCTGGGCCAGCCCGGTGAGCACGTCGTCGCGGGGCTCGGCGCGACGGTCCTCGATGTAGGCGGTGAACTTGGTGTAGAGGAACTCCAGGGGGTTGTGCGCGAGATGGTCGTCGCCGGTGCTGCCGATGCCCGACTGCGACTCGGGCCGGCGCTGCAGCCGGTCGAGGAACTCCTCCTGGTCCTCCTCCGGCACGCCGAGCAGGTCGGCGATGATCAGCAGGGTGAACGGCCCGGCGAAGCCGGAGATGTAGTCACCCTCGCCGCTGGCCAGATACGGGTCGAGCATCTGGTCGACGAGGTTCCAGATCTGGGCCTCGTTCTCCTTGAGCCGCTTCGGGGTGATCAGCCGCATCAGCAGCGCCCGGTGCGCGGTGTGGGTCGGCGGGTCCATGACGGGCAGCTGGTCGCTCATCGGCAGCTCGTGGCGGTGCGCCTCGATGAGCGCGGTGACGTCGTCGCCCTCGAGCGGCACGGGGAAGCCGGGGAAGGGGCCGGTCACCGAGGTGCACGAGGAGAAGGTCGCCGAGTCGTGGAAGACCTCGACGGCTTCCTCGTAACCGGTCACCATCACCACGTTGTGATGGTCCTCCCGCAGCACTGGGCAGCGATCGCGCATCTGCTCCAGGAACGGGTACGGGTCGGCGACGAGCTGCGCATCGCGGAAGTAGTCCGGCGTCTCAAGGTCACTCACAGTGCGGGGTGCTCCCTTCCCTGTCCTGCGAACTAGTCTCCCATCCAGGTTCGGCACGACACAAACGACGCGAGAACCGGACTCTCCCTCACTGTAACTGGACGTACCAGTGGACTTCGGGAGAGCCCGGCTGCGGACCGGCGCCGGGCGGCGCCGGATGGGCTGCGGGAGCTCTGTGCCGGGCTGGGAGCTGGGCTGGGCTGGGAGCCGGGCCGGCCAGGGCGGAGCGGGGCTGGGTCGGCGGTCAGCTGATCCGGACCGGGAGCGTGGCCAGCGCTCGATGGATGAGGCTCGGGAGATAGACGAGCTCACTCTCGTCGATGGCGAGCTCCAGGTGGGTGGATCCGGCGAGCAGCGCGCCGATCGCGGACGCGGCCTCGATCCGGGCCAGCGGCGCCCCGAGGCAGAAGTGGATGCCGACGCTGAAGCCCAGATGGCGCCGAGCCGGCGTCGGGCCGTGGAAGCGGGTGATGTCGAAGCGGTCCGGCTCCGCGTAGGCGTCGGGATCGCGGCCGGCCGCGGCACTGACCAGCAGCACGCCGTCGCCGCGCCGGAAGGTGCGCCCGCCGACCTCGGTCTCCCGGGCCGCGGTGCGCATCGTGAACTGGGTCGGCGGGTCGAACCGCAGCACCTCCTCCACCGCGGAGGCCAGCAGCTCCGGCCGCTCGCGCAGCAGCGCGAGCTGGTCGGGGTGGCGAAGCAGGGTGAGCACCGCCGACCCGATGTAGTTGATGGACGTCTCCATCCCGGCGACGACCATCAGCGAGGAGACACCCAGCAGCTCGGTCTCGCTCAGGGCGTCGTCCCGGTCGCGCGCCGCGGCGAGCTTGCTGACCAGGTCGTCGGTGGGGTGTGCCCGGCGCTGCGCGATGAGCTCCTCGAAGTAGCGATGGAAGTCCAGCGTCGCCTTCTTGCGGGCGGCCAGCTCGTCCTCGCTCAGCAGGTTGTCCGGGTCGGTGCCCCGGGCGATCGCCAGCGCCCATCCCCGCAGCGACGCGCCGACGTCGTCGGGCACGCCGAGCAACTGCCCCAGAGTCGCGCTCGCCATGGGTGCGGCGTACTCGCTGATGACCTCCAGCGTGCCGGTCGCACGGGCGTCCGCGACCAGCCGGTCGGCGTGTGTCCGGATGCGCGGCTCCATCGCGTTGACGATGCGCGGGGTGAACGCCTTGTTCACCAGCCCGCGCAGTCGGGTGTGGTCCGGGGGGTCCATGCGCAGGAAGGAGCGGGGCGCGCTGGCGTTGCCCTCGCGGAACGGGCTGATCCCGGCGTCGTACCCGTGCACCCAGTCGTCGCTCTGCAGCACGGCCTCGCAGTCGGCGTACCGGGTGACCACGGTGACGGGGATGTCGCCGAGCATGAACGGGCACAACGGCCGGGTCTGGCGCACCTGCCGGTAGTTGCGGTACGGATCGGCCTTGTGGGCCGGGTGGAATGCGGTGAACTCCACCTGGTCGGATTCGGCCTGGGTGGGCTCGGTGGAGACGTCTCCGGCGACCATGGCTGTCCCACTCCTGTCGTCCGCGCCGGCAGGTACGCACGGCACCTCGGCACCGGGCACGTCCGCAACGGCACTGTCGTCGTACGCCTGTCGTACGCGGGGGCGTGGCGGCGCGACCGCGCCGACGGGACGCACGATGTCCGATCGCACCGCCGACCGACACCATGAGCGGCACAGTCCAATCGGGCGATTGCGCCAGCCGAGCCAGTCGGGCCACTGCGCCGGTCGGGCGACCGCGCCACCCGGGCGGCAGCCTGGTCCGTCCCGGCTGTGGCGGCCGGGAGGGTGTGGGCGGACCCGATCGATCGATTCGGGCTGCGAATGCATCTCGTCAGTCGCCGATGGCCGGGGTCACGATGCGGCGCGACGCATAGTTGGCCGACACCGACGCGCGGGGAGCCGCCGACCATGGACCGCACCCTGGACCTGGACCGTGCCACCGAACCGGTGGTCACCGTCGACCAGCCTGACCAGGCCCGCCGCCTGCGGGAGCTCGCCGACCTGGTGACCCACGGCCTGCGTGCGGGCATCGGCGTCGGTCACTCGCTGGGCGTGCTGCTGACCGAGCTCGGTGACGGCTCGTCGGTCTGGACGCTCACCCCGTCACCAGCCGCGGCGAACGCGATGATGACCGTCCACGGCGGGGTGATCAGCACGCTGATGGACACCGCGATGGGCAGCGCCGTCTACACCCAGCTGCCCGAGGGCGTGCTCTACACGACGCTGGAGCTGAAGGTGAACTTCATCCGAGCGGTCGCGCTGGACGACGACCTGCTCACCTGCGTCGGGTCCGCCGTGCACGTGGGACGTCGTACCGCGACCGCCGAGGCCCGGGTGACCAACCGGGCCGGCGCGCTGGTGGCCCACGGCACGTCGACCTGCCTGCTGATCGAGCCGGCGGTGCCGGCATCATGACGGCCACGGCGACCGGCCCGGAGGGCCAGGCTCCCACGGACGCTGCGACCCCGATCGCGCCGGCCGGGGGGATCAGCGCCGAGGTGCTCGGCCAGGCGGTGATCGACTCCTTCGACCCGGCCTGGCGGCACGACCCCTACCGGGCATACGGCATCCTGCGCGCGGCGGGCACCTTCCTGCCGGGGCCGCTGGGCACGTCGCTGGTGCCCGGCTACGCCGAGTGCGCCGCGATCCTGGCCGACCCGGTGTGGAGCCACGCCGAGGAATCCGAGCTGCTGCACCCGGCCAGCGACGTCGAGCTGCCCGGATCCTTCCTGTGGATGGAGCCGCCGGACCACACCCGGCTGCGTGGCCTGGTGAGCCGGGCCTTCACCCCGCGGACGATCGAGGCGACCCGCCCGACGGCCCGTCGTGTGGTCGACGAGCTGCTCGACCGCGCGCTCGCCGTCGGCGAGCTGGACCTGATCGAGGATTTCGCCTACCCGCTGCCGCTGACCATGATCTGCGAGCTGCTCGGCGTCCCCGCCTCCGAGCACGCCGCGGTGCGCCGGATGTCGGCCGGGATCGCGCGCGGTCTGGATCCGGACGATCTTCTCTCACCCGCCGAGCTCGCCGAGCGGACCGCCGCGGTCGGGGAGTTCCGGGAGTTCTTCGGCGCCCTCGTGGCGGACCGCCGGGCCGACCCACGCGACGATCTGATCAGCGCGCTCGCGCAGGTGCACGCCGAGGGCGACCGGCTCACGACGACGGAGATGCTCGGCACCCTGCTCATCCTCGTGGTCGCGGGCCATGAGACCACGGTCAACCTGATCGGGAACGGTGTGCTCGCCCTGATGCGCAACCCCGATCAGCTGGACGCCCTGCGGCGTGCGCCGGAGCTGGCGCTGCCCGCAGTCGAGGAGATGCTGCGGTTCGACCCGCCGGCGCAGGTGACGACACGCACCGCACGCGGGGAGGTGACCGTGGCCGGCAGGGTCTTCACCCCGGGCGAGGCGGTCATTCTCGTGCTCGGTTCGGCCAACCGTGACCCGCGGGCGTTCGACGAGGCCGACCGGTTCCGCATCGATCGCTACGCGGGTGGGGCCCGGGTGAACCGCCATCTCGCTCTCGGGATGGGCCTGCACTACTGCCTGGGCGCGCCGCTGGTGCGGCTCGAGGTCAGCGAGGCGTTGCGCGCGGTCGCGACCAGGCTGACCGGGATCACGCTGCTGGCGGATCCGCCCCCGTACCGGCCGAACATCGTGGTCCGTGGCATGTCGGCACTGCCGGTGCGCGTCGCGGGCTGACCCGTCGGGACCGGGCACGCCCTGGTCCGGGCATTCCCTGGTCCGGGCATGCCCGGACCAGGGCCGATCTCGTTGTGGCCTGATCCGGGCCGCCGGTCGCCGGTCGCCGGTCGGCGACTGATCGACGGCATCGGCTGGCGGAGCCGGCCCGCGGAGGCGGCCCGTGACACGGACCCGCGGCTTGCGAACGCCTCGTGCAGCCGCCCGTGCGACTGCCCATCCCTATTGCTCGCGCAAATTCCCGTCCCATCCGGTTCTTCATAGCGTGTCGTCGGGATATCCGCCCGAAGTCGACGAAAAAGCGGCGCAGGACACATTGCGGTGCGGCTGCGGAATAAATTCCGCACCGATCCGCAGGCGTGCCGGCGCACCCTGGCAGCCGAAGAATTACTCGTGGCTTACTCGGGCTTCATCGTCTGTTAGGCAGCCACACTAGACTGGCGAGCGGGGGAATGAGGGAGGACGCTCGTGGAGTTCCGTCATCTGGTCTCTTTTCTCGCCATCGCCGATGAAGTCCACTTCGGTCGGGCCGCGCGCCGGCTCAACCTGACCCAGCCCTCACTGAGCCAGCACCTGGCCCGCCTTGAACGCGAGGTCGGTGTGCAGCTGGTCGCGAGAAACTCGCGTGAGGTGCGTCTCACTCCCGCCGGTCACGCGTTCCGGGGTGAGGCCAAGAAAATCCTCGAGCTGAAGCGCCGAACGCTCGAAATCACCCGTGACACCGCCGCCGGCCGGGCCGGGAAGATCAACATCGGATTCAACCTGCCGGCGGGGCACCGCATTCTTCCGCCGACGCTCGCCCACATGCACACGTCCCACCCGGGAGTCGTGCCACGGCTGTGGGAGCGGCGGACCGGCCCGCAGATCAAGAGCCTGCTCAGCGGTGAGCTGGATGTCGGCTTCATCTTCGGGCTGCCGCCCACCTCCAGCCTGCACTCGAAGGAGGTGCTGCGGGTCCGAATTCTCGCGGTCGTCGGTGAGCATCATGAATGGGCCGCGCGGGCGCAGGTGCCGTTCGGCGACCTGGAACGCCAGCCATGCCTGCTGTTCCACCGCACCCAGTGCCCGGCGCTCTACGACACGATTTCCCGGGCGGCCGACCGGGCCGGCATAAAGCTCCGGGTCGTGGCCGAGGTCGACGATCCCGGCGCGAGCGCATTGTTGGTCACCACCCGGCCGGTGGTCGGATTCGCCTCACAGGAACGCGCACTCGGCATCGCGGGTGCGCGTGCGGTACCACTGGTCGACCCCGTGCCGACGATACCCGTGCACGTCGTGTGGCGCCCGCCACGCACCCGCCTGGTGGAAACCCTGCTGGACAGCCTGGAACACGCCGAAGCCGACCTGGAGCGCGAGCAGCAGACCACGGAGGCGAAAAGCGATCAGTCTGCCACGGCCCGGCGATCGAACTTTTCAATGATGGCACCCTGAGCGGTTCGCCGGCCGCCGGGGCGTCGCTACCGTGGGAAGGCCCTGACCTTTTCCAGAACCAGTGATCGCTCACCATCTCGCGGTCCACGGCCAGCTGCCGTGAGCCCGCGTCGACGATGGAAAAGGATTCAGTATCCGTCGGGAATTCCCGGGAGGTCGTCCGTGTCCTTGTCCTCGTCTGTGGCACCGTCTGCCGCCCCAGGGCCGGATCAGTCCGGAGCATCTGGCTCGCGGCGTGATCCGTCCGGGGGCGGACCGGAGTTGACGCTGATCGTCCGCGCCCGGCGTTCCCTGGCCCTCGACGTGGTCTGCTTCGACCTGGCCGACCCCGCGGGCGCCCCGCTGCCGGCGTGGACGGCCGGCGCGCACGTCGATGTCACCGTCCGGCCGGGCCTGACCCGTCAGTACTCGCTGTGCGGTGACCCGTCCGACCGGGGGGTCTGGCGGATCGCCGTCCTGCGTGAGGCCGCCGGCCGGGGCGGTTCGATGCACCTGCACGACCGGGTCGGGGCCGGCACCACGCTGACGGTCAGCCACCCGCGCAATGCCTTCGCGCTGGTCGAGGCGCCGAGGTACCTGCTGGTCGCGGGCGGTATCGGGATAACCCCGCTGATGCCGATGGTGGCCGACCTCGCGGCGCGCGGTGCCGACTGGAGCCTGCTCTACGGTGGGCGGGCACTGGCGGCGATGGCGTTCGCCGAGGAACTGGCCCGGTACGGTCCGCGGGTCGTCCTGCACCCGCAGGACACCCACGGCCTGCTCCCGATCGGGGACGTCCTCGGTGACCTGGCGGGCTCCGGCGCGCACGAGGGGACCGCGGTGTACTGCTGCGGGCCGGAAGGCCTGCTCGGCGCGGTCGAGGCGGCCTGCGCGGCCTGGCCGGCCGGTGCGCTGCACACCGAGCGCTTCCGGCCGGCGGAGCCGGCTGTCCGCGACGGCGACCACCCGTTCGAGCTGCGTCTCGCCCGCAGCGGGCGGGTGCTCACCGTCCGGCCTGGACAGTCCGTCCTGGCGGCGTTGGAGTCCGCCGGTGCGGCGGTCACGTCGTCCTGCCGGGACGGCACCTGCGGCACCTGCGAGACAGCCGTGCTCGGCGGCGACGTGGACCACCGCGACACCGTTCTGAGTCAGGCCGAGCGCGCGGCCGGCCGAACGATGATGGTGTGCGTTTCGCGCAGCCTGGGCGAGCGTCTGGAACTGGACATCTGAAATCCACCAGAAATTACTCCCGGCCAATTTCAGGAGAATCAGCCGGGGTCTGGTCATCCGTCTGGGCAATCGCCTCATCCATAAATGCAATCGGCTGACTCCGGAATAAGCGTGGACCGTATTCTTCACCCGCGCGCTCTCCACACCGAGCCGGTATCCCACCGGTCTCGGGCCGGGCTGACAGGCCATCGGAGCCGGGGGAGCCGGGAGATCAGCGCACGGACAACGGGACACCACAGGTCGCGCCCGGGGGAGGAGCCAGCAGCGTGGGCAGGATCGTGCTCGACGGACTGACCAAACAGTACGGAGACGTCGTCGCCGTCGACGGCATCGATCTCGACATCGCCGACGGCGAGTTCCTCGTGCTGCTCGGTCCGAGTGGCTGCGGGAAGTCGACGCTGCTGCGGCTGATCGCCGGCCTGATACAGCCGTCCGGCGGCCGGGTGCTGCTCGACGACGAGGACATCACCTACGCTCCACCGGCCCGGCGTGACCTCGCGATGGTGTTCCAGAGCTACGCCCTGTACCCGCATCTCACCGTCGCGCGCAACATCGGTTTCCCACTGCGGGCCGCGCGGATGCCTCGCGCGCGGATCCGGCAGCGGGTCGAGGAGGTCGCGGCCCTGCTGGAGCTCGACGGCCTGCTCGAACGGCGGCCGCGGGAGCTGTCCGGCGGCCAGCGCCAGCGGGTCGCGGTCGGCCGCGCGATCATCCGTGATCCACGTGCCTTCCTCATGGACGAGCCGCTGTCCAACCTGGATGCCAAGCTGCGCCAGGCGACCAGGGCGCAGTTCCGCACCCTGCACGAGACCCTCGGTGCGACCGTCGTCTACGTCACCCACGACCAGGTTGAGGCGCTCAGCCTGGCGACCCGGATCGCGATGCTCGACGGCGGCCGACTGGAACAGGTCGGCACCCCGACCGAGGTCTTCGACGAACCGGCGTCGGTGTTCGTCGCCGGTTTTCTCGGCTCCCCGCCGATGAATCTGCTCCCGGCCCGGGTGGAAGGACACGACGGCCGGGTGCGGGTGGTCGCCCAAGGCGTGGAGGTCGACCTCTGGCCAGGTGAGGAGGTCGAGAGCCGGGACGTCATCCTCGGCATCCGGCCCGAACACCTGCGCCAGACCGACAGCGCGGGACCGGTCGGGACACCGGTCCTGCGCGGGGAGGTGCAGGCGGTCGAGAACCTCGGCGCGGAGGAATCGGCCCAGTGCACCGTCGGTGGCGCCGTCGTGCAGTTCCGCGGCGCCCGGCCGCTCGGCCTCGCCGCCGGGCAGCCGGTCGTGCTCACCACCGCCCGTGACCATATCCACCTGTTCGACCGGAGCAGCGGGCGCCGGCTGGCCTGGCAGGCACGCCAGAAGCAGCCGACGCCCGTCGCGCCGCACCGCTGAGGAACGTCAGCGCGCCGCGACGATCCGTCGCTTACGACAACGCATCACATCGACGCCAGGTACGACTGTAAAAGGAGCAAGACGTGATTCGACGGCGCTCTGCCCGGGGCGTGGCAGCCGCCTGCGCTGCCGCCCTCGCGCTGACACTCGGCCTCGCCGCGTGTGGATCGGACGACGGCGACGAGACCGCGGCGTCCCCCGCCTCCCCCACCGTGAAGGCGGTACCGGAGCTGGGTCCGGACCAGAAGGTCTCGATCGTCTTCGAGAGCTACAACCTCGCCCAGGCCTCCTGGACACCGACCTTCGACGCCCTGGTCGCGGACTTCCAGAAGAGCCACCCGAACATCACGGTCACCGCGCAGAAGCCGCAGACGTCCACCCTCAAGGGCTTCGGCACGGCGGCCACCGCCAGCATCCAGGCGCAGCTGGCCACCGGCAATGCCCCCGACGTCGCCCAGCTCACCTTCGGCGATCTCAACTACGCCGTCGAGTCGCTCGGCGCGAAGCCGCTCGACGACATCGTCGGGCGCGACGCCGTCCAGGAGAACTTCGGCGGGACGCACCCGTTCGCCCCGGCTGCCAAGACCCTCGGTGACGTCGACGGCAAGACCTTCGGCGTGCCGTTCGTGTTCTCGACGCCGGTCCTCTACTACAACGCCGACCTGTTCCGCGCGGCCGGCCTCGACCCGGAGAAGCCGCCGACGACCTGGGCGGAGTTCAAGACCGCCGCGCTGGCGATCAAGGACAAGACCGGCAAGCAGGGCGCCTACATCGACTGCCTCACCAAGGTCTCCGGTGACTGGTGCTACCAGGCGCTGGTCGCCTCCAACGGCGGCACGGTGATCTCCGCGGACAAGACCAGGATGACCTTCGCCGAGGCGCCCGCCGTCGAGGCCGTCACGATGGCCCAGGACCTGGTGAACTCGGGCGCCAGCCCCAAGCTGTCGCAGGACCAGGCCTACCCGGCCTTCTCCCGCGGTGAGATCGGTATGATCATCGAGAGCAGCTCGGCGCAGGGCGTCTTCATCAAGGGCGCGGCCGGCTCCAAGCCGGCGTGGACGCTGAAGGCCGCCACCATGCCGGCGTTCGGCAGCAAGCCCGTCGTCCCGACGAACTCCGGTGCCGCCCTGTTCATGTTCTCCAAGGACCCGGCGAAGCAGCGTGCGGCCTGGGAGCTGATCGAGTTCCTGACCAGCGACGCCGCCTACACGAAGATCACCAGTGGCATCGGCTACCTGCCGCTGCGCACCGGCCTGCTCGACGACCCGAACGGCCTCAAGACCTGGGCCGCCGAGAACCCGCTGATCAAGCCGAACCTCGACCAGCTGGCCAAGCTCAAGCCGTGGGTGTCCTTCCCCGGCAAGGACTACGTCCAGATCCGCACCGCGATGCTCGGCGCCGTCGAGAACGTCGTCTACAACGGCGCGGACCCGAAGAAGACCCTGACCGACGCCCAGACCGAGGCAACGAAGCTGCTGCCCAAGTCCTGAACGGCGTCGACCAACCCGCGGCCGTCGGTGAACCGGCGGCCGCGGTGACGAACCACTGAGAGAACCCAGATGCTGTCGCCCCCGGCGTGCCGTCCCGCCCGCCGGGGGCGACCAGCATCGGGCGGACCGGCGCCGCGCTCCGACCGCCGCACAGAACCGACCGCCGCACACCAACCGACCGCCGAACGGAACCGGTTGCCGAACAGGCGCACAGACCGCACAGGCCGCACAGAACAGAACGCGTGAGGACCAGGAATGTCCGGAACCTTCGTCGAGGTCGCCGCGATACCGCGGGCGACCACCGTCGCCACGGCGCGCCGGCCGCCGCTCGCCCGGCGAGCGGCGCAGGGCGTGACGCCCTACCTGTTCCTGCTGCCCGCCGTCGGCTGCCTGGCGGTCTGGACGTACCGGCCGCTCGCCGCCGCGCTCAACCTGTCGTTCTTCTCCTGGAACCTGCTGCCCACCACCCCGAAGGAATACGTCGGGCTGGACAACTACCACCGCCTGCTGGACCTGCCCGAGCTGCGGACCGCGCTGTGGATCACGGCCATGATGACGCTGGCGCTGATGCTGTTCACCGTCGTGCTGCCGACCATCGTGGCGCTGTGGACGTCCGCGATCGGCGGCCGCGGGCGCACCGTCTACAGCGCCCTGATCTTCGCTCCGGTGCTGGTGCCGCCGGTGGCGGGTGCGGCGCTGTGGCAGTGGATGCTCGACCCGCACAGTGGCGCCGTCGACAAGGTCCTCGGCACCGAGATCAACTGGATCCACGAGACCCGGCCGGCGCAGATCGCCATCGTCGTGATCACCGGCTGGCACCTGCTCGGCTTCGCCGTGCTCGTCGTCAGCGCGGGGCTGGCGGGCATCGACGAGGAGTACCGCAACGCCGCCGTGCTCGACCGGGCCTCCCGCTGGCAGATCACCCGGTGGATCACCCTGCCGCTGCTGTCGCCGACGCTGGTCTTCCTCGCGCTCATGACCGTCCTGATGTCCGGCACCCTCACGTTCCCGCTGATCGACACCCTCACCCAGGGCGGGCCGGACTCGCAGACCACGAACGTCTACTACCTGCTCTGGGAGTACGGCTTCCAGAACTTCGACACCGGCTTCGCCAGCGCCGCGGGACTGCTGTTCTTCGTCGCCTTCGGTGTGATCGCGGTCGGGCTGATCCGCCTCTCCGACCGCCTGACGTTCCACGACTCCTGACGTTCCACGACTCCTGACGTTCCGTGAGTCCTGACGGTCCGCGAGTCCTGACATCGCGGGACTCCTGACGGTCCGGTGCGGTCGCCGCGACGTCACCCCGAACGCCCCCGAACAACACCGAACACCACCGAACACCACCGAACGCCCTCGAAGGGAGCTCCCCATGGCAGCGGCCGACACGGCGATGCCGGCCCCGGCAGGCCCGCCGTCCACGCCGGCCACGCCTGACGCGCCTGCGCCGCGGCGGGTGTCGGCACGGGCGGCGACCGGCCGCTCCGGCCGCTCCGGCGACGACGGCCCTGCGGGGGAGAGCGGCTGGCGTGACCGGGTGCGCGCGGTCGTCGGGCACGGCGTACTGGCCGGGCTGAGCCTGTTCTGCATCTTCCCGATCTACTGGATGTACGCCACCTCGCTGCGCCGGCCGGACGAGGTCTACAACGTCACGCTGTTCCCCTGGCCGCTGTCCATCGGCAACTACACGCACGTCACCGACGTCCTGCCGATGGGCCAGCTGATCCTCAACACGTTCCTGGTGGCGCTGGCCGTCGCGGTCGGCCAGATGCTGGTCGGGCTGCTCGCCGCCTACGCCTTCACCGCCTGGAAGTTCCGCGGCCAGACGCTGCTGTACCTGGCGTTCGTCGGCACCTGGCTCGTGCCGTTCCAGGTGACGATGCTGCCGAACTACACCCTGCTGTACCGCCTGGGCCTGCTCAACGTGCTACCCGGCGTGATCATCCCGAACCTGGTGTCCGCGCTCGGCGTCCTCCTGCTGCGCCAGCACATGGCCAGCTTCCCCCGGGACCTGATCGACGCCGCCCGCATCGACGGCCGCTCGGCCTGGTCCATCCTGTGGACGGTCATCGTGCCGAACCTGAGGGCCCCGCTTGCGGCGCTCGCGATCGTGCTGTTCATCAACGCCTGGAACGACTACTTCTGGCCGGCGCTGGTGCTGCAGCGGGCCGAGTCCGTCGTCCAGCTCGGCCTGCGCGGGCTGTTCGTCGGTGTCGAGGGCCCCGACTGGGGCGGTCTCATGGCCGGGTCGGGCCTGGCGTGCCTGCCCATCTTCGCCATCTACCTGATGCTGCAGCGCCACGTGGTGAGCGCCTTCGTCCGCTCCGGCCTGAAGTAGGCCGCGGCCGGGTCGGCCTCGGCCGCAGCGCCGGCGCCGACCCGGCCGCGGACCCGCACCGTGTGAGTGATCGTCTCGGTATCGTCCGAAGCGCTTCGTCCCGCCGGTGGCTGCCGACGGGCGCCGGCGGACGGGTGATCTGCCGCCGATCCACTGGAGGGCTGCCACGATGCGCATCGGGACGATGATCGGCTCGGACCGCGACCGGCCCGCCCGGGACCGGGCGGCGAACCTCGCCGCCGACGCGCGCCAGGCCGAGGAGCTCGGCTTCACCTCGATGTGGGTGCCGCAGGTCCCCGGCTACTTCGACGCGCTGACCGCCGTCACGCTGATGGGCCAGGCGACCAGCCGGATCGAGCTGGGCACCGCGGTCGTGCCGATCCAGACCCGGCACCCCGTCGCGATGGCCCAGCAGGTGCTGTCCACCCAGGCCGCCTGTGGCGGCCGGTTCACGCTGGGGCTCGGGCCGTCGCACCACTGGATCGTGACCGAGCAGCTGGGCCTGCCCTACGAGCGTCCCGCCCGCCTGGTGCGCGACTACCTGGAGGTACTGAACGCGGCGTTCGCCGGAGCGGGGCGCGTCGACGTCGAGAACGACAGCTACCAGGTGCACAGCCCGCTCGACGTCCTCGACCCGGCCGCGACCGCGCCGCCGTCCATCCTGCTCGCGGCCCTCGCGCCGGTGATGCTGGGACTGGCCGGGGGCCAGGCATCCGGCACCATCCTGTGGATGGCGGACGAGCGGGCCATCGCCGACCATGTCGCGCCGCGGCTGGCGAAGGCGGCCGAGGCCGCCGGCCGGCCGACCCCGCGGATCGTCGCCGGCGTGCCGGTGGCGCTGTGCGCACCGGGTGAGGTGGACGCGGCCCGCGAGCATGCCGAGCAGACCCTCGGGCATGCCGAGCTCTCCCCGAACTACCTGCGGCTGCTGGAGCAGGGCGACGCCCGCGGCATCGGCGACGTCATGGCCGCCGGCGACGAGGCGGCGATCCTCGACCGCCTGCGCCGCTACCGCGACGCCGGTGTCACCGACCTCGGCGCGCGGGTGATCCCGCTCGGCGCGGACCTGGCCGCCCGGGTCGAGTCCCGCCGCCGGACCACCGAGTTCCTCGCCACACTCTGCCCGACGCTCTGAGCCTGCTCCGGCCGCTCTGAGCCTCCGCCTGCGCCGCCGGTCAGGCCAGGCGTCGGCGTCGGCGTGCCAGTTCCTGTGTTGTGAATGAATGTGGCCGAGGGTGTCGCCGCCGGCAGAGAAAGCGCCGGCTGACAACGGCCGGGCCGTCACATCGCGCGGCGCCCAACGGGCGCCGGGGAATCCCCGATGTCGGGACCGGGACGGGCCGCCTGCCCCGCCTGCCGGTAGGGTGCGGGAAATGCTGGTCGTGCCGTTGTCGGCGCGAGGCCTTTTCCACGGGGACTGTTTTCTGGGGCGCTTTTGTGCCTGCCGGGTATCGAGCTGCCGGTTGGACATCGCCGCGGTTGGGTGAGACACGTGAGGTGGGAATCAGGCATGCGGCGATGGGTGTCGGTGGCTGTCGCCGGAATGGTGATCGGGTGCTCCGTCGCCTGCGGAGGCCAGGGATCCGGTGATGGTGGGGCCGGGACCGACGGCGCGGCGGTACGCGCTGTCGACGGACCGGTCGACCGAGGCACCCTGGGCGATGTCTGCGACGGCGACGTCGCCCTGACCGGCGCGCCGCCCTACGCGGGGCCGGGCCCGCATCCGGTGACGGTGTTCAGCCAGCCGCAGGGGAACGACCCCACCGGCCCGAAACTGTCGATCCGCCTGCTGGCCGACACGGACCAGCAGGAGCGGGCGGCGTTCGGGGCCCCGATGGCGCGGACCCAGCTGGTGGCGTGTGCCGAGCGGGACAGGCGGAAACCCACCGACATCATCTGCCGGTTCGACATCGGCGCCGCCGACGAGGTGCCGTTCTTCCGCACCTCCTACCGGATCACCGTGCGCGAGGCGCACACCGGCGCGGTCGTCGCCACACTGCCGGTCGACCCGGCGGCCGCCGGCTGCCCGACCTCGGTCAAGGTCGCGTGGGCGGGCGCCGAGGTGTTCAGCGCCCCCACCGACCGCCAGCTCGTCTCCGCACTCGTGCCGCTCACCTCCTGGGACGGCACCGGATCCCCGGCTCGTGCCGGTGGCCAGGAGGACGCCCCGGCGCCGGCCGGCACCGCCGCGGGCAGCGCGGGTTCCGTGCAGCTGACGATCGCGGCCGGGGTGGACCCGAACAGCCCCGTCCTGCGTGATCATCTCGCCTTCTGGGCCGCCTTCACCGGCATCCAGGAAAGCGACCGCCCGGATCTGCGTGCGCTGCAGGCCCGGGTGGACTCGAGCTTCATGAGCAGCCTGATGAGCCTGGTCGACCTGCTCCGGGGGGACGCGGGCCGCTCCACCCGGGGCCCGGTGCACCTGCTCGTGACCTCGGTGTCCGAGCAGGGCGGCAGCATCGCGGTGGACAGCTGTGTCGACGAGACCGCGCGGGAGAAGCTCCGGCTGGCGGTTCCGACCGGGGAGGTCGGCATCCGGTCCCGGGTCCGGGTGACCCTGGTACCAGGCCGCGACGGCTACCTGGCGACAGGCTTCGCGGACGCGCCCCCCGCCGCGTGCCCGGCACCGGCCGGCCGGATCGGCTGACGCCACTGCCGGGCAGGCGCGAGGCTCAGGCCGGTGCGATCCGCCCGGCGTCGTGGGCGGCCGACTCGGCGGCCTGCAGCTGGCCCTCGACGAGGTCGAGCCCGGCCGCCCAGAACCCCGGGTCGGCGAGGTCGATGCCGACGATGCGGCCCAGCTCCTCGGGGGAGCGCGACCCGCCGGCGGCGAGCATCTCCAGGTAGTGCGGCACGAACGCGGCACCATCGGTGACGTAGCGCTGGTACACCGACAGCGCCAGCAGCTGCCCGTAGGCGTAGGCGTACACGTAGCCCGGCGTGCCGATGAAATGCGGGACGTAGCTCCACCACGTCCGGTACCCCTCGGTGAGCTCCACCGAGTCGCCGAGCAGCTCCCGCTGGCTGGCCACCCAGGCCTCGTTGAAACCGTCGACGGACAGCTCGCCCGCGGTCCGCCGCTGCGTGTGGACGGCCTGCTCGAACTGGTTCATCGCGATCTGGCGGAAGACGGTGGCGATCGCCCCCTCGACCGCCTCCGCCAGCAGCGCCAGCCGCTGCTCGGGGTCGGACGTCTGTGCCAACAGCCGGTTGAACACGATCGTCTCGCCGAACACCGACGCCGTCTCGGCCACGGTCAGCGGCGTGTTCTGCTGCAGGATCCCCTGCTTCGCGGCGAGCGCGAAATGAATGCCGTGGCCCAGCTCATGCGCGAGGGTCAGCACGTCCCGGCGCCGTGACGTGAAGTTCAGCATGACGTACGGATGGACCGTCGGCACCGCCGAGCTCGCGAACGCGCCACCCCGCTTGCCCGGCCGCACCGGAGCGTCGATCCACTTCTCGTCGAAGAACCGGCGGGCCTGGCGGGCCATCTCCGGCGAGAACGCGCCGAACGAGTCGAGCACCAGATCGCGTGACTGCTCCCACCCGAACTGCTCGTCCGCGGTCGTGACCGCGGCCATCCGGTCATAGTCGGCGAGCCGGGGCAGGCCGAGAATCCGCGCCTTGAGCCGGTACCACCGCTGCGGGATGTCGTACCGCTCCCGGACGGCGGCGACGAGCGCCTGGACGGACTCGTCCGACACCTCGTTCGCCAGGTTGCGGCTGGTCAGCCAGGTGGGATAGCCGCGCAGCCGGTCGTTCACCGCCTTGTCGTGAATCAGCGTGTTGAAGATGTAGGCACGGGTGCGCAGCCCCGGCGCCAGCGCGGCGGTGACCGCCTCGGCGGTCGCCCGCCGGACCTCACGGTCACTGGACGCCAGCCGGCTCAGCGCGACGTCGAGTGCCTCCCCACCGGCCCCCGCGCCGCCTGCCCCACCCGCGCCGCCTGCCCCACCCGCGCCGACCTCGATCGCCGAGACCTGCTCGGAGAACAGCCGGCTCCACGCCGCCCGGCCGGTCACCGACTTCTCGGTCAGCAGCTTCTCCTCCGGCTCGCTGAGCAGGTAGGGGCGGTAGCGCCGTTCCGTCCGCAGGTAGTGGCGGGCGTGGTCGAGGCCGTCCGCGGCGAGCAGCCGCTCGGCGGCATCGTCGTCCAGTGCCGCCCACTCCAGGCCGAAGAACAGCAGGGTGGTCTCGATCGCGGTCGAGCGCTCCCGCACCTTCTGCATCAGCGCACCCCGGCCGGGATCGGCCGTGTCGGTGGAGAACCGCAGCGACGCGTAGCTGCCCGCCCGACCGATCAGCTCGTAGATCGCGGTCAGCTCGCCGATCGCGGCGACCAGCCCCGGCCCGTCCAACGCGGCGACCCGGCCCGCGTGGCGCCGCGCGAACGCCTCGGCGCGTGCCTGCGCGTCGGCGAGCTGCCCGTCGATGCTCTCCTCGCCCTGGCCGCCGAGCAGCGGCCCAAGATCCCAGGCGGTGCTCTCCAGAGCCAGATCAGACTGAGTCCCGGTTGCCATCCCCGTACGTTAGCGGTCCGCGGCCACCTGACCAGTCCGGCGCCACCGCGGCCGTCGGATGTGCTTCGGCAGGTCTGTCTGCGGGCTGAGGTGCGAGATCCGGACGGAACAAGAGCAGACGACTTTCTGCCACCTGCCCTGTAGTTATCGCCTTCGGTAGTTGCCCCTGGTGGGGGTCGTCTTCCGCCCTCGGACCGGTGCATGGCAGCGGGACCTGCGGGCGCCGCCGGCCACAAGGACGGCGGTGCGTGACAATCCTCGGGATCGACCGGCACCCGCCCACAGCGCCGCTGGCGGTTCGGAGTATCGGGTGGAGGTCACGGAGACTGCCGCACCCTCCCATTTCTCCCACCTGTTCTCTCGTCAGATCATCTGGCGCCCAGCCGAGGAAGGGATCAGCTAGGTGTGGCCATACCAACGCCGCCCCGCCGGCAGTCTCGCTGATTCTCCTCGACGTGCGAACGGGCACGACTCAACCTTGTATTCCGCAGCCCTCGGCGCACCGTCCACCGACGTCCCCGACGTCCATCGGCGCAGGCGACGGCACAGGCCGCGTTCACCGTCGTCGGTCCCCGCCGCAGTACAAATGCAGTACAGGGTTGGCTGCGACGGCGCTCGCGGAATGAGCTTGCAGTCGACCGCACAGGCTGGACGGAGATCGCCGTCCGGTAGTCCTCCAGCTACTCACAGCCTACTCCCAGTTAAGATCCTTTGGTGAGATCGACGCCGGGAGGTTGACGCTTGTTGGACGGTTTCGGCCCAGCCGGCTGTCACTCTGGCTGACACGATGGATTCACGCCAAGAGGCTTCCGGTCGTATGCCCGCCCGAAAGAGCTGTCACAGTGGAGCGACAGCCCTCCGCTCTGCGCCCGGCCGCATGTGGTGCCGACCGCCGACGCGATGGATAATGCCGGTGGGCGACTGCGCTGATGTTTTCATGGGGCTTCTGGCTGACGGGGGTGGCCGGTGACCGACAGTCTGTCGGACAGCGAAATCGCGGCTTTCGCGAGGGTCTTCGCGGATTCCGTGTCGGCGCGGCAGGTGCTGGATCTGGCGGGCTTCCCTGAAGGGGCGCATCCCTGGGACGCGACCAGTGGGTTGGCGTTCTGGACGTCCGTGTCGCGGTTGCTGCGCGACGGAGTGATGTCCGGTGGGCGAGGCCGGCTGTTGGATGCAGCCCGGACGCTGTACCCGAACAATGCGGTGTTTGGCTCAGGAGGCCCGGCTGCGGCGCCGGGAAGGGGGCCGGCGAGTCCGGTTGCGTGGAATTTGCCCACGAGGCTGGTCCGGTTCGTGGGTCGGGAGAATCTACTGGCCCAGGTGGATGCGGCGTTGTCGGAATCTGGCCGGGTGGCCTTGGTGGCGTTGGACGGGATGGGAGGCGTCGGTAAGACATCGCTCGCGATCGAGTATGCGTATCGACATGCCGACCGCTTCGACGTCGTGTGGTGGGTGCCGTCGGAACGGGTCGATCTAGTCGAGCAAAGGCTTTCTGGGCTGGCACAGCCACTAGGATTGCCGGCCGGGATTGGTTCAGCCAGGGTCTGGTTAGCCTTGCGTGCGGTGCAGTCATGGCTGGTGATATTCGACAACGTCGAAGATGTGGACGCGGTGAGCCAGTTCCAGCCTTCCGGAGGAGGAAAGGTTTTGGTGACGTCGCGACGGCGGGCAGCGCGGCGCTTGGGAACGTCGGTCGCGGTAGCGCCATTCGACCGAGACACGTCGATCGAACTGTTGACGCTGCGGCTGCCGGAGGCTGACCGGACGGAAGCAGGTCGGGTGGCCGAACTTTTGGGAGATCTTCCACTGGCCGTCGAGACAGCGGCCGGGTATCTGGACGAAACCGACGCGCCTATCGGCGAGTACGTGCGGTTTTTAGCAGACAATCCCGAGTTGGCGATAGATGACCCATGGCACCTGTCGGTAGAACGGTTGCGTGGGGTATCCCCTGCGGCGGTAGAACTGCTGGAACTCTGCGCGTGGTGTGGCGCAGAACCGATCCCGGTGAATCTCTTCACAGGAAATCCAGGCCTCTTGGGTGGCGCGTTGTCGAAGATTTCCCCTGAAGGGAGGCAGTGGGCCGACACCATCGGCGCCTTGGTAGGATACAATCTAGCGCGCCGCGACCATGATGCGCTCGTGGTGCACCGGCTAGTGACAGCGGCGACCCGTCGAAGGACTCCCTCCGAGCGGTCTTTACATTGTGTGGAGACGTTGGCTGGGTTGCTACGTGCTGTACTGCCCGATGAAATATTGAGTAATCCTGCCGGGTGGCCAGCGTGGCAATCACTGCTGTCGCACGTACTGGCAGTGACCGACTATACTCGCGACAAGCGGTCTCCAGCGTTCAACGACGGCTGCTGGCTAGTGCACCGGGCAGCCACATACCTGCAGGTGCACGGACAACTTCCGGTTGCGACGCAGATGTTCGAGCGAAATCTGGCCGATCAGAAGCGCGTTTTGGGTGGCAATCACCCAGATACCATGGCCTCACAAAATAGCCTCGCCGGCGCATACCGGGAGGCGGGGCGGTTGAAGCGGGCGATCGGCTTGTATGAGCAGACTGTGCTCGATCGCGAACGTGTCCTGGGTAGCGACCACCCTGACACGCTGCTCTCAAGAAATGACCTCGCCTTCGCGTACCGGAGGGCGGGCCAGCCGGAGCGGGCGATCGGCTTGTATGAGCAGACTGTGCTCGATCGCGAACGTGTCCTGGGTAGCGACCACCCTGACACGCTGCTCTCAAGAAATGACCTCGCCTTCGCGTACCGGGAGGCGGGCCGGCTGGAGCGGGCGATCGGCTTGTATGAGCAGACTGTGCTCGATCGCGAACGTGTCCTGGGTAGCGACCACCCTGACACGCTGCTCTCAAGAAATGACCTCGCCTTCGCGTACCGGGAGGCGGGCCGGCTGGAGCGGGCGATCGGCTTGTATGAGCAGACTGTGCTCGATCGCGAACGTGTCCTGGGTAGCGACCACCCGCATACCCTGCACTCGCGGAATGACCTCGCAGGAGCATATCGGGAGGCCGGCCGGCTGGAGCAGGCGATCGGTATGTACGAGCAGGCTCTGAATGACCGTGAACGCGTTTTGGGTATTGACCATCCACATACCCTGTACTCACGTCATAACCTCGCTGGCGCCCACCGCGAGGCGGGACGGGTGGAACAGGCGATCAGGTTGTCCGAACGGAGCCTGAACGATCGAGAGCGCGTACTGGGCAGCGACCATCCGAACACACTGATTTCAAGGAATACTTTGGCGCTCGCCTACTGGGCAGCGGGACGGGTGGAGCAGGCAATGAGCCTGTTCGAGCGCACCCTGGCCGACGCAGAACGGGTACTGGACGAGGAGCATCCCCTACTGGCGACGCTACGGACCAATCTTGATGCCGTACTTGTCGTAGCTACGCGGACGAGGCACTGATGGAAACCACCCGCCGCGACCCGGGACGGGTCAAATGCAGGGCACGCCGCAGTGGGCGAATCCGCAGCGAGTCACGCCGAGGTTACCGGCACCGAGCCTGCGGGCACCCGACCCGGGAGCACCGCAGCGACACATTCACCGATCCGTAGCCAGATTTGGATCTTCCATCGACGTCCGAGGCCGTGCACCCGGTCCGGTGATTTCGTGCGTACCGTCCACCGTCGTCCGTCAGAGTCCATCCTCGCCTGCGGTCATAGCTGTCGAGGTGGCTGTCGGCATCCGATGGCAGCCGGACCCGTTTACCACGGGCGCTCGAACACAGAGGAACGGAAGTAGGGCCGACGCATCTGGTGGCATGGTCGGTTCGCCGGTGATACACCAGGCCCGGACCAACGGGCAGATCGACCAGGTCCTCCGTGTCGGCGGTGGCGCGCCTGCCTAGATCGACTGCTGACCCTGGACGGGTGGATGCTACTGGTTGCGACCGGTGGCTGACGCAGTGATCAGTACCAGTACGGCGGCGACGCCGATCTGCAGCAGGAGCGTCAGCAGCCAGGCGGCGTCGATGGCGTTCGCGATGGCGAGACCGCCGGCGGCGCCGATCAGGCCGACCAGGATCGTCATGAGGCAGCCGATCGCCTGCCGCCCGGGAACCACGAGGCGGCCGAGCACCCCGATGACGAGCCCGGTGACGATCGCACTGATGATTCCGCTCGGTGCGTCCATACCGCTGCGTGCCCCTGTGTCCGGTTGTCTGACCTGAGTGCCTCTGGCGTTCTGCAGCGTCGGTCTCGTCGGCGCTGCTCCGCTGGCCCAGTGCTGCTGGTGCTACCTGGCGGCGGCCGAGGGGGTTGCCTCGCCTGCGGCCGGGGTCGCGGCGTCGGGCGCTGCCGCGGGGGCGACAGGTGCCGCGGGGGCGACGGCCGGTGCAGTGGCGACGGCCGGTGTGGTGGCCACCGGTGCGGGCTCGCTGTGGTCGTCCTCGCGGAGGCCCTTCACCTCGGACTTGAAGATCCGCATCGAACGGCCGAGGGAACGTGCCGCATCCGGGAGCCTCTTCGACCCGAACAACACCAGCACGACGATCGCGATGATCAGAATTTCCGGTGCACCCAGGTCGGGCATGACCCCTCCACGAAACGGTCGGCCGCGCGCGGGTTTCGGCGCATCCTCCGATGATGGTAGCCCCGCTGGGATCTCCTGGCAGGGCCGACGTCGCAGGAAAGGAGCCCCGTCTCGGTGGGCCGGTGGGTCTGGTGACTTTGCGTGGGCTTCTGGTGCGTTCCCGTGCGGATGCGGCCCGGCCGTCGCCATAGTGAGACCTGCGGCGCAGGGATGCCGGACGGCCGCCGCTCGGCCGAACGACCTGTCGAGACCAGGAGGTATTGCCTGATGGGACGCGTTGACTACTACCACGACCCTGACGCTCCCGCCGCGAACTCCCTGGTCGTCGGGGGATCTGCGGTGGTGGTCGACGGCGAGGGCCGGATCCTGCTGCAGCGGCGCGCCGACACCGGGAAATGGGCCCTTCCCGGTGGGCAGATGGACATTGGCGAGTCGTTCGCGAACTGCGTCATCCGGGAGACGAAGGAGGAGACCGGGTTCGACGTCAGGATCGACCGCATCATCGGTATCTACTCCGACCCGCATCACGTCTTCGCCTACGACAACGGTGAGATCCGCCAACAGTTCAACATCTGTTGCGCCTGCACCATCACGGGCGGATCGGTGCAGGTCAGCGAGGAATCCACTGCGGTCGGCTTTCATGACCTCGCCACGCTCGACCAGCTGGAGATACAGGAGAGCAATCTCGCGCGCATTCACGACTACCTCGCCGACGGCCCACCGGTCCTCCGTTAGCCGTAGAGACGCTCAGATCCTCGGGCGGTGGCTGCGGGCTGCCGCTACTGCCGAGCGGGACCCTGAGAATTGTGGATGCGGGGGGAGTGCGTAGCAAAATCCAGAGAAGCGGCGGATCCGGGGCCACCGATATTGACCTGGCGGTCCGCGTCCGCCGACCACATGGTGACCAACCGGGGATCCGGCGTCGCCGCGCAGCGTCAGCAATTCACGCCAAGGTGGACAAACGGGGCGCGGAATCATTTGGCGATCCGCAAGATTGAAGGATTATGGTTGCTGTAGCAGCCAAAATCCTTCAATCTTGCTCGGGGCCAGCGGCAGTAGCGGCGGAATCCTCAGACCTTCGGGCGGTGGCTTCGGGAAGCGGGTGGTTCAGGGGTGGTTCGAGCCAGTGGTTCCGGATCCTTCCCCAACGGCCCGATGATCGTGCTGGACGGCGGCATCGCGGCCCGAGCGCCGGCCGCGGTCACGCCCTCGACGGACGTGCCGCGGGCCGGTGCCTGGGGCCGGAGTCAGTCGCGCACGGTGTCCCGCTGAGACTGTGGCCGATCAGCCGGATCGTCCCGGCCGGCGGCGGCCGGATCGGCGGCGGCCTCGACCGACAGCGGGCCGCGTGGTTCGGGAGGAACCGGGCCAGCCAACGCGACCGGGCTGGTCACGGCGATCGAGGCAGTCGCCGGGGCTGATCTGGTCGCGGGAGCTGGACCGGTCGCCGCGCGGGGGCCGCGCCGGCGGCGCAGTGCGGCGCGGGTGAGCGGCTCGACGACGCGGGCTGCCACCGGGCCGATGATCGCCATCAGCAGCACATAGCTGGCCGCGAGCGGCCCGAGCCGGGGCTCGACGTCGGAGGCGACCGCGAGGCCGGCGATGACGATGGAGAACTCGCCGCGCGCGATCAGCGCCGCACCGGCGCGGAAGCGTCCCATGGTGGCGATGCCGGAGCGCCGCGCCGCCCACCAGCCCGTGAACGTCTTCGTGGCGATGCCCGCTGCTGCCAGCCCCAGCGCCGGCAGCAGCGCCGACGGGATCTGCGCCGGGTCGGACTGCAGGCCGAAGAACACGAAGAAGACGGCGGCGAACAGATCGCGCAGCGGTGTCAGCACCTCCCGCGCGCCTTCGGCCACCGGGCCGGAAAGCGCGATGCCCACGAGGAAGGCGCCGACCGCGGCGGACACCTGCACCTGCTGGGCCACTCCCGCGACGAGCAGCGCCAGGCCCAGCGCGCGCAGCAGGATGATCTCGTCGTTGCGGTCGGACGTCGGATTGTACACCAGCCTGGTCACCCGCGCGCTGTGCCGCAGCGCGAGGTAGAGGACGCCGACCATGGCGCCGAGCGCGATCGCGAGCGACTGTGCCGCACCGGCGAACGTCGTGCCGGCCAGCAGCGCGGTCAGGACGGGCAGGTAGACCGCCATCGCGAGGTCCTCGAGGACGAGCACCGACAACACGACCGGGGTCTCCCGGTTGCCGAGCCGGCCGAGGTCCCCGAGAACCTTGGCGATGATGCCGGAGGACGAGATGGCGGTGACACCGCCGAGTACGACCGCCGCGCGCCAGTCCCAGCCGAGCAGGAACGCGGCGGCCACCCCGGGAGCGGCGTTGAGGGTGAGGTCCAGGCCGCCGGCCGGAGCGTTGCGCCGCAGGCCCACCAGCAGCTCACCGGCGGTGTATTCCAGGCCGAGGGTGAGCAGCAGGAGCACGACGCCGATCTCGGCGCCGATCGCGATGAACTCCTCGCTCGCGCCGAGCGGGATCAGCCCGCCATGGCCGAAGGCGAGGCCGCACAGCAGATAGAAGGGAATCGGGGAGATCCCGAACCGGGCCGCGCCGTGGCCGACGAGGCCGAGCAGGAACAGGACAGCGCCCAGCTCCATCATTATCGAGGCAAGATCATGCATATGGTCGCGGCGCCCCTCAGCCGGACCGCAGGAGCTCGCCGACAGCGGCGGTGTTCTCCGGTGTCCCGACGACGACAACGACATCCTCGGCCTGGAGCCTGAAGTCCGGCCGCGGCGAGGCGAGTACCTCGCGGTCGCGGACCACGGCCACGATCGACGCGCCGGTGCGGGTCCTGGCCCTGGTGTCGCCGAGCAGTCGTCCGTCGTAGGGCGACCCGGCGACGATCGTGATCTGGTCGCCTACCAGGCCGGCGAACGCCCGGCTGATGTCGGCCAGCTTCTCGACGATGTGAGGAGCACCAAGTAGTTCGGACAGCACATCGCTCTCCTCAGGAGTCAGGTTTATCGACTCGGCGCAGGAATCGGGATCCTGGGCGTCATAGACCACCAGGACGCGGCGGCCGCTGTGATGCGACACCACACCGACCCGCCGGCCGGCGCGGGTCGAGAAGTCGTGCCGCAGGCCGATTCCCGGAAGCCCGGTTTCTTCGACATTCATGGGGATCCCCGTCATTGATGTGCGTGTCAGGTCAGGAAGTGAGTCGGGCCGGCCGCATGGGGGTCTGCGGCCGTCGGCGGTCATCAGAAGTCCGCGGCAGGTCGTGAGCAGTTGTGAGCTGCCCGCAGCAGGCCAGCAGGCCGGGGGCCGGTTGGCGGCGGTGAGTTGGCTGCTCTGAGGCACAGGCCGGCGGCGAACGGCTGAGAACCCTTGCGCGATGTCAGCGCCGCCGAACCACGAAGGCCCCGGGACTCGCATATGCGGGAACGGCGTCGGGCGGTGAACGGTCTGGGCATCGCTGGTACTGAGCGCCAACCCGCGATCAAGGTTCGCGGCCGGGTGCACCGCGACCGCGCGCGCCGCGGCGCGCGCGGTCAGTCCGCAGATCCATCCCGCGTCGGTGGGCTGCGTGCGCCACCAGGGCCGACGGGACACAGCAGTCGGGCCGCGCGGCGGGAGCCCGACCATCCCAGGAGGACATCGCATAACGCGATCAGGACGAGCGCGGTGGCGAGGCCGACCTCGTGACTACCGGCCCACGACGGCAACGAGTTCGCGAGGTGGGCGGCGCGGTCGATGCTGGGGAACTGCAGGCCACTTTGGACAGGTGGCACGGTGGCTAGGGCCGACCCGGCAGCGATGTGCACGTCGCCGTCCGCGGAGTAGCCTGCCCAACTGCCTGTGCTGGTACCCACGCCAAGTAGCGCCGTCATGACCACGACGACCACCCACGCCGCTTGGGCGCGCATGCGGTGGTCTGTCGACATAGTCACAGGCTAGGGCATCCGTGACCGCCCATGCGCGCCGTCATGGGATTCGCCATACCGGCCTCCCGAACCTCCGTCAGAAGCAGAAGGAGGCCTGCTGAGAGCTGGCTGCCGGGTAACGGGCCGAGCACGGATGTCCCGTCGGCAATTCCGCCGAGAACCTACATGCGTCGAACCATCGATCCTGTGCGTGTCACGAAAATCCGTTCTGGACAAGGATGCCAGTCAAATGTCTGGGACACAGCCTCGGTGCTGTGCTGCACCACCTAGCTTGCGCGACCGAGTGATGACTTCACCGTAAAATTGACCGCCTGGGCGACAGTGTCGAATAATCCTGCGATGATGTGTTCGTGATGGGTGGGCTCGATGCGGACGGACGAGACTTCTTCATCTCCCATGCTGGGGTCGACCAGCAGTGGGCGGAATGGATCGGAAAACAGCTGACGGCGGCGGGCTACAAGGTCGAACTGGATGTATGGGAGTGGGCGCCAGGATCGAACTTCGTTGCCGCGATGGAGGCCGCCCTTCGAAGGGCGGCGCGGATCATTGCCGTCTACACACCCTCATATTTTACGAGACCGTACGCACAATTTGAACACCATGCGGCGCTGGTCTCGCAGAGGGAGAACTCGTTGCCTCGGATAGTGCCGGTTCTTGTGGAGTCGTGCGAAATCCCTGATCTGTATGCTACCCTGATTCGGATCGAGCTCGTCGGTCTTGACGAGAGTGAGGCCTCGAGGCGTCTGCTGGATGGTCTCGACTATCCGACCGGACCATGGAAGAAATCGATCCAATACCCTGGATTGCAGCCTGACGGCGACGGGGTGGCAGGGAGGCGAAAAGTGGATCCAGGGGTTATCTTCCCTCGACAGCTACCGTCGATATCCAATATGCCGCCCCGTAACGCATTTTTCACCGGCCGTATGGAAATGCTTGCGCAGATCCACCGAAAGTTGACGCAAGGGGGCCGAGGTGTCACGGTTGGCGTCGTCCCGCTCTTTGGTATAGGTGGCGTAGGGAAAACGCAGATCGCGGTCGAATATGCTCACCTGTATGCGGCCAATTATTCCATCCTGTGGTGGGTGGATGCGGCTAGTTCCGATCTCGTTACTACTAGTTTAGTTTCGTTGGCTGGAGCGCTTGGAATTCCGACCGAAGGGCCGGTACTGGTCGTTGTCGAGCAGCTATGGATGGCACTCCAGGCGCGGAGTGACTGGTTGATGATCTTCGATAATATCGACGAGGCGCAAGTTCTTTCGGAGTTGCGTCCGCCGAGCAGTGGGAACCTGCTGGTTACAAGCCGCAGGTCGGCGGTCGGTAGGGTGGCTGACCTGATAGAGGTCGGTGAATTTGATCGAGAAGAATCCCTCGCCCTACTGCGGAGGCGGTGTCCGTCACTCACAGCCGAGGAAGCGGATGCTGTGGCGACAGCGGTCGGCGACCTTCCACTTGCGGTAGAGCAGGCGTCCTGTTTTCTCGGTGAGAGCGGCCTTCCGGCTGTGGACTATCTCCGTCTACTGAAGAGACAACCTCAGACCTCCGGGTTCGATGAGCCGACCCTGCAACGGCACCCGGGCCTCAGCGATGTGGTCATTAACGGCCGTAGCCGTGTGGAATCTCTCAGCGCGGCCGCCGCCGAGCTTATTGACTGTGTGGCTTTCCTCGCACCCGAACCTCTCTTCCTCGCTCCGGCCGAAACGACCTACAAGGAGAAGGGAAAGAGTGTTCAAATAGGAGACGCGGCCGCCACTGTGAGGGTTGTTCAGATCCTGACGGGACTCGGACTGGCGCGGCGCGTTGGAGCAGCCCTGCAGGTGCATCGCCTCGTGCAAGCCCTTCTCCGGGCTCGCATGACAACTGGCCAGCGCGTCAGCTCCTATCAAAAGGCCCAGAAGCTCATAGCAACCGCGAGACCCGGAGATCCAAAGGATCCTGGGACCTGGAGTTCTTACGCTGCTGTCACTCCACACGTCCAGGCGCTCAGCGAGAACCATGATTCTGCTGATGGCGCGCCCTTTCCCGCCCCTGAATCAACCGAGCCCGACCCCGCTTCGTTTCGCGTTCTTCTTCTGGACGTCTCCCAGTACCTTTATGCCGCTGGCAGATCTGCGACCGGGGCGGCGCTCATTCGCCAGGTCAACGGCCACTGGGTCGCCACCCTAGGGTCCGATCATATCGACACGCTGCGGCTGGGGAACAGCCTTGTCGCCAACCTCAACGGCCTTGGTCAATACGCTGAAGCCCGTGAGCTAGCGCATAACATTTTTGAGCGGGCCCGCACAGTCTACGGTCCTGACCATGCAGTGACCCTTGAGTCCGCCAACGAACTGGCTGGAGCACTGGACCTTTCCGGTGACTACGGGCAAGCCAGAGAGCTCCACCAGGACACGCTGTCGCGCCGGAAAAGAGTTCTGGGAGAGGACCATCCCGACACCTTGCTTACAGCGGGCAACTTGGTGACCGCCCTTAACAAGATGGGTGACTATGTCGTAGCACGTGATCTGGCGGAGGAAAATCTGATTCGGTGCCGTAGAGTGCTGGGAGAGGGCAACGCCCGGACGCTGTACACGGCGAGCCGTCTGATCATATCTCTGAACGGGCTTGGCGACTATATCGCGGCTCGTGATATTGGGACTGAACTCCTTGGCCGGCTTCGGGACGCGCTCGGAGAGGAACATCCAAGAACACTGTACACGGCCGCCCGCCTCGCTATCGCGCTAGACGGATCGGGTGAGGTGTCATCAGCTCGTGAGATGCTTGTTGATGTCCTTAGGAAGTCGCGCCAGATTCTGGGGGAAGAGCATCCTGAAACCCTGTGGGTGAAGGAGGAGCTCGCTCGCCTTTAATGCCGAATCTGTTGTCGGGTGTACTCGGAAGGCTTTTCTGATATCACCGTACCGGTTGCTGGATGTCTCGTCAGTGGCGGAGGCAAGCGCGCGGCCATCGGGTGAGAACGAGATCGTGGTAACGCAATCGGTGCCCCCGGCAGAGGCGTTTGGCGTCGAGACTATCCGGGCTCAATCGATCACTTTGGTGAGGGAAGCGCCTCGCCTTTTCGCCTCGTTCGCGGTGCCGTCGGCCGGGTGCTGGATCGGATTCGATCAGCTACCGAGCGGCGCCCGTTCCGGTGGCGAGATGGACGGCGAGCCTGTAACGGGTTGCGCCTGTGGGTGGGAACGCGTTGCTGTCCCATGGTCGGGTTCGAGCCCGACACACGTGAGACGCCGGTGCCCCACGTGTGCGGTGTAGCGGGCCGTCCAATACCGGGTACTATCGCGATGTATCGCGATAGCTCGATGGAGGGTCAAGTGAGTGATGTGCTGAACGGACCGTTGCGGGACACCAACGTCCACGCGGTGATCGAGCGTGTCAGGGCTGAGGGCAGGCCGCCCGGTTGGGGCCCCCGCCCCGGTGGCGCCGGCGGGCCGGGTGGTCCCGGTGGGAGGGGCGGGCGTGGTCCGCGGGCGGGGGGCGGCGGGTTCCCGCCGCGCGACCCGTTCGAGTTCACCGATGTCGCGTTCCCGATCGCGCCCGAACAGGGCGACCTTCTCTACCTGCTGTGCCGGGCGACGGGCGCGACCCGGGTCGCCGAGTGCGCGACGTCGCTGGGGATCTCCACGCTGTATCTCGCCGCCGCGATGCGCGACAACGGCGGCGGGCTGGTGATCGGCTCGGAGATCGTCCCGGAGAAGGCGGCGAAGGCGCGCAAGAACCTCGCCGACGCGGGCCTGGACCATCTGGTCGACATCCGGGTGGGTGACGCGCTGGAGACGTTCGCCGACCTCGGCGGGCCCGTCGACCTGCTGCTCGTCGACGGCTGGCCGACGGCGAACCCGCCGAGCCTGTCCCGTTCGATCACCGGCCTGGTCGCCCCGCAGCTGCGGGGCGGCGCGATCGTCGTCAACGACAACGCGGAGGAGGACTACCTGGAGTACGTCCGCGACCCTGCGAACGGCTTCGTCGGGATGTCCCTCCCGCTCAAGGGCAGCACCGAGGTCTCCGTCCGGGTCGGTGCCTGACGTCCACGCGGCCGGCCCGACGCCCCGTCGCGTCGGGCCGCCGGGACGGTTGCCTGCGGCGAGTGATGTGTACGGCGTGGTGGTCAGGACGTCAGGGTCTCGATCATCACCGTGTCGTGCTCGGCGGCGACGAAGCGGGGATGGTCGAGCAGGCCGCGCAGGAACTCCGTGGTCGTGACCACGCCGGGGCCGTCCGCGTGCAGCTCCTCGAGGGCACGGCGCATCCGGGCCAGGGCCCGGGGGCGGTCCGGGGCCCAGACGACGACCTTCGCCAGCAGGGAGTCGTAGTAGGCCGGGATGCGGTACCCGGGGCGGGCGTGGGTGTCGACCCGGACGAACGGGCCGGCGGGCGCGGTGAACTCCTCGAGCGTCCCGGGGGCGGGGGCGAAGTCGCGCCGCGGGTTCTCGGCGTTGATGCGGCATTCGATCGACACGCCGCGGGCGTCGACGTCCGCCTGGGCGAAGCCGAGCGGCTCGCCGGCGGCCACCCGGATCTGCTCCGCGACCAGGTCGAGGCCCGTCACCATCTCGGTGACGGGATGCTCCACCTGCAGCCGGCAGTTGACCTCCATGAAGTAGAAGCGGCCCTGCGGGTCGACGAGGAACTCGAAGGTACCGGCGCCGACGTACCCGCTGGCCAGCGTGCCGCGCACCGCCGCCGCGCAGAGCGGCTCGACGACCTCGGCGGGCAGGCCGGGCGCCGGGGTCTCCTCGACCAGCTTCTGGTGGCGCCGCTGCAGGGAGCAGTCCCGGGCACCCAGGTGGACGGCGTTGCCGTGCGTGTCGGCCAGGACCTGGACCTCGACATGGCGCGCGGACGGCAGGTATCGCTCCACATACAGTCGGCCATCGCCGAACACCGCCTGGGCGGTCGCCCGGGTGTGCCGGTAGGCGCGGGCGAAGGCGTCCGCGTCGTGCACGACGGTCATTCCGCGCCCGCCGCCGCCGGCCGCGGCCTTGATGATGACCGGGTAGCCGATCTCCGCCGCGACCGCGGCGGCGGCCTCCGGCTGGTCGGGGGTGTCACGGCTGCCGGGCAGCAGCGGCAGGCCGGCCTCGGCCATGATCCGCCGGGCGACGGCCTTGTCGCCCAGGCGGGCCATGACCTCCGGCGGCGGGCCGATGAAGGTCAGCCCTTCGGCCGCGCAGACCTCGGCGAAGTCGGCGTTCTCCGACAGGAAGCCATAGCCGGGGTGCACGGCGTCGGCGCCGCGGATGCGCGCCGCCTCGATGACCGCGGGAATGTTGAGGTAGCTCTCCCGCGACGGTCCGGGGCCGATCTGGACGGATTCGTCGGCGAACGCGACGACGGCGCTGTCGCGGTCCGCCGACGAGTGCGCGGCGACGGTGGCGATGCCCAGCTCGCGGCAGGTGCGGGCGACGCGCAGCGCGATCTCGCCCCGGTTGGCGATGAGAACCTTCTTGATCATCACCGGCTGCCGGCGGGCGCGTCGACGTCCAGGGTGAGCAGGGGCTGGCCGTACTCCACCGGGGTGGCGTCGGCGACGAGGACCTCACGGACCACACCGCCGCGATCCGCCTCGACCGGGATCATCAGCTTCATCGCCTCGATGATCCCGACCTGCTGGCCCGCGACGACGGTGTCGCCGGCCCGCACGAACGGGTCCGCACCCGGCTCGGGGGAGTGGTAGAAGACGCCGACGGTGTGCGCCGGGACGACGTAGGCGAGCGCGTCGTCGGCGTTCTCGCGCGGGCGCGGGGCCGCCGCGGCCTGGGCCGGGTCGGCATGACCCGGCCCGGCGGGGGCCCCGAGCGCGGCCGGTCCCGTCACCGGCACCGGCACAGCCGGCCCGGTGGCGACCGAGCCGTCCCGGGCGCCCGGCCCGGCGGGCGTCGTCCAGTCGATCTCCAGGGTGATGTCCCCGGCGCTGACCCGTACCCGGCTCACCGGGCGCCCCCCGCCAGCTCCTGCCTCCAGGGCCTCGCGGCGCAGGACCGCGATCACCTCGCCGAGGCTGTTCTCCCCGGCCCGCTGGCCGGTCCCGGTGACCGGGGTGGTGTGACTGCCGTTCGCGGTGGTCATGATCAAGGCTGCCTCACGTCGTCGAGATCGGCGGTGGAGCGCTGCCCCATCGGCGGGCGTGCCGCGGGGAGGGTGGGTACGGCAGGCGTGGCGGCGCTCGGGGTCGTGGCGGAGGCCGAGGCCGGCACCGGGGCGCCGAAGCGGCGGAAGCGGGCCCGGCGGCCGGAGACCAGGGTCGGCGGGTCCAGCGGGACGAGGTCCGCGAGGGTGCCGGCCAGGGCGGCGCGCAGGGCGTCCGCCGCGGCGAGCGGGTCGACGTCGGCACCGCCGTCGGGCTCGGGGATGACGCCGTCGACGATCCCGGCCTCCAGCAGGGCACGGGAGTCGACCCGCAGCGCGGCCGCGGCGTCCGGTCCGGCGGCCGGGTCCTTCCACAGGATCGCGGCGCAGCCCTCAGGGCTGATCACCGAGTAGATCGCGTTCGCGCACATCAGCACCCGGTCAGCGACGGCCAGCGCGAGCGCGCCGCCGCTGCCGCCCTCACCGGTCACCACCGCGACGACGGGCACCGGCAGGCCGGCCATCAGCCGCAGGTTCTCGGCGATGGCGACGGCCTGGGCGTTCTCCTCGGCCTCGATGCCGGGATGCGCCCCGGCGGTGTCGATCAGCGTGATGACCGGCAGGCCCAGCTTCGCCGCCAGCCGCATCACCCGAGCGGCCTTGCGGTAGCCGGCGGGCGAGGGCATGCCGTAGGCCCGGGCCGCGAGCTCGGCGGCGGTGTGGCCCTTCTGCGTCCCGATGACGACGACGGACATCCCGTCGAAGCGGCCCAGGCCGGCGATCATGGCCGGGCAGTCGGCGGCGGCGCGATCGCCGTGCAGCTCGGTCCAGTCCTCGACCAGCGCGCCGACGTAGTCCAGCGCGCTGGGGCGGCCGAGCCGGCGGGCGAGGCGCACCGCCTCCCAGGGGTGGCGCTCGGCGAGCCGGGTGGGGTCACGGACGACGCCCGCCGAGCCGTGCCCGTCGGCTTCCCCGTCCGGGCTCGCCGCGGCCGCGGCCGTTGCGGGCGCCGGCGCCTGGCGGCGGGTGGCGACGGACAGCAGCCGCCCGAGTGTCGGGCGCAGAGCTGCCCGCGGGCTGATCAGGTCCACGACGCCGTGCTCGAGCAGGAACTCGGCGGTCTGGAACCCGGGCGGGAGGGTCTGGCGGATGGTCTGCTCGATCACCCGGGCGCCGGCGAAGCCGAGGCGGGCGCCGGGCTCGGCGATGATGACGTCGGTCAGCGTCGCGAAGGACGCGGCGACACCGCCGAACGTCGGGTCGGTGACCAGCGAGACGGTGAGGATGCCGGCCTCGTCGAGCTGACCGATGGCCTGGGCCGTCTTGGCCATCTGCATCAGGGAGAGCGCGCCCTCCTGCATCCGGGCGCCGCCCGAGGCGGTCACCAGCAGCAGCGGGGTGCGTTCCCGCAGGGCGATCTCGCAGGCCAAGGTGATCGCCTCGCCGACGGCCGCGCCGAGACTGCCGCCGAGGAAGCGGAAGTCCATCACCGCGGCGACGACGGGGCAGCCCTCGATCGTGCCGCGGGCGACCAGTACCCCCTCGGACATCCCGGTCGCGGCCCGGGCGCCGCGAAGCCGGTCGGTGTAGGGGCGGGTGTCGATGAAGTGCAGCGGGTCCGCCGCGGTGACCGGAGTGTCGAGGAGCTCGACGGAGTCCGCGTCCAGCAGCAGGTCGATCCGCTGCGCGGCGGTCAGGCGCGCGTGCCAGCCGCATTCGGGGCAGACGCTCCCGCCGCGGGCGAACCGCCGGCTGTAGATCATCCGCCGGCAGCCGTCGCAGACGAGCCACGCGGAGGTGCCGTCGTCCCCCTCGGGACGGTGCTGGTGCTGCAGTACCGGTGCGGTCATGGCCGTCGTTCCTGTTCTGGTCGGTGGGGGAGCGGCCGGTAGGTGGTGGCCGCGGCGGGCAGCCGGACGCCGGCCTGGGCGAGAGCCGCGACCCGGCTGGTGAACGCGGCCCCGCGCATCAGCTCGGTGGCGATCGCGGCGGCGTGCCGGTTCTCCAGCGGTTCCAGGACGCTGCCGCGTACCCAGGTGTTGAAGGCACCCATCGCCGGGCCGCACCAGACCTGGTAGTCGGCGACCCGGTCGGCCGCGCCGCCGATGCTCCAGCCCGAGGACAGGCCGAGATACCAGCGGAACACCAGTGCCATCCGCCGCTTCGGGCTCTCCCGCGCCCGCTCGATCTGCTCGGGGTCGCGGGTGGAGAAGTAGGTGACCGTGTCGGCCCAGACGTCGTCGAGCGGCCGGCGGAAGATCCGCTTCTCCAGCGCGGCCCGCTCGTCGGCGGGGATGTCGTCCAGCCCGTCGTACCGGTGGTACAGGTCGTACAGCCGGCGCGCCTTCGACGCGAACATGGTGCCGCGGCTGAGAACCTGCACCTCGGCGCCGATCTCGAACATGTCGGCGGACGGAGCCTGCGCGCAGTCGGTCACCGAGGCCTGGGCGAGCAGCGCCTTGGTCGCCGGCGACTGCGCCGCCTCGACGGAGGACTGGTTGACCGAGCCGGTCACGACATAGTCCGCGCCGAGGGCGAACGCGGCGGCGACGGCTCGGGGGGTGCCGAGGCCACCGGCCGCACCCACCCGGACGGACCACCCGCCACCTGCGCCGCCCGGGCCACCCGGCGCGTCCCGAAGGGCGTCGCGCAGGGCCAGCAACTCGGGCAGCAGGACGGCCAGCGGGCGGCGGTCGGTGTGGCCGCCGGAGTCGGCCTCCGCGGTGATGTCGTCGGCGAGCGGCACCGCCGCGGCGAGCGCGGCCTGCTCGGCGCTGACCAGCCCCTGCTCGACCAGCGGACGGACCAGTGCCTCCGGAGCCGGCCGCAGGAACAGCTCGGCCACCTCGGTACGGGACACCTTCGCCACGACCCGGTTCGCCGCGACGACCCGCCCGTCCGGGCCGCGGTGCAGGCCGGCGAGCCGGTAGCGCACCACCTGGGGGGTCAGGTCCAGGAAGGCCGACGCCTCGATGCAGCGCACCTGATGGCGCAGGCACGCGTCGATGGCCTCGCGCTCCATCGCGGCCTCGGTCGGGCTGTGGATCAGGTTGCAGGCGAAGGGACGCCCCCCGACACGGCGGTTGATGTCGGCGAGCGCCTCCTCGACCCGGGCGGCGACCACGCCGGCCGCGCCGAACGAGGCGAGGTAGCCCGCCTGGGCCAGGTTGACCACCAGATCGGTGGATGCGATGCCGTTCGCCATCGACCCGGCCATGTAGGCCTGGTCGACCCCGTGGTCGCGGCGGAAGGCGGGGGAGCCGAGGCGCCGCGGCGGCAGCGGGCCCGCGGCGGCCAGCACCTGCCCGGCCGTCGCCGCGGCCTGCTCGTCGCCGGTGAGGGCGATCCCGGCCGCGTCGCGCACGACGTAGACGGGCCGCTCCAGGTCGGCGAGCACCCGGAGGACGTCCGCCGGGGTCCGGGCGAGCGGTGTGGCCCGCCCGGGCGGTGCGAGTCGTGCGGGCGAGGCCGCGGCAGGGGGTGTGGGGACCAGTGGCGTGGTGACCAGGGGCGGGCTCACCATGACGGCGCTCCCTCGTCGCGCAGCTCGATCGCGATGTCGGTCAGCTGGTAGATCCGCATCGTCGGCTTCCACAGGCTCGCGTCGGCGGTGACACGGACCCGGCCGGGCCGGCGGCTGACATCGGAGATGTGAACCTCCAGGGTGAACGTCCCGTCGGACGGGAGCAGCTGGCCCCGGTACTTCCAGTGCATGGTCAGGCCGACCGGCAGGACGAACCCGGGCCGGGCCATCCCGTCCGCGTGGCCCGCGTCGACGGACCACTCCTGCATGGCCTGGATGACCGCCTCGACCCCGAGCGATCCGGGGATCACCGGGTCGAGGTGGAAGTGCCGGGTGAAGAACCAGTCCGCCGGGTCGATCGGGCGGACCGCCCGCAGGTAGCCGCGCCCGTGCCGGCCCCCGCCGTCGACGACCTCCACGTCGTCGAGCAGCGCGAGCTGGCCGCGGGCACACAGCGGCGCCGCCGGGTCCGCGCGGCGGGCGGCGACGTCGATCGTGCGGACCGCCGGGGCCTCACCGCCCCGCTCGGCGACCTCGTCGAGCCAGGTCGGCACGAGCCGCCCGCCGTCCAGGCCGGTCTGGCGGGCCAGTGCCGGCGCATTGAAGTAGCCGAACATCGACTCGCCCGTGTAGAACGGCTCGCCGTCGACGGCCATCGAGTAGGAGAAGTCCTGCAGCGCCGTGCCGGGCATCGGGTTCGTCGACATCAGCGTCGAGTGCTGGCGGATGGTCGCGTCGCGCAGCTCCACCTCGCGCAGCACCGTCGCGCTCCCGCCGAGGTTGCGCAGGCTGTAGTCCTCCTCCGGCTCGGCCAGGGTCGCGCCCAGGTAGTAGCCGAGCAGCAGCGCCGACTGCAGCGACGTCTCCATGTAGACGGCGTTGGGCATCGAGGCGTTCGCGGTGTCGGCGTAGTACCAGCAGTCCGCCGCCGCGTCGTACTCGGTGATGTGGGTGGCGCCGCCGCGCAGGTCGCCGCGGCGGGAGTCCGACGCCATGATCCGGTCGACGAGCCGCAGCCCGCCGCCGGGCAGCCGGGTGGCCCGCCGCCCCCGGTAGGCGCCGAACTCCGGGCCCAGCCCGATGCCCTGGTCCCCGCGGGCGCAGTGCGCCATGTGGAACTCGTTGAGCAGCGCCCGCTCCCCGGCGGCGTTGCGCCGGCCGAGGAAGGCCGTGACGGCGCCGCCGTGGTCGGGTCCGATCTGCGTGCCCGGACGCTCCCGGACGGTCACGGCCACGTCGCGGATCTCGGCGACGACCCGTCCGCCGGCCTGGACCAGCACCCGGGCGGCCAGCCAGGGCCGTGGCAGCAGGTCGATCGTGTCGATGTCGAGCACGACCTCCCCGCCGGTGCCGTCCCACCGCGACGCGCCGTCGGCGCCGGTGCCGACGAGCGTCACGGTGGGCGCGGGATGTGCCGGGCCGGTGCGCGGGCGGCCGTCCGGGTCCTCCGCGGGCGCGGCGGGGACGAAGCGTGCGTCCGCCAGGCACAGGTGCAGGCCGACGTACAGCGCGAAGACCCGCAGCGCCTGCCCGGCCGCGGACAGCAGCTCGGTGGTGAGCGCGTCGGTGCCGCTCGCGGCGTCCAGCGGCAGCAGGCCGGCGTGCAGGGAGCCGGCCGCGCTGGCACCGCCATGCGTACGCAGCCCCGCCACCCAGGCCAGCAGCGGCCGGTCGCCCGGATCGACGAGCGTGAGGTCGGGGCTGGCGCCCTCCTGGTCGTAGGCCGGCCCGAAGACGCCCGCGATCTCGCCGCGGCCGAGCGCGGCCAGGTCCGCGGCGGTGAGCTCACGGCGCTCCGTGCGCGCCAGCGCCTTGAAGGACGCCTCCGTGACCGGGTCGTCCTCCGTGCCCGGACCGGTGGGTGCCGGCCCGGCCTGCGCCGGCCCGGTCTCAGGAACGGCCGCCGTCGTGACCGCCGGCGGGAGGGCCGGTGTGGCCGCCGTGATCGCTGTGATGCCTGGTGTCGCCGCCGTGGCGCTCGCCGGTGTGCCCGTGATCGCCGTGCCCGTGATCGCCGGCGTGACGCTGATCGTCGGGGTGCCCGCGATCGCCGGCGTGACGATGGGCGCGGGGCGGGTGGTGCCGGTGCCGGTGCCGGTGGGCGCCGGGCCGGCGAGGGTGAGCCGGCTCAGCGCGAGCTGCGCCGCCAGCGCGGAGTCGTGCGCCGCCGCCACGACGGCGCCCGCCTCGCGGATGAGCCCGGCGATCCGGGTCGTGGCGAGGTGACCCGCGCCGGTGAGCGCGGAGCCGGCGGGCAGCGGCACCGTCACCGCCGCCACCGTGGTTGCCCCGGGGGTCACCGGAGCGAGCGCCTCCGTGGTCGCCACGGTGGTCGCCGTGGGCGCCGTGGGCGTGGCCGGGACGGTCAGCCGGAGCGCGTCGAAGGGCTCGCCCTCGAAACCGAGCTCGTCGTCCAACGCGGCGGCCGGCAGCGCACCGGGGCCGAAGCCCGGCACGGACATGCGGGGCGCCTCCTCGGCGATCGTCATGACGTCACCTCCTGCGCCCAGCGCGCGGCACCCTCGGCGAACTTCGCGGCCATGTCCGGGGTGGCGACCATCGCCACGTCGTGCAGGCGGACGAGGATCCGTCCATCCCGGCCGACGGCGGTCACCCGGTTGAGCAGGCCGGTGTCGCGGACCTGGGTCTCGTCGACCACCACGGCGAACGGCTCGTCCGCCGGCAGCGGGGCCCGGTAGTCGATCCGCCCGACGGCCAGCGGCAGGCAGGCCTGGCCGGTCACCCAGCGCCCGAGCACCGACGGGCCGTGCAGCAGCAGGTCGGCCAGCGCCGGATCGTGCAGCGTGGCGGCGAACGCGCCGTGCGCGACCGGAGCCGCGGGCAGGCGGCACTCGATGACGAGGCTGCGGTCAGCGCGCTCCAGGACCCGGGTGATCCCCCGCAGCAACGGCCCGTGGAACAGGGTGCCGCCGGTGTAGATCTCCAGGCCGTCCTGCGCGCCCGGCCCCGACCACAGCGCCTCCAGCCGCGACCAGTCCTCCACCTGTGTCGGCGCCGGTGGCCGCGCGGCGAGGACCAGCGTCGCCGCGTAGCGGGAGACGCCGATCGGCAGCGCGCCCGGGCTGCGCACGCTCGCCTTCACGACGAGCCGGTCACCCGTGCCGGCCGCGCCGCCGGCGCTCGGGTCGGGCTCGGCAGCCGCGGCGTGCACCCGCAGGGTCAGCTCACCCGTCCCGTCGAACACCACACCCTTGTGGACGTCGAAGTCGCGGACCTCCACGACCGCGAGCCCCGGGTGGGCCCGCTCGACGACGCCCGCGAGCCAGCCGATCGCGAAGGTCGCCGGCAGGACGGGGAACCCGCCGACCTGGTGGTGCAGGATCACCGGGTGCTCGGCGATCTCGCCGAGGTCGCGGCGGGCCACCAGGGCCGGTGCGGGCCGCACCCCGCCCGCGCCGGTCAGCGCCTCGGCCGACCCGACCAGCAGGCGGACGTCGGCGGTGCCCGGCGGCTCGAACTGGTCGGCGAACACCTCGGCGCCCTGCGCCCGGTCGATCAGCGCGACGCCGCGGGAGCGGAACAGCTCGCGCAGGTCGGCGTCGACCATGCCGCCGTCCCAGGCACCCCAGTCGATCGCGGTGATGTGCCGGCCGGGCGCCGCGTGCTTCCAGCCGGCGGCGAGCCGGCCGAGGGCCTCGTTCGCCGCCGCGTAGTCGGCCTGACCCGGGTTGCCCATCAGGCCCGCCACCGAGGTGAACAGCACCAGATGCCCCAGCGGCGAGGCCGCGCCGGAACGGGATTCCTCGGATGCGTCGAGCGCGCCGAGCGCGTCGAGGACGTTGCGCAGCCCGGTCAGCTTCGGGGTCAGGACCCGGCGGACCGCGTCGGGGGTCTTGGCCTCCAACGTGCTGTCGGCGAGTGCCCCGGCACCGTGCACGAGGGCGCTGGCCACGTCCCGGTAGGGAGCCAGCGCGGCCCGTACCGCCGCCCGGTCGGCGATGTCGACGCTCAGGTAGACGGCGGTGGCGCCGGTCGCGGCCAGCGCCGCGAGGGTGTCGCGGATCTCGCGGCGGGCCAGCACGTCGCGGCGCGCCGCCTCGGCCTGCCGGGGCGTCGGGCGTGGGCCGTCGGTGCCGGCCCGCGCCGCCAGGTCGGCGGCGGCGGCGCCGAGCAGGGCGGCGTCGGCGACGCCCTGCGCCCAGGCGGGATCGGCGTCGGCCTCGGTCCGGCCGAGGAGCACGAAGTGCGCCGGGACACGGGCCGCGAGCGCCCGCACGCAGTCGGCGGTCACCCCGCGCCCGCCCCCGGTGACGATCACCGTGTCCTGCGGGCTCAGCTTGGTGACCTCGCCGTCGTCGATGGGCCCGGTCTCCGGGTCACGGTCGGCGGTCGCCGTGGCCGGGCTGGCGCCGAAGGGGCCGGGCCGGACCGTCCAGCGGGTGCCGTCCGGGTCGACGCCGACCTCGAGGAGGTCGACAGCCGCGTCCCACAGCTCGGTCAGCGCGATCCGGGCCAGATCCGCGGGCGCCACGGCGGGATCGACGTCCAGGGCCCGGCAGAACAGCGAGGTCTCCTCGCGGGCCAGCGTCTTCACCACTCCGGAGACCCCGCCGACGAGGCGTTGCACCGCGGGCTCCGGACCGCGAAGGCCCAGACCGCCATCGAGGCGGGTGATGGTGAGGAAGGCGGCGCGGTCGCCACGCGCGGCCGCGCGGCGCAGCGGCCCGGCGGCGTGCTTGGCCACCAGGACGGCGTCGGCGAGCCGGCGGATGCCGTCCGTCCAGCCGGAACCGTCATCCGGTCCAGCCGGCGTGCCGACCAGCAGGAGGCACAGGTCGGCGGTCTCCCCCGCGCCGAACGCGTCCGTGAGCGCGCTCTCGACCGCGGCGGCGTCCCATTCGTCGAGCGGGTCGGCCGGCTCGTCGGCGGTCTCGGTGCCGGCGCCGGGCTCGGTGCCGCCGGCTGCCGCGGCCGGCAGCCGCACCGTGCGGACCGCGAAGCCTCGGCCCATCAGCTCCTCGTCCAGCGCGGCCAGCGTCGCGGCGTCCGTGCCGGTGGCCGAGGCGTCGACGACGACGGCGACCGGGTCCGACCCGAACGGCGCGGCGTCGAGGACGTCCACTGGGGCGGTCGGTACGAGCTCGACCCGGCGCCGGGGCAGCGGTGCCCCGCCGTCGAGGGACTCGGCCGCGGCCGGTGCCACGGGGTCGAGCGTTCCGGCGGCCGGCTCGGCCGGCCCGGCGAGGCTCGTCAGCACGTGGTCGGTGATGTGGTCGAGGGTGCGCATTTCGGCGAGGCGTTCGGGGCCGACTGCGGGGAGGGTGGGGAAGTGTTCTTGGAGGGCGCCGAGGATCTGGACGCGTTTGATGGAGTCGACGCCTAGGTCGGCTTCGAGGTCCATGCCGGTGTCGATCATTTCGGCGGGGTAGCCGGTGCGGTCGGCGACGACGCTGAGCAGTGCGGTGCGGACGGCGTCAGGGGAGACGGCGGTGGTGGCGGTGCCGTTCGCCGTGGCGGTGGCCGGTCCGGTTGTGCTGGCGGTGGGGGTGCTGCTTGCCGTGTTGGTGAGGCTGGTGAGGACGTGGTCGGTGATGTGGTCGAGGGTGCGCATTTCGGCGAGGCGTTCGGGGCCGACTGCGGGGAGGGTGGGGAAGTGTTCTTGGAGGGCGCCGAGGATCTGGACGCGTTTGATGGAGTCGACGCCGAGGTCGGCTTCGAGGTCCATGCCGGTGTCGATCATTTCGGCGGGGTAGCCGGTGCGGTCCGCGACGACGCCCAGCAGTGCGGTGCGCACCTCGTCCGCGGTGGGGCCCGCGGCGACCGGTGCGCTGGCAGCAGGGCTCGCCGGGGTCTCGGTCCCGACGGGCTCGCCCGCGCCGAGGGCCGGCGTCCCCGGCCGGTACCCGTTGCCGTTGGCACTGCCGTTGCCAGGGGTGCTGCCGTTGCCGCTGGCAACGCCGTCACCGGAGTCCTGGCTGGGGATCCAGGGCACCACCGGGGCCGCCGAACCGGCCGGCGGGGCCGGCGTGAGTCCGGCTGGTGCCGCGTGAACCGGGGCCACCGGCAGAGCCGGGGCCGGGGCGGGCGCGGGAAGGAAGGCGTCCTCCCGAGCCGGCAGCCGCAGACCGGCGAGGGCGGCGAGCACCTCGTTGGCGCGGGTGTGGGTGCGGCCGGCGGCGAGGCTCTGCTCGGCGACCTGCTCGATGGCCGCCGGGATCCAGGCGGGCTGGTCCGTGCTAGCGCCCGATCGCAGCAGGGCGACCAGCTCCCCGGTGATCTGCAGCTGTCCGTCCAGGTACCGGGTGTGCAGGTCCAGGTGCCGGTTCACCGCCTCGGTCACCAGCGCCGGGTCCAGGTCCGTGCCTGCGGCCACCACCGGGCTCGGCGCCGCGGCGGCACCGGCCACGGCCAGACCGTTCGGGGCGGGTGGGCCGTCGACCGCCGGCGCGTGGCTGGCGGCCGACAGGTCACCGTTGGCGCTGGTGGTGGCCAGGCCGCCGAGGACGGAGCCGCCGTTCGCGGTGGGGGCGCCGCCCGCGGTGGGGGTGAGCGCGGCCGGAGCCAGCGCCGCCGTGGTGAGCGTGGCCGGCGTGACGGCGGTGACCGCGGCGGCGTCCGCGACCGGTGCGGCGGCGGTCGGGGCCGCCAGCGCGCTGACCCGGAAGCCGTCGGTGAGGCCGGCGTTGTAGAGCGCGCGGCGGGAGTCGGGGATGTACTCGGCGCCGGTGAGCGTGATGGTCATCGCCGCACGGCGCGCGGCCTGCCCGCCCTCGGCGTGCGAGGCCGGGTCGTACCGGTTGATGTCGGTGATCGCCACGCCGAGCACCGCGAGCTGCACGGCGGCCTGCTTGAGCATGACGTCGCCGTCGCGCAGCGGGCCGCCGTCGGTGGAGACGACCGCGATCGGCTCGTCGCCGAGGATGCGGCGGGTGAGCTGGGCGAGCACCTGCTTCGGGCCGAACTCGACGAAGACGTTGCAGCCGTCGGCGCGCATCGCGCGGACACCGGCGACGAAGTCGACGGGTGCCAGCAGCTGGCCGCCGAGAACCGCGCGGTTCGCCGCTGGCTCGGTGCCGTAGCTCGCGCCGGCCGTGTTGGCGTACACCGGCGCGGTCGGCGCCCCGATCTCGACGGAGGCCAGGTCGGCGGCGAACCGGTCCACCGCGTGCCCGACGTAGCGGGTGTGGAACGCGGCGGAGACGGGCAGCAGCCGCCCGTTCAGGCCGCGCCGGGCCAGCTCCGCCAGCACCTCGCCGACGGCCTGCGTGCCGCCGCCGACGACGACCTGGTCGGGGGCGTTGTGGTTGCAGACGACCACGTCGGGGAAGTCGGCGAGGATCTGCTCGATCTCCTCGCGGCCGGCCTGGACGGCGGCCATCGTCCCGGGATCGGAGCTCGCCGCATCGAGGGGGGAGGCCTGCGCGTCGGGCGGGGCCATCGCGGCGCCGCGGGCGCGGGCGAGCCGGAAGAAGTCGGCGTCGGTCAGCGCGCCGGCGGCCCACAGCGCGGTGAGCTCACCGAAGCTGTGGCCGAGGTAGCCCGCGCAGTCCAGGCCCAGCTCGGCCAGGTAGCGGAACTGGCCCACCGACAGTGCGCCGATGGCGGGCTGGGCGTACCGGGTGGCCCGCAGCCGGGACTCCTGCTCCTGGCGCAGCTCGGGATCGAACACCGGCGGCGGGTACATCACCGCGGCCAGCGCGGTGGCGTCGCCGTCGAACACGGCGTTCGCGTCGTCGAGGGCCTGGCCGACGGTCGGCACGCCGAGCACGGCGTCGAGGCCCATCTCCAGGTACTGGCTGCCCTGGCCGGCGAACAGCGCGCCGACGCGAAGGTCCGCCAGGGCGCGGCGGCGGTAGTAGACCCCGGCGGGGTGCGTCCACTGCTCGGCGTCGGGGGACGCGGCGAGCTGGGCGAGCGCGATCCGGCGCGGCTCGGCGCCGTCCGGGTCGCCGGCCGGGGTCACGAACCCGACCCGGGCGTGGTCGGCGGGGATGGGGCCGTCGGTGGGGGCGGCGCCGGCCTCGAGCGCGGCGCGCAGCGCGGCCGGGTCCGGGGCGTGCCACACCCAGGCACGGGCGGTGCGGTGCACCATCCCGTTCGCCGGGCGCAGCGCGCTGTGCTCCTCCAGGACGACGTGGAAGTTCGTCCCGCCGAAGCCCATCGCGGAGGCGGCGGCGCGGCGCACCGGCCGGCGCGGGTCGCGGATCCACGGCCGGGTGCGGGTGTTCACGTACAGCGGGGTCGCGTCCTCGGCGAGCGGGCCGTTGGGGCGCTCGACGTTGATCGTCGGGGGCAGCGTCTTCTGGTAGAGGCTGAGCGCCAGCTTCATCAGGCTGGCGGTGCCCGCGGCGCCCTTGGTGTGGCCGATCTGCGACTTGACGCTGCCGATCGCGGCGAAGTGGGCCTGCCCGTCGGCGGCGGCGCGCAGGACGCCGTCCAGCGCGGTCAGCTCGGTGCGGTCGCCGACGGCGGTGCCGGTGGCGTGGGCCTCGAACAGCTCGACGGACGCCGGCGAGCAGTCGGCGTCGGCGTAGGCGCGCCGCAGCGCGCGCTCCTGGCCCTCGGCCCGCGGGGCGTAGATGCTCTTCGAACGGCCGTCGCTGGACGAGCCGAGCCCGCGGATGACCGCGTAGATCCGGTTGCCGTCGCGCTCGGCGTCCGCCAGCCGGCGCAGGGCGATCATGCCGACGCCCTCGCCGATCAGCGTGCCGTCGGCGCCCTCGTCGAACGGGCGGATGCGGTCGGACTTCGACAGCGCCTGGGTCTTGCTGAAGCACATGTATCCGAAGATCGAGTTCTCGGTGTCGGCACCACCGGCGATCATCATGTCGGAGCGGCCGTCGACCAGCTCGGCGATCGCCATCCGCACCGCGGAAAGCGACGCCGCGCAGGCGGCGTCGACGGTGCAGTTCATGCCGCCGAGGCCGAGGCGGTTCGCGATGCGCCCGGCGGTGACGTTGGCGAGCAGGCCGGGGAAGGAGTTCTCCTCCCAGGGCGCGAAGGCCTCGGCGTAGCGGGTGGCGATGGCCTGGGCGTCGTCCTCGGTCAGCCCGCAGGCACGCACGACCTCGCGCAGCACCGGGGTGGTGAGCCGGGCGCCGAGCGGGTGCATGAGCGGCACCGGCCCGGTGACACCGAGGACCACGCCGGTGGTCTCGGAGTCGTACCAGGTGGAGTCGGTGGCGCCGGCGTCGCGCAGCAGGTCGCGGGCGACGACGAGGCTGAGGGTCTGCAGGGTGCTGGTGACCTCGAGCTGGTTCGGCGGGAGGCCGAACTCCAGCGGGTCGAAGTCGACGTCCGGGACGAAGCCGCCACGCCGGGAGTAGGTGTGGTCGGGCCGGGTCGGATCGGCGTCGTAGTAGTCGTCGATGTTCCAGCGGCTGGCCGGGATGTCCTCGATGCAGTCCCGTGCGTCGACGATGTTCTGCCAGAACTCACGGACGTCACGGGCATGCGGGAAGAGACCCGCCATGCCGACGATGGCGATGGGTGTGTCGGCGAGTCGCCGGGGCGGTCCGCTCTCGCGCACGATGAACCTTTCATCAGGTGGTGGGGGCGGGGCGCTGGATGGTCAGCCGCGCCAGGCCGCGGGGCCGCGGGGCCGGTGGGCCGGTGCCGCCAGGGGATGACGGCGGCACCGGCGGCACAGGGCCGGCCGGCGGCCCCGCGGCGGCAGGCCCCGCGGCGGGCGGGCACAGCGGCCGGCGGCGCCGGAGGCCAGGGCCTGGGGGAAGGGGTCAGTAGGACAGGAGGCCGGCCCCCGCGCCGGCGCCGACGGGTTCGCGCCCGACCGGCGCCATGCCCGTGTGCAGGCCGACGAAGTCGGCCATGGTGTCGGCGAAGTGGCGGTGCCCGCGCGGGTTCGGGTGCAGCCCGTCGGGGTCCCACAACGTCGGCCCGCGCCATTCGGCCGCGGCCGCGATGTCGAGGCAGACCGCGCCGACGGCCGTGGCGGCCCGGGTCAGGTCCTCGTTCGCGCGGGCGAAGCGGTCGCGCAGCAGGGCCCGGAACGGCGCGGGGATGTCGAGGTTGCCGGGGATGTCTGGGTAGGTGGCGGTGAACAGGACGGTGTCCGGGCCGGCGAGCCGGCGCAGGATCGCCTCCAGGTTGCGCGCGAAGCGATCGGGGTCGTAGTCGCTGACCAGGTCGTTCACACCACCGATGAAACCGATCATGGTGGCCTTGTTGACCAGGGCGGCCGGGACCTGCCGGTGCAGGATGTCGGATGTGGTGGCCTGGTGGGTGCCGAGGTTGCGGTGGCCGCCGCGCGGGACGGCGAACAGGTCGGCGAACAGCGGCACCCAGCCGCCGTACGAGCCGTCCGGCCGCGGGTCGCCGCGGCCCTCGGCGAAGCTGTCGCCGAGCACGGTCAGCCGGGCCCGGGTCACCGGCCGCCCCCGTCGGTCGAGCTGGTGCCGGAGCCCGCGGTGGCCGCGGCGGGCAGCCGGCCGCTGGCGATCCAGGTCGCGGCGGCCTTCCCGATGACCGCGCTGTCCTTGATCCACGCGAAGTGGTCCCGGTTCTCGACTCCCGAGGCCGCCACGACGTGCCAGCGGGTGAGCCGGGCGACCGGCATCCGGGAGCACAGGAAGTCCACGTTCGAGGCGGGGCCGAGCCGGTCGTCGTCGAGCGAGATCGCGAGCACCGGCAGGCTCAGCGCCCGCAGCGCGTCGTCGTGGCGGCGCGACGAGCCGCGCGGCCGGCACCAGCTCGTCCGCGACTGCCGCGCCCAGTCGACCATGACCTGGCCGGACATCGCGCCGCCGATGAGCATCCCGCCCGGCCAGTGGCCGCGCAGCCGCGCGACCAGGCCGATCGTCTGGATCTTCCAGTACGCCTCGAGCCAGTTGCGGCGTCCGAAGGCCCGCCAGTAGGGCGTGCCGGTGCCGATGGTGATGATGCCGGCGACACCGGCCGGCGCGGACGCCGCGTGGAACAGCGCGAGCTGCCCGCCGAGGCTGTGGCCGAACAGGTACAGCGCGGACTCGGGGAAGCGGGCGCGGATCGTGGTGACCACCGCCGGGACGTCGACCTCGATCAGCTCGCGGTAGCCGAAGTTCGGCTGCTCGCGCAGGCCGGGGGTGCTGTCGCCGTAGCCGCGCTGGTCACACAGCACCACCGACAGGCCGGCGCCGAACAGCGCCTTCGCCAGCGGCACGTAGAACTTCGCCTTCAGCGCCATCGCGGGCAGCAGCGCGACCACGGGCACGGCCGGGTCGGGCTGGGCCATGATCCGCAGCCCCAGCACGACGCCGCCGCCGACCGGCACGGCCACCTTCTCGGCGGACGAGCCCTGCGCCGGGGCCGGGGCTGGGGACGAGGACGAGGCCGGGGACGGTGATGACGCCGTCGACTCGGTGGTGGCCATGGTCAGTCGCCGCCGATCGCGCAGACGTAGTCGAAGCCGAAGCGGGCCACGATCACGTCGTCGTCGTCGTAGAGCACGGCACGCACGTCGAGGTCGAACCGCTCGGGCCCGGTGCCGGCGAGGACGCGGCGCGCCTCCCGCTCGTCGACCATGCCGATCGCCCGGATGCGTCCGCGGGCGGGCCGGCGGAAGGACGAGCGGGCGTCGCGCACGACGAGGCTCTCGAACCGGCTCAGCCGCGCCGCCATCGCCCCGGCGACGGCGGCCGCCCCGGCGAGGTCGGCGGCCAGGAACAGCGCGCCCGCGTGCACGGTGCCGAGCTGGTTGGTGAGATCGGGCCGGGCGGGGATCTCCACGACCGAGTGGTCGGGGTCGACCTGGGTGATGTCGATGCCCACGAACCGGCGGAACGGCACGATCGCGTTGGCGATCTCGCAGATCCGCGCGAAGTCCGGTGCCGACGGATCGGCCGTCGCCGGGCCGAAGATGGAGAACGGCCCGGATCCGCCGGCTCCGGCGCCGGCCTGCTGCGTCGCGGGCGGCGTGGCAGGTGCGGATGTCGATGTCATCGGGCCTCCTCGGGGCTGATGGGAGCCGGGCTGCTGTGCGCGCGCAGCACCCGGCGGGCGATCGAGGCACGCAGCACCTCGGACGAGCCCTCGTAGATGCGGAACCCGCGGGCCTCGACCAGGAAGCGGGCGACCAGGTGGTCCTCGCAGATGCCGAGCCCGCCGTAGAGCTGGACCACCCGGTCGAGCACCCGCCACACCGCCTCGGCGACGAACGTCTTCGCGATCGCGGCGCCGTGGCGGGCGCCGGAGCTGGCCAGGCCCTCCTCGTCGAGGACCCGCGCCACCGACCGCACCAGCGCCCGCGCGGCGGCGATGTCGATCTCGTTGTCGGCGACGTGTGCCTGCGCCATGCCGTGGTCGGAGATCCGCTGGCCGAACGAGGAGCGGCCGGTGATCCACGCGGCGGCCATCTCGTGCGCCCGCGCGGCCAGGCCCAGCCAGGCCATGCAGAACGCCAGCCGGGACGGGGCGAGGCGCACCTGGGCGTAGCGCAGGCCGGCGCCGACGTCACCGAGGACGGCGTCGTCCGGGACGAAGCAGTCGGCGAAGGTGACCTCGCAGTGCCCGCCCGCGGCGCTGTGGTCCAGGGTCGGCATGCGGCGCCCGACCCGCAGGCCCGGGTTGTCCTGGTCGACCAGGAACATGGTGGTGCCGCCCTCGGTGCGGGCGATGCAGATGGTGAACGCGGCACCCTCGGCGCCGGTGATGAAGTGCTTCGCCCCGTCGATGACCCAGCCGCCGTCGACCGGGACGGCGCTGGTGCGGACCATCGACGGGTCCGAGCCGGCACCGGGCGCGGGCTCGGTGAGCGCGATCGAGGAGCGGGTCTCACCGCGCAGCAGCGGGTGCAGGTAGCGCTCGGCCTGCGCCTGGGTGCACACCGCGGCGAGCAGGTGCATGTTGCCGTCGTCGGGTGCGGCGCAGTTGACCGCGGTCGGGCCGATCAGGCTGCGCCCGGCCGCCTCGAGCACCTCGGCGAGGCCGGCGTTGGACAGGCCCAGTCCGCCGAGCCCGACCGGGGTGAGCGGCCCGAACACCCCGGCCGCGCGGGCGGCGCGCTGCAGGTCGACCCGGACGTCGTCGTCCATGTGCCGGCCCGCCACGACCAGCTCGCGTTCGACGGGCAGGACGTGGTCGTCGACGAAGGCACGGGTGCGCCGGGCGAGCTCGGCGACGTCGGCCCCCGGGCCCGCGGGCGGGGGCGAACCGGCGGGCTCGGGCGTGCCGGCGGGCGCGGGTGGACGCGTGGCCGGGGCGGTGGTCATCGGGGGGACGCCTCCTGGGTTTCTGGGCTCGGGCGCGGGCTCAGGCGGCCGGCAGCAGGCGCTTGTCGGCCGGCGTCCCGACCTCCTCGTACAGCTCGGCGAGGCTGTCGCGCTCGAAGAAGTCGTGGCCGTCGGCGCCGCCGGCGATCATGGCGAAGAACTTCTTGATGTACCGGGGGCTGGCCGCGGTGGCGTTGAAGACCGAGTCCAGGAACGGCGGCAGGACGAGCTTGGACAGCGTGCAGGTCAGCTCGAACGTGCCGTGGCTCTCCTCGTCGCGGATCTTGACGTACTCGGCGGCGGCGTCGTCGAGCGTCCGCTCGCCGGCCAGGCCCGCGTGCAGGCGGTCGGCCAGCAGCTGCGCCTGCAGGAAGGCGTCGGTGATGCCCCAGCCGGTGAACGGGTCCTTGTGGTAGCCGGCGTCGCCGACCAGCGCCCAGCCCGGGCCGTTCGAGCGCCGGTAGTAGTTGTCCGGGTAGCGCATCGGGCGGAACTCCTCCACCCGCTTGCCCCGGGCCCGCAGGTCCTCGCCGAACTCCGGCTGCACGTTGTCGAAGATCGCCTGGAAGCTGCCCTCGACGTCGGCGCGGAACTCGCTGAACGCCGCGCGCGGCCGGATGATCGACAGCAGGTGCTGGCCGTCGTTCGTCGGCCAGGTGCCGAACTGCTGCTCGCCGAGGCCGGTCCGGTGCTGCATCGCCCAGTCCAGGCCCTCGAAGTACGAGTAGTAGATGAAGCCCTCCGCCGGCACGACCTTGTAGAAGTCGGCGCCGACCTTGTCCGCCACGGTGGACGTCCGCCCGTCCGCGCCGACCACGAACGCGGAGCGGAACTCCTGCTCGGGCCCGTCGCCGACCTGCCCGCGGATGCCGGTGACCCGCCCGGCGTCGAACAGCAGGTCGGTGACCGTGAAGCCTTCGATCACCTCGGCGCCGGCCTCGCGGGCGGCGTCGACCAGCAGCTTGTCCAGGACGGTCCGGCGCGGGCAGTACACCGCGTCGATGCCCTCGATCGGGTCGGCGAAGCCCTCGACGAGCATGCCGGTGTAGTAGAAGGTCAGGTTGCGGATCGGCGGCACCCCGCTGGCGATCAGCCGGTCCAGCAGGCCCCAGTCACGCAGCCGGGCCAGCCCCGTCTGGTGCATGTAGTGGGTCGACACAGTGTCGCTGGGGAAGGTCGACCGGTCCACGACCAGGACCCGGTGGCCCTGGCGGGCCAGCAGCATGGCCAGCGGCGATCCGGCGCAGCGGGCACCGACCACGATGACGTCGTACATCCTTGGGAACTCCCGTCGTACAGGCGGGTGGAACAGGACTGGGGCCTTTGGTTCAGGTCAGGCGGCGGCTCTGGTCAGGCGGCGGAGGTCGCCGGTTCGGTCGGCGCCGGGCCGGCCGGCTCGGGTGCGGCGGTGTAGAGCTCGTCGATCTCGGCGGCGAACGTGGCCTCGATCTGTGCGCGGCGCAGCTTCATCGAGGGCGTCAGATGGCCGTCGGCGATGGTGAACTGGGTCGGCAGCACCCGGATGCGCCGGATCGACTCGGCCCGGGAGACCAGGCTGTTCGTGTCGTCGACCGCGTCGCGCAGCCGCTCCGCCAGGGCGGGATGCTCCCACCACCGGTCGGCGTCGAGGTCGAGGCCGGCCTCGGCGGCCAGCTTCGCCAGCACCGCCGGCTCCAGCGTCACCAGTGCGGCGACGAACGGGCGGCCCTCGCCGACGACCATGCAGTCGGCGACCAGCGGGTGCAACCGCATCCGGTCCTCGAGCAGGGTCGGTGTGACGTTCTTGCCACCGCTGGTGACCAGGATCTCCTTACGCCGGCCGGTGATGACGAGGTAGCCGTCGGCGTCGAGCCGGCCCAGGTCGCCGGTGTACAGCCAGCGGGGCGCGGCGTCGGTGCCGTCCTGCCCGTCGGCGCCGGCGGTCGACGGGTCCGTTCCCGCCTTCAGCGGGTCTGTGCCTGCCTTGAGCGGGTCCTGGCCGGTCCGCCAGTAGCCGGGGGAGACGTTCGGGCCCGCGACCAGCACCTCGCCGTCCGGTGCGATGCCCACCGTCGTTCCCGGGATGGGCTGGCCGACGGTGCCGACCCGGTTGGTCTCGGGCTGGTTGACCGTCACGGCGGTCGCGGCCTCGGTCAGGCCGTAGCAGTTGAGGATGTGCACGCCGAGCCCGCGGTAGTAGGCCGCGGTCGTGCTGTCCAGCGACGCGCCGCCGCTGATCACGTGGGTCAGCCGCCCACCGAACACGGCGCCGACCCGGGCCAGCAGGGCTTCGTCCGGGCGGCCGCCAGGCTCATCGGTGCCGGTGCCGGTGCCGGTGCCGGTGCCGACCTGTGCCAGCCCCGCGGCGACCGCGGCCAGCTCGGTGTCGGCGTCGACGGCTGCCCGCAGGCCCTTGCGGATCTTCTCCAGCCCGTACGGGACCAGCGCCAGCACGGTCGGCCGGAAACCGGCCATCGCGGGCAGCAGGTCGGTGACGGCCGAGAGCAGCCCGGTCCTGGTCCCGGCGTACAGGCAGGCGACCAGGATGGTGCGTCCGAAGACGTGCGCCAGTGGCAGGCAGAGCAGCGTCGCGGCCTGCTCGGTCACGACATCGCTGGCGTCCGCGCCGTCTCCGTCGGCACCGGTGCCGACGGTGTGCTCCGGACGCCACACGCGGAACAGCCCGCCGGTGTGCTCGACCGTGTTCGCGCTGGACGCGAACAGGTTGCCGTGGGTGAGAATGCAGCCCTTGGGCATCCCGGTGGTTCCGCTGGTGTAGACGATTGTCGCGATCGAGTCCGCGCGGACGGCGTCGCGGCGCCGCTCGAACTCGCCGTCGGTGCGGGCGGTGTCGTCGGATGCCGCCAGTGTGTCGAGGTCCGCCAGTGGCCAGGGGGCCGCCCGCAGCGCGCCCGCCGCCGCGCCGGCCACCAGTTCCTGATGCTCCGGTGTCTCGGCGAAGCACCACGTCATCCCGGAATCGGCGACGATGTGAGCGATCTGGGCCGCGGAGGCGGTCGGGAAGATCGGGACGGTGATCGCGCCGATCGCGAGCACCGCGAGGTCGGCCACCACCCACTCGTAGCTGGTGCGGCCCAGGACGCCGACGCGGTCGCCCGCGCCGACTCCCCGGTGCAGCAGGACCGCCGCGACCCGGCGCGCGTGGGCGTCGAGCTCGCGGTAGGTGATGTCCTGCCAGCCCGACGCCGCCGGGCGGCTCAGGACAACCAGTTCGGGGGTGACCCGTACCCGGTCGTCGACGAGGGAGTAGAGGCCACGGTCCTCAGGAAGGACGAGGCCCGCTCCCAGGGTGTACTGCGACACACCGACCACCTGTTCCGTGACGAGTTCCGGGGAATTCCTGGCGGATTTTCCGGACTCAGTCTCGAACGGTGCGTCGCGGTTGGCAATGCGATTGTGGCGAACGATCCGTAAACGACAGCAATCGTCGGCGCGTGATCGATTTCGATGGATCGATGGAAACTATTTATCGTTCTCGCGGGCGGTTCTCCCTCGCCGTCCCGCGGTCCACGGTCAGGGATGGAAAAGAATTGAAAGTGGGTTCAGCGCCGCTCGAAAACCAGTCGGTGCACCACGTCGAGGGTGTCGGCGACGGTGGTGTGCTCGATTGTCTGCCAGCCGAGCACCCGGGCGGCGGCGCAGTTGGCGCCGAGGTCGTCGATGAGCAGGCAGGATTCCGGCGGCACCCGGAAGATCGATTCGGCCAGCCGGAAGATCGCCGGATCCGGCTTGCGCAGGCCCACCTCGAACGAGTTGACCGTCACCTCGAACGGGTCGACATCCGGGGCGAGGGCCCGCCGGTGCGGCTCCCATTCCCGCACGCTGTTCGTGAGCATGCCGACCCGCACGCCCTCACCGCGCACCCGCGCCAGCAGCGTGAACAGCTCTGTGCTGACGGTCCGGCCGACGTACCAGTAGTCGCCGAAGCGGGTCAGGTCGATGCGCGGTGTCCAGCGGGGCGCGAGTGCCGCCGTCACCCGCAGCCCCCATTCCCGCTGCGGAAGAATGCCCAGCTCGAGCGGCTCGATGAGGGTGCCGCCGAACGGTTCGGCGACCTGGCGGATCGCCGCCATCAGGTCCGCCGCCGGGACCTCGGCAGCCGCCGCGACCTGGCTGAGCGCGTCGGCGACGGGGGAGGTGAGGACACCGCCGTAGTCGCACCACAGGGCTCGGACCGGCGGCGCGGTGCGCGGTGCGCGCACGGTCAGGGCCGCGGCGGCGCCGGGCGTCCGGTGCCGCCGCGGCGCGGCGGGCGCCGTGCTGAACGGTTCAACCACGGGGCGCCAGCTCCGTACCCGCCAGCTCCGTTCCGGCCCGACCGGATCGCGCCAGCTCCGCGCCTGGGACGACGGGCGCAAGCACCTCGGGGCTCCGCGTCGTGAAGCGGGCCGCGGGGGCGGCCAGATGCACCGGACCGGCGAAGACACGCTCCGCGTCCACCTTGCGGGCGGCGAGCCAGGCCCGATCCGCGGTCACGAAATGGGTGAGGACGAGCTGGTCCACCCCGGCCGCGGCGGCCACGGCGGCGGCGTCGGTGGCGCTGAGGTGGCCGTGGCCCGTGGTATCGGTGAGCTCCAGCGTCGCCTCGGCGAGCAGCATGTCGACGTCACGGGCGAACGGGACGAGATCCGCCGTCACCCCGGTGTCGCCGGTGTAGGCGAAGCTGCCGGTTCCGCTGTCGATGCGGGTTCCGCAGTTGGGCACCGAATGGCGCAGCTCATGCAGGCTCACGGTGGTGTCGCCGATTTCGAAGACGTCCCCCGGCGCGTATTCGCGGACGTCGAAGGCGACCTCGAACGCGCGGTCCAGCAGTGGGATCGTCGCGACCGGGAACAGCGCCGCCAGCGCCGTCAGCCGCTCCCGTCCGCCCGCCGGAACGTACAGCGGCACCGGGGCCCGCTCGACGCGCCGGGTCAGCGACGGCAGCGTCGGGAACAGTTCGGCGAACTGCCCGTATCCGGCGAGCAGCGTCTTCCCGAGGGGAAGCAGGTCGTAGCAGTGGTCCAGATGCAGGTGGCTGATGACGACGGCGTCGAGCTGGTCCGGATGCGTGATCGTGCTGAGCGCGGTCGCGGCCCCGGGGCCGCAGTCCAGCAACAGGCGAGCCTTTTCGCTCTCCACCAGATAGCTGGAACTGCACTGGCCGGCGCCGGGCATTCCCGACCGGCATCCGAGGACCGTCAACTGCATGTCCGTGTCCATTCTGTTGGACAGCGTCCGGAGCGAACAACGCTGTCGTGGGCGGTGACCGCGGCCGGCACGTTCTCCGCGGCGGGCACCGGCCCGGTCGCACCGACCTGGACGGCGGAGCGACCTGGGACAGGAGCGGGCCGGCCAGCCTCGGCGATCACGCGAATCCGACCGTTTGAGCGATGTTCCGCGCCCACCGGATCATCGGCAACACAGGAATGCCGAACGAACTATTCAGAATGAGCCTTTTCAAAGTCGATTTTCCTAAAGGCCCTCACTGGAGAGGACGAGGACGGCCTGGGCGAAGATGCCGACGCGGCGTGGGCAGCCGCGGAAACGGTCGAATATGTGCCAGTTCTTGAGGACC